>JAZBPX010000045.1:0-123188 GCA_036351775.1 Pacificimonas sp. | reverse complement strand
GCACACCGAGCCGCACCGCCCCGGAGACTTCCGGCATTGCCGCGCTGGCGGCGAGACTGCGGTGCAGCGCCAGGATCTGCCGCGCCTGGTCGATCAGGCGCTCACCGGCCGGGGTCAGCCCGATCTGGCGGGTGCGCCGGTCGAGCAGCTCAACGCCAAGCTGATCCTCCAGCCGCTTCACCTGGAGCGAAATGGCGGACTGGCCGCGCCCCACTCGCTCCGCCGCCGCGGTAAAGCTGCCGACTTCGGCGACCGTCACGAAGGCGCGAAGGCAGGCAGGATTGAGATCATATGCGCTCACTATTGAGATTCTTAATGGAAGTCTTCTCGATTATCAATTTCCATTTGGAAGGCGCGCTTTTTAGGTCGAGAACATAGCAAACAGGAGCAGCACATCATGGCCACCATCCCCGCCGAAGCGACCGCCCAGACGATCCAAGCCCGCACCCTGCCGCGTATTGCAATCGCGCATGGCGACGGCATCGGACCGGAGATCATGGATGCCGCGCTCCGCGTACTCGACGATGCAGGCGCAAAGTTCGAGGCCGTGCCGATCGCGGTTGGCGAAGAGGTTTACCTGTCCGGCCATTCCTCCGGCATCGCCGATGAGGCGTGGGAGGTGCTGGCGAAGGCCGACGCCCTGTTCAAGGGGCCGATCACGACGCCGCTCGGCTCGGGCTACAAGAGCCTGAACGTAACGCTTCGCAAGACGCTTGGCCTGTTCGCGAATGTTCGCCCGTGCCGGTCTCTCGCCCCCGCGGTTTCCACGCTGCATCCGGAGCTGGACGTTGTGATCGTCCGCGAGAATGAGGAAGACCTCTACGCCGGCATCGAGCACCGCCAGACGCATGAGGTCTATCAGTGCCTGAAGCTGGTCAGCCGTCCGGGCTGTGAGCGGATCGTCCGCCACGCCTTCGAATATGCAAAGGCAAACGGCCGCAAGAAGGTCACCTGCTTTACCAAGAGCAACATCATGAAGCTGACCGACGGCCTGTTCCAGGATGTCTTCGCCGAGATCGGCAAAGAGTACCCGGAGATCGAGCAGGACCACATGATCATCGACATCGCCGCTGCCCGCCTCGCCGCGCGGCCGCAGGATTTCGACGTGATCGTGACCAGCAACCTCTACGGCGACATCGTGTCCGACATTGCCGCTGAACTGACCGGCTCCGTCGGTCTTGGCGCTTCCGCCAACATCGGTGAGCGGCTGTCGATGTTCGAGGCGATCCACGGCTCGGCCCCGGACATTTCGGGACAGGGCGTCGCGAACCCCTCGGGCCTGATCCTCGCCGGTGTCCTGATGCTGACGCATCTGGGGCAGGGCAAGGTGGCCAGCCGCATTCACAACGCCTGGCTCAAGACCATCGAGGACGGCCTGCACCCGGGCGACATCTACCGCGAGGGCGTTTCGAAAGCGAAGCTCGGCACCGAAGCTTTTGCCGATGCGGTCATAGAGCGGCTGGACCAGAAGCCCGGCACCTTCGCCGCGGTCGACTATGAGGACGGCAAGCGGGCCGCCGGCTCGTCCGCCCCGTCTCGCAGCAGCAGGCCGAAGGCCGAGCGCAAGCTGGAGGGCGTCGACATCTTCGTCATGAGCGAGGCTGACCCTGACGCGCTGGCCCGCGACATCCAGGTGGCAACCGCCGGTCTCTTGCCTTTGAAGATGATCACCAACCGCGGGGTGAAGGTCTGGCCGAACGGCAATCCGGCCACCTTCTGCACCGATCACTGGCGCTGCCGCTTTCAGCCGCAGGGTCACCTGACGATGAACCGCGCCATGGTCGTCGAACTGCAGCGCCGCCTGACGCTCGCCGGGATCGATTTCGTAAAGACCGAACAGCTCTACAGCTTCGACGGCGAGGCGGGCTACTCCCTCGGCCAGGGTCAGTAGAGGCCGCCCTCTGCGGCGTGCAGGGAAACCAGCCCGCCGCGCTCAGGAACCGAAGGGTGCTGCGCTGCCAGGCGCGGCACCCTTCTTCTTTTACGCGAATTTTACGCGAACGGGGACATTGTCGTGTAGCCGGTACAGGACCGGCTGGGCGTCCCGAACCGCCGCGGCGCAGCGCTTTTTTTTTGCGGCGCTGCAGCATTTCGTGGCGCGAGTTTGACCGCGGTCAATAACCGGGCCGCGTACCGCATCAGATTGCGCCCATTCTAGGTGCGTCCGGCAGTTCGGGCGCCGCATCTGCGGGGGCGCAGTTCATGGACGTAATCGTAGCCAGGGCCTTCGGCTGGTTCAGCCTGTTCCTGCTGACCATGCTGGCGGTTCTGCTGTCGGCGGACCGCGGCTTTGCCATCCACATGGCGATCATCGGGGCGGCGGCACTGGTCGTGGCGTGGGTCACGCTGTCGAATACGGATTTCGAGAAGGTCTCGGGCCGCATCCTGCGGGCCCCGCCCGATCCCGGCCTTTATGATGACGAGCCGATCCGCTGGGGCGTGATCGCAACGTCCTTCTGGGGAATCGCGGGCCTTGCCGCGGGCCTCCTGATCGCTCTGCAGCTCGCCTTTCCCGTGCTGAACGTCGAACCCTATTTCAACTTCGGCCGCCTTCGCCCGCTCCATACGTCAGCCGTGATTTTCGCCTTCGGCGGCAACGCGCTGCTGGCGACGAGCTTTTACGTGGTGCAGCGCACCTGCCGTGCGCGCCTCGCCTTTCCCGGCCTCGCCCGCTTCGTGTTCTGGGGCTACCAGCTCTTCATCGTCCTCGCGGCCACCGGCTATCTCCTCGGCATTACGCAGTCGAAGGAATATGCCGAGCCGGAATGGTATGTGGATATCTGGCTGACCATCGTCTGGGTCGCCTATGCCGCCGTCTTCATCGGCACCATCGTAAAGCGGTCCGAACCACACATCTACGTCGCGAACTGGTTCTACCTCAGCTTCATTCTGACCGTCGCGATGCTGCACCTGGTGAACGGCCTTTCGATGCCGGTCAGCCTGCTGGGGTCGAAGAGCTATTCCGCCTTTGCGGGCGTTCAGGACGCGCTGACGCAGTGGTGGTACGGGCACAATGCGGTCGGCTTCTTCCTGACCGCCGGCTTTTTGGCCATGATGTACTATTTCGTGCCGAAACAGGCGGACCGGCCGATCTACAGCTACCGCCTGTCGATCATCCACTTCTGGTCGCTGATCTTCCTCTACATCTGGGCGGGTCCGCACCACCTTCACTACACCGCGCTTCCCGACTGGGCGCAGACGCTTGGCATGGTGTTTTCGATCATGCTGTGGATGCCCAGCTGGGGCGGCATGATCAACGGCCTGATGACGCTGAACGGGGCGTGGGACAAGATCCGCACCGATCCAATCATCCGCATGATGGTGATGGCGCTCGCCTTCTACGGCATGTCCACGTTCGAGGGGCCGATGCTATCCATCCGCAGCGTCAACAGCCTGTCGCATTATACCGACTGGACGGTCGGGCACGTCCATTCCGGCGCGCTGGGCTGGAACGGCATGATCACCTTCGCGGCGCTTTATTTCCTCGTACCGCGCCTCTGGAAGCAGGAGCGGCTTTATTCGCTGCGCATGGTGAACTGGCACTTCTGGCTCGCGACGGTCGGCATCGTTCTTTACGCCGCGTCGATGTGGGTCGCGGGCATCATGCAGGGCCTGATGTGGCGCGAATACGGCGCCGACGGCTACCTGGTTTACGCCTTCTCTGAGGTCACGGAGGCCATGCTGCCCATGTACCTCGTACGGGCGACCGGCGGCCTTCTCTACTTCGCCGGTGCCGCGATCATGGTCTTCAACATCTGGATGACGATCGCGGGCCGGGTCCGCGACGAGAAGCCGATGCGAAGCGCGCCCTATGACGAAGCTGCCGACCGCCCCGCGGTCGCGCAGCCCGCAGAATAAGGAGAGGGGTTCGATGACCTCCTTCACCGAAAAGCACAAGAAACTCGAACGCAACGTCACGCTGCTGGCGGTGTTCTCACTGATCGCAGTCATTATCGGCGGTATCGTCGAGATCGCGCCCCTGTTCTGGATCGAGGAAACGGTCGAGGAGGTGGAGGGCGTCCGACCCTACACCCCGCTCGAACTGGCGGGCCGCAACATTTATATCCGGGAGGGGTGCTATGGCTGTCACAGCCAGATGGTGCGCCCGTTCCGCGACGAGGTAGACCGCTACGGCCACTATTCCCTGTCGGCGGAAAGCATGTACGACCACCCGTTCCAGTGGGGGTCGAAGCGCACCGGTCCGGACCTCGCGCGCGTCGGCGGTCGCTATTCCGACGAATGGCATGTCCAGCACCTGATCGATCCCCGGTCGGTCGTGCCGGAATCGATCATGCCGACCTATGCCTTCCTGGCAAAGCGTTCCCTGGACCTCGACGATCCCGGTGCGCACCTGGCGGCGCTGCGGCGGGTCGGCGTTCCCTATACCGACGAGCAGATCGAGGCGGCGGCTGAGCATCTGAAACTGCAGGCCGATGCAGACGGGTTCGGCCCCGACCTGCAGGCATTCTACCCCGGCGCGCAGGTCCGCGATTATGACGGCGACCCCCGCCGCATTACCGAAATGGATGCACTGGTCGCCTACCTGCAGATGCTCGGCACACAGATCGATTTCGAGTTCGCCGAGCCGTTCGAGGAGCTGAGCCAATGAGCTGGGAAATCTCCTACGAAGCGTTCCGGCATTTTGCCGACAGCTACGGCCTGGCCGCGATGGTGGTGCTGTACCTGATCCTGTGCGGCTGGGTGTTCCTGCCGCGCTCCCGGCGCGGGAACGAGCGCGCTCGCCAGATGATTTTCGATGAGGATCAGTAAGATGGCAGAGACCACGGAAAACAAGCGCATCGACGAACCGACCGGCACCGAAACCGTCGGGCACGAGTGGGACGGCATCGAGGAGTTGAACACGCCGCTGCCGCGCTGGTGGCTGTGGACCTTTTACGCCACCGTTATCTGGGGCATTCTCTATACGTTCGCCTATCCGGCCTGGCCCGGCATCACCGGCTACACGAAGGGTCTTCTCGGCTGGTCGAGCGAAGAGCAGCTTGCCGAGGAACTGGCCGAAGAACGCGAACGCCGCGCACCGGTCCTGCGCCGCCTTGCCGCAACGCCGATCGAGCGCATCCCTGCCGATGCCGAACTGCTGCGGTTCGCGCAGGTCGGCGGCGAAAGCCTCTACAAGACCTACTGCGTCCAGTGCCACGGCACCGGCGCGGCGGGCGGTATCGGCTATCCCAACCTGAACGATGACGAATGGCTGTGGGGCGGCGATCTGAAGGCAATCGAATACACGCTGGAACATGGCATTCGGAATCCGGAGCATGACGAGACGCGCCAGTCGATGATGCCTATTTTCGGCAATGACGGCCTGTTGACCGAACAGCAGATCAACGACGTCACGGCCCATGTGCGCGCGATCAGCGGGCAGGATCCGGCGAACGAAGCCTCCGCCCGCGGGGCCGCGATCTTCCAGCAGCAGTGCGCCACCTGTCACATGGCGGACGGTTCGGGCGACCGCGAGCAGGGCGCGCCGAACCTGACCGACGCGATCTGGCTGTACGGCGGCGACGTGCAGTCGATCCGAGAAACGCTCTGGAACAGCCGCTTCGGCGTGATGCCGCGTTTTGGCGAGATCCTCAATCCTGCCGAGATCAAGATGCTGTCCGTCTACGTCCATTCGCTGGGCGGCGGTGAAAACTTCGTGGAGGTGGCCGAAAACCCGGCCGTGGATGTCGATGAGCGGCCCTGACATTCTGACAGAGCCGGAGGCGCCGCAGCTTTACGAGAAGCGCAAGGGTGTCTTTCCGCAGGCGGTGCGCGGCAATTTCCGCAACCTGAAGTGGGGCATCATGATCGTCACGCTGGCGATCTATTACATTACCCCGTGGCTGCGGTGGGACCGGGGGCCCTACGCGCCGGACCAGGCGGTTCTGGTGGACCTCGGCAATCGCCGCTTCTTCATGTTCGGCATCGAGATCTGGCCGCACGAATTCTACTATGTTCTCGGCCTTCTGGTGATGGCGGGGATTGGCCTGTTCCTCGTGACCTCCGCGGTAGGGCGCGCCTGGTGCGGCTATGCCTGCCCGCAGACGGTGTGGACCGATCTCTATCAGCATGTCGAACGCTGGATCGACGGCGATCGCAATGCACAGATTCGGCTGCAGCGCGCGAAGTGGACGCCGCGGAAGATCGCAAAGCGCCTTTCGAAATGGAGCGTCTGGCTGGTGATCGCCGTTCTGACCGGCGGTGCCTGGATCTTCTACTTTGCCGACGCACCCACCCTCGCGCGCGATTTCGTGACGGGGCAGGCGGCGACGGTTGCCTATGCCACGGTTTTCGTCCTCACGATGACCACGTTCATCCTGGGCGGGTTCCTCCGCGAACAGGTTTGCATCTACATGTGTCCCTGGCCGCGTATCCAGACCGCCATGCTGGACGAGAAGTCGCTGATCGTCACCTACAGGGCGTGGCGCGGCGAACCCCGGACGAAGGGCATGAAGAAGGAGCGCGGCCCGGACGAAGTCTGGGGCGACTGCATCGACTGCAACAAATGTGTCAGCGTCTGCCCGACCGGAATCGACATTCGGGAAGGGCCGCAGATCGGCTGCATCACCTGCGCGCTGTGTATCGACGCCTGCGACGACGTAATGGCGAAGATCGACCGGCCGCGCGGCTTGATCGACTATACCACGCTGGAACAGCAGGAGTTGGAGGAGGCCGGGAAGACCGCGCCGCCGACCTGGACCTATCTCCTTCGCCCGCGAACGATCATTTACCTGGTAATCTGGACCGCCATCGGCCTCGCCATGCTGTTTGCCGTCGGTACCCGGGCGCGCCTCGACATTGCCGCGCAGCCTGACCGCAACCCGCCCTATGTACAGCTCGCCGACGGTGACGTGCGCAACGACTTCACCGTCAAGATCCGGAATATGCAGACCCGTCCGCGCCTGATGGAGATCGGCCTGACCGGCCTTGACGGCGCCGTCATCTGGCAGGGCGGCGGCTCGCGCGCCGATGCGGAGCGGACCGTGCGGACGCTGGTTCCTGCCGACAGCGTGAAGGCCGTGCCCGTTTTCGTCGCCGCACCGGGCGAGGGCGCGGACCGCGAGCCCTTTGGCCTGACCCTTCGCGCTCTTGATGACGATGGCGGCGTCGATTCCACCGAAGTTACCTTTGAAAGGCCCGGTCAATGAGCATTGCCAGGAATGCCAGCACCGCCCCTGCTGCCAAGGGCCGCACGCTGACCGGTCGCCGCGTGGCGCTGATCTTCGTCGCCTTTTTCGGCTCGGTCATCGCCGTGAACATGTTTATGGCCTTCATGGCCAGCGGTACATTTGGCGGCACGGTGGTCGACAACAGCTATGTCGCCAGCCAGCGCTACAATGACTGGCTGGCGGAGGCGCGCGCGGACGAGGCGCTCGGCTGGCAGGTCGAGCATCGCCATGACGGAGAGCGCCTGGTGATCCGCGCATCGTCGGCTGGGCAGGTTCTCTCTGGCGTTCATATCGAGGCAGAGGCTCGTCCGCCCGTCGGCACCGAAGCCGCGCATCCGCTTACCTTCTCACCTCTTGGCGACGGCAGTTTCGCCGCTCCGCTCGCGCCGGGCCGCTGGCAGGTCCGCATGACGATCACCGATGGTGAAAACAGCCGCCGACTGTTGCTGCGTCTGTCATGACCGTCACGGCGATCCCCCTCGATGGTTCAGTGGCTCCTGCCGGCAGCGCGCCAGCTGCAGAAGCGCTGAAGGAAACGCGCTTCGTCGTGCCGGGGATCAGCTGCGCGGGGTGCATCGCCAAGATCGAGCGCGGGCTTGCCGGAACCGCCGCCATAAAGTCCGCCCGCGTGCGGTTCAGCGGCAAGACGCTGACTGTAACCCACAGCGCTGCCCTCACCGTGCCAGACCTGGTCGCGCGCCTCGCGGGCCTCGGTTTCGACGCGCAGCCGATCGCGGCGGCGGCAGCGGCGGGGGGCGGAGACCGCGAAAGCGCCGAACTTCTGAAACGCACCGCCGTCGCTGGCTTTGCCGCCATGAACGTGATGCTGCTTTCGGTCAGTATCTGGTCGGGCGCTGCGGAGGCAACGCGCAGTCTCTTCCATTGGCTCTCCGCCCTGATCGCCATTCCGGCCATCGCCTATTCCGGCAGGCCCTTCTTCACCTCCGCCCTTTCCGCGCTGCGTCAGCGCCGTATGAACATGGACCTACCCATCGCCGTGGGCCTCCTCCTCGTCACGTCCATGAGCCTTTACGAGACCGCGACGCACGGACCGCATGCCTGGTTCGACGGCGCGGTCATGCTGCTCTTCTTCCTCCTCGCCGGACGCACGCTCGACCGCATGGTCCGCCGCCGCGCGGAGGACGGCGTGCGCAGCCTTGTGCGGCAGCGCGCGAACGGCGCGCGGGTGCGCGGCGCGGACGGGGCCCTGCGCTGGCTTCCAGCCGACGAGCTGGCCCCCGGCATGGCGATGCTGGTCCCGGCAGGGGAACGGCTGGCGGCGGACGGGTGCGTTACGGACGGGATCGGCCTCGTCGACCTGTCCCTGCTGACCGGCGAAAGCCGCCCGGTCGAGGCGCGGGTGGGCGACACCCTGCCAGCAGGCGCGCTGGCGCTGACCGGGCCGCTGACCCTGAAGATCACGCGCGCGGGCGACGATGACACCATCGGCGAAATGAGCGCCCTGATGGAGGCGGCGTCGCAGTCGAAATCCGCCTTCGTGCGCCTCGCCGACCGCGCCGCCGAACTTTACGCCCCGGTCGTCCACATCCTCGCCGCGCTCAGCTTTGCCGGCTGGTTCTTCGCGGGGGCCGGCGCGCATCAGGCGCTTCTGATCGCCACCGCGGTCCTCATCATCACCTGCCCATGCGCGCTCGGTCTCGCCGTCCCGGCAGCGCAGGTCGTCGCCTGCGGCCGCCTGATGAAGGCGGGCATCCTCGTGAAGGACGGCAGCGCGCTGGAGCGGCTGGCGGGCGTTCGCAGCGTTATCTTCGACAAGACCGGCACCCTTACCCGCGGCCAGCCCGTGCCGCAGGGCCTCGGCGCGCTATCGCCGCTCGAACGCGCGGCGCTTCTCGGCCTGTCGCAGGCAAGCGCTCACCCCCTGTCCGCTGCGATCAGTGCGCAGCTACAGGCGGACGAAACCACACCCGTTATCGCAGATGATGTACGGGAAGAGCCTGGCGAGGGGGTTTCCGGCAGGGTGGCGGGGGCCGCCGCGCGGCTCGGGAAGCCCCGGGGCCATGGGTCCGGCACTGCTGTCATTTTCTCTCTTGCGGGCTGGCCGGACCGGATCATCCGGTTCGAGGATAGCCTGCACACGGACGCAGCCGATACGGTTGCCCAGCTGCGCAGCGCAGGGCTCAATGTGTCGATCCTGTCCGGCGATGACAGCGCCGCCGTCGAGCGGCTGTCTGGCGCGCTTGCCGTAGACGGCATTGCTGGTGCGCGGCCTGCGGAGAAGCTGGCGGTGATCCGGGACCAGCAGGCGGCGGGCCGGGCGGTTCTGATGGTCGGCGACGGCCTGAACGACAGCCCGGCGCTCGCAGCGGCGGATGCATCGATGGCACCGGGAGCGGCCAGCGACGTGTCGCAGCAGGCGGCGGATATCGTCTACCTCGGAACCGGAACCCGGCAGGTGGTGGAGGCACTCCGCACGGCGCGGCAGACCATGCGGATCGTGCGCCAGAATATCGGCCTCGCCATCCTCTACAACGCGCTCGCCGTGCCGCTGGCGATGGCGGGTTTCGTCACGCCCCTGGTTGCAGCGGTTGCGATGTCACTGTCCTCGCTTCTCGTCGTGGGCAACGCCCTCCGTTTGGGAAGGGCGAAGTGAACGGTCTTGCGCTCCTCATCCCGGTCGCGCTCGGCCTCGGGATCGGCGCCTTGTTCGCATTCTTCTGGGCGCTGCGCCGCGATCAGTTCGACGATCTCGACGGCGCCGCGCTGCGTGTCCTGATCGATGATGAGGATGACGAGATTACCACTGTTGCAAGCGCTGCGCCTCACCAAAGGGCGGGCGATTGACGATGGTCAAGGCAAAGCCCCCCGCGCCTGCGAAAGGGAACCCTATGTGGACCTATCACCCCGACCTCCTCGACCGGCCCGTACCGCGCTACACCTCTTTTCCGACCGCGGCGGAGTTCGGCGTAGGGGTCGGTGCGGACGCGCAGATGCAGGCGCTTCGGGACATTCCCGACGGCGCGGACGTCTCGCTCTACCTGCACATCCCGTTCTGCGAGAAGATCTGCTGGTACTGCGGCTGCAACACGGCCCGCGCGAACCGCCGCGCGCGGCTGACGTCCTACCTCGCTGCGCTGTCGGCGGAGATCGCGCTCGTTGGGTCGGTCATCGGGCCAAAGCGCCTGACGGTCCGGCGCATCGCCTTTGGTGGCGGCAGCCCGAACGCCGTTCGCCCGTTCGAGCTCGTTCGCCTGCTCTATGACCTGACGGTCTGGTTCGGCGCGGACAGTCCGCGGACCTCCATCGAGCTCGACCCGCGCAGCCACGACGCGGAATGGGTCGGCGTCCTCCGCGATGCGGTCATCGAGCAGGCCAGCCTTGGCGTGCAGACCTTCGACCCCGCGCTCCAGGCCGCGATCGGCCGGGTGCAGGACGAGGAACTGATCGCGGCCTGCGTATCGGACTTGCGCGCGGCCGGGGTGTCGTCGCTGAACTTCGACCTGATGTACGGCCTGCCGGGCCAGACGAACGCGGCCCTGACGGACAGTATCGAGCGCACCATTGCGCACGGCGCCGACCGGGTGGCGCTGTTCGGCTATGCCCATGTGCCGAGCCTGTTGCCGCGCCAGCGCCAGATCGACGCCACCGCCCTGCCTGGATCCGAAGCGCGGTTCGAGATGGCGGCGCTGGGGCATCGGCTGTTCACCGCTGCCGGTTACGAGCCGGTAGGCTTCGACCATTTTGCGCTGCCCGCCGACGGCATGGCCCGCGCGGCGCGGAACGGGACGCTGCGGCGAAACTTCCAGGGCTTCACCGACGACAGCGCCGAGATCCTGATCGGCCTCGGTGCCTCGGCGATCAGCCAGTTTCCGGGCCTGCTCGTTCAGAACGAAAAAAATTCCGGCCGCTACCGAATGCGCCTGTCGGGGCGGCAGCTTGCGGGCGCACGGGGGGTCGAGCGCAGCGAAGACGACCAATGGCGCGCGGCGGTCATCGAGGACATCCTCTGCCGCCAGGAGGCCAATCTGGGCGTCCTGTCCCTCGGCGCTGGCGAACGCGCCGCGCTGCGCACATTTCAGGACCGTAATCTCGTAACCCTGTACAAGGACCGTCTGCGGCTCCTTCCCGCCGCGCGGCCCTATGCCCGCGCCATCGCCGCGACCTTCGACCCCTACCGGCAGGCCGGTCAGGCGCGGTTTTCCAATGCCGTTTAACGCGGCGGTTCTTGCGATTGGCGGCCTATTCTTCGGCGCGCTGCCGACGCTCGCTGCGCAGGGAACCGAGACGATCCCGATCTGCAGCGGTGACCAGGTCCGCTATGTTGCGCATCAGCGTCCCGGCGGGCCAATGCTACCGCCACCTTCCGACAAGGGCTGCCACTGCGTGCAGTGCCGTCGCCCCGGGACCGAAAAAGCGGTGCCGAAGCCCGCAGCCTGACCGGAATAGACAGTCCCGGTCGCCAAAACGCTTCGCCGCTTTTAAGGCAGCGATGCTTTCCTCCTGCGCGGGTCGCTGCCGCGCCCAATCGAGATGCGAGCCGAATGCCCCAGAACCAGTTTGACATATTGATCGTGGGCGGTGGGCATGGCGGCGCGCAGGCGGCCATCGCCCTGCGCCAGGGCGGCTATGCCGGCGCCATCGGGATCGTCACCGAGGAGGCCGAGCGGCCGTACGAGCGCCCGCCCTTGTCCAAGGAGTATCTCCTTGGCGAGAAATCGTTCGACCGGATGATGATTCGGAAACCGGCTTTCTGGGACGAGCGAGACATCACGTTTCGGCTGGGCGAGCGCGTGACCGCCATTGATCCGGCCGCAAAGACAGTCGCAACGGACACAGGTTCGTCCATCGCCTTCGACAAGCTGATCTGGGCAGCCGGGGGTTCGGCGCGGCGGCTGTCCTGCGCGGGCGCAGACCTTGCCGGGGTTCATGTCATCCGCGCAAAGGCCGACACCGATGCGATTCTCACACATCTGCCGGAGGCATCGCACGTCACGGTCGTGGGCGGAGGTTACATCGGGCTGGAGGCCGCCGCTGCGCTGAGAAAGCTCGGAAGAGCCGTTACCCTCCTTGAGGCGCTGGACCGCCCGCTCGCGCGCGTTGCGGGACCCGAGCTATCGACCTTTTACATCGAGGAGCATCGGCAGCAGGGCGTCGACCTGCGCGTTTCCACATCGGTCACGAGCCTGCACGGCGAAGGGGGCAGGGTCACGTTGGTCGAGCTTGCCGACGGCACAATGCTGCAGACCGACATGGTCATTGTGGGCATCGGCATCTCTCCAGAAATCGCCCCGCTGCAAGAGGCGGGCGCGGTTTGCGAGAACGGCGTGCGCGTGGACGCGCAGTGCCGCACCAGCCTTCCGGACATCTTCGCCATCGGCGACTGCGCGCTGCACGAAAACCGTTTCGCCGCAGGGCGGGAGGTTCGCATCGAGAGCGTCCAGAATGCGAACGACCAGGCCAATGCCGCCGCCAAGGTCATCCTCGGCGAGGACGCGCGCTATGACGCGGTACCGTGGTTCTGGTCGAACCAGTATGACCTGAAGCTTCAGACGGTCGGGCTTTCCTCCGGCTTTGATGACACCGTGCTTCGCGGCGACCCCGCGGACCGCAGCTTCTCGGTCGTGTATCTCCGTTCCGGCCGCATTATCGCGCTCGATTGCGTGAACAGGGCGAAGGATTACGTGCAAGGGCGGAGGCTGGTGCTAGAGGGCGCTGCACCCGACAAATCCGCGCTGGCGGACGACACAATTCCGCTGAAGGCGCTGATCGGCGGCTGAAGGAACAGGCAACTATGCAGGACATGGATTTTCAGCTCGGCGAGATGGCCGACCAGATCCGCGATACCACGAAGCGGTTTTCTGACGACAAGATCGCGCCCATCGCGGCGAAGATCGATGCGGACGACGCCTTTCCGCGCGCGCTATGGCCGGAAATGGGCGCGCTTGGCCTTCACGGCATCACGGTCGAGGAGGAATGGGGCGGTCTTGGCCTCGGCTATCTCGAACATGTCATCGCGATCGAGGAGGTCAGCCGTGCCAGCGCATCCGTCGGGCTCAGCTACGGCGCGCATTCCAACCTCTGCGTGAACCAGATCCGCCGCTGGGCAACCGAGGAGCAGAAGGCGAAATACCTGCCAAAGCTCGTGTCCGGCGAACATGTCGGCAGCCTTGCGATGTCGGAGGCGAGCGCCGGGTCCGACGTCGTCTCGATGAAGCTGCGCGCCGAGCCGGTGCAGGGCGGCTACATCCTGAACGGCACGAAATTCTGGATCACCAACGCCCCCTATGCCGACACGCTGGTCGTCTATGCGAAGACGGAACCGGGCGCGGGCTCGCGCGGCATCTCAGCCTTCCTGATCGAAAAGGACATGGCCGGGTTCTCGATCGGCCAGAAGATCGACAAGATGGGCATGCGCGGCTCCCCAACGGCAGAGCTGGTTTTCGACGATTGCGAGGTGCCGGAGGAGAATGTCATGGGCCCGCCCAATGGCGGCGTGGGCGTTCTCATGTCGGGCCTCGACTATGAACGCGCGGTCCTTGCCGGCATCCAGCTTGGCATCATGCAGGCGTGCCTCGATGTGGTCCTGCCCTATGTCCGGGAGCGGAAGCAGTTCGGCACGCCCATCGGCGGTTTCCAGCTTATGCAGGCAAAGGTCGCCGACATGTATGTCGCCCTGAACTCCGCGCGGGCATATGTCTATGCCGTGGCGAAGGCCTGCGACGCGGACAAGACCACGCGCTTCGATGCGGCGGGCGCTATCCTGCTGGCATCCGAGAATGCTGTCCGCGTGTCGCTGGAGGCGATCCAGGCGCTTGGCGGCGCGGGCTATACAAAGGACTGGCCTGTCGAGCGGTTTGCGCGCGATGCCAAGCTCCTCGATATCGGCGCGGGCACCAATGAAATCAGGCGCATGCTGATCGGCCGCGAACTGATCGGCGCGGGTTGACGGGTATGCGCTCGAAGCCCATTGGCGTCAGTAAAGGCCGCTTTATTGCCGAATAAATGATTTAGGTTATTATGCGTTACAAAGGGAGGGGCAGCCATGGCGCAGGGTAACGAGCATGGCGGCTCGAAAAGCTGCCTCGTGGCAAAGCTTAGCCACTTCGTGGATCTGCCAAAACCCGATCTGGATACGATCACGGCCTTCGAGAAGGAGGAGCGTTCCTACAAGAAGCGCGAGGTCGTCCGGCGCGCTGGCGACAGCAACAGCATCCTGTTCGTTGTGAAACGGGGCTGGTTCTACGGCCACAGCCTGCTTCCGTCCGGCAAGCGCCAGGTGCATCGCCTGTTCCTGCCCGGCGACATGATCGGCACGCACGAGATCGTCTCGGATACGGCGAACTACGATATTTCCGCCGCCTCGGCCGGCATCCTCTGCCCCTTCGAAAAGCGTGCGCTGAAGACCGTCTTTCAGGACTCGCCCCGCCTGACGGCGCTGCTTTATTCCATGGAGGGTCTCGACCAGATCACGCAGGATGACCGCCTGCGCGCCGTGGCGCGCATGGATGCAGAGGGGCGCGTGGCGTTCTTCTTTCTTCAGATCGTCAACCGCCTGCGGATCGCGGGGGAGCTGGAGGGCAATGTCCTCCGCATGGAGCTGAGCCAGGAACTGATTGGGGACGCGCTCGGGCTGACCGGTATCCATGTGAACCGGACCATTCGCCAACTGACGGAGAAGGGCTTGATCGACCTCAGGACCAGCCAGCTGACCCTCCTGGACGAAAAGGGGCTGGAACGGCTTTGCGGCTTCGACAACCGGCACTATCGTATCGACACAAGCTGGTTTCCCGACTGAGGCGCTTCGCTGTATTGCGAAGATAAGACACCTTCACTAAGTCTGGAACGATAGAGGAGGTGATTGAGTGAGCGATCTGACACCGCAATCCGCGACCGAAGCCAAACCGACGGACCTGAAGCTGGAAGCGCCCGATCCGGTGCTGAAGGTCGAGCCCACGAAGGCCGCCGGCCTCGTCCCCGTCGAGGACGAGAAGAAGACCCAGCTCGACACGAATGTCGACAGCTTCATCGAAGAGCTTGTCGCGACGGACGCCAGTTCACCGGAATTCGGACGCCGCGTTGATCAGCTGACCAGCCTCGGCCGAAAGGAAATCGAGGACGCCGCGAACAGTTCAAACCGCTTCCTCGACCGCCCGACGCGCGCCATCAACAGCGAGACCGATATCGGCAAGGACCTGACCGAGCTTCGCAAGACCGTCGAGGATCTCGATCCCGGCAAACAGGGCAAGATGCTGACGAAGCGCAAGCTGTTCGGCCTGATCCCCATGGGGTCGAAGGCGCGGTCCTATTTCGCCGGTTATCAGTCCGCACAGACGCACATTGCCGCGATCCTCGACCGGCTGAAAAACGGCAAGGACGAGCTTCTGCGCGACAACGCCGCCATCGACCAGGAACGCAAGAACCTGTGGGAGACGATGGGCCGTCTCGAGCAGATGATTTACGTCGCCAAGCAGCTCGATGCGAAGCTGGAGGCGAAGGCCGCCGAACTGGATGCCACCGACCCGGACAAGGCGAAGGCGATCCGCGAAAGCGCGCTGTTCTATACTCGCCAGCGGGTGACCGACCTCCTGACGCAGATGGCGGTGACGGTGCAGGGCTATCTCGCGCTCGACCTCGTCAAGAAGAACAATGTGGAGCTGATGAAGGGCGTCGACCGCGCGTCCACGACGACCGTTTCCGCGCTCCGCACCGGCGTGACCGTTGCGCAGGCCATGACCAACCAGAAGCTGGTGCTCGATCAGATCACCGCGCTGAACACGACAACCGCGGGGGTCATCGATTCCACCGGCGAACTGCTCCGCACGCAGACCGGCACCATCCACGAACAGGCGGCATCATCGACTATTCCGCTCGAAACGCTCAAACGCGCGTTCGAGAATGTCTACGCCACGATGGATGAGATCGACACGTTCAAGCAGAACGCGCTCGGCAGCATGAAGCAGACCGTGACCATGCTGGAATCGGAGGTTGAGAAGAGCCGCGGCTACATCGCCCGCGCCGAAGGTGTCGAACAGGCAAAGGCGCTCGATTCGAAACCCGCCTTCAAGGCCATCGAGGGTTAGCGCATGAACCGCACCGACCAGGTTCTGGCAAAGTTGGACGACTTCGTTGCGCGCAGCGAGGGGCGGCGGCGTGAACTCGCCCGCTCGCCAGAGGGGCAGCGCGCATCCGAGCGGCTGAAATCACGCGAACTCTCGCCCTCCGGCCTGAAAACCCGCCTGCAGCGCAACGCCGTGATGATCGGCGTTGGTCTTGCTGCTTTCGTCGCGGTTTACATGATCTTCGGCGCCATCGGCATCGACGGCTTCCTGTTGATGCTTGCTCTCGGTGTGGCGGGGTTTGTCGGCGTGAACATGCTACCGGCGAAGAGGGCGGAGCCGGAGCCGACGACCGAGACGATCAGGAACGCCGAACTCGCTGCCCTGCCGATCCGCGTGGAGCGGTGGCTGGCCAGGCGCCGCGCGGACCTTCCGGCGGCGGCCAGCGCGCAGATCGATGAACTTCTCCTGCGCCTCGAAGTGCTCGCGGAGCAGCTGGAAAAGGTCGATCAGGACGCGCCGGTCGTAAAGGACGCGCGCAAGCTGATCGGCGACGAGCTACCCCGCCTGGTGGAGTCCTATCTCGGCGTCCACGCCAGCTATCGGGGTGCGGGGTCCGAGGCGGAGACGCAGCTTACGGAAGGTCTCGAAACCGTGTCCTCGGAGCTGAAACGCCTGTCCGAACAGCTTGCCCGCGGCGATCTCGACCGCCTCGCCATCGAGGGCCGTTTCCTTGAATCGAAATATAAGGATGGCTGAGAGACTGCCGGGCCGCCGCGCCCTTACTTGACGACCAGCTCTGCGGGAAACGTGACCGTGTAAGCGTTCGCGCCCGCGTCGAAGGCCAGGTCGCCGCGCAGTTGCCGCGCCATGCCCTGTACGATCCGCCCATCGGCGTTCGCGCTACCGCTGGTACTCCCACTTCCACTACCACCTGATGCTGCTCGCGATCCGGTGAAGTCCTTGCCCGCCACGGTCATCACGACATGATCGTCCCGGCGTTTCAGCGTAATCTCCGCTTCCATTTCGCCGCCGCTCGTCAGCATGGAGGCCTCGCCGGCAACCAGTTCCGTGACCAGGAAAGCGAGGGGGACCGCCGTGTCCTGGGTTACGTAAACCCGGTCCAGATCGGTCTCGAATCGTCCGCTGATACCGTAAACCGTGTCGATCCCGTGCTCCAGCGTCGCCGTCAGGTCGCCGAGCAGTGCGGCGAGGTCGACGCCGATGCTCTCATCGTCGGCGTAAAGCCAGCGGTGGACGAGCGCGAGCGCCTCGACCCGCATCTGGATCGCGCCGTAGAGACTGCGCTCGGCGACATCCTCGGCAGCGCGGCCTTTGATCGACAGCAGGCTGGTCACGATCTGCAGGTTGTTCTTCACCCGGTGGTGCACCTCCCGGACCAGACGCTGCTGCTTTTCCAGCGCAGCCTCGAGGCTCTCGCGGTCCAGCCGCTGCCGGGCGGTCATCCGGTCGAATGCGCCGGCAAAGGTCACGAACTCGGCCGTGCCCCCCACCTGCGGTGCCAGTGCGGTTGCCGTTCCCGTGTCGGCGCGCTTCCGCAGGCCCTCGCGCATGGTGTTCATGGGCTTCAGGACGACCTGTTTCAGGGTGAACCAGACGATGACCAGTGCCGCCAGCCACATCAGCGGTGGCAGCAGGATCGTCGCCAGCCTTCGCGGGGGCAGGGGGGGTGTGGGCTCGCTGTAGCGGACGGACAGCCCGGGCAGCTGGGTCGGGGCGACAACCCCGTAAACGCCGGGATCCGTGCCGAACGCGGCGACCTCACGCGCGGCGCGCGCCTCGCCTTCCTGGGCGACCTGCAGGGTGACATTGGCATCGATCTCCCTCTGGATCGAGGCGAAGCGGCGGCGCATTTCCTCCATGGGAATACGCGCGGCAATGATCGAGCCGGTGCGTCCGCCCATGATGTCGTTCGTCGCGGCGTAGACCAGGCCGCCGCGTTCCCGGTCGAAGAGCAGCGCCGTGCCATCGTCGGCATCGTCCAGCGCCCGCTGCGCCGCGCTGAACAGTCCTGTATCGGCCGTATCGTCCGGGCCAGAACTGCAAAGCGCCGTTCCGGTAAGCGAGTAGACGCGGATTTGGGAGAAGAGCGGCTTTCTTTGCACGAGCGCCGACAGGTCCTGCGTGCAGCGGGTCTCACCGCCGGTTGCGAGGGAGTCCTCGTAACGCACGGCGATGGTGCGCAGTAAGCGCCCATCCGCCAGGACCAGCGTATCGACTTCAGAGGCTATGCGCCGTGCATCTTCCTGCACATCCGCACGAAACGCACTCTGCGCATCGAGATAGCCGTTATAGGACAGGAACGCGGCGAGGATTCCCAGAGGTGCTAGCCCGATGGTAAGCGCTGTCAGGATACGGTTTGCGAGCGGTTTGGTGGAATCGGTGTCGATCACCGTGGAAACTTCTTGCCGGTCGCTCATTGTGTCGCATGAACCCGCAGCATCGCCGGGCGTTCCGCGTTGTCTGGTCAGCGTGGTCTTGGGGTTGCGGATTCTGGGTTTCGGTTCTCTAAGGGCCGCAAGAAGCTCGCAAGGGTCACTTAAGAAGGGTAATCAATGTCGCTCGCCACTGAAATCGCGCCGCATCTTCCGTATCTTCGGCGTTATGCCCGGGCTCTGACCGGGTCCCAGTCGGCCGGCGATGCCTATGTCCGCACGGCGCTGGAAGCGATTGTGGAGGAGCCGGAATCCTTTCCGAAGGATGTGGATGCGCGCATGGGCCTTTACCGCGTTTTTCATAAGGTTTGGGCGTCGGCAAATGTCGATGTGCCGAACGGCGACGGGTCCTCGTCTGAGTTTGAGAAAATTGCGCATGAGCGCCTCGCCTCGATCACGCCACTGTCGCGCCAGGCGCTTCTGCTGACGGCGATGGAGGGCTTTTCGAACGAGGATGCCGGTTATCTCGTTGGCAAGGATGCCGGTGAGGTCGCCACGCTCGTAAAGGACGCGCTGTCCGAGATCGAGAAGCAGACCAAGACCTCCGTCCTCATTATCGAGGATGAGCCGATCATCGCGATGGATATCGAAAGCATCGTCACCGATCTGGGCCATGAGGTCACGAGTATCGCCGTGACCCGCGAGGAAGCGGTGGT
Organism: Pacificimonas sp.; assembly: GCA_036351775.1. Classification (GTDB taxonomy): domain Bacteria; phylum Pseudomonadota; class Alphaproteobacteria; order Sphingomonadales; family Sphingomonadaceae; genus Pacificimonas. The sequence goes on along the minus strand of JAZBPX010000045.1, from coordinate 103,890 downwards.
GGCGGCAACCGAGCAGAAGCCGGGCCTGATCCTCGCCGACATTCAGCTCGCCGACGATTCCTCCGGTATCGATGCCGTGAAGGATATCCTCGAAAAGTTCGCGGTTCCGGTGATTTTCATCACGGCCTTCCCTGAGCGGCTCTTGACGGGGGAGCGTCCGGAGCCGACCTTCCTGATCACGAAGCCGTTCCAGCGTTCGACCGTGAAGGCGGCCATCGCACAGGCGCTGTTCTTCAAGTCCACCGCCGCCGTGCCGGCCTGATCGCCAGCGCCTGAAACCGACAACGAAAGAGGGGGAACCCCGCCATGGATGAACCGCACGAAGAAGTCGAAAAGGTAGAGGCGCGCGCCGGCGCGACTCCCCATATTGGCCGTTATGTTCTATTGTTCTCGACAGCGATCCTTGTAATCGCTTTCATCGTCATGCTGGTCATCTACGGCTGATCGAGCAGGATTTCGGGGGGTAGCGTGGCAGAAGAAGTCGAAGGGAAGGCCGAGCCTGTCGGCGATGTCGGCGGCTTCCTGCGCTCGGTGTTCGCCGAAAGCGCGACGCAGACGCTGCCACCGATGTTCGCGGACCTTCTCGACCGGCTGCAGTCGACGCCCGCGCAAAACCAGAAGGTTAACGAGGACCGTCTCTCCGACAAGGATTTCAAGGACGAGCTGGCGCAGGTCATCCCGCACCTGCGTGCCTTTGGGCGCTCCCTGTCCGGAAACCGCGACGTTGCCGACGATCTGGTGCAGGAAACGCTCCTGAAGGCGTGGGCAGCGCGGCACCGCTTTCAGGCCGGTACGAACATGCGCGCCTGGACCTTCATCATCCTGCGCAATCTCTTTCTCAGCCAGATGCGCCGCGCGCGGTTCAAGGGTGAATGGGACGATTTCACCGCCTCGAAACTGCTCGCCGCCCCTGCCGGACAGGACCGGCAAATCGAGCTGGCGGACCTCGAACGCGGCTTGATGGAGCTGCCGCAGGCCCAGCGAGAGGCGCTGATCCTCGTGGGTGCAGGCGGGTTCGCTTACGAGGAGGCAGCGAAGATCTGCGGCTGCGCGGTCGGCACGATAAAGAGCCGCGTTGCGCGCGGCCGTTCGGCGCTGGAGACTGTGCTTGAAGAGGGCAACATGCCCAACCGCACCAGTTCCGCGAAGAAGGGATCGACCGACGGCGCGCTCGCCAGCATCATGGGCCGCGTGGATAGTCTTTCAAAGCAGTAGGCGCATGCGCGCGCTCCGCTCAGTCCTTCGGCTCGAGCTTGTCGAGCGTTTCCTGAAGCGCGTCGGACAGCGGTTCGTCCAGCGTTTCCCGGTACAGCTTGCGCAGCGACGCACCGAACCGGCGGTTCCGGTCGGCAACCGCGCGGTCCTCTTCGGCAAGGAAATCCTTGTGCGACTGGCTGGTGCGGTCATCGTCCGTCATTGCGGTTTCAACTCGCGCGCATGGGCACCGTTCCCGGAATTCTCCGCGAAATGACGGAAATGCGACAGACCGTTGCGCTACGGCAATCGATTGAGCTGGCGGACCGCCATTCCCGCTTCCTCCGCAACCTTGTGCGGCGCTTTCCGGACTGGCCGGACGAGCTTTGCGACAACGGACCCAACATGTTCCTCAGTGAAGCCCTCCGCTCACCCGGGGAGGACGTTGCCGCAGCGCTCCGCCGCCAGCGCGCGCGCACCGCTTATGGCACGGCGATTGCGGACATTGCGGGCGTCTTCAGTCTTTCCGAAACCACCTCGGCGCTCAGCCTGTTCGCCGATCACGCGGTCAGGGAGGCGCTGCGCCTGATCGCGGGCGAGCGCTACGGCGAGGCGAGCCTGCCGGGCTTCACGATCATCGCGCTTGGCAAGCTTGGCAGCCGCTCGCTCAACTACTCCAGCGACATCGACCTCATCTACCTGTTCGACGGCGAGCGCCTGCCGACCCGGTCCGGCAAGGATCCCGGTGAGGAGGCGCACGCGATCGCCCGCCGCCTGGGTGAGATCCTCCAGCGGCCGAGCCGGGATGGTTATGTCGCACGCGTCGATCTTCGCCTTCGGCCGGATGCGGAGGGCATGGGGCTTGCGACGCCGATCCGCCGCGCGGAACTCTATTACCAGGCAGAGGCGCTGACATGGGAGCGCGCCGCGATGATCAAGGCGCGGCACATCGCGGGCGACATCGAGCTGGCGCGTGAGTTTTTCGGGTTCATCCATCCCTTTGTCTGGCGCCGGGCGCTCGATTACACCGCCATCCGCGCGGTCGAGGACATGTCCCTTCGTATCCGCGACCATTTCGAGGGGCCCGTCAAATTCGGTCCCGGCTTCGACCTGAAGCGCGGACGAGGCGGTATTCGCGAGATCGAGTTTTTCGCGCAGGCCCAGCAGCTCATCTTTGGCGGCCGCGACGAAACCCTCCGCGCCGCCCCGACGCGCGAGGCTTTGGCGGCACTCGCTGCCTCCGGTCGGATCGACACCGCGGCCGCGGATCGCCTTACCGAAACCTATACCGCGCTCCGGAGCGCCGAACACCGCGTGCAGATGCTGGAGGATGAGCAGACCCACGCCATTCCGGCCCGCAAGGAGGACCGCGCGGCGCTCGCGGCGCTGTCCGGCAAGGCCTCATTCACCGACCTCGCCAACATGCTGCGCCCTGCGGTGGCGGACGTCCGCGACATCTACGACGCATTTCTCGAAAGCGCCGAGCAGCCCGCCATTCCCCGGGGGCGCGGCCTCAAACCATGGCTGGCTGCGGAAAAGCTCCCCGCCCGTGCGGAGTTCGAGCGGCTGATCGACCGCTGGCGCGGCGGCACGGTGCGCGCGCTTCGCAGCGACGCCGCGCAGGGCGAGCTTGAACATGCGCTGCCCAACCTGATCGCCGCGTTCGGCGCGCTGACCGCCCCGCTGAACGCGCTGCGCCGCTTCGACGATTTCCTGATGAAGACGCCGAGCGTGATCCGCGTTCTCGCGCTGCTTGCCGCCAACCCCGCAATCGCAAAACTCCTGGCCCGCGTCATGGGCCACGCGCCGCGGCTTGCCGCGCATTTCGCGCGCAATCCGGAGCTTCTCGATACCCTGATCATGGTCGACCGCACCGCGCTGCCAAACGCGGCGGCCTTCCGCGCGGACTTTTCTCAACAACTGATGCGCGCGCAGGGGGCGGAGGCGGTGCACGACGGCCTTCGCCGCTGGTCGCGGGAGCAGCGCTTTCGCGTCGGCACCATGCTCATCGAGCGCCTGATCGATCCTCTCGTCGCGGGCCGCGCCTATTCCGACATCGCCGATGCGGTCATCGACGGCGCGCTTCGCTGGACCCTGATGGACTTTGCCGAGGATCATGGCCGCATCGAGGGCGCGGTTCCCATTGTCCTCGCCATGGGGCGGCACGGCGGCCGCATGCTGACCGAGACGTCCGATCTCGACCTCGTCTTTCTTTACACGCCGGGCACGGACGGGCGCTCGGACGGCGCAAAAGCTCATGATGCCCCGATATATTTCAACCGCCTGTTCCAGCGGCTCGTGTCGACGCTCTCGGTCGCGACGGCGGCGGGGCCCCTTTATGAGGTCGATACCCGCCTTCGTCCCTCGGGCGCGCAGGGTGCGCTTGCCGTCAGCGTGGAGGCGTTTCGCGACTACCAGCTATCGAGCGCCTGGACCTGGGAGCATATGGCGCTGACCCGCGCGCGCGTTGTGACCACGGGCGGCGCGCAGGGTTCGAATGCCTCTGAGGCGGCGGAGTCCGCGATCGGCGAGGCGCTGATGCAGGACCGCGATCCCGCCGCACTGAGAAAGAACATCATCGACATGCGGCGCGACATGAACGCCGCGCACCCGGCGCGCGGCCCGCTTGACGTCAAGCATGGCGCAGGCGGCCTGATCGACCTCGAATTCGTTGTGCACTATCTTCAGCTTCGCGAACGCACCGCGCTGGTCCCCGACCTCGGTCAGGCGATTGCCGCCCTGGCGGAAAAGGGCTGTCTGCCCGCGTCGCTCCTCGCGGCCCACGACCTGATGACCCGCTTCCTGATCCTGATGCGGCTGGTAGAGGAGGAGGCGGCGGGCCGGAACTCCGCGGTCACGCGCGGGATTGTCGCGGCGGCTTGCGGCGCTGACGACTGGACAAGCCTGCTCGCGGCGATCAGCGAGGCGCGAAAGGCCGTCGGTGCGGCCTGGCAGGACAATCTGGGAGAAAAAGCATCATGACCGTCGAAGCAGGCGATCCGGCACCCGATTTCGAACTGGCGGCAGAGGGCGGCGAAACGCTGAAACTGTCCGACTATGCAGGCAAAAAGCTCGTCCTCTATTTCTACCCGAAGGACGACACGCCCGGCTGCACGAAACAGGCGGTCGGCTTCACCGCGCACGGCGAGGATTTCGCCGCTGCCGATACCGAAGTGATCGGTGTGTCGAAGGACTCCCTCGCGAAACACGAAAAATTCCGTGCCAAACATGATCTCGGCATCAAGCTCGGCAGCGACCCGGACGGTGAAGTCATCGAGAAGTACGGCTCATGGGTCGAGAAATCCATGTACGGCCGCACCTATATGGGTATCGACCGCTCGACCTTCCTGATTGGGCGTGACGGCAGGATCGCCGAGGTCTGGCGCAAGGTCCGCGTGAAGGGCCATGTCGAGAAGGTTCTGGAGGCTGCGCAGGCACTTGACTGAGCCGCGCGCCGCGTCCGAAAGCGTGCCGCAGACAATCGGGACGGCGGCGCTCGCCGTTCTGTCCGCCGCCGATCCGCAGGAAAAGGCAGCGCTCAGCCAGTCCTGCGCGCGAGGGTTCCGCAATGGCGCGCTGGCCGCCAGTCATGCCGTGCAGCTGCCGGATCGCCCCGGCCGTCCGGCAAAGCCAGAGCTCCTCCCGCCCTCGCAGATGCCGAGGCGGGGACGGGGCGGCACGGAGCGTTCGCGCATCGCGCTCCTTCATGCTCTTGCCCATATCGAGCTAAACGCCATCGACCTCGCCTGGGACGCCGCCGCGCGCTTCGGAGCGAACATGCCCGCCCGGTTTACGGCAGACTGGATTTCCGTCGGCGATGACGAAGCGCGGCATTTCCTCATGCTCACTGACCGGCTTGCCGACCTCGGTGCCTCTTATGGCGACCTGCCCGCGCATGACGGCCTGTGGCAGGCCGCGCTCGATACGAAGGATGACCTGGCCGCGCGCCTTGCCGTTGTCCCGCAGGTGCTGGAAGCGCGCGGCCTCGATGTGTCTCCGGCTACGGTGGCGCGGCTGCGCGCGGCGGGCGACGAAGCCAGCGCCGCTATTGTCCAGACGATCTACGAGGACGAAATCGGCCATGTCGCCATTGGCAACAAGTGGTTTCGTTTCCTCTGCGAATCAACAGATGATTCGCCTGCGGAACGGTTTCGGGCCCTTGTGAAGGCCCACTTCAAGGGGCGGGTGAAGCCGCCATTCAACGACTCGGCGCGGCAGGAGGCCGGTTTAACCCCGGATTTTTACCATTCGCTTGATTGACGCCCCGGCGTGAACCAGACCTTAGCGAAAGCGCGCTCATGTTAATGCCGCGTAAGGGTTAATAGCGGGGCAACCCGGTCCGGTCGGCTTCCGACCGCATGACCGCGGCTCCCGGGGGACAGAGTTTATGGCAGCTGGCGACCGTTCCAGCCCGATGTTGCGTTTGAAGCGGGTCTTCCGGGACCGTGAGTTCATGCACTACCATAATGACCACGGAATGCGCGTGATCCGCGTGTCGGCGGCAAAGCAGATGCTGGCCGCAGGCGTGATGACCGTGCTCGCCCTCTATTTGCTGTTCGTCAGCGGCGTTGCCCTCGCCAATACGGTGGGCGCAGAGGTGCCGCCCACGACGGCGGAGGTTCAGCGGCTGGAGGCCGAGCTCGCCGCCGTCCGGAATGACGTCGAGATGAAGGCCGCGACGCTGGAGGCGAAGCAGGACATCATCGAACAGGTCATCTCCGGCGATGCCGATGTCGATGCGCTTCAGGATGCCGCACCGCTGTTTGACGGCGATGAGATCGGGTCCGCCGACATTCTCTCTCCCTTCGCGCCCGTCGAAGCGCGGCAGGAACGCCTCTTCGCCTATGCCGCCAGGGCGGCGGAGGCCCACATTGCGGCCCGCCGCGAACAGCTTGCGGGTCTCGGCCTCAGCCCGTCGCGCTATGAGGGCGATGCCGTTGGCGGTCCGGAGGTTGCGCTCGGTGCCGGCATGCGCGCCGCTGCCGATGCCAATCCCCGCTTCGCCGCGCTCCTCACCAACTGGGGCCGCCTCGATTCCATGAAGGACGAGATGGAAAGCCTGCCGCATGTCCTTCCCGCCAGCGATTTCCGCTTCACGTCCATGTACGGCCCGCGCCGCGATCCGTTCAGGGGCCGCGCCGCCATGCACCAGGGCGTCGATTTCGCCGGCCCCTACGGTACGCCGATCCGGTCTTCCGCGCCGGGAAAGATCATAAAGGCTGGCTGGTCCGGCGGTTACGGCAAGATGGTCGAGATTGACCATGGCAACGGCGTCACCTCGCGCTACGCCCACCTGTCGCGCATCCATGTAAAGCGCGGCGACCGGGTGTCGGCGGGCGAGGATATCGGCAAGATGGGCTCCACCGGCCGGTCGACCGGTTCCCACCTTCACTTCGAAATCCGTGTGGACGGCCGCGCTGTCGATCCGATGCCCTATTTTGAGGCACCGATCCTCGCGAGCCGCGACACCGCGCCCGGCACGGCGGTCGGCAACTGAGTTCTCGTCTTGAGAAGGGCGGTCCGCTGCCCTATCTTGAGCTCATGACCGGCGTTTCCCTTTCCGAGGCGGCAGCCCAGCGCGTTCGCAAGATCGCCGAGAAGCAGGCCGCGCCCGCGATCCTCCGCCTCAGCGTGGAGGGCGGCGGCTGCGCCGGTTTCCAGTACCGCTTCGGCCTCGAAACCGAACCCGACGGTGATGATGCCATCGTCGAACGCGACGGCGTCAAGCTCGTCGTCGATCCGGTCAGCCTTGACCTCGTAACGGGGTCCGAAGTTGATTTCGTCTCGAACCTTGGCGGCTCGCACTTCGCCGTCACCAATCCGCAGGCCGCGTCCGGCTGCGGCTGCGGCACCTCCTTCTCGGTCTAGGCCAATCCTGCTAGGCGACCGCGCATGCGTATCGCCACCTACAACGTCAACGGCATCAAGGCCCGTCTGCCCCGCCTGATCGAATGGCTGAAGGAGACGCAGCCCGACGTCGCCTGCCTGCAGGAGATCAAGTCGCAGACCGACCTGTTCCCCGTGAAGGATATCGAGGCGGCGGGCTACCACGCGCTCGTTCACGGCCAGAAAGGCTTCAACGGCGTCGCGATCCTGACGAAAGAGCCCGCCGACCTCATACAGACCGGCCTGCCCGGCGATGACGAGGACGAGCAGGCGCGCTATCTCGAATGCGACTACAGGGGCGTCCGCATAGCGGGCCTCTACCTGCCCAACGGCAACCCGCAGCCCGGACCGAAGTTCGACTACAAGCTCTCTTGGATGCGGCGCCTGCACGAGCGCGCGCAGCATCTCTATGACCGCGAACAGCCCACCTGCATCACCGGCGATTTCAACGTCGCGCCAGAGGACCGGGATGTGTTTTCCATGCGCGCGATGGGCGGCGATGCGCTGGTCCAGCCGGAAAGCCGCGCCGCCTACCGCGCGATCCTGGGGCAGGGGTGGCTGGAGGCCCTGCGCGCCGTCCATCCGCGCGACGACAAGCTCTACACCTTCTGGGACTATCAGGCGGGCGCGTGGCCGCGTGATGCGGGCCTCCGCATCGACCACCACCTCCTCTCACCCCAGCTCGCCGACCGCTTGATCGACGCCCAGGTCGACCGCGAATATCGCGGCCGCGAAAAGGCGTCGGACCACACTCCAGTCTGGATCGAAGTCGCGGACTAAAGGCGTTGGACCTTCAAAGGCCGAGAGTTGCGGACGGGCGCATGGCAGCCTATGTTACATGTAACGCCCAGGGAAAGTTTCACCGTGCCGGATTCAGTCAGAGAGCGCCAGCAGCGCTACCGCGCGCAGCAGCGCGCCAAGGGCCTGAAGCTCGTCCAGATGTGGTTGCCCGACCCCGATGATCCGAAGTTCATCGAGGAGGCTCGCCGCGCATCTCTCGCTATCGCGAACTCACCGACCGAAGAAGAAGATCAGGCGTTCATCGAGTCCATTGCCGCCTGGCCCGATGACGAGGAGTGAAACGCGGCGACATTCTCATCTTCGCGGGTCGGGGCGACTATGTCCGGAAACCGCGGCCCGCGCTGGTGGTGCAGTCTGACCGGTTTGCAGGAACCGATTCGCTCGCCATCGTCCCGTTCACGACGACGCCGGTGGATGCGGATATTTTGCGCCTTCGCGTCGAGCCCAGCGATGTCAATGGTTTAAGCCAGGAAAGCTTCCTGATGATCGACAAGGTCCTGTCGATCAAACGCAGCTATGTGCGGCAGGTTATCGGGCACCTCAGTACCGATGACCTCACCTTGGCCAGCGCCGCTCTCGCGACGTTTCTCGGCTTCGCGCGCTAAAGCGCCTTCTCATACACCTTGTACGTCTTCGTGATCTTCGATTCGATCACGTCGGCGATACTAAGCATCGGGCCGTTATCGTCGAGGATCCAGCCGATCTCGCCGCGCTGCACGCCGTATTTTCCAACCGCGTCGCGGCGGATATGTTCGATCATCAGGAACGCCATGAAGGTCGCCACGCGCCCCGACTGGTGACTCTTCCTGACGCCCATCAGCGGCACGCGCACCCGGTCGACGTTCAGGCGCCGCAGCCGCCACAGCAGCTTCGCCCAGCCAAAGGGCAGCAGCGTCCCGTTCAGGTCGCAGGTCAGCTCGTTCAGGTCGGGCAGGGTGATCATGAACGCCACCGGCTCGCCGTCCACCTCGCAGATACGAATGAAATCCTCATAGACGATCGGCTTCAGTTTCTTGCCGACATGCGCGACCTCTGCGTCGGTCAGCGGGACGAAGCCCCAGTTATCCGACCAGGCGTCGTTCAGGATGTCGAGGATCAGCGCCGCTTCCTCGTCGAACCGGCTCTTGTCGACCCGGCGCATGACGATGCGATCCGACTTCTCCGCGAACTCCACGATGCGGTTCACATTCTTGGGAAAACCTTGATCGATGGCGAGTTCATAGGCGTAGAGCGTCTTCGCCTCGGCGTGGCCAGCGCCGTGCACCAGCCGCTTATAATAGGGCAGGTGATGGCCCATCATCACCGTCGGCGGCAGCTCGAAGCCCTGCACCAGAAGGCCCGGTTCGTCCCAGATGGACAGGCTGAACGGCCCTAGCATCCGCGTCATGCGCTTCGCCGACAGCCAGTTGGCCGCGGCGGCGAACAGAGCATCGGCAACCGCCTGGTCATCGATGCATTCGAACATGCCCCACTGGCCGGTGCCCGGACCCATATGCTCAAGGACGAGTTCGTCGACCTGCGCGCTGATCCGCCCGACGACCTTGCCGCCGCGCTCGGCCAGCCAGAAGGCGGCTTCGGCATGCAGGAACCAGGGGTTAGTTTTCGGCCCGGCAATGAGGTTGTGGACGTCCATTTTCAGCGGCGGCCGCCACTTCGGATCGTCGCTGTAAAGGGCCCAGGGCAGGTCTACGAAGGCGCGGCGATCGGCCTTTGTCTTCACCGGCCGGATGATCAGGTCGTTCAAAATACGTCTCCCCTCCCCGCCGGGGAGGGGCAGGGGTGGGGGTGGAACAAGATGGGCGCGGCCGCGCTCGGTCCCTGGAATGGCGCACACCGGAACGGCGCGCGCTCACCCACCCCTACCCCTCCCTCGAGGGAGGGGAGATTGTTTGGTTTGTCGGTGACGTGCCGCCGCGAGCGGTTCTTTGCAAGGGTGAACGCGCCGCCTACGCCGCTTCTGCGCCGTCCAGCCGTTCCTTGACCTTGGCGCGCCGCACGGGGGCGTCGTGGATTTCGCCAGTCTTGTCCAGCACCCAGGGATAGCGGTCCGCCTCGGCATAGTCATAGCCAAGGTTGAAGACCGTCGCAGACTTCTTCGGCCGGTCGGCGCGCTCGTAGAAGGTCCCGAACAGGCGGTCCCACGAAAAGTCGGTAATGCCGAAATTGCCGGTCTCGTCATGGAAGTGATGCGCCATGTGGCGCGCCTTCATCTGCTGCAGGAACTTGTTCTTCGGCTTGTAGGCAAGATGCTGGATACAGTGCACGAACTCATAGAAGCACGTCATCAGCATACCCGCGGCCAGTGCGACCCACATACCGCCCATGCCGCCAATGGCATAGCCGATCGGCCCCATGATCAGGACGATGGCCGGCAGCGTGGTGTACAGCGCGCCGAACAGCACCTCCAAATGGTTGGGATCCTGGTGATGATCGAAATGGATCCGCTTCCAGGTGGAGGCGGTCAGCGGCGACTTGTACATCCAGCGGCTGTGCAGCACCCAGCGGTGAAGGACGTACCAGGCCAGCGGATAGGCGACGACGGCAAGGCCGCCCGCGAACAGGCCCTGCACCGGCGTCGGCGGGTTCTGGACCGCGAAGTAGATCGAGATGGCCGACAGCAGCAGATAGGCCTGGATCGCATAATATTGGAAATAGGCGGCGACCAGTTCCTTGAAGGTCATCCTGTCGAGATAGTGGGACTTGTTCCACATCCCGGCCTTCAGCGTCTTTGCGATGTTCACAGCATTGATCCTCGAAAATTCTCAAACGGGCGCGTCGGCTTCCGCCTCAAACGGCAGGCGCGCGCTATGCAACGTCTTAATATAGGCAGCAATGCGGCGAATTTGCGGCCCCGTTGCGCAGGCGAAGGTGTTTCGCCGCGCCGCTTACACGGGTCAACGCACGAAACGGGTCCGCCGGTTCCTATTCCTCCGTGCGAAAAATCAGCGCCTCACCCACCAGAAAGAACAGCAGGAACGGTCCCCACGCCGCCAGGATCGGCGGCGTGGCACCGAACTCGCCCATCGCCAGCATCGCATTGTCCGCCACGAAATAGGCAAAGCCGAGCGCGAGCCCGATCACCGTCCGCATGAACAGCTGCCCCGACCGCGCCAGACCAAAGCCCGCAACCGCGCCCAGAAGCGGCATCAGGATCGCGGACAGCGGCTTCACATATTTCTGGTACAGGGAGGTCTTCAGCCCGTCCGTTGCCACCCCCGCCGCCTCCAGCTCGCGGATGGACGCGCGCAGCTCGGCGGCGTTCACCTCGTCCGGATCGGGCAGGATGATCTCATAGCGCTGCGGATCGATCCCGGCGCCCACCACCGGCGCGCCCACATCGACCATCGCGCCGCGCGCAACGTCGAACCGCCGCGCATCCGACAGCTGCCAGCCGCCCGCGACCGGCCGCGCGGACGCCGCCGTGATCTGCGCCTCGAGCCGCCCGCCGTCCTTCGTGTAGACTTCCACGCCGCTCAGGACCGTGTCCGCGCCGTCCCCCGCCACCTCTTCGGCGAACAGCACGTCGGTATCGCCGATCTGCCAGACGTCGCTGCGCCGGTCGGGCGCTTCGGGGTCGAAGGGGCCGTAATCCGCCTGCTGCCACGCATCCAGCTCGCGGTTGGTCTCCGGAAGGATGGTTTCGGAAAACCAGAAATGCAGCGCCGCGACGACGACCGCCGTCACCATCATCGGCATCAGGATCGCGTGCGGTGACATCCCGGCGCCGCGCATCACGGTGATCTCGCTCGACTGGTTCAGTGACGACCAGGTGACCAGCGCGCCGAGAAGGACGGAGAAGGGCAGGAAGGTGTCGGCAAGCTGCGGCAGGCGCAGCGTCAGGTACCGCATCAGCTCCGCATTGCCATTGCCTTCTACCGACAGGATATCCTCCGACACCGTCAGCAGGTCGAGCACCTGCAAGAGCCCGATCAGGACGAACGCAAAGCCGAGGATGCGCAGCCCGAACAGCCGCGCCTGATAAAGCGCCAGCGTGTTCGACGGCCAGGGCGCGAGGCGCATTACTCTGCTGGCCCCGCTACCGCCCGGCCGCTGCCGCGAAGGCGCATCCGCAGCCAGCGCAGCAGGGCGCGTACGGGCTTCGCTATTCTGGCCACGGCCGCTTCCAGACCGCCAATCGGCTGCCCCGCCGGCTTGAAGGCGAGCACGTAGAAGAACCACGCGCACATGGCCGTAAAGGCCGCAAAGGCGGCCCACTGCGTCAGGGCAATCGGAACCTCCCCCGCGCCGCCCATGCGCTCGGCGGTCTCCGACAGTTCATTATAGACGACGAGGATGATCAGCGCCGCGAACACGCCGACCGCGCTCGACGACCGTTTTGGCGGCACGGCAAGCGCGATGGCGAGCAGGGGGATGACGAACGGCACGAACACCTGCACCAGGCGCCGGTGATAATTCGCCTCGATCCGCCTGCGTTCATAGGCGGTCAGGTCCGCGCGTTCGCCGGCGGCGGCGTAAAGCTCCGGCAAAGTCAGCTCCAGCCGGTCGCCGTCCGCCCCGCGCGCCCGGAACACCGTGATCTCCGGCAACGGGATGGCGAGGTCGTAATTTTCGAAAGAAAGGACGCGCGGTTCGGGCTGCTCCGGCCCGTCATGCACCAGCGTCCCTTCGGCCAGCCGCAGCAGGATGATGTCCGGATCGTCTGTGGACAGGAACGTCCCGCGCGCCGCCGTCGCCGTTGCCGTGCGCCCCTCATCGTCGCGGCTGTTGAGGAAAATCCCGCGCAGGTCGCTGCCGCCGTCGCGGCTTTCCTCGACACGCAGGGTGGTTCCCTCCGCCACCTTCACGAAGGCACCAACGTCGATGCTGGCACCCAGCGCGCCGGACCTCAGCTCGAACTCCAGGCCGTCATAGGCGTAGCGCGTCACCGGCTGCACGAAGCCCACGATCAGCAGCGTGAGCCCGGCCAGCAGCGCGGCATAAAGATATGGCACGCGCAGCATCCGGACGTAGGAAATCCCGACCGCCCGCATCGCGTCAAGTTCGCTCGACAGGGCCAGCTTCCGAAAGGCGAGGAGGATACCGATCAGCAGGCCGACCGGAATGCCGAGCCCCAGATATTCCGGAAAACTGTTTCCCAGCAGCCGCCAGACCACCGAAATCGGCCCGCCTTCGTTCACGACGAAATCGAACAGCCGCAGCATCTTGTCGAGCAGCAGCAGCATCGCGGCAATGATCAGCGTCGCGACAAGCGGCAGCAGGATCAGCCGGAACAGATAGCGGTCGAAGCGGGCGAGGAGCATGGTCGGCTTCGGCGCTTAGCGGGAACCGCAAGGCGGGGAAAGAACGGGCTTTGCCCGCCAACGTGACGGTCGACCAAGACTTTTCCCCTCCCTTGAGGGGGGCAGGGTGCGCGGAAAAAGAAAGCGTGATCGGTTAAGGTACTTACAAAGTATTTTCCCCTCCCTCGAGGGAGGGGTAGGGGAGGGTGAGCGGGCCGGTAGGCCCGCATGGCTTTGAGGCTCGCTGGCGCTCGCACCCCACCCCTGCCCCTCCCCTGAAGGGTAGGGGAAAAGTTTTTTCGTCCGCGCCGCCCCCAAGGTCACCGGACAGGTGATCGCAAACAAAAAGCCAGAGGGCCGGTAAGCCGGGTTCTGTCCACCCCGCGATGGGGGCTGGGCAATCATTCCTCTAGGAACGCGGTTGCCCGCGCTCTCCAGCAACCTACCCGGACGGTCGGAGCCGGATCGAGGCCCATGCGCCGTCCCTATTCGGTCTTGCTCCCGGTGGGGTTTACCTTGCCGGTCCTGTTGCCAGGCCCGCGGTGCGCTCTTACCGCACCCTTTCAGCCTTACCCTGGCCTCCGGTGAGGGAGGGGCGGGCGGTTTCCTCTCTGTGGCACTGTCCCTGGGGTCGCCCCCGCCGGGCGTTACCCGGCACCGTCGATCCGCGGAGCCCGGACTTTCCTCCCCGCCCGCCTTTCGGCGATTGGCGCGGCGATTGCCTGGCCCTCTGGCTGGGTGCTCACTTAGATACGCGGCGGCTCCGTGCCAAGGACGAGGTCGGCCTCGCTCCGCCTGAGAAGCAGCGCGAGGAGGATCGCCCGCGTTTCCGCATCGATCGTGCCGGAGAAATCCGCTGGTCGCCAGCGCCGCTGGAACGCGCTCACCGCCGCCGGCAGGTCGCGCGCCTCGTAGCCGAACCGCTCCAGCGCGCGCTTGACGCCGAGGTCCGACCAGCCCGGATCGGTGACCGCCTCCGGAATGCTTTCCGCCAGTCCCGCGTCGGCCAGTTCAGGCCAGAAGAACTTCTCGCCGGGATCGATCTTGCGGTCGGGCGCGATATCCGAATGGCCGATGACGTTTTCGGGCCCGATATCGTGCCGCGACAGGATCCCGGGCAGCAGCGCCTTCAGGCTTTCCAGCTGCGCGCCGGTGAACTCCTCATAGCCCCATTCCTGTCCCGGATTGCAGATCTCGATGCCGATGCTGGCGGAGTTCACGTCGCGCACGCCGCGCCAGTAGGCCTGCCCCGCATGCCAGGCGCGCTTGTCTTCATCGACCAGCCGCATGATCGTCCCGTCCTCGGCCAGCAGATAGTGCGCGGACACCTTCGCCTCCGCATCGCGCAGCCGGTCATGCGCCGCCGCGCAGCTCTTCATGCCGGTATAGTGCAGCACGACCATCGACACCGGCAGCGTCCGCTCGTTGAAGTTCGGCGACGGGCTGTCGATGATCGGGGGGTCGCCGGTCAGCGGCGGGCTCGTTTGACCCATGTCTCGGCGATCTCCGGTTCCTTCTCGGCGCTTCTCAGCGTGATGATAGCGACGCCGACGAAGCTAACAATGCCGCCGATGATCAGGCCCGTCGTCACCGGGTTGTCGAAATAGACGACCGCAATGGCCGCCGAAATCAGCGGTGTCGGCAGGGTCAACGGCACGATGGTCGTCACCGGATATTTCTGCAGCAGCCAGCTCATGCCCGCATGGCCGACCAGCGAAGAGAAGATCGCCGAAAAGCCGATCCACAGCCAGATATTCAGCGGCAGGCCCGGGGCAGCCGCCAGTCCGCCCGGTTCGAACACGAACGCGCACGCGCCCAGAACCGGCACGCTGATCAGTGCCAGCCAGCCATGGATGTTCATGACATGTACGCCCTGCAGCTGGCGAAACAGCAGTGATCCGATGGCCCAGAACAGGCTGGCCACCAGCGTCAGGAACACGCCCAGCCGCTCCACCCAAATGGCGGGATCGAACCCCATCACGCAAATGCCGCCAAAGGCCAGCGCGATCCCAGCCGTCCGCACCCAGCGGATGCGCTCGCCTAGGAAAATCACCGCCAGCAGCAGGCTGAACGGTGCGCCCACCTGTCCGGCGATGGCGAGCGCGGCAACATTGTCCGTCACCGCTAGGGACAGGTTCACGAACAGCATGAACGCCGCCCCGGCCAGCAGCGCTGTGGTCAGCACCAGCGTCATCCGCCCCGGGATCCAGCGAATGAACGGGATCGTGCAGAGGAGCGCGATGGCGTAGCGCAGCGTGACGGCGGTCAGCGGCCCGGCGGCGTCCACCGCCACCTTCACGGCGATGATGTTGAACGCCCAGCACAGGTCGATGACCAGGATGAAAAGAAGATGGATAGGCGCCATGACAGGTTGCAGCGCCTAGAGAGGCTCGCAGGGCAGGGGAACCACAATCCGCGTGCCCGCGCTTCATAGCTCTCATGCCAGAAAAGGATGTTCCGCCATGCCCTCTTGCCTGATCGTCGGTGCCAGCCGCGGAATTGGCCGCGAATTCGTGAACCAGTATCTGGCTGACGGCTGGACCGTCCATGCCACTGCCCGAGGCGGCGATGACCTCGCCGACCTCGAACAGGCCGGGGCCACCGCTCACCGCGCCGACGCCGCAAAGGAGGACGATCTGAAGACGCTGGCCGCCGCACTGCCGGACGACCTCGACGTCATCGTCCACAATGCGGGGGTTAATACGGCCTCGATGGAGGGCCCGATCACGGATGTGGACGCGGAGGAGTGGACGCGGGTGATGCAGGTGAACGCGCTTGCCCCCATCCTGTCGGCGCGAAACCTCATTCCGAAGCTGAAGAAACCCGGCGGCACCTTTGCCATCCTGTCCTCTCTGATGGGGTCGATCGCCGACAACGGCTTTGGCGGGTTCTGGTCCTACCGCATGTCAAAGGCGGCGGTGAACATGGCCGCGCAGAACCTCGCGCATCAGTTCGAGGGCGACGGCACCGCCATCCTTACCCTCCACCCCGGCCATGTGCAGACCGACATGGGCGGCGCCGGTGCGCCGGTCACGCCAACCGAATCGGTCACTGGCCTGCGGAACGTTATCGCGAAGAAAGCGCCCGGCGATGGAACGCTGTTCGTGGACTTTCGCGGGAAAGCGCTGGCCTGGTAGCCGCGTCCCCGTCCCCGGCGCGGTAGTAGCCGCGGTTGACCGGGTCGGCGGAAAACAGGCCGCGCTGGGCGAAGATCGTTTCCGCCGCGCCCAGCAGCAGATAGCCGCCCGGCGCCAGCGCCTCGGACAGGTGTCCCAGCGCGGCGGCCTTCTTCTCCGGCGTGAAGTACATCAGGACGTTCCGCGCAAAGACGATGTCGAACCGGCCCAGCGTACCGGCGGGGGCGGTCAGGTTAGCGGCCGTGAACTGGACCCGCCGCCGCACGGTGTCCGCCAGCTGCCAGTTGTCGCCCTCCTTCTTGAAGAACCGTAGCAGCCGCGGCGTATCCAGCCCGCGCTGCACCTCGAACTGCGAATACAGCCCGGCCCGCGCCTTCTGAAGCGCGCGCTGGCTGAGATCGCTGGCGAACACTTCAACCCGCCAGCCCGCCAGCGCCGACTCCATCTCGGCCAGCAGCATGGCGATCGAATAGGCTTCCTGGCCGCTTGAGCACGCCGCCGACCAGATGCGGATCGAGCGCCGGGCGGCGTTCCGCTGCATCAGGTCCGGCAGGATCGAATCGCGCAGCTGTTCGAACGGCAGGCGGTCGCGAAAGAAAAAGGTTTCGTTGTTCAGCATCGCCTCTGCGATGTCCGTTTCGACCGCTGCGGGCTTCGCGGCCGCAAGCTCCGCCAGCCGGTCGAGCGACGTGCACTCATGCCTTCGCATTACCGCGCCCAGCCGCGCGGCGAGCAGGTACGCCTTCTCGGCCTGCAGCTTCATGCCCGTCCGCCGCGAGAGGAGGTCTGCGAAGGTGCGAAAGCTGCGCTCGCTTACGATCACCGGGTCAGCTCCGTGCGCAGGACCGCGCGCAGCGGCTCAAGCCCGAGAACCGCATCGGCCAGCCCCGCCCGCGCCACGCAGCCCGGCATCCCCCACACGATCGAGGAGGCGGCGTCCTGCACGGCCACACGCCCGCCCGCCTGCTTCAGGACCTGAACGCCCTCCAGCCCGTCGGTCCCCATACCGGTCAGAACCAGCGCCAGCGCCTGTTCGCCCCACGCCGCCGCGCTGCGAAACAGCGGGTTCACGCTCGGGCGGCAGAAATTCTCCGGCTTGGCATCGGACAGCCGCGCCGTGCCGTGCGGGCCGCCCCTCATTACCTCCAAATGCCGCCCGCCCGGCGCGACATAGATGCTTCCCGGTGCCAGCGGCGCGCCATGCTCGGCTTCCTGCGCGGGCCGACCGCTCACCCGTCCCAGATGTTCGGCGAAGATCTTCGTGAAGGTTGGCGGCATGTGCTGCGTGATCACGATCGGCGCGCGACTGTCTGCCGGAAGCCGCGCCAGCAGGCCAAACAGCGCGTTCGGCCCGCCCGTCGACGCGCCAATGACGATCAGGTCGGGCGGCGGCCCCTCGGGCAGGACCAGCGACAGCGGCGGACTGTCCTCGGTTGCCGGGTCCCTGTGAACCGGTCCCTTCGCCCGAACCTGCAGCTGCGGCCGGGCCGCTTGACTCTCGCCGAGCGCCCGCACTTTCCGGACAAGCTCGCCGCGAAATTCCGGCGCGCCGTGGCTGGCCCAGCCGCTCATCGGCTTCGCGATCGCATCGCTCGCACCCAGCCGGAACGCCTCGATGGTAACCTCCGCGCTGCGCGTGGTCAGGGAACTCGCCATGATGACGCGCATGTCCGGCGCTGCCGCCAGCAGCGCCGGCAGGACCTCGATCCCGCCCAGGCGCGGCATCTCCACGTCAAGCAGCAGCACGTCGGGCGCTGCCTTCGCGACGGTCTCCAGCGCTTCTTGCCCGTCGCGCGCGGTGGCCACCACATCGATGCCCGCGTCGACCAGCCAGCGCGTCATCAGCGCGCGCGTGACG
Source organism: Pacificimonas sp. (assembly GCA_036351775.1). Classification (GTDB taxonomy): domain Bacteria; phylum Pseudomonadota; class Alphaproteobacteria; order Sphingomonadales; family Sphingomonadaceae; genus Pacificimonas. Next base: position 85,774 of record JAZBPX010000045.1, on the reverse strand, counting down.
CCGCTATCGTCGACCAGCATGGCGCGAATCGGCGGCTTTGGAGAGGGTCTGCCGCGCGGGGCGGCGATACTCGTCATGACGGAACCGCACCCCTTTCCGGCGAGGCCAGAGGGGTGGTTCAGATCAGGCCGACCTGCTCCAGCTTTGAACGGATGATGTCCCGGTCGAAGGGTTTCATGATATATTCGTCGGCCCCCGCATTCATGGCGGTGCGGATATGCTCGCTGTCATTTTCGGTCGTGCAGAAAATGACCGTCGGGCGCTTTTCGGCGGGCCGGGCGCGCAGGTTCTGCAGGAACTGCAGACCGCCCATCACCGGCATGTTCCAGTCTAGGAAGATCACGTCCGGCATCGAATCGTCGCAGTGATCCAGCGCCTGCTGGCCGTCGCCCGCCTCCGCGATGGCGAACTCGAAATCCTCGAGAATACGCCGGGCGACCTTTCGGATGACCTTGGAGTCATCGACGATCAGACAGGAATTCATAGGTCTACAGTCCTTGCGTTAAACCGGCGCCGCATATGCTGTCGCCGGGGATGAATGGGGGTGAAGTCGTTTCCGCCGCGTTAAGCCGCCTTCGCCGTTGCGGTATCGATCAGGGCGCCGGGGTCGATTTCCAGCAGCAGCTCGTCCGCGCGCCGCACCACGCCCCGTGAGATGCTGCGCCAGGCCGGGGGCAGGGTCGGCGGGTCGGGCTCGCGCTCGTCTGCCGAAGCGCCAATGACCTCGCCGACGCTGTCGACGATCAGGGCAAAGGCATCGCCGCGAAGCTGCACGACCACGCACATCTGCCGCGCGCCCTCCTCGGCCGCGGCGAGGCCCAGCCGCCGCCGCATGTCGATGGCTGTCACGATATGCCCGCGCAGGTTCATCACGCCCGCGATCCAGTCCTGCGCGCGCGGTACGGGCGTCACCGCGTCCAGCTTGATGACGTCCTGCACGGTGGCGACATCGACGCACAACGCGCGCCCGTCCAGCGCCAGGGTTACCAGTTGCTGTTCCTTGCTCATGCCGCGCGGCTCCCCCGCTCGCTGTCTGCCAGGGCCCCGGGCGCGGCATCCCGCCCGGTGCCAAGCAGCCAGCCAACATCCAGGATGTCCGTCGCCTTGCCCGCGACGATGGCGGTGCCGAGGCTCCCTTTTGCGGCGGCCTCGACTTCGATATCGACACGGGCATCGACGATGTCGACGACCGCCTCCACGGCCAGCGCGAGCGACTGCGGCCCCATGGCAAAGACCAGCGCCGTCTGGCGCGTGGCCGCGGTCTGGTCGATAACGCCGGTCAGGGGCCGGATCGGCACCAGCTTGCCGCGCATCTGCACGACATGCGCGCCCGGCCCGCCCTCGATGGCGCTGCGCTCGATATCCTCGATCCGCGATACCAGCGACAGCGGGACGGCAAGCGGCTTCGCGAAGCCTGCGGCGGTGAAGACCAGCAGCGCCTCGCTGTCCGCGGCCGCCGCCGCGGGTGCCGTCTCGGCGCTCTCCTCGCCCGACACATCGCTGATCTCCGCCGCCAGCCCGTTCGTATCGAGGATCATGATGACGCTGCCATCGCCCAGGATGGCATTGCCGGAATAGACCGCCAGACCGCCAAGCGGGCGAGAGACGGGCTTCACGACCAGTTCCTCGGTCTCGAAGATCTCGTCGACCAGCACGCCGAACATCAGGCCGGCGCTGCGAATGACGAGAACATGGTCCGCCGCGCCGCGTTCCACCCCAAGCGTCCCGGCCAAGTCCATCAGCGGCAGCAGCCGTCCGCGCAGGCGCAGGACCGGCGACCCGGCGACATGCTCGATCCGGTAGTCCGTCGTCTCGCCGGTCCGCACCAGCTCCGCGACCGCGATCTGCGGCACGGCACAGCGTGCCTCGCCAATGCCCACAATCAGGGTGGGCATAATGGCGAGCGTCAGGGGGATGCGGACCAGAAAGCGCGTGCCCTCGCCCTGTTTCGACTCGACCTCGATGGAACCGCCGATCTTCTCGACATTGGCGCGCACGACATCCATCCCGACACCGCGCCCCGATACGGCGGTCACTTCGCGCGCCGTGGAAAACCCGGGTGCGAAGATGATTCGCGTCAGCTGTGTGTCCGTGGCGGCCTCGGCTTCGGCCCGGCTCATCAGGCCTTTCTTCACGGCCTGTTCGCGCAGCTCATCCATATCCAGCCCGCGTCCGTCATCGGTCAGCGTGATGGTAATATGCCCGCCCTCCTGCGCGGCGGCGAGGCGGATGTTCCCTTTCTCAGGCTTGTTGGCGGCGCGGCGCACGTCCGGGGGTTCGATGCCGTGATCCGCCGCGTTCCGCACCATGTGCGCCAGCGGATCCTTGATCATCTCCAGCATCTGGCGGTCCAGCTCGGTATCACCGCCCGCCATCTCGAGATCGAGCGCCTTGCCAAGATCGAGGGCAAGGCTGCGAACCATCTTCGGCAGCGCGGCCCACGCGCCCGAAATCGGCTGCATCCGCGTCCGCATCACGCTGTCCTGCAGGCGTCCGATCTGCGCGCTCAGGCGGTCGAGGGGCAGCGACAGCGTCTCCGCTTCGCTCTGCCGATGCGCCTGGAGCAGCTGGTTCCGCGTCAGCACCAACTCCGAAACGCTGGTCATCAGTTCTTCCAGAAGGTCCACGGACACGCGGATCGACTGGCTCTGGATGGCGGTCGCGACCGGTGCGGTATCGTCATGGCCGGACCGGGAAACCGGGGCAGGGGCTGGAGCCGGTTCCGGAGCAGGCGCGGCGTCTCCGCTGGCAAGCGCGTCCAGGCGCGCGATCAGCGCCGCATCGTCGCCCTCTGGCTCCGTTTCGGTCTCAGCGAGGCTTGCGGTAATCGCGCGGATGCCCTCGATGGCGTCCAGCGTCGCCGTCACCGCATCGGCGGAAACGGCCAGCGTCCCGTCGCGAAGCCGCCCCAGCAGGGTCTCCGCCGCGTGGGCAAGCGCCTCGAGGCGCGGCAGGCCGATGAACCCGCAGCTTCCCTTGACGGTATGCACCAGCCGGAAAATCTCGTTGAGCAGCGCGGCATCGCCCGGTTCCTGCTCGAACCGCACCAGGTCGTTGTCCGCGCGCTCGAGATTCTCCGCGGTCTCTTCCAGAAAGTCCTGAAGCAGCTCGTCCATGACCAAGCGCCGTTCCCGCCCAATTGAATAGTCTTCTCGGCAGGCTTCTGAACGGGAATGGTTAAGACGACTTTAAGTCGGCAGCAGCGCTCCGAAAACGAGCACACCCTCTTCCTCGGAAATGTGCAGCGTCGTGCCCGCTTCCTCGGCCAGCAGCGACACCAGATAGGCCGACGCGCCGCGCGGGCTCAGCCTTTCTAGGTCGGTCCCTGCTTCCAGCGTACTGCGGACCTCTGCGTCGAGGATGATGCGCGGCCCCTCTGCGCGCACGACGACCTCCGTGCCGTCCTCGCGCACCTCGCTCGCGACCAGCAGCGTTCCGCCGCGCAGCAAAGCGTCGCCCGCCATCATGGCGAGATTCAGCAGCATCTTCACCGCGCCCTTGGAGAGGGTCGAATCGCCCACCTGCCAGTCGATCGTCAGGCGCTTGTCGCTGGCGAACAGGCCTTCGAGCGCCGAATGCGCTTCCCGCGCGTCGATGGCATCGCCAAACCCGCCGGCCGCACCAAAGGCCAGGCGAAAGAACTTCAGCTTGTTTGCGGTCTGCCGCGCACTGTCGGCCAGCAGCTCCATGCACCGCGCGCGCATGTCCGGGTCGGTTTCGTCCGCCAGCAGTTCGACGCCGTTGTACAGCGAGCCAACCGGGCTGACGAGGTCATGGCACAGGCGAGAGCAGAGCAGGCTCGCAAAATCCGCGGTGTTCATGATATTGTAAAGTCCCGGTTATCTCTCATAGAACGCAGCTAACGCGAATACGTTGCGCTAGCGTTACCCCGCCCGCTCACCGCGCCTGATCAGCGCGTACCGTTGCGATGCGGCGCGGTTTCCGGCGGACGCGGCGGCACGACGCGAATGCCGAACGCGGCCACCCGCCCGTCATGAAGCTGGATCAGTTCGAACTCGACCCGCTCGTCATCGTCAAGCCGGTCCAGCCCGCTCGCCTGCAGGGCGGAAATATGCACGAAGACGTCGATCGAGCCGAGGTCAGGCTTGATGAAGCCGAACCCCTTCTTCCCATCGAACCACTTTACCGAACCCTGTGCCAGCGTGCATCCAACCCGAAACGCTAATCTGCAATATGCAGGCAGATAGGCCGAAACCGGTCATGAAGGCCAGCCTCGCCGCTGATCCAACCTGCGGCCAGCCCATCCGCGATCACCATCCACAGCTTTCCGTCCGGCAGGGCGCGCCGCGCATCTGTTGCGGACGGTTCCGCCGCGCCGGATGGGTGCGAGTGATAATAGCCAAGAAGGGCGGGGCCGCCTGCCCGCTCCGCCCGCATGGCGCTGAACAGCGCCGCTGGATCGATCTCGAACTGCGTTTCCGGTGCCCGCGAAATGTTGTCCGCAGGCCGCGCTTCTATGATTGCACCTTCCGATCCCAGCAGCAGCCCGCAGGCCTCCTCAGGATGCGCTGCCTCTGCATGGCCGATCATCGTCTTGTGCGCCTCGCTTGAGATTCGGATCGCTTTGCCGGACATGGGGCCGGGCATGACCGAAAGCGCCGCCATTCGCCAGATCGAGATTCCCGAACGCCTCGCTGGCGAACGGCTCGACCGCGCGCTGGCAGACCTGATCCCCGACCTCTCCCGCGAGCGGCTGAAGGCGCTCCTGAAGTCAGGCGACATCTCCGCGAATGGCCAGCCCGCCACATCCGCCTCGAAGAAGGTCGCCGCCGGCCAGCGCTACGCCGTCCACATACCCCAGCCCATCCCGGACCGCGCCGCACCCCAGGATATCCCCCTCTCGGTCGTCTTCGAGGACGAGCACCTCATCGTCATCGACAAGCCCGCCGGTCTCGTCGTCCATCCGGCGGCGGGCAACCCGGACGGCACGCTCGTCAACGCGCTTCTCCACCATTGCGGCGGCAGCCTCAGCGGCATTGGCGGTGTCACCCGGCCCGGTATCGTCCACCGCATCGACAAGGACACCTCCGGCCTTCTCGTGGCCGCCAAGACATCCGCCGCCCATATGGGCCTCGCCGCGCAGTTCGCCGTTCACAGCGTCGGCCGCCGCTACCTCGCCGCCGTGCGCGGCCGCCCGAACCCGCTTCGGGGGCGGATCGAGGGCAATATCGGCCGTTCCTCGCAAAACCGAAAGAAGATGGCCGTCGTTGAGGAGGGCCGCGGGAAACCGGCCGTGACGCATTATCGCACCGTGCAGGTCTGGCAGGGCGCTGCCCTTGTCGAATGCGAGCTCGAAACCGGCCGCACGCACCAGGTCCGCGTGCACCTGGCCCATATCGGCGCGCCGCTTCTTGGCGATCCGGTCTATGGCGGCCGCGCGGGAAAAACCGTCAAGGCCCTGACCGAAGGGCTGAATTTCAACCGCCAGGCGCTCCACGCCGCGCATCTGCAATTTCAGCATCCGGATACGAAAGAAATCCTGTCCTTCGACGCGCCCCTGCCTGCCGATATGACGGAACTGGTAAGCGCCCTGTCCCGTTCCTAGATGGCAAGGGAACCGCAGGGTTCCGCGCCGTAACGGGCGGGACGCACGGTTCGAACAGAACAGATGTGCGGGCGCCGAAACGGGCCCGGAATAAAGGACGCAACACCACTATGGCCAACACTGCTACGATTCCCGCCCTCGGCGGCGGCAATTCGCTCAATCGCTACCTTTCGGAAATCAAGAAGTTCCCGATCCTCGCGCCCGAGGAGGAATATATGCTCGCCAAGCGGTGGAAGGAGCATGCCGACCGCGATGCCGCCCACCAGCTCGTGACCAGCCACCTCCGCCTCGTCGCCAAGATCGCGATGGGCTACCGTGGCTACGGCCTGCCTGTTTCCGACCTGATTTCAGAGGGCAATGTCGGCCTGATGCAGGGCGTGAAGAAGTTCGAGCCCGACAAGGGCTTCCGCCTGTCCACCTACGCCATGTGGTGGATACGCGCCTCGATCCAGGAGTTCATCCTCCGCTCGTGGAGCCTCGTGAAGATCGGCACCACCGCCGCGCAGAAAAAGCTGTTCTTCAACCTCCGCCGGATGAAGGCCCAGATCGACGCGCTTGAGGACGGCGATCTCCACCCCGACGATGTCAAGAAGATCGCCACCGAGCTGAAGGTGTCGGAGGACGAGGTCATCTCGATGAACCGGCGCATGGCGCGCGGCGGCGACACCAGTCTGAACGCCCCCCTGCGCGCCGACGAGGGCGACAGCGAATGGCAGGACTGGCTTGAGGATGACGACCCCCTTCAGGACCAGGTCGTCGCCGAGGAGCAGGAGGCGGACGTCCGTCACGACCTTCTGGTCGAGGGGCTGGGCACGCTGAACGACCGCGAGCGGCACATCATCACCGAGCGCCGCCTGACCGAGGATCCGCAGACGCTGGAGGAACTCAGTCACGTTTACGACATCAGCCGCGAGCGCGTGCGCCAGATCGAGGTGCGCGCCTTCGAAAAGCTGCAGGCCGCGATGAAGGATCTCGCCGTTGAACGAAAGCTGCTCGAACCCGCCTGATTTACGGTCTGCCTATCGCGACACCTTTTGACCTCGATCCGCATGTCTGGTTAGGCCCCGGCCAGACTGGGGGACGAATTCGTTTATGGCAGTGATTGGGCGAAAGAAACGCCGGGGGTTTCGGAAGCGGAAGCGCTTCCGGCCCTTCGCGTGGCTCCTGCGCCTGCTTCTCATCCTGTTCGGCCTGACGCTGCTCTGGGCCGCACTCTACCGCTTCCTGCCAGTACCTGTGACCATCCCCCAGCTCGGCGACTATGCCGCCGGAACGACCGTGCGGAAGACCTGGGTGCCGCTGGAGGAGATCAGCCCCAGCCTCTCGCGCGCCGTCATCGCGTCCGAGGATGCGAAGTTCTGCACGCACCACGGCTTCGACCTCGACGCCATTGAAAAGGCGATTAGCGAAAACGCAGAGGGCGAGCGCCTGCGCGGCGGCTCCACCATCTCCCAGCAGACCGCCAAGAACGCCTTCCTCTGGCACGGCCGCAACTGGCTGCGGAAGGGGCTGGAGACGTATTTCACCGGCCTGATCGAGCTCGGCTGGGGCAAGCGCCGCATCATGGAGGTCTATCTGAACGTCGCCCAATTCGGCCCCGGCATCTACGGCGCGGAGGCCGCTGCCCGCTACCACTTCGGCAAATCCGCCGCCGACCTCACCGCCAACGAGGCCGCCCGCCTCGCCGCCGTCCTGCCCGACCCGGTAGATCGCAACGCCGGCAACCCCGGCCCCTTCGTCCGCCGCCACTCCGCCAGCATCGAACGCTGGATCGGCGTGGTGCAGGCGGACGGCCAGGACAGGTGTCTGCGTTGACATGAAAACGCGCTACTTCCCCACCGTCATCCCGGCGAAGGCCGGGATCCATCTCCTCGAAAGCGATACCTCGCCGAACCCACAGGAGGTAAATCCCGGCCTTCGCCGGGATGACGGTCATGGTCTAAGGATGCCGTGTCAGATCGCTTGACGCCCCCTCGGCAGCACCAACCCCGCAGCGAAATCTTCAGCCGCATGAACGGCCGCGCCAACCCTCAATTCTCGCTCATGTTGAGCCTGCCTGCCCCTGCGTAGGCAGGGGTCGAAGCATCACACACCTTCATCGTCGCAACAGACCGCCCGGCACGCCCATACTCCGAACCCGCCTACGCAGCGGCAGGCATGCTCAGCATGAGCGGTTTGCGAGTGCAGCTGGGCTGTCACCCCCCACCGTCATCCCGGCGAAGGCCGGGATCCATCTCCTCGAAAGCGATACCTCGCCGAACCCACAGGAGGTGGATCCCGGTCTTCGCCGGAATGACGGCTATGAACGATGAACACCGCACCAAGGGACTTTGGCCAGCTTGGTTAGTCCTTGCCCGCCCCGCCCTTCAGCGCCGCGATGTCCGCGCGCAGCGCCCGTACCTCGGTCAGGATCGCGTCGCGCTCCTTGTGGCTTTCCTCGTCCTGCGACTCGTGCATCGCGGTGACGATGATCGCGATGAAGAGGTTGAGGACGATGAACGACGTTAGCAGGATGAACGGCACGAAGAACAGCCACGCGGCGGGGAACGTCTCCATGATCGGCCGCACGATGCCCATCGACCAGCTTTCCAGCGTCATGATCTGGAACAGCGTGTAGAGCGATTTGCCGATGCTGCCGAACCACTGCGGGAACGCCCCGCCGAACAGCTTCGTCGCGATTACCGCCGCGACGTAGAAGATCAGCGCCAGTAGCAGGATGACCGTTCCCATCGACGGGATCGCCGACAGCAGCCCCGACACCACCTGCCGCATCTTCGGCACCACCGACACCAGCCTGAGCGCCCTCAGGATCCGCAGCGCGCGCAGCACGGAGAACCCCGCGCCCGCCGGAACATAGGCGATGGCGACAATCACGAAGTCGAAGACATTCCACCCATCGCGAAAGAAGCGCGCGCGGTAGACGAACAGTTTCAGCGCGATCTCGACCGTGAAGATCGCGATGGCGATCCTGTCGAGCAGCATCAGCGCCCCGCCGAAGCGCGCCATCACGCCAGCATCCGTTTCCAGCCCGATGGTGACCGCATTCACGACGATCACCGTCATGATAGCCGCGCGAAACGACCGCGACTCAACAAGCGCCTGCAGTCGGCCCCGGGATGTCTCGGTCATCGGGTCATCCCGCGCTGATCTCGCTCGGCAGGCCGGTCTAGATGGGCAGCTTGAAGCCGGGCGGCAGGGGCAGGCTGGACGTCATCTTCGCCATTTCCTCCGCCGATTTCGCGTCTGCCTTTCCGCGCGCATCGTTGAACGCAGCGGCGATCAGGTCTTCCAGCATTTCCCTGTCGTCCGGTACCATCAGGCTGTCGTCGATGGATACGCCGAGGATGCGGCCCTTCGCGGTGCAGCGGATCTTGACCATGCCGCCGCCGGCCTCGCCCTGGACTTCGATATCGTCGAGCTTCGCCTGCGCCTCGTTCATCTGGTCCTGCACGCCCTGCGCGGCTTTCATGATTTCGTCGATGTTCATAGCGCGGTCCTTTTCGGTTCGGCATCTGTATCGGTTTCGTCCAGCTCATAGCCGAGAAGTTCGGCGTTCGGAAACGCTTCCATCACCGCGCGCACATTGGGATCGGCGAGCACCCGTTCGCGCTCCGCCGCCACGCGCCGCTCTTCCTTCTCCAGCTGCGACAGCGCGCCCTCCGCCGCCTCGAACCGCACGCGCAGGTCGGTATCGAACAGGTCGCGGACCTTCCCGCGCAGCCGGTCGACCAGCGCCCGGTCCTCGCGCCCCGACAGCACCAGTTCGCCGTCCGCATAGCTCACGAGGCCGACCTCATCGTGCAGCCAGGCCTCGACCCGCGGATCGGCGCGGGTAAAGGTCTCCAGCAACCCCTCGAACGCAGTCGGCAGCCCCTCGAACGCCCTATGCGCCGGGGTATGCGCCGGGGCAGGGGGCGGGATGTGCTTGGAGGCACGGGGCACGGCCTCAGCCGCCGCGCCGCCCGTAGACCCGGCACCCGCCATTGCCGGACCCGCCTCCCCCCCGGCGCCTTCCGCCGCTGCGGTCTCCAGCGCCGTCATCAGCTTGCCGGGGTCGGGCATCTGCGCCGCGTGGATCGTGCGCAGGATCGCCATCTCGGCGGTTTCCAGCGGCATCGTCCCGCGTTTCACTTCCTCGAACCCTTTCAAGAGCAGCTGCCACAGCCGGTGCAGCGTCGCCGGCCCGATCTTCTCCGCCCAGTCACCAAGCTGCGCGCGCCCATCTTCGCCCACCGTCAGGTCCAGTTCCGCGCCCAGCTGCATCCGCGTGATCGCGTGCACCTGCGCCAGTAGCGCCTCAATGGTCTGATCAGGCGCCGCACCGTCCGCATATTGCGCGTTCAGCTCCTTCAGCGCCGCCTGCGCATCGCCCGCCAGCACATGCCCCAGCAGCGCGCGCACCCGCGCCCGGTCGGCCAGCCCCAGCATCGACCGCACCGCGTCCGCCGTCACCAGGCCGGACCCGTGCGCAATGGCCTGGTCGAGCAGCGACAGCCCGTCCCGCACCGACCCGTCCGCCGCCGCCGCGATCTGCTTCAGCGCGGCATCCTCGATCTCCACGCCTTCCTCGCGCGCAATCGACTGGAAATGCTGGAACAAAAGCTCCGGCGGAATGCGCCGCAGGTCGAAGCGCTGCGTGCGCGACAGCACCGTCACCGGCACCTTTTCCACCTCGGTCGTCGCCATGATGAACTTCACATGCGCGGGCGGCTCTTCCAGCGTTTTCAGAAGCGCGTTGAACGCGTTCTTCGACAGCATGTGGACTTCGTCGATGATGTAGATCTTGTAGCGGGCGGAGACGGCGGCATAGCGCGACGCCTCGATCACTTCGGACCGCATGTCGTCGACGCCGGTGTGGCTCGCGGCATCCATCTCGACGACATCGATGAAGCGCCCCTCTGTAATCGCGCGGCAGGGCTCGCATTCGCCGCACGGGTTGATCGTCGGCCCGCCGGTCCCGTCGGGCCCGATACAGTTCAGCGCCTTCGCGATCAGCCGCGCCGTCGAGGTTTTCCCCACCCCGCGCACACCGGTCATCAGGAAGGCGTGGGCGATGCGATCCTTCTCGATCGCGTTCGCCAGCGTTTGCACCATCGCGTCCTGCCCGATCAGGTCGGCAAAGCGAGTCGGCCGGTATTTGCGGGCAAGAACGAGATAGGGTTCGGCGGGCGCGGATGCCGCCTCGGGAGCCGCCGGTACCGCGTCCTCTTCGGGACCGTCTTCCTGCGACTCTAGGAGAAAATCTGACATGGCCGGAGGGTAACGGGCCGCTCGCCCTAAGTCATCCCGCGAAGACCGGGCGGCACCACCCATTCTCCCGATCCGTCATTCCCGCGCACGCGGGAATCCAGCTGCGCCGCCGACTGGGCACAGTCTCGGCTTCGCCATCGCCAGCTACTGGATTCCCGCATGCGCGGGAATGACGAGCTTGGCTGAAGCTGAGGGGTGGGAGCCGGAACGACCCGCAAGCGGTATCGTTACGGCTGCTTCCTTCCGGACCTGACCGGGTTCGCGAGCGCTACGTCCGCCCGACTCCCGGGGGCGATATGGCGCGGGGGGCGACGGGTTGCAAGCGCTCGCTGCCTCTGCTTACCGCGAACGCGATGCCCAGCCTCTTCGACCGCCCCTTTGTTCCCGCCGCCACGGGCCTGACCGGCCACGACTATGACCGCGCCGATGAACTCCGCCGCGATGAGGAGGCGCTGTTCGCCGCGCGGATGCACCCCATGGCGCGCTGGCTGATGCTCGACGATCTGCGGCCGCATGTCGACGCGGACGGCGACCTCGTCTGGTCGCGCAAATCCGACCTGCCTGACGGCTGCGAGAGCGTCTTCCTCGGTTTCGAGAACGGCATTCCGCGCTTTGCCGCCGCCGGTCCCTGCGATCCCGATGACGGCGCGGCGGTCGATGCGCGCGGCGCGGCGATGCGCCTGCCGGGGCGGGACGGCGCGATCCTCGCCCAGGCGCGCAGCCTTCTCGACTGGCACAAGCGGCACCGGTTCTGCGGCGCCTGCGGCAGCGCGACCATGCTGGCAAAGGGCGGGCATGCGCGCGTCTGCCAAGGCTGCCACCTCGAACATTTCCCGCGCACCGACCCGGTCGTCATCATGCTCGCGGTCACCGAAACCCACGCCCTTGTCGGCCGCCAGCCCACCTTTCCGCCGCGCATGATGTCGGCGCTGGCCGGGTTCATCGAACATGGCGAAAGCCTTGAGGAGGCGGTGCGGCGCGAGATCAGGGAGGAGGCGGGCGTCACCTGCGGCCGCGTCGCTTATGTCGCCAGCCAGCCCTGGCCGTTTCCCTACCAGCTGATGATGGCCGCCTTCGCGCAGGCGGAAACGACGGAGATTACCCTGGACGAGGAAGAACTGGAGGAAGCACGCTGGTTCACGCGGGCCGAAATCGCCGCCGCGCTGAACGGGGACGGACCTTTTTTCGCGCCGCCGCCCTTCGCCATCGCCCACACATTGCTCAGGACATGGGTCGAAAATCCGGAACCGGCTCTGATCGGAAACGATAACTAGACTATGGCACGACAGAAGAAGAGCTGGGGCTTCCCGAAATGGGGCCCCTATGACGGACCCGGCTTCGACGCCGCCACGGTGCGCCTGTGCGACCGGCATGGCTGCGAGGAAAAGGGCGAGCATCCGGCCCCGAAATCCCCGAACAGCCCCGACCGCTGGTATTTCTGCCAGAAGCACGCCGCGGAATATAACAGGGGCTGGAACTACTTCGAGGGGCTGACCAAGGAGCAGAAGGCTGAGCGGGAGGCCGAGGAGGCCGCCGCCGCCGGCCACGCCCGCGCCGCGCACGATACCTGGGCGGGTTCCGGCGATGGCAGCCGCAGCCGCGCGGAAATGGACGCGCTCGACGTATTCGGCCTCGACCCCGACGCGGAGTTTACCGCCGTCAAACTCGCCTACCGGAAGTGGGCCAAGGACCATCACCCCGACCGCCACCCCGGCGACCGCGAAGCCGAAAAACGCTTCCAGGCCGGCCAGGCCGCCTACGAAATCCTCAAGCGCGCCGAGGACATGAAGGAGTGGAAAGGCACCGTCGAGGATTAGGCTTTGGCTGTGCCGACCGGACCGCTGGCCCCAACCCATCTTGACCGCCGCTTCAATCTGGCTAGCAAGGGCAGCACCTTGGCAGCCAGAGGGCCGTGGACGCGCCCTCCTGCCTTAGAGAAAATAAGAAACACGCGTTTCTGGGGACTGGGGAAATCATGGATATCGTTCTTGCCGCCATCGCGTGCGGCGTCATTGCCGTGCTCTACGGCATCATCACCTCGCGCGGCGTCTTGTCGGCCTCTGCCGGTAATGAACGCATGCAGGAAATCGCCGGTGCGGTGCAGGAGGGGGCGCAGGCCTATCTCGGCCGCCAGTACACCACCATCGCCATCGTCGGCGTCGTGGTCGCGATCATCGTCTTCGCGCTTCTCGGTACGGTAACCGCCGCCGGTTTCGTTGTCGGCGCGATCCTGTCGGGCGTCGCGGGCTATATCGGCATGAACATCTCCGTCCGCGCCAACGTCCGCACGGCCGCTGCCGCGCAGACGGGGCTTCAGGAGGGGCTGACCGTGGCTTTCCGCGCCGGTGCCGTCACCGGCATGCTGGTTGCGGGCCTCGCGCTTCTTGCCATTGCGGGCTTCTACTACATCCTCACCACGGTGATGGGCCTCGACCTGACGGTGCTCGATGAAAAGCGCGAGATCATCGACGCGCTTGTCGGCCTCGCCTTCGGTTCCTCGCTCATTTCCATCTTCGCGCGTCTCGGCGGCGGTATCTTTACGAAGGCCGCGGACGTCGGCGCCGACCTAGTCGGCAAGGTCGAGGCGGGCATTCCTGAGGATGACCCCCGCAACCCCGCCACGATCGCCGATAACGTCGGCGACAATGTCGGCGACTGCGCCGGCATGGCCGCTGACCTGTTCGAGACCTACGTCGTCACCGTCGGCGCCACGATGGTCCTGACCGCGCTTCTCATCACCGGCCTCGACAATGCGGCCCTCAACGCGCTGATGAGCCTGCCGCTGATCGTCGGCGGTGTCTGCATCATCACCTCGATCATTGGCACCTACATGGTCCGCCTCGGCAAGTCGCAGAACATCATGGGCGCGCTCTACAAGGGCTTCATCACCACGGCCGTCCTGTCGATCCCGGCCATCTTCTTCGCCACGCAGTACACGCTCGGCGACATGAACACCGTCATCGGCGGCATCGCCATCGCCGCGGAAACCGCCGCGGAAGTCGGCGTCGGGGCCGAGGGCGTCGCAGCCATCACCGGCGTCTCCGGCGGCTTCACCGGCATGGACCTGTTCTGGTCGATGATGGTGGGCCTCGTCATCACCGGCCTCATCATCTGGATCACCGAATATTATACCGGCACGGAGTACCGCCCCGTGCGCTCGATCGCCAAGGCATCCGAGACCGGCCACGGCACCAACGTCATCCAGGGCCTTGCCATCAGCCTTGAGGCGACCGCGCTGCCCACGCTCGTCATCGTCGTCGGCATCATCGTCACCTTCCAGCTCGCGGGCCTCATGGGCATCGCCTTCGCCGCCACCTCGATGCTGGCGCTCGCCGGCATGGTCGTTGCGCTCGACGCTTACGGCCCGGTCACCGACAATGCCGGCGGCATCGCCGAAATGGCGGAGCTGGATGAAACCGTGCGGGAGCGTACCGACGCCCTCGACGCGGTCGGCAACACGACGAAGGCCGTCACCAAGGGCTATGCCATCGGCTCCGCCGGTCTCGCCGCGCTGGTGCTGTTCTCCGCCTACACCGCCGACCTTGCCGAGTTCTTCCCGGCGGTCGAGGTCAGCTTCAGCCTTGAGAATCCCTACGTCATCGTCGGCCTTCTTCTCGGCGCGCTGCTCCCGTACCTGTTCGGCGCGATGGGCATGACCGCTGTCGGCCGCGCGGCGGGCGACGTTGTGAAGGACGTTCGCGCCCAGTTCGCGGCCGATCCGGGCATCATGGCCGGCACCAGCCGCCCGAACTACGCCCGCACCGTCGATCTCGTCACGAAGGCGGCGATCAAGGAAATGATCATTCCCTCGCTCCTGCCGGTCCTGACGCCGATCGCGGTCTACTTCATCATCACCGCCGTTGCGGGCCAGTCGAACGGCTTTGCTGCCCTCGGCGCGCTCCTTCTCGGTGTGATCGTCTCGGGCATCTTTGTGGCGCTGTCCATGACCGCCGGCGGCGGCGCGTGGGACAATGCCAAGAAGTATATCGAGGACGGCAATCACGGCGGCAAGGGGTCGGAGGCGCACAAGGCCGCCGTCACCGGCGATACGGTCGGCGATCCCTACAAGGACACCGCGGGCCCGGCCGTGAACCCGATGATCAAGATCACCAACATCGTCGCCATCCTCCTCCTCGCCGCCCTGGCGTAGAAGGAGCCTTGCCTTCGCGGGGGGGGGCATCTTTTCCTCCACCGCTTTAGCGGGGGGAGAGCCTGCCCCGGCGAAGGCCGGGGTCGGAAGGGGGCCGAAAAAACGGTCAACGAAAAAGGGCCCGGCAGGAACACCACCTGCCGGGCCTCTCTCATTTGCCCGGCCTAGATATTCGCCGCGCAATAGGGCCGGACCGCCGCCCTGCCGCACATGTCCGGGCGCGCACCGGACATTCGCCAATAGTCGACCAGGCCCTTTCGCTGGAGGATCGACCAGAAGCGCTCCTCCTGCCACAGCGGCGAGAACTCCGGATAGAACAGGACAACGGAGATGCGCTGCGCCGACTCCGTGCTGATCTGGTCGAGCAGCGCCAGAGCCTCGTCCTCGTAACCGTACAGCGCGGCCATGCGCGCCCGGATCGTCACGTCGATCGGCGCGCAGTCCCCGGCCAGCAGCGCCGGTATCTCTTCGCGCCCTTTAACGTTCATAAAACCGGCAAAGCAGGGATTGGGCGCCGGGCCCGGCACCGCGGACGGATCGAAGTCCGGCCCGCGTTCGCTCATGGCAACGATCTGGCCCTGAAGGCCGCTGAGCCCCGCCCCGCCGAACAGCACCGGCCTGGCGCCCCGGATCACCTGGACGCCCGCCGCGCCGCCATAGCGCTGAGAGCGAATCAGGGCGAGATTGGCGGTCGCAGTCAACTGGGCGGGCCAGCTTTTCAGGATGCGGCGAAGGACATATTCCGCTTCCGCCAGACGGCCGGTCTGCCGGTAGAAATCCGCCGTCCGCAGGTTCACGAACTGGTTCTCCCACCGCGCGTTGTCGACGGGCCGCAGAAACTGTTCCTGCTCGGAAAGGCCCCCGCCCTTCGACCGTGCAAGGAGCAGCGCGGCCTCTGCCAGGCCGTTACCGGGGTCGGACTGCAGCACCGCCGCCGCCAGGTCCGCCGCATCGTATCGCCGGGTACGGTTTGCCGTCTGCGCCTCGCCATTATTGAACCGCGGCGGTTCAAGCGCCAGCATCAGGGCGTGCAGGCTCCTGGTAAAGTGCGACTCCGGATCATCCTCCAGCAGGGCGCTGGAAATCTCGGTGGGGGCGGAGAGGGCACCCTGATGCACGCGCGAACACAGCCTCATGACAGGCTGCGCGATGTCGGCCGCGGTCCCCATCTCGCGGGCATCGCCCGTCAGCTGCGCCGCGCAGCGAGCGACCGGCGAGACCGCTGCGGCGATACTGCGGGGGATGTCGACGGCGGGGTCGGCCAGCCGCGCCGCATCGACCCTCGCAATCTCCACGGGGGCGGCACCCGGCAGCGCCATGGTCAGCGACCAGTCGTCCCCTTCCGGCGCAAACCGCGCCGAAGCCTCGCCGAGCGTGCTACGGCTGATCAGCCCGCTGATCCGCCGTTCGAGGCTTGCCGCGTCTTGCCGGGCCGCAGCGTCATCGCTGCGCGGCGCGACCGCTACCGGTGCGGCCAACGCGCTCTGCCCGGTCTCCTCGCGGGGTTCGAAAGCGAACCACGCACCGGCTCCCGTCAGAACGACGACGCCAATGCCAAGCAGCAGGGCCCTCGATCCGCTGGTCCGCGGTCGCTTCACTTCGCTGCCGTCCGCCATATCGCCCTGCGGGACCGTACGGCCGGCATCGTCCACCGACTGAACCGGCAGCAGGAACCGGTATCCCCGTTTCGGTTCCGTCGCGACGAAATGCGGCGTGCTCGCGTCCTCGCCCAGCGCCCGGCGCACATCGCGAATCGCGGTGCTGACGGCATCGTCGGACACGGCGCGGCCCTCCCAGACCAGGGATACGAGCTCGTCCTTGGACACGACATCGCCCGCCCGCGCCATCAGCGCAGCCAGCACCTGCGTCGGCTTGGGCCGTATCGGCAGCCGCTCGCCGTCAAGGGTTGCGGTCAGGCTCTGCCGATCCACGACCAGGCCGCCGGAACGCAGGAACCGGGCCGGTTCCGGTTCATCTGTCTCCAGGTTTTCGGTGGTCAACACGCATTCCAGGTCTCTGATTTCGCTGGAGCCTAGACGCTTGCCCTCCGCTTCCCAAGTTTTTCCCACCTGGTTCCCAAGACGTCTGGTCGTGGGTGGTGTCACGCCCTTTCACAGCGAGCACCAATGGTGTCCGCGCCAACCGAAAGAGAGAGCAAGAGAGAGGGAGTTTTATCATGTCCAAAGGAAAAGGCCGCGGCCGCGGCGAGGTCCTCGATCCGTTCGGCAGCTTCGATCCCGGTGCGGATCTGGTGCTGGGGAAAAAGGATTCGGTCCTCATCCAGAACCCGTCCGATTTCGGCATCTTCGCCTTCGGTGACGACAGCACGATTACCGTTGAAAAGGGTGCGGAGATCACCGGCGACGCGCCGAATCAGGTCGGCGTGTTCTCCGCGGGCGCGAACAATGTCACCACGATCGACGGCGACATCACGCTTACCGGCGGCGGCGGCGTGGGGGCGGCAAGCCGCTCGCCCCTGACCCTGAACGGCGATATCGAGGTTTCCGGCGATCCCGCGCCGGGCCGCTCGAACACCGGCATCAACGCCTCCCGGCCGGACGCAGACATCACCATCGGCAAGAAGGGCAGCATCACGGTCGATGGCCCGGCAGGCGGCGGCATCTTTGCGTTCCAGGGCGGCACCATCACCAACGAGGGCGACATTGAGGTCTCGACCCCCAGCGGCGCCGGCGTCCTGATCGGCAACAATGATTTCCTGAACCACGGCGACGTGGAGGTCACAGGGAACGGCGCAAGCGGCGTTCAGGTGTTCGGCGGCGGCACCGTCACCAACACCGGCGATATCGAGGCGTCGGGCGTCCCCGGCATGTCTCCCGCCGATGGCGTTTTCCTGAACTTTGCGGGCGGGGCGCTCGTCAATTCCGGCGACATCGAATCGGAGCACGGCGCGGGCGTGGGGATTCGCCCGGGCCTTGCCCTCGACCTGTTCGGCTTCCCGCCGCCGCCGCCCGGCACGACCAACACCGTCATCAACGAGAAGAAAGGCACGATCGAGGGCGAGATCGGCATCGAGGGCAGCGATTTCATCGAGATCGTCGAGAATGCCGGCAAGATCAGGGGCGACGTCCTCCTCGGCGGCGGCGATGACATCTACACCGCCACGGGCAAGGGCCGGGTCGACGGCGTCATCGACGGCGGTGCCGGCAACGACATCCTGACCGGCGCCGATCGCAAGGACACGCTCGACGGCGGCGCGGGCGATGACATCCTCACCGGTGGGAAGGGCAAGGACACCTTCATCTTCTCCGGCGGGCACGACGTCATCACCGATTTCGACGACAGGGACGAACTCGCGCTCAGCGGCTTTGCGGCTGACGATGCCGCCGTCAGCGAAACCGCCGAGGGGCTGCTCCTCGCCTTCGACGACGGCAACTCCGTCCTCTTGGCGGGCTATCATGACGATCCTGCCGACCTGATCGCGGATATCGTCGTCATCTGAGGCGCTGCCGCCTCGAACCCCTTGAGGGGCCAAGGTGGCAGCCTGTCTGCGGGGAGCCATCGCGGCTCTCTCTCGGTGGCCGACCGCCGTCTGCCACCCCCTCCGGACCCGGTCGCCCCCTCGAGCGGCCGGGTCCGTCATTTTCCGCCGGTCCCGCATCCGCGCTGTAGGAATAGGATAGGATAGGATAGGATAGGATAGGAAAAGAGCATCTGCGCCAACCCCCGTATTCACCCTCCGCTGCGACTTCTCATCAGCGGCCCGGAATCACTCCGCCCGCCGCTTCCCCTCATCATCGAACAGTGCCCCCTTCGGAATGCTCTTCAGGTGCACATCCCGCTGCGGGAAGGGAATCTCGATGCCCTCTTCCTTGAACAGGTCCCACAGCCGGTTCAGGATCGCCGAGCGGACGTTCCCCACGCCCTCCTCCGCGTCGTTGATCCAGCACAGGATCTCATGATCGACGCTGCTGTCGCCATAGCCGGTCAGCCACACATTCGGCTTCGGGTCCTCCAGAACCCGCGTCGTTTCCTTAGCCGCCTGCAGCATCAGCTCCTGCGCCCGGTGGATGTCGCAGTTATAGCTGACCCCGACCGTCACGTGAATCCGGACGTTGCGGCTGGAATAGCTCCAGTTCTCCACCTGCTCCGTCATCAGGATTTCGTTCGGGATCAGATATTCGATGCCGTCGCGCGTAATGATCGACACCGCCCGCACGCCGATCTTGTTCACCCAGCCGAACGTGTCGTCGACCACGATCACGTCGCCCGGCTTGATCGACCGGTCCACAAGCAGGATCAGGCCGGAGAGGAGGTTGCCGAACGTCTTCTGCATCCCGAAACCGATGGCGAGACCGAAGGCACCGGAAAACACCGCCAGCGCCGTCAGGTCGATGCCCAAGAGCTCGATGCCGAGGAAAAAGGCCACCGCGACGATGGCGATGCCGGTGATCTTCTGGAACAATACCCGCTGCGACAGGTCGAGGCGGGAAGAGGCACCGATCTGACGGCTCATCAGCTGCGCCAGGAACCGCGCCACGGTGAACAGCAGGACGACGACAACGATGGCGTTCAGCACGTCGAGGATCGACACCCGCCGCGCCCCAATCCTCAGCGCCGCATTGTCGAGCGCAGTGATCAGCGGCTCCAGCCCGCCGAGCGAGGACGCGACCGACGCCACTGCCGCCAGCATCCCGAACAGCAGCGCCAGCGTCCCGTTCAGCCGCATCAGCCGCCCGAGTACATAGACCAGCCAGCCGAGCGCGATGCCCAGCCCCAGCGCCACCAGGACCGTTCCGTAGAACCCGAACGCCTGCACCGACCGCGCCGCCACCAGGATCGTCACGACCGTCGCCGCGCCGATCAGGCGCGGGGCGTGCTGCGCGATATGCTGGAAGGCCGCCGCATCCCGCTCGTTCAGGAAGCTTCTTAGTCGCGGCCCGACATAGCGCTGCACCGCCCACCCGCTCACCCAGGCGATCACGATTGCGACACCGGCAAAGATCAGCGTTTCCTGGCTGACCACCGCATCGACCGGGACGCCCAGCCGATTGGCGATCGCCTCCCAGTCTCTCAGGAATTCCGGCATGTCAGCGCAGCCCCGCCGCGTCCGCGAACCGGTCGAGCCCGGCGATCAGGTCGCGGATCAGATCGTCCGGTTCCTCCAGCCCGACATGGATCCGCACGATCGGTCCACCCTGGGCAAAGCTCGTCGCCGTCCGCAGCGGCGCGGGGTTCACGGGCAGGACGAGGCTCTCATAGCCGCCAAAGGAGAAGCCCATCGAAAACAGCCGAAGCGGGTCGATCATCGCTGCCAGATGCGCGCGCTCGCCGCCCGCCAGTTCGATGCTGAATATGCTCGAATAGCCGGCAAAGTCCCGCTGCCAAAGTGCGTGGTGCGGATCATCCGGAAGGCCGGGACACAGCACCCGCGCCACCGCCCTATGTTCGGCAAGCGCGCGCGCAACGGTCAGCGCACTTCGCCCATGCCGGTCCATCCTTGCCGCCAGCGTCCTCAGCCCGCGAAGGCCGAGCGCCACATCGTCCGGCCCGGCGGTCTGGCCCAGCCGGTAGGTCATCGCCTTGACACGCGGCAGATACTCTTCCGTCGCGGATACACTGCCCAGCATCGCATCGGAATGTCCGACCACGAACTTCGTCAGCGACTGGACGCTAATGTCGATGCCGCGCGCCAGCGCGGGAAAGAGCAGCGGCGTCGCCCAGGTGTTGTCGAGGATGGTCGCGATGCCGCGGGCCTTTGCCGCCGTGCAAAGCGCGGGAACATCCTGGACCTCGAACGTCAGCGAGCCGGGGCTTTCCATATACAGCGCGGCGGTATTGTCCCGGAACAGTTCGGCGATCCCGTCGCCGATCAGCGGATCGTAAAACTCCGCCTCCGCCCCGATCCGCGCGAGAAGGCCCTTCGCCATTGCGCGGGTCGGCTCATAGACGCTGTCCGCGATCAGGACGTGGTCGCCGGTCTTCACCACCGCCATCAGGGCCGTTGCGATGGCCGCCACGCCCGACGGAAACAGCTTCGTGCCGCCCGCGCCCGGTTCCATTTCGGTCAGCGCCTCTTCCAGCGCCCAGTGGGTGGGTGTTCCGCGACGCCCGTAATACAGCCCGCCGTCCGGGTCCGCGAGCCGCTCGTCGAACGCGTCCAGTGTCTGAAAGGTGCAGGTAGACGCGTGATAGACCGGCGGATTGACCACACCGTGGGTCCATTCCGGTCGCCGTCCGGCATGGGCCAGCCGCGTCGCCGGGGCGAGCGCTGCGCCGTCTGCGCCCGCCTTGTCTTCGTCTTCGCCGGTCGGCGCGGCGCTCACGCCGCTCCCGTCACCTTCGTGGTATCGTCTAGCGAACCCCATTCGGCCCAGCTGCCGTCATAGAGGGCGGTCTTCTCCGCGCCGATCAGGTGCAGCGCAAAGGACAGGGTCGCCGCCGTGATGCCGCTGCCGCACATGGTTACCACGGGCTTGTCGGGGTCGATCCCCGCTTCGGCGAACACGGCTTTCATCTCGGCTTTGGACTTGTAGGTGCCGTCGTCGTTGAACAGTTCCGAATGCGGGATGTTCTTCGCGCCGCGCATATGCCCGGCCGCCACGCCCTCGCGCGGGTCGTCCTGCTCGCCTGTGAACCGTGCATGGGGCCGCGCGTCGACCACCTGTTCCTTGCCCGATTTCTGGTTGTCGCGCATGTCGGACAGGTCGCGGACCTCGCTGTCGTCCTTCCAGACGGTGAAGTGCCGGTGACGAACGCTCGCCTTGCCGCTTTCCAGCGGTCGGTTCTCGGCCTTCCACTTGCCAAGGCCTCCGTCGAGGATCGCCACGTCATGCGCGCCGAACGTCTTCAGCATCCACCAGGCGCGCGCCGCGGTTTTCAGCTCGCTGTCGTCATAGACAACGATGCGGCTGCCGTCGCCCAGGCCCAGCGCCTGCATCCGACTGGCGAATTTCTCCGGCGCGGGCAGCATGCCGGGCAGGTCGCTGTCCTGATCGGCAAGCTCGGCCAGGTCCATGAACACCGCGCCCGGAATATGTTCATTCTCGAACTTCGAACGCGCATCGCGGTCCAGGAAGTAGGTGGCATCGACGACGCGAAGGTCGCTTTCGTCCAGTTCGCCTGCCAGCCATTCGGTCGAAACCAGCGAATCCATCAGCGCCATACTCCTCGTCTGCAGTCCTAACTTGGCTCGCATACCGGGCGCACGCGGGCAAGGCTAGCGCGCGATGGCGCGAACCGGTTAGAGGGCGGCCATGACCCCGCAATTTCTTGGCAAGGACAGTTCGATCCCCGCATCGCCGGATAGGGCCGTCCTTGACTATGTCCCCAATCCGCGTGCCGGTGAGCGCTATCTCGTCCGGTTCGCCGCGCCCGAGTTCACTTCGCTGTGCCCGGTCACCAGCCAGCCCGATTTCGCGCATCTGGTCATCGACTACGTGCCTGCGGAGAGCATCGTCGAATCGAAGTCGCTGAAGCTGTTTCTCGGCAGCTTCCGCAATCATCAGGCGTTCCATGAGGACTGCACCGTCGGCATCGGCCGGCGCCTCGCCGACGAAATGAAGCCTGTGTGGCTACGCATCGGCGGCTACTGGTATCCACGCGGCGGCATTCCCATCGATGTGTTCTGGCAGACCGGCGCTCCCCCTGCGGATGTGTGGGTGCCAGAGCAGGGCGTTGCCCCCTATCGCGGGCGAGGCTGAACAAGCCGCTGAACCCTAATTTAGAGGGGTATCGGGCGAACCCACGCGGGTCATGACACGACCATCGTGGTGCGCGACCCGTTCCTTGCCTCCGCGTTTGGCGCGGTACAGTGCATCATCTGCAGCCTTCAGCAGTTTGGGCGGCGTTCCGACAAGCGGCGACAGGCTCGCGGTTCCCATGCTCATGGACGCCGCCACTTCGACGCCGGCCACCTGAACGGGGCGGCATACGGTCGCCAGTAGGGTTTCTGCGAACGAAGCCGCCTGCGCTTCCGGAAGATCCGGACACAGCACCGCAAACTCGTCTCCGCCAATGCGCGATGCGGTACCCATAGTCTCCACGGCTTCAAAGAGCCGGTCCGCCAGCGTTTTCAGAAAGGCGTCGCCAACCGTGTGGCCGTAGGCGTCGTTCACCAGCTTGAAGTCGTCCAGGTCCGCAAGGATCATCGTGAAGCTTGCCGATTGCCTTTGGGCTTGAGCGACACCTGCGTTCAAGGCTTCGTCGAACCCACGCCGGTTCAGCAAGCCGGTAAGCGGGTCGGTCACCGCCTGCTTGCGTACCTGCTCGCCAAGTACCAGGCTTTCGACGATCTGCCGGTAATGCTCCCGAATGAACCGTACCAGAAGGAACGCCACCGACAGCGAACTGACGGCAACCATCTGCGCCAGCACATCACCTGTCAGCAGCAGGACGACGGAGCTGGGCACCATTCCGACAAGCAGCGCCGTCATGGCCATTGCAGGATAGGGCGCGAAGCTGAAGGCGATGCACATCGTGCCGAACGCAAGGGACAGCGGCACGACGATGGGCTGCGACGACACATCGGCAAGATAACAGACAGCGGCAATGGTGCTGGCGATCAATAGGCCGATTGCCGAAACCCAGTGTGCGCTTTGCAGAAAGTCGGCCAGCTGTTCATCGCTTCTTCCCACCCGGTTTTCCCGCGACCAGGTTAAAATGCGGATGACGCTTAAAACCGGCAGGGTGCACAAACCGGCAACGAGCCACCAGGGCGCCCCATCGTAAACGGCCAGCCAGATGATCAGCAGCATGCTGAATGTGCCGACACCATGCAGGAACGGCATCTGGCTGCGCAGCCTGTCGAACTGCAGCCGCCTAAGCTCTGAAACGATGGCGGCAGGCGGCTCCGGGAACAACCAGCGGTTCAGTCGGGCCGTCACGCCGCTGCCCGCCATCTGGTTTCCGGTTGTCATGACCACGCTTCTACAAGCTGCATCATAAAATCATACCGCCGCGTTTTCCCGGGCGTCAGGCGATGCCGATAATCTTGTGCGTCTGCAGCGATATCCGCCACTGCGGGTTCCCAAGGCAATAGCGAGTCGCTGCCGCGATATTCTCCGCCTGCGCCGGACTGTCCATCGGCTGCAGAAAGAAATGGTCGAACGCCAGATGCGCGAACTCATCCGGCGTATTTTCGGCCTGCGGATACACCAGTTTCAGCTCGTTGCCGCTCGTCTGTACCAGCGGTGCCCGCGCCTTCGGGCTGACGCAGATCCAGTCGATACCCTTCGGCGCTGCAATGGTCCCGTTCGTCTCGATCGCGATCTCGAACCCCTCGCCATGCAGCGCATCGATCAACGGCTTATCCAGCTGCAGCAGCGGCTCGCCGCCCGTACACACCACCAGCCGGTGCTCGGCCTCTTTGCCCCAGCATTCCGCCGCCGCCGCCGCCAGCGCCGCCGCGTCGCGAAACCGCCCGCCGCCCGGCCCGTCCATCCCGACGAAATCCGTGTCGCAGAACGTACAGACTGCGCCCGCCCGGTCCTTCTCCAGCCCGGACCACAGGTTGCAACCGGCAAAGCGCAGGAACACCGCCCGCCGCCCGGCCTGCGCGCCCTCGCCCTGCAGGGTCAGGAACAGCTCCTTCACCGCATAGCTCATGAAATCCATGCCTTAAGCATAGCGGGTCGGATCGGGCAGCCCGGCTTCCACGAAGCCCTTGTGGCGCAGGCGGCACGCATCGCAGCGCCCACAATGGAACGCCTCGATACCATCCGCCCCTTCCCGCATGACCGGGTCGTAGCAGGTCCAGGTCTCGCCCGCATCCACGCCCAGCTCAGCCGCCTTCAGAGCGATCCCCGCCTTGTCGAGATCGATCAGCGGCGTGTGCACGCGGAACCGCTCCCCCTCGACACCCGCCTTCGTCGCCTGCGCAGCCAGCGCCTCGAACGCGGCGATGAATGCCGGGCGACAGTCCGGATAACCGGAATAATCCAGCGCATTCACCCCGATATAGATGTCCCGCGCGCCCTCGGCCTCGGCAAAGGCCAGCGCCACGGACAGAAGCACGGTGTTCCGCGCCGGGACATAGGTCGGCGGGATGACGCTGTCGTCGACATCGCCCTCGCCCTTCGGAACGGCGATATCATCCGTGAGTGCGGAGCCGCCAAATGCCGACAGGTCCAGCGTCAGCACCACATGCCGCCGCGCCCCGAACCGCTTCGCCGCCCGCGCGGCCGCGTCCAGCTCCACCCGGTGCCGCTGGTTGTAATCGATGGTCAGCGCTAGCACGTCATATCCGTCCGCCCGCGCCGCTGCCGCGCACGTCGTTGAATCGAGCCCGCCCGAGAGAAGAACCACTGCCGCTTTCGACATGGGGGCCTAGTTGGCCTTCTCAGGGCGCGCTCGCAAGACGGGGGAGAAGCAATGGCTTGAGATAACGCAGTCCATCTGTTCTTTTCGGACCCCATCGGACGCTTCGCGTGAACCTGGCATGTTGTATAAGCTTCAAAAAACTTGCGATGCCGGCATTGGTTCTCCACAAGGCGCGGCTGCAAACCCGCCGCGCAGAGAGGTTTATGGCAGAAAGTTATGATCCTGCCGACGTGTCCCGGGCGCCCGTCGATTTCATGGCCGCGTCGCCATACGCGCATCTGGCCTACGATCTCGACCTGATCGTTCTCGATATCAACTGGCGGCATGAGCAGATGACCGGCGTGGCGCGGGACCGTGTCGTTGGCCGCTACATCTACGATGCTTTTCCGCACAACCCCGACGATCCGAATGGCAGTTCCGAACCGGCCGTCAGGGCATCGATTGCCCGCATGGTCGCAAGCCAGGAGCCGGATACCATGGAGCCGCTCAAGCATGACCTGCTGGCACCGGACGGCGGGTTTCAGGAGCGCTACTGGCAGGTCACGCATTCGCCGATCTACGACGGCGCGAACGGGACCGGCACGATCGTGGGCGCGCTGCAGACGACCCGCGACATTACGGCCGATATACTCCGCCTCAGGGTTACAGCCGCGCAGCACCGCGCCGCCATGGTGGGCGGCCAGGTCGTCCTCTTCGAAATGGATCTCGAAACGGACCGGATCGAGGCGCCGTCGGGCTTTGATTTCCTGCACGGCATGACGCCCCAGGATGATCGCCAGCCCCTCGCTGCCTATTACGAGCGTATCCACCGCGAAGACCGGAAACAGACCATCGCTTTGGTCGATCGTCTTCGTGAGGCCCCGGACGGCACAGAGGGGCGAACCGACTACCGGATCGTGCGCCCGGACGGGACCATAAGGTGGCTGTCGGCGAGCATGGAGGTCGTGCGCGGGACGGAGGGCGAGGCCGCGCGGCTGACCGGCGTCCTGATCGACGTTACGGACCTTCACGAAACCGAAAGCAACCTTCGGGAGGCTCTGGCCCAGCGCGATCTGTTGATCGAGGAGGTGAACCACCGCGTCAAGAACTCGCTCCAGCTGGTCATCAGCGTCCTGGCGCTCGAGGCAAAGGCAGCCCGCGGCGAAGAGGCGCGCGAAAGTCTCCAGTCCGCTATCGCCCGAATTCATGCAATATCCACCATCCATGCCTCGCTTTATGAGGACGGCGATGTCAGCTATGTCGCGCTCGACCGGTATCTCCGCCGGTTCTGCCGTCACCTCGAAACGTCGCTGGGCGCGGACAGGCGCCGGATCGCACTCAATGTCGATGCCGAGGAGATCAGGCTGCCAACCAGCAAGGCCATCACCCTGTCCCTCGTCGTGAACGAGCTGGTTACCAACGCCTTCAAGCACGCCTTTCGCGACAACCAGCCCGGCCGCATCGACATCGTCCTTCGGCAGGCGGGCAATGACCGGGTCGTTCTTGAGATTGCCGATAACGGATCGGGCGAGGATGCAGCCTCCTCGGAAGGAACAGGTCTCGGCACACGGCTGATCGCAGGCTCGGTCAATCAGCTTGGCGGTACCATCCGGCAATCGTCGGATGACGGGGGCTGGACCACCCGGATCGAGTTTCCCGCCAAATGACCCTGCGCGTACTGATTGCGGAGGACGAGTTCCTGATCGCGCTGGACCTAGAAAGTCAGGTCGAGGATGCCGGCCATATCGTCGTTGGGGTCGCTTCGACCCAAGAAACCGCGATCGTTCTGGCCGGGCAGGAACAGCCGGACCTGGTTCTTATGGACCTGCAACTGGCCGGCCCCTCCTCGGGGATCGAAGCGGCAAAAACCATTCGCCGGGCCCATGGGATCAAGTCGGTCCTGTTGAGCGGCAGCCTCCACAAGCTGACGGAGGGCGACATTGCCCAGATCGAACCGCTCGCCATGCTCTCGAAGCCTGTCCTCAACACGCAGGTGAAGGACGAACTCGACCGCGCGGCGGCGCTTTGTCAGGACCCGGCGCACAAAAACTGACGCCCGTCCATACGGCGACGGGGCAGTATAGCCTGTCCCGTCGTCTCCGCTGCTTACTTTCAGCGCACTGGCCTGAGTGCTGGCCAACGCTCTCTAGTCGATGCGCTACCCGTCAGGGAACGATCGTCGTTTGGTTCGGATAATTTTCGGAAGGACCTCCGGCGGCGACACTGTAGGCTGCACAAACCAGTCTCAAACGTTCAGGTTCGCCATTCGCAAGTAGTGCGTGCGCCCGATTTGTTAGCCTGAAAAGAGCTCCAGACCTTCGTGGCCCCGGCTGCTTTGATGCCAAGGCTGGTTGCGCGTCCTTGGCGGCTTGAGCTTTAGCCGTTCGGGCCATAACCCACCGCCTGTGAAACGCACGCTCCTCCCTCTCAACGCCCTGCGCGTCTTCGATGCCGCCGCGCGGCACCTGTCCTTCACGAAGGCGGCGGATGAGCTGCATGTGACACCCGCCGCCGTCGGTCAGCAGATTCGCACGCTCGAGGATGTCCTCGGGGTCGTCCTGTTCCGCCGGTTGACCCGTAATCTGGAACTGACGCCAGAGGCGGAGCGGGCCTTGCCTGCGCTGCGCGAGGGGTTCGCCCAGATCGAGGCAGCGGTCGATTCGATGCAGGCGGGGCAGGGTGACAAGGTGCTGACCATCGGCGCGCCCCATGCGGTGATCGGCAAGTGGCTCGCGCCGCGCCTGGCCGCACTGAACGGCGCGATGGAGCAGCGCTACATTCTCCTTCCCACGGACGAGGCCAGCGGCGGGGCGCCGCGCGATTTCCAGTCGGCGAACATGGACCTCGCCATCGTCTGGGGGGCGCTTCCGGCGGAGGAAGACCTGTCCGGCACGCGCATCGCGGCGGAGGAGCTGGTCGTCATCGTCGCGTTGGATCAAGCGGACCGCTTTGCGGTTCCCGCTGATCTTGGCGCGGTGCCGCTGATCCATTATCCGGGCCACAGTTGGCAGGCGTGGTTCGATGCCGTGGGCGCGGCGCATCCGGAGATCGACGGCGGTCTCAGCGTCGCCGACTGGGGCCTTGCCATCGACGCCGCCGCTGCCGGGTTCGGCGCGGCTCGGGTGCCGCGGTCGCTGGCGGCGCGCGATCTGTCGGCTGGGCGCGTAACGGCCCTGTTCGATCCGGAGCCTTGCGACGAGGCCTTCTGGCTCGTCGCGCCGCCGCCAAGCTGGAAACAGCCAAAGGTGCGCGCAATGGTCGCCGCGCTGAGCGGGGACGGCTGAGGGCTCACCTCGTTTCGCATCCGTTTCGACCATCCGCACCCTGTCCTGTCTCTCCTCGGCAGAAAGGCGGTTCAGATGTTCTCGTCGGACCTATCATGGCACCTCCTCATCGCCCGCCTGAACCGTCAATCCAGACGGGGAGAACCCGATCCAGCGCCTCTGCGGAATCGGTCGTCAGGACCTCGCGAACCTGCAGCCGCCCGCTCTCCCTGAACCGCTCTCAGCGCCTTCCGGTGGAGCGCCCGGGTTCAGGTCCAGTAGGTGAATGCTCACGCGTCGATCGCCGCCTCGTCCAGATCCTTTGCGTGGTCCTGAATGAAGTTGAACCGGTGTTCGGGGTTCCGTCCCATCAACCGCTCGACCAGATCGCGAACCTCGAACTGGTCCTGATAATCGGCGGGCAGCTTGACCCTGAGAAGCGTTCGCTTCGCGGGGTTCATCGTGGTTTCTTTCAGCTGCGCCGGGCTCATTTCACCAAGGCCCTTGAACCGGCTCACATCGATCTTCCCGCGCCCGCTAAAGTCGCTCGCCAATAACTCCTCGCGGTGCGCGTCATCGCGCGCGTAGGCGACCTTTCCGCCTTGCGCCAAGCGGTAAAGGGGCGGCTGCGCCAGATAAAGCCGTCCCGCCTTTACGAGTTGCGGCATTTCCTGAAAGAAGAACGTCATCAGCAGCGTGGCAATGTGCGCGCCGTCCACATCGGCATCGGTCATGATGACAATGCGGTCATAGCGAACGGCATCGTCATGATAAGCCTCACCGCTTCCCGCTCCAATCGCCTGTATCAGGTCGGCAATCTCCTGGTTCGCCAGAATCTTCGCCTGCGTGGAGCTCGCGACGTTCAGAATCTTGCCTCGGATTGGCAGGATCGCCTGTGTGTTCCGATTGCGCGCCTGCTTCGCGCTACCACCAGCGGAATCGCCTTCGACAATAAAGATCTCGGTGTCATCAGAACCGCTCGCGGTGCAGTCGGTAAGCTTTCCGGGCAGCCGCAAGCTTTTCTTGCTGGTGGCGCTTTTGCGCTTGATCTCCTTTTCCGCCTTGCGCTTCAGACGTTCGTCAAGCCGCTCGAGCGTAAATCCAAGCAGCGAGCGGCCACGGTTCATGTCGGTGGCCAGGAACTGGTCAAAATGATCGCGGACCGCTGTTTCGACGAGGCGTGCCGCTTCTGGACTGGTCAGCCGGTCCTTGGTCTGGCTTTGGAACTGCGGTTCACGAATGAACACGGATAGCATGATCTCGGCACCGTTCGTGACATCGTCTGCTGTCAGCTGCGACCCCTTCTTGACGCTGACGAGCTCGCTGAACCCGCGCATACCCTTCGTCAGTGCTGTGCGAAGTCCGCTCTCATGCGTGCCGCCATCGGGAGTGGGGATCGTATTGCAGTAGAAACTCGTAGAGCCCTCACCGTATAGAGGCCAGCCAATTGCCCACTCAATAGAGCCCTGCGCCTCCGGGAACTCAGCCTTTCCTGCAAATGGTTCCGACGTTGCACATTCGCGCTCAGCAATCAGTTCGCTCAGATGATCGGCCAAGCCGCCGGGAAACTTGAAAACGGCCTCGGTTGGAACGTCTTCCGTCGCCGCTTCCTGGTCGCAAGACCACCGGATCTCTACGCCTCCGAATAGATAAGCTTTAGACCTTACTAGCTTGTAAAGGCGGCGTGCTCTCAGTTTCGCGGACTTTCCGAAAATCTGGTCGTCGGGAAGAAACGTTACGCGCGTTCCGCGGCGATTCGGGGCTGGGCCGACCTCCTCAAGCGGGGTAATTGCCTCACCGCGAGAAAAACGCTGGCGGAAGAGTGTCTTGTTCCGGGCAACCTCCACGTCCAGCTCTTGCGACAAGGCGTTCACCACGGAAACCCCGACACCATGCAGCCCGCCGGATGTCGCATATGCCTTTCCGGAGAATTTGCCGCCGGAGTGTAGCGTTGTAAAAATCACTTCCAGCGCGCTCATGCCTGGATATTTTGGGTGTTCGTCAGTCGGAATGCCGCGCCCGTTATCAGTGACGCTCAATCGCCCGTCGGAAGCGAGGTGGACTTCGATTCGCGTAGCGTAACCGGCAACGGCCTCGTCCATGGCGTTATCGACAACTTCCGCTGCGAGATGGTGGAGTGCCCGCTCGTCCGTACCGCCAATGTACATGCCGGGTCGGCGCCTTACCGGCTCAAGCCCCTCCAGAACTTCGATCTCGTTTGCGCTGTAGCTGTTGGTGGCTGCGTCGTTGCCCCCGGCGAAAAGGTCGCTCATTCGGCTGTTATAAGCGCGATCTTCCGGAGAGGCCATACGGAGGTTTCCGAACGTTTTCGTGGCGTTGCAGCAATCTGCTCCAGCCTCCCGAAACCTACAGGGTGTTTTCGCTTGATTTATACGCTGCTGCACTGCACAAAAAGTAAGCCTTAACGGGCGATCCTCCCCAAGGATTTACTGGGCCGGATTCTTCGGAATCCGGCCCTTTTTTTGTACGTTTCGTCGGGGAAATTTGATGTTGCTTCAGGACCACAACCCTATCGCAACTGAGCGTTCATCGAATTTCGCCTTGTGCAGTGCGAAAGCTTCGGTAACAGTTCGATGACAAGGCGCCGCAAGAGCGCGACAACGTAGCGGGGTACCCTTCGAGCGGGCAGCAATAAAAGCTGAGGAAGGGTTTAATATGAAAACGTTTGCACTGGCTGGCGCCGCGGCGCTGGCATTTGTGGCGAATCCGGCATTTGCACAGACTGCTCTTGAAGAAGCCGAGAGCACGGATATTCCTGCTGACTGGGAACTAAGCGGTAATGTCGGTATCTACTCCGACTATCGCTTTCGCGGGATTTCCTTCACCGACCAAGACGCAGCCCTGCAGGGTGGCATCGATCTCGCACATTCCTCGGGTTTCTATGTCGGGACATGGGGATCGAACCTTGCTGGTTTCGGTACCTTTGGCGGCTCGAATCTCGAGATCGACATCTATGCTGGGTTCGGCGGAGAGTTTGGCAGTGTCGGCGTCTTTGACGTCGGCATTCTCTGGTACACCTATCCCGGCACGGACGTGACCGACTATCTTGAGGTGTATGGTTCGGTCGGCGCTGACATTGCTGGGGTCGAAACCACGATAGGTGTTGCTTACGCTCCTGATCAGGATTCAATCGGCAGTGACAATCTTTACCTGTATGGCGATGCCGGTATCGGCATTCCGAACACGCCGATCAGCTTGTCCGCGCATATTGGCTACACGGAAGGGTCGCTTGGTTTTGGCGGGGTCGGGGCTAGCGGAACCCTCTTCGATGATAATTATATCGACTATTCCATCGGAGCTGCCGTTGATTTGATGGGTCTCGAACTTGGTATATCTTACATCGGAACGGACATCTCAGACGGCCGCGAGATTGATCTTGGGGTCGGCGGTGGGCCAGCCGAATTTGTCGCTGATGACACAATAGTCGTGTCTGTCGGCTACAGCTTCTGAACTAAGGTATAGCGAGAGCGGGGGCTTTCGCGGCAACAGGGGCGGTCCTGCAAAGGGCCGCCCCTTCTCTTATGCAAGCCAAACTACCAATTCGGAACGACCGGTCTAATGCTGTTGGGTAGCTATAGGTTGCGATAGATACGTAATCAGAAAGAAGGGGCGGCCCACTGCGGAGCCGCCCCTCGAGACACGTAAGGTGCTCTCAGCGCTACGCGGAGTAGTAGAGATCGAACTCCACCGGGCTGGGTGCCATTTCCCAGCGCAGAACCTCCTCCATCTTCAGATCGATATAGCTGTCGATCAGGGCGTCGGGAATGACCCCGCCGCGGGTGAAGATTTTCCGGTTCTTGTTAAGCATGGTGAGCGCTTCTCGCAGCGAACCCGCGACGGTCGGTACCCGCTTCAGCTGCTTCGGCGGCAGATCATAGAGGTTCTTGTCCATTGGATCGCCAGGGTGGATTCTGTTGTCGATACCATCGAGGCCCGCCATCAAAACAGCCGTGTAGGCAAGATAGGGGTTTGCAAGCGCATCGGGGAAACGGAACTCCGCGCGGCGGCTTTTCGCGCCCGTGCCGTAGGGAATACGGCAAGAGGCTGATCGGTTGCGGCTGGAATAGGCCAGTAGAACCGGAGCCTCGTAGCCGGGAACCAGACGCTTGTAGCTGTTGGTCGTCGCGTTGGTGAATGCGTTGACCGCCTTTGCGTGCTTCAGGACGCCGCCGATGAAATAGAGCGCCGTCTCGGACAGGCCTGCATAGCCGTCGCCGGAAAAGGTGTTCTCCTTCCCTTTCCAGATCGACATGTGGGTGTGCATGCCGGACCCGTTATCCTCGGCGATCGGCTTCGGCATGAACGTTGCCGTCTTGCCGTAGGCGTGGGCGACATTGTGAACCACATATTTGTAGACCTGCATCTGATCCGCTGTTTTCACTAGCGTATCGAAGGTCAGGCCAAGCTCATGCTGAGCTGCGCCGACCTCGTGGTGATGCTTGTCCATGTTGAGACCCATCTCCATCATCGTGGAGACCATCTCGGACCGCAGGTCGTGGGCACTGTCGACGGGACCCACGGGGAAGTAGCCCCCTTTCGCGCGGGGACGGTGGCCGTAATTGCCCTCGTCGTAGGTGCGGCCCATGTTCGTGGGCAGCTCGACGTCGTCGATCTCGTAGTAAGACTTGTTGTAGCCGCTTTCGAAGCGGACGTCGTCGAACACGAAGAATTCCGCTTCCGGTCCGACATAAACGGTGTCGCCAACATCCATCTGGCTGACATAAGCTTCGGCGCGCTTCGCGGCGGAACGCGGGTCGCTTTCGTAAAGTTCGCCGGTTGCCGGTTCGACGATGTCGCAAAACACGATCAGCATCGGCGTCGCCGAGAAGGGATCGACATAGACCGCGTCGAGGTCGGGCTTCAGGATCATGTCGGATTCGTTGATTGGCTTCCAACCGGCGATGGACGAGCCGTCGAACATGAAGCCCTCTTCGAGCATGTCCTCATCGACGACGCCAGCGACCATGGCGAGGTGCTGCCACTTGCCGCGGAGATCGGTGAAGCGGATGTCCACCCACTCGATATTTTCGTCCTTGATCCGTTTGAGAATGTCTGAGGCGCTATTGGCCATGAAGTTCCTGCCTTTCGTGGTTTGGATTCGAACAGTGAGAGATGGTGATCAAAGCGCTTCGGCGTCGCGCTCGCCGGTGCGGATGCGGTAGGCGGCGTGAACGTCGCTAACGAAGATTTTACCGTCGCCAATGCGGCCGGTCTTCGCGGCATTGGAAACAGCCTCGACAACGCGGTCGGCGAGGCTGTCATCGACAACGACCTCGAGCTTCACCTTTGGGAGAAAGTCGACGATATACTCGGCACCGCGGTAGAGTTCGGTGTGGCCTTTCTGACGGCCGAAGCCCTTCGCTTCGGTGACGGTCAGGCCCTGGACCCCGACGTCGTGAAGAGCCTCCTTCACCTCGTCGAGTTTGAACGGTTTGATGATCGCTTCGATCTTTTTCACGCGGCCCCCCTCTTTGGGTAATGAGACGTCGGACAGGACGGTCGAACGCCAGCTTGAAAGCGGGGGTCAGCGGCCTGCCCGTACGCCGGTCCCATTTCCTATCCTACAGGGGATAGCAGGAATCGTGCCAGATTTGTTCCCTGCCGGAGCAATAGTATTTTCCCGTCGGGCCTGCCCAAAGCTTGGGCAGCTGCCCGGTTCGCTGTCAGCGAGGCGGCGCGTTCCTTGACCTCGCCAGACGCGCCGCTTAGGTGCGCGGCGTCCCTGGACGGGACGGTTTCGTGGCGATCGTAGCTCAGTCGGTTAGAGCGCTGGTTTGTGGTACCAGAGGTCGCGGGTTCAATCCCCGTCGATCGCCCCATCGCCCACCACCGCACGCCGTAGCGAGCCGCCCAGGGAAACCCCGCCAATGTCCGTTTTCGACCTGCCCAGCTTCGACGATCATGAGGGCGTTCACGTCTTTGACGATAGCGCCACGGGTTTGCGCGCGATCATTGCGGTGCACTCCACCTATCGCGGTCCGGCGGCGGGCGGCTGCCGATACTGGCACTATGCCGACAGCGAAGCGGCGCTGATCGATGCGCTGCGCCTGTCGCGCGGCATGAGCTACAAGAATGCGCTGGCGGGTCTGCCGATGGGCGGCGGCAAGGCGGTGATCCTGAAGCGCAGCGCCTTTCCGAAGACGGAAGAGTATCTGGAGGCCTTCGGCCGCGCGATCAATTCGCTCGGCGGACAATATGTGACAGCCGAGGATGTCGGCATGTCGGATGACGACATGACCGTGATCGCGCGCGAGACGGCCTATGTCTCCGGCCTGCCGGTTGCGGATGACAAGGCAGGCGGCAATCCGGGGCCGTTTACCGCGGACGGCGTCTTCGTCGGTATGCGCGCCGCGGTACGGCACAAGCTGGGCCGGGAAGGCTTCCGGGGCGTGCATGTCGCCATCCAGGGCCTTGGCAGCGTGGGCCGTGTCCTTGCCCGGCGGCTGGCGGAAGACGGCGCGAAACTGACCGTCGCGGACATCGACGAAGGCCGCGCGGCAAAGCTGGCCGGCGAGCTGCGCGCATCGGTTGTTTCGACCGAGGACATCTTGTCGGTCGAGGCCGATGTGCTGGCACCCTGTGCCCTCGGTGCGGTCCTGAACGAGGAGACCATCCCGCACCTGAACTGCGAGATCGTCGCCGGTGCGGCGAACAACCAGCTTCGCCGCCCGGAAGACGGTGAGCGGCTGAAGGATCGGGGCATTCTCTACGCGCCGGACTATGTGCTGAACGCAGGCGGGATCATCAACGTGATGGCCGAGTATCTGGGCGACGGCGATGCGTCCGCCGTGCGGAAACGGATTAGCGAGATCGAGGGACGGGTGCAGACGCTGCTGGAGCGCGCAGAGGCCGAGGGACAGCCGACGAACGCGGTGGCCGACCAGATGGCGCGCGAGGCCATCGGCCGGGGGTAGGGACGGGGATGGTGGGCCGCGCGCCAGGGTTTGCGCGTTCGCCGTAAATCGAGGCCAGGCTGACCGCAGCATCATGTGCGTCATCCCTGCGGAAGCCGGGATCCACCTGGTACGGGTTCGGCTGGGTATCGCTTTCGAGGAAATGGATCCCGGCCTTCGCCGGGATGACGGGTTATGGGTAAGGTGCTGTCGCGGCACTTACTTCCGCTCACCCTGAGCTTGTCGAAGGGCGAGCGCGTGGGGCGGAAGGGCGAGCGTGCGGGGCTGCGGTTGCTGCCGTTCTAGAACAACGCTGTCATCCCGGCGGAGGCCGGGATCCCCCTCGTGCGGGTTCGGCTGGGTATCGCTTTCAAGGAGATGGATCCCGGCCTTCGCCGGGATGACGGGGGGGGGGTGCTGTGCGATCGAACAAAAAGGTCTGGCTGCCAGTGCGTCCCTGAAAGCCTGTCATTCCCGCGGACGCGGGAATCCAGCTGCGCTGCCATTGATGACGGGCTCGGCTTCGCCATCGCCTGCAACTGGATTCCCGCGTGCGTGGGAATGACGGATTTGGCTCAGGTGTATTGACGGGTTGGGGGCGCGCAGTCGGAGGGCGAGCGTCTAGGGCGTTCCCTGCTCAGCGTTGGTAGGCGATTTCGCCGCCCTTGATTGTCAGCTGTACGCGGCCGCTGACGGGCAGGGCGTCGAAGGGCGTGTTGTCGGCGGAGTGACCGAAGGCGGCGGCGTCGATGCGCCAGGCGGTGTCCGGATTGACGAGGCAGAGGTCTGCGGGCGCGCCCTCTGTGATCGTGCCGCCGGGGATGCCGAACAGAGCGGCAGGGTTCCCGGACAGGAGTGCGGCGGCGCGGCTTAGGTCTGGCGTATCACCCAGTGCTGTCAGCGTGAGGGGTAGCAGCGTTTCCAGACCCGCCATGCCGGGCTGGGCGTCGGCATAGGGCAGGCGCTTCTGTTCCTGTGTGCGCGGGTCGTGCGCGGAGGTCATGATGTCGATGGTGCCGCCGCGCAGAGCGGCGATGACCGCCAGCCGGTCGCTTTCGGAGCGGAGCGGCGGGGATTGTTTCGCGAAGGTGCGGTAGCCGGTCAGCTCGCCGTCGTTGAGCAGCGCGTGGGCGGGGGTCGTGCCGCAGGTGACGCGGACGCCGCGGTCCTTTGCGCGGGCGACGATCTCAATGGATTCGGCGGTGGAGACGGTGCGGATGTGGAGGCGCGCGCCGACAGCTTCTGCGAGACGCACGTCGCGGGCGACGGCGACGGCCTCGGCAATGGCAGGGGCGCTGGGCAGGCCGAGGCGGGCGGCGGTGTCGCCCAATGTTGCCGATCCGGCAGGGGCGAGCGCCGGGTCCTCCGCATGGGTGACGACAAGGAGGTCGAATCCGGCGGCGTACTGGAGCAGCCGGTACATGGTGCCGGTATCGGCGATGGCGCCGCGCCCGGTGGCGGCGGCGACGGCCCCCGCCTCCTGCATCAGACCGAGTTCGGCGAGTTCCGTGCCCTGAAGGCTGCGCGTGGCGGCGGCCATCGGGTGAACCCAGACATGCGGCTTGCCGATGCGCTGGGCGCGCTCGATCAGGGCCGGGTCGTCGAGCGGCGGCGACTGGTCGGGCATCAGGACGACGCGGGTGATGCCGCCTGCGAGCGCCGCCTGTGCATCGGCGCGGAAGATGCCCGCGTCGATCAGGCCGGGGAGGAGGAATTGACCCTTGCCGTCGATGGTTTCGGCGTCGTCCGGCGTGCTGTCCGGGTCGATGGCGGCGATTTTGCGCTCGGCAAAGAGGAGCGAGGCGGGGCGGGGTGCGCCGCCGGGTTCGGCGAGGCGGATGTTGTTGAGAAGGAGCGGCCTCATGCGCCGCGTCCCATGTCACTGTCCGTCCAGCCGTCGACACCGCGCGAGCGGCGGGTGAGGATGTCGAGGCAGGCCATGCGGACGGCGACGCCCATTTCGACCTGCTCGGTAATGGCGGAGCGCTGGATATCGTCGGCGACGGCGGTGGAAATCTCCACGCCGCGGTTCATGGGGCCGGGGTGCATGACGAGAACATCGTCGGCGGCGTGGGCGAGCCGGTCCTCGGTCAGGCCGTAGAAGCGGTAATATTCGCGCTCCGACGGCAGGTAGCTGCCCTGCATCCGCTCCTTCTGAAGCCGCAGCATCATGACGACGTCGGCGTCCTTCAGCCCTGCCGCCATGTCGGTGGTGGCGGTAACGCCGAACTGGTCGAGCGACGGCGGCAGGAGCGTTGGCGGGGCGACGGCGCGCACCTCTGCGCCCATGGAGGCGAGGAGGTGAAAGTTGGAGCGGGCAACGCGGCTGTGCAGGATATCGCCGCAGATAGCGATCTTGAGGCCGGACAGGCGGCCCTTTCGGCGGCGGATGGTGGCGGCGTCGAGCAGGGCCTGCGTCGGGTGCTCGTGCGCGCCGTCCCCGGCGTTGAGGACCGGGCAGTCGACCTTTGAGGCTATGAGGGCGACCGCGCCCGCCGCTTCGTGCCGGATGACGAGGACATCGGGCCGCATGGCGTTGAGGGTGAGGGCGGTGTCGAGGAGGGTCTCGCCCTTCTTTACCGAGGAGGCGCCGACGGCCATCGAAACGACATCCGCGCCGAGGCGTTTGCCCGCGATCTCGAAGGAGACGAGCGTGCGGGTGGAATTTTCGAAGAAGCTGTTGATCTGTGTGAGCCCGGCGAGCGCGTTTTCGCGGCGGCGGCTGTTTTCCGGGTTCGCCCAGCGGTCCGATTCGTCGAGGAGAAAGGCGATCTCCCACGGCTTCAGACCCTCGATGCCGAGGAGGTGGGCGTGGGGGAACGGGTGCGCGCCCTCTGGAACGGCGACGTGCTGATCGGGGGCGGGCGTCATTAAAGCGGTGCCCTTAAGGCTGGGGCGGCGGCGCGTCCAGCGCGGGGAGGGCGCGGAGGGCGCTTTCGAGGATCAGCAAGGCGGCGAAGGCGTCGATACGGGTGCGGCGCTTCATTCGCGGGATGCCCGCGGCCAGCATGGCCTCGG
The DNA here is from genome assembly GCA_036351775.1 of Pacificimonas sp. Classification (GTDB taxonomy): domain Bacteria; phylum Pseudomonadota; class Alphaproteobacteria; order Sphingomonadales; family Sphingomonadaceae; genus Pacificimonas. Next base: position 47,356 of record JAZBPX010000045.1, on the reverse strand, counting down.
TGGCTTCTTCGGAGGACAGGCGCTCGTCGTGGAGGAGGATGGGGAGATCGAAATACTCCTCAAGCGTGCGGGCGAAGGCGCGGCTGCGCTGCGCGCCGGGGCCGGGGGTGCCGTCCATGTTGAGCGGCAGGCCGAGGACGATGCCGGTGATGCTGCGCTCGGACAGAAATTCGGCGAGGGCGAGGAGGTCGTTCGCCTGCTTCGTGCGGCGGATGACGGGGCCGGGGCCCGCGACCTGCCGCTGCCAGTCCGTGACGGCGAGGCCGATGCTTTTCGTGCCGAGATCAATCCCGAGAAGCGCGCCGGCAGGCGGCAGGGCGGCGGCGAAGGTGCGGGGGTCGGCGGTGGTCTGTGCGGGCATCATCCGGCGTATCTTGTCGCATTGCAGCATGGTCTGCTAGGCGCGGCGTTTCCGGCCCGCTTGCCGCCCGCCCACCTGGAGACGATCCGAACCGCCATGTCCGTCGATGCCGATACCGTCCGCAAGATTTCGCATCTTGCCCGCATAGAAGTGCCCGAGGAACGGGTGGAACCGATGGCGAAGGAGCTGTCGAACATCCTGGATTGGGTGGAGCAGCTTGGCGAGGTGGATACGGACGGCGTCGAACCGCTGGCTGCGGTGATCCCGAACGCGCTGCGCTGGCGTGAGGACAAAATTACCGACGGCAATGTTCAGGACAAGGTTCTCGCCAATGCGCCGAAGGCGATGCACGGCTTCTTCGCGGTGCCGAAGGTGATTGAATAGTGACCGCCGTTACCGATCTGACGCTCGCGGAGATGCGGGCGGGGCTGCGGGCTAAGGACTTTTCCGCCAAGGAGCTGGCGGAAACGCACAATGCCGCGGTCGAGGGCGCGCGGGCTCTGAATGCGTTTACGGTGGAGACGCCGGAGATCGCGCTGGCGGCGGCGGAGGCGGCCGATGCGGCGATTGCGGCGGGCGACGAGCTGAAGCCGCTGGCGGGGATTCCGCTCGGCATCAAGGATCTGTTCTGTACCGAGGGGGTGGAATCGACCGCCGGATCGAACATCCTGAAGGGCTTTATCCCGCAATATGAATCGACGGTGTCGGCCAGGCTGAAGGCCGACGGCGCAGGGATGCTCGGCAAGCTGAACATGGACGAGTTCGCCATGGGCTCCTCCAACGAGACGAGCGCGTGGGGCAATGTCGTCAACCCCTGGCGCGGCAAGGGGAACGAGGCGCTGGTGCCGGGTGGATCGTCGGGCGGGTCGTCGACGGCGGTCGCGGCGAACCTGTGCCCGGGCGCGACGGGAACCGACACGGGCGGTTCGATCCGCCAGCCCGCGGCCTTCACAGGCATCTGCGGCATCAAGCCGACCTATGGCCGCTGTTCGCGCTGGGGCGTGGTGGCCTTTGCCAGCTCGCTCGATCAGGCCGGGCCGATGGCGCGGACGGTGACGGACTGCGCGGTCCTGCTGAAATCCATGTGCGGGTTCGATCCGAAGGATTCGACCAGCCTCGATGAACCGGTGCCGGACTTCGAAGCGGCGCTGTCCGCCGACCTGAAGGGCAAGCGCGTCGGCATCCCGAAGGAATATACCATCGAGGGCATCCCGTCCGAGATCGATGCGCTGTGGCAGAGGGGCGCGGACATGCTGCGCGACGCGGGCGCTGAGGTCGTCGAAGTCTCCCTGCCGCACACGAAATATGCGCTGCCGACCTATTACATCATTGCGCCTGCCGAAGCGTCCTCGAACCTCGCGCGTTATGACGGCGTGCGCTACGGCCGGCGTGAGACGCCGGAGGGCGGCAATTTGATCGACATGTACGAGGCGACGCGTTCCGCCGGGTTCGGCGACGAGGTGAAGCGCCGCGTCATGATCGGCACCTATGTGCTGTCAGCGGGCTATTACGACGCCTATTACCTGAAGGCGCAGAAGGTGCGGCGGCTGATCCAGCAGGATTTCGAGGCGGTCTGGGAGCGCTGCGACCTGCTGCTGACGCCGACGGCCCCGAGCGCGGCCTTTGCCGCGGGCGACAAGCTGGACGATCCCATCGCCATGTATCTGAACGACGTGTTCTGCGTACCGGCGAGCCTTGCGGGCCTTCCCGCGATGAGCGTGCCGGGGGGGCTGTCGGACGACGGCCTGCCGCTCGGCCTGCAGCTAGTCGGAAAGCCGATGGATGAGCAGGGCGTGCTGAACGCGGGTCTGGCCCTTGAGCAGGCGGCGGGCTTTACCGCGCGGGCGGAGAAGTGGTGGTGAGGGCTGAACAGTCTCTACCCGTCATGCTGAACTTGTTTCAGGACCCGCGCCGTTACGCTGGCAAAGGGCGGTGCGAAGCCACATGTTAGGGCGTGGGTCCTGACCTTCGTCAGGATGACAGGAAAAAAGGTAAGGCATGACCGCTGATCTGATCATTCCTCTTATTCTTGCGCTGGCGATTGGTGTGCCGATGGCGATTGTCGCGCGGGTGATCTGGAAAAATCATGTGCTGGCACGGAATGCCGAGCAGATGCGGCGCTATGAGGCGTTCAACGCGCTGCTGACCCGCATCGAACACAAGAACTTCGGACCGGTGCAGAAGATCGCCGCCGTACGCCAGCTGCGCGAGTTTCCCGAGTACCGCGACCTGATCGTCGTCATGTGCAACAACATCACCGTGAACGGCAGCGGTCCGGGCGTCGAAATCTTCGAGAATGAACTGAAGAAGACCGAGGAAGCGCTGCTGAAGGCTGAACAATAACGTGCAGGTCGGTTCGCTCGCTGAGTGGGTGACTGCGCTAGGGATCATTCTACCCCTTTGCGTCCTTGCTTGGTCGGCTTTTCAGTATGTCCGGCTGCAGAAACGCGAACTCCAGCGGCTACGGTTTGACGAGTTTTTCGCGGTAATGGACAAAATTGGTTCGGGCGATGGTTCGATCGCGTCAAAGGTGGCTGGCATCTACGAGTTGCGACGCTTTCCGGAGTACAAGGACGTCATACTACGCTTCTGCAGCACCGCGGAAGTAGTCGGCCACGGTTCGGCACAGGAGATGCTCACACGAGAAATGAAGCTGACGGCTGACTTCATGAATGGAAAAGATTGTGACTGATTACCGTATTCAGGGTGAAACCGGCGAGTGGGAGGTCGTGATCGGCCTGGAGGTGCATGCGCAGGTGACGACGAGGGCCAAGCTGTTTTCGGGCGCGGCGATTGCCTTTGGGGCGGAGCCGAATACGCAGGTCAGCCTGGTTGATGCGGCGATGCCGGGGATGCTGCCGGTCATTAACGGCGAGGCGGTGCGGCAGGCGGTGCGGACGGGCCTGGCGCTCGACTGCCAGATCAACAAATGGTCGCGCTTCGACCGCAAGAACTATTTCTACGCCGACCTGCCGCAGGGATACCAGATCAGTCAGTTCCAGCATCCCATCGTGGGCGAGGGCGTGGTGACGGTGGAGCCTGAGGGCGGGCAGGCGCGCGATATTGGCGTCGAGCGCATCCACCTGGAACAGGACGCGGGCAAGTCGATGCACGACCAGCATCCGGACTATAGCTTTGTCGACCTGAACCGCTCGGGCACCGCGCTGATGGAGATCGTATCGAAGCCGGACATGCGCTCACCGGCCGAGGCGGGGGCCTATGTGCGAAAGCTGCGCTCGATCCTGCGCTATGTTGGCTCGTGCGACGGCAATATGGACCAGGGCTCCATGCGCGCGGACGTGAACGTGTCGGTGCGCAAGGTTGGCGATCCGCTGGGCACGCGGACGGAATGCAAGAATGTGAACAGCGTGCGCTTTGTCGAAGCCGCCATCGAGTATGAGGCGCAGCGGCAGGTGGAGGTGCTGGAAGCGGGCGGAAGCGTGGATCAGGAAACCCGGCTGTTCGACCCGAACCGGATGGAGACGCGGCCGCTGCGGTCGAAGGAAGAGGCGCATGATTACCGCTACTTCCCCGACCCGGACCTCTTGCCGCTGGAATTCGACGATGCGTTTGTCGCCGATTGCCGCGCGACGCTGCCCGAGCTGCCGGATACGAAGCGCGAACGCTATATGCGCGACCTTGGGATCAGTCCGTACAATGCGTCGGTGCTGACGGCTGAACAGGAAACGGCGGCCTATTTCGAGCTGCTGCTGACCGAAACCGCGCTGAAGCAGGGCAAGGACCGCGGCGATGTTGCCAAGGCGGCGGCGAACTGGGTGATCGGCGAGCTGTTCGGTGCGCTGAACAATGCGGGCAAGTCCATCGAGGACAGCCCGATCTCCGCCTCCCAGGGCGCGGAGCTGCTGGCGCTGATCGGGGACGGGACGCTGTCCGGGCGGCTCGCGAAGGACGTCTTTGCGATCATGCTGGAAACCGGCGACGATCCGGCAAAGATCGTCGAGGAACGCGGCATGAAGCAGGTGTCGGACACCGGCGCCATCGAAGCGGAAATCGCCAAGGTGCTGGCGGCGAACCCGGACAAGGTCGCCGAATATAAGGGCGGCAAGGAGAAGCTGTTCGGCTTCTTCGTCGGCCAGACGATGAAGGCCACGAAGGGCCAGGCGAACCCGCAGGTCGTGAACGAGCTGCTGAAAAAAGCGCTCGGCTGACCGCCGTCTTGCCAAGCTAGGACAGCGGCGGCAGGCTGCGCTTCATGGAAAAGACGTTCACGCAGGAAGTGCGGCATACCTTGGGCCGGGAGGAGGCGAAGCGGAAGCTGGGCGAGGGGCTGCCCGACCTTCTGAACATGATGCCGGGCGGGGACAGCCAGCACCGCTGGGACGGCGACACGATGTTCCTCGACTATTCGGCGCTGGGGCAGTCGGCGTCTGCGGTGCTCGACGTGCGCGAGGATCATGTGCTGGTCAGCATCACGGTGCGCGGGTTTCTCGCGGCGATGGGCGACAAGCTGGCGGCGCTGTTCGGACGCGGTACGAAGGACCTGCTGGAGGACAAGCGCAGCCAGCGTTGATCCGCTCGCGCCGCTGCCCGTGACGCGCGGGGCGGTTGCCAAGCGGCCGCTTTTCTCCCAATCCGCCGGAGAGCTGCGGAGAATGCCCGATGGCGAGCCGGTCGCCCCTGCGCGCGGATCAGTTGCCAGACCCCACCGAATGGCCGGACATGCCGGGCGTGACGCGCGGCCTGTGGCTGATCGTGCTGGGCGTCGTGACGCTCGCGATCCTGTCTGCGCTGCTGGTCGGCTATGCACTGGGCGTCTGGGAGTTTGCCGCGCTGTTCGGGGCGCTGATCCTGGCGAGCGCGGGCGTCAGCTATGCCGCCGCGCTGGGCCGCGCGCGGCGAGAGGCCGGACCGGTCGACCTGTCGATGGTGCGCGCCGCGCTGGAATCGCAGCAGGTGGCGCTGGCCATCACGGACCGGGAGGGGCGGCTCGTCTGCGCCAACGCCGCCTACGGTGCGCGGGCGGGGGGTATGCCCTCCCCGCTGGTGCTGGCCCCTGCCGGTAGTCGGGGGTCGGAAGCGCTGAAGACCGCCGAAGCAGCCGCGCGGCGCGACGGCACCGGCTTTGCGGACCTCGACCTGGTCGGCGATGACGGACTGACGCGGCGCTTGCGCCTGTCGGTGAAGCCTGCGGAACAGAGCCGCGAGCATCTGCTGTGGACGCTGCGCCGCGACCGCACCGACAAGGCAATCGACGACCTGGCCGAACTGGTGTCCGGCGTGTTCGGCATCTGGCTGGGCGATGCGGGCTACATGGCGGCGATTACCGACAGCCGCGGCGAGATCGTCGCGAGCAATGGCATGTTCCGCGACAATGCCGGGCTGGATGCGGATGCTGGACGCCCCAACCTTGGCAGGCTGCTGACGCTGGACGAGAATGACGATGCCTGGCTGCTGCCTGCGAACGCCGCATCCGAAGAGGACCGGTTGCCGGTACACCTGGCGCGCCTGCCGCTGTCCGATGAGCCCGGCGACAGCATGGCCGGTGCGTTCATGTTCCTGCTGCGCCGCCGCGAGCTGCAACCCCTGATGGAGGAGCGCGCACCGACGGAGTTGCCCGGCCTGCTGGGGGTGCTGCCCATCGGCCTGGCGCTGGCGGACCGGGACGGACAGCTCGTGATGATGAACGATGCGTTCCGGTCCGCTGCCGGGATCGCCCATCATGCGGATGAAAGCCTGCTCTACCCGTCCGACCTTGTCGAGAATGACGACAAGTCGGCAGTGTCGGCGCTGGTGCGCAAGGCGGTGACGTCGGAGGGTGCGCGCGACATGTCCGTGCGGCTGAAGCACCGTCCGGAGGAACCCGTCGTCCTGACGGTGGGCCGCGCGCCGTGGCAGGACGGGCCGGCGGTGGTCCTGTCGCTGAAGGACAACCGCGAGCAGCTGAAGCTGGAGCGGCAGATCACGCAGGCGACGAAGATGCAGGCGGTGGGTCAGCTCGCGGGCGGCGTCGCGCATGATTTTAACAACATCCTGACCGCCATCATCGGCTATTGCGACCTGATGCTCATGCGGCATTCGCCCGGCGATCCGGATTTCGACGACGTCAACCAGGTGCGCCAGAATGCGAACCGCGCGGCGAACCTGGTGCGCCAGCTGCTGGCCTTTTCGCGGCAGCAGACGCTGCGGCCGCAGTTGCTGCAGGTGTCGGACGTGATCGGCGAGCTGTCGCACCTGCTGAAGCGCCTGCTGGGCGAGCGGGTCACCCTGAAGGTCGAACATGGCCGGGGGCTCGCTCCGGTACGCGCGGACCCCGGGCAGATGGAGCAGGTCATCGTCAATCTGGCGGTGAACGCCCGCGATGCGATGCCCGAGGGCGGCGAACTGGTCATCCGCACGTTCAGCGTTTCCCCGGCGGAAGCGCGGGCCCTGAATCGCGAAGGCATGCCGCCCGCCGATTATGTGGCGATTTCCGTAGGCGATACCGGCAGCGGCATTCCTCCCGAAGCGATCGGGAAGATCTTCGAACCCTTTTTTACAACGAAGCCCATGGGTAGCGGGACCGGCCTCGGGCTCTCGACGGTTTACGGCATCGTGAAACAGTCCGGCGGCTTCATCTTCGCTGATTCGGCACCGGACCAGGGAACGACCATGACGATCTACCTGCCCGAGCAGGAGGAGGCGGAGATGGCGGCCCCCGCCGAAGCTACCGTGCCCAAGGAGACTGACTTCGGCAGTGGCCGCGTGCTGATCGCGGAGGACGAGGACATGGTGCGCGCCGTGGCGGAGCGGGCGCTGACGCGAAAAGGCTATGACGTGACGGCCGCGTCCGGCGGCGAAGAAGCCTATGAACTGCTGGTGGCGATGGACGTGCCGCCAGACCTGCTGATTTCGGACGTGGTCATGCCCGGCATGGACGGGCCCGCCCTGGTGAAGAAGGCGCGGGCGCTGTACCCGGAACTGAAGATCATTTTCATGTCTGGCTATGCCGAGGAGCAGCTGCGCAGTTCCGTTGAGATCGACAATGCGGGGTTCCTGTCGAAACCGTTCAGCGTCGCGGAGATCACGGCCCGAGTCGCGGACGCGCTTCGCAGCGGCGGACCGGCATGAAGCGCGCCGTGGTCGCCTGCGTTCCGCCCGGCTTGGCGCTCGCCTCCCCTCGATGAGAACACAATAGGAACATTCTTCTTGCGATAGGAGAACAAAGAGCGTACGAAACCTTCATTGAACGCCCTTCGGGGCATGACTAGGGAGGCGGAAGCAATGTCGGCAGCACTGAAGGTGGTAGAGACCGGAATGGACAAGCAGAAGGCGCTCGATGCAGCGCTCGCACAGATCGACCGGGCGTTCGGCAAGGGTTCCGCCATGAAGCTCGGCCAGCAGGAAAAGCTGGAGATCGAGGCGATTTCGACCGGGTCCATCGGGCTTGACCTGGCGCTGGGCGTTGGCGGGTTTCCGCGCGGCCGGGTCATCGAGATTTACGGCCCGGAAAGCTCCGGCAAGACGACGCTGGCGCTCCATGCGATTGCGGAGGCCCAGAAGGCTGGCGGCACGGCGGCGTTCGTGGACGCGGAGCATGCGCTCGACCCGGTCTACGCGAAGAAACTGGGCGTCGATATCGACGAGCTGATCGTGTCGCAGCCGGATACCGGCGAACAGGCGCTGGAGATTACCGACACGCTGGTGCGCTCGAACGCGGTCGACATCCTGGTCATCGATTCGGTGGCGGCGCTGACGCCCCGCGCGGAGATCGAGGGCGAGATGGGCGACAGCCATGTAGGCCTGCAGGCGCGCCTGATGAGCCAGTCGCTGCGGAAGCTGACAGGCTCGATCAACCGGTCGCGCACGACGGTGATCTTCATCAACCAGCTGCGCATGAAGATCGGCGTGATGTACGGCAATCCGGAGACGACGACGGGCGGTAACGCGCTGAAATTCTACGCTTCCTGCCGCCTCGACATCCGCCGGATCGGCCAGATCAAGGACCGCGACGAGGTCGTCGGCAATACGACCCGTGTGAAGGTCGTGAAGAACAAGGTCGCGCCGCCGTTCCGGCAGGTCGAGTTCGACATCATGTACGGCGAGGGCATCTCGAAGACCGGCGAGATACTCGACCTGGGCGTGAAGGCCGGGATCGTCGAGAAGTCCGGCAGCTGGTTCAGTCACGATTCGGTGCGGATCGGTCAGGGCCGCGAGAATGCGAAGACCTTCCTGAATGAAAACCGGGACATGCTGGAGAAGATCGAGGCGGCCATTCGCGGCAAGGCCGACGAGGTGGACGAGGCCCTGCTCGAAGGTGACGCCTGAGCCGCGGTATTTGCCGACGGGATCGGCGGGCGCGGCGCTCTTTGAGAAAGCCGCGCTCGTCATGCGTTTGGCCGCAGCCCTTGGTGGTGCCGTGCACCGCGCCTATGTGAAGCGCCGATGGACGCTCCAACACCAGCAAGCCGCGCCTCGGCGAACCGCGCCGCCGCCGCTGCCGAAGACGCCGCCGAAGGTGCATCCGAAGAGGCAGATGATGACAGCACGCTCGCGGCGCGGGCCGCGGATCATTCCGGTGACAGCCGGGCGCTGACCCCGAACGCACCGAAGCGGTTCGCGCGCCTGAAGCTGGTGTGGGACTTTGCCCGGCGTTACCCCGCGCAGCTTGTGGCCGCGTTCCTGTCGCTTCTGGTGGCGGCGGCAGCGACCCTGTCGATCCCACAGGGGCTGAAGCTGATCGTCGATCAGGGGTTCGGCAACAGCGACCCCTCCGCCATCGCGCCCTATTTTGTCGGTCTTCTCGGGATCGTCGTGGTGATGGCGCTGGCGACGGCGGTGCGGTTCTATTTCGTGTCCTGGCTTGGGGAGCGGGTCGTGGCTGACCTGCGGCAGGCAGTGCACCGGCACCTGCTGTCGCTCGATCCGGCGTTCTTCGAGGAGAACCGCCCGTCCGAGATTGCCTCGCGCCTGACCGCCGATACCTCGGTGATCGAACAGGTCGTCGGCACCAGCTTCTCGGTCGCGCTCAGGAACCTGTTCATGGGCTTTGGCGGGGTGGTCTACCTCCTCTACCTCAGCCCGAAGCTGACCGGCCTGATGATGCTGGTCATCCCCCTCACCATCGCGCCCATCGTGATCCTTGGAAAGCGAGTGCAGGCGCTCAGCCGCAGCAGCCAGGACCGGGTCGCCGATGTCGGCGCGATCGTGGTCGAGACGCTTGGCGCGATCCGTATCGTGCAGGCGTTCACGCAGGAGGACCGGGAAAGCGGACGGTTCTCTGCCGCCGTCAATGCCGCCTTCGCCGCCGCGAAGCGCCGCATCGCCATTCGCGCGGTCATGACATCGGTCGTCATCTTCCTGATCTTCGGGGCGATTACGCTGGTCCTGTGGCAGGGCGCGATCGACGTCATCACGGGCGCGATCAGCGGCGGGACCATTACCGCGTTCATCTTCGCGAGCGCGCTCGTCGCCGGGGCCTTCGGCTCCCTGACCGAAACCTATTCCGACATAATGCGGGGTGCGGGCGCGGCGGGGCGCATGGCCGAGCTGCTGTCGCAGGTGCCGGCGATCCAGCCGCCCCGCACGGTGAATGCGGTTCCGGTGCCATGCGGCGGCCAGCTCGAATTTGAGAACGTCACCTTTCACTATCCCACCAAACCGGATACCGCCGCCGTGACAAACCTGTCGCTGGCCATCGAGCCGGGACAGACGGTTGCGGTCGTCGGGCCGTCGGGCGCGGGCAAGTCGACGCTGTTCCAGCTGGTCCAGCGCTTCTACGATCCGCAGGCTGGCCGCGTGCTGGTCGACGGGGTTCCCATCGATACGCTGGATCCGAAGGCGCTGCGCCGGTGCCTGTCAATCGTCCCGCAGGAAACGGTCGTGTTCGCGGCGTCCGCACGGGAGAACATTGCCTATGGCCGCCCCGAGGCCAGCGATGACGAGGTGTGGGCCGCTGCCGAGGCAGCCAATGCGACTGCGTTCGTAAAGGCGCTACCGGATGGACTCGATACCTTCCTTGGTGAGGCGGGGACGCGTCTGTCCGGCGGCCAGCGGCAGCGGATCGCGATTGCACGGGCGATCCTGCGCGATGCGCCAATCCTGCTGCTTGACGAGGCTACAAGTGCGCTCGATGCGGAATCGGAGCGCGATGTGCAGGAGGCGCTGGACCGGCTGATGGTCGGGCGGACGACCCTGGTCATTGCGCACCGCCTTGCGACGGTTCGCGGTGCGGACCGGATCGTGGTGATGGACGATGGCCGTATCGTCGGCGAAGGCACGCATGACGAGCTGATCGCGCGCGGCGGTCTGTATGCGCGGCTGGCGCGGCTGCAGTTCGAGGATGCAGCCTAGGCGCGCTTGTCCTTTCAGCTTGGTCAGCCGGTCACGCGGAGGTCCGGCGCGCCGGCCTTCGGGCCGCTGACGCCGCTCTTGATCAGCGCGCGGGCCTCTTTGACGGGTAGCGGTTTGCTGATCAGGAAGCCCTGAATTTGGTGGCAGCCCATCTGCTGAAGCGCGGCAAGCTGGCCGGGCAGTTCGATGCCCTCGGCAACCGTCGTCATGCCCATGTCGCGGGACAGGCCGAGCACGGCCTTGATGATCGCCAGACAACTGCCGCCATCACCCATGTCGCTGACGAAAGAACGGTCGATCTTCACCTTGTTGAAGGGGAAGGTGCGAAGGTAGCTGAGCGAGGAAAAACCGGTGCCGAAATCGTCGAGGGAGAAGCGTACGCCGCGGGTGCGCAGGCGCTTAAGCGACGAAATGGCGCCGCTGCTTCGTTCGAGAAGAACGCTTTCGGTAATCTCCAGCTCCAGCCGCGTGGGGGTCAGGCGAGACGCTGCAAGAGCATCGGCAACGACCCGCTCGACGTCGTTGCCGCGAAGCTGAACCGGGGAGACGTTGACGGCAACGTTCAGATGGTCGGGCCATGTCGCCGCCTCCGCCATCGCGGTTTCGAGAACCCAGGCACCCAGCTCGCGAATGAAGCCGCTATCCTCGGCAATGGGAATGAAGTCGCCGGGCGAGATGAAGCCGCGCTCCGGGTGGATCCAGCGGATGAGCGTTTCGAACCCCCGCAGGTCAAGCGTTCGGGCGTCGACAATCGGCTGGTAATAGAGCTGGAACTGACCCGCCTTCAGCGCGCCCTTCATTTCACTGGCAAGAAGGCGTCGGCGTCGCGCGGCGGCGTCCATTTCGCTGTCGAAGCGGCGCCAGCAGTTCCGGCCCGCCTGCTTTGCGGCGTAGAGCGCCATGTCCGCGTTGTGGAGCAGTTCCTTCAGCCCGCAGGCATCGTCGGGCGCGATGGCAAGGCCGATACTGACCGTGGGTTCCAGGGCGAGACCGTCATGGCGAACGACCTGGCACACGGTCGTAGCGATCGTTTCGGCGAGGCGCTCTACGCTTTGCGGACTTGCGCCCTCAGGAATCAGGACCGCGAACTCATCGCCGCCGAGGCGCGCGACAAGCCCTTCGTCGCCGACGACCGACTGAAGCCGCTTTGCGGTTGCCTGTAGCAGGATGTCGCCCGTGCGGTGGCCGTGAACGTCGTTGATGGACTTGAAATGGTCCAGATCGACAAACATGAGCCCGCAGCGGTTCAGTGCGCTGGCCCCTGCAACGGCCTGTTCGGCCTGGTCGGTGAACTTCAGGCGGTTGGGCAGGTCTGTCAGCGCGTCGAAATGCGCCATGCGGTGGACGCGCTCCTCCGCCTCTGCCGCGACGGTGACGTCGGTCATCACGCCGCGCATGGCGACGCCGTCTTCCTCGACCGGGCGGGCGCTGAGCGACCAGAAGCGCGCCTTTCCTTTGATCGTAAGCGGGACAATGAGGCCGCGAAAGGACGAGCGGCGGGCCAGAAAGTCGACGAGCTGCTTGCGCTCGGGCGTATCGTTGAACAGGCGGTAGAGGCGGCGTCCGCGCAGTTCGGATTCGATGGCGCCAGCCGCTTCGGCGAAACGGCGGGACACCTGCGTCAGCTGGCCCTTGTCGTCGATCGCGAACAGCCAGTCGGAGCCCTGCTCCTCGAACTCCGAGAGAAGCGCCTGGTAATTCTGCGTGCTTTCCTCAAGCCGCCGCTCCCGCGCAAGGCGGGCCGTAAGGGAACGGCGGGACGCTTCGGCAATGAAGGAGAACTGTACCGCGACGAACATGACAACGCCGCCCGCGATCCAGCCTGTGGTGCCGAGGCTGTGACCGAGCGCGAAGAGGTGGACGCTGCCAAGAACAAGGACCGCGAGCTTCGCACCGAAAGGCAGGTTGCGCGCCTTTGTGGAACAGAGGATCAGGTGCGCACTGAGCGTGGCGGCAAGGATGAGCGTCTCGTCGGTATCGGCAGTCGGCAGCAGCGTATAGCCAAGGCCGTAGATCGGCACGGTTGCCGCGACGAAGGCAAGGGCGGACAGGGCCAGCTCCGCCGTGCGGGACCGGCCGTTCAGAAGGCGAATGATACCCAGGCTGGCCAAGGTGACGATCAGCGAGACCGCGCCGACCATCAATGGCAGGAGCGGCTGCGGCGCGCACCATGCCAGGACCCCGTAGACCGTCATCCAGGCGAGGAGAAAGCTGGGCGCAGCGCGGCGCTGATACTCGCGGTGGGCGGCAAGCTGGGCGGACAGGATGTCGATTTTCGGTTCGCGCACTCCGCCTGCCGCCGCGGCGCTGCTGCCGCGCCCTGCCTTGGCCTTCTGGAGTCCCACCGGTGTCATACCCCCGCACGATCAGTTTGCAGTTGCCCGTTGGGGTAGCGGCAAAACCCTACCAGAAGGTTCACGTCGGGTGCTGGTCGGCGCGTCAGGCCAGCATTGGCTCCATGCCCGGCTCCGCCTTGTTCATCGCGCGGCGATAGGCTGGACGTTCGCCGATCCGTGTCAGGTACGCCTTGATATTCGGAAAGTCCGCGCCGAGCTCCGCGCCGCGAAAGGCGCGGCTGGTGGTCAGGCAGTAGACCATCATGATGTCGGCGGTGGTGAGGCGACGGCCGCCGAAATAGTCGGCCTCTCCGAGGCGCGTCTCCATCATCTGCCAGCCCTTGTCGGCGCGGTCCTGGACGAAGGCGTGGGCGGGGCTGTCCGGCGCGCCCGACATGGTCAGCATCAGCTGCATCATCATCGTCGCCATGAAGGTGCCGTTCGACCAGTGAAACCAGAAGCAGTGGTCGGCGAAATCGGGGTCGTCCGCTGCAGGCACCAGATCGCCTGCGCCGTACTTGCCGGTGATGTAGTCGACGATCGCGCCGCTTTCGCCGAGGACGAGGTCGCCATCGGTAATGACGGGCGCGATGCCCATGGGGTGGAGGGCCTTGTACTCGTCCGGGGCGAGGCGGTTGTCCTCCCGCCGGTCATAGAGTTTCACCTCGTAATCGAGGCCGAGTTCCTCGCAGAGGAAGACGATGCGCTCGGACTGCGAGATGCGGAGGTGGTGGACGGTCAGCATGGAAAGCGGCCTTTTCATGAAATCAACGGGTTGCGGCGGTTAGGGTCACAGTGGTTCACACCCTATCGCGCGGGGGCGGTCTGTTGGGTTTCCTCGGGCGGGGATGGTCGCCGGTCCGTGCCTACAAAACAAGAGCGCGAATCGGGGAGGGGGTTCGCGGAGTTGTCGAGAGGGCTTCCCATAAACACTGTCATCCCCGCCTGCGCGGGGATCTCCTCGCAGGTGCCGCGTTGCCGGAGAGATCCCCGCCTTCGCGGGGATGACAGTTTTTGGGAAGGTGGCTCTGCACTCACTGGATTCCCGCGTGCGCGGGAATGACGGGTTTACGGGAACGACGGGTTTTTGGAGAAGGCGCGATGGTCAGGCGGCCAGTTCTTCGGCCATCATGCTGAGTTCGAGCCAGCGGTCCTCGGCGGCGGCGAGGGTTTCGCGGAGCGCGGCGAGTTCGTCGCCGAGTTTCTGCGACGCCTCCGGGCCGGCGGTGTAGAGGGCCGGGTCGGCGAGGGCGGTTTCATGGATTGCGATCTGTTTTTCGAGGTCGGCGATGGCGGCGGGCAGGGTTTCGAGTTCGTGCTTGTCCTTGAAGGTCATGCGCTTCTCGCGGCCCCCTCCGTCCCCGGCTGATGCCGGGGCCACCTCCCCCGCGGTGGCGGTGGAGGAAGAGCGCGTTCCTTCCCCGGAACCGGGGGAGGGGGACCGCCGCTTCGCGGTGGTGGAGGGGGCACGCCGCCGTTTCCGTTTCTTCTCCCAGTCGGCGAAGCCGCCGGCGATGATGTCGGCGTGGCCGGAGCCGTCTAGGCCGACGACCATGTTGACGGTGCGGTCGAGGAAGTCGCGGTCGTGGCTGACGAGGAGGACGGTGCCCTCGTAATCGGCGATGACTTCCTGAAGGAGGTCGAGCGTTTCGAGGTCGAGGTCATTGGTCGGCTCGTCGAGCACGAGGAGGTTCGAGGGCCGGGCGAACTCGCGGGCGAGGAGCAGGCGCGAGCGTTCGCCGCCGGACATCGCGCCGACCATGCGGTCGGCATCCTCCCGCGTGAACAAAAACTGTTTCAGGTAGCCGACGAGATGCTTTTTCTCACCGCGAACTTCGATCCAGTCGCCGCCCTCCGCGATGATATCGCGGACGCGGAGTTTGGGTTTGAGGAGAGAGCGCTGCTGGTCGATCAGGATGCCGGAGAGGGTTTTTGCGTGGCGCACGCGGCCGGTGTCGGGCTCCAGCTCCTTCGTCAGCATCTTGAGGAGCGTGGTCTTGCCCGCGCCATTGGGGCCGACAAGGCCGATGCGGTCGCCGCGCTGAATGCGGAGCGACATGGGTTTGACGATCGCGCGGCCGTCATAGGTTTTCGAGATCTCCTTGGCGTCGATGACGATCTTCGCCTTGGCGTCCTCGTCATTTTCAAGGTCAAGCGCGGCCTTTCCCGCTTGGCCGAGCATGGAGGCGCGCTGGACCCGCATGCGGTTCAGCTTCTCGAGGCGGCCCTGGTTGCGTTTGCGGCGGGCGGTGACGCCGCGCTGCAGCCATTTCAGTTCCTGCGCGAGCTTGGTGTCGAGCTTCTCGGCGGCGCGGGCTTCCTCGGCATAGACTTCCTCGGACCAGGCCTCGAAGCCGCCGAAGCCGATCTCCTTGCGCCGGATTTCGCCGCGGTCGAGCCAGATGACGGAGCGGGTCAGGCGTTTCAGGAACTCGCGGTCATGACTGATGACGACATAGGCGCCGGTGTAGCGGTTCAGCCAGCCCTCCAGCCATTCGATGGCGGCGATGTCGAGGTGATTGGTGGGCTCGTCGAGAAGGAGGAGGTCGGCGCCCGATGCGAGCGTGCGGCAGAGCGCGGCGCGGCGGCGTTCGCCGCCCGAGGCGGTGGCGGCACTTCGTGACAGGTCGATGCCGAGCTGGTCGGCGATGGCCTCGATCTCGTGCTTCTCCGGCGCATCCTTGCCGGACTGCGCAAAGTCGAGAAGCGTCTCGAAGCCGGCGACCTCCGGATCCTGCGCGAGCATGGCGATGCTGGTGCCGGGGCGCTGCTTTCGCTTGCCTTCGTCCAGCTCGACGAGGCCGGAGATGATGCGGAACAGCGTGGTCTTGCCCGCGCCGTTGCGGCCGATCAAAGCCAGCCGGTCGCGTTCGCCGATGAAGAGGTTGAGGTCACGCAGCAGCCAGCCGGTGCCCTGGACGAGGCCGATGTCTTCGAGGGAAAGGATGGGGGCGGACATGGCGCGCTACCTATGTCGCCGCGCGGGCTTTCGCCAGCGGGGCGGGACATTCACTGGTGGTTCAGTGCTTGCACCCTAGGGAGACCCATGTCTAACCTGAGTTTCAATATGCGTTCGTTCATCGCCCTTCCCATGATCGCCGCCGCGATGGCGCTGCCGCTCGCCGCCATGCCTGCGCAGGCCATTGTCGATCCGCGCGATCAGGACGCGGCGCTGCAGGCGCGCGAAAGCGGCGAGCTGCTGGGACTGAACGCGCTGAAGGACAAGGTGGGGCGGCAGGTTGGCGGCCGGTTCCTAGGCTGTGACTGCGATCCCCATTCCGGGCGCTACGTAATGAAATATCTGCGCGGCGGCAGCGTCGTGATGGTGGACGTGGATGCGCGCACCGGCAATATCCTGCGCATCAAGGACTAGCTTGAAGGCAGAATCTTAGCAGGAGCGGCGCATGCGCCTTCTGATCGTCGAGGACGAACCCACGCTCGGCCAGCAGCTGAAGGAAACGCTGGAGGCGAACGGCTATGCCGTCGACCTGGTGTCGAACGGCTTGGACGGCCATTTCCAGGGCGAGGAGGAGAATTACGACGCCGCGATCCTCGACCTCGGCCTGCCGGAAATGGACGGGCTGACGATCCTCGACAAGTGGCGGAAGGCCGAGGTGACGATGCCGGTGCTGGTCCTGACCGCGCGGGACAGCTGGTCTGACAAGGTGTCGGGGCTGGATGCCGGGGCGGACGATTATCTCGGCAAGCCGTTCAAGATGGAGGAGCTGATTGCCCGCCTGCGCGCGCTCATTCGCCGTTCCGCGGGGCTTGCCTCGAGCGAGCTGGAGGCGGGCGACGTGCGGCTGGACACCCGGTCCGGGCGGGTGACGAAGGGCGGACAGCCCGTGCGCCTGACCGCGCAGGAATACAAGCTGCTGAGCTACCTGATGCACCACAAGGGGAAGGTCGTCAGCCGCACCGAGCTGATCGAGCATATCTACGACCAGGACTTCGACCGCGATTCCAATACCATCGAGGTGTTCATCACCCGCATCCGCAAGAAGCTGGGCGCAGAGCTGATCGAGACGATCCGCGGCCTCGGTTACACGCTGGACGATCCTGAAAACCGCGCCGCCTGACCTGAAGCCGGCGGCGCATGTGCGGCCGAGCCCGGCGCGCGCATTCGGGCCGCGGACGCTCGCGCGGCGGATGCTCGCCATCGCGGCGGGCTGGATCCTCGTCATGATGGTGGCCGGCGGGTTCCTGCTCGACCGTACGGTTTCGACCATCGTCGTGGACCAGTTCGATGCGCAGCTGGAAGACCGGCTGCTGTCGATGATCGCCAATGCAGAGCTGAGCCCGCGCGGCGAAGTGCGGTTCACCCGGCCGCTGGCGGACCAGAGCTACCTGGAGCCCTTGTCGGGCGAATACTGGCAGGTCAGCCGGGTGGGCCAGACGCCCTATCCGTCGCGCTCGCTCTGGGACCGGCGCCTGCCGGTAGAACCGCTGCCGGACGACGACATGCGCTTTTACGACCTGAATTTTGGCGGTGAGCTGCTGCGGGTCGTCCAGCAGGACGCGACGCTGCCCGGGTCGGAGGTGGTGTTCCAGTTCCAGGTCGCGCAGAGCCGGGTGCCGCTGGACGCGCAGTTGCAGCGCGTGGGGCGGACGGTGACGATTTCCCTGCTCATCCTCGGCGCGGTGCTGATCGCGCTCGCCGCCATCCAGGCGCTGTACGGGCTGATGCCGCTGCGCCGGGTGGGGCGCGAGGTGGCGGGGGTGCGCGCGGGCCGGTCGGCGCGGGTCTCGACAGATTTCGTGCCGGAAGTCGCCCCGCTGATGGTGGAGATCAACGAACTGCTCGATACCTCCGAGGAGCAGGCGGAGGCGGCGCGGCGCCATGCTGGGAACCTCGCCCATGCGCTGAAAACCCCGATGGCGGTGCTGACCAACGAGGCGCAGAGCCGCGATACGGAGCTGGCAAATGCGGTGGCGCGGCAGACGGCGATCATGCGGCGGCATGTGGACCATCATCTGGCGCGGGCGCGGGCGCTAGGGCGGCGCAGTGCGCTCAACATGCGGAGCGCGGTCTGGCCGAGCCTCGAGGCGATCCGGCGGACGGTGGAGCGGATCTATCCGGATCAGGTGACCATTGACCTTGACGGCGACCGGACGGTCGATTTCCTGGGCGAGCGGCAGGACCTTGAGGAGATGCTGGGCAACCTCATTGAGAATGCGGCGAAATATGGCGGCGGCCGCGTATTCGTATCGGTTGCGCGCGGTGCGGGCGACACGGTCGTGATCGAGGTCGAGGATGATGGCCCCGGCATCCCGGCAGAACGGCGGGAGGGCATTTTCCAGCGCGGCGCGCGGCTTGACACCGACAAGCCGGGAACCGGTCTCGGCCTTGCCATCGTCAAGGACGTTGCGGAAATTTACGGCGGTGCGATTGACCTCACCACGTCGGATGACCTCGGCGGCCTGCGCGTCGTCCTGACCCTGCCAAGAGCGCGGCAGGACGGCGACGGGGCGGCGGGGTTGTGAGGGAACCGGGGCGCGAAGGCGATGTGTAACCTTTATCGGATGCGCTCGAACGTGGCGGAGATCGGCAACCTGTTCAACGCTGCCAACAGCGCCGGAAACCTTCCCGTACTCGATGAAATCTATCCAAACCAGCCAGCGCCGATCGTGCGCGACGCAGGTTCTGGACGGACAATCGAAACCCTGACCTGGGGCTTTCCCCCGCCGGGACAGGTCAAGCGGCCGGTTACGAATGTTCGCAATCTGGACAGCCCGTTCTGGCGGTCGGCGCTGTCGCGGCCCGACCGGCGCTGCCTGGTCCCGGTGACTGCCTTTTGCGAATGGACGGGCAAGGCAGGGTCAAAGCGCGAGGTCTGGTTCGCGCTGAATGACGCGGACCTGTTCGCCTTTGCCGGCATTTGGCGGCCCGTGGCTGACGAGGCCGCGCGGTTTGCCTTTCTGACGTGCGCGCCGAACAACCTGGTGGGTGCGGTCCACCCAAAGGCGATGCCGGTTATCCTTACGGCCGAAACAGCAGAAACGTGGTTGACGGCAGACTGGGATGAGGCGCGGTCACTGGCGCAGCCCTTTCCGGGCGAGCGCATGCACGTCGTGACGGACAGACCGACGAAGACCGATCTGTTCGGATAACTGCATCGCGGTGCAGGGAAATGGATGCCCGATGTGGATTCGAACCACAATTGACGGAGTCAGAGTCCGTAGTCTTACCATTAGACGATCGGGCAATGGTACCGGCGCATGTCCGCCGGAAGCGGCGCTGATATAGAATGCGCGCGCGGGCTGTCAACGCCGCCCGGTCTGTCTCGCCGCGCGCTGCCGCGGCCCGTCGCTTGCCGAAAGCGCCGATTGGCTGCTAGGTCTGCCATCAGGTTACCGGACCGGGCGTTCCCGTGGGCGCTTCGGGTGCGGCATGAGATGACTGGTACGTGAAATGGCGACGCACGCCTCGCCGCAAACGGCCCGTAGAGGCCGGGCGAAACATATCCCGAAGGCGCGCCGCGTTTACGGCGCCATCGACCTTGGCACGAACAATTGCCGCCTGCTGGTCGCACGTCCGACGCGAGGCGGTTTCTACGTCATCGACGCCTTTTCGCGGATCGTCCGGCTGGGCGAGAATCTTCTGGAAACCGGGCGGCTGTCCGATGCCAGCATGACGAAAGCCGTCGATGCCCTACAGGTCTGCGCGGAGAAACTGCGGCGGCGCGATGTCTGGGTCACGCGGAATGTCGCGACGGAGGCGTGCCGCCGAGCGGACAACGGCGCGGCGTTCATCGAGCGGGTCTATAAAGAGACCGGCATCGCGCTGGATGTCATAACGCCGGCGGAGGAGGCGCAGCTCGCCGTTCTCGGCTGTCAGGCCCTGTTCCGCGACGGGTATAGCCATGCGCTGGTCTTCGACATTGGCGGCGGGTCGACGGAGATCAGCCTCGTCGAATGTCAGGAGCGGCGCGCAACGCGGCAGCTGGGCTGGTGGAGCGTGCCGTGGGGCGTGGTATCGCTGACCGAGACGGAACGCGCGCTGCCGCCCGACGTCGATGGCCGGCGCGAGGTCTTCGAAAGGATGCGCGGGCGGGTCATGGACGACCTGGGCCGCGCCAAACACATCCTGTCCCCGCCCGAGGGGCTGGAGACGCTGCAGCTGCTGGGCACGTCGGGGACGATCACGACGCTGACCAGCCTGCATCTCGGCCTGCCGAGCTATGATCGCAGCAAGGTCGACGGTGCGTGGGTGAAGACGGCGGCGATGCGAAAAATCTCACAGACCCTCTCAGCCATGAGCGAGGAAGAGCGCGCCGACCAGCCCTGCATCGGCCGCGAGCGCGCGGCGATGATCGTCGCGGGCTGCGCGATCCTCGATGCGATCCTCGCCAGCTTTCCGGTCGAGCGGCTGTGCGTCGCCGACCGGGGTATCCGCGAGGGCATCCTGCGCACGCTGATGCAGCGCGACGGGCACTGGTAGGCCGATGAGCAAGACATCCTCCAGCGGCGGTCGCCGGGGCGCGGCGGGCCATGTGCGGGTGAAGACGGCGCGCGGGCGGACGAACTCCTCGGCGCGCTGGCTGGAGCGCCAGCTGAACGACCCCTATGTGCGCGAGGCCAAGGCGCAGGGCTATCGCAGCCGCGCGGCCTTCAAGCTGAAGGAGCTGGACGAGAAATTCGGCCTGCTGCGCGGAAAGCGGGCGGTCGTCGATCTCGGCGCGGCGCCGGGCGGCTGGCTGCAGGTGGTGCGCGAGGATGCGCCAAAGGCGGCGGTCGTCGGCATCGACCTTCTGGAGATGGACCCGGTCGAGGGGGCCGCGATCCTGCAGATGGATTTCATGGGCGACGAGGCGGAGGCCGCGCTGCAGGAGGCGCTCGGCGGACCGGCTGACCTCGTCCTGTCCGACATGGCGGCGAATACCATAGGCCATAAACAGACCGATCATTTGCGGACGATGGCGCTGGTGGAAACCGCGCTCGATTTCGCGGTGAAGACACTGGCGCCGGGCGGCGCGTTCGTCGCCAAGGTGCTGGCCGGGGGCGCGGACAATGAACTGGTCGGCGAGCTGAAACGCCGCTTCAAGACCGTGAAGCATGTGAAGCCGCCCGCGAGCCGCAAGGGCTCCAGCGAATGGTATGTCGTGGCGCAGGGGTTCAAGGGCGAATGAGCGGAGACGCGGCGCCGACCGTGCACCTGATCGTCGGGAATGTGGGCGCGGGCAAATCGACCTATGCGCGGGCGCTGGCGGCGCAGAAGCGGGCGCATGTGTTTGCGAACGATCCCTGGTTTGCCGAACTGTACCAGCCGGACCTTCAAGGCTCCGACTATGCGTGGACGCTGGAACGCACGCAGCGGATCGAGCGGGTGATGATCGCGGAGGCGAAGGCGCTGCTGGCGCTCGGCCTCGACGTGATCTTCGACATCGGCTTTTTCGAGCGGTCGCAGCGGGACCGGGTGCGGGGTGCGTTCGATGCGGGGGTCGTCGTTACGCACTTTCTGGACGTTGACGCGGACGAGCGCTGGCGGCGGGTCGAAGAGCGGAACGCCGAAAAGGGCGAGACCTACAGCATGACCGTCGATAGGCAGATGTTCGATTTCTGCGAGACGATTTTTGAAGCGCCCAAGGGCGCGGAATATGAAGCCGCGGTTCTGAGCGGCGGCGAGGGAGTATCCAGATGAAGACGATGATTGTTCCGGGCCTGATGGCACTGGCGCTAACGGTCGGCTGTACGCCGACATCAGAGAATGTCGCGGACGCAGAAATCCCGATGCCGGCCATTTCCGTCGATAACCTAAAACGGATGACGCAGACCCTGTCGGCGGACGATTTCCTGGGCCGCGCGCCGATGACGGAGGGTGAGACCAAGACCATCACCTACCTGGCCGAGCAGATGGCGGCGGCGGGGCTGGAGCCCGGCGGCACGGATGGCGGCTGGTTCCAGCAGGTGCCGCTGGTCGAGGTGAGCGTCAACGAGCGCCGCGCGCGCATTGCGGTCAAGGTGGCCGATCAGAACCTGGAACTGCAGTACGGCGAGGACCAGGTGATCTGGACCAAGCGGGTGCAGCCGACGGTGTTCGTCCGCAATTCGGAGCTGGTGTTCGTCGGTTATGGCATTGTCGCGCCGGAACGCGGCTGGAACGACTATGAGGGGATCGACATGGCCGGGAAGACGGCCGTGATCCTGGTCAACGACCCGGACTGGCAGACCGAGGGGCTGGAGGGTGACTTTGGCGGCCGCGCGATGACCTATTATGGGCGCTGGACGTACAAATATGAGGAAGCGGCCCGGCAGGGCGCGGCGGGCGCGATCATCATCCACGACACGGAGCCGGCCTCCTATGGCTGGGCGACGGTCGCGTCCAGCTGGAGCGGGCCGCAGATTGAGATGGACCGCGAGGACCGCGGGCAGGGCCGCGTGGCGGTCGAGGGCTGGATGCAGAAGCCGGTGGCCGAGCGCATCTTCTCGCTGGCCGGACAGGACCTCGCCGCGCTGAGCGAACAGGCGCAGACGGGCGACCTGAAGCCGGTGCCGCTGGGGGCGACGATCTCTGCGCGGCTGGAGAATGATATCCGGCGGGCGAGCTCTAACAATGTGATCGGTATTCTGCCCGGCACGACCCGGCCGGACGAATATGTTCTCTACACGGCGCACTGGGATCATCTGGGCGTCTGCGCGCCGGGTGAGGAAGACGAGATCTGCAACGGGGCGCTCGATAATGCGACCGGCACGGCGGGCCTGATCGAGATCGCGCGGGTGCAGGCGGAGGCGGGGCCCACGGCGCGCTCGCAGGTGTTCCTGGCGGTGACGGCGGAGGAGAGCGGGCTGCTGGGCTCCGCCTATTATGCGGAGTCGCCGGTCTATCCGCTGGAGCAGACCGTGGGCGGCATCAACATGGACGGGCTGAATATCTCCGGCTCGACCAATGACGTCGTCGTGATCGGCGCGGGCAAGTCGGAACTGGAAGACTTCCTGTCCGCCGAGGTCGAGGCGCAGGGCCGCCGCATGGACGTCGAGAGCAATCCGGAGGCGGGCTATTTCTACCGCTCCGACCATTTCAGCCTCGCCAAGAAGGGCGTGCCGATGCTGTATGCGGAGGGCGGCGTCGATCTGGTCGAGGGCGGCCGCGCTCGGGGTCAGGCCGCGGCGGATGACTACCGCGACAACCGCTATCACCTGCCGGGCGATGAGTATGACCCGAACTGGGTGTGGGACGGCGCGGTGCAGGATCTGCAGCTTTATTACCGCATCGGCCGTGCGCTGGCGGAAAGCACGGACTGGCCGAACTGGTATGAAGGCGACGAGTTTCGCGCGATCCGGCTGGAAAGCCGCGCGGGCCGGTGAGCCTGCCGCCCGAATGGGCGCCGGCTCGGCGGATCTATACCGCGCTGCCATGGCGCGCGCGGGAGTGGCCGGGCGGGCTGGATGCGGCGCAGGCCGGTGCGGCGGCGCTGGCGCGGACGATTGCCGAGGGCGGGACACCGGTGACGATGCTGGTCCCGGACCGGGCGCGGGAGGAACGCGCGCGGGGGCTGACCGGCGAGCCTGGGGGCCTGACATTCGGGCGCACGCGCTACGGCGACATCTGGCTGCGCGATACCGGGCCGATCTTCGGACACGGCGAGGCGGTCTCCTTTCGCTTCAACGGCTGGGGCGGGAAGTTCGAGATGCCGGGCGACGAGCGGGTCGCGCGCTATCTGGCGCGGGTGGAGGACCTGCCGCTTCGCCAGCATGATTTCGTGCTGGAGGGCGGGGCGATCGACCATGATGGCGCCGATACCGCGATCACTACGGAGGAGTGCCTGCTGAACCCGAACCGCAATCCGGGGATGAGCCGGGCGGAGATCGAGCGGGTGGTCTGCGCGGCGCTGGGGTTCGAGCGGCTGGTCTGGCTGGGCGCGGGGCTGATCGGCGATCATACCGACGGCCATGTCGATAATTTGGCGCGGTTCGTCGCACCCGGGCGGGTGATGCTGCCAGAAGCGCGCGATGCGGACGATCCGAACGCCGCGATCTACGAAGATGCGGCGCGGCGGGTCGAGGCGGCGGGGCTAGCCCTGGATCGTGTGCCGTCCGTGGGGCGCTATGAGGCTGCGGACGGGACGCCCGCGCCCGCAAGCTACATGAACTTCATTCTGACGGGTGCGCTGGTGATCGTGCCGACCTATGGCGCGGCGGCGGATGATGAGGCGGTTGCGCGGATCGGGGCGGCGTTTCCGGATCGGCGGGCCGTGGGACTGGACGCGCGCGGGGTTCTGGCGGGCGGCGGCGCGTTTCACTGCATGACCTGTCATGTGCCGGCGTGACCTGACCGGCGGCGCGCGCTAGGCGGCGGATATGAGGACTATCACGCTCGCCGCGCTGCAACTGTCATTCACCGACGACGAGGCGGAGGACATTGCCGCGACCGCCGACATGGCGCGGCGGGCGGCGGCGGACGGGGCGCAGGTCGTGCTGCCGCCGGAGCTGTTCCAGGGCCACTATTTCTGCCGCCATGAGCATGAGGAACTGTTCGCGCGTGCGCGACCGACCGCCGAGCATCCTGCTGTGCTGGCGATGCAGAAAGTCGCGAAGAGCGAGGGCATCTACGTCCCGGCCAGCTTCTTCGAGCGGGACGGGGTGCATTATTACAATTCGCTGGCGATGATCGATCCGGACGGGGAGATCATGGGTGTCTACCGCAAGAGCCATATTCCGGATGGGCCGGGCTATGAGGAAAAATTCTATTTTCGGCCGGGTAATTCGGGGTTCCGGGTGTGGAAGACGCGCTTCGGCACGATCGGTGTCGGGATCTGCTGGGACCAGTGGTTTCCGGAGGCGGCGCGCGCGATGGTGCTGCAGGGGGCCGAAGTGCTGCTCTATCCGACCGCCATTGGGTCCGAGCCGGAGGAGCCCGACCTCGATACCGCCGCAATGTGGAAGCGGGCGATGGTGGGTCATGCGGTGTCGAACACCTGTCCGGTCATCGCGGCGAACCGGACGGGGACGGAGGAGGGGCAGACCTTCTACGGGTCCAGTTTCGCGGTGAACGAATATGGCGACGACTGCGCGCAGCTGTCCCGCGACGAGGAGGGCTATGTCCTAGCGACCTTCGACCTTGGTCTCGTCCGGGCGCGGCGGGCCAGTTTCGGCTTCTTCCGCGACCGGCGGCCCGGCCTCTACGGCAGCCTGACCGAAGACGTCTGAACCGAGAAAGCGGGCGGTGATGGTGTCGCCGTTCGCAAGGTCGACGATTAGGAGGTCATCGACGATCGTCCAGCGCTCCGCCGTCAGCATCGCCTGTAGCGCGTTGCCGCCAAACTCCTCGCTGCGCGCCTGGTTGCAGAGGACTTCTGTCTGGGCGATGAACTGCTCCTCGCCAACGAGCGTGAAGGTGCCGTCCTCGCCCCAGAGCAGCCCCTCGATCCCGGCGTCGTTGCACGCGATGGTGCCGCCGACGCGGCCGGCCGCCGAGAAGGCGAGAACATTGACGTTCCGCGCGCCGTCGAGATCGGGGTGGTGCGCATCCCCGTGCCGGAGAATCATCCATGCCGTGTCCGCAAGCCCGTCCGGCAGCGGCATGGACCCGAAACAGGCGCGGTGCGCGCCGCCGTCGAACGCGAGCGTCGCCAGCTGCGGGAATTGCTTGGTCATTCGCGGGTCCGGACAGTTGCCTTGGGTCAGGCGGAGGGTGGCCGCAAGTGCCCGTAGGTTCAGCTCGCGCACGCCCGAGGTCGGGGTCTCGGTATAGGCCGCGACGTTCCAGCCCGCGCCAGTCGGGCTCTGGAAGAACACGCGGTCCTCTGTCAGGTGACCATACCAGCGGCGGCCATTCTCGCCCGGGATGCCGACAAGTTTCAGATCCTCCCGGTGCGTCGAGAGGCGCGGCGAGGGCGTGGGGCTGTTGATCGTTTCCGCAGCACCGAGAACCGCCTGACCGGCGCTGCGGGTCAGCTCGGCGGCGGTTTCCGTCGCGGTTTCGCCAAGCGTCGGTTCGACCGGGCCCGGCGCCGGAGCGGGTTCCTCATCGCCGCTGCACGCCGCGAGGGCGAGGGCCGTGCCAAGCGCTAGCCAGCGGCCCGTGCCTCCGCCCAGTAGCGATCCTTCAGGAGCCGCTTGTACAGCTTGCCCGTGTCGTGGCGGGGCAGTTCCTGCTCGAAGTCGACGCTCCTGGGGCATTTGACGTGGCTCAGCCTCTCCCTGACGAAGGCGATCAGCTCGGCCTCCAGATCGGGGCCAGCATCCGCCCATTCGCGCGGCTGCACAACCGCTTTCACTTCTTCCCCGAACTCCTCGTGCGGGACGCCGATGACGGCGACGTCCTGGACCTTCGGGTGCATGACGAGGACGTCCTCCGCCTCCTGCGGATAGACGTTCACGCCGCCGGAAATAATCATGTAGGCGGCGCGGTCGGTGAGGAAAAGATAGCCGTCTTCATCGACATAGCCAATATCGCCGAAGGTGGAGCCATGTTCCTTGTGCTGCACCGACGCGCTCTTGTCCGGATCCTTGTGATACTGGATTTCGCCGGCGCCCGCGAAATACACGCGGCCTTCCCTGCCGGGCGGCAGCGGGTTGTCGTCCTCGTCGAGGATGCGGATTTCGCCTAGGAAGCTCTTCCCGACACTGCCCTGCTTCTGCATCCATTCCTCCGGGTTGATGGCGGTGAAGCCGGTCCCCTCGGAGGCGGAATAATATTCGTAGATGACCGGGCCCCACCATTCGATCATCCGGCGCTTGACCTCGACCGGGCAGGGGGCGGCGGCGTGGATCGCGGCCTTGACGCTGGAGACGTCATATTTCGCGCGGATGTCCTCCGGCAGCTTCAGCATGCGGACGAACATCGTCGGCACGACCTGCATGTGCGTGATCTGGTATTTCTCGATATTGGCGAGGAGCTGTTCGGGATCGAACTTCCGCATCATGACGACCGTGCCGCCATGCTTGTGCACCGTCATCGTATAGCCGAGCGGCGCGGCGTGATACATGGGCGCGGGGCTGAGATAGATGATGTCGGGGCCGAAGCCGAACAGCATCTGGGTCAGCATCACGAGCGGGTTGGGCGCATCGATGGGCTCCTCCGGCAGAGGGCCGGTAATCCCCTTGGGCTGGCCCGTCGTGCCGGACGAATAGAGCATGTAACGGCCGGAGCTTTCGTCCTCGATGCGGGATGGCGGCTGTTCGGCAAGGAGCGGTTCGAGCCGCGTGAAGCCGTCCAGATCGCCGTGCATCACGAAATTGCCCTTCGGCGTTTTCAGCTTGCTGGCAACGCCGCCGAGCGAGGCATCGGCGATGAGGAACTGCGAATCCGAATTGTCGATGATGTACTGGGCTTCGGAAACGCCGAGCTTCGTCGACATGGGCACCATCATCAGGCCCGCCCGCTGCGCGCCCCAGGCGATGGGCAGGTATTCGATGCAGTTTTCCAGAAGCAGCGTGAAGCTGTCACCCCGCGTCAGGCCCTGCGACCGGAAGAACTGCGCGGCGCGGTTGGAGGCCGCCTCCAGCTCCGCATAGCTCATCTCTCCGGACCCATCGGCCATGATGATGGCGGGCTTGTCAGGGCTGTTTTCAGCGTGGACGAACGGATGCAAGGCGGGCCTCCCAAGGATATGTTTGGCCGCGAGGTTATGGCAGGGGGCGGGGCCGCTCAACCTGCGCGAAAAGGAGGGTGTCAGCCGTTCAACAGGCGGGCGGCGTCGCGGGCGAAGTAGGTGAGGACGCCGTTCGTGCCGGCGCGCTTGAAGGCGGTGAGGACTTCGAGGATAGCGGCGTCGCGATCGAGAATGCCGGCGTCCATCGCCATGCGCATCATCGCATATTCGCCCGACACCTGGTAGGCGAAGACGGGCGCGTTGAACCGGTCCTTCACCCGCGCAACGACGTCGAGATAAGCGAGGCCGGGCTTCACCATGACGCTGTCGGCGCCTTCCTCCAGATCGAGCATGACCTCCCGCATGGCCTCGTCGGTGTTGGCGGGGTTCATCTGGTAGGTCTTCTTGTCGCCCTTCAGATAGCCGCCGGACCCGACCGCGTCGCGGAACGGGCCGTAAAAGGCGGAGGCATATTTGGCGGCGTAGGACATGATCTGGACGTTCCTGAACCCCGACGCCTCCAGCGCCGAGCGGATGAAGCCGACGCGGCCGTCCATCATGTCGGAGGGGGCGATGATGTCCGCGCCTGCCCGCGCCTGGTTCACCGCCTGCGCGGCGAGGACGCCGAGGCTTTGGTCGTTGAGGATCTCGCCATCGTCCGAGAGCAGGCCGTCATGGCCGTGGCTGGTATAGGGGTCTAGCGCCACATCGGTGAGCAGGCCAATCTCGACGCCCGCGTCCTTGATGGCCCGGCAGGCGCGGCACATCAGGTTGTCAGGGTTGGCCGACTCGGTGCCCGCGTCGTCGCGCGCGTCGGCAGGCGTGTTCGGGAACAGGGCGAGGGCGGGGATGCCGAGCGCGGCGGCCTCCTTCGCGGTTTCAACAAGGAGGTCGACGGACAGGCGCTCGACGCCGGGCATGGTGGTGACGGCCTCGCGCTCGTTCTGACCATCACGGATGAAAACCGGCCAGATCAGGTCGGCAGGCGTCAGGACATTCTCAGCATGGAGACTGCGCGACCAGGCGGTGGCGCGGAGACGGCGTAGGCGAAGGGCGGGGAAGGCGGCGGTCATCCTCGCCCGTCTTGCAGAGAAGCGCGCTTCTGTCTATTTCTTACCAGAGGTAAGGAGAAGGTTTGTGACCGCGCATTCGAAGATTACGTCCAAGGGGCAAGTGACGATTCCGAAGGCGGTTCGGGATGCGCTCGGTTTGGCTGAGGGCGACGAACTCGTGTTCGAGGTTGACGGCGGCACCCTGACGGTTCGGCCCGCGCGGAAAAAGAAAACGGTGGCTGAGTTTTTTGCCGCCATCGACGCGATCGATGCGCCCAGAACGCCGCAGACAGATCTGACTGATGATGAAGCGATCGGTGAGTGGCTCGCCAGCGAAGATGAGCGGATCAAAGCCTATGGGGTGCGCGAGCCTCGTCCGTGAACGCTGTCGACACAAATATTCTGCTTCGCTTCTTTACCCGGGACGATCCGGCGCAGCATGCGGAAGTCCGCTCGCTGCTGGCGCACACAGAAGCCGCCGGAGACCGCCTTTTCGTGTCTGTACTTGCGCTGGCCGAGACGCTCTGGACGCTTCGGACCCAATATCGCTGGAATGATGTCAGATGCCGGGCGGCGCTCCGTGAGATTGCCGATATGGCTGCGTTCACGCTCGATCATGCCTCTGCCGTGGCGTCCGCACTGAACGATCCGCGTTTGCAACGCCTGGACGTCGCGGACGCCCTGATCGCTTCTATCGGGATGGAGGCCGGGTGCGATAGCACGCTGACGTTCGACAAGGCCGCCGCGCGGTCATCAAATCAGTTTGAACTGCTCTGACTTCGCAGCCCATCCTGATTTTCGACAGTGGCATTGGCGGGCTGTCGGTGGCGGGGCCGATCATGGCGGCGCTGCCGGACGCGCCGCTCGTCTATGCGGCGGACAATGCCGGCTTTCCCTATGGGTCGAAGACCGAGATGCAGGTGGCGAGCCGGGTCTGCGCGCTGCTGGGGCGGCTGCGGGAGCGGTTCGATCCGGCGCTGATCGTGATTGCCTGCAACACTGCCTCGACGATCGCGCTCGATCATGTGCGGGCAGCTCTGGACGTGCCGATTGTGGGGACCGTTCCGGCAATCAAGCCCGCCGCCGAACAGACGAAGACGGGCGTCATCGGGGTGCTGGGGACGCCCGCGACGGTGCGGCAGCATTATGTCGACGATCTGGTGGACAAGTTCGCGGACGGGAAGACCGTGCTGCGCTGGGGCTCTCCCGGGCTGGCGGCGGCGGCGGAAGCGGCCATGCGCGGGGAGACGGTGCCTGAGGACGCCTTCCGCGCGCCGATGCGTGGCCTGCTGGATCAGGAGGGCGGGCGGGACATGGACCACATCGTCCTCGCCTGCACCCATTTCCCGCTGGTCGAGGACCGGCTGGCGAAGGCGGCCACGGCGCTGGGCGCGGGGCCGCTGACATTCCTGCACGGCGCGGACGGCATCGCGCGGCGGACGGCGCAGCTGATGAAGGACCGGGACTGGGCGTCGGCAGACCGGGCGGCGCACCGGATCATCTTCAGCCGGGGCGGCGACGATGTGGCCGCGCTGGCCCCGGCTCTCGAAAGCCGTGGTTTTGCCGCGCCGGAAATCCTGTAAGGCACGGCGCCATGGTCATGACGAACGAACAATTGCGCGAGCGGATGAACAGCCGCTCGACGCCAACATCCGAACTGCTGAACACCGAGATCCTGGAGATCGATCAGGATGCCGGAACGGTGCGGATGGCTTTCGACATCGGCGACATGCTGTGCAACCCGAACGGCACGGTGCAGGGCGGGATCATCGCGACCATGCTGGACGATGCGGCCGCGACAAGCGCGATTGCCAAGGGCAAGAAGCGCATGTTCGTGCCCTCGCTGGAGCTGAAGGTCAGCTATTTCCGGCCCGCGCCCAAGGGGCGGCTCTATGCCAATGGCCGGTGCGTGAAGCTGGGGCGGAAGATCGCCTTCATGGAAGCGGACCTTGTGGACGGCGACGACCGGCTGCTGGCGCGGCTGTCGATGACCGGTGCGCCGGTTGACCTGGAGAAACCCAAACTGGTGGAGCGGTCATGACAGAGCCTATCGAGACAAACGATGTGGCGTTCGAGCGGCGCGGGCGGCTGGGGCTGATCACGCTGACCCGGCCCAAGGCGCTGAACGCGCTGAACCTTGAAATGTGCGCGGCGATCCTTGCGCAGCTCGAGGCGTGGGAAACGGACGACGAGATCGGCATTGTCGCCATCATCGGCGAGGGCGAGCGCGCCTTCTGCGCCGGCGGCGACGTCGTCGGGCTGCACCGTTCGGGAACGGAGGGCTCGCCGAACTGGGAGACGTTCTTCGGCACCGAGTACCGGATGAACCACAAGATCGGCACCTATCCGAAGCCCTATGTCGCGGTCATCGACGGCATCACCATGGGCGGCGGTGTGGGCCTGTCGATCCACGGCCCCGTGCGGATCGCGACGGAAAACACGCTGTTCGCCATGCCGGAGACGGGCATCGGCCTGATCCCGGACGTCGGCGGGACCCACGCGCTGCCGCGCCTGCCGGGCGAGCTGGGTGCCTATCTCGGCCTGACCGGCGCGCGGCTCAAGGCGGCGGACTGCCTGTATGCCGGGATTGCGACTCACTACACGGAGAGCGCGAATGTCGAGGGGCTACTGGCGGCGCTGGAGGCGCCGGTGGACAGCGTGGAGGATGTGCTGGTGCAGTTCCAGAAGGCCCCGGAACAGCCGCCCATACTGGAAGCGCACCGGGAGGAGATTGACCGGCACTTTGGCGCGAACAGTGTCGAGGAGATCATGGCCGGCCTGTCGATGGGCAGCGACTGGGCGGAGGGGCAGCGCGACCTCCTGATGAAATTGTCGCCGACCTCGATGAAACTGACGCTGCGCGCGCTGCGCGAGGGCGCGGACGACGACCTCGCCGGGTGCCTGAAGCGGGAGTACCGCATTGTCGGCAATATCAAGACTGGCGAGGATTTCTTCGAGGGCGTGCGCGCGCAGCTGATCGACAAGGACCGGAAGCCGCGCTGGAACCCGTCCAACCT
Source organism: Pacificimonas sp. (assembly GCA_036351775.1). GTDB lineage: Bacteria > Pseudomonadota > Alphaproteobacteria > Sphingomonadales > Sphingomonadaceae > Pacificimonas. The sequence continues at coordinate 15,766 of JAZBPX010000045.1, read as the reverse complement.
CCGCGATGTGACGGGGGAGATGGTGGACGGCTATTTCAAGACGCCGCCGCATGGGGAACTGCGCTTGTAGGCGCACTTTGACCGGGATCAAGGAACGCGACATCCAGCATCCCTAGAGCAGCCTGATCACTGGTACTGGATGGGAAGTGCGCATGAGTAATTGCGATCCGTTCGCAACTAAAGCCTTGCGACAAAAGGGGGTGTTCAACTTGGGGGCTGCTCCTCTAAATCGGCGCGCTATGGCAGACGAGACGGCGCAGACGGTCAACTATGACCGGATTTTCGAGAAGGCGATCGACCGCCTTCATGAGGAGGGGCGGTACCGCGTCTTCATCGACATCATGCGGAACAAGGGCGCCTATCCGAACGCGCGCTGTTTCGCCGGGCATAACGGGCCGAAGCCGATCACGGTCTGGTGCTCGAACGACTATCTGGCGATGGGCCAGCACCCGAAGGTCGTCTCCGCAATGGAGGAGGCGCTGCACGATGTCGGCGCAGGCTCCGGCGGCACGCGCAATATCGGCGGCAACACGCACCTGCATGTCGAGCTTGAGAGCGAACTTGCCGACCTCCACGCCAAGGAGGGCGCGCTGCTGTTCACGTCGGGCTATGTCTCCAACGAGGCGACGCTGTCCACGCTGGCGAAGATCCTGCCTGGCTGTATCGTCTATTCGGACGAGCTGAACCACGCCTCCATGATCGCAGGGATCCGCAACGCGGGCTGCGAGAAGCGGGTGTGGCGGCACAACGATCTTGAGCATCTGGAAGAGCTGCTGGCGGCCGACGATCCCGCCGCGCCGAAGCTGATCGCGTTCGAGAGCGTCTATTCGATGGACGGCGATGTCGCGCCGATCGCCGAGATCTGCGACCTTGCCGACAAGTATAATGCGCTGACCTATCTCGACGAAGTGCATGCGGTGGGCATGTACGGCGCGCAGGGCGGCGGCATTTCCGAGCGTGACGAGGTCGCGGACCGGGTGACCATCATCGAGGGGACGCTGGGCAAGGCGTTCGGCGTGATGGGCGGCTATATCACGGCGTCCAAAATGCTGATCGACGTGATCCGCAGCTATGCGCCGGGGTTCATCTTCACGACCAGCCTGTCGCCGGTCCTGGTGGCGGGCGCGCTGGCGAGCGTAAAGCATCTGAAGGAATCGAATGCGGAGCGGGAGGCGCAGCAGGCCGCGGCGGCGAGGCTGAAGGCGCTGATGGCGGACGCGAACCTGCCGGTGATGGAAAGCTCGACCCACATCGTACCGCTGCATGTCGGCGACCCGGTGAAGGCGAAGCGCATCTCCGACGTCCTGTTGATGGAATACGGCGTCTATGTGCAGCCGATCAATTACCCGACCGTGCCGCGCGGAACGGAGCGCCTGCGCTTTACGCCCGGCCCGCATCATGACGAGGCCATGATGGCGGAACTGGTCGGCGCGCTGGTCGAAGTGTGGGACCGGCTGGAGCTGCGGCTGGCGGCCTAGGCCCGTGCCTAGTCGCTGCTTTCCAGCATCGCATCGGCCGCGATCAGATAGGGGTTCGGGCTGACATAGGTGTAGCCCGGTATTTCGGTCACGAAATGGTGCAGCCAGTAGAGGTGGCCTGAACCGACCAGCACCAGGATCCGCTCGCCGGGCCGTGCGATCAGGTCGATCTTCGCCATCATCTTCGCGTTGCGCTCGTAATAGCGGGCGTTGAGGACCGCGCCGGCCTGGTCCTTGCCGTCGCCGACGGGGATCAGGCCGTAATAATATTTTGCGTGATGAGCTCGGACCGCGTCGAGGTCGTTCTCTTTCAGCAGGCTTTCGGGGATCGTTTCGAAGTCCTGAGCCGCGCTAATGGCAGTGACCTCGGCCTGGATGTCCGTCATGAAGCTTTGGACGACGTCCGATTGGCCGGTCGCTTCAGCGGTTTCGATGACCATGCCCATGGGGAAGTAATCGGGTTCGCCCTCGCTCGCCTGCTCGTTGAAGCCGTAGACATTCGCGTGACCGAGCCGGTCTGCAAGGCGGTAGCCGATCTGCACGGTCTCGTTGCGGTTGTCGCGCAGGTCGCCAGCCCGGTACTCGGCGTAGCTTTCCATATGGAAGTCGGGGGCAGGGCGCTGGGCTTCGACAAGGATGCGGTCGGGTTTCCACGTGGCGATGGCGTCGACGATGGCGGCGATCTCGCGCTGGCGGTGGGGCTGCAGCACGTCGTCGACGTCGATGTTCGCAACGTCGCGTCCGGGGTTCGCGAAATGGTAGGTGCCGAGGATCATGACCTGCGTATCGGCGGGCGCGGCATCCTCGGCGGCACCAGCCTGTGCCGGAAGCACCGCGAGGGCGGCGGCAGTCAATAGGCGGTTCATCGTCTCTCCCATGTGTACTGTTGATATAGGACACTATAGCGGGCTGGACTTCCGTCAAGGGCGTGCGCTTGCCCGCAGCGCGAAAGCGAGGCATCCTTCTGTTCGATTTTCGGCTTGGGAGGGCGGTTATCATGGCAACGAAGGCAAAACTGGACATCCGGCCGCTGACGCCGATGATCGGCGCGGAACTGCACGGCATCGATCTGGCCGGGCCGCTGGACGAGGCGGATATCGCGGCGGTGCGCGCGGCGCTGCTTGATCACAAGGTCGTGTTCTTTCGCGACCAGAACATCAGCCGGGCCCAGCATCTGGCGTTCGCGCAGGCGTTCGGCGATCTGGAGATCCACCCGGCGACGCCCAAGGATCAGGAGCAGCCGGAAATCCTTCGCATCGAGCATGGCCCGAACAGCCGCGGGCAGGAGAATATGTGGCATTCGGACGTGACCTGGCGGCCGGAACCCTCGCTCGGTTCGATCCTGCGCGCCGTCGAGGTGCCCGCCGTGGGCGGCGACACGCTGTTCGCGAACATGAACGCCGCGTTCGAGCGGCTGTCGCCCGCCATCAAGGACTGGATCACGGGCCTGACCGCCGTGCACGACATCGCGCGGGTGTTCGCCAAGCGGCTGAACAAGCGGCCCGAGGAACTGCACGACAAATATCCGCCGCAGGAACACCCGGTGGTGCGCACGCATCCCGAAACCGGCGAGCCCACACTGTATGTGAACGGTGCCTTCACAAGTCACATCAAGGAGCTGAGCGCCAAGGAAAGCGACTGGCTGCTGGCGCATCTCTACGCGCAGGCGGAGAACCCGGAAATCCAGTGCCGGTTCCGCTGGGAGGCAGGCTCCATAGCCTTCTGGGACAACCGCGCCTGCCAGCATTTCGCGGCGTCCGATTACTTCCCGGCGCGGCGCGTGATGGAGCGCGCGACGGTGAAGGGTGATCGGCCCTTTTTTAAGAACTGATTTGCGTCTCCCTATCCGGGAGCGGGGTGGCACGGGGCGCGAGCACTTGCGAGCCTCGAATGCACCAATCCCTCACATTCCGTGGTGGCGACTCGGGCGGTGAGCCCCTACATGTCGCGCCATGACACCGCGCCGTATCGCCATCGCCTCCGACCATGCCGGGTTCGTTCTCAAGACGAAGGTGCACGAATGGCTCGAAGAGGCAGGGCATGAGGTCGTCGACCTTGGCACCGACAACACCGATTCCGTCGACTGGCCCGATTACGGGCGGAAGCTGGGCGAGACCGTCGGGGCCGATCCGGACATGCTGGGCGTTGCCATCTGCGGCTCCGGCATCGGCATCGCGATTGCGGCGAACAAGGTGAAGGGCGCGCGCGCCGCCACCTGCACCAGCGGCCTTATGGCGCGTCTGACGCGGGCGCATAATGATGCGAATATCCTGGCCCTTGGCGAGCGCCTGGTGGGCGATGAAGTCGCCAGGGACTGCCTGAACGAATTTCTGACAACCGAGTTCGAGGGCGGCCGCCACCAGCGCCGCGTCGACAAGCTGGAAGGCTGAGCCAAGCGCGATGAGCACCAATCCTGTCTTCGAATCCTATGACGGCTTCTTCACCGAGAGCCTTGAGGCGGCGGACCCCGAAGTCTTCGGCGGCGTACGGGCCGAACTGGCGCGGCAGCAGAACGAGATCGAGCTGATCGCGTCGGAGAATATCGTGTCGGAGGCGGTGCTGGCCGCGCAGGGCTCCGTTCTTACGAACAAGTATGCCGAAGGCTATCCGGGCCGCCGCTATTATGCGGGCTGCGGGCCGTCGGACACGGTCGAGGACCTGGCGCGGGACCGGGCGAAGCGGCTGTTCGGCTGCGCCTATGTGAACGTCCAGCCGCATGCCGGCGCGCAGGCGAACGGCGCGGTCATGCTGGCGCTGGTAAAGCCGGGCGACACGATCCTGGGTATGAGCCTTGCGGCGGGCGGGCACCTGACCCACGGCGCGCCGCCTGCCCAGTCGGGCAAGTGGTTCAACGCGGTCCAGTACGGCGTGAAGGAAGACGGCCATCTGATCGACTATGACGAGGTTGAGCGACTGGCGGTCGAGAATCAGCCGAAGCTGATCATCGCGGGCGGCAGCGCCTATCCACGCCAGATTGACTTTGCCCGCTTCCGCGAGATCGCCGACAAGGTAGGTGCCTATCTTCACGTCGACATGGCGCACTTTGCGGGCCTCGTCGCGGCGGGCCTGCACCCCAGCCCGCTGCCGCACGCGCATGTGGTGACAACGACGACGCACAAGACGCTGCGCGGTCCGCGTGGCGGCATGATCCTGTCGAATGACGAGGCGCTCGGTAAGAAGTTCAACAGCGCGGTGTTTCCCGGCCTGCAGGGCGGCCCGCTGATGCATGTCATCGCGGCGAAGGCCGTGGCGTTCGGCGAGGCGCTGCGCCCCGGTTTCCGCAGCTATGCCGAAGACGTGATCGCCAATGCCAAGACGCTGGCGGCGACGCTTAAGGAGCGCGGCTGCGACCTCGTTTCCGGCGGCACCGACACGCATGTCGTTCTGGTCGACCTGCGCCCGGTCGGCGTGAACGGCGCGGACGCCGAGCAGTCGCTGCTGCGCGCGGGCATCACCTGCAACAAGAACGGCATCCCCTTCGATCCGCTGCCCCCGGCGAAGACCAGCGGCGTGCGGCTCGGCTCCCCGGCGGGGACAACGCGCGGCTTCGGCCAGGCGGAGTTCCGCGAGATCGGCGAGATGATCGGCGACGTGGTCGACGGCCTGCAGAAGAACGGCGCGGATGCGAACGGCGACGTCGAGGCGGCGGTGAAGGCGCGCGTCGAGGCGCTGACCGCGCGCTTCCCGATCTACCCGGCACGCTAGGCGAAGGCGGGCGGGGGCCGAACCATGCGCTGCCCGTTCTGCATGAACGCCGATAGCCAGGTGAAGGATTCGCGGCCGACCGAGGACGGGTCCGCGATCCGGCGGCGGCGGCAATGTCCGGCCTGCGCCGCGCGCTTCACGACGTTCGAGCGGGTGCAGCTTCGCGACCTGAGGATCGTCAAGAAGTCCGGCGACAAACAGGCATTCGACCGGGAGAAGCTGGCGAGCTCCATCGCCATCGCCTGCCGCAAGCGCCCCGTCGCCGAGGAGAAGATCGAGCGGCTGGTCAGCGGTATCCAGCGCCAGCTTGAAGCGAGCGGCAAGAGCGAGATCAGCGCCGAGGAGCTGGGCGAACTGGTCATGGAGGGCCTCCATGCCCTGGATGAAGTGGCCTATGTGCGCTTTGCCAGCGTCTACCGCGAGTTCCGCGAGGCGAAGGATTTCGAGAAACTGGTAACGGGTATGCCGGACGGCGACAGCGACGGCGCGCCGGAGCCGAAGGACACGCTGTTCTGACCGTGGATACTGAGGCGAATGAGGCGCTGAACCCCATCGTTGTCCTGGTGCGGCCGCAACTGGGCCGGAACATCGGGACGACGGCGCGGGCGATGCTGAACTTCGGGCTGGACCGGATGCGGCTGGTTGCGCCGCGCGATGGCTGGCCGAACCCGGATGCCGGGCCGGCGGCGAGCGGGGCGGACGCGGTGCTGGCTGGCGCGGCGGTCTTCGATACCGTTGCCGAAGCCGTGGCGGACTGCCGCTGGGTCTACGCGACGACGGTGCGCAAGCGCGGCCTGATCAAGCGCGTCGTGACGCCCGCCGAGGCTGCCACCGAGAGCGTGAGCCGGGGCAGGCGCACGGCGATCCTGTTCGGCGCGGAGGCGACGGGCCTCGACAATGACGAGGTCGGCCACGCGCAGGAAATCCTGACCGTGCCTGTGAACCCCGATTTCTCCTCGCTTAACCTGGCGCAGGCGGTGATCCTTTGCGCCTATGAATGGTCGCGCCATGCGGACCTGCCGCGCGGCGAGACGCTAGATGACCCGGCGCCGCAGGACGAGGTGGACGGTCTGGTCAAGCAGCTGGACACGGCGCTGGAAAAGCGCGGCTATTTCCGTGCCGAGGACCGCGCGCCGACAGCCCACCGCACGCTCCGCAGCCTGTTCACGCGCCCCGGCTACACCAGCCAGGAGATCCGCACCCTGCGCGGCATCGTCAGCACGCTGGTACGGGGGCGGATGACCTAGTTTGCCTCGGCCTGGCGCCTAATCACCGAGTTCCGCGTCCAGAAACGCGAAAATCCTGGTCAGCATGTCGGCCCGCGCTGAGGTCCTGGCGAGATCATGCTCAAGCCCGTCATACTCGACATAGTCGACCGGCTTGCCGGCATCCTCGAGGCGCTTGGCCATATGGCGGCTGTGGCGGACGTTCACGTTCACATCCTCTGAACCGTGAAACATCTGGACTGGCACTTCAAGGATATGCGGCCAGCGGGCGGGTGATCCGTCCACCAGATGCGGTCCCTTGCCGACCATTTCCCGAACCACATTGCGCGCTGTCGTCGATGAGGCGTTCCGCACCAGCAGTTCAAGGTCGGTAACAGGGGCGATGGCGACAACGGCGTTGTAGAGCTGCGGATCGACCACCGCGCCCTGCAGCGCCGCATAGCCGCCATAACTCCAGCCGACGGCGGCCACCTTGTTGGCGGATGTCAGGCCGGTCCCGATGGCCCACCTGGCGGCGTCGTTCACGTCGCTGATCGCCTGGCGCCAGTTCCTCAGTGCGTTCTCTCCGGCCCAGTATGTCCCGAAACCCTGCGAGCCGCGATAGTTTGGCTGAACGACGGCATAGCCCTTGGCGGCGAAGGCCTGGGCCAGCCAGTCGAAGCCCCAATAGTCTCGTGCGTTCGGGCCGCCGTGCGGCATGACGATCAGGGGAAGATTCTCCGCGGTCTCCGCATCCTGACCGGCGGGCAGCGTCAGATAGCCGCTGATCTCCGTGTTATCCGCCGCCGAATAGCGGATCGGCGTCACCGTGCCCATGTCGATGCCGTCGAGATAGGCGCGGCTCTCGATCAACTGGATGAGCTGCTTCGTCGACTTTTCGAAGATGTAATAGGTGCCGGGATTGCGGTCACTGGTGGCGAGAAGAAGAATGCGGTCGCCGTCCCAGCTTTCAGACAGAAGCGTGATCGACTGTTCGCCGTCCAGCGCCCGGTCGAGCGATTCGTTCAGCGCCTTCAGTTCCTCGTCGAAAAACTCGATATGGTTATAGTCGTCGCTCCATGACACACCGACAGGCCGCCGATACCGGCCGAAGGTGACAAGGCCGTTCACATCCACCCAGTCATGGGCGAAGACCAGTTCCGGCTCGCCGCTCCTGTCGGCGGACTGGCGGAACAGGGCATGCCGACCCTCATGCGGCAGGATCATGTAGACGCTTTGTCCGTCCTCGCTGAAGCCCTCGAAAGAGGCGTAGGCTGCGGAGGAGGCCCGCTGCGATGTCAATTCCTCCCAGCGGTTCGTGCGGCCGTCGGCGCGAATCCGATACTCAAACCGATCACCCATAAAGCCGCCGGCCGTTTCGTAGTTCTTCAGATAGACGCGGGCATTGCCGCGGCCATCCGTATAGTAGGTGACGGCGTCGCCGATGGGGCCGGTTATCGTTCGCATCTGGCCGTTGTGGATGTTCACGCGCTGTACCGTCATGCCCTCGTCGCTCTTGGCAAGCCGCGTCCCGATCTGCCGTTCGGGAAGGACGTTGACGGCCATCAGGATATGTTCGGGATCGTCCGGAAGCACGTCGATCACGCGCCCGGAAAACTGGTTCAATCCAAGCGTGCGGCTGCCCATGCGCTGACCGAGGGGGAGCGCATTGTCGCCGTCCGTGTCCATCGCGATGTAACGCGAATAATTGTAGGCCCGGCCGACGTCGCGGAAGGTGCCGAAGGCCGAGCAGCCGATCCGCTCGTCGCTCAGCCAGCGGCAAGTTTCAAAGCTCATGGCTTCGCTCGATCTGGCGATGGCCTCAACCGCGCCGCTGTCGATATCGGCGACATGCACGATGGGCAGCGGCTTGCTGCGGTCGATGAAGAGCACGCGGCGACCGTCTGGCGATAATTGAAGCCTGCTCGCGGTCGGAAGGGCGGCAAACCGGGCCGCCATCTCGTCTATCGCGCCGTCGTCCGCGCGCTGCTCGCCAATCTGCGCCTGGGCGGGAGGGGGCGTCAGCGCAAAAGCGCACAGCGCGGCGGCGACTTGATAGAATCTTAACGGCATCTAGGATCTACCCCCGGGAAACAGCGGCCCAAATCTTGCGTTCTCAATTCGTTGGTCAGACTGAAACCGATTGATCGCGGACAATCAAGTCTCGCGAGCGCCGACCCTGGCATAGCTTGACTTCGCGCGCCTTGGCCGCCACATGGCGCGCTTCGCGATTGGTCCCGCATGCCGGTGAAGCGGTGGCCGCGCCCTGAACGCTTGTCCTCGAAGGACGGCGGGGCAGGGCGGTGCGAAGACCGGCACCAACGTTGTTCGCAAACCGATATGAAAGGAGCGCCGACGCCATGTCGAAGCGCCAGACTTCCAAGTATAAACTCGACCGCCGCATGGGCGAAAACATCTGGGGCCGCGCCAAGTCCCCGGTGAACAAGCGGGAATATGGCCCGGGTCAGCACGGCCAGCGCCGCAAGGGCAAGATGTCCGATTTCGGCATCCAGCTGCGCGCCAAGCAGAAGCTGAAGGGCTATTACGGCGACGTCACCGAGAAGCAGTTCCGCAAATATTACAAGCAGGCGTCCAGCATGAAGGGCGATACCTCGCAGAACCTGATCGGCATTCTCGAGCGGCGCCTCGACATGATCGTCTACCGCGCGAAGTGGGCGCCGACGATCTTTGCCGCGCGCCAGATCGTCAACCACGGTCACATCCGCGTGAACGGCGAGAAGTGCAACATCCCGAGCCGCATGCTGGCGCCGGGCGACACGATCGGCCTGCGCGCCAAGGCAAAGGACATGGCGCTGGTGCTGGAAGCGCAGGGCCTGCCCGAGCGCGACATCCCGGAATATGTGCAGGTGAACGAGGACGGCACGGCCAATTACATGCGCGTCCCCACGCTGGACGAGGTGCCCTATCCCGTCCGCATGGAGCCGAACCTGGTCGTCGAGTTCTACTCGCGCTAGTTTTCGGGTCTATAGAACGCATTCAGAAGGGGCGGTTCCGGGAAGGGGCCGCCCTTTTACTTTTGGCGGGTTCTCAGCGCGGCGGGCTGGTCCTCAGCGCTAGATAGACAGCCGGCGGGATGGAGGCGATCAGGCCGCCGAAGATCACGTCGGACAGCTCCACGATCCAGAAGCGGGCGGTGGCGGGTGTCAGCGCGGGCAGGGCGGAGAGCGCGCCTTCGTCGCTCGGCACAGCGGTGACGCCGTAGACCACGGCATAAATTGCCATGAAGGGCGGGATCAGCAGCGCTGCGGCGAAGAGGACGAGGCCGGTCAGGCGCCCGCGCATACCCTTGGTCAGGTTTGCGCCGCGCTTCATGGCGGTCAGCGGCGGCAGGCGCTCGGCAATGGCGGCGGGGATCGCGGGCAGCCAGAGCGCGATGACGAACAGCGACAGCGCGAAGACAAAAAGGCTGCTCCAGCCGCCGAGAAGGGCGCGGAGGATCAGGTCGATGATGAGGAGGCCGAACAGGACCGCGGCGATGGTAAGCGCGGTGAGGAGGCCGGGCTGCGCCAGCCTCAGCCCGCCGAGCACATAGGTTTTCGGCGCGGGGCTTGGTTCGGAAAGGCGCAGAAGGTGCCCTGCGCTGACGGCGGCAACGAACAGCGAGAAGGCCGCCGCCTTCGCCGTTTGCACCAGCGTCTGGGTGTTCGGGTCGCTGCTGGCCGAGCCGCCGGTCGCGTATACCGCAAGCTCCGTGCCGGTCAGGAGCAGCAGGCCAAGGATTGTGATAGGGGCAAAGTCACGCCACCAGCTCTCCCCGGCACTGCGCAGGATGGTCATCACGAAGGGCGGCTGGGCTGGCGGCATCTGCGCCATTCCCTACGGCCAGCCGTGCCCGATTCCTACTGTTCTGTTGCCGCGCGCCCACTGCTTTTCCGGTCGGCGCGGGAGGCGGCGCTGAGGACAGCGCGGACGGAGGCGGTGGCGACATCCTCGTCAATCCCGACGCCCCAGATCGTGTCGCTGCGCCCCTGTTCCCCCGTTTGCGTGACCTCGACATAGGCGGCGGCCTTTGCGCCGGAGCCCTTGCCGATGGCGTGCTCGGAATAGCTCTGCACGTCGAGTTCGACACCGAAATCGTCCGCCAGCGCGCCGATGACGCTGGAGACGATGCCGTTGCCGCGCCCCGAAACGGTGCGGACGGTTTCGCCGTCGCGGATCTTGCCCGTGAAGATGCGGTCGCCATCCGGCCCGCGCCGCTCCTCATAGTCGACGATGTCGAAGCGGCCCGAGCCGTCGAGATGATATTTCGACTGAAACGCCTGCCAGATATCGCCGGACTGGAGTTCGCGGCTGGAGGAATCGGCGAGCGCCTGCACGACATGGCTGAACCGGGCCTGCAGTTTCTTCGGCAGTTTCAGGCCCTGGTCCTGCTGCAGCACCCACGCGACGCCGCCCTTGCCGGACTGCGAGTTCACGCGGATGACAGCCTCGTAATCGCGGCCGATGTCTTCCGGGTCGAGCGGCAGGTAGGGCACGCGCCACAGCCGGTCGTTCTGGGCCTCGTTCGCCTCGAACCCCTTCTTGATCGCGTCCTGGTGCGAGCCCGAAAAGGCGGTGAACACCAGTTCGCCCGCATAGGGGTGGCGGGGGTGAACGGGCAGCTGGTTGCAGTATTCCGCCGTTTTCACGATTTCGTCCATGTTAGAGAAATCGAGGCCAGGATTCACCCCTTGGGTGTAAAGGTTCATGCCGAGCGTCACGAGACAGACATTGCCGGTGCGCTCGCCATTGCCGAACAGGCAGCCCTCCACGCGGTCCGCGCCCGCCATCAAACCGAGCTCCGCCGCTGCGACGCCCGTGCCGCGGTCGTTATGCGGGTGCAGGCTGAGCAGCACGCTGTCGCGGCGCGGGATGTTGCGGCCGAACCATTCGATCTGGTCGGCGTAGATATTGGGGGTGGCCGCCTCGATGGTGGCGGGCAGATTGAGGATCAGCGGATGGTCGGGCGTTGGCTGCAGGACGTCCATCACCGCCTCGCAAACCTCAAGCGAGAAATCGAGTTCGGCGGTCGAGAAGGTCTCCGGCGAATATTCGAAATGCCAGTCGGTATCGGGCTGGGCGGCGGCGTTGTCGCGCAGCATCTTCGCGCCGTCGACCGCGATCTGCTTCACCGCAGCGCGGTCCATCCTGAAGACGATCTGCCGCCAGTTGGGACTGACTGCGTTGTAAAGGTGGACGATGGCCCGCCGCGCGCCGCGCAGGCTTTCAAAGCTGGTGTCGATCAGGTCTTTCCGTGACTGGGTCAGGACCTGGACCGTGACGTCGTCCGGGATCGCGCCGTCCCTGACGAGGCCGGAGATGAAGTCGAACTCGGTCGCGCCTGCCGAGGGGAAGCCGACCTCAATCTCCTTCAGGCCGATGCGAACGAGAAGGTCGAAGAAGCGGCGCTTCTTTTCCGAATCCATCGGGTCGATCAGCGACTGGTTGCCGTCGCGCATGTCCGTGGACAGCCAGCGCGGCGGGCTGGTGAGAGTGCGGGTGGGCCACTGGCGATCCGGCAGGTCGACCTGCGGGAAGGGGCGGTATTTCTGGCTGGGGTCGGTCAGCATGACATGCGGGCCTTTATCATGGGGCGTTCGGATCGGTCGGGCGGATCGGTCGGAATGGCTTGGTTCCCCCAGGTCGGTCCCGCGCGCGTGCGCCGGTTGCCGCCTAGGGGCGGATAAGTCGTAGACCGAACAGGAGCGCGCTGCCTCGCATGATGCGCCGGACGCTAGCCCGGCGGCGGCGAATGTAAAGCGCCGATTGCGGCGCGGGGTTCAGATCAGAGTGTCGCCGGTTTCATCATCGACGATACATTCGATCTCGACTTCACCCTTCAGCGCATCGAGCTGGTCGCGCGGGATGGGCTGGTCATCATCGCCGACCACCCAGCACTGACCGGCGGCCGCGTCGATGAATGCGCCAAGGTCCATGCCGAGGCGCGGGACATCGCTGGCGGGTGCGGCGGCAGCGGTGGTTAAAGCAATGGCAATGGCGATCATGACAAACCTTCCTAAATCTTAACAAGACGTTAAGCAAGGTTTGTGCCATAGTGGCGCTAACGAACCTTCGTAGGGACTTGCCTGGTTAACGCTGGGCGCGCGGGTCGCGGCCTGTAAGAAATTCCGACAATGGGTCAGCGAAGAATCAGTGCCCGCTTTTCGACGGCGGGTAGAGCACGTGCCTGCTAGACCGCAGACCATGCTGCTCACCGATCCCGATGACGACCGCCTGTACGAGGCTCTGCTCACCCGCGATCCGGCGTTCGAGGGGCATGCCTATGTTTGTGTCACGACAACGGGGATCTTCTGCCGACTGACCTGTCCGGCGCGCAAGCCCAAGCGGGAGAATGTCGTGTTCGAGACATCGACACACGCCTGCCTCGACGCTGGGTTTCGACCCTGCAAACGCTGCCGTCCGCTCGATGCGCCGGACCATCCGCTGATCGGGCCGCTGCTGGCAAGGCTGGATGAGGAACCCGACCAGCGCTGGCGGGAGAGCGACCTGACCGCACTCGGCTTCGAGCCATCCACGGTGCGGCGCGCCTTTCGCCGACAGTTCGGCATGACGTTCCTGCAGGTCGCGCGGGCGCGGCGACTGGGAACGGCGGCGCAGCGCCTGGCGAAGGAAGAGGCGGTGATCGAGGCGCAGCTCGACGCGGGCTATGACAGCGGCAGCGGGTTTCGCGCAGCCTTCCGGCGGCTGACCGGCACGGCCCCGGTACGGGCGAAGGGGCAGGGTGTGCTCAGCGCCGACTGGATCGACACGCCGATCGGCCCGATGTTCGCGATTGCCGACGAGGATCGGCTGCACCTCCTTGAGTTCAACGACCGCAAGGCGCTTCAGGCTGAGGTAGAACGCCTCGTCGAGCGGCAGGGGAGGCCCGTGGTGCACGGCAAGACGGAACCGATCCGGCGCATCGCGCGCGATCTCGGCGCTTATTTCGCAGGCGAAGCAGGCCTGCCGCCACTGCCCATCGGCGATCATGGCACGGACTTCGAGAAAACAGTCTGGCGCGCACTGACGGAAATTCCGCTTGGGGAGACGTGCAGCTACGGCGAACTCGCCGCGTCGATCGGCAAACCATCGGCGACCCGCGCCGTGGCCCGCGCAAACGGCAAGAACCAGATCGCGCTGCTCTTACCCTGCCACCGCGTCATCGGCGCGGACGGGACGCTCACGGGCTATGCAGGCGGCCTGTGGCGCAAAACATGGCTGCTGGAACATGAGCGGCGGATGGCAAGCACCGGCCTCGGCACCTAAGAAAACGGCCCGCACCCCGGTTCTCCGGAAGTGCGGGCCGTCACTGGCCCCCATAAAGAGCGTGGGTTGCGCGCTAGGCGGCGACCTTTTCGGCCATGTCGGCGGTGTCTTCCTCGCCCTCCGGATCGCGCAGGACATAGCCGCGGCCCCAGACGGTCTCGATGTAATTGTCGCCCTCGCAGGCCGCCGACAGCTTCTTGCGCAGCTTGCAGATGAAGACGTCGATGATCTTCAGCTCCGGCTCGTCCATGCCGCCGTAAAGGTGGTTCAGGAACATTTCCTTCGTCAGCGTCGTGCCCTTGCGGAGGCTGAGTAGCTCCAGCATCGCATATTCCTTGCCGGTCAGGTGCACGCGGTTGCCGTTCACATCGACCGTCTTGGTGTCGAGGTTCACGGCGAGCTTGCCGGTCTTGATGATCGACTGGCTGTGGCCCTTCGAACGGCGGACGACCGCCTGGATGCGGGCGACGAGTTCCTGCTTGTGGAACGGCTTGGTCAGATAATCGTCGGCACCGAAGCCAAGGCCGCGGATCTTCGATTCGACCTCGTTCGCACCCGACAGGATCAGGACGGGCGTCGAAACCTTGGCGAGGCGCAGCGTCTTCAGGACGTCATAACCGTGCATGTCTGGCAGGCCGAGATCGAGAAGGATGATGTCGTAGTCATAGAGCTTGCCGAGATCGATGGCCTCCTCGCCAAGATCCGTCGAAAAGACGTTGAAGCCCTGCCCCTCAAGCATAAGCTCGATGGCCTCGCAGGTATTGGGATCGTCCTCGATCAGAAGTACGCGCATGATGTTCCGTCCCTTCGCTACTCTTCTTGTTCCAGGCGGAAAGGATTGGCCCCGCCCCATCGGTCTAAACCGTATCCGCTGTCGTTAACCATGCCCGTTATCGACTGCCGAAGGTTAAGATGGCGTAAATGGTTAACGTCGCCAGTAGCGGCGTCCAGAACCCGGCGCGCGGGAAACTCGGTTCAACGCGGATGTGAGTCTTCGGGGTCACAGGCAGGGCGAGGACGATTCACAAGGCCGGTGCACGCTGCTAGGCCAGCATCATGGAAGACCCCGCCCGCGTGCTCGATCCGGTACGCGCCCCCTACGACGCCGATGCCGCGCTGCGCCCGCAGACGCTGGACGAGTTTGTCGGGCAGGAGGCGGCGCGCGGCAACCTGCGCGTGTTTATCGAGGCCGCGAAGGGCCGCGGCGAGGCGCTGGACCATGTGCTGTTCTTCGGCCCGCCCGGTCTCGGCAAGACGACGCTGGCGCAGATCATGGCGCGCGAGCTGGGCGTGGGGTTCCGCGCCACGTCCGGGCCTGTTGTGGCGAAGGCCGGCGACCTTGCCGCGCTGCTGACGAACCTAGAACCCAATGATGTCCTGTTCATCGACGAGATTCACAGGCTGGCCCCGGCGGTCGAAGAAGTACTCTACCCCGCGATGGAGGACCGCTCGCTCGACATCATGATCGGGGAGGGGCCGTCCGCGCGCAGCGTGAAGATCGACCTGCCGCCGTTCACGCTGGTCGGGGCGACGACGCGGTCGGGCCTGCTGACAACACCGCTGCGCGATCGATTCGGGATTCCGGTGCGGCTGAACTTCTACAAGGCCAGCGAACTGAAACAGGTGGTGACGCGCGCCGCCAGGCTCCTGTCCATGCCGCTGAAGGATGATGGGGCCGAGGAAATTGCCAAGCGCAGCCGGGGCACGCCGCGCATTGCGGGCCGGCTCCTTCGCCGCGTGCGCGACTTCTGTTCCGTCGCGGGCGAAGACGCGATCGACAGCGCCGCCGCTGACCGGGCGCTGACCCGGCTGGAGGTCGATCAGCTTGGACTCGACGCCATGGACCGGCGCTATCTCAGCGTGATCGCGGAGGATTATGGCGGCGGCCCGGTCGGCGTCGAAACGCTGGCCGCCGCGCTTTCCGAACCGCGGGACACCATCGAAGAGGTGATCGAACCCTTCCTGATCCAGGCCGGCCTCCTCGCCCGCACCGCCCGCGGCCGCATGCTGAACAGCAAGGGCTGGACCCATCTAGGCCTCGCCCCGCCGAAGGGCAGCGCGGAAGAACTGCCGCTCGAACCTTCCTCCCCCGGTGCCGGGAGAGGAAGTATG
>JAZBPX010000044.1:0-4029 GCA_036351775.1 Pacificimonas sp. | reverse complement strand
CGCCCCGGCATCCCGGCCGCGACCGGGATGCCGGGGGGTAAAGACCTCTGACGTCCGGACGCTTTGTCATCGGAATGGGAAAGGGCGGCCAACTGGCCGCCCTTTTTCCACTTTTCGATCCACGAGGCGCTTGGCGGTCGGATCGGAAATCGCAGCGATATCCGGAACTTCGTGGAGCGCTTCTTGTTGGCCTCAGTAGCGAACCAGAAGAAACGGGAGTATACGATATGCTGCGTACGACCAGTCTCGCCCTTGTTCTCGCCCTGCCGACCGCGGCGCTTGCCCAGTCGGGCGAGGACATGAAGTCCACCAAGCTGCTCGAACGCGGGCAGGACGGCTGGGAACTCACCGATGCGGCCGTCAGCGGCCAGGCGCTTCTCGAGGCCGATCTCTATTCCGATCTCGGCACGGAGCAGACCGGCCAGATCACCGACATCCTTCTCGATGAATCCGGCGAGATCTCGACCGTCAAGTTCTCGACCACTCGGTTCCGTGATTTCGACCGCGAGGGCTGGATGGCCGTCGACCGGCTGGACATTACGGGCGGTCTCGGCACCACGCTGGATGTCGAGCCCGAAGGCGACACGCCGCCCAACGCGGGCGAGGACGTCCGGCTGACGCGCGACGATGTCGAAACGCGCCTTCTGTCGGAGATCCTGCGCAATCGCGTGACGGTCGGTGCGCAGGACTGGATGGTCGAGGATGTCGTCTTCGATCGCAGCGGCAAGGCCAGCTACGTGCTGCTCGCTGAGCGGGACAGCGGGATGTTCGGCGGTGCCGACAATGTCCGTGCGCTGCCGTTCGAGGCTTTGAGCTATCAGGGTGAGGGTGCCTTCACCATCGACGGTGCAGACCCCGCCGCACTGCAGGTCATCGTCATCCGCTAAGGAGGGGGCGCTCCGGCGCCCTTTATTCTAAAGGACGATGATGCCCTGGCGATCGGGTGTCGCGAGCCACCCATCGAAACCGGTCAGGTGGGCCGGGCGCGACAGCCCCGCGCGCACCTCATCCGGGCTGCGCACGCCAGTGAGGGCCTGTTTGGCCTGTTCGTCACGATGGGCGAGGCAAAGGCCGCGTGCGGCGACCCGGGCGCCCGAGGTGTTCGACGTCATCAGGAGCGCGTCGAAGCAGACGAAATCATCGACATTCGGCCGCTGGCCGACGAAATAGGTCATGGTGTGCCGGTAGAGCGTCCGGCAGATGCCATAGACGAAGTCCTGGTCGAAGAACCCGACGCCATTGCTTTCCCGCCGCCCCGTCTCCGTTCCCGTGTCGTCGTGCCGCTCGTACTTCTCGGAAAAGTAGGTGTACTGCGGATGATCGGCATGGGGCGCGAAGCGAAGCCCGTGCACGACAAGCTTGGAGAGTGGGCCCGTCGATCGGCGGATGAAGGAGAAATGCTCCTTCTCGATGAACCGCTGATCCACCGGCGTGATGTCGTCGCCGCGCTGACCGAACATCAGCGCCGCAATGCCCATTACCTGCGCGATGTGGTTCCCCGAAGCGAGCGCCGCGAAGGGTTGCGGCGCGTCTCCGGGCGGCGCGGCGACGGTCGCCGTTCGCAGATTCTTTGCGACGTATTCGGTCGATCCTTCATAAGGGGCGAAGAAGGCAATCAATGCTTGCGGCGCAACCCGCTCCGCGCGACCCGCAACGGTCGCCAGCACGTCGCAAAGTGACGGGGTGTCAGATGTGGCCAGCGCCGCAAACGCTTCGTCCAGTTCGGCGATCAGCAATTCGAGGTTGGGGCCGCGCAAGGCGGTACCCGAATCGATGAAGGCCTTGATCGCGCGAAACGCCTCCTCGGCCTGCGGCTCCGGCGCCCGCCTAGCGGCGCGCATCGCCAGGGCCTTCATGCCGCCATGACCGAGATGGTCCCGCGCATAGATCCTGGCGAGTATGTGAAGGGCCAACAGCCGAGCATCGGTCACGACAGCCTGTAGCCCCCGGTTCGCGTCGGCAGGACAGTACAGCGCCGTTCGAGAGGCGCAATGAAATTTGAGGAATTGCCTCGATTTTCAAACTCGCGCTTCGCCATTTTCAAGTTTGGGGGTGCGCACGCCTGGCACCTCGAATTCGCCAAACTGCCGGAGTGCTCTTCGCAAACCTCTCAAATGATGAAGGATTTCGATCCTTTTTTGTCCGCGTGCGTCGTTATAGATTGGCGCCAGAGGTAAAGAGGGTGTGGTCATGCTGGACAGGAAGACGAGGACAGGGCGGCGCGCCAGCGGGTTGCCGCGGCTGTCGGACCGGACGCGGATCGGGCGGTCGGAATACGGTATCTACGAAGGGGTGGTGCTGCGCCGCGGTTTCGTCGCCAAGCCCCATCTCGCCTGGCCGGCGCCGCCTTCGACCGTGCGCCGGGACATAAGGCCACTGGCGAAACTGCCCCGGACCGAAGGGTTCGAATACGCCCCGAGCTCGCTTGCCAGCGAACGGGGCAATCTGCGTCGCAACGAAACACTGCTCGCCCTCCATGACGGCCTCTTCGCCACGGCGGATGGCGGGCGCGTGGCGGGCGGCATCAGCCTGGCCTTCCGGCTGGCCGGTGGGCCCGAAGCGATTGCCGCTCTTCTGAACGAGGGCATCCTGCAGCAGATCGGCCATGAACTGCCGCGGCGCGTGCGCAGCGCCGTTGCCAGCGAGATCAGCCGCTGGCCGCAGCGGGAGGCGCTGTCGGCGGTCCCTGCGATCCGCGAGGCGTCATTGGCGGCACTCGCCGCCGCCGTCAGCCCACAGGACGACGGCCCGACAAATCTCGGGATCAGGCTGACCGGCCTGACGCTGGTCCTGCGGACCTCCGACCTCCAGCAGCGTGCGAAGGGCGAGGCGCAGCGCACCGACCTGATTACGGATATCGCACGGATCAGGGACAGCTGGGCCAGAGGCGATCGCGAGGCCTGGGAGGTGCCCGGCTATGAGCGTGTGCTGGACGGGATCATCCGCCAGCACCTGCTGGCCACGGTCGCCCAGTCGAACCAGCTCTTCGTGGTGCCCACGGAGGCGGCGGGGCTCCTCGGCAGTTACCGCGATATGGGGGCGTTGACGGCGGGGCATACCGACCGTCTCGCGGCGACGGGCCCGCCCATGCGCCGCATCGAACGCCCGCTAGACGCGCGCCGGTTCCTCAACTGACGACCAGGCGCGCGTTTTGCGGCAGGTCCTGTAAAGGGGAGGGTGCTGCAAAGGCTGAGTGTCGTGACTGGCGACGGCGCGGCACTGCCCGGGAGCCTGTCATGAAGGTCGAGATTGCCGAAACCGGGGTCATCCATGACGGACCGTACCGGCTCGAATATGTCGATGTGTCGTTCGAGGCCTATGATGGCGGCATGATCGGCCCGGTGCGTCGGCTCAATTTCGAACGTGGCGACAGTATTGCCGCCCTGCTGTCCGTCCCGGAGACGGATGAGTTCGTGCTGGTCGAGCAGTTCCGTTTTGCAGCCCACAGCCGCGAGGGCGACGGCTGGCTCATCGAGGCGGTGGCCGGTCGCATTGATGACGGCGAAACACCGGAGGCCGCCCTGCGGCGCGAGGTGGCCGAGGAGCTGGGCTATGAGCTCGGCGCGGTGCGTCTGGTGCAGAGCGGCTTTGCGAGCCCCGGCGCCTCGACCGAGCGACTGTTTCTCTACCTCGCAGAGATCAAGGGTCGCGCGGCAGGGACGCCCGACATCGGCGAAGATATTCGCGAAATCCGCATGGGCCGCAGTGAGCTGGCACGCCTGCTCGAGGGCAATGAATTGCGGGACATCAAGACGGCGCTGCTGGCGGGACATGCCTGCCGCGGGTGAAGGACGCGTGTTGCGGGTCATCACCTCACACGAGCACAAGACATCGTGATATAAAATATCACGCTGAACTTGTGGAAAGATTGGTCCCGACAAGTGTAGATTGCACTAGACACGCTCGTCGGGGCGCGTTTGTAATGGACGGCGGCTCCCGTCATGTGGGAGGGAGCCGGAGGCGGGACCGGCCCCTTAGGGTCGGCGAGGAGAAAAGACGATGCTCAAACGCATGTTAGGGCTGGCGGCT
>JAZBPX010000043.1:0-107164 GCA_036351775.1 Pacificimonas sp. | reverse complement strand
GGGGAGGAACCTACTCATCCTCATCCTCGCGCCCCACCAGGCTAAGCGCGCGCGCCTTGATCTGGCGGGTCATGCACCAGTGGAGGAGCGCGTCCTCCCGCCCGTGCGTCACCCACACTTCCTTCGGCGCAACCTCCTCGATGGTCGTCGTCAGCTCTTCCCAGTCGGCATGGTCGGAAATGATCAGGGGCAGCTCGACATTCCGCTGCCGCGCGCGCTGCCGGATGCGCATCCAGCCCGATGCCATCGCGGTGATCGGGTTGGGCAGGCGGCGCGACCAGCGGTCGTTCAGCGCACCGGGCGGGCAGATGATGATTTTTCCGCGCAGCTCGTCCTTCTTCTTGCCCGTCGCCAGCACCAGCTCGCCCAGATCGACGCCCAGGTCCTTGTAGAGCGAGCAGAGCCGCTCCATCGCGCCGTGAATGTAGATCGGTTCGCGATGACCAAGCTCACGCAGGTGCATGATGACCCGCTGCGCCTTCCCCAGCGCATAGGCACCGATCAGGACGCAGCGCTCCGGGTTCGCGGTCAGCGCGTCCAGCGCCTTCCTGACCTCGCCTTCGGTATCCGGGTGGCGGAAGACAGGCAGGCCGAACGTCGCCTCGGTAATGAAGATATCGCAGGGGACCGGCTCGAACCGCGCGCAGGTCGGGTCGCCGCGGCGCTTGTAGTCGCCTGAAACAACCACCCGCTCGCCGGCATAGTCCATGACGATCTGCGCCGACCCCAGCACATGGCCGGCGGGAACGAAGGCGCAGTCCACCGCGCCCACCCGGATCACCTCGCCATGCGCGACCGGGGTGGAGTCGGGATATTCCCCGTAGCGCGTTTCCATGATAGCGAGCGTTTCAGGCGTCGCGGCCACATGCTCGTGCCCGCTGCGCGCATGGTCGGCATGGCCGTGCGTCACCAGCGCATTCGCCACCGCCTCCGACGGATCGATCCAGAAATCGCCGGGCTCGACGTAAATTCCGGTGGGATGCGGCTTTATCCAGGACCCGAGCGTTGCCATGTGATGCGAACAATGACCGAGGATCGACAAAGTTCAGTGCCGGGTAGCGCCCCGGAGGCTGCTTCCGGGTCCGCTTCCGATTCTGCTGTCGATTCTGCCGTCGATTCTGCAGGCGCGTCGGTCGGTTCCGCGCCTGCCTTCGATGAGATGACCGAAGACGAGATTCTCGCGACCCTGCCGACGCGCAGCCCGGCGCTGAGGCAGGTCTATCTGTGGCTTGGCTGGCTGAATGTAGGGCTGGGCGCGATTGGCGCGGTCCTGCCGGTCATGCCGACGGTCATTTTCCTGATTTTCGCGGCGGCGTGCTTCGCCCGGTCGAACCCGCGGCTGGAGGCGAAGCTGCTTCGCCACCCCGTCTTCGGCGAGCATATTATCGCCTGGCGCGAACGCCGAGCCATCACGAAGAAGGGCAAATGGGCCGCCAGCCTCGGCATGATCGTCGGCGCCGCCTTCGGCCTCCTATTCCTGCCGCCGCCCATCAGCTTTATCGGCAGCGCGGTCGCGGCGATTTTCGTCCCCTGGGTGTGGACCCGGCCGGACCGCTAGCCGTTCCGCTCCCGCACCGCCCGGTCAAGGTCGGCGTAGGCCGCGAACCCCGTCTCCGGCTCGACAAGCTTTGCCCAGGCTTCGTCCATCCGGTCTGAAAGCGCTTTGGGCAGCTCGGCCTTGTGGCTACCGACCTTGCCCTCCCGCACCTTCGCGGAGTCGCTGCCGAGCGGCAGGTTGCATTTCCGCTCCGACACCGCGCGCATGATGGCATCGTCGAACTTGTCCTTGTTTTCGAGCATGTAGGCGAGCGAGCTGCGTTCGAGCGCCAGCGCCACAAGATCGTCGTCCGCGTCGATCCCGGCATGTTTGGCCAGCATCCGCACGCTGTTCCGGCTCCGCGATCATATGCTCGTAGGTCAACAGCAGCACATCAGGATTGTCGCGCTCCCCCCACCAACTGAGCAAATGATCCCAATAGTCGCTGCCCTGCGGGCCGGGCGTGATCCAGCCCTCGTAGAAATCCGCCATCGGGACCGCGCCATTTCGCGCCCTTCGGCAGGGCATGGTAGGACAGGTGGCTCTTGAACCCGCGCGGGTTCGCCCGCTGCTCGGCGTTCACGTCGACCCCGTGCACATGCGCCGTCTCGATCCATGGCAGCACGCGGCTGATATCGTCATAATCCTCGTCGCCGCCCGTGCGCAGCTGGTGGAATGTCTGCTGCAGCCAGGTCGTCCCGCACTTGCCGTAGGGCGTGATGATCACATCGCTGGGGCGCGGTTCATAGGGCGCAGGCATGGCCTGCCCCGGCTCGGGCGCCATCATCAGCCCCATCAGCGCGCCAAATTCCTCGGCCGTCCGCGCCCGCCGTCGTTCCGCTTCCGCCATGTTCGGTTCCCCCTGACCTTCAAAGCGACACTATGCTGCGCCCCCTCCGCAAGCAACCAACGCCAGGACGACAGGTTGAGACGACGATGACGCTTCCCGCCCCCATCACCACCTGGTTCGCAGAGCGCGGCTGGCGTCTCCGCCGCCATCAGGAGGAGATGATCGCGGCGGCGCGGGCGGGGGAGGATGCGCTGCTCGTCGCCACCACCGGCGCGGGCAAGACGCTGGCGGGATTTCTCGGCTCGATCGCGGACCTCATCGAGAACCCGGACCATGACGGGCTCCACACGCTCTACATCTCGCCGCTGAAGGCGCTGGCCGTCGATGTACAGCGCAACCTCGTCGAGCCGATCGCGGAGATGGACCTGCCGATCCGCGTCGAGACCCGCACCGGCGACACGCCCTCGGACCGCAAGGCTCGGCAGCGCGCGAAGCCGCCGCATTTCCTCCTGACGACACCGGAATCGCTCTCCCTCCTTCTCAGCTATCCCGAGGCCGAGACGATGTTCAGCGGCCTGAAGGCCGTCATCGTCGACGAAATCCACGCCTTTGCGCCTACGAAACGCGGCGATCTCCTGTCCCTCGCGATGAGCCGCCTGCAAAGCCTCGCCCCCGGCCTGCGCCGGGCCGCGCTGACCGCGACGGTCCGCGACCCGGACGGCTTTCGCGGCTGGCTCTCCCCCGACGGCGATTATGAAGGCGTGCGGCTGGTGCGCGGCGAGCCGGGCGCGGAGCCGAACATCCGCATCCTCCTGCCAGAGGACCGCGTGCCCTGGTCCGGCCATTCGGGCCGCTACGCCGCGCGCCAGGTGATGGAGGAAATCGCCGCCCACCAGCTGACCCTCGTCTTCTGCAACACCCGCAGCCTTGCCGAACTCATCTTTCAGGACCTCTGGAGCGAGAACGAGCAGGGCCTCCCCATTGGCGTCCACCACGGCTCCCTGAGCCGGGAGGCGCGGCGGAAGGTCGAGAGCGCCATGGCGAGCGGCAAGCTGCGCGGGCTCGTTGCGACGGCCAGTCTCGACCTCGGCGTCGACTGGGGCGACGTCGATCTGGTCATCCAGATGGGCGCGCCCAAAGGCTCGTCCCGCCTCCTCCAACGCATCGGCCGCGCGAACCACCGCCTCGACGAGGCCTCCGACGCCGTCATCGTCCCCGGCAACCGCTTCGAATATCTGGAGGCGCGCGCCGCCCTCGACGCGGTGAAGGAGGGCGAGCTGGATGAGGACCAGTGGCGTCCCGGTGCGCTCGACGTTCTCGCCCAGCACATCATGGCCGTCTCCTGCGCCGATCCCTTCGACGCGGACGACCTCTTCACCGAAATCCGCACTGCCGCGCCCTATGCAACGCTGGACCGGGAAACGTTCGACCGCGTCCTGCGCTTCATCGAAAATGGCGGCTACGCCCTCCGCGCCTACGACAAGTACAAGCGCATTACGCAGGGGAAGGACGGGCTGTGGCGCATCAGCCATCCGCGCTTCGCCAAGCAGCACCGCCTCAACGCCGGGATCATCGTCGATGCGCCGGTCCTCGACGTGCGGTTCAGGAACGGGCGAAAACTGGGCACCGTCGAGGAGTATTTCGCCTCCACGCTCCGCCCCGGCGACACCTTCTACTTCTCCGGCCTGTCGGTCGAGGTGGAGGGCATCAAGGACGCCGACCTCTTCGTAAAGGCGACCGCCCGGCCCGCGCGCATCCCCACCTATGTCGGCGCGCGCATGCCGCTGTCGACGAACCTCGCGAACCGCGTCCGCACCTTCCTGCACGACCGGGAGGAATGGCGCCGCTTCCCGCCCGACGTTCAGGACTGGCTTGAAATCCAGGACCAGCGCTCCGTCCTCCCGCGCCCCGACGAGCTGCTCGTCGAGACGTTCGAGCGGGAGGGGCGGCATTACATGGTCGCCTACAGCTTCGAGGGGTGGAACGCGCACCAGTCGCTCGGCATGCTCATCACGCGCCGGATGGAAAGCATGGGGCTCTCGCCCATCGGCTTCGTCTCGAACGACTATGCGATCGCCTGCTATTCGCTGAAGCCCGTCGAGGACCCGCGCCCGCTCTTTTCCCCCGACATCCTGGAGGAAGAACTGGTCGAATGGATCCAGACCTCGCACCTCCTGAAACGCGCCTTCCGCGAGGTCGCGGTCATCGGCGGCCTGATCGAGCGGCACATTCCCGGCAAGCGCAAGACCGGGCGGCAGGTCACCTTCTCCACCGACCTGATCTATGATGTCCTCAGGAAATACGAGCCGGACCACATGCTGCTGTCGGCGGCGTGGGAGGATGCGAAGGGCCGCCTGACCGATATCGGTCGCCTTGCCGATCTCCTCGACCGCGCACCGACAACGATGGTGCACCAGCAGCTCGACCGTATCAGCCCGCTCGCCGTGCCCGTCCTCGTCCTGATCGGCCGCGAAAAGGTCGCCATGGGCACCGCCGACGATGACATTCTGGAAGAGGCGGAGCTGCTGGCGGAGGAAGCGATGCGGCTGGGTTGATTGCGAAGTTAGCCGACAATCGCTATTTACGGCCTATGGCAACGGCAACGAACTCTTCCAACACCTCGGGCGTCTCGCTCGATGCGGAAAGCGATGAATTGCTTGTCGCGGTCGCCGATGCCCTTCGCAGGAACGAGGCCGTAGTGGATGACATCTGCTCCCAAATTCGCAAAGCGGATGTTGATGGGCGGCGGCTCGAGGAACGCGTTCGTGCGGCGGAGAGTCGCGAGTCGCGGGCACCTGAGGTTTCTGCGGGCTCGTAGGACGGTTTGCGTTGGAAGCGTTTCTCGGCTGGCTGGCCGACAAGCTTGGAAGCACGTTTCTGGAAAAGGCCCTTGATCGAAAAGGCTACCGTGTAGAACGGCGCACGCTGGTACGGGCTCTCGATGAACTTCATGCCAAACATGATGAGATGCAGGCCGTGCAGACGGTTCTGGGGCGGATCATCGCGCAGCGTGACGCCTATGGTGAGAAGGTCATCGCTCTGTCGGCAGCGCTTGCCGAGCGAGACCGTGAGATCGGCGAACTGAAGGTTGAGATCGCCCGTCTGGGCCGGAACCTTTGAAACCCGCGACCTATCGTTCGCCAAGGCCCTGAATGCGCTGATCGGACGCATAAGCCCGCCGCCTTCCCGTAAAGACGATGCTCTGTTACGAGTTAGATGCAAGGCTCCTTTGGGGACGTCGTCATGATCAGGTTCCGCGCGGTTGCAGCAGCCATTTCAGCCGTGATGCTGACGGGCATGAATACGCCCGAACCGCCGCCTCCGTCCGACGAGGACGCCATGGAGGTGACGCTGGGTCAGGATCGTTCGAACCGCATGACGGTCGATGTATCCGTGAACGGTGAGGGGCCGTACCCCTTCGTCATCGATACCGGCGCAGAGCGGACGATGATCACCTACGAACTCGCCGCCGACCTTGGCCTGGAGCCTGACGGCGAGGGCCTGATCCACACTATCTCCGGCGTATATCCGGTCCCGCTTTACATCGTCGAAGAGCTGGGCGTTGCGGGTGACGGGGTCGTCGGCCTCGTCGCGCCGGCCGTCTCGTCCGGCCGCCTCGGCGCGCAGGGTCTTCTTGGCCTCGACTCGCTGCAAAACTCGAAGATCCTGATCGACATGAAGGACCAGGTCATGACGATCGAGCCCGCGGCCATTCGCAACAATCCCGAGCGTGCCTATCGCCGCGACCGGTCGGTCATCACGATTATCGCGCGCCGGTTGAACGGCCGCATGATCCTGACCGACGCCAAGCTGAACGGCGTCAATGTGAAAGTCGTCGTCGATACGGGCGCGCAGGTAACGGTCGCGAACGAACCAACGCGCGCGGCCCTGATCCGCCGTGCACGTAACCTGCAGGACGTCGAGCTGGTCGACGTGATGGGCAACGGCCTTGACGGCGACATGGCCTATATAAAGCGGCTTCAGATCGACAAGATCACGATGGCGGGCGGGCGCGTCGTCTTCTCCGATGCGCCCGTGTTCGCTGAACTGGGGCTGGACGAGGAACCGGCGATCCTTCTCGGCATGTCGATGCTGAGGAGCTTTCGGAATGTGGAGGTCGACTTTCCGAACCGACTGGTCGCCTTCGACCTGCCCTACAGCCGCCCGACTTTCGAGGGGATGTTCGCCACCGGCTGCCGGGCTTCGCGCATCAACCGGAATTGCTGAGCGCCGCGGCGCGGGCTTATCCACGGGAAACGCGCATGCACCCGCTTGACGAAGCGTGGGCGCAGCCAGCATAGACAGCTTCATGGTTCCCCTTTCGTTCTGTGGTCACGACCTGGTCCCGCTGGCGGACGGCGCGCTGTTCTGGCCTGCACGCCGCGCGCTGCTGCTTGCTGACCTGCATCTTGAAAAGGCGAGCTGGTTTGCCGGGCGCGGCCAGATGCTGCCGCCCTATGACAGCCTGGAAACGCTGCAGCGCGTCGAGTCGGCAATTGCGAACACCAGCGCGCGGGAGGTCTGGTGCCTCGGCGATTCCTTCCATGACCGGCATGGCTGCGACCGTTTGCCGGAGGAGCCGCGCGCGCTGCTCGAACGTCTGACCGGTGAGACCGACTGGACCTGGATTACCGGCAATCACGATCCGGGTTTCGGCGACGCCTGCGGCGGGCGCATCGTCGAAGAGGCAGAGGTGGACGGCCTCACCCTGCGCCACGAGGCCGAACCGGGCGACCCGCGTCCCGAACTTTCCGGCCACTTCCATCCGAAGCTGCGCCTGCGCCTGCGCGGCCGCGGCGTCTCCCGCCGTTGTTATGTGGTCTCGGCAACGAAGATAATCCTGCCCGCATTCGGCGCACTGACCGGCGGTCTCGACGCTGGATCGCCGCCCATCCTGAAAGCCATCGGCGGCGACGCCACGGCCATCATCCCCGTC
Organism: Pacificimonas sp.; assembly: GCA_036351775.1. GTDB lineage: Bacteria > Pseudomonadota > Alphaproteobacteria > Sphingomonadales > Sphingomonadaceae > Pacificimonas. The sequence goes on along the minus strand of JAZBPX010000043.1, from coordinate 99,901 downwards.
CGCGAAAAGCTGCTCCGCTTCCCGCTGGCCGCCTAGGCTGGGTCTTTCGGCCTGATCGGCTCGACGCGAAGCGCAAGGCCCGCTGCGCGGAGGGTTTTCTGGACCGTCAGAAATCCGGGATTTCGCCCGTGATCGAAAGATTTATAAAGATTTGCGCGAGAAATATCGGCCGCCTCCGCAACCGCCGACATACCTTCGGCGCGCAGGACTACGCCCATGGCGTGGGCAATCAGCTCCTCATTCCCGGTATCGAGAATGTCCTGGAGATAGGCGGCCCGCTGCGCCGGCGTGTCGAGCAGGGCCGCCTCATCAAACGCCATCGTCTTCGTCATGCTCGTCTTCCCTGATCTGTTCCGCCATTGCGCGGGCCTGCCGAATGTCGGCGGACTGGCGCCGCTTCGTTCCAGCGATCAGCAGGACGATGACGACCTCGCCCCGCTCAACAAAGTAAAGGCGGTATCCCGGCCCGAAGGGCAACCGCGTTTCAAAAAGTCCACCGCCCAGTGGCTTGATATCGCCCAAGCCTACACGAAGCTTGGACACAGCAACCGAAATCCGGCGGCGGACATCGGCGTCTTTTAACCCCGCAGCCCATTTCGCAAACGCTTCGGTCTGCCGAACAGACTTCATTTACGGTCGTTACCTGATCGCACGCGGAGTGTCAATAATAGTAGACAATATGAACCTCCGCGCCCCGTGTTCGGTGCCCTCTATTCCTCGCCCAGCGCCCGCCGCAGAAAACTCCTCCGCTTCCCGCTCGCGGCCTGATCGTCAGTCTGCTGGAGGCGCGAAGTAGCGCGCCGCCTCGGGTGGGATAAGGTCCGGCCGCATGGTGATGCCGTGCGCCGCCGCAATGCGTCCGACCATCGCATTCGCAGCGTCAGGGCTAACCGGTCTTTCCTCGCGAAAGCCCATGGCCACGGCATCGAAGAACCGCTCGAATCGGCCTTCGGACACGATGAACAGCGCGCGTGCCGGCATCTCGCCAGCATTCCAGAACCCGTGCGGTGTCCCGCGCGTCAGCGCGGCGAGCGTTCCGGGGCCTGCCACAACAACGTTGTCGCCGATCATGAAGCTGATCTCGCCGCCGAGCACATAGGCATATTCATCCTCGTGCGTGTGTTTATGGGGCGGCGCGCCTGCGGTGCCGGGACCGAGGTCGAACTCGTAGATTGACACACTCCCCTCCGACATCTGGTCCGAGAGCAGCAGCCGCGTCCCGTGAAACGGTACCTCCACCGTCCGGCCTTCGCCCGGCGCTACCACTCTCGGCTCGTGCGCGTTTGCCGCGACGGCCATGCCGGCCAGTGCGGATAACAACAATGCCCGCAACATCTCCGTTCTCCCTCGACTTCCCTTCTCTTACTCCTCCTCCAGAACCCGCTGCAGGAACAGCGTTTCCGCCGCGCGCTGGTAGTCGCGGTTCGATTTCTTGCGGAAACCGTGCCCCTCGTCCATCGCGAGGAGATACCAGGCTTTTGTCCCGTTCTCCCGCATCGCGGCGAGGATCTGTTCCGCTTCCGAAGCGGGCACCCGCGGGTCGTTCGCGCCCTGGATGATGAACAGCGGCTTCGTGATCCGGTCCGCATTGTTCAGCGGGCTGATCTCATCGAAGAAGGCGGCGATTTCCGGGTCGCGCTCGTCGCCATATTCGGCCCGGCGCAGGTCGCGGCGATAGCCCTTGGTGTTGGTCAGGAACGTCCTGAAGTCGCTGATCCCGACGATGTTCACACCAGCGAGCAGGCGGTCGGCATAATCGACCATGCTGGCGAGAACCATATAGCCGCCATAGCTGCCGCCATAGACGATGACCCTGTCTTCATCGAGGTCCGGCTGCTCGGCGATCCAGTCGAGGAGCGCGCCAATATCCTCCACCGACCGCTTCCGGTTGATGCCATTGTCCATCGAGCGGTATTCCTCGCCGTACCCGTCCGAGCCGCGCACGTTCGGGCGAATGACGGCCGCGTCCAGCTCGTTCACCCAATATTGCCAGGTTGAGGAGAAGGAGGGGCGCGACTGCCCCTCCGGCCCGCCGTGGATCTGGATGATGACCGGGTGCGGCCCCTCGCCGGCCGGTTTGTAAACGAAGGCGGGAATGGCGAACCCGGCGCTCGGATAGCGCACCAGCTCCGGCTCCACGAAGCGCGCGGTATTGAGGCCCCCAAGTTCCGCCTGAGTCCAGCGCGTCAGGTCGCGGTTCTCCGTGTCATAGGTGTAAACATCCGCCGGACTCGTGGCCGCCGTCAGCGTAAAGCCGACCAGCCGCCCAGCCGGATGCCAGTCTGGTCCATAGACGATCCCGGCAGGCAGCTGCGGCCCGTCGGTCACCAGCCCGCTGGTCAGATCGAGAAACTTCAGCGACCCGAAACCGTCTTCGTTCAGCGTGAAGGCGACGCGCGTCTCGTCGGGCGACAGCGCCATTCCATCTACATCCCAGTTGATGCCGGGCGTCATGTCCTGCGCCGTGCCGTCCGGCGCGATGCGAAGGATCGTGGCATAGTCCGACCCGCGGTCGGACACGGTCAGGACGCTGCCATCGCGCAGGACCGCCGCGCCGGCATAGGCGTTCTCCTCGGCCGGCAGCAGTTCGGTCGCCGCGCCGGTTTCCATGTCGATGAGGTAGAGATCGCTGTGCGACGCCGAGTAATAGCGCTGCAATACCAGGGTCTGCCCGTCCGCCGAGAAATCAGCCGGGAAGTTCGCGCCGGGGCCGTCATAGATGGTCTGCGCCGCCATGCGGGTCGGCGGCTGGGCGACATCGATGCGCCAGTCCGGATTGCCGTCCTCCGCCACATAATAGGCAACGCGGCTGCCATCGTCGGAAATCAGGAAGCCGCCGGCCCGCGCACCCTCCGGCGTGAACGGAAAGACGCCGCCCGTGCCGATATCATGGTAATAGCCGCGGTAAAATTCGTCGCCGCCGGTGTCCTTGCCGAACAGGAAGGCCGACTTGCCTGGATAGGCGACGGCCCCGCCGATCGGCTCGTCGTAAAAGGTTAGCTGCCGCCGCGCCCCCATCGGCTCGGTGACGTGGTGGATTTGCGCGACTTCGCCGAACCGCGTCGAAATCAGGATGCTGCCGTCGGGCAGGAAGTCCTGAAAGCCGTGGCTCCTGACATTCTGGTAGCGGCGGATCGTCTCTTCGACATCGGCGGGAATGTCCGGCACGCCTTCGATCACCAGCTGGCCTTCCGTGCGGCGTTCCTCAGCGGCCGCTACAGTGGGCATGGCCGTCAATAGCAGCGCAGCGCCCAGCGTCTTCAGAAATGTCGTCATTTATCCCGGCTCCCGTTCGTATTTTCGGCCATGGGTCTTAAGGATGGGGCAGGGCGTGTCCAGCGGCGCGCGGCATGGAAGGATTGGATCATGGCAGACGTCACCATCATCACGGGCGCCTCGGCAGGCATCGGCGCGGACCTGGCGCGGGAAGCGGCGAAGCGCGGCTGGAACCTCGTCCTGACCGCGCGGCGGGAGGAGCGGCTAACCGCGCTGGCCGAGGAGCTGACGTCCGCGCACAGAATCAGCGCGGACGTGGTGACGGCGGACCTCGCCGCGCCCGGCGGCCCGAACACGCTGATCGAGGCGGTGATTGCAAAGGGCCACCAGATCGACGGGCTGATCAACAATGCCGGCTTCGGCTAGCAGGGGTCGATTGCGGAGAACGGCGTCGAGCGCCAGCTGTCCATGATCGACCTGAACATCCGCGCCCTGACGGAGCTAACGACCCGCGTTCTGCCCGCGATGATCCAGCGCGGCCACGGCCGCATCCTGAACGTCGCCTCGCTCGCCGCTTTCCAGCCGGGCCCGTATCTTGGCGTCTACTGCGCGACCAAGGCCTATGTCCTCAGCTTCACCGAGGCGCTGCATGAGGAGGTTCGCGGCACCGGGATCAAGGTGTCCGCGCTCTGTCCCGGCCCGACCGAGTCGGAGTTCTTCGAGGCCGCCGACATGAACGGAACCCGCCTCGTCAAATCCGGCCTCGCCGCGTCAAGCGCCAAGGTCGCCGCCGACGGCATCGCCGGTCTCGAGGCGAACAAGGCTGTCAACGTCTCCGGCGCGCTCAATAATGTGGCGGCAAGGTCCGTTCGCTTCATACCGCGCAGCATCATCCGCAGGATCGCCGGATCGATGCAGGCGAAGTAGCCAGGCGGGGCAGGTTGCAGCGCCCACCCGAAATCCGCTCTGTTCATAACGAAAGAAACGCTTTGTGGTCGCCGCCGCATGTCGGTCTCATGTCCTCTGGCATGATCCAGAACTCCCATCGTGGCCGCATCGTCCTGATTGGTGCCGGGCCAGGTGACCCCGACCTTCTGACGGTGAAGGCCGTGCGCGTTCTCGAACGGGCGAGCGTTATCGTGCATGACGGTCTCGTCTCGGACGCTGTTCTGGCGCTCGCCAACCGCCGCGCGCGCTTCATCTCCGTCGCGAAAAAGCGCGCGCGCCACACCCTGCCGCAGGACGAGATCGGCGCGCTGCTTGTCGCCGAAGCACAGGCTGGTCATCTCGTTGCGCGTGTGAAGGGCGGCGATCCCTTCATCTTCGGCCGCGGCGGTGAAGAGGTCGACGCTGCGCAGGCCGCCGGTGTCCCCGTGGAGGTCGTTCCCGGCATCTCCTCCGCGCTCGGCGGGGCCGCCGCCGCCGCCATGCCGCTGACGCACCGCGACCATGCCTCCATCGTCAGTTTTGCCGCGGGCCAGTGCAAGGGCCTCTCCGACCAGAACTGGGCGGGCCTTGCCGGAAAGGGCCGCACGCTGGTCATCTTCATGGGCGTAAAGACCGCGCCGCAGATTGCGGAAAAGCTGATGGACGACGGCCTGACCCCGGATGTGCCGGTCGCGATCCTCGAAAACGCCACGCGCCCCGAAATGCGTGTCCTCCGCAGCGTGCTTGCCGACCTGCCGGATCTCGTCGCGCGTGAGGCTGTGCGCAGCCCGGCGCTCATCATTGTCGGCGACGTCGCCCGGCTGGGCGTCACCACCGACCACGCGCTGGAGGCGCTGGCCATATGATCATCCTCACCGGCAATGATCTCGAGACCGGCGACGTCGTCTGGTGGACCGGCAAGGGCTGGTCTCGGCACGTCGCTGACGCTGCCTTTGTCGAGGCGGGCGAGGGGCCTGACCAGGCGGCCGCCATCATGCACCGCGAACAGACGAACCGCGCCGTCAACGGCCCCTATGAGGTCGAGGCCGACGAAACCGCCGACGGCCCCGTCCCCTCCCACATCAAGGAACGCATGCGCGCCGCCGGCCCCAGCGTCCGGATGGATCTCGGCGTGCAGGCAGAAGGATGATGGCCCACTCATCCCCCCACCTAACCCCGGCCTTCGCCGGGGCAGGCCCTAAGCCCGCAAGCGGTGGAGGGACGCGCCTTTCCTCCACCGCCTTGCGGGGGAGGTGGCCGAGCGGCGAAGCCGCGAAGGTCGGAGGGGGCCTGAACTCAATTCACTCCCCTTCGCATCAGGTCCAGAACCACAGCGCGGCTTAGGAAAGACCATGGCCCACATGTACCAGTACGACCAGTACGACCAGCAGATGGTCGACGCGCGCGTCGCGGAGTTTCGCGACCAGGTGGAGCGCCGCCTGTCCGGCGAGCTGACCGAAGAGCAGTTCACCCCGCTCCGCCTCATGAACGGTCTCTACCTGCAGCTTCACGCCTACATGCTGCGCGTCGCCATTCCCTACGGTACGCTGTCCTCGAAGCAGATGCGGATGCTCGCCCATATCGCGCGGAAATATGACAAGGATTACGGCCACTTCACCACGCGCCAGAACATCCAGTATAACTGGATCCAGCTGAAGGACGCGCCCGACCTGCTCGCCGATCTGGCGTCGGTCGAGATGCACGCCATCCAGACCAGCGGCAACTGCATACGCAACATCTCCTCCGACCAGTATGCGGGCGTTGCGGCGGACGAGGTCTGCGACCCGCGCCCCTATGCCGAACTCCTCCGCCAGTGGTCGAGCTTTCACCCGGAATTCTCGTTCCTGCCCAGGAAGTTCAAGATCGCCGTCATCGCCTCTCCCGGCGACCGCGCGGCCATGCGCCTTCACGACATCGGCATCGAGATGGTGCGGAATGACGCCGACGAACTCGGCGCGAAGGTCTATGCGGGCGGCGGCATGGGCCGCACGCCGATGATCGCGCCGGTCATGGGCGAGTTCGTCCCCGCCGAGGAGCTGACCAGCTTCTGCGAGGCGATCCTGCGCGTCTACAACCGCCACGGCCGCCGCGATAACAAGTACAAGGCGCGCATCAAGATCACCGTTCACGAGACCGGCGCCGACGAATTCCGCCGTCAGGTCGAGGAGGAATATGAGCGCATGAAACCGCTCGATCTCGACCCGCCGCGCGCCGAGCTTGAGCGCATCGCCGCCTTCTTCGATCCGCCCGAATATGAAGAGCTTCCGAACCTTTTAATTTTTCATTCCCGCGCATCAACTTGTCATCCCCGCGAAGGCGGGGATCTCTCGGACAGCGCGGGCGCAGGAGATCCCCGCCTTCGCGGGGATGACAAAGTTGTGATGGACGAAGCCCTCCCCGGCGCGGACGACCCCGACTTCCGCCTGTGGATCGAGTCCAACATTACGCCGCACAAGGTGCCGGGCTACGCCTCTGCAACCATCAGCCTGAAGCCCGTCGGCGGCATCCCCGGCGATGCGTCCTCGGCGCAGATGGACCTGATCGCCGACCTCGCCGAGCGCTATTCGCTCGACGAGGTGCGCGTCACCCACGCGCAGAACCTCGTCCTGCCGGACGTGAAGCAGTCCGATCTCTACGCGCTGTGGCAGGCGCTGGCGGAGGCGGACCTTGCGCCCGCGAACCTTGACCTCGCCAGCGACATCATCGCCTGTCCGGGCCTCGACTATTGCAGCCTCGCCAATGCCCGCTCGATCCCCATCGCGCAGCGGCTGGCCGAGCGGCTTGCCCCCGTCGAACGCGACCTCGGCGAACTCAAGATCAAGGTGTCCGGCTGCATCAACGCCTGCGGCCACCACCATGCTGGCCACATCGGCATCCTCGGCGTCGACCGGAAGGGGGTGGAGAATTACCAGCTCCTCCTCGGCGGATCGGGCGCGGAGGACGTGTCGCTCGCCAAGATCACCGGCCCCGGCTTCGACGAACATGGCATTGTTGATGCCGTCGAAACCGTGACGAAAGTCTACCAGGCCGAGCGGCAGGACGGCGAGCGCTTCCTCGACACCTACCGCCGCATCGGCATGACCCCGTTCAAGGAGGCGCTCTATGCGTAGTTTGGCAGACCAGTCTTCTTTTTCCCCTCCCTCATGGGGAGGGGCAGGGGAGGGGATCCCACTCATCCAGCGCGGCAGCGCTAGGGCGCGCTCATGGCGCGCTCACCCACCCCGCCCCCTCCCTCAAGGGAGGGGAAAAGGAGAGAACGCATGAGCAGCTGGCCCCGCTACCGCGACGATGCGCCGGTGAACGAGCCTGCCGTCACGCTCGAAGCCTTCCTCGATCAGCCCGAAGCGGTTGCCGTCCGCATCGAGCCCGGTGCCGACGTGCGCGCGCTCATCCCGCACCTTTCGCGCCTGAAACTTGTCGAAATTGGTTTCCCCGCCTTCAAGGACGGACGCGGCTATTCCGAGGCCCGCATCCTGCGCGAGGAAGGCTATACCGGCGAACTTCGCGCGGAGGGCGACGTGCTCCTCGACCAGCTGGGTTTCATGCGCCGCTGCGGCTTCGACAGTTTCGCGCCCATCGAACCGATCGGCGCGAACGCCGCCGACGCCGCGATGTCCCGCTGGCCCGAGCACTATCAGAAGGACGCCGTCGGCACCGTCCCCATCTGGGCAAAGCGGCATGGCTGAGGCAGCCTCTAAAGTGCTTCGACAGGCTGAAAGCCAGCCGAACGCGGAAGACCCGTTCGACCCGAGCCCGTCGAAGGGCGAGCGGCGCGGCGAAGCGCGCGCGCCCGACCGCCTGAACCTCGGCTACACCAACGGCGACGCCATGGCGCTGAACCGCGAGTTTCGCGCGGCGGAGGCGCACGAGTTCCTTGACGCCATGCTGAACGACCGCTTCCCCGGCGAACTCGCCATGGTCTCCAGCTTCGGCACCGAAAGCGCCGTTCTTCTGCACCTCGCCGCGCAGGTCGACCCGGCGATCCCGGTAATCTTCCTCGAAACCGGCAAGCATTTTCCCGAGACGCTCACCTACCGCGACACGCTGATCGAGCGTCTCGGCCTTACAAATGTGCGGAGCGTCGAACCCGACCCCGCCGACCTCGCGGCGAAGGACGAGAAGGGCCTGCGCTGGTCCTATGACCCCGACGGCTGCTGCGAGATCCGCAAGGTCTTGCCGCTGAAGCGCGCGCTCTCCGGCTTCTCCGGCTCGATCACGGGCCGCAAGGCGTTTCAGGCGGGCACCCGAACGCTCCTTCCGCGCGTCGAGGCGGATACGGACGGCAAGCTGAAGATCAACCCGATCATCGACTGGCAGCGGTCCGATATCGACGCCTGGTTCGAAACGCACGACCTCCCCCGTCACCCGCTGGAGGAATGCGGCTATCCGTCGATCGGCTGCGCGCCCTGCACGTCAAAGGTCCAGCCCGGCGAAGACCCCCGGTCCGGCCGCTGGCGCGGCTGGGACAAGACCGAATGCGGCATGCACTCGCCGCTGAACCCGGGCGAAGAACCGAGTTTTTAGGGGCTAGCGCAAAGGCCGTATCCCACCGTATCCCACGTCTCACCCAGCCGGGATGGCTCCCGGCAGGCGCTAGTTCATGCACACAGTGGTCAGGATCGCGCGGTGGTCTGAACCATTGTCCGGCATGATCTCGAAGGAGGCGACTTCCAGTTCGCCCTTCACCATGATCTGATCGAGCGGCCAGCCTGCGAGCAGCAGGTTCGCGGGGAAGGTGGGGTAGGTGCCGCGGCCAATTCGCGGATCGCGCCACTCACCCGCCTCGCGGAACTTCGACGTGGTGCGAGACCAGGGAACGTCATTGAAATCGCCCATGACCAGCGCATCGGGCAGACGGTCCGGCGTCTGCACCCCCGCGTTCACGATGTTCTCGTCGCGCAGGTCGGTATCCCAAGCTGGCAGCGGCGGCTTTGGATGCAGGCCGATAAACTCGATCGGCCCCGCACCCTGCGGCTGGACGGTGGCGTAAAGGGTCGGCGTATCCCTGTGGGTATTTTCCACCACATTGGATTTCTGCACCGGCAGACGCGTGGCGAAGACCAGTCCGAAGGCTTCAGGCTGCGGGTGCCGCTCAACATGGCTGTAGGCGGAGATGACGGGTTCGAGCTCTGCGATCCACCGGGCATCGGTTTCCATCAGGAACAGCAGGTCCGGATCGTGGCGGCGGATTTGCTGCGCAACGGCATCATACCCCTCGTTTTTCACCTTTACGTTCACCGCCATGGCGGAGAAGCACTGGCTGCCTGCCTGCGCCGCCGCGGTATCGGCGAGCGCCAGGTCCGTTCCAGCGAGGGCTGAATAGGGCCAGATGCGCCACACGTTTATGACGATGACGAGACCAAGGATCGACACGGCCGCCCAGCGGGGCGCGGCCTTGATGAACAGGGCCACAACCAGCATAATTGCGGCGATATACGACATGGGTTCGCGAACAAGGTCGACCGTCCTTATGAACCACTGGTCGCTCGGAATCAGAGAAACGAGGACGGCGGCAAGCATAAGTGCTGCCACCACGAGTATTGCGATCCCGAGCTTTCTCATTGATTACTCCCTTTTATTCAACAATTGATCGCGTGGCGGGGAAGTTCCGTAAGAGGACTGTCGGGCCGCAAAGCAGCCGGAGCGCCGCTTGAGGTCAATGGGTGCAGGCTGCCGTTGCTTGACCCGCGACTCGCGCATGGCCAATCTGTTTGTCAAAACCTTCAGGGCCGTTGAAAATGCTCACCTATGTCCTTTGACCCCTCCAGCTTCGAACAGGTGGTGTTCTCCGGCGGCGGCACCCGCTGTTTCTGGCATGGCGGGTTCCTGAAGGAGGCCGGGACCGTGGGCGACTTTGCGCCGCGGCGGGTCTGCGGTGTGTCGGGCGGGGCGCTTTCGGGTTCGGCGTGGATCAGCGGCAATGATGAACGCTGCAAACAGGTAATGGGCGACATTTTCGAGCGCAATGAACGCAATATCGACCTGAAGAGCGACAATGCAACGCCGCATCAGGAACTCTACCGAGAGGCGGTATGCGGGACGCTGCCTCCGGATGCGGTCGAGAGGATCGCCAATGGCCCCGCGTTCCAGGTTCTGCTCGGATGCCCGCCGCCCTATCTGCCCACACGCCTGTTCGCCGCCATCTGCGCGGTCGGCTACAAGGTGGAGCAGCTGACGACGGGCAATCCCAGGCTTCGCTATACGCGCCTGCTCGGCCTGGAAGCCCTGATGGTCGATGCGCGTCAGGCGGCGCGGGACGGCAAGCTGATCGACCTCGTCTGCGCGGCGGCGACCATCCCGCCGGTCTTCGACATCCCCTGCTGGGAGGGCAACGATGTCGTTGACGGCGGCATGGTGACGAAGGCGCCGTTCCCCGAACCGGACGAGGGCCGGACGCTCGTTCTGATGACCAGCCGCTACCGCAACATGCCGGACAGTGAAGACAAGACCTTCATCATGCCCTCAAAAGAGGTGGAAGCCGACAAGATCGATTTCACCGAACGCGAGAAAATCGAGGAAACCTGGGACCAGGGCCGAGCCGACGCACGGTCGTTTCTCAGCGGCCAACCGGACTAGAACCCCGCACGAACCACCGGGGAGGGCGGAGGGTAGTTACGTTCAGTTCGCGGCAACAACAGGCCGCGAAACCCTCATGAGCGTGAACAGGCTTCCCCTCCACGTCCATCGCCGCACCTTCACCGTCTCGCTATGCGTCGGGTGAGCGTGGCAAGTCAGAGCAATATCTTCTGAGGACGCACCGAACTCCATCGGCTACACGTCAAAGGGCCAGTCCGGCGAAGACCCCCACTCCGGCCACTGGCGCGGCTGGGACAAAACCGAATGCGGCATACACACGCCCCTGACATCCGGCGAGGAGCCGAGTTCTTAGCGAACCTTTGTATGGTTGCTTCCGACCCAGTTCCAGTCATAGAACCGCGTTCGCCGAATGACCGAAAGCGGATGTTCAGCTTACAGGTCGACAATCTCGACACAGCCGTTCGGCATATCAGCAATCAAAAGCGCTTCGTCGGTTTCGTTGCAGCTCCCAAGACATCCCCCGGTCGAGTTCCAGACCGCGGACTGTCCGACTGAAACGAAATTGTCCGATGGGCCAACCGCATTCGCAACTATCACCGTCATCTTATGTTGTTTCGCCATTGTTGGATAATGCGCGACCGCTTTCCGCATGCCTCCTTCGGGTTTGGCCACAGACGCTAAATAGACGTTAGCACCGCCTTTGGACGCAGCCTCGGCATGACTTGTCTGTAGGGACTCATAGCAGATCGCAGGAACAAGGCATTGTCCCTTGATCGAAATCGTCAGATTGCGTTTGGCGGACGAGAAAAATGGCAATTCATCGTCATGCAGTATCTGTTTTCCATAAGTCTCCGCACGTCCATCCGGCTGCCATACAATCATTCCGATTTCAGGCTTGCCGCTCGTCATTAACGGCATGCCGGCGCAGATGGTCATTGTGAGTGCCTGCGCATGTCTTTTCAGCGGCTCAAAGCGCGTGTCGTCAGCCGTAGTTTCGAGACCCTCTGCCAGCGTCGGTTCGTATCCTGATAGCGACAACTCCGGAAAGACGATGATATCTGCACCATGACGGTTAGCCTCATCGGCGAACTGTAAATGCCGATCAATGTTGGACGCGACATCGCCCGCTTTGCTTCGAAACTGTGCTGCTGCCAGTATCACTAATCGCTCCCGTATTGAGCCGAGAAAACTATGGCAGCATATCGTGTTCGCAACCTGAAACCAAACAGTCAGATTCCCACCCAAAGACCGCCAACCGCCGATTACGCATGAATCGGTTTCCCCTCCACGTCCATCGCCGCTTCCTTCACCGCTTCGCTGTGCGTCGGGTGCGCGTGGCACGTCAGCGCAATATCTTCTGAGCTTGCGCCGAATTCCATCGCCTGCGCGGCCTGCGCGATCATGGTGCCGGCCATGGACGAGATGATGTGCACGCCGAGCACGCGGTCGGTCTCCGCGTCGGCCAGCACCTTCACGAAGCCGTCCGTGTCGCGGTTCGTTTTCGCGCGGCTGTTCGCGCCCATCGGGAATTTGCCCTTCTTGTAGTCGACGCCCGCTTCCTTCAGCTCTTCCTCGGTCTTGCCGACGGTCGCGACTTCCGGGTGGGTATAGACCACCGCCGGGATGACGGCGTGGTTCACATAGCCTTGGCGGCCGGAAATCCAGTCGGCGACGGCGATGCCCTCATCCTCCGCCTTGTGCGCCAGCATCGGGCCATCGGTCACGTCGCCGATGGCCCGGATATGGTCCACCGCCGTGCGGCCCTCATGGTCGCTTTCCAGAACGCCGCGCTCATTTGTCGAAAGGCCCGCCGCTTCGAGGTTCAGGCCGTCGGTATTCGGCCTCCGCCCGATCGCCACCAGCACGGCATCCACCGTCAGGGTTTCCGCATCGCCGCCGCCCGCCGGCTCGACGGTCACCTCGGCCTGGTCGCCCTTGCGCTCGACCTTCACGACCTTCGTCGCGGTCTTCAGGTTGAGGCCCTGCTTCTTCAGGATGCGGGTGAAGGCTTTCGTCACTTCCTCGTCCATCGCCGGGACGATGCGGTCGAAATATTCAACCACAGTCACCTCGGTGCCCAAGCGGTTGTAGACGCTGCCCAGCTCCAGCCCGATATAGCCGCCGCCGATGACGACCATCGTCTTCGGCACGGTCTTCAGCGCCAGCGCGCCTGTGGAGGATACGATGACCTCCTCGTCGATCTCCGCGCCGGGCAGGGGGGTGACGGAGGAGCCGGTCGCGATGATGAAGCTGTCGGCGCTGTAAGTCTTGCCGCCCACCTCGACGCTGTTCGCGTCCTTGAAGCTGGCATGGCCCTTCAGCCATTCGACCTTGTTCTTCTTGAACAGCATCTCGATGCCGCCGGTCAGCTCGCTGACCGCCTTGTCCTTCTCGGCCAGCATGGCGTCCCAGTCCAGCTCGACACCGCCCAGCTTCACGCCGAACTTCTCCAGCGCGCCGGAATGCGCCTCGTGGTAGAATTCGCTGGCGTTCAGCAGCGCCTTTGACGGGATGCAGCCGACGTTCAGGCAGGTGCCACCCAGCGTCTCGCGCCCTTCCGCGCAGGCCACCTTCAGGCCGTTCTGCGCGGCGCGGATGGCGGCAACATAGCCGCCGGGGCCGGCACCGATGACGATCAGATCATAGTCGGACATAGGGTTCTCAAGCTCCTCTTGTTCATCATCCGCCGGCCCATTTTTGTCATCCCCGCGCAGGCGGGGATCTCTCCAAAGGGCGGCTCGTACAGATCCCCGCCTGCGCGGGGATGACAGGTAATGGGCTAACGCCTCCGCGCCGGGAAAAGCACCAGCAGAATGCCGCACAGCGCCGCCAGCCCCAGGCTTGCCATGGTCAGGAACAGTTTCGGGTCCTCGAAGAAGTGCGGCCGCTGCACCAGGAACGGCTCGTCGGTCAGCATGGCGACACCCGCGCCCGCCGTTCGGAACAGGCCGTCCCGGTCCCAGTTCACCGTCTTCGGAAAGCCGTATTTCATCTCGTCGGGATCGTGAAAGTTGATCTTGTCCGCCGGCCCGCGCTCGATGCTCAGCTCGGCCAGCCGCCGCTCTAGGATGGAAGGATCGTCGCGCACCTCCGCCACGCCGTAATAACCGCCCCCCGGATCGGGAAAGACGAGGTCATAAACAGGGTCCGCCGAAACCAGGTCCCCGTCCGCCGTCTCCGCATTCACCACCGTATGCGTCGACGCGCAGTCGCGGCAGGGCTGCAGCATCACCAGCGTCGATTCCATGCCAACGGACTTCAGCATCGCCGCCAGCAGCCGCGACTTGTCCGAACAGTCGCCGCCCAGCTCGAATATCTGCATCGTCGTCGAACCCAAGGGGTCCCAGACATAGCGCGCCTGGCACTGCGCGAAGCCCTCCTTGTTATAGACCCAGCGGTTCAGCGCCTCGACGAATGCACCCGTGCCCACCGGTTCGGCGATCTCGGTCGCGATCACCTCGCGGTAGACCTCCTGATCCTGCCAGCGGCTGAACCCGAAAAACAGGCTCGCGGCCAGCGCGCCGACCATGATGGCGGCGATAAGGAGGCGTAGGGTGCGGGGCATCGGCTCACCGCCAATCTAGGGTTCGGACCCCTAAATGGGAATGCTTGGGATCGTCCGCAGGTGCAGTTTGGCTAGGAGACGCCGTGAAGGCGGGCCCGGAGGCCCGGTGAGCGGCTTCGACAACGCCAAACTGCACCTGCGGACGACCGCTACGCGGCGATGCGTCCTTCGCCCGCTGGGCCGCGTCGCTGCGTCGGTCACGATGCTTCCGCATCGCTCCGCTCCTTACGCCTTGCCAGCGAACAAAATCCACATCGTCACAAGCGTTCCGATTTATGGGTCCGAACCCTGGGCATCCGGGGCTTAACCGGCAACGCATGGACGGCTATGCCCCGCACTCATGGCAAAGCTCGCATTTCTCGGCCTCGGCGTCATGGGCTACCCCATGGTCGGCCACCTCGCCGCCGCCGGTCATGACGTGACCGTCTTCAACCGCACCGCGGAGAAGGCGGAGCGCTGGGCCGCCGAACATGCCGGCCGCGCCGCGACCACCCCCGCCGCCGCCGCTGACGGCGCCGAGATCGTCTTCGCCTGCGTCGGCCGCGACGAGGATTTGCGCGCCGTTACGCTCGGCGAAGGCGGCTGCTTCGCCGCGATGGCGGAGGGCAGCCTGTTCGTCGATCACACCACCGTCAGCGCCAACATCGCCCGCGAACTCGCGGAGGCCGGGCAGGGCAGGGGTATCGGAACCCTCGATGCGCCGGTGTCCGGCGGTCAGGCCGGCGCGGAAAACGGCACGCTCACCATCATGGTCGGCGGGGCGGAGGCCGATTTCGCCCGCGCCGATCCCATCATGCAGGCCTATGCGAAGAAAACCGCGCTGATGGGCGGTCCGGGTGCGGGCCAGACGACGAAGATGGTCAACCAGATCTGTATCGCCGGAATCCTTCAGGGGCTGGCGGAGGGCGTCAATTTCGCGCTGGAAAGCGGCCTCGATCCGGATGCCGTCTTCGACGTGATCGGCAAGGGCGCGGCGCAAAGCTGGCAGATGGACAACCGCGCCGCGACCATGGCGAAGGGCGAGTATGATTTCGGTTTCGCCGTCGACTGGATGCGCAAGGATCTCGGCCTTGTGCTCGAGGAGGGCGACCGCCTCGGCGCACCCTTGCCGCTGACCGCCCTCGTCGACCAGTTCTACAAGGACGTGCAGGCCCTCGGCGGCGGCCGCCAGGACACCTCCAGCCTCCTCCGCCGCTTCCGGGGGTGAGGGGACAGACACCCCCCTTCCCACTTGTCATCCCGGCGAAGGCCGGGACCCACGCCGTGACATTTCCACCCCCAAGCAGCCTCGCCAGCAAAACGGAGTGGGTCCCGGCCACCCGCCTTCGCGGGTGCAAGCTGCGCCGGGATGACAGTAGAGGGGGCGAGACAGCCCGCCGCGCTTTTCGCTGTCCTATTCAGACGTCGCCGAATAACATTTCCCTCGATGTTCGACGCCGCCAGCCATTCATACAAACCGCATTCAGGACCCCGTCAGCCTCGCACCCGCACGCGCGCACACGCGCACATGCGCGCGCGTTGAGGTGTGACCCAGTGTGACCTACACAGCGACTCGCTCATCCGTTTCCGTTGAAAGACCAGATATGATCCGTTCCGCCCTCCTCGCTGCTGCGATCGCCACGGCCAGTCTCGCCGTCCCCGCCGCCGCAGATGCCCGCACCGTCGTGATCAACGCGAACGGCTACACCATCGACGCCGTGGGCCGCCTGCAGCGCTTTTCGACGCTGATTGTCGACGATCAGGGCCGGGTCGAGGGTACGCGGCAGGACGGCAACCTGATCCCCGACGCCGACCGAGTGCTCGATGCCGAGGGCGCAACGCTTCTCCCCGGTCTGATCGACGCACACGGCCACATCATGGGGCTCGGCGAAACGCTGCGAATCCTCGACCTGTCCGGCACGTCCTCGCTCGACGAGGCGCTGCGGATGCTCGCGGACTATGCCGCCGCCAACCCGGACCTCGACTGGATCACCGGGCGCGGCTGGAACCAGGTGAACTGGGACCTCGCCGACTTCCCGACAGCCGCCGACCTCGACGGCGTGGTTCCGAACCGCCCGGTCGTTCTGGAGCGCGTCGACGGCCACGCCACCTGGGCGAACAGCGCCGCCATCGCGCTGGCGAACATCGCGCAGGACATGGCCGACCCCGATGGCGGTCAGGTCATTCGCGACGCCGATGGCCGCATGACCGGCGTGTTCGTCGATACCGCGTCTGCGCCGCTCTATGCGGCCATCGGCGCGCCTGACGAAACCGAGCTGGCGGCCCGGCTACAGGCCGCACTCGATGCGATGGCGGCAACCGGAATGACGGCGGCGGCCGACATGGGTGTGACGGCCGATGCGTTTGACGTCATGAAGCGCTTCGCCGCCAATGGCCGCATGACCGCCCGCATCGCGGCTTACGCCGCCGGAATGGACTCGCTGATGGCGATCGCACCGGAGGAACCGACCGGCTGGATGAACCGCGACCGGCTCGCGCTCCTCGGCGTGAAGCTCTACGTCGACGGCGCGCTCGGCTCGCGCGGGGCGCGGCTGATGGAGCCCTATTCCGATGCCCCGGATCGGTTCGGTCTGTGGATCACGACCGGCGCGCAGCTTCGCAACCAGATGGTCCTTGCCAGTCAGGCCGGCCACCAGCTCGCCATCCACGCCATCGGCGACGCCGCCAACCGCGAAGTTCTCGATGCCGTGTCCGACGTCCAACGCTACCTCCCGGTGGGCCGTCCGCGCATCGAACACGCGCAGGTGGTCGCGCTGGAAGACCTGCCGCGCTTCGGTGAACTGGGCGTCATCGCGTCGGTTCAGCCAACCCACGCCACCAGCGACAAGAACATGGCCGAGGACCGCATCGGGCCGGAGCGCCTGAAGGGGGCCTATGCCTGGCGCTCGCTGGTGAACTCCGGCGCGCGTCTGGCGCTGGGTTCGGATTTCCCCGTCGAACCGGTCGAGCCGCTCTTCGGCCTTCACGCCGCCATCACGCGCAAGGACCGGGACGGCAATCCCTCGGACGGCTGGATCTTCGGTGAGGCGCTCAGCCCTGCCGAGGCCCTGACCGGCTTCACCGTCAGCGCGGCCTACGCGATGCAGGCGGAGGGGCGCTTTGGCACCCTGACACCGGGGAAGTGGGCCGACTTCATCCTCGTCGACGGCGATCCGCTGGCGGATGATCCGGACGGCATCTGGGACATGACGGTGCTGCAGACCTGGGTCGGCGGCGAACTCGTCTACAGCGCCAATCAGTAGCGCAGGCGGTTGAGGTTCCGTCATTCCCGCGTACGCGGGAATCCAGCCGGTCGGCAACTGAACATGGGCCCTGCTTCGCCGTCGCCATCACTGGATTCCCGCTTCCGCGGGAATGACAGAAAAGAGGGGGGATCAGTATCGCAGCACAGACATGATCGACCCGAAATTGTCGCGCCACGGCTCGACCCGCCGGGTCGGCATCGACGACCAGTCTCGGGCGCTGTCCATTGCCGTCAGTTCCGCCTCGCTGTCCGCCAGCACGACGTAAATCGAGCGGGCATAGAGGGGGTCGCCCGGCTGGTTGTCGCGAAGGCGCGCGGCCATGCCGATCTCCTCCGCAATGGCCGCGACCACCGGCGCAAGATCGAGGTAGCGGTTGGAAATATGCACCACCAGCTTGCCGCCGGGCTTCAGCCGCGCCCGGTAAAGCTGGAACGCCTCTACGGTCATCAAATGCTGCGGAATGGCATCGGAGGAAAAGGCATCGATAACAAGCACATCGAATGTCCGCGCCGGGTCCTCCTGCAAGCTAAGGCGCGCATCGCCGATGATGATCTCGGCATCCGGCGTACAGTCCGGCAGATAGGAGAACAGCCGCTCGTCCTGCGCAATCTCAACGACGACCGGATCGATCTCGTAAAAAGTCCAGTCCTGGTCAGGCTGGCGGTAGCAGGCGAGCGCCCCGATCCCGAGGCCGACAATCCCGACCTCCGCATCCGCCGCCGCGTCTTCCAGCGCCAGCACCGCGCCGCTGCCGGGTCCGTAATAGCCGACCGGCGACAGGGCATCCTCGCCCAGCCGCTGCGAGCCGTGCAGCGTCGTGCCGTGCAGAAGCTGGCGAACCCCGGCTTCCTCGTCGACCTGAACGGTGTAGACGCCGAAGAAGCTGCGCTGCCGCTCTTCCCGGTCGCCGGTCAGCAGGTCCCATCCGCCGACGGCGAGCAGCAGTGCGGTAAACGCCGCGGCGAAGGCAAGGCGGTGACCCAGCAGCAGGACGGCGGCGAGGCTGATGCCGATGGCGGCCGGTTCAACGGCGTCGCTGCCAGCAACAGCAACGATCACCGCAAGGCCGAAGCTGATGGCAACCAAACCGCCGACGATCAGCGGACCATGACGGCCTTCCAGCTGGTTCGCCCAGACCTTCAGCAGCGGCGTGGCAGGCAGCAGTGCCGCTGCCCCGATCAGCAGCAGCGGGTGCTCCCAAACCCAGTCGAAGAGAGCCGGAGCGATCAGGGCCGGGAACAACCCGCCCAGCACACCGCCTGCCGACATGGTAAGGTAAAAATTCGTAAGGCGCGCCGGTTCTGGCCGGGTCCTTGCCAGTTCGCCGTGCAGGGCCAGCGCGAGGTAGAACAGCAGGACCAGCCCCGCCATTGCGAACAGGAAGGCAAAGATACCCTCGGCCACGAACACGTAAGCGCCGATGACCAGCAGCATCAGCGGCGCGATGAACCGCGCCTGCCGGACGAACACACCGCCGCTTTCGGAAAAGGCGACGATGAAGCTGAGAAGGTAGAGCCCGAGCGGAATGACCCAGAGCAGGGGGCCAGAAACGATATCCATCGTCAGGTAGCTGGTCGTGGAGATCATCAGACCCGATGGCACCGCCGCCAGCGCCAGCCAGTAGCCATAGGTTTTCACGGCAATCGGCTCGGAAGTGGCAGTTGGCGCCGCGGCAACGGCTACCGGACTCAGACCGCGCCCCGCCAGAGCGGTCAGGACCGCCAGCAGCACGAAGCCGATAGACCACAGCATCTTCTGCGCATCGACATCGACATTGGGCTCGATCACCAGCGGGTAGACCGCCAGCGCCAGCAGGCTTCCCGCGTTCGACGCGGCGTACAGGAAATACGGCTCGCGTCCCGCTGTTTTCGCGCCATGCGCATACCAGCTTTGCAGGAGCGGCGCCTGCGACGAGACCACGAAGAACACCGGGCCGATGGACGCTGCGAGGGTCAGGAGCAGCCAGGCTGTCGGTCCGAACCGCTGCGCGCCGCCAAGCTCTTCGAGGGCGATGGGCAGGGTCAGTGCCGCCGCCGCGAACAGCGTGATGTGAACCAGGGGCTGGATACGCAGCCCCGCCTTTGTCAGCAGATGGGCATAGAGGTACCCCGCAAGCAGCACGGCCTGATAGAAAACCAGCGCCACGCTCCAGACAGCCGGCGCACCGCCGAGAGACGGGAGGGCCAGCCGGGCGAACATGGGCTGTACGAGAAACAGCAGGAACGAGCCGAGGAAAACCGCCGCAATGAACGTGCCGCGTCCCGGTGCGAAGGCGACGGTGCGCGCGGAGGCCGTGTCAGTAATCATTGCTGGCCCGCACTCCCACACTGTTCGCACCAAAGGTCGATACCCGCCCGAACACGGAGAAGACCCGGTTCAAGGCGTGCTCGATCTGCGTCGCCGTCTCGCCGCGCGTATCGGTGCCCAGCTCGACATAGGTTCGCTGGCCGATGAACTCACCGGCTGCGATGCTCGTCCCGCCTTCCTCGCTACCGCCGACCCGCAACCGGTCGATACCGAGTGCATCCCGCAAATTACCAATGGGGTCGAGCGCACTTTGTCCGCCCGCCTGGAACGCTGCCAGGGCCCCGGCTAGCTGCACCGCCTCGCCCGGGTTCAAATTGGTCAATGAGCTGCCGAAAAGAATGCGCGCCAGGATCTCGTCCTCGGGCAAGGCAGGGACAGCGCTCAGGCGGATCTGGGGTTCGCTCGACAGGCCGCGGATCTCGATGCGAGCGGTCAGCCCCTCGATCCGCGCCTCGGCATCGATGCTGACAGACGGGTCCGGGGGATAGTCGCCCTGAAAGTCCAGCTCGCCCCGCGTCAGATCGAACCGGCGACCGGCAAAATCATAGTCGCCGCGGATCAGGCTGGCGCGGCCGACCAGCCGCGGCTGGGTCGCCTCGCCGGTCAGGTCGAAATCAACCTGCCATTCGCTGTCGAGACCCCGTCCGCGAACCAGGATGTCACTACCCCCCGATGTGGTGACGTCCAGGTTCCATTGTCCGGGCTCGGCAACGGCACGCGGCGCTCTCGTAAACGCCGTGCCGACTTCCCGGACAGCCAGCAGCGGAATGCGGGCAAGCTGGGCGGCATCCGGGCGGTAGCGGGCACTGTCGACGGTCAGGCCGCCGCTGATCTCGCCGCCATCGACGGCGCCGCTGACAATCACATCGCCGCTGACACGGGCGCGGAGCGTTGCGATATCGACCAGCTCTGCGCCATCGCTTTCCAGACGGATTGCGAACGGGAACCCGCGCAGCAGCGACAGGTCGAGTTCACCCGCCCCCTCGACCGTTCCGCCGCCCCGGCTTGTCCCCGTGAACCGGGCAAGACGAAGTGTCGATCCGTCGAAGACACCGTCAAGATTGATGCCGTCAATGACCGTACCGCTGGCCGCGCTTTCAAACCGCAGCGCATCCCCGGTCAGGCTTCCGTAAAACACCGGGTCATCGACCACGCCCTCCGCTTCGATCCGCGCGGTCAGCGGCCCGGAAACGGCGACGGCATCCACGCCGGTCAGGGCCCAGATCGCTTCTGCCGGGCCTTCAAACTGCAGCGCTCCGTTCAGGCTTGCCCCGGTGATCGTCGACAACGGACCGGACCTGAGATCCCTGAGGCCTGTCATCAGCGCCCGCGCCGTTCCAAGCTCTTCGCCATCCGGCCCGGCGACGCGCGCCGAAAGCGCGGCTGCATTGTCCTCAAGCGCGCCGGACAAGTTGATATCCAGCGGCGGCCCCTCGACGCCCGTGGTTCTGGTGAACCGGCGCAGCGCGAGCTCCGCTTCGCCGGACTGGGTCAGTTCCGTGATGTCGGCCGTGATACGGCCCGTCACCGTGCCCTCCGCCGCAAACCTGGGATCGACAAGAGAGAAGGGGGCTAATGTTGCTTCATCTAGAGCGAGATCGAAAGCAAAGACATCATTCGTCCATTCGCCTGACAGCGCGGCGGTCCCTTCGGACAGCGACAGGATCGCTTCCGCCATGCGGTAGCCATCCTCGGCAATGGCAATCCGGGCGGGCTGCTCGAGTTCAAAAGGGTCGCCGCGATAGATGCCTGACAGGTCGGCGGAAATCGTCTCGGGCAGCACCCGTACATCCGCCCGCACGGCAAACGGTCCCCCTCGGCGGCCCTGTGTGGTCAGAGCAAGGCGGCCTTGTCCCCCCGCAAGTTCATAGGTCAGCCCGGCATCGGCAAGCTGGACATCGCCGAGGCGTATGCCTTGTCCCCCGGCCTCGATGACCGCCTCGGGCGGCTCGCCGTCCCCGCCAACCAGAAACGCCGCGTCAACGGCACCGCGCCCGACCGTTAGCTCTGCACGCGTACCGAGACTGGCCCGCGCCAGCGCCGCGGAAACCGCAATGCGCTGGCGACCGGCAGACGCGGGCGAAAAATCTGCCGCGCCGCGAACCCCGTCACCGACGATGGCGAGGGTTCCGGCGACGGGCACGCCAGTAGGGGACTGCAGAGTGCCCGAGGCGGTCAGGCCCGCACCGGCGATCTCGGTCATTCGAAACACCGTGTTGCCCGGATCCAGGTCGATCCGTCCGGCTAGCCTTAGATTGCCCACGAGGCTCGAGCCATTTGCTTGCACCGCATATCCGCGGTCGTCTGGGGCAAAGCTTGCGGCAATATCGGTGATCGGCAGGCCCAGACTATAGCGTTCGATCAGGAGATTGGCTTTTGGCCGCCCCAGGTCGCCATCAAGTTCCACGGATAGCGGGCCGAACAGCGAATGGCGGCCGGAGGCTTCAGCGCTGATCTGCTGACCGAGCCGGTACTCACCCCTCCCGGTCAGTGACAGGCCCGGCCCTTCGACGATCGCTTTGGTTAAGGAGATGGTGCCGTCAGCGCCCCGGTCGATCACGGCCTCGGCAGTCGGAAACCCGCCTGCCAGAAAGGCGAGAAAGCCATTGTCGAGGCGTTTGGTCTCGATGGTGGACGGCCCTGATACGCGCAGCTTTCGCGGCTGCGCAGGGTCTGGGCGCAAGCGCAGGCGCCCGCGGTAGGCAACCTCACCATAGGCCGGAATTTCGTAGGACGGCGCGACAACGTCGGCAGCGATATCATACCGTCCGTCCTCCAGGTTCAAGGTCAGTCGCCCGCTGGCGCTGCCGACATCACTAGAAAACCGCGCCGCGTTCGACGTCAGGAGGTATCCGTCGAGGGTGATCGGCGCAGTCAGCTGTCCGCCGCGCATCAGGTCGGCGACAAACGCGCCCGCCCCCTGCAGCGTATCAAACCCGCCCTTGATCGAGAAACTGCCACCTTCTGTCAGCGCGCCGTAATCGCCGACAGCCTGCAGGTTCGGCAGGCGCTGATTGCCAAGCGAGACCCAGTCGCTTGAAAACGCATAGGTTCCGCCAAGTTTCGCCAGCGGCCCGGCGCCGCGCATGGTTAGCTGCATCTGCGAGCCACCCAGTGTGCTCAGCAACATCGCTGGCTGTAGCAGGTCGATGCGGAGGCGTCCGTCGAACAGCGTGCCCAAGCTTCGTGAAAGAGCGCCCCGCGCTTCGATGGCCGCCGCTTCGGAACGCGCATTGAGGATGAACGGTACACGCCCCGTGCCAACCGACAGGCTACCGCGGAGGGCGAACCCGGTTGGCGATATCCGCTCTACGATACCACCGGTCAGGGCTGCGGGATCGACGCGCCCCCTCAGGCGAAAGGTGCCGTCCGTACCGGCAATTCTCAGCGCCGAAAGCGGGGGGTCGTCATCCAGCTGGGCGCGAAACTGCCCTTCCCACGCTTGCCAGCCGCCGGTTCCGGAAAGCTGCAAAGTAACACCGCGGTCGATACCAAGCGCAGCCGCGACCAGCCCGCCCGCGGGAAACCTCCCTAGCCCTTCAGCGCGCAGTTGGTCGCGCGCCGGATTGGCATCGATTTCGAGGTTCAGATTGTCGCCGCCCTCATCGCTTACCAGGCGAACTGCGCCCGAAAATGCGCCGCTTGCAATCGACAGGCGTCCTGTCACCGAAGCCGTCGGCGCGTCCGCGGCAACAGCGTCGGAAATCTGCAGCGCGGTAATGTCGAGCGCCTCGATCCTGATATCGGTCCCGGCCCCAGTCTCTTCGGGGGCGTCAATGCTCGGCAACCGGACAAGCGCCGCGCTGTTTGCAGTAATCGACCGGATAACGACACCGTCACCGGCGACATAGCGCCAGGGACGCCAGTCAATCTCCACACGCGGCGAGCGGAAGAAAGGACCTGCGGCGTCCGCGAGCACAAGATCCTCGATAGCAAAGGTTCCGCGCAGGCTTCCGGTCAGGCGCGCCGCCTCAACGTCGACGCCAAGAGCCTCGGATAGCCGGTCGAACTGACTGATAACCACCGCCCGTCCCGGCGCTGTATCCGTCAGGAACAGGACGCCCGCGATCAGGATGATTGGCAGCAGCAGGGCTGCCAGCATGACCCGCTTTACCCAGCGCCGCATCAAAAGGCCTGTCCGATAGACACGTAGACGGCGACTTCGGGCTCGTTGTCCCGGCGTGCGAGCGCCCGCGCCGCATCTACGCGGATCGGTCCGAAACTGGTATAGTAACGCAGGCCCCCGCCAACGCCCACGCGCAGATCGTCGAAGCCCGGTGCCGAACTTGTGTATACCTGGCCCACATCGGCGAAGACGGCAGCGCCAAAGTCGCCGAACCGAAAACGGCTCTCCAGCGACCCCTCGATCTTGCTGCGACCGCCGATCGGGTTGCCGTCGGTATCGAGCGGTCCGATATCCTGAAAGCCAAAGCCGCGCACTGATCCGCCGCCGCCCGCGTAGAGCCGCCGCGACGGCGCGATGTTCCGGCGCGCCGAACCCGCTATGCTGGCCACGAGCGCCCGGCCAGCAAGAACGACCCTGTCGCTCGCTGGGAAATAACCGCTGACGCCAAGCTGGGCGACGGCATAGCCGAAGACCTGATCGCGTAGGGAGGCCTCGGGACTCAGATGCGCCTCGAACCGCACACCTTCGCGCGGGTCGAGCAGGTCGTCGGTCGCGTCGAACGCAACCGTGGCGGGGGCGGCAGCGATCACATAGTCGCGAAGTGAGGTCTGAATGCCCGACCGGTCCCGTTCCTGCGTGAACAGCGCCTCGGCACCGACGCGGTAGGTCCAGCGCTTCTGCCAGATCAGGGTGGTTTCGCGCTCGATGGCCACACCGATCTCTGCGCCGCGGTTGAAGAAGGCGTCGCGATCCTCGGAGAAGAGCGCACTGCGCAGTGACAGCGACCGGTCGCGGCGCCGCCAGTTTGAATAGCGGAGTTCCGCGCCCGCCAGCAGTTGCTGTTCGCTGACGATACCGGTCAAATTCAGTGCGCCCTCTGGCGATGCGAAGGCGCGGCTCTGCCAGACACCTTGAAGGCGGAACCCGTCCTCGCTGTCGAACGAGACCTCACCAGAGATCGTCCGGCTCGGGGCTTCGCTGGCGGAGACGACCAGATCGACGGCGGGTACGCCATTGCGTGCCGCCTCGCCGCGCCGCTCGCGAAGCGAAAGGCTGCCGACTAACCCGGTGGATAGAAGGGCGAGCCGCAGGTCTTCCACGAGGTCGGGGTCGAATGAATCCCCGGGCTCGAACCGTGCGATGACTGCCAGATGTTCGTTGGAGAAGGGCGCGGTTTCGCGGTCCTCGAAGCGGACCGTTCCGAACGCCCCCGGGGGGCCGATGTCAAAGGGGACGGTCAGGATGCCGGTTGCGTTTTCGTGGTCGATCAGCACGTCTGGCTCACCGATTTCGGCAAAGGCGAAGCCCCGCTCCCGAACGTCGAGCGCCAGCGCGGCAACGGCGTCGAACACCGCGCTGCTGTCCACCGGATCTCCGACAGCAACGCCGAGCAGCGCGGGGTTGACAGCCGAAAAGCGGTATAGCGGTCCCGGATCGATGGTGAAGACGACTTGGCCGCGCGGCTCGCCCGGCTCGAAGTCCGCAGATACCAGCGCGTCATAGAATCCGCGCTCCTGAAGCAGCGTCCGTATTGTCGTGGTATCGACCCGCATGCGCCGGTTCAGCTCCGCACGCGTGTCCGCTTCGTCGTCGGCGAGCAGAACAGACAGCGGCCGAAAGTCGCTCTCGATACCCACTTTGACCAAGGCATCGCCGACAACGGTATAGGGAAACCCGGAATCGTCCTCCCGAGCGTCCGCAGACAGATCCTGCGCCCGGACCGATGCGGTTGCAGGCAGTGCCAGAATGGCAAGGAATAGACAGGCGGCAGGCTTCCGCATGGCGTCCTGTAACCTGCCCGCGCATGGATGAAAGATGAATTGCGCGACGTTCACGTTCCGGGCGGCCCGTGCGCAAGCTGTTTTACCCGGCCCGCATCATCCAGTCGGTCTTAGCCGGTTGGCGCACCCACGGCGCGAAACCCCTCTGAGGTCGCGTCCTGCGCATGGTCACCCGGCCGCGCGGGCACAAAGTCCGGCCGCTCTATGCTCGCCGTCGCCTGTTTCAGGCTTTCCGACCAGTCGCGGCTGAGCCCGCGGAAATACTCGTCATCTTCCTCGATGGTGTGTTCCAGCGGGCGGCTGCCTACATGATCGCGCAGCATGACGATATCGATAGGCAGGCCCACGGCGAGGTTCGAGCGCATCGTCGAATCGAAACTGATCAGGCCCAGCTTCACCGCCTCGTTCATGCGCGTCTCGTAGGTGAGGGCACGGTCGAGGATCGGCTTGCCGTACTTGATCTCGCCGATCTGCAGAAAGGGATTTTCCGGTCGGCACTCGATCGAGTTACCGGCATCGTAAACGCGGAAAAGCTTCAGCGGTTCGTCGCCTACCCGGCCGCCGACCAGCATCGAGGCACCCGAGCGAATCCCGTCGGCCTTCAGCGCGGCGCGCACCTCGTTGCGCGCGCTGTGAAGGGCGCGCCCGATCAGGCGGGTGATGCGAAAGATGTTCGCCTGGTTGTCGATGGTTTCGCGCTGGTCATCATGTTCACCCTCGAGACCCTCGTCGAGGCGAAGCAGGGCGTTCTGCGTAACCGACAGACTGCCGGCTGTGCAGATGGCCACGAAGCGGTCTGACCGCTCGTAAATGTGCAGCTTCCGGTAAGAGGAAATATTGTCGACACCGGCGTTCGTCCGGCTGTCCGACATCATGACGAGGCCAGCGTCGATGCGCATGCCAACGCAATAGGTCATGTCAGGCTTTCATGGGGTCTTTGGTGGGACAAACTGCCCCTCAGGAGGAGGATGGCGACTGCTGCATTTGCGACTGGGACATAGCACCGGCCTTTTGGCTTTGCGACTGTTTCAATCGCTTGCCGCTCGTGACGGCGGAAACCTCAAGCTCTTCACCGCCGCCGCCAAGGCGCGTGCCGACAAGGGGCGCCGCGCTGCGATAGTCGGCGCCGACGGCAATCCGCACGTAATGATCGTCCGCGCTGATCCCATGGGCGGGATCGAACGCGACCCAGCCAAGATCGTCAATGTAGGCTTCGGCCCAGGCATGAGCGGCCAACTGGTTGTTCTGACCGTCCCGCCGGAACAGGTGCCCGGAGACGTAGCGCGCCGGCATGCCGACGGCACGCGCCGCGCCGCAGAACAGGTGCGCCAGGTCCTGGCAGACGCCCGCGCCGCGCTCGAAGGCCTGGACGGCTGTCGTGTGCACGTCCGTCGCGCCGGGTTCGAAACGAATGCGCTCGTAGAGCCCGCCGAGAAGGGCATGGGCAGCTGGAAGGCCCGTCTCTCCCGCCGTCAGTTCGGCGGCATAGTCGGCAATGGCGAGGTTCACCTTGGAGAGGTCCGTTGAGCGCAGGAACACCAGTGGGTGCTGCGGCTCACGCGCACCGGCAATGACGCCGGTCGTATTGTCGGTATCGACCGAACCGCGCGCGACCACCTCCAATGTGTCGGAGGGATTCTCGACCGTCAGCAAGTGCGTTGTATTGCCATAAGCGTCGCGGTTCTCGATCAGGTCGCCGTCGCTATTGATGTCGATCGTCCAGTTCGCGACCGTCTGCCCGTCGAAGTTCGACGGCGTCAGGCGCAGCAGCTGCACGAGCCGCCTCGGTTTCGCGTCGTAGCGATAGACTGTCTTGTGCTGAATGTTGATCCGCATTGGCTTGCCCTAGAACGAGAACTGCTGGGCGATTTCGCGGCTCAGCCTGTTGTTATCGGAAATGAAGGTTTGCAGGAACTCGTGCAGACCGTCGGCATAGATATCGTCGATCGTCAGTCCGGCGAGATTGTCACTCATGCGCCGCGCCAGCCGGTCAGCGGGGCCGACGCGTCCATGCTGCGCGCGCAGGTCATGCAGATACTCGCTCGCCACGTCCATGCAGTGCGCTAGGCTTCGCGGGATCTCTTCCTTCAGGATCAGGAGGTCGGCGATCAGCCAAGGCTTCAGGTTCTGTCGATAGATGTGGCGGTAGGCCGTGACGGCACTGACCGAACGCAGAACCGCTGTCCATTGCGCCTGGTCCAGTGCGCCGCCGACGTCCTCGCCCTCCGGCAGAAGCGTGTGATATTTCACGTCGAGAAGGCGCGCCGTGTTGTCCGCACGCTCGATCACCTCGCCCAGCCGGATGAACCAGAAATTCTCGCTGCGGACGAGGGTGCGCCAGATCGAGCCCTCGAAGTTCCGCACCTCCTGCTTCACGCGCTCGATCAGCATCTGCATGTCGACCGGGCGCTCGACCTGCTTCAATCGTTCCTGCAACTCGATCCAGGACTGGTTCAGCGACTCGAATGTCTCGCGCGTCAGTGCGGTTCGTACGACCCTGGCATCGTTCCGCGCCTTGTCGAGGCAGCAGCGGATCGAGCTCGGATTGTTCGGGTCCAGCGCCAGAAAATGGGAGACCGTATCGCGGTTCGCGGGCACACCGTACGTCTTGAACAGCGCGCCGGTCCCCGACGAGGCGACCGCGCTCTTCCAGCCGCTTTCGGGGTCGGGTTGCGGCAGCGCCTCGAAACGGATGGCGGCTTCCATCAGGCGGGCCATGAAGTCCGCGCGCTCGACATGACGGCCGAGCCAGAACAGGGAATTCGCGGTTCTCGATAGCATCAGGCGAGTACCCAGCTGTCCTTGGTGCCGCCGCCCTGGCTGGAATTAACGACCAGCGATCCCTCCTTCAGGGCTACGCGAGTCAGCCCGCCGGGGACGACGCGTGTCGCCTCGGGTGATGAGACGGCAAAGGCGCGCAGATCGACATGCCGTTCGGCAATGTTTTTCCCAGCTACGGTGGGACAGGTGCTCAGCGCCAGCGTCGGCTGCGCGATATAGCCCTCCGGATCGTCCTTGATCCGAAGCGCGAATTCCTCGATCTCCGCCTTCGTCGCCTGCGGGCCGATCAGCATGCCATATCCGCCAGACGCATCCACCCGCTTCACAACAAGGTCAGCGAGGTTCTCAAGCGTGTAATTCAGCGCATCTTTCTCGCGGCAGCGGAACGTCTGCACATTGTCCAGAATAGCGTCCTCGCCAGTATAGAATTTGATAATGTCCGGGACGTAAGAATAAATCGCCTTATCGTCCGCTACGCCACCGCCCGGCGCATTCACGATGGTCACATTTCCCGCCTCATAGGCGTCCATCAGACCGGCAACCCCCAGAATAGTGTCGGGGCGAAAGGACAGGGGATCGAGGAAATCATCGTCGATCCGGCGATAGATCACGTCCACCTGCCGCGGCCCCTCCGTCGTTCGCATGAAGATCATCCGGTCTTCGGCAAACAGGTCCGAACCCTCGACCAGCTCGATGCCCAGTCGGTCGGCGAGGAAGCTGTGCTCGTAATAGGCGCTGTTGAGCGGGCCCGGCGTCAGGATGACGCCGAGCGGATCGCCGCGAACGCCGCGCGGCGCAACCTCGCGCATCATGTCCTGCAGATGGTCGATGTAGATCTCGACGGGCCGGACCTTGTGCTGCTGAAACAGGGTCGGGAACAGCCGCAGCATGGCTTCGCGGTTCTCCAGCATGTAGGCGACGCCTGACGGTGTGCGAAGATTGTCCTCCAGTACGAAGAAGCCCTCCGACGTTCGCACCATGTCGATACCGGAGATATGCGAATAGATGCCGCCTGGCGGCTTGATGCGCGTCATGACGGGCTGGAACTGTGGGTTGGCGAGGACCAGCTCCGGCGGAATAATTCCCGCTTTCAGGATTTCGCGCTTGCCGTAAATGTCGGTCAGGAACTGGTTCAGCGCATCGATCCGCTGAACGACACCCTTCTCGATACCGTCGAACTCTTCGCCGGTCACGACCCGGGGGATCACGTCGAAGGGGATGATCTTCTCGTCCGCGTCCTCTTCACCGTAGACCGCAAAGGTGATGCCAAGTCGCCGAAAGGCCAGTTCGGCTGCTGCATGCCGCCGCGCCAGTTCGTCGACCGGCATTTCGCCGAGCCAGGTTTCCAGATGCTGGTAAGCGCTGCGGACGTTGCCGTCCTCTCCGCGCATTTCGCTGAACTGTCCCGAAATGCCTGCCGGTCCCCCATGTTTTGCGTTAGACTGAATGAATGCCCCGGCACGGCGATCGTTCCGGCGCGGACCGTGATAGCCAAGAGGAGGACTGACCATGCTGACCTATGATCCGGTGGGGGAGCGCGGCTATGCCGAGCTCACCATCAGCGGCCACATTAGCGCCGACGACTTCGATGCTGTGACGCCGCTCATCAAGGCGGACATCGAGAAGCACGGGAAAATCCGCTTGTTGGAAACAGTCGAGAGCTTCTCCGGAATGGATCCCATGGCGTTCGTTCGCGACATCCAGTTCAGCTTGCCGCTCGTGACGAAAATCAGCCACGTCGCGCTGATTGCCAAGCCGAGCTGGATGCGGGTGACGAGCGACCTCTTCGGCGGCCTGTTCCCTGGCAAAGTGAAAAGTTTTGAACCTGATGAGGAAGCAGTTGCGCGCCTGTGGCTGACGACAGCCAGCTAACGTCGGCGGAAGATTACCGACAGGTTATTCGCGGGCATCTCTTCAACAAGTTGCAGACGCAGGCCGTGCGCGTCCGCGAGGTCGATGACGTCCTGCAGTTCGCGAAGGCACCAGCGCGGGTCGCGTGCCTTAAGGCTTTCGTCGAACACGGCGTTCGACGGCTCAATGGGACGTGAACCTCGGCGATAGGGGCCGTACAGGTAGAGCACACCGCCGGTGGGTAGCGTCCGGCCCGCGCCCCTCATCAGCCCCTCCGTCGCCGCCCATGGCGAGATATGAACCATATTGATGCAGGTAATCAGGTCTGCGCGGTCGATCGGCCACTCCCCTGCCGCCGCATCCAGCGGCAACGGGGCACTCAGGTTCGGCAGGCCCGCCGACGCCCGGTACGCTGCGATCGATGCGCGCGCTTCCTCGTCGGGATCGGTCGGCTGCCAGGTGACCTCTGGAAACGCTGCCGCAAAATGAACCGCGTGTTCGCCGGATCCTTCGGCAATCATCAGGGCAGTGCCGCTCGGCGGCATGAACGGCGCCAGCGTCTGGGCGATGACCTCCCGGTTCCTGAGCGCGGCGGGCGAGCTTCTAGCGGTCATGGTTGAATGCCAGCCCGTAGACGCTGATCGCGATGAAGAACATCTGGATGATCGCGGCGGACAGGTTCCAGTCGACCGATAGCGAATAGAGAATCAGCGCCGATCCAATCAGGTTTGATAACAGGTATATGCGGCTGCCAGAGCGCAGCCTGCCCGTCTGCAGCATCAGGTACATCAGGATGATCAGGCCGGACCCGAACGTCCCCAGCGCCTCGTGAAAATCGATCATGGTTCGTGCGCTTATCATGCGCCCCAACCCTCTCACAGAGCGCGATTGATTCTCGCCACGGAGGGCCGCAAACAGGCGCGAAGCAAAACGCGATTGGGAGGTTTGATGATGACGGCACTGAACAGGCGCAGGTTTCTCGAGGCTGCGGGCGCGCTGGCCGTGGTCGCTCCGCTGGCCGGCTGCACGCAGGCTGTACGCTCGACGGGGGACGGCGCGTGGCTGGATGCCGTCTCGTCCGCCAATGCAGTTCAAAGCGGCCGAAAATCCGCTCTGACGCTGGTGAATAATGCGATCTACCGCCTGAACCTCGTCAATGACGATCTGAATGCAGTGGCCCTGCCGAATTTCGA
Organism: Pacificimonas sp.; assembly: GCA_036351775.1. Taxonomy (GTDB): domain Bacteria; phylum Pseudomonadota; class Alphaproteobacteria; order Sphingomonadales; family Sphingomonadaceae; genus Pacificimonas. The sequence goes on along the minus strand of JAZBPX010000043.1, from coordinate 68,372 downwards.
CCGCGCCCGCGCCGAGGCGGCGCAGGGAATGGACGGCCCGTTTGCGGGCGTGCCGACTCTCATCAAGGACAATCTGATGAAGGAGGGCATGCCCTATACGCAGGGCTCCCGCTCGCTCGCCAACTTCATCGCGCCTCAGACCGCGCCCTTCCACACGGTTATCGACGAGACGGGCATGATCTCCATCGGCCGCTCGACGCTGCCGGAGTTCGGCATGACGGCGACGACCGAACCGCTCCTGACCGGCGTTACGCGGAACCCCTGGAACACAGGTCATTCCGCCGGAGGCTCGTCCGGCGGCAGCGCAGCGGCCGTTGCGGCGGGCGTCGTGCCCGTCGCCCATGCCAACGACGGCGGCGGCTCGATCCGTATTCCGGCAGCCGCCTGCGGGCTCGTGGGGCTGAAGGCATCGCGCGGCCGCATGGGCGGGGAGGACGACAGTGATGCGGCCACCGACCTTGGGATCCAGGGTTTTGTCACCCGAACCGTGCGCGACAGCGCGGCCAGCTTCTACGCCGCGCAGGGCGGTCCGCTGTTCCCGGCTGCGCAGATGGTTACCGGCCCGTCTGATCGACGCCTCCGCATCACCAGCAGCGCGGCGCGCTCCGACGGTTCTCTCGCCGATCCGGAGGTCGTGCGCGTTCTCGAAGAGACCATGGCTCTGCTGGCCCGCCGCGGCCACCGCACCGGCGATGCCGACCGATCGTTCATCAGTCCGCAGCTCAGCGATGACTTCATGGCGCTCTGGACCGTTGGTGCCGCCATGCGCCTCGACAGCGCCATGGAAATGGGCGGCATCGCGAAGGGTGCCGATCTCACCGAATATTTCGAGCCGCTCATGCTCGGCATGGCACAGAGCGGCTCGGCCTACACCGAGGAGGAGCGTGAGGCTGTTGTCCGTCGCCTCGAAGCCTTCTCCGCGGGCTACCGCGCACAGTTCGAGAATACCGATGTCATCGTCACCCCGGTTCTCGGCCAGCCGCCTGCGCCCATCGGCTATATTTCCCCGACCATGCCCTTCGAACAGCAGCGCGCGCGCCTCAGCGCCTATGCTGGTTTTACCGGGGCGGAGAATGTCGCGGGTCTTCCCGCCATCGCGCTGCCCGTCGGGATGAGTTCTGGCGGCCTTCCCATCGGTCTGCAGTTCATCGGCGCGCCGGGGACGGAACCCATGCTCCTCGCCCTCGCCTACGAACTGGAAAACGAGCTGCTCTGGTACCAGCGCACGCCGCCGATCTGGGTCGGCGGCCGGGAAGCGATCTAGGCCATGGCGGCGATCCTCTGGTTCAACCCGCGCTGCGGCACGGCTCGCAACGTGCAGGCATGGCTCGACGAACACGGCAAGCCGTACGAGGTCCGCGAATATCTGAAGGACCCGCCCTCTAGGGCTGAGATCGAGGACGTGCTCGCAAAGGGGAAAATGCAGGCTTCCGATCTCCTGCGCGAGAAGGAGCCGCTGGCAGAGGAACTGGGCCTCCGCGGTTCGGGCGACCAGGACGCCATCCTCGCGGCGATGGCCGACAATCCGATCCTCATAAACCGCCCGGTCATCATCGATGGGGACCGGGCAAAGCTGTGCCGACCGTCCGAGACCATCGCCGACTTCTACGCCTGACTGGCAACGCTCCCACCGCTCATGACCACGCTCAGGTTCGCGCCCAGTCCCACAGGGCACCTCCATGTCGGCAATCTCAGGACGGCCATCACAAACTGGCTCTATGCGCGCCAGTCGGGCGGACAGTTCCTCCTTCGCCTGGATGACACCGATACGGAGCGGTCGCGTGCCGAATATGCCGACGCCATTCGCCGGGATCTGGCCTGGCTTGGAATGGCGGCCGATGATGAGGTTAGGCAGTCGGACCGCACCGCCCTATACGAGGCCGCCTTCGACCGGCTGCTGAGCGCAGGGCGCATCTACCCGGCCTACGAAACGCCTGAAGAGCTCGACGTCCGGCGCAAGGTGCTGCTATCCCGCGGAAAGCCGCCCATTTACGACCGCGCGGCGCTGTCGCTAACCGACGAAGAGCGCGCAGCCCTCGAAGCGGAGGGGCGGCGGCCTCACTGGCGGTTCCGTCTCGATGATACGCCCATCGAATGGAGCGACCTGATTCGCGGGCCATCCCATCTCGACCCGGCGGCAGTCAGCGACCCCGTCGTCCGCCGCGCCGATGGCACGTTTCTCTACATGCTGCCCTCCGTCGTCGACGATATCGACATGGGTGTCACCCATGTCGTGCGCGGAGAAGATCACGTCACCAACAGCGGCGTTCAGGTCCAGATGTTCGAGGCACTTGGTACCGCTCCGCCGACGTTCGCGCACCAGTCGCTGCTGGTCGATCAGGAGGGCGGAAAGCTTTCAAAGCGGCTCGGATCGCTTTCGGCGCGGCAACTCCGCGAACAGGGCATCGAACCGCTCGCCCTGCTGGCATATCTCGCCCGGCTCGGCACGTCCCAGCCAGTTGAATCCGTCGCGGATTCTCAGGCGCTGATTGATAGTTTTGCCTTCGATGCTTTTGGTCGCGCGCCCGCCCGCTTCGGTGAGGACGAACTGGCGCAGCTCAACGCGAAGATCGTCCACGGTCTTCCCTATGAGGCGGTCTCTGACCGGCTGCCCGAAGCCATGACGGCAGAGGCATGGGCAATCATTCGTCCCAACCTGGAGAGGCTCGCGGACGCCGCAGACTGGTGGTCGATGATCAACAGCGCGCCTGTCGTCGAGCTTTCGGAAGACGACGCTGCCTATGCGGAAGCAGCCGCCGAAAGCCTCGCTGCCATCGATGGGGACGAATTATGGGGACCGCTGGTCGCGGACCTGAAGTCCAGAACGGGCCGAAAGGGCAGGGCGCTTTTCCAGCCCCTTCGCCTCGCCCTGACCGGCCAGCAGCACGGCCCTGAAATGGCGGGCATCCTTGCCCTTATTGGCAAGGACGAAGCGCTCCGCCGCCTCCGCGCTGCGGCGGGTCAGTAGCAGCGCACCATCCCACTCACCGTCATCTCGGCGAAAGCCCGGATCCGCCTCTCGAAGTCGGCTCAAAACGCGCCGGTAAGAGATGGATTCCGGCTTTCCCGGGATAACGAATTTACCTTGCGAACTGGGAAGTCCCTGCCGCCAACGCTAGCGCGGCGGCCCGCCCTGACCTGTCGGGATAGAGCTGACGCGCCCGATATTGCCGAAGATTTCCTGGAACAGGCCCGTGTCGCGGCCAAAGACCGGCGTCTCATCGTCATGCGGATCGAAATAGGCGACCTGGTCGAGGCCTTCTCTGTCGTCGATGCTCGCGACATTGCCGTCGGCGTCGAAGCGCACGATCGTCACGCGCTGCCCGATGGCATCTTTAGCAAGGAAGGCGAGCTGCTCGGTATTGCGCGACACATAGTACCAGACGCTGTCGTCCCATTGCGATTCGAAGGTGGGACGGCCCAGCGTCAACTCGACCGACTCGCGGTTGTCGACGCCCGGAGCGATGGCGCTCATCAAGGCGTTGTCGCGCACATAGCCCTCATTGTCGCGAATGCGCGCGCAGCCGCCCAGCGCCAGCGCGCCTGCGGTAAACAGCAGCAGGAACCTTGCGCTGCTCTTGTTAGTCGTCTTGGAGATCATGTCGGCTCACTACGCCAGAATGGGAAAGCCCGGCAACCGCCGAACGCATACCCTTTTGGCACCCGTTCGCTGAAACCGGTATGAAGATATGAAGGCTTACGCCCGTGAAATGGAAAATCCCATTCTTCGGTAAAGACCCCGATCCGGACGGGGAGGCGGCATCGCGCCTTTACCGAAGCGTGGTGGAACGCGCGCGGAAACCCGACTGGTACATCGTTGGCGGCGTGCCCGATACCGTCGATGGCCGCTTTGACATGGTCGCGCTGTCGCTGAGCCTGCTCATCCTTCGTATCGAGACCATCGATACGCCGCGGGCACAGCGGCTTGTCGTTCGCCTGACCGAACATTTCGTGGAGGACATGGACAGTTCGCTTCGCACCATTGGCATCGGAGACATGGCCATTTCCAAGCAGGTCGGGAACACGGTCTCGTCGCTCGGCGGCCGCCTTGGTGCCTACCGGGAGGCCTTCCGTCAGAATAGCGGCCTTCGCATGGCTCTGAAGCGCAATGTCTTCCGGAACGAGGCAGAGCAGGAGCAGCTCGACTGGATGGCCGAACGGGTGCGCGAAGAGAGCCTTCGCCTTGGCCAGATTTCCGACGAGGCCTTCTTTACCGGAGAGGCAGCATGACCGAGTTCTCGCGCATCGTTCGCGTCGATGAAGTGCGGGGCGGCCTGGCAAAGTCAATCGAAGCGACGCCAGCAGAATGTCACGCCCTTGCCGGCCGCTTCGATCTCGTTGGCGTGGCCGCGCTCGCCGCCGACTTCACCCTGTCGCAAAGGGCGGAAGGCATCGCCGTCACCGGTGTCGTGCGCGGGGAGGCCATCGCCAGCTGTGTAATCTCTGCCGAAGACGTCCCTCAGCACATTGAAGAAACGGTCGATCTGACACTGGTTGCTGGCCTCCCCGATACGCCGACCGACGAAGAGCTTGAACTGGGCGAAGTCGACCTCGACCGGCTGCCGCTGGAGGATGGGCGTATCGATCTCGGCGAACTTGCTGCAATGAGTTTCGCGCTCGCTCTCGACCCTTACCCGCGCGCCAGCGACGAGGCGCTGGAAAGGGCGCGCCAGCACCTCATCTCCGAAGAGGAAGCTGCCGCCCAGGCCGAAGCTGACAAGCGCACCGCATCACCGTTCGCGGGCCTCAAGAACTAGCCCGCCGACTGCGCGCCCCTACTTGATATTAGTCATCCCAGCGAAGGCTGGGATCCACGCTGTGGAGGTGGAACCACGCGCGGCCTATCCAACGTGTATCCCAGGCTCCGTTGGGACGATTAGCTGACAGGCACCGCAGTCTAAAATGGAACGTCGTCGTCCAGCTCGTCGTCATAAGCGGGCTGCTGCGGACGACCGCCGCCGCCACTGTTTCCACCGCCATAGCCGCCGCCGGACCCACCGCCCGAACCGCCGCCATAATTACCGTCACCGCCACCGCCATCATTCCGGCTGTCGAGCATTTGCAGTTCACCCTGGTAACGCTGCAAGACGACCTCGGTCGAATAACGGTCCTGCCCGTTCTGGTCCTGCCATTTCCGGGTTTGCAGTTCGCCCTCAATGTACAGCTTGGAACCTTTTTTCACATAGTCGCGCACGACCCGGATCAGGTTCTCGTTGAAGATCGCGACCGTGTGCCACTGCGTGCTTTCGCGCCGCTCGCCAGACTGCTTGTCGCGCCAGTTGCGGGACGTTGCGAGGCGCAGGTTCGCCACCTCGCCGCCATTGGAAAAGGACCGGAATTCCGGATCCTGCCCGACATTTCCGATCAGCATGACCTTGTTCAGTGATCCCGCCATGGGGTTTTGTCTCCCGTGATTCTTGTTTGACCGCGTCTCACCATCCGGCGCGGACAGAGTCGAGGGGGCAAGTCTAGACCGCCGGTCTGTTTTGCAGCGCTGGCAGCCACGGCGCGGCGGCAATCGGCAACCAGGTCAGGAGCATACCCAGATCACCCGCCATCTCGATCCGGTCGCCGAACGGGCTGGCAAAGGCGATCGCGAACAGGCTGACGAGCGCGAACAGCACCGCCAGCAAAAGGCCCGGCACCACATGACTGACGGCGTAGCGGGCCAGCGCGCTTTTCCCGCCCGGGTAGCTTTCGAATGCCGCGCTGCGCTTCTCCGCGCGCCAGCCGAGCGCGCCGACGACGATCAGCAGGGCAAGACCCGGCCAGATCCCCGCAGCATCCGTAACGGGCTGAAACCCTGCGAGGATCGCCGGTATGGGCAGCAGCACCGGCCAGCGCACATAGCGCATCGCATCGCGGTGATAGGCAGCGGGGACGGGCGGCCTAGTCATGAACGGCGCCCTACGCGCCCGGATAGCGAAGGCGGCCGAAAAAGCGGATCGGGCTTGGCAGCCGCGCCCTTGCCCGGCGCGCCTCGGCCTTCACTTTCTCGATCTTCATCACATCGTCGATGCGGCGCTCCAGGAACGTCCGCGTTGCCGAGAAGTCCTCCGAATCGTCCTGCAGCCAGTAGAGCAGCGTCGAGGAATACACCCCCGACAGGATTGCCCGCTTCGAATAATGATTGAAGTCCGTCGCTGTGTCGCCCGCGGCGCGCCACAGCCGGTCCGCCGTTGTCCACAGGCTGCGCGCCGCGTGAGGGGCGTTCTGGGGCCGGGCAAGGATCTGCAGGGCTTCGCGCACGGCCTCCTTATAGGGGGCCGCCTGCTCCAGCCGGATTTCGACGCCGCGCCGGATACGCTCGCGGATCTTCATGTCCGCAACGCCCTCCAGCGCCATGGCTGCCACCATGTCTTCGTCCGAGACGTCGATCCACGCCGCCACCATGTCGCGCTCGGCGCGCGGGAAGCATAGTCCTGCCCGCTCTTTCGGCACCCCAAGCCGCTCTGCCGCCGCCTCGGCCGCCGCAATCGTCCATCCATCGAAGGCAACATCCGGCAGCATTTCGCGCACCAGCACAGGTCGCAGTTCATCCAGCGTCATGTTGGCCGGGTTGGGATCGGCAGTGACGGCAGAGCCGGGGTCGGCGGGCGGCAGGGCGGGTTCGTTTGTCATGCTGGACCTGCTACCGCCCGCCGCGTACGAAAGGCAAGAATGGCGCGATCTGCGCGTCGATGCAGCGCAGCCACAGTTGCGCCGTATCGCGAACCGCCGCGATTCCGGAACGGCTTGCCCTTCCCGGGCGTCCTATCTATGTGTCCGCGTACCTTCGCCGTGCAGCGTCGCTGCGCGGCTCGTTTTGTTAATGCTATAAACATCCTGATTCGGAGTGACGAGAACCGCATGCAAATCATCGTTCGTGACAACAATGTCGACCAGGCGCTGCGCGCGCTGAAGAAGAAGCTGCAGCGCGAGGGTGTCTACCGCGAGATGAAGCTGCGTCGTCACTATGAGAAGCCGTCCGAGAAGCGCGCACGCGAACGCGCCGCTGCCATCCGCCGCGCCCGCAAGCTGGAGCGCAAGCGCATGGAACGCGACGGCATTCGCTAGGACGCTAGATGGGGCGGTCGGCTGCCACTTCGGCACCTCCGCCCGCTTTTCATTGCTCTCCTAGACGGCTAGGCGCGTTTCATGCCCAAGCGTTCCACCATTGAAGACCCAATGCCCAGAAGCGAAGTCCGCCAGCGCGGGATCGGCTTCTGGCTTATTCTGCTCGCCCTCGCCGTTTTGGCAATGGGTGCCTTTTCCGTCGTCGGAACATCGAGCCTGCAAATGATCGAAACCGAATCCGGCCTTCGCTACCAGGTCCTGCGCGAAGGGGAGGGCGATCCGCCCGGCCCGAACGATCAGGTGCTCGTCCATTATGAGGGCAGCCTTGAGGACGGGACGATCTTCGATTCCAGCTACCAGCGCGGGTCGCCTGCAGGTTTCGGCGTCGATCAGGTCATTCCGGGCTGGACTGAGGGTTTGCAGCTTATGAAACCCGGATCGCGTTTCCGGTTTCAGGTTCCCGCGGATCTTGCTTACGGCGAGGAAGGGGCCGGGGGCGTCATTCCGCCTAACTCCGACCTCACTTTCGATGTCGAACTGCTGGACGTGAACCGCGCTGTCGAGGGGGCTGGCCCGCAGGGCTAGACATTTGCCGTGCCGTATCTGACGGCAAGGGACATCGCCGCAATCCGCGGCCCCCGAACAGTGTTTCAGCACGTGGATATCGCCCTGCACGGCGGTGATGTCCTACGCCTTATTGGCCCGAACGGGTCCGGCAAATCCACCCTGCTGCGTATCCTGGCTGGCCTTCTTCAGCCGGCGACTGGGACCGTTGAGCATCACGGCCAGATTGCGTTTCTTGGTCATGCCAATGGCATGGACGCCCGCCGCACGGTCCGGGCGGAACTGGAATATTGGACAGACAACGCGCTGCCTGCCGACCCGCCATTCGGGCTGTCGCCTCTGTTACCCATGACCGTGCAGCAACTATCTCAAGGACAGGCGCGGCGCGCGGCTCTTGCGAGGGTCGCGCTTGGAGGCGCCTCGATCTGGCTACTGGATGAGCCCGGCGCCGGTCTGGACGGCGCAAGTCTCGACAGCCTCGCGGCCACGATCGATACGCACCGCATTGGCGGCGGCATCGTGGTCGTCGCGACGCATAGCGAAACGCTGTTTGCGGATACGCAGGTCCTGGACCTGTCGCCATGACCGGATCGCGGCCCTCGCTCCTCGACCTGATCGTCAGGGACGTGCGTGTACAGGACGCCTTCCTTCCCGTGACCTTCTTCCTGCTCGTCACCGTGATCGCTACATTCGCTGCTGGGCCCGATGCGGCACTCCTTCAGCGGATCGGCCCTGGCTTCTTGTGGACCGGCCTCCTTCTCGCTTTTCTTCTCCCGGTCGCCGACCTGTTCCGCCGCGACCGGCTCAGCGGCGTCCTCGATCAGCATTTTGTCCGCGGCTTTGCACCGGAGTTGGTCACGTTCGCCCGCACCCTGTCCCTGTGGATCAGCGTTGGCGTTCCGCTGGCTGCGACCAGTGTTCCGGCCGGTCTGCTTCTCAACGTTCCTGTTGGCGATGTGATGGTACCGCTCGTTACAGGGTCTGTTGCTCTGTCGGCCCTTGCAGTCGCGGCGGGCGCGCTCGTCGTGGGTGCCCGCGGCGGCGAGGCCGTGGCGAGCCTGATCGTTCTGCCGCTGGCAGCACCGATCGTCATCTTTGGGGTGGGCGGAGACCTGCGGCTGCTCGGCGCGGCTGCGATCTTCCTCCTGTTTCTGTGCCCGCTCGCCGCAGGCGCGGCACTCAGGCAGCTGGGTTGACGCGCTTTAGACGCCGCATGAAGTTTCGGCACTTGAACCGCGCGGACGCGCTTTCGCTTTGGCCGGACTGCGGATAGGGGGCTGGCCATGCTGAAACGCCTATACCGGTGGACCCTTGAAAAGGCGGCGCATCCCCTGGCGGAGCGTTGGCTTGCGTTTATCGCCTTTATCGAGTCGAGTTTCTTTCCGATTCCGCCGGACGCCATGCTGCTGCCGATGTGTCTGTCGCGCCCGGAAAAGGCGCTTCGCTTTGCCGGTATCTGCACATTCTTCTCGGTGATGGGGGCCGGTCTCGGCTGGATCATCGGGGCGAGCTTTTACGAAACCATAGGCGCACCGATCGTCGCGCTTTACGGTGCGGAAGACAAGTTCGCCGAAATGCAGGCGGCGTTCAACGAGCAGGGCGTGGCCATTGTCCTCCTCGCCGGCTTCACGCCAATCCCCTTCAAGGTGATTACCATAGCCAGCGGCATCACTGGCATGTCGATCTACTCGATGCTGGCCGCCAGCATCGTCGGACGCGGGGGGCGCTTCTTTCTCGTGGCGATCCTTCTGAAGCTGTTCGGTGAGCCCATGAAGAAAATCATCGACAAGCATTTCGGATTGATCACCATCGCTGTTGCGGCCCTAGTGATTGCGGGCTTCTTCGCGGTCCAGTTCCTGTTCTGACCGAGCCGCATTCCGGAACATCTCTGGTCCTTCTACCGTTGATAGCGAAAGAAGGAGAGATTTGAAATGCTTGGTAAAATTATCGGCGCCACCGTTGGCCGCAAGGTCGCCCGCAATATCGCCACGAAGGTCGGCGGCCCGGCCGGCGCCGCCATCGGCTACGGCCTCGTCTCCCGCCGTTTTCGGAAGCTTGCCCTTGGCGGCATGGCGATCGCTGGCGGCCTCGCCGCTGTGAAGGCCCTCCGTGAAGGCCGACCCCTGTCATCGCTCGTTAAGGGCGATCGGGATCCGGTTGCTGCAACGGGTACCAGCGATGCTCCGCAGACGAACGGCGATCCCTTGCCCGCCTACGCCCCGCACGCCTAACACCGTCGTTTTTCTGGTGACCCATTGTCAGCTCGGGTCGGCGAAGGCCCGGCTGACAATATCTTTGGCAAGGCGGGCGGGGCGCTTGGACGCCGCGTCCAGGCTGCACCAGGTGCTTTCCACCTCGGCAAGAACCTCTTCGCCGCGCTTGATGATCGTGCGGTAGAAGGCGCGAACGCCCTTCACCTTCTGCAGGAACACCTCGGCGACGAGCTTATCGTCGAGGAACGCGGCCTGCCGGTAGGTGATTTCGTGTTTCAGGGCCACCCACAGATATTTCGCCTGCTCGGTTTCCGGCGCAATCGCTTTCCAGTGGCTGATCACAGCCTCCTGCACCCATGACAGATACACGGCATTGTTCACATGCCCCATATGGTCGATATGCGCTTCCTCAATGTGAAGCGGATGGTCGATTTGCCGTGCGTTCATGGGATCAGCATAGGCTTATTATCACCCATGCCAATAAGAATCCGCAAACAGCGCCGCTCCCCTGAGGAGGTTCGCGAAATGGCAGTGTCCGCCGCGCGGCAGCTACTCCTGTCGGACGGCCCGCAGGCTGTCACTCTGAAGGCCGTGGCGGCGGAACTGGGTATGACCCATGGCAACATCACCCACCATTTCGGTTCGGTCGGCGGGCTCCACGCTGCCCTGATCGGCACCATGACCCGCGAGTTGACGCAAGTCGTCGAGCATCTGGCGAGGGAAATGCGGGCCAACCGCTCCAGCCCGCGAGAGATCGTCGACACGGTGTTCGACGCGTTCGGCCGCGGCGGGGCCACGCGCCTGATTGCCTGGGTGGAGCTGTCGGGCAAGCGCGCTGACCTCGCCCCCTTTCATGCCGCCGTTGCCGATCTTGTCGATGCCTTGACAGGGGCAGTCCCCGGGCGGCGAAAGACGGACTCCGCGCAGGTCACGCTTGCCGTGCTTCTGCCGGCGCTCGGACATACGCTACTCGCTCAGGATCTCGATGCGGAGCTCGGACTTTCGGATGGAGCCGTCAGGGACCAGGTCGCGATGAGCCTTACGGCCATGCTGCGCCTGCAAGCCCGCCAGCAGCGCCGGTCGGTCGGGCAGGGCCGCGCAAAAAAACCTAGTGAACCTCGCCCACCACGTCGTCGAGTTGAAGCATGAGGACCGCGCGCTCGACGGACCGCCAGCGAACGAAGCTGCCCACGTCCCCGCGATTGCGGTGCTTGTCTGCCTGCAGCGCCGCCTCGAGAACAGCATCCTCGCCATGTTCGGACACAAGCGTCATGGCGGTATCGAAAGACGAACGGTCGGTATGGTTTTGAAGCACGCGGAACTCTCCCCTTTGCCGTTCTACAAGCAAGGGCCGTGCCAGTTTTTTTACCCTCTGTGGAACCTGTCCGCCGCGGCTAATCACAACCCCTAGGCGTTCCGTCTGCCCTGAATTGGGACAGCGCGAGAGAATAGTCAGAATTGAAATGGGACATATCTAATGCAAGTCGCTGGAATTCTTATCGCCGTCTGTCTCCTGGCGGGGGCGTTCACGGGAATTGCCCTTGACCAGCCTTCGCTCGGAGCAATCAGCGGGCTTGGCACAGGCATCGTCTTCGCCATCGTGATTGCGCTGGTTAAGAACCGCCGCACCTAATCGGACGACCCGAAGGACAGCGCCCTGTCAGCGCAGCTGTCGCCCCACCCAGATCACGCGCCCGATCAGTTCGATATCGGACGGGTCGCAGTCACCGACATCGGGGTACACCGGATTATCGCTCGTCACCCGCACCACCCTTCCTGTCGGTGTGCGCGTCACGCGTTTCACGATCAGCGTATCCTCGATGCGCATGACATAGATACCGTCGCGCAGCCGTTCGAACCGGTCACCGGAATCCACTAGGATTGGATCGCCATCGCCAAGGGTGGGGAGCATCGAGTCGCCCTGGACCTTGATGATCGACAGATCTTCGACGTTCCCCGGCGACAGGCGATCGATCCAATCCTGACGAAACGCCAGCGCCGCCTCCGCCATTTCGGCTCCGTCGGTCGCCAATGCGCCCGCGCCGGCCGACGCGCCAATATCCGAAAAATATGGAACCAATAGGAAATCGCCTACTGCATCCGACAGGGATCGCTTGGTTCTCCGGTTGTCGACCTCGACCGGGCCGCCCAGCGCGGCTTCGCTGACGTTAAAGTGACGGGCGAGAATACGGCGATCATCGCCGTCCAGCTTCCGCGGCGTGCCCCTTCGAATATACTGCTGAATATATGCCGGATTTCGCCCAAGCATTCGCGAGATCGACGCATAGTCGTCGGCGCTATTCCGAATCAGCTCGTCCAGCCGCCGCCGGAATTCGTCGTCTGGGTGATTCGCATTCGATGCCATGGGCAGCTAACTAGAACAAAAAGCGAACAAGTTCAATACGATCGTTTTTTCATTGGCATTATAGGAAATTACATAGCTATCCTACGCGCCTTCCAGCAAAAACAGGAGGGCCAAAATGTCCGTACTCGTTCAAATTGAAAAAGTGATGCGCCGTACCGGCGTCAGCGCCAGTCGGCTCGGCCGGGAGGCCACGGGTGATCCGCGCCTCGTCTTCGACCTCAGGAAGGGTCGCCAGATGCGCCCGGACACGGAACGGCGCTTGTCGAAGTACCTCGCGGGTCGTCTGGGGGACACGCTATGACGCAGGCTATCACCAGTCTGGAACGGCTTCTTGAGCGTGCGATTATTCTGCTGGCGGGCGCGGACCTTGGCGCGCCTCTCGCTACGGATGTACCGCGAATGGCTCTCGAATCCTTCTCCAGCGAGCCTTGGGCCAGTGCAACGCTTGAGGGGTATCGCCATAGCTTTACGGTCGCGATTATCGGCGAGGAGGACGCCGCCGATCGCTTCGCCCGGCAGGTTGAACGCGATTTCGGCGCGGACGAGTTCCGCCTGACCGGCGGTGCGCTCGTCGATCTCGAACGAACCGGGACGGAGAAGATTGTCAACGGTGAAGGCCGTGCGGCGCTGCACCTTCATTTCGAGGCGCTCACGCTCAGCGACTAGACGCGCTCAGCAGCTGATCGAGCTGGGCGAAGAACGACGCAGCAAGGCGGTCCCGGCGATGCCCGTCAAGAAACCGTGCGCGCGCGGCGCTATCGGGCTGTGGCGGATCGGCCATCATTTTCAGGACTGTATCGACGGCCCGCGTGACCAGTCCCTGATTAAGCGTTCGAACGACCGCCCCTGCTTCGCCGTTTGCACCCCAGATCACGATCGGCAGGCCCGACCGAACATATTCGTAAAGCTTCGTGGGCCGGTAGCGCGCGACCCGTTCGTCGGCGAACAGGAGCGCGGCATGGGCGCTCGCCAACTCGCCCGCGATAGCCGCACGCGGGACAGGCGCTGCATCCTCCACAAGGGCTGGAACCGGAAAGGCATCGAGCGCGGCCTGCATTGTCGGAGTCTTCCGCCCGGTGAAGCGAACGACCAGCTTCTCGGCCAAACCCGGGTCGGCGGCATGGGCATCCGCAAGCGCAGCGAGAAAGGGCCGGGGGTCAAGCATGTCGGACAGCGTGCCGAGGAATAGCAGCCGTTTGCGAAGCCCGGGGGCCGGCTCGGGCCTTTCTGAAATGGAAGGATCATGGGCAAAATCTCCCGCCTCCCAGCCATTGGCAATCACGACGCTCTTCGATTCCAGTCCCTCGCCAAAGGTCTGCACCGCGTGGCGGCGCATGGCCTCGGTTGTGAAGATCACAAGGCGCGCAGCCTTGAGAGCCCGCCGCTCCAGACTGCGGTCGAATGGGCGCCGGGCGACAAACTCGAACGGGTTCAGCGTCCACTCGTCGCGGTAATCCAGCGCCAGCGGAACCTGATGCCGCCGCGCAAGATGCTGTCCGGCGAGGAACGTGTTGAAGGGCGGCCCGGTCGCAACGACAAGATCGGGCATTCGCTCTGCCATCCCAGCCGCTCCAGTCAGCGCGCGGAGGTCGGCGATTCCGCCGTCCAGCAGCCCGTCGATGCGCCAGTGCAGCGCGGCCTTCGCGCTCGCCCGGTGGATGCTAACGCCTAGAAACTGCTTGTCGAAATCGGCCGGGCGTTCATCGCCATGATCGAGCGTCAGGACGTCGCCCGTCCAGCCATTCCGGGCGGCGTAGCGGGCGAAGCTCGCGGCCCGGATCCCCGCCGTGCTGGGATTGGGCGGCATGTGGGTCGCGACCAGCCAGAAATGCGGCATGCTCAGCGTCGCCCGATCAGGCTGGCCGCGATCTTCTTCGCCGTGCGGACGGGCTCGTAGCCGCCGAGAAGTGCGCGGGCGAGCGGCGGGACGGCCGGCAGACCTCCTCCCGAAGACAGCAGGTGCTCGCCGAGGTCATGCTGCGCCTTCGCCCGTGCGCGCCGGACTTCGGCACTCGTCAGGCGGTCGCCGAAGCGCGCGAGGTTGCGGTCGATCATCGCGGCGTTGGCGCGGTAGTCACCGGCGCTCGCCCGCGCCATCGCACTGCCTGCCGTTCGCCGATACGCGAACAGCGGCCGCGGGTTCAGCGTCAGCCCGCCGCTCATCGCCACCTGGATAAACAGGTCGCGGTCTTCCCCCGTGCGCAGGCTTTCGTCGAAGGGGCGTCCGGTCAGCACGGCCTTGCGTACCGCGACGCCGCTGGTCTGCAGGTAGGATGACCAGAGCAGTGCGCGTGCAGGATCGGGGTGGCTGAAGACCCAGCCATAAATGACCGGCTCGATAACGGTGCCCGAGGGGCCCACGACGTCACCCTGCAGGGCGCTCATGCTCACGTTGGCACGGCTACTGAGGGCGCTGCCATGCGCGGTGAGCAAATCCGCAGACCACCGGTCGTCGGCGTCTAGAAACGCAATGATGTCCCCGCACGCAGCTTCGATTCCGTCATTGCGCGCCGCAGCGGGTCCGCCATTCGTCTCGCGTTTCAGGAGCTGAACGGGAAATGCGGCAGTGGCAGCAGCCCGACGTGCGGCGGCAACCGTGTCGTCATGACTGGCATCGTCGATCAGGATCAGTTCGAACGCGCGCTCGGTCTGCGCCGCCACACAGGCGAAAAGATCCGGAATGTCGTGAGCCGCGCGGTAAAGCGGCGTGATGATCGAAAAGACGGGCCTGGCACTCATCGCTTGGACAGACCTGCCGCAGCACCGCGTCGCTGGCAATCACGGCGGCGCTCCCGTTTCAGACCCGCCCTAATCCTGCGGGGGCATCGCGGCGACCCCGGCCAGGATACGCTCGGCATGCTCTTGTCGGCAGATCAGCAGGTCAGGCAGCGCCACGTTCGCCTGGTTGTAAATCAGCGGGCTGCCGTCGATCCGCGAACAGTGAAGCCCGTGCGCCAGGGCTACGGCAACGGGCGCGGCGCTGTCCCACTCATATTGCCCGCCGGAATGCAGGTAGATGTCCGCTTCGCCGCGCACGACGGCCATGGCCTTGGCGCCGGCAGATCCCATGGGCAGAAGGTCCGCGCCAAGTATCTCGGCAATCGCCACGGCTTCCCTAGCGGGCCGGGTCCGGCTGACCACCATGCGCAGGGTCGAGGGCGCGGCGGCCACGGTCGTCGTCCGGTCGGTCCGCAGCACCTCGCCAAGTCCGGGCAAGGCGACGGCACCAACCTCGGGTCGGCCATCGAAGCAGAGCGCGATGTGCACCGCCCAGTCGTTGCGGCATTCGCCATATTCCCGCGTCCCGTCGACGGGATCGACGATCCAGACGCGCGACTTCGACAGCCGTTCTTCGGTATCCTTCGATTCTTCTGACAGGATGCCATCATCCGGCCGCTGCTGGCGGATCGCGTTGACGATGAACTCGTTCGCGGTTTCATCACCCGCCTTGCCCAGCGCCTTGCCGTGAAGCAGTTCGCTCTCCCTGACCGCGATCAGGATGCGGCCGGCATGGTCCGCCAGTTGCGCTGCTAGCTCCGCGTCGTCCGCAACGCGCTGGATATCGCTCACGGGATCAGCCGGTCGACGATCAGGTCGGCGGCGGCCTCTGCAGTCATCGCGGTCGTATCGATGTGAATGTCCGGCTTCTCCGGTGCCTCGTACGGGCTGTCGATACCGGTGAAGTTTTTCAGGTCCCCCGCCCGCGCTTTCTTGTACAGGCCCTTCACATCGCGCTCCTCGGCCACCTCAAGCGGTGTATCGACGAACACTTCGATAAACTCGCCGTCCTCCAGCATGTCGCGGACCAGCTGCCGCTCCGCCCGGAACGGCGAGATGAAGGCCGTCATCACGATCAGGCCGCTCTGCACCATCAGCTTCGCGACTTCGCCGACGCGCCGGATGTTCTCGATCCGGTCGGCCTCCGCAAAGCCCAGATCCTTGTTCAGGCCGTGACGAACATTGTCCCCGTCCAGGAGGAAGGTGTGGCGGTTCATGCGGACCAGCCGTTGTTCGACCAGGTTGGCGATCGTCGATTTGCCGCTGCCTGACAGGCCCGTGAACCACAGCACGGCCGGCTTCTGGTTCTTCAGGGCCGAACGCGTCGCCTTGTTGATCGAAAGGGCCTGCCGATGCACATTCTGCGACCGGCGCAGGGCAAAGTTCAGCATACCCGCGGCGACGGTCGCGTTGGTCTGCTTGTCGATCAGGATGAAGCCGCCCAGCTCGCTGTTCGGCGCGTCGCCGCCTTCTGGATGATAGGGCTCGAACACTAGGTCCCGGTCGGTCGTGATCTCCGCGACGCCGATGGCATTCAGCTCCAGCGTCTTCGCAGCCAGCTGGTCCATCGTGTTGACGTTGACCTGATATTTCGGCGGCTGGATCGTCGCCGACGCGGTCTGCGTGGCGAGCTTCAGCCAGTAGGCGCGGCCCGGCTTCAGCGCCGCCTCCGCCATCCAGACGATCGTGGCTTCGAACTGGTCGGCAGCCTGCGGCGGATCGTCGGCGACCGCGATCACGTCGCCGCGCGAACAGTCGATCTCGTCGGCCAGGGTCAACGTCACGGACTGAGGCGCGGCGGCGGTTTCAAGGTCGCCCGAGAAGGTGACGATCCGGTCGATACGGCTGACCTTGCCCGACGGCAGCACCCGCACCTGGTCACCGACCGCCACCGTGCCGCTGGCAATCTGTCCGGCAAAGCCGCGGAAATCGAGGTTCGGCCGGTTCACCCATTGCACCGGCATACGGAAGGGCTTCGCGCGCTGGCTCTGGGTGTCCAGCTCGACCGTGTTCAGATGCTCGATCAACGGCTGGCCCGTGTACCAGGGCATGTTGGCAGACGCGGCCGCGATGTTATCGCCAGCGAGACCGGATAGCGGGATCGCCGTGAACGCCTCGATCCCTATGCTGTCCGCAAATTCGCGGTAGTCGGCGACGATCTCGTCGAACCGGCCCTGATCGTAATCGACCAGGTCCATCTTGTTCACTGCCAGAACGATGTTCCGGATGCCGATCAGGTGGGCGAGGTAGCTGTGCCGCCGCGTCTGCACCAGCACACCCTTGCGCGCGTCGATCAGGATTACGGCGAGATCGGCCGTCGATGCGCCCGTCACCATGTTCCGCGTATACTGCTCGTGTCCCGGCGTGTCGGCGACGATGAACTTGCGCTTTTCCGTCGCGAAAAAGCGGTAGGCGACGTCGATGGTGATGCCCTGTTCGCGTTCCGCGGCCAGCCCATCGACCAGCAGGGCAAAGTCGATGTCATCGCCCTGCGTGCCGACCTTCTTCGAATCGGCTTCCAGCGCGGAGAGCTGATCCTCGAAGATCATCTTGGAATCGTAAAGAAGCCGTCCGATCAGCGTCGACTTGCCATCGTCCACCGACCCGCAGGTGATGAAGCGCAGCAGCGACTTGTTCTGATGCTGGTCGAGATAGGCGTCGATGTCCTCGGCGACGAGCGCCTCGGCTTCGTAAACGCTCTTGCCGCCTTCCTTTGCAGGGGTTTCGGTCATCAGAAGTATCCTTCCGACTTCTTGTCTTCCATCGTCGCGCCCTGACCCTTGTCGATGGCGCGGCCCTGCCGCTCGCTGGTCGTCGCCAGAAGCATTTCCTGCACGATGGCGGGCAGTGTTTCCGCGTCGCTTTCGACGCCGCCGGTAAGCGGATAGCAACCGAGTGTCCGGAACCGGATACTCCGCTCGACGACCTCGTCGCCGTCCTCGAAACGGTAGCGCTCGTCATCGACCATCAGCAGCGCGCCGTCGCGGACGACCGTCGGCCGAATGGCCGAGTAATAGAGCGGGACAATATCGATGTTTTCCAACATGATATATTGCCAGATGTCCAGTTCGGTCCAGTTCGACAGGGGGAAAACACGGATGCTTTCGCCCTTGTTCTTCCTGGCGTTGTAGAGGTTCCAAAGCTCCGGCCGCTGGTTCTTGGGGTCCCAGCGGTGCTGCGCATTACGAAAGGAAAAGATCCGCTCTTTCGCGCGCGCCTTTTCCTCGTCGCGCCGTCCGCCGCCAAAGGCCGCGTCGAAGCCCTGCTCGCTCAGCGCCTTCTTCAGCGGATCGGTCAACATGGTCTGTGAATAGAGCGCCGATCCGGTGTCGAAGGGGTTGATGCCGTCTTCGTCCGCTGTCTCGTTCTCCGCGACGATCAGCTTCAGGTCATGTTCGGCGACGGTCTTGTCGCGGTGCGCCAGCAGGTCCTTGAAGTCCCAGCCGGATGCAACATGCAGGAACGGAAAGGGCGGCGGGGAGGGGTGGAACGCCTTCCGCGCCAGATGCAGCATGACGGAGCTGTCCTTGCCTACCGAATACAGCATGACCGGCTTTTCCGTTTCGGCAACGACCTCCCGCATGATGTGGATGGCTTCGGCCTCCAGCCGTTCGAGATGGGTCAGCATATAGGGGGACGCCGCGGGGGCTGGGCTGGTCAAAATAGGCTCCGCAGAGAGATGGGGCATCGGGGCAAGGCCCGGCTCCTAGGTGAACGGCTGCACAAGGCCAAGCCGCCGCGCACGGTTCACTATGCAAGGATTTGTTGCCGGAACGCTAACGCCGCTTTGCAATCCTTGCGAATGGGGTACGGGAAAATGGTGGACGCACTAGGGCTCGAACCTAGGACCCGCTGATTAAGAGTCAGCTGCTCTACCAACTGAGCTATGCGTCCACTGCCTTTTCAGGCACCGTCTGGCGGAGGCGGCGAGATAGGGACGGCGCGGTGCGAAGTCAAACGCCAAAGGCGCGGGGGCACCTACAGCTCCGCCGGCCCGCCGCGCAGGCTCGTCCGGTCCTTTTCCGCGTGCAGCGACATCAGGATGCCCAGCAGCAGCAGCGCCGTCAGCATCGCCGACCCGCCATAGCTCATCAGCGGCAGGGGAATGCCGACAACGGGCGCGAACCCCATGACCATCGCCAGGTTGATGAACACGTACAGGAACAGGGTCATCGTCAGGCCGTAAGCGGCAAGCTGCACGAACACGGTCCTCGCCGTCAGGGCGGTGTAGATTCCGCGCGCCATGATGACCGCGTAGCAGGCCATCACGAAGAACCCGCCCAGCATGCCCCATTCCTCCGTCATCGTGGCGAAGATGAAGTCGGTCTGCTGCTCGGGCAGATATTGCAGATGACTTTGCGTACCGGACAGGAAGCCCTTGCCGTCGACGCCGCCCGACCCGATGGCGATCTTCGACTGGGTGATATGATATCCTGCGCCAAGCGGATCGGCCTCCGGGTCGAGGAACGTCAGCACCCGCCGCTGCTGGTAGGGTTCCAGCAGGAACTGGACCGCGAGCGGAATGCCAACGACTGCACCGACCGTGGCCGTGATGAACAGCCACAGCGGCGCGCCCGCTAGAAAAACGACCGTAACGCCGCCAAGGATGATGGTCAGCGCCGTGCCAAGGTCCGGCTGCATCATGACCAGTCCCGCCGGCATGACCATCAGCACGCCCGGCAGGACCAGCGCCCGCAGGCTCTTCAGCTCTGCGCGCGGCAGGAAATGATAATATCGGGCCAGCGCGAGCACGACGGCGATCTTCATCAGTTCGGATGGCTGCAGGTTCATGAACCCCAGGTTCAGCCAGCGCTGCGACCCGCCGCCAAGCTGTCCCACGATCTCGACCGCGACCAGCAGGACGAAACATCCCGCATAGGCCCAGTAGGCGGTTCTAAGCCATAGCGTGACGTCCATCTGGCTGAGCACCAGCATCATCGTGAACAGCACCCCGAACCGAATGGCGTGGTTCATCGCCCAGGGTTCGACACTGCCGCCGGCCGCCGAATACAGGATCAGGATGCTGAACGCACCGAGGCCGATGACGGCCATCAGCGTGACTATGGGAATCCGGCTAAGCCGGTCGGGTAGCGACAGGCTGGCCATCCGCCGTGTCTCCCATCTGCCGACCCGCGGCAGGTACGGGCGGACGGAACAGGTCGGCGGCAACCGGCTCGATCCCCCACATGCTTTCCAGACGCCTTAGCGACTCCAGCGCCGCGTCCTTGTCGTACAGGAAGGTCATCACGTCCTTCGCGATCGGCGCGGCGGCGACGCTGCCGCCGCCGCCATGTTCGACCGTCACGCTGATCGCGTAGCGCGGATTCTCGACCGGGGCGTAGGCGACGAACAGGCCGTGGTCGCGGTACTTCCACGGGATCGCACCGCCCCGGTTTCGCGACAGCGCGCGCACCTGCGCGGTTCCCGTCTTGCCGGCCATGCGCACCTCTTCAAGCGGCAGGCGCGACCGGCCCGCCGTACCGGCCGGACCGTTGACGCACAGATCCATGCCATGCCGCACGGGGACAAGATGCTGCGGGTCGATATCAAGCGCGCGCCCGCCCTGCTCGTCACCGGCCAGAAGCGTCGGCGACACGGTGTTACCCGAGGCGATGCGCGCCGTCATGACTGCCAGCTGAAGCGGTGACAGCGCGTTGTAACCCTGGCCAATGGCGCTGTTCAGCGTTTCGCCGACCAGCCAGTCCTGGTCGTAACGTTCCTGCTTCCACGCCGGATCGGGCAGGATTCCGGCATTCTGGTTCGGCACTTGCAGTGTTTCGAACCGCTCGCCGAGGCCCAGCCGCTGGCCCGTCGAATGGATCGCATCGATTCCGACCTGCCGCCCGCGCGTGTAGTAATAGACATTACAGCTCTGGTAGATCGACTTGTAGAGGTCAGTGGACCCATGACCGCCGCGTTTCCAGCACCCGAACCGGTGGCGACCAAGCTGATAGCCGCCGCCGCATACCACGCGGTCTTCGGGGCTGACCCCGTGTTCCAGCGCGGCCAGCGCCGTGACCATCTTGAACGTGGAGCCGGGCGGGTAGAGTCCCTGCACCGTCTTGTTGATCAGCGGGCGCATCTCATCGCCCATAAGCGCGTCCCATTCCTTGTGGCTGATGCCGTCAGAAAAGTCGTTGGGATCGAAGGCGGGCATCGAGACCATCGTCAGGACTTCGCCGGTCAGGACGTCCATCACGACAACGGACGCCGATTCCGGACCGATGCGCCGCGCCGCGAACGCCTGCAATTCCCGGTCGATACTGAGCCGCACGGTTTCGCCCGGCGTATCGGGCTGCGTTTCAAGGTCACGGATGATCCGCCCGCGCGCGTTCACCTCGACCCGCCGCGCGCCCCGCTCGCCGCGCAGCCGTTCGTCGAGTTCGCGCTCTACGCCGTCCTTTCCGACCTTGAAGGCGGGGTGCAGGTAAAGCGGGTCCTTGTCCGCCTCGACATATTGCTCGCGGGTCGGGGCGGCGACATAGCCCATCAGGTGGCCAACAGCCGCGCCGTCCGGATAATAGCGCGTGAAACCGCGCACCGGCTGCACACCCTCCAGCTCGGGCAGGCGGACATTGATCGCGGTGTAGCGGTCCCAGTCGACATTCGTTGCGACTTCGACCGGCAGATAGGCGGGCTTCTCGTCGATGTCCTTGCGGATCCGGTCCATGGTCTCGGCGTCGAGGTCCAGAAGCCGCTGCAGCCCCGCCAGCGTCTTGGGCATGTCGCTGATCTGCTCGGGTACCAGCTCCAGCCTGTATTCCGGCTGGTTGATTGCCATGGGCTGGCCGTTGCGGTCGGTCAGCCAGCCGCGCCGGGGCGGGATCAGGCGGACGGCGACGCGGTTTTCTTCGGCCAGCGTCTTGTACTTCTCGCCTTCGAAAACGCTTAAATAGATCAGCCGCCCACCGATCAGGACGCCCGCAGCAGCCTGCAGCCCGCCAAGCATGACCGCTCGGCGGGAAAAGGTCTGCTGCCGCTGGGCATCGGTCCTCACGCGCTGATCCTATCCACAAATCGCCGCTGGATGCTGACGAACAGGAAGGCGACGAGCGGAAAGACCGCCAGCGTCGCCAGTCCCTGACTTAGGAACGGCACCAGCGGCGCGGAAGGTCCGATGGTAACGCAAATCAGCCACAGGAAACTCTTGTATCCAAGCAGGAACGGCACCGCGACCAGCCAGTCCATGGACCAGTGCATCCGCCGCGTATGTGTATCAAACCACTGTACCGCCAGCATGAATAGCGGCAGCGCAAATCCGTTCGCGCCAAAGGGCATACCGAGAAGAACATCGGCCCACAGTCCCAGCGGCACGCCCATCCAGACCGGCAACTGCCGCGGGCGGTAGAGCGCAAACAGGAAAACCAGGACCAGCCCCATGTTCGGCATCAGGGCAATGGGCGGGAAGAACGGGACTGTCAGGATCAGAAACCCGATGGCCACAATCAGCGGCGGAATTATGCCGAGGGTGCCGGCCAGCACAACGGCGAGCTGCTCTCCCGTAGAGAGTGTATTGAACGGGCGTCCTTCGCGCGCCATCGTTACGGGGCCGGTGTCGTTTCGCTCGGCAGCGCGGCCTCGCCCTGCGCTTCCTCACCGTCCGGGAAGGGTTCGAAGTTCGTACCCCACGGTTCCTCCACGATCGCGTACTGCGCAAGCGATGGGACGGCGGAGGGGCGGGCCAGCGGCATGGTATCGCCGATCTCCACGATGGTGGCGACGATCACGCCGGGCGCGAACAGGCCGCCGTCGCCGGATGTAACCAGCCTGTCGCCCACCTGTACCTCGTTCGACGTCGGCCCCGTCAGGTCCACGCGCACCAACGGCTCGTTCGTGCCGATAACGAGCGCGGGCAGGCCCGTCCTGACGACGCGTACCGGCACCCGGCTTTCGGAATCAGTGACCAACAGCACGCGCGTCGCGTTTCGTCCGACCTCGACGGTGCGCCCGATCAGGCCGGAGGCTGTCCGCACCGGCTGGCCATTACGAACCCCGTGGCGAAAGCCGCCGCCGATCAGCGCCTCGCGGGCGTAGGCACCGCTCGTCGCGCCCGATACTGCAAAGGTACCGACCGCCGCCCGGTTCGGATCGACGACATTCATCAGCTGCCGCAGTTCCCGGTTCTCGCGAACGGCTTCCTCGAACTCGACGCGCCGTTCCAGGTACAGCTGCTCGCGCCCCTGCAGCACCTTGATGCGCTCGGCGGCGTTCCAGTAGGCGGAGATGTTCGCTCCCGCATTTGACAGCCACGTTACCGGTGCGTTCAGAACGCTCCAGACCGGCACGGTCACATCCGCCGCCGCGCCGCGCAGGCTGTCGGTCTGCTGCGGGAAATAGCGCCCTGCCAACAGCACCATGGCGGCTATGACAATGGCAAAGAGGATCAGCCCGCGGCTGATGACGGCCTGGTTGCGCTCTCGCAGCGTGCGCCGCGTCTGAATACGTCTTGGGGGCCAGGCCAAGGGCTCGGGCCGCCTACTGCGTGGTCAGGACGCCGCGGTAGATCGGATCCTCCAGCGCCTTTCCGGTGCCCAAGGCGACGCAGGTCAGTGGATCGTCGGCAACGGTGACCGGCAGGCCCGTTGCATCGCGGATGACTTCATCCAACTGGCCCAGCAGCGAACCGCCGCCCGCCATGACGATGCCCTGATCGACGATGTCCGCTGCCAGTTCGGGCGCGGTGTTTTCCAGTGCGGCGCGCACGCCCTCGATGATCTGGCTGACCGGCTCCGACAGGGCTTCGGCCACCTGCGCCTGGTTGATTGTTATCTCTTTCGGCACCCCGTTCATCAGGTCGCGCCCCTTGATGTCGAGCGTCTTGCCAAGACCCTCGGCGGGCGGTTTCGCCGTTCCGATCTCGGACTTGATGCGCTCCGCCGTCGCATCGCCGATGAGAAGGTTATGGTTGCGCCGGATATAGTTGACGATGGCATCGTCCATCTTGTCGCCGCCGGTCCGGACACTGGTCGTGTAGGCCAGACCGCGCAGCGACAGGACCGCGACCTCGGTCGTCCCGCCGCCGATGTCGACGATCATCGAACCGATGGGCTCTGTAACCGGCATGCCCGCACCGATCGCGGCGGCCATGGGCTCGTCGATCAGGTAGACCTCGCCAGCGCCGGCGTTCAGCGCCGCGTCGCGAATGGCGCGCCGCTCGACCTTCGTCGATCCCGACGGCACGCAGATGACGATCTCCGGATAGGACAGGAAACTGCGCCGGTGCACCTTCTCGATGAAGTGCTTGATCATGACCTCGGCGATGTCGATGTCGGCGATCACGCCCTCGGACAGCGGCCGGATGGCCTCGATCGTGCCGGGCGTCTTGCCCATCATCATCTTGGCATCGTTACCGACGGCCTTCACGACCTTGCGCCCGTCGATCGTCTCCATGGCAACGACGGACGGTTCGTTCAGAACGATCCCTTCTCCGCGGACGTAAACCAACGTGTTCGCCGTCCCCAGGTCGATGGCCATATCCTTGCTAAGGAAGGAGAATATCTTGTTGAACATGGGGTCTACGCGGACTTTCGCTCGGGGTGTGTTACTAGAGATACGCTTCATAACGTCCGCGGGTCCATAAGCCCACTGGCGGCGGGCGATATTTCTAACATAGGCTTGGCGAAGCCTTGCCTGCGCTTGCATCGATCGGCGCCGCTGACGAATCGATGCAAACCCTGTTAGGCTGACTTCGGCCATGACCATCCGCCGCCTTCCCGAAACGCTTGTCGACCGCATCGCGGCCGGAGAGGTCGTCGAGCGGCCCGCATCCGCCGTGAAGGAACTGGTCGAGAACGCGCTCGACGCGGGCGCGAACCGGATCGTGATCGCTCTCGAAGACGGGGGGCGCGGCCGGATCGAGGTGACCGATGACGGCCGCGGCATGACCGCCGGGGAAATGCGCCTCGCCGTCCAACGACACTGCACCTCCAAGCTGGCGGATGAAGATCTTGAGCGCATCGCCACCCTCGGTTTTCGCGGCGAGGCGCTACCCTCCATCGCAAGCGTCAGCCGTTTCACGCTCGCTAGCCGCACGGCGGACGGGGAGGGGTGGCAGATCGAGATAGACCATGGCGGGCCGGTTGCCGAAGGCCCGGCCGCACGCCAGCCCGGAACGCAGGTCGTCATCGAGGGGCTGTTCGAGAAGGTACCCGCCCGCCGCAAGTTCCTGAAATCCACGCGCGCTGAACTCGGCGCGATCTCCGACACGGTGAAGCGCCTCGCCATGGCCCGCGCCGACGTCGCCTTCCAGCTGGTGCACGAGGGGCGGCGGTTGCTCGATGCGCCATCCGCCGGGTCGCTCCTCGAAAGCGCCCGCGTTGAGCGCCTTGGCGCGGTTCTTGGCCATGACTTCCCCGAAAACGCCGTGGCCGTCGATCTGGAGCGGGAGGGGCTGCGTCTCGGCGGCCTTGCCGGCATTCCCACCTTCAACCGCGGTATGGCGGATCATCAGTATCTGTTCGTCAACGGCCGCCCGGTGAAGGACAGGCTGCTCCTCGGTGCGGTGCGCGGTGCCTACCGTGACCTGCTCGCCCGCGACCGGCATCCCGTGCTCGCGCTGTTCCTCGATGTGCCGTATGAGTTCGTCGATGTGAACGTGCACCCGGCGAAGACCGAGGTCCGTTTTCGCGACCCGGCCTTAGTGCGCGGCCTGATCGTGTCCGGCCTCCGCCGCGCGCTCGATGTCGGCAGCCACAGCGCCGCGACGACCGTTTCCGACCAGGCGCTGTCGTCGTTCCAGGCCGAACAGACCGACCCGCGCCGGGAACCGCTCCCGATCGGAGCGCGCATGTTCGGGGAGACCAGGCTCGGCTTTACCGCGCCGCCGGGCGCGCGTTCGCCGGAGCGGGACAGCGCCCCGGCCTATGCGCCGGGTGAAAACGGCGTGCCGCAGCCGCAAGACTTCACCGCCTACCCGCTCGGCGCGGCGCGCGGGCAGGTTCACGAAAGCTGGATCGTCGCGGAAACCGGCGACCACCTGATCCTCGTCGACCAGCACGCCGCCCACGAGCGCCTGACCCTTGAGAAGATGAAGGCCAGTCAGTCGAATGGCGGTGTGAAGGTGCAGCAGCTTCTCATCCCCGAAATCGTCGACCTGACCGAGGAGGAGGCCGATGCCGTGGAGGGTCAGGCCGCCGCGCTCGCCGATCTCGGACTTGAGGTCGAACGCTTCGGCCCCGCCGCCATTCTCGTTCGCGGCGTCCCGACCGTCCTTGGAAACCGCGTCGATGCCAAGGGCCTCGTCCGCGACCTCGCCGACGATATCCGCGCACTCGGCGCGGCGCACAGCCTGAAAGAGCGGATCGACGAGGTCTTCGCCACCATGGCCTGCCACGCTTCCGTCCGTTCCGGCCGCCGCCTCGCGCTCAGCGAAATGAACGCGCTCCTCCGCGAAATGGAGGCCACGCCCCACAGCGGCCAGTGCAATCACGGCCGCCCGACCTACGTCAAACTCGCCCGCGCCGACATCGAGAAGCTGTTCGGGCGGCGGTGAGGCCCGCTTGCCCTCCCATTTCATAGTCATCCCAGCGCAGGCTGGGATCCACGCTGTGACGTTGATTATCAGGCGCGGCCCCTCCAGCACTGATCCCAGCCTGGGCTGGGATGACTAATACTGAACCACCACATCCTCGAACCGGATCACCCGCGCACCCAGCCGCCGGGCTTCCTCCAGGTCATGCGTCACATACAGCATCGGCAGCACAAACTCGTCGCGCACCTTGAGTATAAGAGCTTCGATATCGCGCGCCCGCGCTGCATCCAGCGACACCAACGGCTCATCGAGCAGCAGGAAATCCGCGTCCGCCATCAGCGCCCGGGCAATCGCCACGCGCCGCGTTTCGCCGCCCGACAGGCTGCGGGGCCAGCGGCTGAGCAGGTCCGCGATACCCAGCCGCTCGGCCAGCTCTGTCACCGCAAACCGCGTCCCGCGCGGGAAGGCGAGATTGTCGCGCACGCTCATATGCGGAAACAGCCGCGCATCCTGAAAGACATAGCCGCAGCGCCGCTGTTCGGGCGGCAGGTCCACGCCCGGCCCGAACAGGGTCCGGCCGTTCACGACCACATGCCCGCGAGTGGGCGTCAGCAGGCCCGCCATCGCCTGCAGCAGGGTGGATTTGCCGATACCGCTCGGCCCGGTCAGCACCGTCAGGTCATTTTCCGCGCGAAAGGCGCAGGCGACTTGCCGTTCGCCGCGCGCGACGGTCACATCGACGTCAAAGAACATGGATGCCCCGGCCCGCACGCCGCGCCAGCAGCTCCGACCCCACCAGCGCCGCCAGTGCGATTACAACTGACACCAGCGCCAGCCTCAGAACCAT
Organism: Pacificimonas sp.; assembly: GCA_036351775.1. GTDB lineage: Bacteria > Pseudomonadota > Alphaproteobacteria > Sphingomonadales > Sphingomonadaceae > Pacificimonas. The sequence goes on along the minus strand of JAZBPX010000043.1, from coordinate 41,079 downwards.
CGCCTCGCCGTCCGGGCTTTGCAGCGCCGTGTAGATGGCGAGCGGCAGGGTTCGCGTCTCACCGGGAATGTTCGAGACAAAGGTGATCGTCGCGCCAAACTCGCCAAGCGCGCGGGCAAACCCCAGCACCAGCCCCGCCAGCATCCCCGGCAGCGCCAGCGGCACGGTAATGCGCCAGAAGGTCCGCGCCGGACTGGCGCCAAGCGTTCGCGCGGCCTCTTCCAGCCGGCGGTCCACGGCCTCGATACTCAGCCGGATCGCGCGCACCATCAGGGGCAGGGCCATGACACCCGCCGCAATCGCCGCGCCGGTCCAGCGAAACAGCACGGTCGTGCCGAACAGCATCTCCGTCACCCGCCCAATCGGCCCGCCCGGCGCAAAGGCAAGGAGCAGCAGCCAGCCCGTCACCACCGGCGGCAGCACGAGCGGCAGGTGGATGATCCCGTCGAGCAGTACTTTTCCTGGAAACCGTCCGCGCGCCAGCAACCAGGCCAGCCAGAAGGCCAGCGGCAGTGCGGCGAGAACCGCCACCCCGCCCACTTTCAGGGACAGCCAGATTATCTGCCATTCAACGCCGGTCATCGCCGCGCGCTTAGCGCCGGAAGCCGAAGCGCGACAGCACGGCCTGTCCCTCTGCGCTTGTCAGGAAATCGAGAAACGCCCGGGCATCCGGATGCCGTGACCGGGTCAGCAGCGCGGCCGGGTAGACGATGGGCTCATGCGCAGCCTCGGAAAAGCGGCCTACGATCCGAACCTGCGTGGAGGCCGCCGCATCCGTTTGGTACACAATCCCCAGCGGCACCGCCCCGCGCTCGACCAGCGCAAGGGCGGCCCGGACATTCTCCGTCGGCGCCAGCCGCCCGCGCACGTCGGTCCAGACGCCGAGCCGCGTCAGCGCATCGCGGGCATAGCGCCCGGCGGGGACGCTGTCCGGTTCCGCAAGCGCCAGACGGTCCCCGCCAAGCGCGCTACGGAATGCATAGGCGTCGCCGATCCAGCGCGGCTCGCCCAGCGGCGCGGCGATCACCAGCCGGTTCGCAGCGATCACCGTCACGCTTTCGGAATAGATGGCACCCGCGGCCGCGACCCGCGCCATCCAGTCCCGGTCGGCGGCGATAAACAGGTCGGCCTCCGCGCCCGCGAGCACCTGCCGCGCGAGCGCCGGAGTGCCCGCCGCACTGATGACCGGACGGGGGTGACCTTCGGCGGCAAAGGCATCGGTCGCAGCGTCAAGGGCCTCGCCCATGCTGGCCGGAACCAGTACCAGCGGCCCGGCCGCCTGCGCCGGAACGCAGGCGCTGGCGATGACAAGGACAGCGCAGAACAGGCGCGCGAGCCGCATGGCCTTGAGCTAGCCGCTACAGCGCAAGATCAGTTCCCGGCCCGCGCGGCGGCGACGGCTTCCTTCAGCGCTTCATAGCCGACCGCGCCGTCCAGTCTTCGGTCGCCGATGATGTACGCCGGTGTTCCGGTCGCGCCAAGCGCCCGGCCAAGGGCGAGGTTGCGATCGATCTCCTGCCGGATCTCCGGATCGCGGCCCGCCGCGTCCACCATGTCCTGTGACAGCCCCGCCTCCGCGGCGACGTCGTAGATCTTGTCTTCCGAAACGCGGCGGGGATCGGCGTACATCGCGTCGTGATATTCGCGAAAGCGGCCGACCTTTGCTGCCGCCAGGCTGGCCTCCGCCGCCTCCCGGCTCGCTGCGCCGAGCACGGGCATATCGCGCCAGACGACCTTCAGCCGGTCGTCCTCGGCAAGCAGGCGCTGCACATCGGCATTGGCGCGGCGGCAGAAGGGGCAGGCATAGTCATAGAATTCGACGAGGACGACATCGCCGTCGGGCGCACCGGCCCACGCGCTTTCAAAGGGGGTTTCGAGCGCCTCGCGGTTTGCGGCGATCTGGCCCCGCGCTTCGCGATTGCGCAGTTCGGCAATGGCTTCCGGGATGATCTCCGGATTGGCGAGTATGTATTCGCGCACGATCTGTTCGATCTCGGCGCGGGTCGCGTCGGACACATCTGCCTGCGCAGGATCCCCGCGGCCAAGGCCGTTGCCGACAATCAGCGCGCCGAGGAACAGGGCCGCCGCCGCCGCGGCGATAAGGGTCAGTCTCTTCGTCATGATCGCTACCTAGCGCTCAGCGCCGCCGCCGTCTGCCGTCCTTTTCAAGCTCGGCTTCCGCCACCATCAGGATATCCTGTGCGCGCAGCCAGTCAGGCGAGCCCTCGTCGATCCCGTTCATCGCGAAGCGGGCGCTGCGAATGGCGCGCTCCGGCTGGCGCATCATCGCCTCGCGCTCGGCTGCGGCAAGGGAAGCGCGGGCATCGTCGCCCATCTTCGCATAGGCGATCCCCAGCTGGTACCAGCCGAACGGGTTCTCGCGGTCCATCCGCACGGCCTCGCGCAGCACTTCGGCGGCGCGCGGGACGTCCGCCTGCTCCTCTGTGGCCAGCAGCGCGTGGCCGAGGAGGGTCGCAATCAGAGGCTGTTCCCTGTCTATGGCGATGGCCCGCTCCAGCGGTGCGATCGCGGCCTTCGGATCGCCGGATTCCATCAGGATCTGGCCCTTCAGTTCCAGGACGAAGGGATCGTCCGGGGTTTCGGCCAGCATCGCGTCCACTTCCGCGGTCGCCTGTTCGGGATAGGCGCTTCGATGCCATGCATAGGCCCGGGCCAGCCGCGCTTCCGCGCTCGTATCGCTTTCGGGGTAGGTGCGCAGCGTGCGCGCCGGATCCTCGACGAAGCCGAACAACTTGCCCTTCACCCGCTTGAACCGCGCGACCAGATCGGGGTCGGGCGGAACGTCCCACAGGGGTGAATTGCGGGTGAGGTCTCGCAAGGTCGAGACGCGGTTGCCGGGACTGGGGTGGGTTCTGAGATATTCGGTCTCATCGTCCTGCGGGACGGCGTAGCGATATTCCTGGTTCTCCAGCTTCTCGAAAAATTCAACAAGACCGCGGCTGGAAATGCCCGCCGTATTCAGAAAGCCCACGGCGGCAAAGTCCGTGCGCGCCTCCTGCTGGCGGCTGAACGCCAGGAATTTGCCGGTTGCCGCCCGCTGGCCAAGGCCGAGAAGCGCCATGCCGGCATCGGGCGCGCCGCCGGCCATGGCACCAACGGCGGCTGCCAGCGAGAGCAGCGTGATACCGGTCGCCTGACTGCCGATTTCATCGCTGAACCGTACGGCGTGGCCACCGGCAATATGGCCGATCTCGTGCGCCATGATCCCCTGGAGCTGGTTGACGTTGTCGGCCTGGAGGATGGTGCCCGAATGCATATAGACCGTTTGCCCCCTGATCACGAAGGCGTTCAGGCTGTTGTCGGCGATCAGGACCACGTCGACATTCGCGGGGTCCAAGCCAGCCGCCGCCGCAATCGGCGCGGTCAGGTCATCAAGCCACGCCTCCGTCTCCGCATCGCGCAGGATGCTCTGCGCGGCTGCCGGATGAAGCGCGGCCAAGGTCGCCATGACAGCGACGAGAAAAAGGCGAAGGGCGGTCACCATGCGATCCTTACGTATCGCGAGGTGAACCGCCCCTGAAAAGAGACTTTCACAAGGCCCTTGAGGGCGCGCCGAGCGATTTACCCGCCAAACGTCCGCTGCCACCAGCCCTTGCGCTTGGGCGCATCGCTTGCTGCCTCGCCGTCATTCGCAGCGTCGGTGGACCGCTCCTCGGCCTTCGGTGGTTCCGGGGCAGCAACAGGGGTGGCTCTCGGCGCGGCGCTTTCCAGTTCCGCTTCCACCGGTGCCTCTTGATCTGGACCGTCTTTGGCCGGGGCCTCTTCAGTCGTCTCGGCCTTCGGCTTGCGGCGACGGCGCTTGGGCTTCTCGTCGGCCGGTGCGTCCATCTCCTCTGTGCTGGCGACCTCTGGCGGCCCGTCCCCTGTGCTCTCGTCCGGGGCTTCTTCCTCCGCCTTCGGCTTGCGGCGGCGCGGCGCGCGCTTTTTCTTCGACTTGTCTTCAGCCTCTTCGACCGGGGCACCGGCTTCCGCATCGGTATCTGCATGGCCGGAGTCGTCGCTGCCGTCTCCGACCTCGTCCTCGCCACGATCGTCACCATTCTGCTCGTCGGAGCGCCGACGGCGACCGCGTCCGCCGCGGCGGCCACGGCGGCGGCGGCTCTTCGGCCGCTCTTCCTCATCGCCATGGTCATCGTCACCGGAGCGGTTCTGCTCCTCTGACGTGTCAGCGTCCTCGTCATCGTCGGTCGACTGTTCGGACCGTTCCGCGCGCTCGGAACGGTCGTCGCGGTCGTTCCGGTCGCGTCCGCCCCGTTTCCGGTTGCGGCCACCCCGGCGGCGTCCACGACCGCGTCCGCCATTCCGTTCGCGGCGCTCGTCGCGGTCGTCCTCGTCCTCCTCATCCTCGAGAATGTCCTCGGCCTCTTCCGGCTCGTCGTCCTCGCTATGGCCTTCGGGCATGGAGATATCGACCGTCGGGTTCGGCGGACCGCCGCGCGCGGCAATTTCGCGCTGGTTGATGTGCATCTCGTCTTCCGGGCAAACCCGGACCGAAATGCCGTAGCGCTCTTCCAGGTTGGCAAGGCTGCGCCGCTTCTCGTTCGCCAGGTAGACGGCGACTTCGCTTGGCAGATGGACTTCGAAATCGTTGTTCTTGCCCTTCAGGGCCAGCGCTTCGACCTCACGCAGGGTGCCCAGACCCGCCGATTCGACGGTCCGCACGATGCCCGCGCCGTCGCAGACAGGGCAAGTAATGGTAGACGCTTCAAGGACACCGGTGCGCAGCCGCTGGCGGCTCATTTCCATCAGGCCGAACTGCGAGATCCGTCCCACCTGGATACGTGCCCGGTCGTCCTTCAGCGCCGCCTTCAGGGCGCGCTCGACCTTCCGCACGTTCGAATGGTGATCCATGTCGATGAAATCGATCACGATCAGGCCGGCCATGTCGCGCAGCTTCAGCTGCCGGGCGATTTCGCGCGCCGCCTCGATGTTCGTCTTGTAGGCGGTTTCCTCGATATTGTGTTCGCGCGTCGATTTGCCGGAGTTGATGTCGATCGCGACCAGCGCCTCGGTGGGGTTGATGACGATCGACCCGCCCGATTTCAGCCGCACTGCCGGCTGGTACATCTCCGCCAGCTGCTCCTCGACGCGGTAGCGCTGATAGATCGGCACCGGGTCGCTGTAGAGCTGCACCTTCTTCGCATGGCTCGGCATCAGCAGCTTCATGAAGCCCTTCGCCGCCTTGTGCCCCTCGGCACCGTCGACAAGAACTTCCTCGATGTCGCGTGTGTAGAGATCGCGGATCGCGCGCTTGATCAGGTCGGAATCCTCGTGGATCAGCGCGGGCGCCGTGGACGACAGCGTCGCCTGCCGGATCTCGTCCCAAAGGCGGGAAAGATAGTCGAAATCGCGCTTGATCTCTGTCTTCGTCCGGCTGGCGCCCGCTGTCCGGACGATAACGCCCATGCCGGTGGGCAGGTTCAGCTCGTTCACGATGCTTTTGAGCCGCTTGCGGTCGGAGCTATTGGCGATCTTCCGGCTGATCCCGCCGCCGTGGGAGGTGTTCGGCATCAGGACCGAGTAGCGCCCGGCCAGGCTCAGATAGGTGGACAGCGCCGCGCCCTTGTTGCCGCGCTCCTCCTTCACGACCTGCACCAGCATCACCTGGCGGCGCTTGATGACCTCTTGGATCTTGTAGCGGCGGCGCAGGTTCTGGCGCTTCTTGCGAAGGGCATCGTTCGCGGCGTTGTCGACATGGTCGTCGCCATGCGTATCGCTGTCATCGTCGTCGTCATGATCCTCGTCATGATCGTGATCGTCGCCATTCTCGTCCTCGTCGTCGCCCTCATCGGCCTTCGACGCTTTCGGCTTCCGCTTGGACTTTTCGTCCTCAAGCTCTTCAGCATGCGCCTCCGCCAGCGCGCGCTCTTCGGCGAGCAGCGCGTCACGGTCCGATTTCGGAATCTGGTAATAGTCCGGGTGAATTTCCGAAAAGGCGAGGAAACCGTGCCGGTTCCCGCCATAATCGATGAACGCCGCCTGGAGCGACGGTTCGACCCTGGTCACCTTGGCCAGGTAGATATTGCCTTTGATTTGCGCCCGCTTGGCGGACTCGAAATCAAATTCCTCGATTCGGTTTCCCTTGACGACGGCGACCCGGGTTTCCTCCGGGTGGCGCGCGTCGATGAGCATACGCGTTGCCATGGATTGGTCTCCTTGACCCGCGGTGGTCCGATGGATGCGAACCATGGCGGGTGTGCATGCGCGGGCGGGGGCCTGTCGGCCGCCGCCCGCCATGCGGTTGTGTTGCAATGTGCGAAATAGCGAAGCAATCGCGGAGGAAAACGCAGGCGCGAACGGGGCCATCCGTGGCGACCGTATACATGCTTGCCGACGTCATTCCGCGTGCCAAAACCTTGCTGTTCGGTGCCCTTGAGCACTCGGGATACGCGCAGGAATTGCAGCGATCCGGCGGAATCATAACGCAGGTTACGACTATGACCCCGATTCGCTGCTAGCACCAAAGCGTTGCCCGAACAACACATGAAGCGGCGCTCAAACCGCGTCGGTGCTTGCCCGCGACTCGCCGGACTCCTAAAGATTCCCGGTAAATGAGCTGTTCACGGACTGTCGGCCAGAATCATGTGATATCGGCCGCGACAGGAACAGGGGCCGCGACAGGAACAGGGAAAGGGGGATGGCGATGACAGGGTTGCGGCTTCTCCCCCGTCTCTGGGTCATGCTCGGCGCGCTGTGCGCGGGATCGCTGGCCTCGCCCGCCCAGGCCGCGTCGCTTCTATCCGCGTCGATTGCAGGCGGTTCGGACGCGCCGGTCCTGATCCTTGGGTTTGATGGCGATGCCCCGCCGGCCACCAGCTTCGCTCTGGCCGGACCGCGCCGCCTCGTCATCGATGTTAAAGGGGCCGTGAACCGCGCAGACGCATCTGCAGGGCTCGGTGTGGTTAGCGGTGTCCGCGCGGCGCAGTTCGATCCGGGCACCGCCCGGGTCGTTGTGGACCTCGGTTCTCCTGCAGTGTTCGGCACGGCGACCGTAGATGGCAGGCGGCTCAGCGTGCCGTTGGTGGCCGCCGACGCCTCAGCATTTTCCCGTGCGGTCGCCGCGGGACGTCAGCAGCTTTTCCGCAGGTCGGAGCCGTTTTCGGTCGCTGACCTGATGGAGACAGCGCCCCGCCGCGATCCCGGCTTCAGGCCGCCGCCCGCCGCCCCCGAACCCGTCGAAAGCGCCGCGGCAGCATCGCCGGCAGCTTCGTCGGCGGCCGCTGCCCCCCGCGCCCGCTCCATCCCTCAGAAGCGCACTTATACCGGCCGGCCCGTCGTCGTCATCGATGCGGGGCACGGCGGCCACGACCCGGGCTCACGCAGCGCGAATGGCATCAACGAGAAGACCGTCACGCTGGCCATCTCGAAGGCCATCGCCGACGAGATCAATGCCGCTGGCCGCTTCCGCGCGGTCCTGACCCGGGATGACGACACCTACCTCCGCCACCGCGACCGGACGGAGGTGGCGCGCCGCCTGAATGCCCAGCTCTTCATCTCCGTCCATGCCGACAGCTTTCCCAAGAACCCGGACGTCAGCGGCGCAACGATCTATACGCTGTCCGAAACCGCGTCGGACAAGGAGGCTGCCCGCCTCGCCGCTCGCGAAAACCAGGTGGCGGGCGTCGATCTGCGAGAGGAGGATGACGAGGTCACCTCGATCCTGATCGACCTCGCGCAGCGCGAAACCATGAACGCTTCGGCGGAATTCGCGGCGATCCTGCAACGAGAGATGGTGAGTGCCGGCGTACCGTTCCGCAGTCACTTCCACCGCTTCGCCGGTTTTCTGGTGCTCAAGGCCCCCGACGTCCCCGCAATCCTCCTCGAAACCGGCTACATGTCGAATGCCGAGGACGCGAAATATCTAACATCGGAGCGCGGGAAGAAGCAGATCGCCGCCGGTGTGAACCGCGCGGTGGAGGCGCATTTCCTGCGGCGGCTGGCGCAGCTCCGATGACCGCGGGGGGCGGCCGAATGAAACGCAGCGCCCTTCTGGTCATCGCTCTCGTTCCGCTTCTTGCAGGCTGCGTCGTCGGCGCGGCGGTGGACGTGGCGAAGGCTCCGTTCAAGGCGGCGGGCAAGGCTGTCGATCTTGTCACCACCAGCGAAACCGAACGTGACGCGAAGTTCGTTCGCGACCTCCGCAAGGCCTGCGAGGACTGGGAAGACGACGTGCGCAAGGCCCGCAGGAAAGACCGCCCCGAGCCCCCGCCCCCCAACGGTGCCTGCTCCGACGGTTGAGCGGCCCGACATGTCACGAGCCCATTTCTAGTCATCCCAGCACAGGCTGGGATCCACGTTGGATAGGCCGCGCCCGGTTCCGCCTTCACAGCATGGATCCCAGCCTACGCTGGGATGACTACACTTGGTAAACGGTACCCGGCCCCGTTCGTCACCCCCGCCCCTTTCTGTCATTCTCGCGAAGGCGGGGATCCATTCCTTCAACAAGATGGGAGGGCACCGCCGCCCGGGAACTGCCAAGCATCTGGAACCCTGCCTCCGCGGGGGACGACAGAATTTTCTGCTTCGCACCCCCGCTCCCCCCAATAGGCTAGGCGACACCGCCGCCACGCGCCGCTAACCCGCGCGGAAAACACATCTTGGGGAGGTTCAGCTTGGCGGAGGCATTGCCCGCGGTTCCAGACACATTTCCGGCCATGACACTGGAAGAGGTCGAGGCCGCGCTGTGCGCGCCCGGCCAGAAGTTCGGGATGGAGACCGTCTCCATACGCGGCGTCCCGACCCGCGTCTGGAAAAACATCCCCGCCACCTTCGCTGATCTCGCCCGCCAGGCCCGTACGCACGGCAACGCAGAGCTGATGGTCCTGAATGACGAGCGCGTGACCTACGAACAGTGGTTCCGCGCGACCGCCGCTCTCGCTCACGCGATGGTCGACATGGGCATCGAGAAGGGCGACCGCGTTGCGCTGGTCATGCGCAACATCCCGGAATGGCCGGTCATCTATTTCGCCGCCACCAGCATCGGCGCGATCATCGTGCCGCTCAACGCCTGGTGGACCGGTCACGAACTCTCCTACGGTCTGAGGGACAGCGGCGCGAAGCTGCTGGTTGCCGACTGCGAGCGCATGGACCGGTTCGACGGCCATGAAGATGCCCTGCGCGCTGTCCCCCACCGGCTCTGTGCTCGCGGTGAGCATGCCTACGCGACCGGCACGATCGAAGGCGTCATCGGCCCGTCCTCGCACTGGGCGGACCTGCCCGACCAGGACATCCCGCATGTCGAGACGCAGCCCGACGACCGCGCCACCATCCTGTACACGTCCGGCACGACCGGCGCGCCGAAGGGAGCGCTCGGCACCCAGCGTTCCACGCTCACCAACATCCTCTCCACTGGCTATTCCGGGGCGCGCGGGTTCCTGCGCCGCGGCGAGCCGGTGCCGGAACCCCAGCCGCGCACCTCGCTTCTCGTCGTGCCGTTTTTCCACGCCACCGGCTGCAACGCCGTCCTGATGAGCGTCATGGCGGGGGGCAGCAGGCTTATCCTCATGGACCGCTGGGAACCAGTGGAGGCCATGCAACTGATCGAGCGGGAGGGTGTCCAGCAGACCGGCGGCGTCCCCACCATCGCCTGGCAGCTTCTCGATCACCCCGACCGGGACAAGTTCGATCTCTCCTCGCTAGAGGGTATTTCCTATGGCGGCGCACCGTCCGCGCCCGAACTCGTTCAGAAAATCTTCGAGGTGTTCGGCGCGCTGCCCGGCAATGGCTGGGGCATGACGGAGACCTGCGCCACGGTCACGACCCACGGCGCGGAGGATTACCTCAACCGCCCCACAAGCTGCGGCCCGCCCGTCGCCGTCGCCGATTTGAAGATCATGGATGTCGACGGCCGCGAAGAGCTTCCGCCGGGCGAGATTGGCGAACTCTATGCGCGCGGCCCGATGGTCGTGGAAGGCTACTGGAACAAGCCCGAGGCGACCGCCGAAACCTTTGTGGATGGCTGGGTCCGCACCGGCGACCTTGCCAAGCTCGACGAGGAAGGGTTCTGCTTCATCGTCGACCGCGCCAAGGACATCGTCATTCGCGGCGGCGAGAACATCTACTCGCTGGAAGTCGAGGACGCGCTTTACGAGCACCCGGCCGTCACCGACGCCGCCGTCGTCGGCATCCCTCACCGCTCACTGGGCGAGGAACCCGCCGCCGTCGTCCACCTCGCCGCAGGCAGGACGGCCACGGAGGATGAACTCCGCGCCTGGGTCCGCGAACGCCTCGCCGCCTTCAAGGTACCGGTCCGCATCCTCTTCACGCCCGAAACCCTGCCGCGAAACGCGAACGGAAAGATCCTGAAAAAGGATCTGAAAGCAATGTTTGAAAGCAATGGTTGAAGGCGATGGGGAAAGGGAGGGGACTAGTCCGTGGCCGCATCTTTCATTTTCGGTCATCCCCTTTCCTTTTCGGTCATCCCCTTTCCTTTTCTGTCATCCCCTTTCCCTTTTTGTCATCCCCGCGAAGGCGGGGATCCATTGACCGTCCAATCGCGAGCGCGGCGCTGCACGCGCTGACCAGATTGAAGAAAAACAACCCCGCCGCCGCAGAGATCACACACTGAGAAACAGGAGACCCGCTTATGCCCGCCATCCTCGCCATTGCCCTCGCGCTGCAATCCGCCGCCCCCGCCCCCGCCCCCGCCGACTATTCGATGGAGCAGAACTGGATCTGCCATCCGGGCCGCCGCGATACCTGCAGCGAGCTGAGCTACGATGCGACCGTGCTGGCACCCGGGGCCGCCCCGCGCACCGAACCCTTCGCTGTTGCCGAAGACCCGGCCTTCGACTGCTTCTACGTCTATCCGACCGTCTCGCTCGATACCGCGGTGAACAGCGACCTCGTGATCAACGATGAGGAGCGTTACGTCGTCGAGGCGCAGGCCGCGCGCTTCGGCAGCGTCTGCCGCGTCTTCGCCCCGCTGTACCAGCAGCATACATTACCCGCCCTGCGCGCCCGCATGACTGGCCAGGAACTGCCCGTCAGCGCGGAAGATTCGCGCGAAATCGCCTATCAGGACGTCAAGGCCGCCTGGGACCATTATCTCGAGGTCGAGAATCAGGGTCGACCCTATGTCATCTACGGCCACAGCCAGGGCACCAACATGCTGAAGCGGCTGCTGTCGGAGGAAATCGAGGGCAAGCCGGTAGCAGGCCGCATGCTTTCCGCGCTCCTTCTCGGCATCAATGTCGGGGTCACGCCCGGCGGCGACACCGGCGAGTTCCAGACCCCGCTCTGCCGCGAGGAAGGTCAGACCGGCTGCTTCGTCACCTTTGTGACCTTCTCCGCTGACGATCCACCCGGCGCGAACGCGATCTTCGGACGCTGGCGGGGCGATGAGGGCTACACGGTCGCCTGCACCAACCCGGCCAGTCTCGGCAGCATGGGGCCTGCGCCCGCCGGCTCGGCCTATCCCACGCGCAGGAATGATGAACTGCCGGTCCAGACCCCCGTCCTCGCAACGCCGGGCCTCTACACCGCGCAGTGCGTCGCGGGTGAGGGCGGTGTCGGCTATCTCGCGCTCGCCTACGAACCGACCGGTACGCCGATGGACCAGCTTGCCGACGGCCTTCTCGCGTCCACGCGCGGCATGCCGGGCTGGGGCCTCCATATGGTTGATGCCAACGTGGCGCAGGACGACCTGATCCGGCTCGTCGCGGCGCAGGCGGCGGCTTACGCGGCGCGGTAACGCGGCTCCGCCACGCGGAACAGCAGCATGGCGAGCGCCGCCAGCAGGCAGACGATGGTCAGGATGAAGACCGGCGGATAGCCCGCCCCGGCCACGATCGCGCCGCCCAGCAGCGGACCGAGCGTGGCCATCGTCGTCTCGACGGTCGTCGAGGCCGCCAGCCGCATCGGCACATCGTCGCGGTGCCCGAACTCCAGCACCATCGTCTGCTGCGCCATCATGTAGCCGCTGACCGCCGCGCCCAGCCCCGCAAAGGCGGCAAAGAACATCCACGTGTCGGTTGAAAAGAGCAGCAGCACCAGCGCCGCCGCCCACAGCGCCACGGCAAAGATCATAACGAGGCGAAAGCCGTGCCGGTCGCCCAAAGGCCCCCAGACGATATTCGACAACGTGTCCGCGCCCAGGAACGCCAGCGACAGCAGCCCGACCGTCTCACCGGACAGGCCCATCGTCTCACCCGCGAACAGGATGCAGAACGGGATCGAAATCCGCCCCGACATCGCCATCGTCTGCGCGATCAGGAAATTGCGGTAATCCCGGTCCTCGAGCAGCGCCGGAAACTCCGCGAGGCGCGCGCGCAGCGAAGACCGCTGGCGGACGGTGGGCGAAGCCGGTTCCCGCATGAATTTCGCGATGATGACCAGCCCAAGGCTCGTCAGCAGGAACGCGAAAAAGAACGTCGTGGCATAGCCGTTCCCCAGCCAGTTCTCCTCGATCAGGCTCTTGCCGGCCCAATAGCTGAGCGCCGCCGCCAGCCCGCCGCCGAACAGGTTTCGCCACGCCTGCAGCCGCCCGCGTTTCGAAATCGGAATGACCTTCGCCATGATGACCTGAAAGGCGACCCGCTGCGATCCCATGAAGAAGCCGAGAAGGAACAGGAACAGCATCGTCCCGGCCACCAGCATCCAGCCGCCGAGAAACCAGCCGACCAGCGCCAGCCCAAGTAGCTGAAGCCGCATCAGGCCGCCCAGAAGGATGGAGACGGGCAGGATCTTCTCGCGGTGCTCGATCTGCTGCGCGCCGAGCGTGGGCGACAGGATCGCCCCGGCCTGCTGCAGCGACTGGCCCAGCCCCACCAGGAGGGGAGAGCCAGTGATTAGTCCCAGATAGGCCGGCACGAAGGTCGGTGCGGAAATGATGCGAAAGCCGGTCATCCCCAGCATGCCGTGCGCCAGGTGGGCGCGGAAATTTCGCTTGAGGTTCCGCGCCACGAAGGCGTCGAACGTGGCTTCCGCCTCCGCCGCTTCCGCTGCCTCCACCGCCCCCATTGGCTCTTGATGCTCTGGTGGACCCGTCATTGCGGGATGCCTTCGGTTCCGGACGTAGGATTGGCAACCTGTTGATATCGACGCGGCCAATCCCGTGCTGGCGCAATGCCTCCCGGAAGGGTTAGAAGGGGCCTTATGTCTGACAAAACCGGCACGGCGTCCCCGGCACGCCGCAAATGGATGCGCTATTCGCTGATCGGCCTCGCCGGTGCGGCGATCCTCGGCCTGGTTGTCCTGATCGGCGGCTACGCCTGGTTGTCGCGTGACCTTCCGGATACCGCCACCCTTGCGGACTATGAGCCGCCGCTGCCCAGCCACCTTCGCGACGGCAATGGCGAGCCGTTCGCCACCTTCGCCCGCGAGCGCCGCATCTACACCACCTACGCGGACCTGCCCGCCGAACTCGTCGCCGCGTTCATCTCGGCGGAGGACAAGACCTTCTTCGACCACAACGGCGTCGACCTCACCGGCTTTACCAATGCGGTCTTCGATTATGTGTCCAAGATGGGCTCCGGCGAGCGCGCGGTCGGCGGTTCGACGATCACGCAGCAGGTCGCCAAGAACCTCCTGATCGGCGATGAATATTCCGTCACGCGCAAGCTGAAGGAGATCATCCTCGCCATGCGGATCGAGGATGCCTTTTCGAAGGAAGAGATCCTCGAACTCTACCTCAACCAGATCTTCCTCGGCCGGAACGCTTACGGGGTGCAGGCGGCGAGCTTTGCCTATTTCGGCAAGCCCGTCACCGATCTCGAACTGCGCGAATCCGCGTTCCTCGCCGTCCTGCCCAAGGCCCCGTCCAGCTACAATCCCGCGACCGCGAGGGGCCTTGCCCGTGCCACTGAGCGGCGCAACTATGTCCTCCGGGAAATGGAGGACAACGGCTACATAACCGCGCCGGAAATGCAGGCCGCGATTGCGCAGCCGATCGAGGCCATCGAGCGCCGCGTTCAGCTGACCCAGCCGCGCCTCGGCGAATACTTCACGGAGGCTGTGCGCCGCGACCTGATCGACCGCTACGGCGAGGAGGGCGAGCACGGCATCTACACCGGCGGCCTGTGGATACGCGGCACCATCGACCCGGACATGCAAGCGGCGGCTGAGATGGCCCTACGCGATGCCCTCGTGCGCTACGACCGCGGGCGCGGCTGGCGCGGCGCAACCGACACCATAGAACTTGGCGAGGGCTGGGCGGAGCGCCTCCGCGCGGCAAACCTGCCGGTCGGCTATGAGGACTGGCGCGCCGCTGTCGCGCTCTCGAAATCCGGCGGCGAGATCACCCTCGGCTTCGAGGATGGCTCCACCGGCGTCATGCCGCGCGGGGAGGCGGCGCTCGGCGTGCGCGGCGCGGGCGGCACGGCGTTCAGCGAGATTACCCCCGGTGACCTGTTCCCTGTGAAGGAAGCGCAGGACGGCTCCAACCGCTGGAAGCTTCGCCAGATCCCGGAAATCGCTGGCGGCATGGTGGCGCAGGAGGTGTCCTCGGGCCGCGTCCTCGCCATGGTCGGCGGCTTTGACGCGCGCCGTTCGCAGTACAACCGCGCGACGCAGGCGGAGCGCCAGCCGGGTTCCGCAATCAAGCCCTTCGTCTACGCCGCCGCGCTCGAAAACGGCTTCACGCCCGCCTCGATCATCGTCGATGGTCCCTACTGCGTCTACCAGGGCGCGGCGCTCGGCCGGAAATGTTTCCGCAATTTCTCGGGCCGCTCGGCGGGTCCGCGCACCATGCGCTGGGGCCTCGAACAGTCGCGCAACCTCATGACCGTGCGCCTGGCTTTTCAGACCGGCATGGAGAATGTCACGGACATGATCGAGGAGATGGGTATCGGCGATTATCCGCCCTATCTCGCCATGTCGCTCGGCGCCGGGGAGACCACCGTCCTCGACCTCGTCAACGCCTATGCGATGATGGCGAACGGCGGAAAGCGCCAGCGGCCCGTCCTCTACGACCTGATCCAGGACCGGGGCGGCAACACCATCTACCGCGCCGATGAACGCGACTGCGGCATCTGCAATGCGCCCAGCTATGACGGGCGCGGGATGCCGGTCCCTGCGGACAACCGGCCTCAAGCGATGGACCCGCGCACGGCCTATCAGGTCATCCACATGCTGGAGGGCGTGGTCGAGCGCGGCACCGCCACCGCGCTCCGCGCCCTCGACCGGCCCATGTTCGGGAAGACCGGTACCACGAACGGCCCGACCAACGTCTGGTTCGTCGGCGGTACGCCAGATATCGTCGTCGGCCTTTATCTCGGTTTCGACCAGCCCAAGAACATGGGCGGCTATGCGCAGGGCGGCACGCTCGCCGCGCCCGCCGCGCGCCAGTTCTTCGAGGCCGTGATCGACGAGGACGCCGAGAAGAAGGAATTCGGCATTCCGGACGGTATCCGCATGGTTCGCATCGACCGGCGTTCTGGCAAGAAGGTCTTCGGCACCTGGCCCGGCGGCGGCTATACGCCCGCGGTGATCTGGGAGGCGTTCAAGCCGGAAAACGAACCCCGGCAGGAACTCGCCGAAGCCCGTGATCCCTTCCGCCAGGAAGAGCCCGACCGCGTGGTCGAATCCGACACCGACTTCTTGCAGCAGCAGGGCGGCATTTATTAGATACGCCTGCTATTAACCGTCATTCCAGCGAAAGCGGGAATCCACCTCCCACCGCCGCCACTTGGTCAATCGTCAGGAGATGGATTCCCGCTTTCGCGGGAATGACGATCCTTTTTCTCTTGGAGCCCGTAAATGCGCGCAGAAACCCAGGCCTATGTCGACCGCATCGACGAAGCGCTCGCTCTCATCCGGAGGTTTCTTTGACTGGGACGTCGCCACCAGACGCCTCGACGAACTGAACGCGAAGGCCGAAGACCCGACCCTCTGGGACGACCCCGGCGAGGCGCAGAAGCTGATGCAGGAACGCGGGCGGCTAGAGGATTCGCTGAAGGCCGTCCGCGAAATCCGTACCGAGCGCGACGACGCCGTCGAAATGATCGAGCTGGCCGAAGCGGAGGGCGATGAGGGCCTTGTCGCCGACGCTGAAAAGGCGCTCGAAAAACTCGCCCGCCGTGCCGACCGCGACAAGGTCGCCGCGCTGCTTTCCGGAGAGGCCGACGGCAACGACACCTATATCGAAATCAACGCGGGCGCGGGCGGGACGGAAAGCCAGGACTGGGCCGAAATGCTCCAGCGCATGTACCAGCGCTGGGGCGAGAAGGCGGGCATGAAGGTCGAACTGATCGACCACTCGGCGGGCGAGCAGGCGGGCATCAAGTCCGCCACCATGATCGTGAAGGGCCAGAACGCCTATGGCTATGCCAAGGTCGAATCCGGCGTCCACCGCCTCGTCCGGATCAGCCCCTATGACAGCGCCGCGCGCCGCCACACCAGCTTCGCCAGTGTCTGGGTCTACCCCGTCGTCGACGACAATATCGACATCGAGGTCAGCGAGGCGGACCTGAAGATCGACACCTACCGCGCATCCGGTGCAGGCGGCCAGCACGTCAACACTACCGACAGCGCCGTGCGCATTACCCACATCCCCTCCGGCATCATCGTTGCCTGCCAGAACCAGCGCTCGCAGCACAAGAACAAGGCGCAGGCGATGCAGCAGCTGAAGGCGCGCCTTTACGAGGAGGAGCTTCGGAGGCGCGAGGAGGAGGCGAACGCCGCCAACGCGTCGAAGACCGACATCGGCTGGGGCCACCAGATCCGCAGCTATGTCATGCAGCCCTACCAGATGGTGAAGGACCTCCGCACCGGCGTCACCAAGGGCAACCCGCAAGGCGTCCTCGACGGCGACCTCGACGAATTCATGGCCGCCGCCCTCGCCCAGCGCGTCACCGGCGAAACCGTGGTGGTAGAGGACGTGGACTAGCGGCGGGGCTTTGCTCCGCGCCTACAACGCAGCGCTCCGAATTTGTCATCCCAGCGAAGGCTGGGACCCACGCCGCGACCGTCAAAACTGGGCGGGCGTTTGCAATACCAAAAAATAGTCATTCCCGCGAAGGCGGGAATCCACGCTGTGAAGGTCAAACCAGGCGCAACATGTCCAGCATGGATCCCAGCCTGCGCTGGGATGACTAAGATTCGGGGTCAGCCCCCCGTCATACTGAGCGAAGTCGAAGACACTTTCCCCTTCTCTCAAACGCTATTCAACAGAGATGATCCGGAACCCCGCAAGACCATGACGACCGAGTCGCCATTCCAGCCAACGCTCGCCGCCTCCCGTTTCACGGCGTTCTGCATGACCGCTCTGCTGCACCTCGTGGCTGCCCTCCTCGTCCTATCGTGGCTCAGCGTGCGCGAAACCAGCCCGCAACAGGTCAGCCTCGGCATCGCGACAAGCGCGGTCTCTGCTGCTTCGGAAACGGAGCCGCAACCCGAGCCCACCTTCGTCGAACAGCCGCTTGCCGCCGACCTCGCCCCGCCAGACATTGAACTTCTGCCGGATGAGGATACCGCGCCGCCGCCGGAACCGGATGCAGAGGGTTTCCTGCCCGGAGACTACAGCGTCCTCGGCGACTTCAGTTTCGACGATCGCATGATTTCCGGCGACCGGTTCCTGACTGGCCCGGACGGGGCTGCGGGCGCACCGGTATCCGGTACAACGGCAGCAACCCTGACCGCGGACGCCCTCTCCCGGTTCATGCCGCCCTATCCCGAAGAAGCGCGGCAGGCTGGGGAAGAGGGCACGGTCCTGCTCCTGCTTTCCATATCCGCGGAGGGAAGCGTCACGGACGTGGCGGTCGCCCGGTCCAGCGGGTCGCCGCGTCTCGATGCCGCAGCGCGCCGCCACGCGCGGGATGTCTGGCGCTTCATCCCGGCCATGAAAACCGGCGTTCCCGCAGCGTCTGTGCGGGAGATTGCGGTCCGGTTCGCGCTGGACGCCGACTGAACCTGTAAAAGGCCCTAGCGGGGGCAGGGGGCAGAGCCTACCTTTGCCGCCATGTCCGACGAACCCGCGTCCCTCCGCAACCGCATTGCCGCCATTCAGCCCGCTCAGTGGATCGGCGCCCTCATATCGCTCAGCGCTGTCGGGATCATCGCGTCCTTGTTCTTCGCCGAGTGGGTCTACGGCTACTGGAAGCCGGAACCGGAACTCTATTACTTCGAAAGCTGGCCGGACGACCGCACCTATGAGGATGCGCTGGCCGTGCAGGAAGAAGAGCGACGTCTCAGCGAGCAGGCCGACGCCATCGCCAATCAGCTCGCCGCCGAGGCGCTGGCTGGCTTTGAACCCGTTGAGCCGCCTGCGCCCGCGCCGTCTCCCACGCCTGAGCCCTCTGCCGAGTGAGCCAGGCGCAGGCCCGCGCCGACCGCCGCTGGATGGGCGCGGCGCTGGCCTTTGCCGAACATAGCCGCGGCCTCGTCGGCACCAACCCCTTTGTCGGCTGTGTTGTCGAGCGCGAAGGCCGTGTGCTTGCCCGCGGCCGCACCCGCGAAACGGGCCGCCCCCATGCCGAGGCCGACGCCCTCGGCAGCCTCGACGAAGACCTCACCGCCGCCACGATTTACGTCACGCTTGAACCCTGCGCGCACAACAGTCAGCGCGGTCCGGCCTGTACCGACATCCTGCTCACCGCAAAGCCCGCCCGCATCGTCGTCGCCGCGCTCGATCCTGACCCGCGAACGGCGGGGCAGGGCGCAAAGCGCCTCCGCGCTGCGGGCATCGACGTCACCGTTGGCACCTGCGAAGCCGAGGCCCGCGCGCAACAGGCGGGCTTCCGCACCCGCATCGCGCTCGGCCGCCCCCGTCTCACCCTGAAGCTCGCCACCAGCATCGACGGCCGCGTCGCGCTTGCTTCGGGCGAAAGCCAGTGGATCACCGGCGAAGCGGCCCGTGCCCATGGCCACCTCATCCGCGCCCAGTCGGACGGCATCCTGACCGGCCGCGGCACGTGGGAGGCCGACAGTCCATCGCTCACCTGCCGCCTCCAAGGCCTCGAAGACCGCAGCCCCGTTCCGCTGCTTCTCTCCGCGACCCTCACCGAATTGCCCGCGCCGCTCATCAGCCGCGGCGGCCGCCTGCTGCACCACACCGACCAACTTGCCGATCTCGCCGTGAACGACATCCTCGTTGAGGGCGGCGCGGGCCTCGCTGGGACCATGCTGAACGCCGACCTGATCGACCGCCTGCTTGTCTACCGCGCGCCCGTCCTTATTGGCGACACCGCCCCGGGCGCAGGGCGCATCGACCTGCCGAACCTGGCGGCCGCCCATGGCCGCTGGCGGCGCACACAGACGCGCGCGCTCGGCGAAGACTATCTCGAAATCTACGAGCGAACCCGCTAGGCGCGCCCCCATGTTCACCGGAATCATCACCGACATCGGCACCGTCTCGCGGTTCGAGCAGCGCGGCGACCGCCGCCTCTGGATCGACACCGCCTATGATCTCGACACCGTTGACCTTGGCGCGTCCATCGCGTGCAGCGGCGCCTGCCTGACGGTCGTCGCGAAGGAGGCGGGCGTGTTCGCCGTCGACGTTTCCGCCGAAACCATCGACAAAACGGTCGCCGCGCACTGGGAACAGGGCGCGCGCCTCAACCTCGAACGCGCGCTGAAAGTCGGCGAGGAGCTGGGCGGCCACATCGTCTCCGGCCATGTCGACGGCGTCGGCCGCATCCACGCGAAGAACCAGGTTGGCGACAGTTTCGAGGTCTGGATCGAGGCCCCGGCCGCGCTCGCGCCCTTTTTCGCGCCGAAGGGCTCCGTCACGCTCGACGGCACCTCGCTGACCGTCAACGAAGTCAACGATACCGAAAACGCCGTCCGCTTCAGCTACAACCTCATTCCGCACACCGGCGAAATGACGACGCACGGGGCCAAGGGCGTCGGCGAAGAGGTGAATATCGAGATCGACACGCTCGCCCGCTACCTCCAGCGGCTGACGCAGCTTCAGGGGACGAACTGATGGCCAAACTCCTGCTGGTCGAGGCGCGTTTCTACGAGGATTATGCCGACATGCTCCTCGCGGGAGCCCGCGCCGCGCTGGAGGCGGCAGGGCACGAGCATGAAACCATCACGGTCCCCGGCGCGCTAGAAATCCCCGCCGCGATCGCCATGGCCGATCAATCCGGCGATTATGCGGGCTATGTCGCGCTCGGCACCGTCATCCGCGGCGAGACCTACCATTTCGAGATCGTTGCCGGCGAAAGCGCTCGCGCCATCATGGCGCTGACCCTCGACGGCCTCGCTGTCGGGAACGGCATCATCACCACGGAAAACGGCGAACAGGCCCGCGTCCGCGCCGATCCGGGCGACAAGGACAAGGGCGGAGAGGCGGCAAAGGCAGCCCTCGCTCTCATGGCCCTTCGCGATCGCTTCGGCTGACGCTGGTGCGGCGTCTCGCGCATACACCGCGACACCCGACAACCTCCACTCGACGCAGGTAGACCTGTAGGGCCATGCGCTCAGCACAGAGCTCCCCAAGCGCCGCAGTGTACGGCGATCCTATGGCCATCGTCCCGCCGCCGCCCTACATGCGCTGTCGATGACCGCCGACACGCTCCCCAAACCCGCGCGCCCCTCTCGTCCCGCCGCCCGTCTCGCGGCGGTACAGGCGCTTTACCAGCGAGCGATGAGCGATGTGCCGATCCCCACGCTGCTGCGCGAATTTCACGAACATCGCCTCGGCCGCGAAATCGAGGGTGACGAGTTCGCCGATGCCGACGCCGATTTCTTCGATGACATCGTTTCCGGCGTCGCGCTTCGGGAAGACGAGTTCGACGCCATGATCGCCGACGCGCTGGCGAAGGGCTGGACGCTCGACCGCCTCGACCGCCCCTTGCGCCAGATCCTGCGCTGCGGCGTCTACGAACTCACCGCCCGCATTGACGTGCCCACAGGCGCGGTCATCAGCGAGTATGTCGATGTGGCCAAGGCGTTCTACGAAGCGCCCGAACCTGCCTTCGTGAACGGCCTTCTCGACACCGTTGCAAAGGCCGTGCGCGGCGGGAAATAGCGCGCTACGGACTCGGCTCATGCGCGAAGCCGCCATCATCGACCTTCTCCGCAGCGCTGCGGGCAACCGCGCCGCGCGCGGCCTTGCCGACGACGCCGCTGTCTGGAGCCCGCCGATCGGACGCGATCTCGTCCTGACGCACGATACGATCGCTGCGGGCGTTCATTACCTTCCGGACGATGACCCCAGCGACATCGCGTGGAAACTCGTTGCCGTGAACCTTTCCGACCTCGCGGCCAAGGGTGCCAGCCCGCGCGGTGTCCTTCTCGGCCTTACGCTCTCCGATGAGGATGCAGCCTGGTGCGAGCGTTTCGTATCCGGTCTTCGGCGCGTGCTCGGCGACCATCAGGTCGACCTCTGGGGCGGCGATACCGTCCGCGCATCCGCGACCGTTCTTGGCTGTACCGCCATCGGCGATGTACAGCCCGGACAGGCGCTTTCCCGTTCAGGCGGGCAGCCCGGCGATCTCCTGTTTGTCAGCGGTACCATCGGCGACGCAGCGCTCGGCCTCGCCGCCCAGCGCGGGGCGGTGCCCGCTGATAAATACCTCCAGCGCCGCTACCGCCTGCCCTTTGCGCGCCTTCAGCTGGGGCAGGGCCTGTTCGGCGCGGGCGCGGCAGCAGCGATGGATGTCAGCGACGGCCTGCTGATCGACGCCAGCCGTCTCGCGGATGCGAGCGCAGTGCAGGTCCGCCTGGACCTCGCCGCCATTCCCCTGTCCCCAGAGGCTCGAGGCCGCCTGCCCGGCGGCGATGAAGGCGCTCTGGCGGCGGCCACGGCTGGTGACGACTATGAACTGCTCTTCACCGCACCAGAATGCGCCCGCCCCGATCTGGAGGCATTGGCCCAGCGCGCCCGCACGCCGATCACATGCATCGGCAGCGTTGCGGCAGGCTCGGGGCTGACGGTTATCGGAACGGGCGGCCAGATCCTCACCCCCGACCGCCTTGGCTACGAGCACTAGCCGCTCGCAAGTCCCGCTTCACCGGCCCAGCATGATGTTCATGTGCGCCGCCGCGATGGGCTTGTCGGGATCGCCCTGCCAGGCCTCCACGTTCATGTTCGCGATACGGCGGCCCAGACGCACGATGCGCGCGCCGATGACTGTATCCTCCGGCTGTCCGCCGCGCAGGTAATCCACGGTCACGTTCACCGGCTTGATCGTTGGCAGCCTCTCTTCCTCGCGAAGGGTATGGATCAGCTGCGCCACCGCGCCTAGCTCCATCAGGCCCGCGACGGCCCCGCCATGCAGGCGCGGCGGCACGGGCGACCCGATCAGCGCGCTCTTGAACGGCGCGACCAGCTCTACCGCGTCGCCCTGTATCCGGTAGCGCGCCCCGAGAAGGCGCGCATAGGGAATGCTTTCGACCGCGCCCTCCGGCTCATCAGCCATCGCCGCCGCCAGCGCATCGAAGCTCATGCCTTCGCGCCCTTGGTGAACATGAAGGCCCCGTTCATCAGCGCCAGCGGATCGTCGCGGTCGCCGTCATGGGCATAGCCGCCGACGAACGCGACGGACCGCGTCAGCTTCTTGACCTTTGAATAGCCGACCACCGTCTGTCCGGGCCGCGCCGGACGCAGGTAATCCAGCCGCAGGTCCAGAGTCGCGTGATTGCCCGCCGACCGGCGCGCGGCGTGGACGGAGAAGCCGCCGACCGTGTCCATCAGCGCAAAAATCGCGCCTGACGCGATGACGCCCCGTTCGCCGTCCGCGCCCGGATAGCCGACAAGATCCTCGGACCAAGGCAGCTTCATCTCGGCCCAGTCGCGGCCCATGTTGGAATATTCCATGCCCAGCGCGCGCACATGCGGCACGTTTTTCATGAAGTGGTTGATGACCGGCTTCATCGCCGCCTTGATCATGCCGCCGCTCCGCGTGCACCGCTGGCAAGCCGCGCCGCGGTTTCGCGGATCAGGGCGATCATGTTCGGAATGCCCTGCGTGCGGTTCGACGACAGGTGCTTCGACAGCTCAAACGGCGCCAGCTGCTCGGCGATGTCCATGTCGACCACCTCGTCCGCCGCGCGGTCCTGCACCAGCGTCAGGATCAGCGCCACGATCCCCTTGGTAATCGCCGCGTCGCTGTCGGCCAGGAAGTGCAGCCGTTCGGCCCTGGCATTTTCGGGATAGACCCACACGCTCGCGCTGCATCCCCGTACCCGCGTCGCGTCGGTTTTCAGCGCACCCGGCATGGTTTCCAGGTCGCGGCCGAGGTCGATCAGCAGGCGGTAACGGTCGTCGGGTTCAAGGATTTCCCAATCCTCGGCAAGGGTCTCAAAGCGTGTCATCCCAGCAAGCTAGTGCGAAGGGTAGGCGGCGGCGTCAAGTACAGGGTTTGCAGCGTCTTCACCAAGAGCGGCTTGTAGTGCTGCCAGTACAGGACGGACCGCCCACCCTGAGCCTGTCGAAGGGCGAGCGTGCGGGGCAGTGCGGCTCACCGTCGGTGGGGGACCCTTCGACAGGCTCAGGGTGAGCGGTTGAGGGTGCGAGCTTGCGGTCTCCCTAAAGCTCCACCCCAGACGCAATCGCTTCCAGCCGCCGCACCCGCTCTTTCAGGTCAGCAACCTCGATCCGGTTCATCGCGGTTGGGGGCGTTCTTGGCGCGCCGCCATCCAGGCTGCCCCTCCCGGTCAGTTCGGTGCGCTTCAGGTCCAGCCAGCCGCGGAAACACCAGGCGGCGATGACACCCACCGCGACGATGCCGGCAAGGGCGCTCGCGGCGAAGATAATGGCGGGTCCAGTTTCGAACATCGGTCCTATTCCCTTTTGTCGTCTGTCTTTTCATCCAGCGCGTCGATCTTGTCGGCGAGCCGGCGGGACTTGTCAGTGGCGATGCGTTCCAGCGTCTGGATGCGCTGTTTCAGCTCGCCGATTTCGCGCCGCAGCGCGTCCTTTTCACTGTTGCTCTTCTGTGTTTCGGCCTTGTTCTGTTTCTGCATCATCGTGCTGATCACGACTCCGATCAGGATAATCGCGACGATGAGCAGGACTGAATACATGGGCAGAAAATTCCTTCGTTACTTTGGTTTAGTTGACCTGGTCGTCGCGCAGCCGTTCTATGTCGGCAGTCAGGCGATGGGCACCGTCCGTGACGATGGTCTCTACGGCGGCCAGCCTGTCTTTCACGCTGCCAATCTCGGCGCGCAGCTGTCCGTTTTCCTGTGTCAGCAGCTTGATTCGCTCCTGGTCCTCGCTGTTCGTCTTGGGATAGACGGCCTGACCCCAGGCCCCGTCCAGCGGATAGCCGTTCTTGACCCGCATCCAGGTCGTCACGACCCAGCCGCCAATCGCGGCCCCGCCCAGCGCCATGGCACCGGCAATTATCCAGGGCAGGTTGGGGATGATGACGGTTGCTGCATCCATGCCAATTCTCCTTAATTCTTCCGGGCGGGCAGGGCCTGCGGTTCGTCGCGAAGGTCCTCGATCTGCGCCGCAAGGTCACTGCCTCTGTCTGTCGCGATCCGCTCCAGCACCCGCATCCGCTGTTCCAGGCGCTCGACCTGCGCGGCCTGGGAAGCCGCTTTGTCCGCAGCCTGGGAGGCCGCGAGTTCGAGCTGCTTCTCCTGAAGGGCCATTCGCTGCTTCAGATAGTCTCCAATGTAACTGGCGATCACCGGAACACCGACGACGATGAAGAAGAAGCCGAGGACGAACCACATTCCGCCAGACATCACGCGCGCTCCTCTTTCCGCAGACTCTCGATTTCCTTCGACAGGCGATCGGAGGGATCGGTGGCAATCCGTTCCAGGACGCTCAGCCGCTCTTCCAGGCGGGACACCTGGCCCTTCAGGGCCTCGTTCTCGCTGGTCAGCAGTTCGACCTTGCGGTCCGGCTGCAGCTTCTGCGCCTTGCTGGTTCCGCCCCAGTCGTCCTCTAGCTCATAGCCATGCTTGGCCCGGACCCAGTTGTTCAGGAAGCCGATGACGCCGCATACGGCGATGATGAGAACGATGCTGAGCGGTGAGCCCCAATCCATGATGTCCTATCCCTTTTTACGTTTTCGTTGCGTGGAGGCCGGTGTCGACGCCCCTTATTTCAGGGCGTCGATCTCGCGGGCCAGCGCGGTGTTTTCCGACGTGTGGTGCCGCTCGATGCTGCCCAGGCGGCGGTCCAGCGCCCGGAACCGGGAATGCACATCGCGAATGGTGCCAGTGGGCTCGCGGCGCGCCTTCATCTGGAACTTCTTCTCCTCCGGCGCGGGCCGGGGCAGGTAGGTCGGCCGCTTGTCGGCGACGAACCCGGCGATGATGTAGGCGAGCGGCAGCAGGCCGATGCCCATCAGCGTTCCGACCACCAGGCCGATCCGCCACCACACCGCTTCGATGCCGGTGAAGTCGGCCAGACCGGCGCAGACGCCCATGAACTTGCCGTCCTGCTTGTTCCGGTAGAACCGGTTCTGCGAATAGCGCTTTGCCGGGACCGAGCGGTCCATGGCGCGCTCCAGGGCGCGGGGATCCTGATTGCGGTCGTAGGTGCGGTCATAGGTCCGGTCGTTCATGAGATGCTCCTTACGTTCGCGCTGCGGTCTTCGATTTTGGTGTCGAGCATTTCGGTCTCGTCGCGGCGGTCCGCCAGGCGGCGCCATTCGGGATTGTCGACATCCATAATTCGCTCGATGGAGATGATCCGCTCATCGAGGCGCTGGGAGATGTGGTAGAGATCGTCGAGCAGCTGCTCGTCATCGGTCGAGATCGACCGGCTCTTCTTCCACTGGGTGATGTAGTGAAACAGGACCCAGGGAAACGCCACGAACAGCAGCGCGACGATGATGATTGGGGTCAGGTCCATTGGTCTAGTCCTCCGTCTTCGTCTGACGCTGGTCGGTCAGGCGGTTCTTCATGGCGGTCAGCTCGGCTTCGACGGCGTCGTCGGCCTGCAGTTCGGCGAACTTGCTTTCCAGCGTCTTGGTCTCGCCCATCTCCATCGAGTCGGCGCGGCCCTCGGCATCGTCCACCCGGCGTTCCAGGAGGTCGAACCGGCTGAAGGCGTCGGCGGTACGCTCCCCCTTCAGGACGGTGCCGACGCGAAAGCGCGTGTTGGCCGTTTCCAGCCGCTGCAGTAGCGCGCCCTGGCGGGCCCGGGCCTCGCGCAGCTTCGCTTCCAGCTTCTGGATGTCCTTTTCATAGGTACCCAGGCTGTCGGCGAGCAGGTCGACTTCGGCCTGCATCTGCGCGGCGTGGCCAGAGGCTTTCTGTTTCTCGACGAGGGCCGCCTTGGCCAGGTCGTCGCGATCCTTGGACAGGGCCAGTTCCGCCTTGTCTTCCCAGTCGGCGGATGCGCGCTGCAGCTTCATGATGGAGCGGCGCAGTTCCTTCTGATCGGCGATGGTCCGCGCGGCGGACGCCCGTACTTCGACGAGCGTTTCCTCCATCTCCATGATGATCATGCGAATCATCTTCGCCGGGTCTTCGGCCTTGTCGAGAAGGTCGGTGACGTTGGCGGCGATGATGTCGCGGGTGCGGGAGAAAATGCCCATAGCGGGGTCCTCGAACTGTTGAACTTGGCTTGCCCCCGGCTGGGGGAAAGGGGTGAACCGGCGCGGGTGGGACTGGGGGGAGACCCGCGCCGGTTCGGGGTTAGCGCTTAGGCGGCGATCGTGCTGCCGGCGCTGTAGGTGCTGCTGGCGACCGGGGTCGTCCAGGCGTCGGCGTTGGGGTCGGGGCCCACGGCGCCGTAGAAGATCGTGACCGTCAGGGTGGCTGCACCGAGGATGCCGACCAGGCTGCGGAGGATGTTGCTGTTGTTTTCGGTGAACATGGTGTGCTCCTTTTCTTTCTGCTGCTTCGTTGTTTTTGTGTTCTGCCCATAGCCTAGCAAGAGCCGTGCCAACTTTTCCGTTTCATCATAAGTTATTGATTATACGAATGAACCGAAAATGAACCAAAGTTTCCACATAAACTAACGCCGATTAAAGTTGCGAAGAGTTGGGAAAATACGCTAACTTTTGGGAATGGAGCAAACCACCCGTCTCGTTGGTCAGTCCACCGTCCTTCTCGACGCCATCGAACGCGCCAGCCGGGCGGCTGCGCTGGACCGCCCGGTCCTCGTGAT
Source organism: Pacificimonas sp. (assembly GCA_036351775.1). Lineage (GTDB taxonomy): Bacteria > Pseudomonadota > Alphaproteobacteria > Sphingomonadales > Sphingomonadaceae > Pacificimonas. The sequence continues at coordinate 14,096 of JAZBPX010000043.1, read as the reverse complement.
CGGGGAGCGCGGGACCGGTAAGGAGATGGTGGCAGAGCGCCTGCACCGCCTCAGCCCGCGCTGGGACCAGCCCTTCGTCGCCGTGAACTGCGCGGCGCTTCCCGAAAGCCTCCTCGACGCCGAGTTGTTTGGATACGAACCCGGCGCGTTCACCGGCGCGACGAAGGGCAGGGCGGGCCGGTTCGAGGAGGCCGACGGCGGCACGCTTTTTCTCGACGAGCTCGGTACGCTGACCGCCCCGGCGCAGGAACGCCTCCTCCGCGTCGTCGAATATGGCCAGTTTTCCCGCCTCGGCTCCAACGATGTCCGCACCTCCGACGTTCGCATCGTGGGCGCAACCAACGCCGACCTGCCGCGGCAGGCGGAGAAGGGCCGCTTCCGCCTCGACCTTCTCGACCGTCTGTCCTTTGAGGTGGTCACCCTGCCGCCGCTCCGCGCGCGCGGCGATGACATCATGGCGCTCGCCGATCATTTCGGGCGGCGCATGGCAGCGGAGCTCGGCTGGCCGATGTTCGCGGGCTACACGAAGGCCGCAACCGCGCTCCTTCAGACCTATGAGTGGCCCGGCAACGTTCGTGAGCTGAAGAATGTCGTCGAGCGGGCGGTATATTCGTCCGACCTCCCCGGCGAGCCCATTGACGCGCTCCGCTTCGACCCCTTCGAATCGCCGTGGCGGCCGCTAAAGGAAGAGGGCGCGCCGGAAACTCACGAACCGGCCGGCGAGGTTGAGGCCGCCTCCGAAAAGATGATCGCCGCCGCGCACGAGTTCGATCCGGACGGCGACTGCGACGATCTGCGCGCCAGGGTTCTCGCCTTCGAAAAGGCACTCCTTTCCACCGCCCTCGAACGCAGCCGCTACAACCAGCGCGAAACGGCAAAGGCGCTCTCCCTCAGCTACGACCAGCTCCGCCACGCCATGAAGAAGCACGATCTGCATAAGTGAGAGGCTCACTGACGGTCTCGGTTAAACGGGCCACCGCAGGAGCGGGGCACCCGGCAGCTCACTAGCCGGCGCTGGCCGACAGGAACCCGTGTGCCTAGCAAAACGCCGCATGGACCTTTCGGCCCGGCGCAGGTGTTAAGTCCAGGAGATATTCGCGTTCCCCCAACCACCCACCAGGAGACGAACCCATGGCTTTCGAACTTCCCCCGCTTCCCTATTCCCGCGACGCGCTGGCGCCGCATCTGTCGGAGGAAACTTTCGACTATCATTACGGCAAGCACCACAAGGCCTATGTCGATAAGACCAACGCCGCGATCGAGGGCACGGACCTTGCGGACAAGTCCCTTCTCGAGGTCATCAAGGCCGCGAAATCGAAGGGCGACCAGGGCCTGTTCAACAATTCCGCGCAGGTCTGGAACCACACCTTCTACTGGCACAGCATGTCGCCCAATGGCGGCGGCGAACCGTCGGGCCGCATCGGCGACATGATCAACGCCGCCTTTGGCAGCTACGACAAGTTCAAGGATGACTGGAAGTCGAAGGGCACCGGCAACTTCGCCAGCGGCTGGACCTGGCTGTGCGAGAATGGCGACGGCAAGCTGGAGATCGTCAACACCGACGATGCTGATACGCCCGTTGTCCATGACGGCATGAAGCCGCTGCTGACGATGGACGTGTGGGAACACGCCTATTATCTCGACCGCCAGAACGACCGCGGCACCTATGTCGATCACTTCTTCGACGTGATCGACTGGGACTTCGTCGACGGCAATCTCGACAAGGCGGAGGCCGACCTCATCGGCTGATTCTCAGGCTGACGAAGCAGTAACGACAGGCCCCGTCCGGCAGCGTCCGGCGGGGCCTGTCTCGTTTCATCGCAGTTAACATGCGTTAGGTCGCAGGATTCGACATCCGGCCGGACAGGGCCGTAAAGATTATCTACACGAAGTTCTGGAAGTCTGCGGGGAAGATTCGGCAGCGACAGGATTCGAGAGGTAGAAATGCTTTACGACAAAGGCTTTCGCCGTCTGATCGGCCTGTCCGCGCTTGCACTGGCGAGTTGCGGCAACGAGGCGCCGCCGGAACTGGCCGCGAACACGGTAAGGGCACCGCTTTCCCTTGGCGGGATTGCCGCTGCCAGCGCGCTCACGTCCACCGCCGATCAGAAGGCACCCTCCGGCAGCGCAGCCGTCAACCCGGCCGGAGAGACGGGCACGTTCGCGCCGATGGAAACGCCCGACTACGATTACCCCTTCTACATGGACATGACCGGCCTTCTGGAACCGCAGACGAAGCGGTTCGTGCGCTGCGACGAGAGCATGGCCGCCGGCAAACATGTCTTCTCGGACGGCGAGACGGAGCCCTACCAGCGGTTCGCGCCGGGCGGCATGGAGTTCGTCTATCAGGCCTATGACGACACCGGCGCGCCGTGCGTTTATCCGTTCGGCCCGTGGCTGCCGCGTCAGGGTGTCGGCAAATGGGAATGGCCCGACGGGTCGCAGTTCATCTGGCGTTCCGCGGTCCCGGGCGCGCGCGTGATCTTCGACGAGGGCTCGACGCTGAAGCTTGGCGGCAAGGCGAAGGACGTGCGCTGGCATTTCGAAATGCGCGACCTCGAACTTCGCGTATCCAACTATCCGATCGGCGCGGTGCATCTGGCCGTGGAGACGGAGGGGTCGGCGCTCCTGACCGCCGTCATTCGCAACAGTCATATTAAGGGCGGCGCGAACGGCCTCTTCGGCATCAGCAGCAATACGATGCTCTATGTCGAGAACTCGGAAATCGGCGAGAGTCTTGGCCGCAACGTCGATCAGCAGCATTCGGTTTATCTCAACCGTCTCCTTTCCTCGCACTTCAAGGACAGCCGCGTCTACGGCCAGCGCGCCAGCGAGAGCTACGGCGGGCACCAGCTGAAGGATAAATCCTACCTCCGCATCTACGAGGATCTGGAGGTCAGCAATCTCGGCGGCGTTCTCGATCCGTCGAACCGCCCGCTCCTCGATACGAACCTCCACGGCTTTACCTGGGTGGACGGTCTCGACATCATTCGCGTCGAAACCGAAAAGCCGCGAGAGGCGCTGATCGACATCCGGAACGACCGCTATTTCATTTCCCGCGCCGAGCCCTTTTCAAACGTTACGTCGGACGACTGGCTGATGCCCATGAGCCCCGGCGAGGCCATCCCCGCCGGCCTCCTCGGCAATGTGAACCTCGGCGTTTACCGCAACGTGCGGGCCGACAGCTACCGGACGGAACCCTTCGTGGCGCGGCTGAAGGCGATGCCGCAGCGCCACGCGACGACCGGCGGCTACGTCGCGCCGATCTTCGAGGGGGACGTGCCCGTCGAGCGCCAGCGTGCCATCGCGCTGGCCTTCGACCCGGAACACACGGCAGAGCGCTTCTTCAGCGATCAGAACTACGTCTATGTGAACCCGGACATCCCGGCCGCCGACCAGCAGCTTGTGTCCGACAGGGAAACCTTCATCCGCCATGCCTTCGATGCCGTCACTGCGGCGGACCCTGTCGGCAATGGCTGGCGAATGCCGTGGTAGGGTAATGGAGCGGGCGCTGCCTAGTAACCGAACAGCGCCCCCGCCGGTGATCCGGCCACGGTTTCGGCAACGAGCGCCTTGTCCGCTTCCGGCAGGCCCGCGCGCCATTCATTGGCGGCCTTCGCCGGATTACGCCCGATCGCGAAATAGTCGCCCTGTCCCCGTTCGGTTGCGAGCAAGCTGTCCAGATAGGCATCCGTCTGCGCGTTCGCTGGCAGGCCCGTCAGGCCAAACAGCCGCGCCGTTTCCGCGCGTGGATCATTCGCGACCTTTTCATAATCGACAATGTGCACATTCGGCAGGCCTGCAACCTCGTCCAGCACCCAGCTGTTCCGCACCGTCCAGTCGAACGCCGCCCTGCGCTCGTTCGGCCATTGACGCGCTGCCGCCGGGTCGACCCCATCGGTGCGGGGTAGGGCGAACAGGTCATCATAGAGCGGCTCCTCCGCCATTTTCCCCATCGCGACCCCGCGCTGCTTGGACCGCACCACGCCGCACGGATGCCGGATTATGAACAGGAACGTTACCTCCGGCGCGGCGCGCGCATAGGCGGACAGACGGGTAATCGCATCGACGGATTTCAGCACGACGATCGGCGCCGCGCGCCCGCCAAGGTCAGGGATGCTGATCCGCCGGTCGAGGCGCAGCGGCGGCAGCGCCGCTGCCAGCCCGCGCGCCGCCAGGATCATGCCATCGCGCACCCGGTTCGCCAGCGTCCCGCGCCAGGCTTTCGTAAAGCGTTCGCGCATGAACACCGAACGCAGCGCGCGCGTCTTCGCCATCCGCGCCAGGAAGGCGCGCGTCACGGCGGCGGGCGGTTCGGGCCGCTTCGCGGACGGCACCATAGGCAGGCGCGGCTCCTTCACGATCACGTCCGGCTCGTGCAGGTACAGCGTGTCCGGATGGGAATCGAACAGCGACCCGATCCAGGTCGTGCCGGACCGCGGACTGCCGACCAGCATGATCGCGGGCAAGCCAGGGCCCGCCGTCACGGCTTCTCGGCGTCCTTTGCATAGCGGGTCATCAGCGGTACCTGCGTCATCGCAAATACAAAGCCGAGGATGGTCAGGCCCCACACCTTGAACTGCACCCATTGGTCGAACGTCAGGAAGGCGCGCGCCGCCTCGTTCGCGGCGGCCATGGCAAAGAAGAACAGCGCCCAGTTGCGGGTCATCTTGCGCCAGCCCGCCTCCGAAATCGACGGCATCCCGCTTTCCAGCACCAGCTTCAAAAGCGGTCGGCCGGTAAACAGTCCCACCGCCAGCACCACGCCGAACAAGAGATAGCTGATCGTCGGCTTCAACTGGATGAAGACCTCGTCGCGCAGATAGATGGTCAGACCGCCAAAGCCGCCCACCAGAACAATCGTCACGATCTGCATCGGCGTGATCTTGCGGACCTTCCAATAGGTATAGCCCATCGCCAGCGTCATCGCCGCCATGAACGCCGCCGTCGCCCAGACCGCCTGGTTAACATCGTCCCCCGGCGCCAGCGCGTTGACGGCGAAGAACACCACCAGCGGCCCCAGGTCGAGCGCGGTGCGCAGGCCCGCCGACAGGGGCTCTCGGGCTGTTGCTTCACTCATTCCGCGGGCTTCCTTCCAACTAGCGCTTCGGCAAAGGCGCGCGGTTCGAAGGGGCGCAGGTCGCCCAGCTTCTCGCCGACACCGACGGCATGAACCTTCAGGCCCGACCGGTCGGACGCTGCCACCAGGACGCCGCCGCGCGCCGTCCCGTCCAGCTTCGTCATGACCAGGCCGGTGACATTCGCGACTTCCTTGAACACGTCGATCTGGTTCAGCGCGTTCTGGCCCGTCGTCGCATCCAGCACCAGCACGGTATCGTGCGGCGCGGATTCCATCCGCCGTTTCAGGACGCGGCGGATCTTCGCCAGCTCGTCCATCAGGCCTTCCTTGTTTTGCAGCCGCCCGGCGGTATCGATGATCAAGACGTCGGTGCCGACCTCCCAGGCTTTCGTCAGCGCGTCATAGGCGAGGCTGGCCGCATCGCCGCCGACCTTGCCCGCGACCACCGGGATATCCATCCGGTCGCCCCACACCTGCAATTGCTCGATGGCGGCCGCGCGAAAGGTATCGCCCGCCGCCAGCATCACATTGTAATCCTGCTCCTGGAACAGGTGCGCGAGCTTTGCGATGGTCGTCGTCTTGCCCGACCCGTTGACGCCCACCACCAGGATTGTGTGCGGCCTCGGAAAGGCGGTCACCTCCAGCGGCTCGTCGACCCGCGCCATGACCTGCTCGACCTCGTCCGCGACCAGCGTCTTCAGTTCCTCGTCCGAGATTCGCTCGCCGAACTTTTCCGCTGCCAGCTTCGCCGAGATCCGCGCCGCAATCGCCGGGCCAAGGTCCGAGGCGATCAGCGCATCCTCGATCTCCTCCAGCATGTCGTCGTCCAGCGGGCGCCGCTCGATGACCGCCAGGTTGCCGGACAGCTTGTCGGACGTCGCGCCGAGCCCGGCGCGCAGCCGCTTCAGCCAGCCGACTTTCGGGGTCGCCTCGGCTGTGGATGGGTCTGCGGCGGACGGATCGCTCATACCGCAATACTCGTCATGTCCGCGCACGCGGGAATCCAGCCGCACAGCGCCAAAACACCGGACCAGCCACACCGTCGCCGGAACTGGATTCCCGCCTCCGCGGGAATGACGGCATTGAGTGTTCTTCTGACCGGAAACATCATGGCGCGCCCGCTAGCAAGGCACCGTCCGCATGGCCAGCGATCCGCGCGGCCACCAGCCGCCCCGGCTCCACATCGCCCGCGAACCGCACCGGCGCGAAGCTGTCCGTATGGCCCTTGTTCCCGCGCTCGGTCAGCACCGGCAGGTCGGCCCCCACCGCCGCGTCGAACCAGCGATCCCGCCGCGCCGCACTCGCCGTACGCAGCTCCGCCGCCCGCTCTTTCGCAAGCGCCCGGTCCACCTGCGGCATCCGCGCCGCCGGCGTCCCCTCTCGTGGCGAGTAGGGAAACACATGTCCGAACACGATGTCGCACGCCTCGATCAACGCCAGCGACTGGGCGTGCATCGCGTCCGTCTCCGTCGGAAAGCCGGCAATCAGGTCCGCGCCCACCGCCGCATCGGGCCGCGCCCACTTCACCCGCTCCACAAATCGAATAGCATCGCCCCGCATATGCCGCCGCTTCATACGCTTCAGGATCAGGTCGTCGCCATGCTGCAGGCTCAGGTGGAGGTGCGGCATCACCCGCGGCTCCCCGGTAATCAGCGCGAACAGTTCATCGTCTACCTCGATGCTGTCGAGCGACGACAGCCGCAGACGCGCCAGCCTCGGCACATGCGTCAGGATGCGCGCCACCAGGCTCCCCAGCGTCGGCGCACCCGGCAGGTCAGGGCCATAGCTCGTCAGGTCGACGCCGGTCAGCACCACCTCCGGATGCCCGGCATCCACCAGCGCCTTCACCCGGTCGATCACCAGCCCCGCCGGGACACTACGCGAGGCCCCGCGACCATAGGGAATGATGCAGAAGGTGCAGCGGTGATCGCAGCCATTCTGCACCTCGACGAAGCCGCGCACCCGGTCGGCCATCGCAGGCGCGAGGTGCGGCGCGGTCTCGCGCACCGCCATGATGTCGCCGACCGCGCCCGCGTCCGTGCCCGTCCAGCTTTCCGGCCTCAGCTTCTCGGCATTTCCGACGACCCGGTCCACTTCCGGCATCGCGCGAAAGGCTGCGGGATCGATCTGCGCCGCGCAGCCCGTCACGGTAATTTCCGCGCCCGGCCGCTCCCGCCGCAGCCGCCTGATCGTCTGCCGTGTCTGCCGCACCGCCTCGTTCGTCACCGCGCAGCTATTGACGACGACCCGCTCCCGGTTCGCCCGCGCCGCATTCACATGCGTGCGCACGATCTCGCCCTCATGGATGTTCAGGCGGCAACCCATGTTGACGATCTCTGCCGTCACAGCTCGATCTCGCCGGTAAAGCTGATCTCGGCCGGGCCGGTCATCTGGATGTGATCGTCCTCGCCCCAGGAAATCGTCAACGGTCCGCCCGGCAGGTGCACCGTCACCTCGCGCTCCGTTAGCCGCCGCCGCATCGCGCACACCGCCGCCGCGCAGGCCCCGGTCCCGCAGGCCTCGGTCAGCCCCGCACCGCGCTCCCACACCCGCAGCTTGATCTCCGACCGCGAGGCGACTTCCGCCACACCCACATTGACCTTCTCCGGAAACAGCGCGTCCGTCTCGATCTCCGGACCCAGTCGGTCCAGCGGCACCGCGTCCGCATCCTCGACAAAGAACACCACATGCGGGTTGCCGACGTTCACCGCAGCGGGCCGCTCCAGCATCTCCCAGCCCACAGGCATCTCCGCCGTATCCATCGCATAGGCGAGCGGCACCTCGTCCCAGCCGAACTTCGGCGCCCCCATGTCCAGCGACGCGCTGGCACCCTCGGCGGTCCCGTCGATGACCCCGGCCAGCGTTTCGATGGTGACCGCCTGCGCGTCCCCGCCTACCAGCTGCGCGATGCACCGCGCCCCGTTGCCGCAGGCCGCCACTTCCGACCCGTCCGCGTTGTAGATCCGCATGAACACGTCGGCGCGCGTAGACGGCTCCATCACGAACAGCTGGTCGCACCCCACGCCCGTCCGCCGGTTCGAAACCGCGCGCACCTGGGCCGCCGACAGCGCCAGCGGCGTCTCGCGCGCGTCGAAAATGACGAAATCATTGCCAAGACCGTGCATTTTGGTGAAGGGCCGTGCCATTTGCGGGCATGTAGGAGTAAGGGGAACTCATGTCTATCAAGCGCGCCGCCACGATCACACTCATCGCCGCCTCGACAGCGCTTGCCGCCTGCGCCGGTGAGGAAGATCGCGCCGACGAGGTCACGCCCTTCCCGCCGGTCGAACGCCCCGTCTCCGCCATCGTCGCGAACCAGTATTCCGACGAGGCCAGCCGCGAACAGTCCGGCGAGGCGGAAACCGTCATCTCCATCCTCGGCGTGGAGGACGGCGAGACCGTCGCCGACATCGGCGCGGGCAAGGGCTTCTACATGCAGCGCCTCGCCGCTGCCGTCGGACCGGAGGGGAAGGTCTTTGCGCAGGACATCTTCGAGGACGTCGTCAGCGACCTTAACGTCCGCGCCGCCGCCAACGGCTTTGGCAACGTTACCGCCGTCCTTGGCACACCGGGCGATCCGCAGCTGCCCCCGAACAGCCTCGATCACGCGCTCATGGTGCACATGTATCACGAGATCGAGAACCCGTACGAGCTGCTGTGGCACCTCCGCGACAGCCTGAAGGCCGACGCCACCATCGCCATCGTCGATGCTGACCGCATCACCAGCCAGCATGGCACCCCGCCCGACCTCCTCGCCTGCGAACTGGACGCGCTCGGCTTCCAGCAGATCGCGCAGTCCCCGCTTGAGGACGGGCGCAGCTATGTCGCCATCTTCCGCGCCGACCGGCCGCGTCCCGAACCAGCGGACATCCTGCCGTGCCAAAACCCGCTGTGACGGACATTCGGCCGGACGAGGTTCTCGCCTTCTGGTTCATCGAAACCGACAGCAAATTGTGGTTCAGGCGCGACGAAGCCTTCGACAACGAAATTCGCAGCCGCTTCGGTGACCTCCACACGGCGCTGTCGAAGGACGTGCCGGACAGCTGGCTCGCCACCCGCGACGGCGTCCTCGCCGCCATCATCGTCCTCGACCAGTTCAGCCGGAACCTCTTTCGCGGATCGCCGCGCGCCTTCGCTCAGGACACCGATGCGCTGAACCTCGCCCATCTCGCCATCGAACGCGGCTGGGCATCGGACTATCCCGAGCACCGCCGTGCCTTTCTCTACATGCCCTTCATGCACGCAGAGGACCGCCGCGCGCAGGACCGCAGCGTCGAGCTGTTCACCGAACTCGGCGGCGACCATCTCGACTTCGCCAAACTCCACCAGGGCGTCATCGCCCGCTTCGGCCGCTTCCCTGGCCGCAACAAGGCCCTCGGCCGCGAGAGTACCGCCGAGGAACAGGCATATCTCGACGACGGCGGCGGCTTCTAGCGCAGCATTCAGGCCATTCCCGGCCAACATCGGGATTATACCAGGGCAGGTTTCTCCTCCCCCTCCTTGTCATCCTGACGGAGCCTGCGCCCGCGAAGGCGGGTGGTCAGGACCCACGCCGTGACACCCGCATCAGCCCTTTCTTCGTCAACATAACGGCGTGGGTAATGAAACAAGTTCAGGATGACAGGGTGGGGAACGGAAGCGGGTTTCCGGATGCCGCCCTTTACGCCGCCCCCGCCCTTTACGCCGCCTTCGCCATCCGCGCATCCTCGCGGATCATGTCGCTGGCCTTCTCCGCAATCATGATCGTCGGCGCATTGGTATTCCCCGATACCAGCTTCGGCATCACCGAGGCATCCACCACCCGCAAACCAGTGATCCCCCGCACGCGCAGCCGATCGTCGACAACCGCATTGGGATCGCTCTCGACGCCCATCTTGCAGGTGCCGACCGGGTGATAGATCGTCGCGCCGTTCTCGCGCGCATACTCAAGCAGTTCCGCGTCCGTCTCCACCTCCGGCCCCGGCACGGTTTCATGCGCCACATAGGGCTTCAGCGCGTCCTGCTCGGCAATCTTCCGCGCCCAGCGCAGCCCCGCGACGATCGTCTCCTGGTCGAGTGGATCGGCGAGATAGTTGGGCCGGATGGCCGGATGCGCTAGCGGGTCGCCCGACTTGATATGCACCGATCCGCGGCTTTCGGGGCGCAGCTGGCACGGCGCGATGGTCAAGCCGGGTTCTTTCTCCAGCTCCATGCTCGCGCTTTCGGCCAGCTTCTGCGTGTCCACCGTCGCGGGCAGGATGTGATATTGCACGTCCGGCGCCTCCAGCCCGGGCCGCGTGCGAATGAACGCCGCGATATGCGCCGCCGACAGCGTCAGCAAACCCTTCTTCGTCGCGAAATACTTCACCGCTTCCTTGATCAGCGACAGCCCGCGCGTCTGCGCGTTCACCGACGGCGTTCCGGGTTTCAGGCGGAATTGCGTGCCGACCACATAATGGTCCTGCAGATTCTCGCCGACGCCGGGCAGGGCTTGCACCACCCCGATCCCCTGTGCCTTCAGAACCTCGGGCTGCCCGATGCCCGACAGCTCCAAGAGCTGCGGCGAGTTGATCGCGCCGCCCGACAGGATGACCTCCCCGTCCGCCCGCGCGGTCTTCAGCTCGCCCTTCTGGCTATATTCAATACCGATGGCGCGGCCGTCCCGGATGATGACCCGCGTCGCCTGCGCGTTCGTGGCGATGGTCAGGTTCTTCCGGCCTTTCGCGGGGTTCAGATAGGCGACGGCGGCAGAGCAGCGCCGCCCGTCCTTCACCGTCAGCTGGTAATAGGTGATGCCCTCCTGGTCGCCGCTGTTCAGGTCGTCGTTGCGCGGGATGCCCGCCTGCACGCCCGCCTCGACCACCGCGTCCGAGACCGGGTGCGTTTCGGTCACGTCGGAGACATTCAGCGGCCCGCCGGAGCCATGACCGTCCAGCCCCTCCCGCTCCTGGTGCTGCGAGCGCACGAAATAGGGATGCACATCGTCCCAGGTCCAGCCGCGCAGACCCAGCTGCCCCCAGCCATCATAATCCTGTTTCTGCCCGCGAATATAAAGGAGGCCGTTGATCGACGAAGACCCGCCCAGCACCTTGCCGCGCGGCCAGACATGCGTGCGCCCGCCCGATCCCGGATCCTCCTCCGTCTCGTACAGCCAGTTGACCTTCGGGTCCTTCAACGTGCTCGCATAGCCGACCGGGATATGGATCATCGGCGAGGTGTCGCGCCCGCCCGCCTCCAGCAGCAGGACGCGCGTATCGGGGTCCTCGGTCAGCCGGTTCGCCAGCACGCACCCCGCGCTGCCCGCACCCACGATGATATAATCGAAACTGTCCATCCAAGCCTCCCAAGATCGTTTTGGCGCACAGCCTAGCACAGGCTTGGCTGAGCAGAAGCTGTGCGTTTTCGCTGTCGGCAGGCCCTCAACCAAATTGTCACCCTGAACTCGTTTCAGGGTCCAGCGCCACACGCCGCATGGGCCACTGGATCCTGAAACAAGTTCAGGATGACAGGCAGGGTCGAACTACCGAACTTCCTATCCCGTCACCCTGAACTCGTTTTAGGGTCCAGCGCCGCACGCCGCGTCGCCCACTGGATTTTGAAACAAGCCTGCCCCGGTCTCCGATCCGGGGTTCAGGATGACGCGCCCCCGGGCCCCGCGAAACCCCACTCCGCTCTTCCGCACCGCAGCATCCCCTGCTATCCGCCGCCGGCTATGGCTTCCGACAATTCATCCGCGCCCGATTACCGGGGCACCGTATTCCTGCCGAAGACCGACTTTCCGATGAAGGCGGGTCTGGCGAACAAGGAGCCCGGCATCCTCGATCGCTGGACGAAGACGAAACTGTACGAACGCCTGCGCGACCAGCGCGCGGACCGCGAGAAGTGGATCCTCCACGACGGTCCGCCCTATGCCAATGGCGATATCCACATCGGCCATTCGCTGAACAAGATCCTGAAGGACATCACCGTCCGGATGGCCACGCTGAAGGGTTATGACAGCCCCTACACGCCCGGCTGGGACTGCCACGGCCTCCCCATCGAGTGGAAGATCGAGGAGCAGTACCGCAAGAAGAAGAAGGACAAACGCGACGTCGACCCCGTCGAATTCCGCCGCGAATGCCGCGCCTTCGCCGAAAAGTGGGTCGCCGTTCAGTCCCAGCAGTTCCAGCGCCTGGGCGTGATGGGCACCTGGGACCGCCCCTATCTGACGATGGATTACGACGCCGAGGCGACCATCGTGGAGGAGTTCCTGAAGGTCGCCGGATCGGGCCTCCTCTACAAGGGCGCGAAGCCCGTCATGTGGTCCCCCGTCGAACAGACCGCGCTTGCCGAAGCCGAAGTTGAATATCAGGACATTACGAGCACGCAGATCGACGTGGCCTTCGAGATTGTGGAAGCCCCGAACGCGCCCGAACTGGTCGGAGCGCATGCCGTGATCTGGACGACCACCCCGTGGACCATCCCGGTCAACCGCGGCCTCTCTTATGGGGAGAATATTGACTACGTCGCCATCCGCAGCGGCGAGCGCGTCCTCCTCATCGCTGAATCCCTCGCAGAGCAAACCCTTTCCCGTCATTCCCGCGAACGCGGGAATCCATCTCCTGATAGCTCGGATCAGAGCGATGGTTCGGAGGTGGATCCCCGCGTTCGCGGGAATGACGATGGGGTGGTCTGGCGCGGCAAAGGCTCCGACCTAGCCGGTGCCGTCGCCCGCCACCCCCTGCACAAACTCGGCGGCTTCTTCGAAGAGCCCCGCCCGCTGCTCGTCGGCGATTTCGTCACCACCGACTCAGGCACGGGCCTCGTGCACATGGCGCCCGACCACGGCGAGGACGACTTCTACCTGTGCAAGGCGAACGGCATCGACCCGATGTTCGTCGTCGGCGGGGACGGCCGCTACAGCCAAGACTGGCCCGTCGTCGGCGGCAACCATGTCTACAAGGTCAACGCCCCGGACGGCCCTGTCTGCGAGGCCCTTCGCGAGGCCGGCGCGCTCCTCTCCGCCAGCGCCGACTACACCCACAGCTACCCGCATTCGTGGCGCTCAAAGGCAAAACTCATCTACCGCTGCACGCCGCAATGGTTCGTGCGGATGGACACGCCGCCGCCGGACCGCGACCCGCTCCCGGTCGTCGAAGACACGGACGACACCGGCCATGCGCGCGGCCTGAGGGGTACCCTCCGCGAAACCGCGCTCGCCGAAATCGAAAAAACCCGCTTCGTCCCCGAACGCGGTTACAAGCGCCTCAAATCCATGGTCGAGGGGCGGCCCGACTGGGTGCTCAGCCGCCAGCGCGCCTGGGGTGTCCCGCTGACGCTTTACGTTCACCGCGAAACCGGCGAGTTCCTGCAGGACACCGCCGTCAACGCCCGCATCATCGACGCCGTGAAGGCAGGCGGTGCCGATGCCTGGTTCACCGCCGATCACCAGACGCTACTCGGCGATGCCTACAATGCCGCCGACTACGAACCCGTCACCGACATTCTCGACGTCTGGTTCGACAGCGGCACGACGCACGCCTTCGTGCTTGAATCGGACCACTGGCCCGAACTCTCTTCGCCCGCGGACCTCTACCTCGAGGGCTCCGACCAGCACCGCGGCTGGTTCCAGTCCTCGCTCCTCGAAAGCTGCGCCACACGCGGCCACGCACCCTACAAGGCGCTCCTCACCCACGGCATGACGCTCGACAAGGACGGCCGCAAACAGTCGAAATCGCTCGGCAACACGACCGACCCGGCCACCATCATCGACACGCAGGGTGCGGACATCCTCCGCCTGTGGGTCGCGTCCGTGGATTTCACCGAAGACCACCGCATCGGCGACGAGATCATCCGCGGCGTCTCCGACCGCTACCGCAAACTCAGAAACACCTTCCGCTACCTCCTCGGCGCACTGAATCCTCCCCCGCCGGGGGAGGGGGACCGCGCGCAGCGTGGTGGAGGGGAAGCCGCGCAAGACGCAGCGGTCCCCTCCTCAGCCGAACCCGCAGATATCACGCCGGACCAGGCCGCACCCCCCCTCCACCAGCCTGCGGCT
>JAZBPX010000042.1:0-2412 GCA_036351775.1 Pacificimonas sp. | reverse complement strand
ATCGCGGACATGGTTCTGGGAGAGCAACCGCGTCCCAGCATCCTGTCGTTTTCGGTGTGGCTGACCGGCCTCTGGCTGGGGCTTGGCGCTGTGCTGTTGCATCAATTCTATAGCGTTCTGCGCATCGGCTTTGGTCGGGACCGGGCCCACCACCCTTTGCGCGCAAGCCTCACGGATGCCGCGATCATGGCGGCGCTGGTGTTCGGCCTGCCGCTTTATCTCGATCTGTCCTGGCCTCAGTTTGCCCAGCAAACCCCTGACCTCACGGTTTGGATCGCCGCCATGGGTGTGCTCACGGTGATTGCCGGCCTGATCAGGGTCCTTCGCAGACCGGCACGCGATGTATGATGAAGCAATCAGGCAAGCCCTTGTCCCAAAGCGCACCGCAGCCGCGCCCACAACGAGACTTCTGCTCTGCCCCCCGCTTTCTCCTCCATCTGAGGTTAGAGTCCGATCCTGAGAGAGGACCGGACGATGAAGAGATCGAGGTTCACCGAGGAGCAGATCGTGGCGATCCTGCGCGAGCAGGAAGCCGGGGCGAAGACGGCGGAAGTTTGCCGCAAGCACGGCGTCAGCACGGCGACGTTCTACGCCTGGAAGGCCAAGTACGGTGGTATGGAGGTGTCCGACGCCAAGCGGCTAAAGGCGCTGGAAGACGAGAACGCCAAGCTGAAGCGCCTGCTGGCCGACGCCATGCTCGACAAGGCCGCGCTGAAGGACCTGCTGTCAAAAAAATGGTGACGCCCGCCGTCAGGCGCGAAGCGGTCGCGCATCTCGAGCAGGCCTTCGAGATGAGCGAACGGCGGGCGTGCGACGTGATCGGCGTGGACCGATCCGCTGTGCGATATCGCAGCCGGCGCCCCGACGACGCCGCGCTGCGGGCGCGCTTGCGCGACCTTGCGGCCGAGCGCCGCCGGTTCGGCTACCGTCGGTTGCATGTGCTGCTGCGCCAGGAGGGGCTCGTGGAGAACCGCAAGCGGACCCAGCGGCTCTATCGCGAGGAAGGCTTAACGGTGCGCAAGCGTCGCGGCCGGAAACGGGCGACGGGCACGCGCGCTCCGATCCTGACGGTGGCGGTGCCGAACGCGCGGTGGTCGGTGGATTTCGTGCACGACCAGTTGGCGGACGGCCGGCGGCTGCGCGTGTTCAACGTCATCGACGACGTCACCAAAGAGTGCCTGGCCGCCGTGGTCGACACGTCGATCTCCGGGCGGCGCGTGGCGCGGGAGCTGGCGGCGATCGTGGCGCGCCGCGGCAAGCCGGACCTGATCGTCAGCGATCACGGCACGGAGTTCACCTCGAACGCCATGCTGGAATGGACCCAGTCCGTCGGCGTCGCTTGGCATTTCATCGCGCCAGGAAAGCCGATGCAGAACGGGATCTGTGAGGCGTTCAACGGTCGAATGCGGGACGAGCTTCTCAATGAGACGCTGTTCTTCAGCCTCAGCCACGCCCGCGCCGCCACGGCTAGATGGGTCGCCGATTACAACCAGCGCCGCCCGCATTCCGCGCTCGGCTACGCCACGCCGGCGGCCTACGCCGCCCAACTCACCGCAACGGGCGATCGCCTCCGCGCAGCTGAAACGCTCCGCCGATCGCCCGTTGCTCCGTCGGCCCAACAAGGCCAAGTTCAACGCCGGGCTCCAGCCTCAGCCGGATGAGAAGCGGGGGTCAGAGCAATCCTGACCGCGAAAGACGCGAAGTACGGCTTCGGGCGGCTGATTGATCTCGCCAGAGCCGAGCCTGTCGCGGTTGCGAAGCATGGACGCCCCGTTGTCGTCGTGCTGGCAGTCGAGGAATACGAGCGGCTGAAGGCGCTGGACAAGCCTGGCATCAGTCCGGGTGAACAAAACGCAGGAAAGAAAACGAGCAAATGATTGCAGACTACCTGACCGGGATCGAACAGTTCGGCGCGGACCTCTGGAAGATGGCGGACGACCTACGGGCCAATTCAGGCCTCGCGTCGAACGAGTACTTCATGCCCATCATGGGGCTCCTTTTCCTGCGCCAAGCCACGAACCGCTACTATGCTGCTCTCGCTGCGATCGAGGCCGACAAGGCCGCCGGAAAGATGCCCGATCGTCCGCTGGTCGACGCCGACTTTCGCCGCCGCCGAGCAATGCTGCTGCCCGAGGCGGCCCGTTACGACGTGATCCTCGACATGCCCAAGGGCGGTCAGCTTGGTGCCGCGCTCACCGCCGCCATGGAGGAGGTGGAGAAGCATTTCCCGCCGCTCGCTGGCCAGTTGCCGAAGGACTACGAGCGCTTCGACGATGACCTGCTCGAAAGCATGATGCGCAAGTTCGACACCGAGGCCCTGCGCAATGCCTCCGGCGACGTCTTCGGTCGCATCTACGAATACTTCCTCGCCGAGTTCTCCAAGCAGGGCGCACACGACAACGGCGAATTCTT
>JAZBPX010000041.1:0-7310 GCA_036351775.1 Pacificimonas sp. | reverse complement strand
GCGGCCCGTCCGGGCCGCCCCCTCTCCCGGCCTCTCCCCGGCGGGGAGAGGAGGTTTCAGATCAACGCGGAGCCATGCGGATGGCGCCGTCGAGGCGGACGTCTTCGCCGTTGAAATAGCTGTTGCGGCACATTTCGACGGCCAGCGAGGCATATTCTTCCGGATTGCCGAGGCGCTTCGGATAGGGAACGCTGGCACCCAGCGCGTCCTTCACATTCTGCGGCGCGGCGGCGAGGAGCGGCGTGTTGAAGATCCCGGGCAGGATCGTGTTCACACGGATGCCCTCCGACGACAGGTCGCGCGCGATGGGAAGCGTCATGCCGACGACGCCGCCCTTCGATGCTGAATAGGCGGCCTGGCCGATCTGGCCGTCCTCCGCCGCGACCGACGCGGTGTTCACGATCGCGCCGCGCTCGCCATTGTCGCCGATGGGGTCGAGAGTGAGCATACCCGCCGCGGACTTCGCGATGCAGCGGAAGGTGCCGACCAGATTGATCTGGATGAGCATATCGAACATATCGAGCGGGAAATGCTTGATGGAACCGTCGGACTTCGACCGGCTGGCGGTCTTGATCGCGTTGCCGGTACCCGCGCAGTTGATGAGGATGCGCTCCTGCCCGATGGCGGCGCGCGACGTTTCAAAGCCCGCATCGACGCTCTCGTCGCTGGTGACGTTGACGTTGCAGAAAATGAAGCCGTGCTCGTCCTCGGCGGCCTTCCCCTTCTCCTCGTTCATGTCGAAGATCGCGACCTTCACGCCGTGCTCCTTCAGAAGGACGGCGGTGGCGTGGCCGAGGCCGGATGCGCCGCCGGTGACGACTGCGGACATTCCATCGAGCTGCATTGGGTATTTCTCCTGCGTTTTGGTGTGTTGGATTGATGCTTTAATTGATGCTCTAGTTGATGCTCTAGTTTATTCTGGGCGTAGAGGCCGCGCCGCGCCGGGACAACTGCGCTTCCCGGTAGGCTAAATAAATCGACGAGGCGAGGATGATGCCGCCGCCGAGAAGGACGTTGGCGCGCAGCGGCTCCCCGAACACGAACACACCAATGGCGAGGATGAAGCCGAAGCGGACGAAGTCGTAGGGCATGATCGCCGACGCCTCCGCCAGCGAAAAGGCGCGCACCATGGCGATCTGGCCGGTCAGGGTGAACAGGCCGACGAGGCCGAGATAAAGCCAGGTTTCCCCGCTCGGCCAGGTCCAGAAGAAACTTGCCGCGATGGCAGCGGGGAGGATCGGCAGCACGAAGCTCCATGCGACGATGGTGAGCGGGCTGTCGAAACCGGTGAGCTTCTTGATGGCGATGACAGTAAAGGCCATGGCGAGCGCGGCGAGGATCGCGGCGGCAATGCCGGGCGTCAGCGGCGTCGCCCCGGGCTGAAGAACGACGAGAACGCCCGCAAACCCGACGGCAAGCGCGGCCATGCGCCGCCAGCGCAGGCGCTCGTTGAGGAAGAAGGCGGCGGCAATCGTTGCGAAGACGGGCGCGGCGAAAGTGATGGCCTGAACGGTGGCGATGGGGGCGTTGGCGAGCGCGTAGAAGGTGGCGAACATGGCAATGACGCCGCTGCCCGCGCGGACCGCATGGCCGCCGATTCGCTGGACGGGCATCCTCACAAGGCCCGCGATGACGAAGGGCGCGAGGATCGCCGCGCCGAATACGCAGCGCCAGAAGACGACGGCGAAGGGATGGATGTCTTGCCCGGCGAGCTTGATAAAGGTGAAGCCCACGCTGAACAGCAGCGAGGACAGGATCGTCCACAGCGCCCCGGCCAGCGTGTTCGTAGGCGCAGCGGCGGTCATGAACAGGGCAGACAGGAAAAAGGGCGGCGCATTGCACGCCGCCCTTTCAGGCTTTCTCCCCCGAGAAAAGGGGTCAGGCGAAAAGAACCGCCTTTGCCGCGATGGTGAACATCCCGAAAGCGGCCAGCGCGATGGGAAGCGGCAGGATCTGCCAGGCGGCCTCGCGCGCCGTCAGGATGCCGCTGCCCGTGGCGACGTCGTCGTTGTGGCGGCGCTCGGTTGCTTCCTTGAACACACGGGTACGCAGGAAGGGAATGAAGAAGCCGACGAAGCAGACCGCGAAGATCGCGAAGATCAGCGGGAACGGTGCGCTGCCCATGGCCGGCGCGCTGAGTGCGAGGAGCAGCACGGCGAAGCTGGCCACGAACACGCCAATGATCGCCTTCGGCACGCCAGCGGGCGGGCGGTTGTGGCCGATGCCGATGGGCCGGGCGGTTTTCTGGAGCGTTTCGAAATCCTGCAGGAGCTGCTGGGCCATGGTCTTCATCCTCTTCGGTCTTCGTCTTTGATGAAGACGTGTTAGAAGCGCTGCGATTCCCGAATTTGACGATCATCAATCCGAACTGCGACATTGCGTCCCCATGAGGTTTCCCGAGTGAGCACCCAAGCCTGCGCCGACTGTGTTGTTAGAAACCGCGCCATCTGCCGCGCGCTGGATGCCGAATCGCTGGCGGAGTTTTCGCGGAGCGGGCGGCGGCGGCGGCTGAAGGCTGGCGAGACGCTGCGCTGGCAGGGCGATGAGGACGCGCCCTGCGCGACGGTCATCAGCGGGGCGGTGAAGCTGTCGGTAGTCGAGGAGGACGGCGACGAGCGGATTGTCGGGCTCGGCCTGCCATCGGACTTCGTCGGCTCCCCCTTTGACGAAGCGTCGGAGATTACGACGACCGCGCTGACCGACTGCGAGGTCTGCCTGTTTCCGCGGAACGCCTTTTCCGCGGCGCTGGAGAGCAACCGGGACCTGGAAACCGAACTGCTGAAGCGGACGATGGCGGACCTGAAGGCGGCGCGCATGAGCCGGTCGCGCTCGGCAGCGCTTCCTGCGCGCGCGCGCATCGCGGCGCTTCTCCTCGATCTGAAGACGCGCGGTCAGGGCTGCGCGGCGACGGTCGATCCGGACTATCTGGAGCTGCCGCTGACCCGCGGCGAGATCGCGCAGTTCCTGGACCTGAGGATCGAGACGGTCAGCCGGGAGTTCGGCGCGCTGGAAGAGGCCGGGCTGATCGCGCGGCAGGGACGGCGCGGGCTGCGGTTCCTGGATGAAGACGGCCTGAGAGGGCTGACCGAGGTCTAGGCTTTCTCGGCTGGCGGGACGGCGAGGCGGATCGGACCTTTGGCGTCGACGGGGTGGGCAGGTGCCCCCTTCTGTGTGCAGACAAGGGTTCCCGCTGCTGTCAAATCGGCCGCCACGGCGCGGATGGTCGGCATCAGTGCGCGCCACGCCGCTTCCTCCTGATCGCCGACGAGACGCCGCGCCGCCTCCGACGGGCAGAAGGTCCTGTCCGGTCCGCGCTCAGCGGCGAGCGCTAGGAGTTCGGCTTCGATACTAGCGGTAGAGGCCATCCAGGCGGTCCTGGTAGAGGCCGCGAATGACGTGGCGGCGGATTTTCAGGGACGGGGTCATCTGCTCGTTTTCGACCGTGAAGGCTTCGTCGGCGATGATGACGCGGCGCACCTTTTCCGTCGCGGCGAGAGTCTTGTTGACGCGGTCCACCGCGCCCATGACCGCGCGGGTGAAGTCGGGGTCGGCCTTCAGCTCGGCAAAGTCCGCGGACTTGCCGTTCGCCGGTGCCCACTCGGCGAGCCATTCCTCATCGGGAACGACGAGGCCGACGAGGTAGGGGCGCTTGTCGCCGGAAACCATGGCCTGCTGGATTTCGGGCTGGAGGGTGAGCATCCCCTCGACGCGCTGGGGCGCGATATTGTCGCCCTTGTCGTTGACGATCAGGTCTTTCTTGCGGTCGGTGATGACGATGTGGCCGTCCTCGTCGAAGTGGCCGATGTCGCCGGTATGGAGCCACCCCTCCTTGAGCGAGCGCTCGGTTTCGCCGGGGTTGTTCCAGTAGCCGTGCATGACAAGCTCGCCGGCGACCATGATCTCGCCGTCCTCCGCGATCCTGACCTCGACGCCCTTCAACGGCGGGCCGACCGTGTGCATCTTGATCTTCGCGGCGGGACGGTTGCACGAGACAACCGGCGCGGCCTCCGTCTGGCCGTAACCCTGCAGAAGGGTGACGCCGAGCGATTCGAAGAACAGGCCGACATCGGGGTTGAGCGGCGCGCCGCCGGAGACGAGCGCCTTCAGACGCCCGCCGAGACGGCCCTGCACCTTCTTGCGGATGGTGCGTTCGAGGACCGCGTCGAGGGGCTTTTCCCAGAGCGGGATCTTGCCGCGTTCCTGCCTGATCTTGCCGAGGCGGAGGGCTTGGTCGAGAAGCCACTGCGCCGCGCCGCCCTGCTTCTCGATCCCCTTCATGATGCGGGTGCGGAGAACCTCGAACAGGCGCGGGACGACAACCATGATCGTCGGCTGGGTTTCCTCGATATTGGCGGCGAGGCGGTCGAGGCCCTGGCTGTAGTAGATTTCCGCCGCGCACATGATGGGCAGGAACTGGCCGCCGGTATGTTCGTAGGCATGGCTGAGCGGGAGGAAGGACAGGAAGCGCTCGCCGGTGACGCCGAAATCCTCGTTAAGGATGTCATAGGCACCCGCGGTTGAGCAGAGGATCGCGCCGTGATGCTGACGAACGCCGCGCGGCGCGCCGCCGGTGCCGCTCGTGTAGATAAGGCAGGCGAGGTCATCGCGCTTGACCTGAAGCGCGCGTTCGCGGGCCGCGGCGACATCGCCGGGCTGGCCCGCGAACACATCGTCCCACTGGCGCACGGCGGGCCCGGACGTCTGGCCGACCTTTACCGGCTCCATCGCGACGAGCAGCTCCATGTTGTCTGCCTGATAGGCGGCAGGGAGGAAGGCTTTTGTAAGCTTGGCGGTCGAAACAATGGCGGCGCGGGCGCTCGAATCCTCAAGGATGTGGAGGTGATCGCGCTCCGTATTCGTGATGTAGGTCGGGACGCTGACCGCGCCGGCCGCCATGATGCCGAGGTCGGCGAGGCACCATTCGGGGCGGTTCTCGGAGACGATCATGACGCGGTCGCCGGGCTTCACACCGTTTGCGAGCAGCCCCTCGGCGATCTGGGCGACGCGGCGCGCGGCCTCGTTCCAGCTGATGGTATCCCAGCCGTCCGGTCCCTTGCTGGCGAGGAAGGTGTTGTCGCCGCGAAGCTCCGCCTGAGCGAAGAACATCGCGGTCAGGTTAGGCCAGGTGTCCTTGTCGATTACGGCGTCAATTCCGGTATCCGTCACGGTCCGCGATCCTCCCTGTTCATGTCAGCCGATGCGCCGATCATGCTTGCGGCATATCTAGGCGCGGAACGCGGCAGGCGCAAAACGGGTTTGAGGTGCAAGGCTTGCTGCACAATTCCGTCATCCCCGTGTACGGATCCAGCGGCAGGCGATGGCAAAGCCGCGCCTGTCAGCAAACGCCATGCGACTGGATTCCCGCGTGCGCGGGAATGACGGGTCACGAACGTTCGAATGGTGACCGTGGGTTTCCCCGTCCTACCGTATGCCCTTCACCGCGCCCTCACTGCGGGGGTCGGCGCCGCCAATCCAGCCCTTGCCGACGCGCTGCACACCGTTTGCCTTCAGCGGCAGGCGGCGGGCGAGGACGGTGTGGCCCTTCGCCTCCAGCGGTTCGACAATGTCCACCAGGGCGCTGTCCTCCTCGACGACGACGGGGCCGAGCGCGGCATAGAGCTGCGGCGCGGCGATGGCCTCCTCGATGGTCATGCCCCAGTCGATGACGCCGATGATGGCTTTGGCCGTCTGCGCGATGATGGTGGGGCCGCCCGCTGCGCCGATGGCGAAGGCCACTTCGCCGGACGGGGCGTAAACGATGGTCGGCGCCATGGAGCTGCGCGGGCGCTTACCCGGAGCGACGGCGTTGGCGACGGGCAGGCCGTCCTTCACCGGCAGGAAGCTGAAATCGGTGAGCTCGTTGTTCAGGAAGAAGCCGTTCACGGTGAGGCCGGAGCCGAACACGCTTTCGATGGTCGAGGTCAGGGAGGCCACATCCCCCTCCCCGTCGGCCGCGACGAAGTGCGAGGTGCCGCCATCCTCCGGCTGATCGACGAGCGCCAAGGGGGCAGCGCCGGGCGGGGTGCCAGCTTCGACCGTGTCGGCGGCGGTATCCTCGCGAATGAGGAGTGAGCGCTGCGCGGAGTAGGCGGGCGCGATCAGGCCCTCGGTAGGAACGGCGACGAAATCCGCATCGCCGATGTAGAGCTCGCGGTCGGCGAAGGCGAGGCGCGAGGATTCGGCGATCAGGTGCCAGGCGAGCGGATCGTCCGGGCCGAAGGCGGCCAGATCGAAGCGTTCCAGCTGTTGCAGCATGGCGATGACCGTGGTGCCGCCGGACGAGGGCGGGGGCATGCCGCACACCCTGTAGCCGCGATAGGTGCCGCAGAGCGGATCGCGCCACTTCGCCGAATAAGCGGACAGGTCGCCCGTCGTCATGCGCTGCGGCGCGACCGGAGAACTGGTGACGGCCTGCACGAGAAGGTTGGCCTCGCGGCCGGTGTAGAAAGCCTCCGGACCGCCCGCCTGCACCTCGCGAAGGAGGCGGGCGATGGCGGGATTGGTCAGCCGCGTGCCGATGGGCTTGGGCTCGTTCGCGGCGGTGTAATAGGTCGCGCGGGCCCAGGGGGTGAGCTGAGCGCGCTCCGCAAAGCGGTTGAGGATGCTGTGGAAGCGGGGGGTGATCTCCCAGCCTTCCTCCGCAAGGCGAATGGCGGGTTCGAACAAAGTGGCCCAGGGCA
This sequence comes from Pacificimonas sp., assembly GCA_036351775.1. Classification (GTDB taxonomy): domain Bacteria; phylum Pseudomonadota; class Alphaproteobacteria; order Sphingomonadales; family Sphingomonadaceae; genus Pacificimonas. The sequence continues at coordinate 630 of JAZBPX010000041.1, read as the reverse complement.
GCTTGCCGAAGCGGGCATGGGCGCGCTGCATCAGGCTGATGTTGCCGGGAACGCCGACCGCCATGCCGCCCACCTGCGACGCGCGGTAGGGCTTTGCCTCGCCGTTTTCGTCCAGGAACATGTCCGGCGTTGCCGCGGCGGGCGCGGTCTCCCGGCCATCGAGCGCAAAGGTGCGGCCGCTTTCGGCGTCGTGATACATCAGGAAGCCGCCGCCGCCGATGCCGGAGCTTTGCGGCTCGACGACGGTCAGCGCGAGGAGCGTAGCGAGCGCCGCATCCGCTGCGCTGCCGCCCCGGCGCAGCATCTCCTGCCCCGCCGCCGCGCCGCGGGGATCAGCGGCGGACACGAGCGCCTCGTAGCGGCCGGGGGGCCATTCGCGGTTCGCAGTGGGGGCCTCGAGAGTGGGCTGTTGCGGCTGTGCGGTGGGGGCCTGCGGAGTGCACGCGGTGAGGAGCACAGCCGCGGCGGCGAGGGTGAATGCGGTCTTCATACAAGTGGTTCTAGGCGGAGTGAGGGCGGGCGTCATTAGTTGAGATTTGGGGGGTAATTACTGGCCCCCTCCGACCATCGCGGCTTCGCCGCTCGGCCACCTCCCCCGCAGAGCGGTGGAGGAAAGGCGCGTCCCTCCAT
>JAZBPX010000040.1:0-13153 GCA_036351775.1 Pacificimonas sp. | reverse complement strand
GGGCGCTATTATACCAATTTCGGCCCCTTCCGCCTCGACCTCGCCATCCCGTTGAACAAGCGCCGCGGGCAGAGCGGCTTCACTGTCTACGTTTCGATCGGGCAGGCCTTCTGATGTCGGATCCAGTTGTAAGCGAGCCTGAGACGGAAGCGACCGCAGAGCGGGACGGCTCGCACGTACTGCGCTGGATTGCGATCGCGGCGGGCGTGCTGCTGGCCATCCTCGCGCTTGCCGCTTTACTGCTCGATACTCCTGCCGGGCGCCGGTTTCTCGTCCAGCAGGTCGATGGAACAACGCTCTCCAGCGGTCTGAAAATAGAGATCGGCCGGGTTGACGGCTCGCTGTACCGGGAGGCGACGATCACGGACCTGCGCCTGTCCGATCTCGACGGCGTTTTCCTGACGGTCCCGGCCGCGCGTATTGACTGGTCGCCGCTTTCTCTTCTTTCCAGACATATCGATATCGATGAGCTCGCGGTGCCTACAGCGACATTGGCCCGGCTACCGCGGCTTAGGCCTTCCGACGATCCGGATGCGCCGTTGCTGCCGGATATCGACCTAGACATCGACGCGTTGATGATCGGCGAACTCGTGCTGGAGGAGGGCATCACGGGCGCGCGCCATATTGTCAGCGGAGGCGGCGAAATCCATCTCGCCAGCGGCCGCGCGCAGGTGGATGTCGACCTGTCGGCAATCGAAGCGGACGGCGTGGCAGGAGGCGACAGGCTGGCCTTGGCGCTTGACGCGGTTCCCGAAGACGATCGCCTGGACATTAATGCAACGTTAGCGGCACCTTCGGATGGTTTGCTTGCGGCTCTGACCGGTCTTTCGCAGCTCGTTACTCTCGAACTGGCGGGAGACGGGACGTGGAATGAGTGGTCAGGCACACTCGGTCTCGATGCTGGGGGAACAGCAACGGAGCTGGCCGTCAGTGCGCAGGACGGAACGATCCGCGCTGTCGGCGATGCTGCGCTCGGTCCGTTCCTGCCCAATTCGATAACACAGAGACTGGCTGGTGAGCGCACCGCGATCGATGTCGCGGCGGCGCTTGGCGAGCGGCGCGCCGACCTTGAGGTGTCGCTGGCTTCCGATGCGCTGACGGCAGAAGGTGGCGGCGGGCTGAACTTCGCCGAGGGTCGATTTGACGACTTCCGGCTGGCCCTCAACCTGCGCCGGCCCGAAGCGCTGAACGACAATGTACGCGGCGAGGCCGTTCGCGCCGACGTCGGCCTCAGCGGACGGCTGTCGCGTCCTGAAATCGCCTTCGACGCCCGCGCGGCCCGCTTCGGGCTGGCGACGGTCGCCCTGGCCGGAGTTCGCGCGGAGGGCACGGTGCTGTTCGACGAAGGCGCGGCGGCAATCCCGCTTACCCTGAGTGCGAGCACAGCAACCGGCCTCACTGATTTTCTGACACCGCTGAGCCGCAATCTCGAAGCCGAAGGCACATTCCGCGTGACGAGCACCAGAGCAGCGGTGCCCGCCATTGCGGTGCGGTCTGCAAACGCGGCCGGACGGCTCGCGCTCTCCGTCGACCTTCGCGATGGCAATTTCGATGGCAATTTTGACGGCCGCGCGCCGCGGTTCGCATGGGACGTCTTCGGCGTCTTCGATGCACGGGCAAACATCGATTTCGGCTCCGCGCCGGACGGCGGCTTCGCCATGTCTGGGCCTATCCGTGCCCGGTCGCTGCAGATCAACAACGCCATTCTCGACCGACTTGCGGGCGGACCGGCGGATATCACCGGTCGCCTCAGCGCGCCTGGAAACGGTGTCTATGCCCTCGAAGACATGCGCGTCGTGGGACCGCAGATCGAAGCCGGCGGCTATGCCCGTTACCTGCCAAGCGGCGACCTCGACGTTCGACTGTCCGGCGAAAGCGCGGCCTATGGCCCCTTCGAAGCAACGGTTAGCGGCACAGCCGATGCCATCGCAATTGACATCGATGCCGAAAGCCCGACGCTCGGCCTCTCGTTCCGCGACGTAAGCGCACAAATCCGGGGCACCGCGGACGGGTACCGCATCAGTGCCATCGGTCAGACGGACTTTGGCGAGGGGACGGTAGAGGCGCTCTACACTGATGATGGGCGGATCATCGTCGAAAGCGCCAGCCTTGCGGGCGTCACCGTTGAAGGCACGCTGGAGCAGACCGTTGGCGGGTTCTACTTCGGTACCCTGAACGCAAGTGGGAACGGCCTTGACGGCACGGTCCGGCTCGATGAGCGGCAGGGCGGCCAGTTCGCGGCCATCGACATAATTGGCCGCGATCTGAGATTTACAGGCGTCGGCGATGCCGCCGACCTCGCCGCCAGGCGGTTCGCAGCGGACCTGACCATTCAGCTTCCGGGGCCGGAGGGCGGCGTACCGATCATACGGGGCGAGGCGAACCTTGAAGACCTCGTTTATGGCTCGACGCTTGTCGAGCGGGCACGGGCGGATTTCGATTTCGAGGATGGGCGCGGGGCGGTGCGGCTGGTGGCGGAGGGACGCGCGGGCCTCCCCTTCGCTGTTGCCGTCAACGGGCGCTTTACCGGCAATGCCTTTGTCGCAGCCCTCACTGGCGAACTGTCCGGAGAACGCTTTCGCACAGAAGAGCCCATCCGCCTGCTGGTCGAAGACGGCGCCTACCGCCTGCTCCCAAGCCGCATCGTCACGCGCAGCGGCGAGATCGTCATGTCGGGCCGCTATGGTGAGGGACTGCTTGCCCGTCTCCGCACAGACGATTTCGACCTCGCCATTATCAATGCTTTCTTCCCATCGGGGGGCTTCGGCGGGCGGTTGTCGGCCAGTCTCGACTGGTCCCAGCCGACCCTTGCAAGCTTTCCGGACGCCGAGCTTCGGCTGTCGCTGGCAGACTTCCAGCGATCCGGCACGATTGCGGTGTCTCAGCCCATCGATGCAACGTTCCGCGGCAACCTGGACGCCGACGGCGGCCGCCTGACGGGTGAACTGCGCGAGCGTGGGCGTGAGGTTGGACAATTCCGTGCGGCGCTCGCCCCGCTACCACCCGAAGAGGGGCCGTGGCGCGAACGCCTGCTGGCCGCGCCGCTGGATGGCGGCATCCGCTACAACGGGCCGGCGAGCGCGCTGTTCTCCTTCGCCGGCCTCGCCGGACAATCGCTGAAGGGACAGATGGCTCTTGCCGCCGATTTCTCCGGCGAAGTCGCGATGCCGGAACTGCGCGGCCGGTTGACCGCCGAGGACCTCCTCTACGAAAACGAGACCTACGGCACGCGCATTGCGGATATGAGCGTAGAAGGCCGCTTCTCGGCCACCGACTTCGTGCTGGAACGGCTTGAAGGCGTCGCCGGCGAGGGCACCGTCTCCGCGACCGGCACGGTCAGCCTCTCCGCCGCCGACGAATATCCGATCGATGCTACGCTCACCTTCGACGAAGCCCAGCTTGCCGAGGCGGACAACATCGCCGCGCGCGTGTCTGGCGACCTGCGTTTCCTGAACCAGCCCGGCAGCCCCCCCCGTATCGAGGGCGCGCTCACGATCCCGCAGGCACGCTATCGCCTGGTGCGCGGCGGCGAGGCGGAGATTGCGACGCTGGAGGGTGTTCGCCGCCGGTCTGACTCCGCCCTCCTTGCCGAGCCCGGCCCTGCCATCGCCGCGCCGGTCGACCCCGGACTATGGCAGCTCGATATCACGGTCAGCGCCGACAACCGCATCTTCGTCAGCGGGATGGGGCTGGAATCCGAATGGGGCGGCCAGTTCGAGATTGGCGGGACCGCCAGCGCCTACCGGGTCGGCGGCGAAGTCGTGCTGGAGCGCGGGACATTCGGCTTCGCCGGTCAGCGTTTTGACCTGACACAGGGCATGATTCGATTCGTCGAAGGTGACGAGATCAATCCGCTGATCGACCTGCGCGCCGAAAGCGACATCGACGAGATCACGGCGATCATCGACATCACCGGCCGAGCCTACAACCCGCAGATTCGCTTCTCATCGACGCCCGCCAGACCGGAAGAGGAGGTACTGGCCCTGATCCTGTTCGGCGGACCGCCGTCGGAGCTTGGCGCGATCGAGGCGGTGCAGCTCGCCGCGTCGCTGAACAGCCTGCGCGGTTCGGGTGGCGGCCTGAACCCGCTTGGTGAGCTTCGCCGCGCAACGGGCTTCGACCGACTGCGTATCCTCGGCGCGGACCAGGCGACCGGGCGCGGCACCGCGCTTGCCGTTGGCAGTTATATCGGCGACGATGTTTATCTTGAGGTCATCACCGACACGGAAGGATTCACCGCCACGCAGATCGAAATTGCCCTCACCCGCGCGTTCAGTCTGCTGTCGACAATTTCAACCAATCAGGGCCAGAGCGCAGGCGTTCGCTATTCGCAGGATTATTGATGTTCTTCGCCATTCGCGAGGAACGGCCCGGCGACGAACTGGCCATCTACGACCTGACAAAGAGAGCATTTGCGTCGATGCCGTTTTCGGACGGCGACGAGCAGGACCTGATCAATCGCCTTCGAGCGGTGGAAGCACTGACCTTATCGCTCGTTGCGCAAAAGGCAGAGCGGATCGTCGGCCATGTCGCCTTTACGCCCGCAGACGCCGACGATGGCGCGGTGGGCTGGTTCGCGCTCGGTCCCGTCTCGGCCGAACCGGACCTTCAGGGACAGGGGATCGGTGGCGCCCTCATCCGCGAGGGGCTAACCCGCCTTCGCGCGGACGGCGCGGCGGGCTGCATCCTGATCGGCGATCCAGAATATTATCAGCGGTTCGGCTTCCTCAAGCGGCCAGATTTGTGCCCGGCCGGCGAACCTGCCGCATATTTCCAGCTGCTCGAGCTGAATGGTCCGGCACCACAAGGCCGCCTGCACTTTCACCCGCTTTTCGCGGGCTAGGCCGCGCCCTCACAAACGGGAATGCTCGGGATCGCGCTCAGCGCCGGTTTACAACGAACTGAACGGTTTAAGGGATCGCAAACGAAGGGACGGCTTGCCGACGGCCCGTTAGGGTCCGAACCCTAGTAACCCCGTTCGAGGTCGACGAGGTTCTTCAACGGTTCATCTGTCCGGAACCGCTGCAGGTTTTCAAGAAACAGGTCGGTCACAATCGCGGGCAGGGTCGTCTGGCTGCGGCCGGACAGGTGCGCGCTGATGACGGTGTTCGGCGCGTCCCAGAGCGGATCGTCCGCCGGCAGGGGTTCGGGCTCTGTCGGATCGAGAACAGCGCCGCCGATCTGGCCAGCGTTCATGGCATCAACGAACGCCGACTGGTCGATCAGCATGCCGCGGCCGATGTTCACGAGGCCAGCGCCTTTCTTCATCGCCCGAAGTTCGTCCGCGCCGATCATGTGGCGCGTATCGTCGGTGCCGGGTGCCGCGAGAATTACGAAATCGAACTCGCCGAGCCGCGCACGCCAGTCGTCCGGCCCGAGCACACCCGCCGACGGGTCGGCCTTCGAGCGCACGATGACGACGTCCGCGCCCACGCCGCGAAGCTGCCGCGCAATCTCCTTGCCGATATGGCCATAGCCGATCAGCAGGACCTTCGACGTCGAGACCTGCACGGTACCGTAGGGCGCGTCTCGCCATTCCTTTCGATCGTGCATGCGCACCACGTCCGGAAACCCCTTGGCCAGCGCATAGACGCTCATGACCGCCCATTCGGCAACAGGAACGGCGTTGTGGCCGACGCCGTTCGTGAACCGAATGCCCTTTCGCTTCATGGTCTCCAGCGGAAACCGGTCCACCCCAGCGAAACAGCAGGCCACCCACTTCAGCGCGTCCGCATCCTCGACCAGCCGCGTCATCGTCTCTTCTCCGTCGAGAAGGTCGAGCTGAGCGGCCACGGCGCCATCAAGCGCCTCCGACGCCTGCTCCGCATTCAGGAACCAGGCGGGTTCTATGTCGGCCGGCAGTCGCGGCTCCATCGCCGCGCGCCAAAAGCCGGAAAGCGCGACTTTCACGGCTAGTAGCCTGCCTCACGCGCCAGCAGGTTCGCATGATAGTTTGCATCGCCGAACAGTTCGGACAGCACCCGGCCGCGCTTCATGTAGAGGCCGATATCATATTCGTCCGTCATGCCGACGCCGGCGTGCATCTGGACGCCTTCCTGCACGGCAAGCGTCGTCGCCCAGCCCGTCATGGCTTTCGCAACATGCACGGCGCGGTAGCTGCGCGGATCGTCGGGCTTCGTATCCAGAAGCTGCTGCGCCTTCAGGACGGCGGCGCGGGCGACCTCCATTTCTGAATAAAGGTGAGCGGCGCGGTGCTGGAGCGCCTGGAAGCTGCCAATGGGCACACCGAACTGCTTGCGCTCCTTGATGTAATCCATCGTGATGTCGGTGGCGCCCTGCCCGACCCCCAGCATCTCCGCCGCTGCACCAGAGCGGCCAGCGGACAGCATTGCGGACAGCGGCCCCCAGCCCTCATCGACCTCGCCGATCACGGCGTCGGCATCGACTTCGACACCGTCGAATTCAATGGCGCTGGCGAGACTGGAATCCGCAAGGCGGCGCGCATCGGCCTTTAGGTTCGCAGCGTCTTTCTCGACCGCGAACAGCGTGATCCCGGTGCTTTCGCCTGCCGCGCCGCCCGTTCGGGCCGCGACGATCAACAGATCGGCGACATGGCCGTGCGTCACAAACTGCTTGCGGCCGGTCAGTTTGAACCCGTTTCCGGACCGTTCCGCCTGCAGGTTCGTCATGATGGGGTCATGCTTCGCACCCTCGTCAATGGCGAGCGCTGCGACGGCGTCGCCCGCGGCGATTTTCGGGAACCATTTTTCCCGGTGGTGCGCGCCGCCTTCTTTCAGCGCTGCGACCGCCGCAATGCCCGTTGACAGAAGCGGCGACGGGGTCAGATTGCGGCCAATCTCCTCGAGCACAACGCCTGCCTCGACATGGCCAAGACCTAACCCGCCATCGTCTTCGCTCATCAGGATCGACGAGAAGCCCATCTCCGCGAACTCTTTCCAGAGCCCGGGATCGAAACCCGTCTCGTCATTCGCGTCGCGAAGTTTTCGCAGATGGGCGGTCGAACCCTTCTCCCGCACAAAGCCTCTTGCGGAGTCGCGAAGCATTTCCTGATCTTCGGTCAGGTAGAGTGCCATTGTGCTGTTCCCCTCGGTCCGCTCAGCCGCTCGGCAGTTCGAGAATGCGCTTCGAAACGATATTCAGCTGAACCTCGCTCGTGCCGCCTTCGATCGAGTTGCCCTTGGACCGCAGCCAGTCCCGCGCCTTCTTGCCTTCGCCGGACTCCTCGCTCTCCCATTCCAGCGCTTCGGAACCGCCTGCCGCCATCACCAGCTCGTTGCGGCGCTTGTTCAGTTCGGTGCCGTAATATTTCATCATGGAGGGCTGCGCAGGATTGGCCCGGCCGACCTTCCATTCATCGGCAAACCGTTCGGCCTGTGCACGGTAAGCGGCGCTTCGAACCTCGAACATGGCAATCTCTGCGCGCAGCAACGGATCGCGCAGGCGGCCGTCCTCTTCCTCGCCGATATGAGCGAGGGCGACGTCGGGCAGGGTCTGGCCCTTGCCTCCGCCGCCAAGGCCCATCCCCGAGATCATTTCGCGCTCATGACCGAGGAGGTACTTCGCAACGTCCCAGCCCTTATTCTCTTCATAGACGAGGTTCTTCTTCTCCGCGCGCGCATCGGTGAAATAGGTTTCACAGAAGGGTGAGGAGCCTGAAATCAGCAGGATTGGCCGCGGCTCGACGCCGGGCTGATCCATGTCGAACAGGATGAAGCTGATGCCCTGGTGCTTGGGGGCGTCGAAATCCGTGCGGACGAGGCAGAAAATCCAGTCGGCCTTGTCGGCGTAGCTGGTCCAGACCTTCTGGCCGTTGATGATGTAGTGGTCGCCCTTGTCCTCGGCCTTCGTCATCAGGCCGGCAAGGTCGGAGCCGGCACCCGGTTCCGAGTAGCCCTGACACCAGCGAATCTCGCCGCGAACGATGGGTGGCAGATGCTCTTTCTTCTGCGCCTCCGTACCGAATTTCAGGAGTGCCGGGCCAAGCATCCAGAGGCCGAAAGAGGAGAGAGGCGGCCGGGCATTGATCCGGCCCATTTCCTGCTGCAGAACCTTGGCCTCGGCTGCCGAGAGGCCGCCGCCGCCGTAATCGGCGGGCCACATCGGCGCGGTCCAGCCGCGCTCCGCCATCCGGTCGATCCAGAGTTTCTGCGCCTCGTTCTTGAACTTGAACTTGCGGCCGCCCCAGCACTGGTCGTCGTCGCCCTTCATGGGTTCGCGCATTTCCGGCGGGCAATTGTCTTCGAGCCAGGCGCGGGTGTCCGCGCGGAACGTGTCGAGGTCGGGCACTGGTTTTTCTCCTGTCTTTGAAGCGGAGACTAGCGTGGATGCAGACCGCCCGCCCCTCCTCTATTTGGCGAGCGCGTTGTCGATCATGCGGGCGGCGGCGAGGGTGGTGAGGTCGCCCCATTGCGGCCCAATGATCTGCACGCCTACGGGCAGGCCGTCCTTCGTCTGCGTGACCGGCATGCAGGTGCCGGGAAGGCCGGGATAATTGCAAAGGCCCGGGTAGGCGAGCTGCGGGCCCCAGGGTTCCCCTCGGCCATTGATCGTAACGATCCGCTCCTCCCCGACGCCGTCGTCGATGGGGAAGGCGGCAATGCCGGCGGGCGGGGCGATGAGGATATCGACATCGGCGAAGAAGGCATCGAACTGGCGGCGGTAGGCGGCCTGGGCGTCGAGCATGGCCCACCACTCCTCGAGGCTCGGGCGCTCGACGCCGTCGGGTAGCGGCTGGCGGCGGCCCATCGCGGTGAGGAGGAGGCGGATATAGTCTTCGTGCATGGCGGCGAGGTCGGGGAGTTTGGGGCTCGCGACGATGGTCGCACCGGCCTGGGCGGCGGCTTCGGCGGCGAGGTCGACGGCGCGCTGGACTTCGGCGTCGCAAGGGGCGCTGGGGTGTTCGCGAAGGACGGCGATGAGAGGTCGGTCAGGACGGTGGAAACGGGGTTCCGGCAAGGGGTGGCGCTGGACGAGGGAGAGCGCGAGTTCGAGGTCTCCTACAGACCGCGCGAGCGGGCCGGACACGGACATGTCGACTTCGTGGCCAGTCATTCCGGGCGGGAAATGACCGTCCATCGAAATGAGCCCGAAGGTCGTCTTATGGCCCCAAACGCCGCAGAAATGCGCCGGGATTCGCACCGATCCGCCGATATCGGTACCGAATTCGAGCGGGACATAGCCCGCCGCGAGGCTGGCTGCAGAGCCGCCGGAGGAGCCGCCGGGACTGTAGCCCTGCCGGTGCGGGTTGTGCGTGGCGCCGTAGACGGGGTTCTTCGACTGCCAGTCGGCGAGGAAGGGCGGGACGTTCGTCTTGCCGAGGATGATCGCGCCCGCCGCCTTGAGCCGCGCGGCGACGAAGCTGTCGGTGTCGGCGACCTGTCCGGTGAAGGCCTCGCTGCCCCAGGTGGTGGGGAGGCCGGCGACGTCGAAGCTCTCCTTGATGGTCATGGGGACGCCGGCGAGCGGGAGGTCCGCCTTGTCGGCGCGGGAGTCGAGGGCCTTCGCTTCGGCGCGGGCCGCGTCGAAGCGGCGGGCGACGACGGCGTTGAGTTCGCCGTCGCGGGCCTCGATGCGCGCGATGGCGGCGTCGACTTCGGCGGCGGCGGTGGTGGCGCCCGCGTGGACGGCGGCGGCGGTTTCCTCGGCGGTTTTGAGGGCGGTTTTGAGGGTGGTGCTGGACTGAGTCATCGGGGCGGTCCTTTCGGTTCGTCTGTCTTCAAAACCTAGTCATTCCAGCGAAAGCTGGAAGCCATGCTGGATGCGCTGCGCCGGGTGCCGCCTACACAGCGTGGATCCCAGCTTTCGCTGGGATGACTAGAGGGGGTCCTTCTTCGGCGGGGCGTGCCCCTCCACCGCTTGCGGGGGAGGAAATCTGTTTCCCCTCCCTCTTGGGGAGGGGTTCGGGGTGGGGCTTTCTCCAGGAGACGCTGCGTTTGCCGCGCTCGACCACCCCGCTGCGACTAGGCGGCGGAGCCGCCAAGTCTCACTGCCCCTCCCCGCCGTTCGGCGCGGAGGGGAAAAGCGAGGGTTAGTTGAAGGTTTCGCCCTTGGCGGCCTTGTCCTTCAGGAGCTGGCTCGTCTTGAGTTCGGGCATTTTGGCGGCGTGTTTTTCGATGCCGGCGACGATCTTGTCGAGGCCCTGGAGGTCGGCCCAGAACATCGGGCCGCCGGTGTAGCGCGGCCAGCCATAGCCGTAGATCCAGACGACATCGATGTCAGACGCGCGCTGGGCCATGCCCTCCTCGAGGATCAGCGCGCCCTCGTTCACCATCGGGTACATGGTGCGTTCAAGGATTTCCTCGTCGGACACCTCTCGCTGTTCGATGCCGGCCTTTTCGGCCCATTTGGAGATCAGGTCCTCGACCTCCTGACTGGGGGTGCCGCGGCGGTTGTCGTCATAGTCGTAATAGCCCGCCTTCGTCTTCTGGCCGCGCCGGTCCATCGCGCAGAGTTCGTCGCGAAGCGATTCGATGCGGTCCGGGTCGCGGTGCCAGCCAATGTCGAGGCCGGCGAGATCGGCCATCTGGAACGGCCCCATGGGAAAGCCGAATTCGGTCCAGACACGGTCGATGTCCCAGGGCTTCGCGCCCTCCATGATGAGCTTGTTCGCTTCGCGCTGGCGCGGGCTAAGCATGCGGTTGCCGATGAAGCCGTCGCAGACGCCCGCGACGACCGCCACCTTGCCGATCTTCTTGGACAGCGCCATCACCGTTGCGAGCACATCGTGGCGGGTTTCCGCGCCGCGCACGACCTCCAGCAGCTTCATGACGTTCGCGGGCGAGAAGAAGTGCATGCCAAGGACATAGCCGGGGCGCTTCGTTGCCTGCGCGATCTCGTTCACGTTCAGATAGGAGGTGTTGGAGGCGAGGATCGCGCCCTGCTTCACATGGGCGTCGAGCTTTCCGAACACGTCCTTCTTGACGTCCATGTTCTCGAACACCGCCTCGATGACGAGGTCGCAGTCGGCAAGGTCGGCATAATCGAGCGTGGTGGACAGAAGGTCCATCGCGCCCTTCGCCTGATCCTCCGTCATGCGGCCGCGCGCGACGTTGCCCTGGTAATTCTTGCCCATGACGCCGGTGCCGCGGTCCAGCGCCTCCTGCTGCATTTCGAGGATCGTCACGGGGATGCCGGCGGACAGAAAATTCATGGCGATGCCGCCGCCCATCGTACCCGCCCCGATGATGCCGACCTTTTTGATCGGAATGTGCGCCGTATCCTTCGGCACGTCGTCGATCTTCGCGGCCTGCCGCTCGGCGAAGAACAGGTGACGCTGCGCCTTCGACTGGTCGCCGGTCATCAGCTTCATGAATTCCTCGCGCTCGACCTTCACACCCTGTTCGTAGGGCATGGTGACGGCGGCGTGGATGCAGCGAATGTTGGCCGCGGGGGCATCGAAGCCGCGGATCTTGCGGTGATTCTTCTGCCTGAAGTCCTCGAAGGTCGATTCGACCTCGGCAGCGTTCGGCAGCATGTCGGTGCGCTGCGACGTTGCCGGGTGCTTGTCCTTTCCGGCCATTTCCTTCGCATAGGCGATGGCGGTTTCGGCGAGCGCATCCTCCGCCGCCAGCTTGTCGACGAGGCCGATCTTCTCCGCCTCCTTCGCGCCGATCGGGTTGCCGAAGACGATCATCTGGAGCGCTTTTTCGACGCCCACGACGCGCGGCAGGCGCTGGGTGCCGCCCGCGCCGGGGAGAAGGCCGAGTTTCACCTCCGGCAGGCCAAGCTTCGCGGAGGGAACGGCGACGCGGTAATGGCAGGCGAGCGCCACCTCCAGCCCGCCGCCGAGCGCCGTACCGTGAATGGCGGCGACGATGGGCTTGGACGACGCCTCCATCGCGTCGAGCGTATCGGGAAGGCTGGGGCCGGACGGCGGCTTGCCGAATTCGGTGATGTCGGCGCCGGCATGGAAGGTGCGGCCGTCGCAGCGGATGACGATGGCCTTCACACTGTCATCGGACAGGCCCGCCTCGACACCGTCCTTCAGACCTTGGCGAACGGCAGCGCCGAGCGCGTTCACGGGCGGATTGTCGGAAATGATGACGAGAACCTCGTCACGGCGTTCGGTGCGCACGGGTGAAGTGGCAGGTGAAGTGGCGGTCATGATGATCCTCCCAGGATTATAGTCTTGACGGCCGTCATAGAGGGACGGCGGCCGCGCGCGCCATAGCGAAAAGGGGGAGGCCGCCGTGCGGTACGGGGCGCGGCCGGAAGCGGCGCGTGGATTGGCAAAAGCTATCGCGCCCCCGCGCCCTTTTCGATGGAGCGCGGAACGCACCGGATCGTAGAAGCGCTGAGGTCCGACAAATAACAACAAACGGAAAACGACCCATGCGCCTTTGCCGCCTGATCGCCGGTTCCCTTGCCACCTCCACCCTCCTGATCGCCGCCGCCCTGCCCGCGAAGGCGACCGACGAGGATTTCGAGCTGTGGCTCAACCCGTCCGCGGTCGCGGCGCTGGACGAGGATACCGAGATCGAGTTCGAAACCGCGCAGCGCTTTCGCGATTCCGACCGGGGCCGGGCCGACACCTATTTCGGGCGGCTGTGGCTGGCGCAGGGCATTGCCGACAACATGACGCTGGCCGGGGCGGCGGAGCGCCGGATCAACGATGGCGGCAGCAACGAAACGCGCACGATGCAGCAGCTGTCGACGCGCCACGGCATCATCCGCACCCGCCTGCGCCTGGAGCAGCGCTTTGTCGACAACGCCGACCGGATGGGCCTGCGCCTGCGTCCACGGCTGGGCGTGAGCGTGCCGGTGGGCGGGGTCGAGGGCCTGTCCTTCAAGGCCGATGCGGAACTGTTCTGGACGCTGCGCGGCAACAATGTCGGCAGCGACGAGGGCATTACCGGCCTGCGCAACCAGATCGGGCTCGGCTACGACCTCAGCGATTCGGTGTCGCTGAGCGCGGTGTATCTCCGCCAGCAGGATTTCGAGGACAACGCGCCGGACGAAATCGGCCACGCGCCGCTGATCGGGGTGACGTTCGCGTTTTAATTGGGGGGGGTTTTTGTTTGCGGTCCCCTATCCGGGGACCTGGGTCGCACCGCCCCGCGCCCGAGTCTTGGATTTGCGTCTCCCTACCGGGAGCCGCCCGTGCCGCCCCGCGCCCCCTGCCCTAACCACCCCTGAGGATACCATGTGGGGTGGTTAGGGCAGGGGGCGCGGG
>JAZBPX010000039.1:0-2057 GCA_036351775.1 Pacificimonas sp. | reverse complement strand
GGCCAAGGCGATCTTCCTGTGCATCAACGACCGCGAAGGCGCCAAGAAGGCCGTCAGCCGCCTGCGCGAACGCTTCCCCGGCCAGCTGATCCTGGCGGTGACCTACGACCGCTTCTCTGACATCCAGATGCGCGAGGCCGGCGCCGACGTGGTGATCCGGGAGGTCTACGAGTCCTCGGTCAAGCTCGCACTCAAGGGCCTGGACCTGATGGGCGACAACGCCGATCTGGAGGCGCTGGAGACCGAGTTCCGACGTCGCGACGAGGAACTGCTGCGCCTGCAGATCGAGCTGGGCGTGAAGGAGGGCATCGTCAAGATGCGCGAGAAGTACGCCATCGAACGCGCGGGCTAGGGCGCGGAATGCGGATGGAGGCGGAACCAATCCCTCCCGCGGCGCGTTTCCGCGAGCAAACAATCCGAGACGCCGCCCATGCTCCGCTTTCTGATCCTGATCCCCGTCCTGATCGTCTTCGCGTTTCTTCACTGGACGTTGCCATCGCGCGACGTGGTGCGGATCGTCGGCACCGACGTCGTGCGTCAGGACACCGCGCAGCGTTCGCAGGATACTCCTGCGGCCAGCCGCGACGTGCGCCTGATCAACACGGTGGACGCCGGCGGGGATGCGCGGGTCTATCGAAACGAGGATACCGACTGGGGCTGGCCGCCTTACTTCAAGTTCGACAGCGCCGATCTGGCCGCCGAAGCGTTGAACGCCGCCTCCACCGAGGCCGATCCGAACTGGGTGGTGCTGACCCATTACGGATGGCGGGTTCCGTTCCTGTCGCTGTTCCCCAACGCCACCTCGATCCGCCCCGCGGAAGGGCCCGAGGAATCGCTGTTTCCGTGGTTCAACATCCTGCTGCTCGCGCTGCTGGCGGGCTTGGCCTTCGCCGCCCGTCGGCAGGTGTTGCGACTGTTCCGAGGGCGGCGCGCCACCTCGTGACGCCTTCACGGAGTTGGCGTTGAGGCCGCTCTTTGCAGGCGCTTTCGCCATTGAAGCGATCGCTGTGGATCATCCGGACGTCCTGGCGCTGATTGCGGCGTCGGACGTCGAAAGCGCGGCGCGATACGCGCCCGAGCATCGGTTTGCATCGAGCGTCGCCGAGTTGCTCGCGTCGAAAGCGTTCTTTGCGCTGGCCCGCGACGCCGACGGCATGGCGCTGGGGGGCAGCGGCTTCGCACGGCGCGACGACTACGGCGAACTCAAGCGAATTTTCACCCTTCCCGCGGCGCGCGGCCGCGGAGTAGGGCGCGCAATCGTCGCCGCGCTGGAGGCGGAGGCCCGCAGGCGTGGAATGACCCGGATGCTGCTCGAGACGGGTCGGGAAAGTTCCGACGCGCTCGCCCTGTACCGCCGGTGCGGCTACCGCGAGCGCGGCCCGTTCGGCCCCTACGTCGACAACGGGTCGAGCGTCTTCATGGAAAGGGCCATTTCCTGAGACGCAGGTTGCGCGTCCGGCGCCACGCTGCGCGCCAATCCGCGCGCCGGTCTCCCCGCGAGCCTTGACCCCGCCGGCCCCTCGGCGCTAGCGCAGGCGCGACCCGTCCCGCCGCCGCCGCGGCGCAACCCCTGTCGAGGACCGTTCCCATGAAATCCACCCGCGTCGTCAAGCAGATCCTGTCGGCCTACGAGGGCGAGACCCCCGGCGTGAAGGCCAAGCTCAACAGCATCCTGATGACGGGCAAGCTGGGCGGCACCGGCAAGATGATCATCCTGCCCGTGGACCAGGGCTTCGAGCACGGCCCCGCGCGCAGCTTCGCCCCCAACCCCGCGGGCTACGATCCGCATTACCACTACCAGTTGGCCATCGACGCCGGCCTGAACGCCTACGCCGCGCCGCTGGGCTCGCTGGAGGCCGGCGCCGACACCTTCGCTGGCCAGATCCCCACTATCCTGAAGGTCAACAGCGCCAACTCGCTGCTGTCGGGGACCGCCGGCAAGGATCAGGCGATCACCGGCGGCGTTGACGATGCGCTGCGGCTGGGCTGCGCGGCCATCGGCTTCACCATCTACCCCGGCTCGGACTGCTCGCTGGACATGTTCGAGGAGATTGTGG
>JAZBPX010000038.1:0-5604 GCA_036351775.1 Pacificimonas sp. | reverse complement strand
GGCCCTGCGCCTTCGAGCGGATCGGCTACGACGCGCGCGTGACGCGGGAGGCGGCCTGATGTTCGACCTCGCGCCCAGCCCCGACCTGCCGCGCTTTGCGCTGTCGCCGTACGACGAAATCTTCATCGACGGCGTCCCGCACAGGACCACCGAGCCGTCGGCGCGCGGTCATCTCTTCATTCCCATGCGCGACCAGCCTCTGGGGCTTCGTCGGTCCGCGCCGCGCGCGCTTCGTGGATTTCGTCACGGCGCCGGCCCGGGTCCTCGGGTATCTGCGCAATCTTCTGGCGGGCCGCGCCGAGCGCCATCTGGGCCACAGCCCGGCGGGCGGGGCGATGACCGTGGCGCTTCTGGTCGCGCTGGCGGTCACGGCGCTGTCGGGCATGGCGCTGTCGGGCATGGCCATGCTGGCGGTCGAAGAGGGCCAGGGGCCGCTCGCCGGGATCGTCACATCCGCGAGCCTGCCGGCATGGGCGGAGGGGGACGCTGATCACGGCGCGTACGGCGAGCATGGCGAAGGCGGTGGCGAGGTCTTCGAGGAAATCCACGAAGTCGCCGCCAACGCGACCTTGCTGCTGATCGCGCTGCATGTCGCCGGGGTTCTCTGGGCCAGCCGCGTTCATGGCGAAAACCTCGTGCGAGCCATGATCGATGGTCGCAAGCGGAGCGCTGGGTGATCTCTCGCGGTCGGAACCGTCACACGGCTCCGGCCGCCCGCGCGGCGTCGCGATGCGGCGAACCAATTCCGGGCTTCGTGTATATTGGACGCCACATCCATCGCGTTGGCTGCGTCACGCACACCGCGCCATCGTCTGCTCCCGTCTGGCCCGGGGATGCCGCAGTCCGCCCCACGGGCCACTCACAATCTGACTGAACTGGAAGCTGTCATGCGTTTCATGCCGAACCGTCGCCGCTTCAAGGATCTGTCCGAACAGGAGGTCCTCGCGCTCGCCATTTCCTCCGAGGAGGACGATGCCCGTATCTACCGAAGCTATGCCCAGCGCCTGCGTAGCGACTATCCCGATACGGCGAAGCTATTCGATGGCATGGCGGAAGAGGAGGACGAACACCGCAGGCGCCTGATCGACCTGCACCGCACGCGGTTCGGCGATGTCATTCCCCTCATCCGGCGCGAACACGTGGCTGGCTGGTACGCGCGTCGTCCGGTCTGGCTCGTGAAAAACCTCGGCCTGGAGCGCATCCGCGAAGAGGCGGCCGCCATGGAGCGCGAGGCGGAGGATTTCTACCTTCGCGCGGCCAAGGCGAGCGAAGACGCAGGGTCGCGAAAGCTTCTGGGCGACCTCGCGCAGGCCGAGGCGAAGCATCGCGGCCATGCCACCAGCCTTGCCAATCAGCATCTGGGAGATGACGCACGCGACGATGAGGACGCGCGGGAGAAAAGGCAATTCGTCCTGACATGGGTGCAACCGGGGCTGGCAGGGCTCATGGACGGGTCAGTCTCCACGCTCGCGCCTATTTTCGCTACGGCCTTCGCCACGCAGGACACCTGGACGACGTTTCTGGTCGGGCTTGCCGCATCGATCGGCGCCGGCATCTCGATGGGGTTCACGGAGGCCGCGTCCGACGACGGAGCCCTGTCGGGCCGCGGATCCCCCTGGAAGCGGGGAATTGCGGCCGGCGTCATGACCACGGTCGGCGGACTCGGCCATGCGCTGCCTTACCTGATCCCAGACTTCTGGACAGCCACGATAACGGCTTTTGTCGTCGTGTTCCTGGAGCTATGGGCCATCGTCTGGATTCAGAACCGGTTCATGGATACACCCTTCCTCCGGGCGACATTTCAGGTGGTCCTCGGCGGCGCCCTCGTCTTCGCCGCGGGCGCGCTCATCGGCGCGGGCTGATTGGGATGCCATCGCGGATCGCGTGGTGGCTTCATCCGCTACGCGGCAGATCGACTTATCGTGCGGCAAGCACTAGCAGCGATTGACCGCTCCGACACCGGCGCTGCAGCATCAGCTCAGAGCCTCGCCGCGGCGCGCGGCGTTGCGCGCGCGTGCAGCATGATCGGGATATGGCGGGTTCGGGCTCGTTTCAGCGGTTGAACCGTCATTCTGCGATCAACGGGTTCGTGAAGGCGAACTGCTCCGCGCCGTTCGCCCCCGAGGTCAGACGTCGATACGCTCTGCGATGCCGGCGCGTCTTCGAGCTCGACACCGAGATAGCGCACGGTGCTGTCGACCTTGGTGTGACCGAGCAGCGGCTGTACGGCCCGCAAGTTGCCAGTCTTCCGATAGATCAGCGCCGCCTTCGTCCTTCGCAGGGAGTGCGTCCCGTAGCTGGACGGATCAAGGCCGATCGCGCTCACCCACTCACGGACCAGCCGTGCGTACTGCCGCGTCGACAGATGCGGCGAGTCGTGGAACCGGCTGGGAAAGAGCATCGGACAGCCGCGCATCTCCGGCGACGCCACCCATGCCAGGATGGATTTCCTCGTGTTTTCAGATACGTCGCACTTCACCGGTTGCCGCGTCTTCCTCTGGTTGATCGAAACCCGCTCTCGTACCGTGTCCCCGACGACAAGATCGGCCACACGAAGCGGGACGAGATCGCAGTCACGCAACTTGCTTTCGATAGCCAGATTGAACAGCGCGAGATCGCGAAGATTGCCGGCGAGCTCAAGACGCGCCCGGATCGACCAGACCTGCTTCGGCTGAAGCGGCCGCTTCTGACCGATGAGCCTACCCTTGTTCCACGGCGTCTTCTTGGACCTTATCGCTGGGAGTTGAATTCTGGGCATGACGCTGCCTCCGTCCGACCCTCCCAGCCCACGCGCCGACACCGCGCCGGCGCATCGATATTGCCGAGTTCCCGAATGACCGCATTCCAAAGGCCGGCGCACCGGCGCTCGCCGAAGTGCAGATTCGCGGCTCGGAGCCCATACTGGAAGATCTCGGCGGCGATATGAGCGTCCGCATTGCCGGCGTGCAGGGGTCGTCAAGATGCACCGGGTTCCGGCCGGTCGAGCCATCGGTCGGGAGCCCTGATGAACCGCCGTCCACCCAAATCCGAGACATGTCTCGCAATTGGTCGGCATCATGAGAGCCTACAGAGGCGACGCCTCTGCTCGGCGTCGCGCCTTCGGCGAGAAGGCGCACCTGTCCGGCTTGATGTCGAGAAGTGGCGTGCCGTCCACGCAGTCGAGACCGCGAACGATGAGGCGAGACCCTTCGATCCGGACCAGTCCGACCATCGATGTCGCGATGGGGTTCGGGCGGAGCGGGGACCGAAGTGCGAAAGCGCCGAACGTCATCCCGTCGTGGGCCGGGTTCTGGATCACGACGTCGCGCCTCGATAGGTGGAGCCAGTAGAGGAGTTCGATCCGGTCGTACTCCTGGAGACCCGCGAGCGCCGGCGCCCAGACCTCATCCAGATCCACCCGGCACTCAGGCCCCTGCAGATCGCCTTGCCTCGGACACTCTTCCCGCGTCGCCCACGGCGTCCGGATGCGACCGATGAAGCGCAACCCTGCGTCGCGGGCTGGCGACAGGTCAATGACGGACTCATCCTTGCGGAGGCCCTCTGTTCCCTCCTCCAAGGCATCAATCCGTCGCGAGCATGACCTCCGACGCCTTGATGACCACGTAAGCCTCGCCGCCGACTTCGATCCCCAGATCCTTTGCGGCGTCCGTCGTGATCATCGACGTGATCGTGTTCCCGCCGCCGATATCGACCCGGACCTGGCTGTTCACCGGCCCTTCCTTGAACTCGAGGACCGTGCCTTTGAGAACGTTGCGCGCGCTGATTTTCATGTTTCTCTCCTCCTGGTCATTTGCGATGAGATTGCCCCGCCGCGCGGCATGAGCGTCTACGGGCGATATGCCGACGGAGCGTTTCGGCGGCAAGGCCGATGATCAGGCCGACAAAGGCGCCTGCTGCGAGCGTTCCGACCGCCGTCGCCGCGATCACCGGCTGGCAATCCGGCCGCGCGTTGACCATGCGTCGGCTGGCGATCAGATCCAGCGCCGCGAAAACGAGCAATGCGCCGATCACGGCGTCCGGGATCCGAGCCAAGACGGCTATCACGGTTGGTCCAGCAGCCGCCCCGACCAGGCAGAGTGTTGCGAGCAGCAGCGGCGCGCCGATCCCGCGCGCGCCAAACCTGTGGTGCGCCGTGACCCCGCCGGCGCCATGGCACATCGGCATCGCACCCAACGGCGCCAGCGCGAGGTTCAGGATCCCGCTCGTCGCCGCCAGTTTGCGCACCGAGACCGTGTCCCTTGCGTGCGGAAAGAGCTGGTGGGCGACAGCAGCGGTCACCACGACGGCATTCAGGAGAGTCAGGGGCAGCTGCGCGACGATCGCCGAAAGCACCGTAAGCGGATCCGCCGGCCCCGCCACGCTGCTCGTGACGGCGTCGGACCCGAAGCCCGAGGGCGCCCAGAGAGTCCCGCCGGCGATGACAACGATGGCCCAGGGCCCACGGGGCCAGACATAGGCGCAGGCCAGGCAAGCGAGCGCGGGAATGGCAAGGCTCCAGGAGGTCTGCAGATAGTCGACTGCGACAAGGAGCAGGACGAGTCCCAAGCCGGCCTGAAGGCCGGTGACGACGGATTGCGGGACGGCCCGTGCCGCGCCGCCAAGCGCCGGGATCGCCGCAAAGACCAGCAGCGCGGCGCCGATCACGGCGCCAGCCCAGACGATGTCTTGCGAACTCAGCGCGCCGGCGAGCATGAGGGGGCCGATCGCCTTCATGGGCTGGACGGCGACGGGCGTTCGATAGACGACGGCGACGAGGAGGTAGCCGGCGGCGAATCCCAGCAGCAAGGCTGTTGGCGCGAGAAGCCCGGCGCCGATCGCAGCCACCACGTAGGGCAGGAATGTCCCGAGATCCCCGAAGGCCCCAGACACTTCGCCCATCGGCGACATGCGGCCTTCTTGCCGAGTCTCCTTGGTCTCGGTCGTCATTCCGCGCGGTTCTCTGCTGCCATCATGCATTTTCTCCGGTCCAAGGCTGATTGCTGACGCCGTGCGATGAAAGCCGCGCCGGCCTCAGGCGCTGCAAAAGGCATCAGGCGCGGGCCCCCGGGCGGCGATCGATGCATTTTGGGGCTTGGAGCGACCCGCGTTTTCATGCTTTTTCTTCCCGCAAACGGGAGGAAACGCGGCGTTGGAAGCTTTTGGCGGCATCCTTGCGGAGGCGGTGGGTCTCATCCTCGCGTGGGACCCCGACCTGATCGAAATCATCGCCCTGTCGCTCAGGGTGACCCTGACCGCCGTGGCCGTGGCCTGCGTGATCGGCCTTCCGCTCGGCGCCGCCGTCGGGGCGTTTCGCTTCCCTGGCCGCACGCTCGTCACCCTCATCCTCAACGCCCTGATGGGGCTGCCGCCGGTCGTCGTCGGGCTGATGGTCTATCTGATGCTGTCGGCCTCGGGTCCGCTCGGACCGCTGCAACTGCTCTACACGCCGACCGCCATGGTCATCGCGCAGACCATCCTGGTCGCGCCGATCGTCGCCGCGCTGACCAGGCAGGTGGTGGAGGATCTGCACCGGGAATACGCGGAGCAGTTCGCCTCCATGGGCGTCGGGCCGCTGGACCGCATCGGCGCCCTGCTCTGGGACGCGCGCTACAGCCTGCTGACGGT
>JAZBPX010000037.1:0-26475 GCA_036351775.1 Pacificimonas sp. | reverse complement strand
CGCTTCGCCGAACCCGCGACTGCCGGACCCCCCTCCACCCCGTCGCTGCGCGCCGCCGTCCCCCTCCCCCATGAAGGGGGAGGAAGGGCATGAGTGACCGGATTCTTTACGGCTATTGGCGCTCGTCCGCGGCGTACCGGGTGCGGATTGCGCTTGCGCTGAAGGGCTTGGATTACGAGCAGAAGTCGATCGACCTGAAGACCGGCGCGCAAGGGTCGCCGGGGTTCAGGATGCTGAACCCGCATGGCCGCGTGCCCTTCCTGATCGACGGCGACGTGGGCCTGAACCAGTCGCCCGCGATCCTCGAATATCTCGACGAGGCCTATCCCGCGCCGCCGCTCCTGTTCGGCGATGCGGCGCAGCGGGCGCGCATTCGCGCGGCGGCGAACATCATTGTCTGCGACGTCCACCCGCTCGGCAATTCCAGCGTGCTTGGCTATCTGAAGCGCGAATATGATCAGGATCATGAGGGGCTGGAGGCGTGGTACGGCCACTGGGTCGCGACCGGCTTTCGCCCGCTGGAGGAACTCGCCGAGCGGTCGGACGCGCCGTATCTGTTCGGCGATCGCGTGACGCTCGCAGACATCTGCCTCGTTCCGCAAATGTACAATGCGCGGCGCTGGCGGGTCGACATGGAGCCCTATCCCGCGCTGGTGAAGATCGACAGGAACCTGATGGAACTCGAAGCCTTCCGCGCCGCCCGGCCGGAAGCGCAGCCGGATGCGGAGGTCTAGGATATGGCGAAATGGCTGGTGAAATCGGAGCCGTTCAAATGGTCGTGGGACGATCACAAGGCGAAGGGCGTGGAGCCGTGGGACGGCGTGCGTTCCGCGCAGGCGCTGAACAACATGCGCGCCATGGAAACCGGCGACGAGGTCATGTTCTACCACTCCAACAAGGGGCTGGAGATCGTCGGCATCTGCTCGGTGGTGAAGGAATTCTACGACGATCCGAACGATGAGAAATCCGGTCTCGTCGACCTGAAGGCGGAACGCGACATGCCCCGCCCCGTGACACTGAAGGAAATCAAGGCGAGCGGGCGGCTGGACGACGTGGCGCTGGTGCGCCAGTCGCGCCTCAGCGTGATGCCGATTACAGACGATCAGTGGCAAATCATCATGGATATGGCGGAGACAGGCGAATGAAGCGGGCAGTCATTCTCGGCGGGTCGCGCGGCATTGGCGCGGCAACGGTGCGGCGGCTGGCGGCGGACGGCTGGCAGGTGGATTTCACCTATAACGGCTCGAAGGATGCGGCGGCCGCGCTTGCGGACGAGACCGGCGCGGCGATGGCGCAGGTGGACAGCAGCGACCGGCAGGCCATCGAGCGCTATTTCGAGACGCTCGGCCCGATCGATGCGGTAATCGTCAGCGCGGGGGTGGCGGTGGCCGGAAACCCGCTGGAACTGGCTGCTGAAGACGTCGAGGCGATGATCGACCTGAACATCCGCGGCGCCTATTTCGCGGGCGTCGAGGCGGCGCGTCAGATGAACGACAATGGCCGCATCGTGATGATCGGATCGGTCAGCGCGGACAACGCCGTCGGCCCCGGTTCCGCGCCCTATTCGATGACGAAGGCGGCGCTGCAGGGCGCGGTGCGCGGCTTTGCACGGGATTTCGGTGCGCGCGGCATTACGGCGAATGTCGTGCAGCCCGGACCGGTCGATACCGACATGAACCCGGCGGACGCGGACTTTGGGAAAATGCTGCACAATTTCATGGCGATCCAGCGCCATGCGAAGGCCGAGGAGGTGGCCGCCATGGTCGCCTATCTGCTGTCGCCGGAGGCGGCGATGGTGACGGGCGGGACGCTCGACATCGACGGCGGTCTCAGCGCCTGAGGGGTGTGATGAAGCCGGTCGTGATTTCCGGCTGTTCCGGCGGCGGGAAATCGACGCTGATTGCCGAGCTGGCGCGGCGCGGGTATCGGACCTCGGCGGAGATCGGCCGTGCGGTCGTGGCGGCGGGGGAGGCGGACCCGGCGGCCAATCCCGGCTATTTCGCGGCGCTTGTCGCGGCGCGGGAGATCAAGCGCGCGCTGGATGAGGAAAACTTGGGCGAAGGCCCGACCTTCTTCGACCGCAGCCTGATCGACCAGATCGCCTTTGCCGCGCGCACGGGTTCCGCGCTGCCGGGCGAGCTGGGGGCCGTCGCGCCGGGCGACTTCTACCATCAGACGGTGTTTTTCACGCCGCCCTGGCCGGAAATTTTCGTGCAGGACACCGAGCGCCGCCACGACCTGGCCGAAGCGATGGCCGAATATGTCGACCTGCACCGGATCTATCCGCGCTTCGGCTACCGCGTCATCGACATCCCGCGTGGTGATGTGAAAGCGCGGGCGTCGTTCGTTCTGGAGACGCTGGGCCTCGCCTGAGATCAGGGGGTCAGCTTGTGCGCCTGCAAGGCCTCGAAATGCGGGCGGCAGCGTTCGTAGAGCGCCTGGTTCTCATCGGAAAGTTCGACCGGGCTGTCGTCGCGGCCCTCGAACCCCGTGCTCGCCATGACGCGGCCGTACCAGTGCGGTGCCCAAACGCCGTCGCTGTCGTGCTGGCCGGGTTCCCAGCTGAGCATGGCGGGATCCCAGTCGATGCCGAGCGCGGTGCAGAGTTTCGCCAGCATCCCCCCCGGATCGGCAAGGATGTCCCTGCCCTCAACGACAGGCGGCGGCGTACCCAGCCGGTCGGCCTCCATCAGGAAATATAGGTGCAGGCGTTCCAGCCCCATCTCGTCGAAGGTGACCGTCTGCATCTTCTTCGCGTAGCTTGCGATCATGCGCTTCGGGTCGCGGATAAGGAAGGCGTGGCGGTGGCTAGGCAGGTCGCTGATCGAGACCGGCCCCGCCATCTCCGACGGCATGTGCTTCTGGTACCAGATCGGCGCGCCGCCGGGGGCGGGACCGTTCAGCGTGCGGGTGACCGACACCCAGTCCGTGTCCATGTCGGCGATGATCTCGGCGGCCATCGGGTCGGGCTTGCCGCTCGCCTTCAGGAAGGCGCCGTAATAGGGCTCGTCGGAGACGGCGCAGTCGGTCCGCGCGCCGAAGCTGCGCATCATCGCCGTCGAGATATTGCGCGGCCCTGACCACATGGCGATGCGGATGGTCACGAGCCCGTCCTCCCCCATAAAGGGGGAGGAAGGGGTCGGTCCGCGCCGTCATGCTTTGCAGTCCCGTGCCAGCCGTTCCTTGTAAAGCCCCTGCAGCCGCTCCACCATGGGACCGCGCCCCTCGGTCAGCACACGACCATCGACTTCGGTGGCGGGGACGACGCCGGCGAAGGTGCCGGTGACGAACGCCTCGTCCGCGCCGTAGACGTCGGTCAGGCTGAAATCCTTTTCATAAGCCGGGATGCCTGCCGCCGCACACAGTTCGAGGACGATGCCGCGCGTAATGCCGCCGAGGCAGTATTTGCCGCTTGACGTCCAGACCTCGCCGCCCCGGACGAGAAAGAAGTGCGTCGAATTGCACGTCGCGACGAAGCCGTGCGGGTCGAGCATCAACGCCTCGTCATAACCCGCCTTCGTCGCCTGTATGCAGGCCATGATGCAGTTCAGCTTCGAGTGCGAGTTCAGCTTCTGGTCCTGCACGGCCGGGTCGCCGCGGCGGACATGAACGGTGAACAGGCGGATGCCGCGCTCTATGGTGGCGGGCAGGGGATCCTTGTACTCCGGCACGATTACGATGGTCGCGGGCGAGATGATGACGCGCGGGTCTTGATAGGGTGTCGAACGAATGCCGCGCGTCACCATCAGGCGGATGTGGACGCCGGACGCGCCGGCCATGCCGTTGCCCTCGAGGCAGCCATAGAGGCGCTGGGTCAATTCCTCGCGGGTCAGGCCGACGTCGAAGTCAATGGCCTTTGCGCCCTCGTAAAGGCGGTCGAGGTGCCGATCAAGAAAGGCGATGCGGCCATTGTGGACGCGCAGGCCTTCCCATACGCCGTCGCCGAGCATGAAGCCGGAATCGAAGACGCTGACCATCGCCTGCGCGCGCGGCACGAGGGCGCCGTTGACGTCGATGAGGACGGACTCGTTGCGCGGATCGGGCGCGTAGTCGTGGGTGCCCTTGGAGGTCATCTTCGCGTCCTCACCAACTTAGTCATCCCAGCGCAGGCTGGGATCCATGCTGGATAGGTCGCCCCTGGTTCCACCTCCACAGCGTGGATCCCAGCCTGCGCTGGGATGACTAGTTTTGAGGGGCACCCGTCTTGGCCCGGTTCCACCTCCACAGCGTGGATCCCAGCCACCCGCCTTCGCGGGCGCAGGCTCCGCTGGGATGACTAGTTTTGAGGGGC
Organism: Pacificimonas sp.; assembly: GCA_036351775.1. Taxonomy (GTDB): domain Bacteria; phylum Pseudomonadota; class Alphaproteobacteria; order Sphingomonadales; family Sphingomonadaceae; genus Pacificimonas. The sequence continues at coordinate 22,184 of JAZBPX010000037.1, read as the reverse complement.
ACACGCCCTAATCCCGGTAATCCAACGGCGGATCACGGTCGCCGAGGAGGGCGCGGTAGACATAGCCCTCCGGCTTGCGGCCCTCGAACTCGGCCTTCGCCGCGGCGATGGTGGCGGGGTTTTCGAACAGCTCGATGGCGGTCAGGGCGAGAACCTTGGCGGCGTTCTGCATCCCCTTGTGGCCGATTGACATGCCGCCCGCGGCGACCGCCTGCCAGCTATGCGCTGGGGTGCCCGGAACCCAGGTCGCGGTGCGGAAGCCGACGGTCGGGACCGCCCAGCTGACATCGCCCACATCGGTGGAGCCCGCGCCGTGGTTCGAGGACAGCGGGTCGATGGCGACGGCGTCCGAGATCGGCGCGTCGGGATTGACCAGCGTGGGCTTGATTCGCTCAGCAAAGGCCAGTTCCCCCGCGTCGTAATTCACGCCGCCGACCGCGGTCAGCTTCTCGTGCACGACCTTCGCCAGCGTTTCGTTGGGAAGCAGCGGCATGGCGCCGTGAATGACCTCGTAATCCATGCGGGTCTCGGTGCCCATCGCCGCGCCCTCCGCAGCTTTCACGAGCCGTTCGAAGCTGGAGCGCACGATCTCCGGATCGGGATTGCGGACGTAATAGAACACCTCCGCGAAGTCCGGCACCACGTTCGGCGCCCGCCCACCCGCGGTGATGACATAGTGCATGCGGCTGTCTTCGGGCATGTGCTCGTGCATCATGTTCGCCATCATGTTCATGGCCTCCACCCCGTCGAGGGCGGAGCGGCCCTGTTCCGGCGCGGCGGCGGCATGGGCGGCGCGGCCGTAGAAGCGGAACTTGCCGGACTTGTTGCTGTTGGACGTGGCGTAGTCGGCGGTGTTCGAGGACCCCGGGTGCCAGTGAAGCGCTACGTCGACATCGTCGAACAGTCCCTCGCGTACCAGATAGACCTTGCCCGCGCCGCCTTCCTCGGCGGGCGTGCCGTAGAAGCGGACGGTGCCGGGCATGTTGTTCGCGACCAGCCAGTCCTTCACCGCGATGGCGGCGGAGGCAGAGGCAACGCCGAACAGGTGATGGCCGCAGGCATGGCCGGCGTCGACATTGGCGAGCTGCTGCTGCTGCGGCTCGGCGGCCTGGGAGAAGCCGGGCAGAGCGTCGAACTCACCCATGATGGCGATGACCGGGCCGTCGCCATTCGTATAGGTCGCGGTAAAGGCGGTCGGGATGTCGGCGACGCCTGCGGCGATCTCGAAACCGTCAGCCGCGAGCATCTCCTGCAGCACCGCAGACGAGCGTGTCTCCTGATAGCCAAGCTCGGCGAGCGTCCAGATGGTCTGCGCGGCCTCGATATTCGCCGCGCGGTCCGCCTCGATCCGGTCCAGTGCGACATCCGCCGCGGCGGCCGGTGCGCTCATCGCCAGTGCCGCGGCGAGCAGTCCAAGGTTTCGCATTCCATTCCTCCCAATTGGCCAGCCTTGTTTCAGCGCCGACTTTCCTTCACGCACGCATGCAAACAGGAAAGCGGATGTCGAGACAAGATCGGCATTTCGATTGCGACCGAGGGGCGCGGACGGCCATGCACTTTTTCTCCGACAATGCGGCGCGGGCGTGCCTGGAAGTGCTGGAGGCGGTCATGGCCGCCAACGAGGTCACGCGGGGCAGCTATGACGGCGATGCGATTTCCGCGCGGCTGGACGGCGTGTTCGGCGAATTTTTCGGTCATGACTGCACGGTGTTTCCGGTCTCCACCGGCACGGCGGCCAATGCGCTCGCGCTCGCGGCGCTGGTGCCGCCCTATGGCGCGGTGGTGTGCCACGAAGAAGCGCATATCGAGGTCGACGAGGCGGGCGCGCCGGAGTTCTTCACCGGCGGCGCGAAGCTCATTCTCGCCGAGGGCGAGGGCGCGATCCTGACGCCCGAAACGGTGGCGCAGTCCGTCGCGGCGCTGCGCGGGGACGTGCACCAGGTGCAGGCGGGCGCGCTGTCGATCACGCAGGCCAGCGAATATGGCCGGGTCTATTCGGCGGACCAGGTCGCGGCGCTCTCGGAGACGGCGAAGGGTCGCGGCTGGCACCTCCACATGGACGGTGCACGGTTCGCCAATGCGCTGGTGCATCTTGGCTGTCACCCGGGCGACATCACCTGGCGTGCGGGGGTCGAGGTGCTGAGTTTTGGGTTCATCAAGAATGGCGGCATGTCGGCGGAGGCGCTGATTTTCTTCGACCGGGATCTCGCCGCCACCGTCCCGCATCGCCGCAAGCGCGCAGGCCAGATGCCCTCGAAGGGCCGCTTTGCCGCCGCGCAGTTGATCGCGATGATCGAAAGCGGCGCGTGGGAGCGGAATGCCCGCGCTGCGAATGACGGTGCGGCCAAGCTCGCCGCGGCGCTCGGCGACCGGCTGATGCACCGGGTGGAGGCCAATGAAGTCTTCGTGACGATCGGCACGGAAAACGCCGCGAAACTCCGCGCGCAGGGCTTTGATTTCTACGACTGGGGCAATGAGGGATCGGGCGAGGCGCGGCTGGTCGTGGCCTGGGACACGCCAGCCGAGGACATCGACGCGCTCGCCGCCGCCATCGACGCCCTTTAACTTGGGAGTAGCCGTTTCGCGGCGCGCGGCCCATTGCTCCACGCGGGAGATGCGTATGGCCAATAAAGAAGTAGACGTCGTCGTTGTCGGGGCGGGTTTCGCGGGCATGTACATGCTTGTGAAGCTGCGCGAACTTGGCCTGTCTGCTCACTGTTTCGAGGCGGGCGGCGATGTGGGCGGCACCTGGTACTGGAACCGCTATCCGGGCGCGCGCTGCGATATCGAGAGCCTGGAATACAGCTATTCCTTCTCACCCGAACTCGAGCAGGAATGGACCTGGACGGAGCGCTACGCCACCCAGCCCGAGATCCTCCGCTATGCCCGGCACGTGGCGGACCGGTTCGACCTCCGCCCGGACATTACCTTCGACACGAAGGTCGAGGCGGCGGCGTGGGACGAGGACACCGAACGCTGGACGGTCGAGACGAGCGGCGGCGAGACGCTGGCCGCGCGGTTCTTCATCATGGCGACCGGCTGCCTGTCGTCGCCCAACCGCCCCGATATTCCCGGCCTCGACGACTTTGCCGGGGAGACCTACCTGACCGGCCTGTGGCCGCATGAGGGCGTCGATTTCAGCGGCAAGCGCGTGGCTGTCATCGGCACGGGCTCGAGCGCGGTGCAGTCGATCCCCGTGATTGCTCGGGAGGCGGACCATGTGACCGTGTTCCAGCGCACGCCCAACTACATCGTCCCGGCCCAGAACCATGACTGGCCGGACGATACGCTGGCGGAGGCGAAGGCGAATTACCGCCAGATCCGCGCCGAGGCGAAGGAGGAAACCGGCGGGTTCCGCCTGCCGCATGGCACGTCGGACCGGCTGGTCACGGATGTTCCGGAGACGGAGCGCGAGCAGGAGTTCCAGAAGCGCTGGGATCATGGCGGCCTCGTCTTTCTGGCGGCCTATCCCGACGAGGGGCTGTTCGAGGAGTCGGCCGACTTCGCCGGCGAGTTCGTGCGGCGGAAGATTCGCGAGCGGGTCAAGGATCCCGAAACGGCGGAAAAACTCTGCCCCGACGATCACCCCTTCGGATCAAAGCGGCTGTGCGTCGATATCGGCTATTTCGAGACCTATAACGAGGATCATGTCGATCTGGTCGACCTGAAGGCGACCCCCATCGAGCGCATTACCGCCAGCGGCGTTCGCACCACCGGCGGCGACCATGACGCGGACATTCTCGTTCTCGCGACGGGCTTCGATGCGATGACCGGCACGCTGACGAAGTTCGACATCCGCGGCGAGGGCGGCACCAGCCTCCGCGAAAAGTGGGAGGCGGGGCCGCTGACCTATCTCGGCCTGATGAGCGCAGGCTTCCCCAATTTCTTCATGCTCACGGGGCCGGGCAGCCCGTCGGTGCTGTCGAACATGATGGTCTCCATCGAGCAGCATGTGGAATATGTCGCCGATATCCTCGCCGACCTTCAGGCGCGCGGGGGCGCGACCATCGTGCCGCTGGAAAGCGCGGAGGAAGCGTGGGTGCAGCATGGCAACGATACCGCCGCGCCGACCAACATGATGCGCTCGAACAGCTGGTATCTCGGTGCGAACATTCCCGGAAAGCCGCGCGTGTTCATGCCCTATTCCGGCGGCGTGCCGACCTATCGCCGGATCTGCGACCATATCCGCGCGGAGGGCTATCCCGGCTTCGCCATCGACGGCGAGGCGAACGAAACGCCGGTCGCCTTCGAGGAGTTTGCCGACGTTCCGGAGGTGCTGGTGCCGATCCTGGAGGCCATGGCCGCCGAAGCCGAAGCCGCCGCTGGCACGCCGAACGTTCAGGGCTAGTCGACAAATAGCGGGGCGGCGTTAGGCGCCGCGGCATGGAACCCCGCCATCTTGTCATGCTCGGTATCCCCACGCTGGTGTGGGGCACGACCTGGTACGTCATCAAGACCCAGATCGGCTTGGTGCCGGTCGAATGGTCGGTGGCGTACCGGTTCATTCTGGCCAGCGCGGTGATGTTCGCGATTGCGGCAGTACGGGGCCGCACCCTGCGCTTTCCGCCGCGCGCGCACCTGTTTTTCCTTGGCGTCGGCGTCTTCCAGTTCTTCGGCAATTTCAATTTCGTCTACCAAGCCAGCGAGATCGTGACCTCCGGCCTGATCGCGGTGGCCTTTGCCCTCCTGATCGTGCCGAACGCGTTCCTCGCCTGGCTGTTCTTCGGCCAGCGGGTCAGCCGCCGCTTCATGGTCGGCGCCGCGCTCGGCATTGTGGGCGTGGCGCTCCTGTTCCGACAGGAGATCGCGGCGCTGTCCGGCACGTCGGACCTCGCCTGGGGTCTGTCGATGACCGTGCTGGCCGTGCTCGCCGCATCGGTTGCGAACGTCATGCAGGCCGCCCCCTCGGCGCAGGGCTATCCGATGACCAGCCTCCTTGCCTGGGCGATGCTCTATGGCGCAGGCCTCGACATCGCGGCAGCGTGGGCGACGGCGGGGCCGCCGGTATTCGACCCCTCTGCGCTTTATGTCGGCGGCGTCATCTACCTGTCGCTGTTCGCCTCCGCGCTGGCCTTTGTTCTCTATTTCAGCGCGATTCGAGAGATCGGGCCTGCCGTTGCGGCCTATAGCGGCGTTCTCGTGCCGCTCGTCGCCATGCTGATTTCAACGGCGATCGAGGGCTACCGCTGGACGGGCCCGGCCACTGTGGGCGCGGTGCTGACCCTGCTCGGCCTCGTCATCGCGTTCAGTGCACGGCGAAAGCCCGCGCCGCCGACATAATTGAAGCGCAAGGCCGCAAGAGAGCCCGTCAGCGCCCGAGAAGATCGAGCAGTTCGGCGCGGCTTTCTGGTGGGTAGAGCGCGGTTAGCCTGTATTTCAGCCCATCCCTTGTGAACCGGGCCCGTTCGGTTCCGCCATAGGAAAGCGTAAACCCCGTCAGGTCGCGCTTAATATCCAGGTCGGAGAGTGCATCGGCGACGGCCCGTCCGTCCTGGTGCGGCGCATCGGCGCGACCGTCAAGACCGGCGATAAGCACCGCTATCGCGTCCGGGGTCAGTCCGCGTTCCAGGATGTCTTCGGCCGCACCCTCGGCAACGCGCCGTCCCATGCGCGCCAGCGGTCCATCGCCCAGCGGCAGGTCGGCGCTCAGGTCGCGGGCAAGGTTCTGCCGGACTGCGTCGTAATCGACGTAACCGCTGAACGCGGCGTCATCCCCCGCGCGAACCGCAGCGCTCATCTGGCCAATGGTCCAGTAGGGCGCGGCGAAAAACCAGACCGCTGCAGCGACGACTGCGCCGGTAATCAGCCAGATGAACGTCTTCACGGCACTGAACCCTTCCTCTTTACGGCGGTACGACGCCGAAGAACGGGCTCCCCTATTCCGCCGCCTGCTTGAGCCCGCCCTGTTCCTGTGCCAGCCGCCACAGCTTCTCGGGCGTGGCGGGCATGTTGAGGTGCACACCGCCGAGCGCATCGGACAGCGCGTTCATGATCGAGGGCATGGCGCCGATGGTGCCGGCCTCTCCGCAGCCTTTCGCGCCCAGCGGGTTGTTCGGCGTCGGCACCGGCTTCGTGTCGAACGTCTGGTCCAGCGGCACATCGTCCGCTCGCGGGACGCCGTAGTCCATGAAGCTGCCGGTCAGGAGCTGGCCGGTCTCGTCATAAACGACATCCTCGAGTAGCGCCTGGCCGAGGCCCTGCGCCACGCCCCCTTGTACCTGGCCCTGCACCAGCTTCGGGTTCACCAGTGTCCCGAAATCATCGGTGACGCTGTAGCGGGTGACTTTCATGACGCCGGTATCGGGGTCCAGCTCGACCTCGGCGATGTGGCAGCCATTGGGATAGGCGGGAACCGGCGTTTCGGGCTTGTAGACGCCGCGAGTGTCCAGCTCGCCGGGATGCGCGGCGGCAACCTCCATCAGCGTGCGCGTTTCGTTGGTGCCGCGCGCGCGCAGGATGCCGTCCTCGAAGTCGACATCGCCGCCTAGGTCGGCCGCCGCCAGTTCCTTCGCGCGCTCGATGACCTGGTCGGCAGCCACCAGCCCCGCGCCGCCGCCCCAGACCATGGAGCGGGAGCCGCCGGTGCCATGGCCAACCTCCATACGGTCCGTGTCGCCCTGTTCAATGACGACGTCGTCCAGAGCGATGCCGAGCCGCTCGGCGATCACCTGCGCGTAGGCGGTTTCGTGGCCCTGGCCGTTCGACTGGGTGCCGATGGCGGCGTGAACCTTGCCGTTCCGGATCTGGATATCGGCGAATTCCTGGGCGGAGCCGCCGCCCGCAATCTCGACATAGAAGGCGATGCCGCGTCCGTAGAGCAGGCCGCGCCGCGCCGCCGCATCCTTGCGCGCGCCAAAACCGTCCCAGTCGGCGTTCTTCAGCGCCTCGTCGAGAAGGCCGGGATAATCGCCGACATCGAAGGTCAGGCCGAGGCCGTTGTCATAGGGCAGCTCTTCGCTGGTCACGAGGTTCTTCCGCCGGATCTCATCAACGGTCATGCCGGTTTCGCGCGCCGCGGCCTCCATCAGGCGTTCGAGGATGTAAGTCGCCTCCGGACGCCCGGCGCCGCGATAGGCGTCGGTCGGGGCCGTGTTCGTGACGACGCCGTGCACCTGGTTGTGCATCGCAGGGATACGGTAGACGCCGCCCATGATCCGCCCACCGGCAAAGGTCTGGATCGCCGGCCCGAACTGCGACTGGTAGGCGCCGAGATCGGCCCAGGTCTCGACACGCACGCCGAGGATCATGCCGTCCTCGTCAAGCGCGACGGCGGCGTCGGTTTGCATGGCGCGCCCCGCCGCATCGGTCTGGAAGGCATCGCCGCGCTCGCCGGTCCATTTCACCGGGCGGCCAAGATCGCGCGCCGCGTGGCAGACGAGACCATATTCGGGATAGACGAAGCTCTTCATGCCAAAGCCGCCGCCGACATCGCCGGTCTTCACGCGCAGCTTCTCTTCGTCGATTTTCAGGACGGCATTGGCGAGCGTCCCGCGCATGCCGACAACGCCCTGCGAACCGGTGGTGAAGATAAAACCGTCCGCCTCGTCATATTCTGCGAGCGCGCTGCGCACCTCCATCGAAACGGGCGCGACCTTGTTCTGGACGAGGTGCAGTTCGGTGACGTGCGCGGCCTTCTCGAACGCGGCCTTCGTGGCGTCCTCGTCGCCGACCTGCCAGTCGAACAGCTTGTTCGAGGCCGCCGCATCCCAGATCTTATTCGCCCCGTCGGCAAGCGCAGCATCGACATTGTGCACGGCAGGAAGGTCCTCATAATCGACCTCGACCATCTCCGCGGCGCGCCTTGCCTGCTCGCGCGTTTCGGCGACGACGAAGGCGACCCCGTCACCGACGAAGCGCGCCACGTCGCCCGTCAGCATATGGCGCGGGGTCTGCACGTCACCCGACAGCGGTACGAGGCACGGGATGACGCCGTAATCGGCGATGTCTTCATAGGTATAGACGGCAAGGACGCCCGGCGCTACCTTTGCCGCGCTGGTGTCGATGGAGGCGATCTTCGCATGGGCGTAGGGGGAGCGGACGGTGACGCCGAACGCGCAGCCTTCGGGCGCGAAATCGTCGGTGAAGCGGCCCGCACCGGTCAACAGGCGGTCGTCTTCCAGTCGCTTCGGGCTCTGCCCCACGCCGAATTTCATCATTGGTCCATCTCCCTAAAGATCGCCGCCAGGCCGCGTTTATAGTCAGGGTAGCGCAGGCGCAGCCCCAGGTCTCGTTTCATCTTGCCATTCGCAACGCGCCGGTTCTCCGCGTAAAATCCGCGCGCCATGGGCGACAGGTCGGCGTCCTCGATGGGGATCAGGGGGGGCGGGTCGATACCCATCATCCGCGCCGCCTCCGCGATCACCGCTTCGCCGGGGGCGGGCATGTCGTCGGCGATGTTGTAGATACCGGGCTTTGGCGTCGTCAGCGCGGCGAGCACCGTGGCGGCGATATCCTCGACATGAACGCGCGAGAACACCTGTCCCGGCGCGTCGATCCGCTTTGCCTGTCCGGCCTTCAGCCGGTCGAAGGCGGAGCGGCCGGGGCCATAAATGCCGGGCAGGCGAAAGACGTGCGCGCCGGGTATCGCCTGCCACGCGCGGTCAGCCTCTGTGCGCGCGCTGCGCCGTCCGCCGCCGGTTTCTGCGCTTTCATCGACCCACGCGCCGCCGCGGTCGCCGTAAACGCCGGTGGAGGAGAGATAGCCGGTCCAGCCCGTACGCATTTTGAGGGTATCGCCGAACCGAAGGAGGACCGGGTCGTCATCACCTGCAGGGGGCACGGAGGACAGGACAGCCTCGGCCCCGGCAACAAGGGCTTCTGCATTCTCGGAATCGAAAGCGATCTGGCCGTCGCCGGGCGTTCGCGATGTTCCCGTGACCAGCCAGCCAGCCCGTTCGGCGGCGGCCCGTATATAGCGCCCGCTATACCCTTCACCGAGGATCAGCAGATGGGGGCGCCTGGAAACCGGCAAGCTCTAGTTTTGTGCCGGAAGGGCTTTGGTTCTGGCATCCGCCGGACCGCCCGCAAGCACGAAACGGCGGTCGCAGTAGCCGCAGTCCACGAAGCCTTCCGCGCCCATCTGCAGCCAGACGCGCGGATGGCCGAGCGCGCCGCCCTCGCCCTCACAGGCGACGCGGGTGTTCTCGGCGTAGACGAGTTCGGGATGCGCGGGGTCGATAATCATGGCACCGGCGATTATCAGCGCCGCCGCGCCGCGCCAAGCCGGGAAACATGCCGCCGCGCGCAAGTTCCTAGGGGTAGCTGGTCTCGACCCGGAAGGTGCCGCTGTAGCGGCCCCTAGGCTGGTTGTTCTGGATTTGCAGTTCGCCGCCGACGCGGAATACGAGGTCGCCATTCTCATCGAGCCGGTGCCGCCGCCCGTTCCCACCGCCAAGATCATGATGCAGCTGCCGCAGACGCAGGGTCGCAGTTCCCCCGTCTTGGGTGAGCGTCACGTTTTTCGTCCGGATACGGACGCGCGCCACGCCGTTCGGCAATCCGCGGGTATGGAAAATTGCCGGGCCGAAATCGGAACCGCCGACGGACACCGCCCCCGTCGCGGTGCGCGCGCCGCTTTCCGGGTCGATCGTCACGGTGCCGGAACCCGTCGTCATGATGATGCCGAATTCCAGGTCGGCAAGCTTCTCGATACTGAACGGCGGGATGACGTTCAGGACCAGCGGCTCGCTGTCGGTCGCCTGCGCAAAGGCGGCGCACGCAAACAGGGCGCAGGCGAGGAGGGCGAAGAGGCGTGACATTCCGCGCCCCGTCTGGCCCGGCGATGGTTAACGACGCGTTAGAAAAGCGCGCGTCAGAAGTAGTTCAGCACCACGGTGAAGTCCGCCTTGTAAACCCCCTCTGGCGCGTCATCCGGGACGGTCAGCGTGCCGCCGATCTCGATATCGAGGAGACCGCTACCGGGAAAGATGTCGAGGTAGAGATTGCCGAACCACGGCGTCCAGTCGCTGTTGATCCGGGTGGCGAAGGTCAGCGTGTCGGACGCATTCTCGCGCGTCAGGGTGATGTTGCGCTGCACGTTCAGCACGGCGACAAAGTTGTTCGCGCCGCGTCCATGAAACAGGCCGGCCGCCGGGGTGCCGCCCATCGCGGTCAACCCGCCGGTGACCGTGACCTCGGACGTTTCGCCGTTGAGGGTTATGGTGCCGCCCTCGCCCCCGGACCCGAGCGCGACGGCGCCAAAGTCGATATCGCTGGCCTTGATCAGCCCGAGCGGGTCGAGGATGATGACGTCCGTCTCGCCGCCCAGATCGGCCGCCAGCACGCCCATCGGCGCAGCGGCAACCAGCAGGCACAGGAAGAAACGGCAGAAGGTCGTCATCGGCACCCGACAAGGCTGGAAAGCTACGGTGCCGTTATGACCTGGTTCTCCTAAACTCTTCCTAACGCCAAACGCCCTTTTTCGTGAGGGAATCCTTTCGGTTGAGGGTTAACGGGCCGCCCGCCGCACCCGGTCTTTCGATGGCATTTCAGGGCGAACGGTTCTTAACCGGCGGCAACTTCCGGATATGCCGGACGCGAACCCGTTGAGTCGGGTCAATGAAATCGGTATGGCCACGCCGACGGCTCTTGGGGGAGAGCTTTAGTTTCGGGAGGGAAACAGAACCTGTGGAAAGTGCACTCGCGTCACCGGTAGCCAATGATGCCGCCGACCTTATCGACCTGTCCGTCGATCTATCCGTTGATCTGACTGCCGATATGGCCGTTCTGCCTGCCGGGTATCGCCCGTCCGCAGACGAGCCGTTCATGAACCCGCGCCAGCAGGCATATTTCCGGCAGAAGCTGATGGCCTGGCGAGAGGAAATCCAGAACGAGGCGCGCGACACGCTCGTGGAACTTCAGGCGGGCAGACTGCAGGAGGCCGACCTTGCCGACCGGGCGAGTTCGGAAACCGACTGGTCGGTGCATCTGCGGACCCGCGACCGGCAGCGGAAGTTGATCAACAAGATCAACAGTGCGCTCCGCCGCCTCGACGAGGGCGATTACGGCTATTGCGAGGTGACCGGCGAACCGATCAGCCTAGCCCGCCTGGAAGCGCGGCCCATCGCGACCATGACCGTCGAGGCGCAGGAGGCGCACGAAAAGCGCGAAAAGGTCAGCCGCGACTTCTGAATTTGGCGAAGGCGGGAGTCCGTTCGCCATGACTGAATGACTGTCATCCCGGCGAAGGCCGGGATCTCTTTCTTCCACGCCCGGTTATATCATGGAGATCCCAGCCTTCGCTGGGATGACAGGTTGACGGTAAAAGGCGTTTGGTCCGCCGCGACTGGTCCGCTGCGACAAACCCGCCGATCCTAACCTCGCTCTATCGACTTCCGCGCGTCGGAACGTATAGAGAACATATGGCCCAGCTCGATACAAGGCAGAAACTCGAAATTCTCGCGGACGCGGCGAAATATGATGCCTCATGCGCATCGTCCGGAACGTCGAAGCGAAACTCCGTTGGCGGCAAGGGTATCGGATCGACCGAGGGGATGGGCATCTGCCACGCCTATGCGCCCGACGGCCGCTGCATCAGCCTTCTCAAGATCCTGCTGACCAACAGCTGCATCTTCGATTGCCACTATTGCATCAACCGCAAGAGCTCGAATGTCCGCCGCGCGCGGTTCACGGTCGATGAAGTCGTTCAGCTGACGCTCAATTTCTACAAGCGAAATTACATTGAGGGATTGTTCCTCTCTTCGGGCATCATCCGGTCGTCGAACTACACCATGGAGCAGCTTGTTGGCGTAGCCCGTACGCTGCGCGAAGAGCATGATTTTCGCGGTTATATTCACCTGAAAACGATTCCCGATGCCGATCCGGAACTGGTGCGGCAGGCGGGGCTGTTCGCAGACCGCGTATCGATCAACATCGAGTTGCCGACAACTGAGGGCCTGACCCAGCTCGCACCGGAAAAGAGCGAGGGTCAGATAGAAGGCGCGATGGGCGATATGAAAAGCGCAATCGACGATCTGCGCGATGCCCGGAAGAAATATCGCAGCGCACCGAACTATGCGCCCGCCGGGCAGTCGACGCAGATGATCGTTGGCGCGGATTCGGCGAAGGACGATGCGATCATCGTGCGCGCGAAGGGGCTGTATGACCGCTTCCGGATGCGGCGTGTCTATTATTCCGCCTTCAGCCCGATCCCCGATGCGAGCGCCGTCCTGCCGCTGAAACGGCCGCCGCTGATGCGCGAACACCGTCTGTACCAGTCCGACTGGCTGATGCGCTTTTACGGCTTTTCACCCGCAGAGGTGATCGATGCGTTGGACGATGGAATGCTCCCGCTCGATATCGATCCGAAACTCGCCTGGGCGCTGAAGTTTCGGGAGAATTTCCCGGTCGATGTGAACCGCGCCCCGCGGGCGATGCTGCTTCGCGTGCCGGGGCTCGGCACGAAGGCGGTGAAGGCCATTCTGACCTCTCGTCGCTGGCGGCGGCTTCGCCTTGACGATCTGGCGAGGCTCACGCAGTCGCTGCGGAAGATCCAGCCCTTCATCACCTGCGAGGACTGGAGCCCGCGCGCGCTGACCGACAAGGCCGACCTCGCCGCGTGGGTCAAACCGCCATCGCAGCAGCTGGAACTCTTCGCCGCTTGAGGCGGTCCATGAGAGTCCCTTTAAACCGTCATTCCCTCGCGCGCGGGAATCCAGTCGGTCGACAGTCGGCGCGCACCTTGCCTCGCCATTACCAAAGCTGGATTCCCGCGTGCGCGGGAATGACTGAGTGTAGGGATAGCGCAGCATGAAAGCCGTCACGCTCGCCCATCATGAGGACGTCAGTGGCTGGCGCGCGGCCGCGCGCGCGCTGGCCCTTGGCGGCGTTCCGGCGGACCAGGTGACCTGGCAGGTCGAAGGCGAGGGCGGCGACCTGTTCGGCGATGAATCCCTGCCCGATGCGCAGCCCGACGCGCGGCTGTCGGTACCGAAGCCTTTCCTCTCGCTCGCTTCGTCGGTGATCTGTCATTCCGATCCGGAGCGCTTTGCGCTGCTTTACAGCATGCTGCTGCACCTTCAGGACCACCGTCATGCGCTCGAGGACCGCGCCGATCCGTTGATGAAACGGCTGGAGGTCATGCGGAAAGCCGTAGGCCGCGACATTCACAAGATGCGCGCCTTCGTGCGGTTCCGGGAGGTGGAGGCGGCGGAGGACGTACCAGAGCGTTTCGTGGCTTGGTTCGAGCCTGAGCATCACGTCGTCCGCACCAACGCGCCCTTCTTCCAGCGGCGCTTTGCCAGCATGGCCTGGTCGATCCTGACACCGGAACTGTGCGCGCACTGGGACGGCGAGGCGCTCGCCTTTACCGAGGGGGCGACGAAGGCGGACGCGCCGGACGGCGATCCGGTCGAGGAGACGTGGAAGACCTACTATGCCTCCATCTTCAACCCCGCGCGGGTGAAGGTGAAGGCGATGACAGCGGAGATGCCGAAGAAATACTGGAAGAACATGCCGGAAACGGCGCTGGTGCCGGAACTGATCTCCTCGGCGCGCGCTCGTGAAATCGAGATGATCGAACGCTCCAGAGCGAATCTGGACATGCCAGAGGTGCCCGCAACCATGCCTGCCCAGCCGAAATCCCAGCCCGAACTTGCCCCGCCGATCGACAGCTGGGAAAGTCTCGCCGCCGAGGCGCAGCGCCGCCATGGCGATGACCGCTCGAACAGCGGCACGCAGCTTGTGTTCGGAGAGGGACCGCGCGATGCGGCGCTGATGCTGATCGGCGAGCAGCCCGGCGATCAGGAGGACCGCGCCGGGCGGCCCTTCGTGGGACCAGCGGGCCAGCTGCTCGACGAGGCGCTGGGCGAGGCAGGTATCGACCGGTCGGACACCTATCTGACGAACGCGGTAAAGCGTTTTAAATATGAACAGCGCGGCAAGCGGCGCATCCATTCCAAGCCGAATGCCGGCGATATCGAGCATTATCGCTGGTGGCTGGAGGCGGAGCGCAAGCTCGTCGATCCCGCCGTGACCGTGGCCCTCGGCGCGACCGCGGCCCGCGCGATGATCGGCAAGGTGGTGACGATTTCAAAGACTCGCGGCGAGGCCATCGAACTGGCCGATGGCAGCGAAGGCTGGGTAACGGTCCACCCGAGCTACCTGCTCCGCCTGCCGGACCCGGTAAAGGCGGCAGAGGAACGCGCACGGTTCATCGAGGAGCTGGCGATGATCCGGGGGCGTGTCGAGGCGCTGGCCGCCTGAGCCCTTCTCCGGCCGCCCCTCTCCAAGCTGCGGTAGCGAAGCAGGTTCGCAACCTCCGCTATCCTCTCCCCGACGGGGAGAGGATGCCGGGAGCTTGGTGAGCGGAGCGAGCCTAGCGGAGGCTGGAGAGGGGTTCGGCGGTCCCGCTAGACCCGCCCGCTTGCCGCTGCGATGCGTTCGACGTCAGCGAGGCGGTCGCCCATACCGCGGGCGTTCATGGCGGCCTTCGTTGCCTCGAGGATTTCCGGACGCGCGGTTTCCGGCGTGCCGCCGCCGAGCGGCGCGGGGTCATATTCGAGGCCGAGCTGCAAGCTTTCGGCATAGTCGCGCCCGAACAGCTTTTCGGCGATACGGAAGCCGAAATCGATGCCTGCCATCACGCCGCCGCCGGTGATGTATTTGCCGTCCTCGACGACGCGGTCCGCAGAGGGCGTTGCGCCGAACAGGCTGAGCTGGTCGCGCCATGACCAGTGGCACGCCGCCGTTCGCCCATTCAGGAGCCCCGCCGCTGCCAGCACCAGCGAGCCCGTGCACACGCTGGTCGTGAACCGCGTCTCCCGGTCCTGTTCGACCAGCCAGTCCAGCGCCGCTTCGTCCTCCATCACCGCCGCGCAGCCATAGCCGCCCGGTACACACACGATGTCGAGCTGCGGACAGTCCGCCAGCGTCGTCGTCGGCATGAAGGCGAGGCCCATATCGTCGGTCACGGGTTCCATGCTTTTCCACACGAAGTGCAGCGCCGCCCCCGGCATTCGCCCCATCACCTGAGCCGGGCCGGTCATGTCGAGCTGCGTCAGGTTCGGGTAGAGAAGAAAGCCGATGTTCAGCGGGTCGGTCATGTGGTCGCCTCCTACTGCGTTTCGATATCGTCTGCGGTCTGCTGATACGCGCCATTGGCGAAGCGAATCATTTCGCGCGCCGCCGGGTGGTCGTGCTTTTCGAAGCGGGCACGGACCTTGGCGCGGTCCACGAATTCGATGCCGCCATCCTGCAGCGGCAGGCGCGTTTCCAGGATGTCTTTCGCCAGCGCCTCCGGATAGAGCGCATGGGCCGCCTCTGCCGTTGCCGCGCGGTAGTCGTAATCGTCGCCGTCGCGGTAGCAGATCGCGAGCGTCGCGCACGGCAGCAGCGACAGGTGCGGTTGCAGCGCCGGGTTCAGGTCATGCGCATCGAGGTGCGGGGCGAGGCCGCGCCGCCCGCTGATCCCCGCAAGATGCAGCCGCCGCGACATGCGCGGGCCGTCGTTCACCGGGTAATTGTCCCACAGGACGGGCTTTCGCGCGAACTCCTCGCCGACCCGCGCGGCATGGGCGGGCGTGATCTCCGCCGCGCAGACTTCAGGCCCGGTCCAGTAGATCGAATGGCGCGCGTCCAGCGCCTCGCCGAGCGCGCGCTCATATCCCTCCGGCCTTGCGCCGAACACGCGGTCGAGAACGGGATCGTCGGAATAATAGCTGGGGCAAACGTCAAGCGGCGCGCCGTCCAGCGCGGCGGAGGCCCAACTGGCGATCTCTGCCTGCCGCGCGGCGAGGTCCGGGATGTCGCCGCGCATGTCGTCGAAGAAGATGGCGATGCGAGACGCACCCAGCGCTGTCAGCTCGCGCACCCGCCGTTCCAGCGCCGCGCGTCCGTCCGCGTCCATGCTCTGATGCAGGCCGTAGGGTGACAAGCCAATGCCAAACGAGACGCCCACCTCGCGGCAGCGCGCGGCGAAGGCGATCAGCGCGCGGGCGGTGTCCTCGTCATGCGCCTGCCGCCAGTCCAGCCGCAGCGTCCGGTCGGCCTTGGGTGCATAGGTGAACCGGCTGAACCCCCAGTCCGCCAGCGTCTCCATAACCACCGTCCGGTCGGCGAATGACCAGGGCGTGCCGAAATAGCCCTCGACGATCCCGAGCGGGATGGGCGGCGCGGGGACGGGGGGGCGGTTGGAAGCGGCGGTCATGGCCATCGCCTCTACCCGTCCATTCAAGATTAGTCATTCCTGCGAAGGCAGGGATCCACGCTGTGACCGTAGCGCCGGGTTCAGCCTCCCCAGCGTGGATCCCAGCCTGCGCTGGGATGACTAACTTTGCACCGTAGATTCCAAGCCTAGAACGTCACGCGCGCGCCGAAGCTCGCATTCAGCGGCCGGGCGGGCTGGATGTTGTTGTCGCCGTGGGCGCTCGGATAATAATCCTCGTCGAACAGGTTCTCGATATTCACCTGCAGCGACACGCTCTCGTTCACCTCGAAATAGGCCGCCGCATCGACGCGCGTGTAGGCGGGCAGGGTGACGGCATTGGAAAGCGATGCGAACTGATCGGAACTATGCACCAGGCCCGCGCCGAGGCCGAAGCGCTCCGTCACGTCATAGCGGGTCCACGCCGCGAAATGATGTTCCGGCACCTGCGCCAGCGTCGTTCCCGCCGGCGTACCGCCCACGGGGGACCGGATTTCGCCGTCGAGATAGGTGTAGCCGATGTTCGCATGCAGGTCAGGCAGGATATTCCCGGCAACCTGCGCCTCGAACCCGCGCGTGCGCGTCCGTCCGGTCAGGATGGTCAGGGTCGGGTTGTCCGGATCGGTCGTCGCACCGTTGTCGCGCGTCAGGTCGAACAGCGCGGCCGTGACAATCATGCCCTCTCGCGGTGCCCATTTGACGCCCAGCTCGACATTCTCGAACCGTTCGGGGTCGAGGGCCTCCGTCGTCGGGCTCAGCGTGAAGAACTGCGTGCCCGATTGCGGCAGGAAACTTTCGGTGTAGCTGGCATAGACTGACAGCTGTTCCGTCGGCTTCACGATCACCCCGACACGCGGGCTCCACTTCTCGTCAACGCGCGCGCCCTCGAAATTCGCGATCAGGTCGTTGGTATCGAGGTCGAACCGCTCATAGCGGATGCCGCCCACCAGCTCGACAATGCCGAAATCAATCTGGTCCTGCAGATAGGCGGAGAAGACGCTGAGGTCGGACTGCCGTTCCCGGATCAACGGAGTGAACTGCGTTGCGGGCACGAAAATCTCTTCGGCCAGCGGGACCGTCACGCGGCTTTCGAAGGCGCCGCCGCCCGTGTCGAACAGGATATTCTCGCGTCCGTTACGCGAATCCTGCGTCAGGAACTCCGCGCCCGCCAGGATCGTGTGATTGACGGTGCCGGTCTGCACGTCCCAGACCAGGTTCGCCTGTCCGATCCAGTTCTCGCGGTCCTGCGCGTCGCGGTATCCGGACAGCTCGACCGTCGTGCCGTCCGTGCCGCGCGGCAGGACGTTGGTGTAGAGCTTGTCGTAATTCGCATATTGCCCGCTGACGTTGAAGGTCAGGCTGGGCGTGAATGCATGGTCCAGCCGCGCGCGGGCGATGTGCACCTCTGCCATGGTCCGGTTCAGGTCAGGATCGCCGAAGAAGGTCTCGTCGAAGCCGCGAAGCGGTCCGCCATTGAAGGCCGGATTGCCCCGGTCCACGACCCGCTCGTCATCATCATAGGAATAGGTCAGCGTGATACGGGTATTCGGTCCGGGCTCGATCGTCGCGGTCGGGCTGATGCCGATGAAGCGCCCCTCATATTCATCGCGGTGACTGTCGAATTCCTGATAGGTCGCGTTCAGCCGGACGCCCGCATCGTCGCCGGCTGCCTGATTGATATCGCCCGCCAGCGCGAAACCGCTGAACGTGTCCACCGACCCATCGACGGTAATGAAGCTGTCCATCGGATCGGCTGTTTTCGACACGCGGTTGATGACGCCGCCGCCGCCGCCGCGCCCGAAGATCAGCGCGTTTGCGCCCTTCAGCACCTCGACCCGCTCGATGTTATAGAGCGGCCGATAATATTGCGCGTCGTCGCGCAGGCCGTTCAGGTAAAAGTCCGCTGTCGTTTCCTGCCCGCGAATGAAGATCTCATCGCGGTGCCCCTCGCCGGTTTCCAGCGAGATACCCGCGACATAGCGCAGCGCCTCGCCGAGCTGCCGAAGATTCTGGTCGTTCAGCTGGTCGCGCGTCAGCACGCTGATCGTCTGCGGCACCTCGATCAGCGGCGTGGTCGTTTTCATGGCTGTGTCGCCGTCGACGCTCTGATAGACGCCCGCCGCGCCGGTAATGACGATGGTATCGGGGGCATAGTCGGTATCGGCGGCGGTCAGCACGCCGAGCGCGGCCGCGGGCACGGCCGGGCTCCCGCTCTCCTCTCCATAGGCAGGTGCGGCCAGAACAGCCGCCAGGGCTGCCAGCGAAATGGTCTTCGAAAACATGGTGTGGCTTCCCCGCCAGAATGAGTTGATCGGGGCTGCTAATGAAGGTGAGAACGATTTGCAACATGCAATGACCGGCGTCCGTGACAAGGCGTTCGCGCCTGTTAGAAGCTCGTGCATGATCCGTAGTTTTTCGGCGCTGTGTTTCGCGCTGCCCCTCTTCGCCGCCCCCGTCCTTGCCCAGGCGACCGCGTCCGTTCCCGGCGATCCGCAGGCCTGGGCGACGGCGCAGGTCGCAGCCGCCGCGCCCTATGCGCCCGATCTCGAAACGCTGCAGGAGGAGGCGCTGCTGCGTGCGCGCTGGTCGAAAACGATGGAGGTGTGCGCAGCGCCGCCCGGTGAAGTGCGGCTCTATGGCCTGCAGCCCGCCCATGCCGACCGGCTGGTGGCGAACGGGATCCTCGCCGGTGCCTTCCATGGCGGCTGGACATTCTACGGCGAGACCGACTGCGCCGAAACGCCGGTCGTCCGCTATCTCTACATCGCCGAAACCTCGGGGCAGCATGTGATGCTCGTCGTGAACCGGGGCGAGGTCATTTCGACCCCGTCCATGATGCGCGAAACCAGCGCGATTGCCGGTGCCGACGCCTTCGACGCGGCGCGAGCCGAGGTTCCGGACTGCGCCATCGAAAGCGTCGGCATGCGCCAGACTGGGGTCGTCTCGGCCGACCCGAACCTGTCGCCAGCGCTCGCCGGGACGCGTTTTTCCGGCGGCTGGCGGGAGCTTTGGCAGTTCACGGCCTGCGCGCGCGGCGTCGACGTGACGGTGCGCTTCGATGCTGACGGTTTGGGCGGTTCGACCGCGCGCATCGAGACGGTAGAGGTGCGCTGACCAGAAAAAACAGGGGAGACCGACCATGACCATGCCAGCCCTTTTCGACCTCAGCGGGCAGACCGCCATCATCACCGGCTCCTCTCGCGGGATCGGCAAGGCCATCGCCCACCGCATGGCCGAGCACGGCGCGAACGTCGTCGTCTCCAGCCGCAAGATGGACGCCTGCGAGGCCGCTGCCGCCGAAATCAACGAGGCCGTAGGCCGCGATGCCGCCGCCGCAACGGCCTGCAACATCTCGTCGAAGGACGACCTCTCGGCGATGGTGGACTTCGCCCGGTCGAAGTTCGGCCAGGTCGATCACTTGGTCTGCAACGCGGCGTCGAACCCCTATTACGGCCCGCTCGCCGAGATCGGCGACGAGCAGTTCCAGAAGATCCTGATGAACAACATCGTCTCGAACCACTGGCTGATCCAGCTCGTGTCGCCGGAGATGCTTGAGCGGAAGGACGGGACGATCACCATCATCTCTTCCATCGGTGGCCTTCGCGCCTCGACGGTCATCGGCGCCTATAACATCTCCAAGGCGGCGGACATCCAGCTGGTGAAGAATTACGCAGCGGAGTTCGGCGCCGACGGCGTGCGCGTGAACGCCATCTGCCCCGGCCTCATCAAGACCGACTTTGCGAAAGCGCTCTGGGACAATCCCGACACGCTGAAGCGCTCGACGGCGGGATCGGCGCTGAAGCGCATCGGCGAACCGGACGAAATCGCCGGCGCGGCTGTATTCCTGGCCTCGAAAGCGGGCGCGTTCACCACGGGCGAAAAGATCGTCATCGACGGCGGCGCGACGGTGGTTTGAGATCCCGAACCACAGATCATAGTCGCCCCAGCGTAGGCTGGGGCCCATGCTGAAAGGGTAGTCTGCGATCCCGGCGTGGACCTACATGATGGCGAGCCATAAGCGCGGCACACTCTATATTGGTGTGACGACAGATATCGCTCGCCGCGCATGGGAGCACAAGGAAGGCGTCGGTTCGTCCTTCTGCAAAGACAACCGGATAAACCGTCTCGTCTGGCTGGAAGAATATTTCGACGTCACTGACGCAATCGCCGCGGAAAAGCGCATGAAAGCTTGGCAGCGAGCATGGAAGATCAGGCTGATCGAAGAGGCGAACCCGGACTGGGATGATCTCGCGCTCACATTGCTATGAATCGGGGGATCGAGTGTTCTGAACTTACAGCATGGGCCCCAGCCTTCGCTGGGGCGACTATGTTTTAGGGTATGAGTTTAGTCGCCCCAGCGAAGGCTGGGGCCCCCGCTGTGCGGATCCGCTCCACTCAGCCTCGCAAATCCACCCTCAATCCACCATCCGCAGCAGCGTCGCGATCTCGTCCGCCTCAGACGCCGGTTTGTCCGTTCGGATCCGGCTGATCCGGGGGAAGCGCATCGCCAGCCCGGACTTGTGCCGTTTCGAGCTGTGCACGCTGTCGAACGCAACCTCCAGCACCAGCGTTTTCTCCACTTCGCGCACCGGCCCGAAGCGCCCCGTCGTGTTCCCGCGCACGAACTTGTCGAGGAACTTCAGCTCCTCGTCGGTGATGCCGGAATAGGCCTTGCCGACCGGAAGCAGTTGCCGCTCCGGGTCGCCCTCCGGCGCGGTCCAGCAGCCGAAGGTGTAGTCGGAAAAGAAGCTCGACCGCCGCCCGGACCCGCGCTGCGCGTACATGATCACGCAGTCGGCGGTCAGCGGATCGCGCTTCCATTTGTACCAGAGGCCGACCTTGCGCCCCGGCTGATAGACCGAGTCCTTCCGCTTCAGCATCAGGCCCTCGATGGCGGCATCGCGCGCGCCCTCGCGAATCTCGGCCAGGTGGTCGAAGTCGCGCGCCTCGACCGTCGAACTCAGGTCGAAGCGGTCCGCGGGCAGGCGCGGCACGAACGCCTCCAGCCGCGCGCGGCGCTCCGTCCAGGGCAGGGGCCGCAGGTCCTCCGCGCCGTCGAACAAGATGTCGTAGGCGCGGACAAAGGCGGGCGATTCCGCCAGCATTTTCTTGGACACGGTCTTCCGCCCCAGCCGCTGTTGCAGGGCGTTGAAGCTCGCCGCGCCGCCCGCTTCGCCGCCCTGCACGCTGCCCTGCACCATCAGCTCGCCATCGATCGCGCCCGCTTCCTCAAAGGCGGCGGCTACATCCGGAAAGCTTCCCGTGATGTCGTCGCCCGTGCGGCTGAACAGTTTCGTCTGGCCCGCGACATGCACCAGCTGCACGCGGATGCCGTCCCATTTCCACTCCGCAGCATAGTCGGCGAGATCGACCCGTCCGTCCTCCAGCGGGTGCGCCAGCATGAAGGGCCGAAATACCGGGACATCCTCGTGGCTAGGCTGCGGCGCGTCGCCCTCGCCCCAGGCGAACAGCGCGGCGTAGGGCGGGTCGATGCCGTGCCAGACCTCCTCCACCGCATCGACGTCCACGCCAAAGCCTTGCGCGAACGCCGTCTTCGCCAGCCGCGCGGACACGCCGATCCTCAGCGCACCGGTCGCCAGCTTGATCAGAGCGAACCGCTCCGTCGGGCTCAGCCGGTCAAGATAGTCCGCCATCACCTGCGGCGCGTCTGCACGGGACAGCGACAGCAGCGTGTCGACCGCCTCCGCCAGACCCAGCGGTTCCGGAGCCGGCGCGGTCGTACCCGGAAGCGGTTCCCAGATCAGTGACACCGTTTCCGCCATGTCGCCGACATAGCTGCGGCTCATCCGAAACAGGACAGGATCGGTCCGCTCCTCGACCAGCCGCTTGATCAGGCCCGCCTTCACGCTCGGGAAATCCAGTTCGCCCGTCAGCGCCGCCAGCGCCCATCCCCGGTCAGGATCGGGTGTTGCGCAGAGATAGTCCGCAATCAGCTTCAGCTTGGCATTCCGCGACCGCGTATAGACGAGACGTTCGAGAAGATCGGCGAAGGGCTTCACTGATCCTCCCCGGCACGGGGAGG
>JAZBPX010000036.1:0-5741 GCA_036351775.1 Pacificimonas sp. | reverse complement strand
CGCGCTGGTGCTAACCGCCTGCGAGCCCGACCCGCGAACAGCCGCGCCCGCCGAGCCGAAGGAAATCCTCGTTGAGCCGCCGGCCCCGCCGCCTGAAGATCCGCGCCGCTATATTGGCCGCTGGGCGCGCACGGCGGATGAATGCATGACCGGCTGGTGGCGCTTCTGGGCCGACGAGCTGCGAACGGGCGAAGAGGGCATGCGCTGCGATATCCTGCCGCCCGACGCGGCCTTTTCCGACACCGAACTGCGGACCGTCTGCCGCACCCGCGACGGCGGCCACCGCGAAACGTGGACGGTCGAATATTCCGAGGATGGTGAGCGTATGACGATCAGGGGTGAAGAGCAGCAGGAGGTCGCACTGGTGAAGTGCTCGTGAAGCTGTACCACTGCGAGGGCGCGCGCTCCTTCCGCTGCCTCTGGACGCTCGAGGAAATCGGGATCGATTACGAGCTGGAGCTGATGCCCTTCCCGCCCCGGTTCAAGCAGGAGGGGTATCTCGACATCAATCCGCTGGGCACCGTGCCGACGCTGGTGGACGGCGACCAGGTGCTGACCGAAAGCGCGGCGATCTGCCATTATATCGTCGAGACGAACCTCGGCACGACGCTGGGGATGAAGCCAACGGAGCCGGACTACGGGACGTACCTGAATTATCTCTATCAGGCGGACGCGACGCTGACGTTTCCGCAGACCCTGTTCCTGCGGTACAAGGTGTTCGAGGCGGAGCGCAACCTTGGGCAGGCGGGCGATGATTATGTGCAGTGGTTCTTCAGCCGCCTGAAGGGCGTGGGGCGGATGCTGGGCGACAAAGCGTTCGTCGCGGGCGGGCGGTTCACGATTGCGGACATCTGCTTTGCCTATGCGCTGAAGCTGGCCGATCAGCTGAAGCTGGGGACGTTCCCGGAGAATGTCGCCGCCTATTGGGAGCGGATGCAGGCACGGGACGGCTACCAGCGCGCGCTGGGGGCGGAGAAGCCGGAGAAGAAATAGGGGCTTTCCCTTCCACGTAGTCATTCCTGCGCAGGCAGGAATCCATGGTGGGTCGGCGGTACCGGGTACAGCGTTTGGTCCGTGGATCCCTGCCTGCGCAGGGATGACAATAAGAGCGCGGGGATGACAATTGGTTCTTTGCCCGCCCTCCCTTAGCTAGTCATTCCTGCGAAGGCAGGAATCCATGCTGGATGGGTTGCGCCCGGTGCGGCGGTCACGGCGTGGGTCCCAGCCTTCGCTGGGATGACAGTTGGGGAGTGTTGGCGTCGACACGTCTCCGTTCCCCGCCCTCTCAGATCACGTCGCCAAGGTTGTAGCTGTGCCACATCAGGATGGCGGCGGACCCGCGGTGGGGGCGCCATTTTTCGGCGAGCGCGCGGACGGCCCTTTCCTTCGGGCGTTCGGCGAGGTCGTGGACGCGGCCGGTTTCGATCTGCACGGCGAGGTCGCCCGCCGGCCAGATGTCGCGGCGCCCTTCCGCGAACAGCAGGTAAACCTCCGCCGACCACTGGCCGATGCCCTTGACCGCGGTGAGCGCGGCGATGGCTTCATCATCGTTAGCGGGGAGGGCGTGGAGGTCGAGCGCGCCGGAGGTCGTCAGTTCGGCGAGGCTTTGCGCGTAGGCGATTTTCTGGCGCGAGAGCCCGGCCCCGCGCAGCTCGTCGAAACTCATGGCGAGCATGGCGTGGGGGCTGGTGATTTCGCCGACCGCTGCGGCGACCTTGTTCCAGATGCTGGCGGCGGCCTTCACGCTGACCTGCTGGCCGACGATGGTGCGAAGGAGCGTTTCATAGCCCGGTTCGCGGCCGCGCGGTTCGGGGTAGCCGGTGCGTTCGAGCGTGGCGGCGATAACCTGGCAGTGCGCCGAGAGGGCATCGAGATCCCCGGTCAGTTCCGCCTTTGACAGGCCCATCGCCGCACCCCCTCTTTTCGCCCTTTTGACAGGCCCGACCCCAACGCTATTAGCGGGGCCGCTGCAAGCGCGTTCGCGCAGGGCGACCGCACAAGCATCTAGGGAGAGCGCAATGCCGAAACTGACTGTCGTGACCCGGGACGGCGAGGCGAAGACCGTCGAGGCCGAAAGCGGCCTGACCGTGATGGAGAACATCCGCGACAATGGTTTCGACGAACTGCTGGCGCTGTGCGGCGGCAGCTGTTCCTGCGCCACCTGCCATGTCCATGTCGACGATGACTGGCTAGAGAAGGTCGGCAAGCCCAATGACGACGAGGACGATCTGCTGGAGTCCTCTGATTTCAAGACGGAGAACAGCCGGTTGTCCTGTCAGATCGAAATGACGGACGACCTCGACGGCCTGACGGTGCAGATCGCGCCGGAGGACTGAAAGAGCCCGGCGCGGCGGCGGACGCTGTGGGGGCGTTGATGTTGCAGGCGCCGGGGCGGTGACCCTTCGACCCCTGCCTGCGCGGGGGCAGGCAGGCTCAGGGTTAGCGGACATTGGGTTATGCCGTAACTGCTCTTGGCGAAGAAACCGCTCATGCTGAGCCTGTCGAAGTATGACGGGCGGCTTGGTCCGGCGGTCAGCGATGGGCGGCCTTGTTTGCCGGTCAGCGATGGGCGGCGCGGTGCTACGCCCGCTGTAGTGTCGGCACCCTTCGCCTGCTAACGAGGCCGTCATGGAGCCTGCCGCCAACAGCACGCACCGGTTCTTTGCCGACAAGGAGCGGGCCTTCTGGCTGCTGCAGCTGGGCGGCTGGACGGCCTATTTCGTGGTGCGGACGCTGGGCGGGCTTGCCAATTCCATGGGCGTTGCGTTCGTGGTGCCCACCGCGATCGTCACGCTGACCGGCTTTTCGCTGACGCTGCTGCTGTCGGCCGCGTTCCGGCGCATCATCCGCATGAAGCCGGTCTATGTGTGGAGCCTGACCGCGCTCCTCCTGGTGCCGGCCGCGGCGCTGTTCTCGGTGCTGGAGGTCTGGGCGCATTCGCGCTTCTACAACCCCGCCTACCAGCCTGAGGGACTGCAGTTTTTCGGCGCGATCCTCCTCGATATCAGCGTGCTGGGGGCGTGGACGGGGCTGTATTACGGCATCAACTTCTACCTGATGCTTTCGAGCCAGGCGGAGCGGATGCTGAAGGTGACGGCGCAGGCGTCCGAGGCGAGCCTTGCCATGCTGCGCTACCAGGTGAACCCGCATTTCCTGTTCAACACGCTGAACAGCATTTCGACTCTGGTGCTCCTCAAAGAAAACGAGCGGGCGAACGCGATGCTGTCGCGACTGTCGAGTTTCCTGCGCTATTCGCTGGCGGAGGAGCCGGGTTCGCAGGTGACGCTGGCGCAGGAACTGGAGGCGCTGAAGCTGTATTTCGACATCGAGCGGATGCGGTTCGAGGACCGGCTGCAGACGAGTTTCCAGATCGAGCCGGAGGCGGAGGCGGCCAGCGTCCCCTCCATGATCCTGCAGCCGCTGGCGGAGAATGCGATCAAATATGCGGTGACGCCGCTGGAGGAAGGGGCGAAGATCACGGTGTCGGCGCGCGTGTCGCAGGGGCGGCTCTTGATCCATGTGATCGATACGGGGCCGGGCCTGAAGGCGGACAGACCGGCCTTTGTCGACGGCGCGGGCGTTGGGCTGAAGAACATCCGCGACCGGCTGGAACAGCGCTATGGGGAGCAAAGTCGCTTCTCAATCGCTGATGGCCTGGACGGCGGCGTGGTGGCCGCCATCGAGATTCCGTATCAGGACCGTCTGCCCGATCTGAAGGAAGCCGCCGAATGAGTATCCGCACGATCCTTGTCGATGACGAGCGCCTGGCGATCAAGGGGCTGGAAATGCGGCTGGCCCCGTTCGAGGATATCGAGATCGTCGACACCTGCGCGAACGGGCGCGAGGCGATCAAGTCGATCAAGACAAACAAGCCGGACCTCGTATTCCTGGACGTACAGATGCCGGGCTTCGACGGGTTTTCGGTGATCGCGGCGCTGGCGGATATCGACCCGCCGCTGTTCGTGATGGTGACGGCCTATAACGAATATGCGGTGAAGGCGTTCGAAAGCCGCGCGGTCGATTACCTGATGAAGCCGGTGGAGGAGACCCGCCTGTCCGACACGATGGCGCGCGTGCGGAACCGCCTGGCCGAGAAGACGGCGGCGGGCGAGAAGGAAAAGCTGCGCGAGCTCTTGGAAGAGGTCGCGCCCGAGGCGGCCGAGCAATATGCGGAGGGCGGCGGTGCCGCGGTCGACGACCGCTACGAAAAGCTCCTCAATATCAAGGACCGCGGCCAGATTTTCCGCGTGGATGTCGCCAGCATCGAGCGCATCGACGCGGCGGGCGACTATATGTGCATCTACACCGGCGACAATACGCTGATTTTGCGCGAAACCATGAAGGACCTCGAAAAGCGGCTGGACCCCCGGATGTTCCAGCGGGTGCACCGGTCGACGATCGTGAACCTGGACCAGGTGCGCGAGGTAAAACCGCACACGAACGGCGAGAGCTTTCTTGTGCTGGCGTCGGGCGCGCAGGTGAAGGTGAGCCGAAGCTACCGCGAGGTCATCGCGCGGTTTTTGTAGGGGCGGCACCCGCAGCCAGCCAATACCCGTCATTCCCGCGCACGCGGGAATCCAGTTCTTTGCAATGGCGAAGCGGAGCTCATTACTGATGCAGTGCGGCTGGATTCCCGCGTGTGCGGGAATGACGGTTCTTTGAAGGGGCCGGGTCGATTCGTCCCGGCGCGCAGGTAAAGGTCGGCCGAAGCTACGGCGAGGCCATCGTGCGGTTTTTGTGAGGCGGTTGCCCCCCAGCTCCAACGATCGTCATTCCCGCGCACGCGGGGATCCAGTTCTTTGCAATGGCGAAGCCGAGCGCATTACTGATGCGGTGCGGCTGGATTCCCGCGTGCGCGGGAATGACACTCTTATCACTATGCGCCTCAGACCGCTCGCGCGGCGCCGATGTAGTTGACGCGCTGGTCATCGGACAGGGTGAAGCCGGTGCCGGGGTTGTAGCTGATGCCCTGTATGTCGGTAACGGTCAGGTTCGCCTGCGCCAGCGCGGCGGTCAGTTCGTCGGGTTTCAGGAACTTGTTCCAGTCGTGCGCGCCGCGCGGGAGCAGGCGGAGGATCCATTCGGCTCCGGCGATCATCACGCCGAAGCTGATGGCCGTGCGGTTGGGCGTCGAGAAGATGAGGAGACCGCCGGGCTTCAGGAGCGCGCGGAGGTCCGCGAGGAAGGCGGGCACGTCGGCGACATGTTCGACCACCTCCATGCAGGTGATGAGGTCGAACTGTTCGCCCGCCGTTACCAGCACGGATGCCTCCACGTGGCGGTAGTCGATGGTTAGGCCCTGCGCCTCGGCATGGGCTTTTGCGACCTCGATACCCTGTTCGGCGGCGTCGATGCCGGTGACGTCCGCGCCGACGCGGGCGAGGCACTCGGTGAGAATGCCGCCGCCGCAGCCGACGTCGAGGACACGCTTGCCTTCAAGCCAGTGACGCTCCGACGTGTCGGCGCCGAGTTCGCGGGCGGCCTGCTCGCAGATGTAGCGGAGGCGCACGGGATTGACCTGGTGCAGGAGGGCGGACGAGCCCCTCCGGTCCCACCATTCGGCGGCCATGCCGGAGAAGAGTTCGGCCTGTGCGGGGTCGACGGTGCTCATGGGGTTTGCTTTGGGGCGGCGGGGCGTTTCTGGCAAGATGGGGGCGTGTCGCAGGGGGCGGGGTGAAGCTGTTCTTCTGGGCCGTAGAGCCCCCTCCACCACGCTTTCGCGCGGTCCCCCTCCCCCGGTG
>JAZBPX010000035.1:0-11933 GCA_036351775.1 Pacificimonas sp. | reverse complement strand
GTTGCAGTCGGCTGCCAAACAGAGCGCGTCCTGAGACAGGGCCGCGCCGCCCTGCGCCTTCAGCGCCGCATAGACGCGCTGCTGGAGCGACCGTGGCCGTGCATGGTCGGCATAGGCGCAGAGGGGCGGGATAAGGGTAAGCTGGCTCATGGCGCCGCCTTGAGCGCTAGGCCGCAGATCACCGCGCCCATGCCAGCGTAGCCGAAGGCCGCGAGCTCCCGCGCCCGCCGCCGATGTTGGCATGTGCGGGGTGGTAGCGCGCGGGCAGCCTTGATGTGATCGCGCGCAGCCCACAGGAAGACGAGGCCAATTCCGAACCAGAAGCTTGCCATCAGTCAGGCTCCCCGCAGCCGCGCCCGACGATGCTCGCACCGGCATGATCCTGAGCTGTAAAGTCCCGCCAGTGGCGCCAGCCCGCCTGCGGGCAATGAAAGCCCCATTCGCGAACCTTCGGGCCGGTGGCGAACAGCGTGATCGCCCGGTTCGAGATGAGCTGCAGGCGATGGGCGGCGCGGGCGCTGCGAAAGCGCAGATGCCCCTCTGTCAGCGGCGCGCGGACCTGTATCCCGCCCGCGCGGGTCGTGTGCTCGTCGTAACGACCGAGCAGCATCAGCGAGAGGTTCGGCCAGGGATGATCGTGTAGCGCGCGGTCATCGTCGGAGCGCAGAACCTCGTGCAGGTAGAGGTTCGCGACGCGATTCCGCGGCACTATATGCCAGCGGCGTAGATAGGGGTTGCGTTCACCGCCGATCAGAACGTCCGGCGGCCGCGCCGCCATGATCTGCTCCGCGCGGCGGAGAAGCCGATAGCGGATGGGTCCGGGCACGATCATCATTCGATCCACCCCTTATGCGCGGGACGATTTCCAGCGGGCAAAGCCGCCTTCATTGCCGCCCGCGTCCTTGATTGCCGTGCGGTGCACATCATTCGATCCCCAATGCTGTCTTGTAGGTTTCGAGAATGGCCTCGGATTCCTGTCGATCGAGGCGGTCCTGCGCGCGGATGCGCAGGATGGTGTTGATGGCCTTGCTGTCGAAGCCGGAGCCCTTCGCCTCGCCGAGGACGGTCTTGATGTCGTCGGCGATGGCCTGCTTTTCGTCGTGGAGGCGCTCCAGTCGCTCGACGAAGCCCCTGAGCTCCTGCGCGGCGCTATCCGGATTGGCGCGAATGATCTCTCGCTGCACCGCCGCTGCGGAGCGCTTCCGCTTCTGCGGTATCTGCGATGCCGGGACGGGGCGCATGACGGTGCCGCCCTGACCGTCATCGACGGTGACGAAGCCCAGCGGTTCGGATGCGCGTTCTTTCGGCGATGACTTCGCTTCGCTCATTGCCACGCCGGATGCCTGGCTGTCCGGCGATGATTTCGCTTCGCTCATTGCCACGCCGGAGGTCATGCGGCCCTCCGTGTCGGTTCAGCCGCGGCGGGCTTGGTGAAGACCCAGCAATGGCGGCCCTTGTCATCGACGCAGTTGACATCCTTCGTGCCGATGAATTTCCGGCTCTTGGAGAGCGGCAGGTATTTCTTCAGCTCGACCATCGGTACGGGAAGCTGGAGGCGCAGTTCGTAGGCGCGGCGTTCGATCGTGGGCAGGTGCACCGCGATGTAGAGATCATGCTTGCGGTGGAAGTTCGTCGCCTCGGTCTTATCGAGATAGTAGCGCTCGATCTCGTCGAAGATGTCCCAGAAGTGCGCGATGACCGGATGGTCCGCACCGACGGCGGTATGCCGCTCGACACACATGCGCTCGATCAGCTCTTGCGCGGCCGCGCGCTCGGATTGCGCGATGACCGGACGGTCTCCGCTGCGCATCGCATCGGCCATGGCGTCCAGAGCCGCGGCGAGCTGCGCATGGTTGTGGGCGAGCCGCGTGTTCTGGACGTCGGGCCGCACCTTGTAGACCCCCTCCCAGTGCGCATGGCGCGCGGCGAAGGTCTCGAGGATCGTCTTTTCCTGACGGATCATCGCCAGCATCCAGCCGCCGATATCGTCCCGGCCCGCATTCTCGATGCGGCGCGCCGCTGCCTGCCCCTCTGGCGTATGCCCCTTCTTGGTGAAGGTCAGGCCCATGATGCGCTCGAGGACCGCCTGATCGGCCTCCCGGATCGGCTGGTTCTGCTCGATCAGGAGCGCGCCGCGGAAGGGCGGGTCGAAGGTTGTCACGCCCGCATTGGCGACGCCGCGCGCGCGCGGGCTGTGGCCGTTGTAGAGCTTCTTCAGCTCGTTCCAGTCGAACTTCTTTGCGTGGCTGTCAGCGCGGCGGTCGCCCTCGAGCATCACGGTCGGGAGATTGCCGAACTTCACCAGCTCGCGGGCGATGGCGGCGGCGGTCGCGGTAGACGGGTCGAACCCCTCATAGCCGTTCCGGCGGCCCATCAGCTTCCAGAGGAACATGATGAGCGTCGATTTGCCGGTACCGGGTTCGCCTGAGAGTTCGAGGAAGCCGACCGACTGATGCATCGCGCGGATCTGCTCAGCGAAGAGCGCCATGAAGAAGAAGGCGAGGACCACGGTCCCGCGCGGCCCGAAGGCAAGCTGGAAGTCGTCCCACCAGCCATAGTCAACGTCGGCATCGGGGGAGGGGAGGACGAACTCGCCGCTTTTCACATGCGGCTTCACGCCGACCTTACCGATGTCGAAGTAATCGTCATCGTTGATGGGGACGGCGCGCCCGTCCTTGACGGCCAGCTCGTCGAACATCCACGCGCCGTGATCGCGGCTGTAGCCGGAGAAATAGAGGGCATCGACGGTCTGGATGCCGTTCATCTGCCGCCCCATGATGCGGTCGAGCTGGGGCGTGATGCCGGAGAAGATCGCGCCGGGTGCGACGGAGATGATGCGCTTCTTGAAGTCGCCCGCTCCGGCGACGGAATTGCCGGAAAACTCGGCCTTCACCGACGCCTGTCGGCCCGGAAAATCGACGCGGAAATAGTAGGAGGACTGGTCGATTTCCTCGGCGCGCTGGAAATAGAGCGCACGGAAGGTGCAGTTCGCGATCTCGGAAACGCTGATCGTTTCCCTGGCCGCGAGTTCCAGCTTGGCATGCGGGTCCAGGTCTTCGTGATCTCCGTTCTTCGCCCACTCCTCGATCTTCGCATTCGCCTGATCGGCAGAGACGGAGGCCCAGAAGGTGCGGCCGCCAAAGGTAAAATCGAATGTCGGCCGGTTCGAACGTTTCCAGAGGAGGTAGGCCTTCGTCTTGGCAGACTCGGCCGTGGTAATGTCGCCATTCTCCAGCGCGGCCTGAAGCATGTCCCCGGACAGCTCGTCCGCGATCCAGAGGTCGTTCCAGTCGCGCTTGTCGCCCTCGCCGTCGGGACGGACCTGCGCGGCTCGCGCGGTCCAGCCTTCCTCGGTGGCCCGCTCGACATATTTACGGGCGAAGGTGACGCCGGCCGCACCGACGTCGAAGGCGAAGACGATGGTGGGCAGGGCTGCGTCCGCTGCCTTCGCCGCGACCCTCAGCGCCGCCAGAAAATGTTCCGGCCAGTTGTTCGTCGACAGCGTGGAGACCGCCGCCCAGGGCAGGCCGTCGCGGTCGAAGGCGAGCTGCAGGGCGGCGGCGTCGAAGATGCCCTCCGCGATCCAGATCTGCTCCGCGCCAGCGAGCTGCTGCATGGTGACCGAGGGATGGTGCCAGACATGGCCGCGATAGGACCATCCGCCCGGCATGTTCGCCTTGCGCTTGCCGAACCGGCGGGGCCGGTCGATGAGCCGTTCCCAGTAGCCGGGCTTCGCACCCTCCGGCGCGACCCCGTCATAGGCGCAGGGGATCGGGAAGCGGACTGTCGCGCTGGTCTGCCCGGCCCGGTCACGAAACAGTTCCTGCGAATAGGCACCGGACAGCTTCATCGCATTCAGGCCGCGCGCGTCCATCAGATAGGCCTTCGCCGCCGCCTTCGGGTCGGTATCGGTTTGCGGGAAGCGGTCCGACCAGTTGTCGAACAGATCCTCGTAGAGGTCGCGGGTGGACCATTCCTCGCCGCACTTGTTGATGCGTCCGCAACGCAGCCGCCAGGGCGTCTCCTCCTTGATGTAGAGCTCGCGCTGGCTGCAGGTGGGGCACTTCCCCTCACGCAGCCACAAGCCGCGCTCGCGCAGGCCGTAGTCACGCTTCAGCCGCTCGATAACTTGTCTGCGAATATCTTCCTGCATGATGGCAAGGCGGCTCCGTTCGCCGCGAGCGACCTGCTGGCGGCGGGGTGATTGTCGGTAAGGGCGGTAGAAACCGGCCTAGGCGGCGCGGGCTTCCTCTGGCGGGGGCGGGTGGGTTTTTTGCGGCGGCAGGACGACGGGCAGGTCGAGATCCTCGCGCAGCCAGGCGGAGCGGATGATGCGGACCGCGATCAGCTGGGCGACGAAGCGGATGCCGCAGTCATCTTCCAGGCACTGGTAGGTGATTTCGCGGATCAGGTCGGTCATCTGGCGGCTGCGGATGCAGTGCACGTCGCCCGAGCAGTTGGGGCACTGCACCTTCGGCGCCGCGTGGCGGCTTTTCTTGACCGCAACCGCGGCCCGGCGATCCGTGGATGATCCGCGCGCCTGTTTCACTGCCGGAGTTCCTCCTCCTTCGCGTCGAGCTCCGCGCTCATGGTGGCGGAGAGACTGCGGAGCGCATGCAGCGCGGTCTTCGCCTGGCGGATTTCCTCGCGCGTCCATTTGCCGTCGGACAGCGCGGTGGTGACCTCGGCGGCGAGGCCGCCAAAGGTCCGCGCCTGTTCGCCGACGAGGCGGTTGAGGTCGGTGCCGCCCGCCTGAACGTCGGGCAGCTTCGCCAGCGCATAGCCTGCGCGCGCGGCCAGATAGGCGGTGACGGCCGGGTGGCCGCGATGGCCGTGGGTGACCGCCTCCAGCGCCTCGATATCGCGCAGCGTCAGGCTGCACGTCTCGGTCGGGGACTGGCAGCGGCTGAGCTGCGAGGTCGACTTGCCGGTAATCTCGTGCGCGGCCTCCAGCCCGCCCGCCGCCGCGATCAGGTCGCGCACGGCGCGGGCCTGCCGCTGTTCGTCGATGGAGAGGGCCACGCTCATGCGGGAACGCCTCCCGCTGACGAGGCGGCGGTGGTGCTGTAGCCTTCAGGAAAGTTCGCCGATCCGCATCCTAGGGGGGACAGAGAGACAGACCGGCTCGACGACGTGCCTATCGTAACCGCCGCCGAAAAGGAGCCGAAACGGCAGCGGACCGGCCCGGCGCGCGCGAGGCAGTCGTGAGACCTACACGAGGGAAATGCGCCGAACGGAAACAAGGAAGGAATGTGATCATGATCAGGCGGCCACCCGCTGCGCGCCGCGATCCGTGCCGTAGAAGCGCTGGTCGGCCTCGTCATATCCCGCGCCGAAATCATCCGCCGCGTCGGGCGCGGGCGGATAATCGCGGGGGTAGATGTCCGGGCGCAGCTCGTGGCGCGACACGCCGTAGAGGCGCTCGGCCTTCAGCACATGCACGGAGGGCATCTGCTTGCCGCTGTTCAGCCACTTCCATACCGTGTTTTGCGATACGCCGAGATCGCGAGCGAGAGCGCTCTGCGACTTGGCAGCTTCGACGCAAGCGCAGAGCGCTTCGAAGCGTGTGCGGGCGGGGGTCTGATCGTTCGTCATGGCACCCACCTATAGCGACTCCTATAGATCGGTCAATAGGAAAACAGCAGTCGCGGAATATAGCGAGGGCTATAGGCTCCTGAGGGTGTCACTCTCAGAGCGTCTTCAGGAGCGGCTTTCCGCGCAGAGCATCTCACAAAGTGAGCTCGCTCGCCGCATCGGCATAGCACAAGCGACTGTGGCGAACCTGCTCAGTGGAAAGTCGCAGGGCTCGAAGTATATAGAGCGGATTGCGCGAGAGCTGGGGACAACCGCGGCCTATCTAACGGGCGAAGTCGATGATCTGGATTTCGGCGCGCCCGCCCGCGCAGACGCCGCGTCGGACCTGAATCTCGTCCCCCTGAAGCAGATCGACCTAGGCTACGGCATGGGCGGCACCTTCCTCGACGTGCCGGTCACCGCCGAGACGCGCTATTTCCCGCGCGAGTGGCTGCGCACCTATACGCGCGCCGCGCCGGAGGAGCTGTTCTGGGCTACGGGCATCGGCGATTCGATGTCGCCGACCATCAACGACAGCGACACGATGCTGATCGATACCAGCCAGCAGAGCGTCAGGATGGCCGACCGCATCTGGGCGCTGGCGCTGGGCGATGTCGGCTCGGTGAAGCGGCTGCGGCCCATGCCGGACGGAACGCTGAAGATCATGAGCGACAATCCGGCGGTGCCGGAAGAGATCGCCGTCGACGGCGAGGCAACGATCATCGGGCGCGTCGCGGCGCTGGTGAAGAAGGTCTGAGGGGGGGCGAAATGGCGGATGACAAGGAAACCGGCGGCGCGAAGGAGGGCGCGATCGGGTGCCTCCTGATCCTGCTTCTGTTCGGCGGCTGCGTGTGGTGGCTTTCTGATGAAGAGCCGACGCCCGATGAGTTTCCGGAGGCGAGGATGCCGACCGAGGACAACCCATTCCCGCAAGGGGAGGCGGCGAAAAACGATGCGCTGGCTCTCTGGCAATCGGTGGTCGGTTTCGCCGACCCCTGCGACGACGCTGCCGCGCGCGCGCAACAGACGGTGAACCAACTTGCCGCTGGTGAGGGAACGCGGATCGAGAGCTATCGTGTAGCCAATGACGCATCGCAGATATGCAGCGATGCCTGGCAGTCGATCTCGAGGCTCAAGGTACCGGA
Organism: Pacificimonas sp.; assembly: GCA_036351775.1. Taxonomy (GTDB): domain Bacteria; phylum Pseudomonadota; class Alphaproteobacteria; order Sphingomonadales; family Sphingomonadaceae; genus Pacificimonas. The sequence continues at coordinate 5,214 of JAZBPX010000035.1, read as the reverse complement.
AAGTATCGAAGGGCGCGTCCGTGCTGACTTGGCCGAAGCTCTGAAAACCTGCGACACCACAATGTTTTTGCGGAAGGAATCGTATGAGAAGATGGCGACCGTGATCGACGGTGATTCCTCGCCCTCCTTAGTGGTTGCCTTTCAGGACGACACGGAGATGGCCCAGACAAGCGCCCTGCTTTGCGGAAGCCGATTCATCGGCGCGATGCTGAAGCTGGGTGTGGACGCTGAAGAGATGGATGATCTGCCGTAGTGCGCGCGCCTGAACGGATCGATCAGAACGAACAGGAGGGTGAGCATGTCCAAGCAGCCGAAGCAGAAGGCCGTCAGCCTCGACAGTATTTACCTCGACCTGGAGAACCCACGCCACGAGCCTTATAATACGCAGGCGGAAACCATCGAGTATCTGTGCAAGCGGGAGAGCATCCTGCCGCTGGCGAAGGACATCCATAAAAACGGCCTGAACCCGCTTGAGCTCTTTGCCCTGATTCCCGCCTCCCGCGACGACGATGACGAAACTTACTTCGTCGCGGAAGGCAACCGTCGGATCTGCGCGCTCAAGCTGCTCGCCGACCCCGATCTGGCACCGGCAAAGCAGCGCAAATCGTTCGAAAAGCTGAATGCAGACTGGGACGAGCAGGACAGCGTCCAATGCGTCCTGTTTGCGGACCGAGACGATGTGGACCTGTGGCTGAAGCGCATTCACGACGGAGAGCAGGGCGGCATCGGTCGCCGAAAGTGGGATGCCGACCAGTCCCAGCGGCATAGCGGCGATCCGAAAAACCGGACCGCGCTCGCCGTACTCGATTATGCCGAGGAACATGGCATGATCTCCGCTGACGATCGAAAAGGGAAACTGACGACGGTCCAGCGCTATCTGACCAACAAGCTCGTTCGCGATGCCATGGGTATCGACGCTTCGAATCCCGATGACGTGTCGCGGGATCGGTCGAAGGCGGACTTCGACCTGTTGCTGGCGAAGTTTCTGGAGGATCTGGCTCGCGGTGATGTCAACAGCCGGGCGAAGAAGGATCAGATCGAAGCCTATGCCCGAGAGCTGAGCTCGACCGATGGGCAAAGTCACAAACGGGTAGAGGCCGAGGCCCTGAAATCGCCAGACAAGTCGACCGGAAAAGGCGGTGCAAAGAAGCCGAAACCAAAGAAGCCTCGCCGTAAAACCCGAATTCAGTTCGAAGAGGACATCTCCGACGGACTGGAGCGGCTCGGCAGCCACAAATTGCCCAACCTGTATACCTCCATCTGCACGGTTTCCGTCCAATCCTGGGCACCGCTGGTATCCATTGGTGCGTGGGCATTTCTGGAGTCGCTATCCGCCAGGGCGGGCCGCAAAACCGAACAGGGCTTTCCGGATTTCTATAACAAGGCGCGGCTGCAAAAATACGGGGTCGCGCAGGGCAAAGGTGACAAGGCGATCATGGATGCAATCCGCCGCATCGCAAACTCAGGTGATGTCACGAAACATGATGCCACTGCGGCTTTGTTCAATGGCGAGCAGCTTGCCAACGACATGGAAAAACTAAGAGAATTGATATTGAAAACGATTGAGGAGGCCGAAGAGCTGAGCGCAGGATAAAGTTGTGGCCGAGCGGCCGTTACGGCCCTATATGGTCATGGCCCGATCCCATTCACCGCTTCGCTATCCCGGCGGCAAGACCTGCCTTTACGATATCTCGCGCCGGATCATGCGCGAGAACAATCTCGAGCGGGGACATTATGCCGAACCCTATGCCGGGGGTGCTGGTCTGGCGCTGATGCTGCTGTTCGAGGGGCATGCGAACGAAATCCACCTCAATGATGTGGACCGCACGATCTGGGCCTTCTGGAAAGCCGCGCTCGATTCAACAGAGGCGATGGTCGAGCTGATCCAGAACACGCCGATTACGATCGATGAATGGCACCGCCAACGGGCCGTCTACCTCAATCATGAAGATTTCTCGGACCTTGAGGTCGGGTTCGCGACATTCTTTCTGAACCGCACAAATCGATCCGGTATTATCAAAGGCGCCGGTGTGATTGGCGGCTTCGGGCAAACGGGCAATTACAAGCTGGATTGCCGGTTCAACAGAGACGAGCTTTCCCGGCGCATCAAACGGGTCGCGCGCTATCGATCGAGAATTCACTTGTACCGCAAAGACGCCCTCGCGTTCATGGCCCATGCCGACGCGGCGCTGCCGAGACGCACTTTCTTCTGTATCGACCCGCCATATTTCAACAAAGGGTCCAGTCTCTATACGAGTTTCTATCAGCCTGATGATCATGCCGCGGTCAGCGAGGCGATCCTCGGCCTTAGTCGCCCCTGGATTCTGACCTATGATCGCACGTCAGAGATTGCGGAGCTCTACAAAGCCCGCCGCCAATTTGCCTTCGACGTGAAATACTCGGTTCAAACCAAGCGCATCGGCACCGAACTTCTGATCGCCTCCAAGGGTCTGCGAATGCCCGAAGACGTCAGGGATTTGCAGGTTCACCGTCCGCAGTACCGCGCGGCTTAAGCGGCCAGTTCCGCTTCGAGATCGGTTGTCAGACCGCTGGTCGCGGACAGTTTGTGCGTGGCGCTCTTCACGATCCAGCTCTGGCCGTCGATGCCGGGATGGAAACCCTCCGCGACGAGCGGCTGTTCGGCGCCGATCTGCGGTTGGCCGAAGGCAAGGGTCAGTGTCAGGGTCTGCGGCGCGCGGCCCAAGCGGCGCAGTTCCGCCTCGCCGGCACGGCGGGCCTCCGCCTCGGTCGGGTAGATCTTGCGAAGGGTCTTCACCTTCTCGCTGCCGCCGAGCTCGACGCTTTCCTGCTTCGCGCCCTTGCGGTCATGCCAGCGCGCCTTCACGCCGTCATGCTCGGTCCGCGCCGCGACGCGCAGGCTGTGTTTGTCGCCGTCCATCCGGCGCACCGTCACCGATGGCAGCGCGGACCCGGAGACGGTCTGGCCCGCGCCCATCGGCGTGAACAGCAGGTGCCCGGCCTTGATCGTCGCGACGGCGTCATTCTCGCGGCCCAGGCGCTTCAGGAAGGCGAAGTCGCTTTCCCGGCTCTGCGTTACCAGCGCCAGCAGCCTGGCGGCGAGATCGGCGGCGATGCGCGGCGTCAGGCCGTGGCGGCCCGCGACCTCCTTGAGGACATCGCCCAGCGCGGTATCGGTCCAGCTCTGGTCGCGGCGCGTCTTCAGGCCCGCCGTCATGTCGGCGCTCTGCGCGGTCAGGGTGATGATGTCGGGCGGCCCGGCATGGGTGATCTCGCCGAGGATGAACCGGCCCTTGTCGACGAGGCCGCTGTCTTCCCAGCCGAGCTGCAGCGCCAGCTCGGACCCGGCGCGGGGGAGGCTGTTCGCGAACCCCTCCGCCAGCAGGGTGACGGACAGGCGGTCGGCAGCGTCCTCGCGCTTTTCGCTCACGCTGAGCGACTGGAGGTAAGGCCGCGCGGGATTGGTCATGTCGCGGCCGTCGACGGACAGCCGCCAGGCGGGGGTGCGGAGGGAGGTCATCCGGTTTGCGTCTCCCCTCCGGGAGCCGCCCTAAGCCGTCCCGCTCCCCCTGCCCTGCCACCCCTGAGGTTACACTGGCGGGTGGCAGGGCAGGGGGAGCGGGACGGCTTAGCAGCGAGGGCCGGATGGCAGGAGCATGATGAGCGCATTAACCCAAGGCTCCCTCGATGGAGAAGACGGAGAGGGGGTCCGCCGCGCGGTCGGTTGGTGAGGGCGTGGGCCGTGCCGGCGTGGGCGCGGCGGTCTGGTCGACGCGGGTCAGCTCGAGCGTCCATTCGACGCGGCGCGCGGTGCCGTCCTTCTCGAAGGATGATTTCTGCTCGCCGAACTTCGTCAGGATATAGTTGCCGTAGACGCGGCCATCGCCGCCGACGAGGGGCTGCGCCGCGCCCGCCTGCCGGATGGCGTCGAGGGCCTCCGCCGCCGCGGCGGCGTCGGTAATGCCCCACGCGCTGACGCCGGAGAGCGACATGGTTTCCGGGCCGGGACCGAGGAACTGAAACGCCCGTCCCGCACCGACGCGGTCCGCCGCCGCGAAGCGCGCCTCCCGGCTGTGCGCCTGCGACTGGTAGGGCAGCGTGGCGAGCGTGAACAGGAAGCTGCCGAGCGACATCATCATGGACCATCGTCCTCATAGGCGGCGAGGGCTTCGCTTTCCGCCTCGCGGTCGCGTTCCTCGAGGACGCGGCGGACCTCCTCGGCAACGGCGCGCTCATCCATGCCGGGTGCGGCGTGGATGTGAATTGTGACACCGCCGGAGGACGATGCGGGGCGGCGCGGTGCTGCACCGACGAAGGGCGCGGACGGACTGAAGCGCGGGGCGTCAAGCGACGGGGTACCAATGCTCGCCTGCGCGGCCAGCGGCACCGCGAGGGCCGTGCCGGCAGCGGTTCGCGCGAAGGCGCGTGCACCGTCTCGCAGGGCGACAATGGGCCCGTCGCGCGCCCGGTCGAGGCCGAGGGCGAGGCCGCCCATCATATCGCCGCCGATGCCCATGAAGACGCGGCTGGGCGAGCGGATGCCGAGCCAGCCCTTTACCTTGTCGACGCCGCCGAGAACGGTGTCCTTCAGCGCGGCCCAGACCTTGCCCGGCCCCTCCCGGATGCCCCGCACGATGCCGGACATCAGATCCCGGCCGACCTGAAGCATCTGGCCGGGCCATTCCGCCATGCGCGTTTTCGTTCGGGTCCAGAAGCCGCTGAACGTCTCACTGACCGATGTCCAAAGGCCCGAGAAGAAGGCGCTGATCTTGTCCCAGTGCTTGTAGATCAGCAGGCCCGCGAGTGCGATCCCGGTGGCGACAAGGATGATCGGATTGGTCAGCATCATCACGCCCGCCCGCAGGGCGGCGCGCCCGAGAAAGAGAAGGGCGCGGCCCGCCTTCATGATGAGGCCCGCCGCCATCGAACCCTTCAGCTTCAGCCAGCCCCATGTCGCGATGGCAGCCCTCTTGCCGGATAGAAGCGCAGCGGTCCCGGCGGTGCGAAGTGCCGCTCCTGCTGACCGCGCCGCCCGTCGAAGCATCACCTTCCGCCGAGCTAGCTGGCTTATCTTCGGGGCGGCTTTGCCTGCTCCAATTCCCATGGCTGCAAGACCGAACCGCAACATGAAGATCGGCCCGAAAAGCGCCCCAAGCGCCACCGTAAGCGCGCCGCCGACGATGAGTACGGCCGCCGCCCCTGCGGCGACCATCGCCAGGGTCCGCGCCGTCTTTG
>JAZBPX010000034.1:0-90298 GCA_036351775.1 Pacificimonas sp. | reverse complement strand
GGGGGGGGGGGGGGGGGGTCTGACGGTGCCGCCGGGACTGCATTGGCGCATGCAGGTGCGGGCGTCACCGCCAGACCCTCCCCCGCCTTCGCTTCGCTCAGCCCCTCCCAGAGAGGGAGGGGAGACAACAGGCCCTTACGCGGCGTCGAGGGCGGTCCGGGCCTGCTTCACGATCGTCTTGAACGCCGCATTCTCGTTCATGGCGAGGTCGGCGAGAACCTTGCGGTCCAGCTCGATACCGGCGGCCTTCACGCCCGCCATGAAGCGGGAATAGGTCAGACCCTCCTCGCGCACGGCGGCGTTGATGCGCTGGATCCACAGGGCGCGGAAGTTGCGCTTCTTCACCTTGCGGTCGCGGTAGGCGTACTGGCCGGCCTTGTCGACGGCCTGCATAGCGACCCGGATCGTGTTCTTCCGGCGGCCCTGATAGCCCTTCGCCTGCTTGAGGATTTTCTTGTGACGGGCGTGCGTCGTGACGCCCCGTTTGATGCGTGCCATGGTAAATTCTTTCCGCTTCGCGGGGGTTTTGTTTTGCGGCTCCCCTCCGGGAGCCGCAGCCCCTAATTCAAATCACAACCCGTAGGGCGCCCACTTCTTGACGGTCTTCGTGTCGGCATCCGACAGGACCTTCGTGCCGCGGTTGGAGCGGATGTACTTGGCGTTGTGCGAGATCAGGCGGTGGCGCTTGCCGACCACACCGTGCTTCACCTTGCCGGTGGCGGTGATCTTGAAGCGTTTCTTCACGCCGCTCTTCGTCTTGAGCTTGGGCATTTTCGTCTCCTTGTGTCCGGACGTAAAAAAGACGGCCTCGGCAGCCCACACTGGCCGGACCGTCACCTCGTTAGAGGCGCGCGATATAACGCGGCGGCAGCGGAAATCAAGTTGTGGGCTCGGTAACGGACGCTTATGTGTATAAATCCAGAAAAGGATACACATCATGCGGACGAACATCGTCATCGACGACAGTCTTATGACCGATGCCATCAAGGCGACCGGCGCGAAAACCAAGCGGGAGGCCGTCGAGTTGGCTCTTCGGAAGGTCGTCCAGCTTGAGGCGCAGAAGAAGTTTCTGGCCCTGAAGGGCCGGGTCCGGTGGGACGGCGACCTCGACGAGATGCGGCGCGATCGGTGATCCTGGTCGACTCGAGCGTTCTCATTGACTTCCTGGGCGGGAATGCGGGGCCGGAAACCGAACTGTTCGAACAGGCCGCCGCGCAGGACCAAGTGGTAATCGGCGACCTGATCCTGTGCGAGGTCTTGCAGGGAATACGGCATGACCGCGATCACGCGGCGGCGCGCGAGGGGCTGTTGCAGTTCAGCATTGTCGAGATTGGCGGCGTCGACTGCGCGCTCGCGGCGGCGGACAACTACAGGCAGCTTCGGGGCAGGGGTGTCACAGTCCGTAAAACCATTGATGGCCTGATCGCGACGAGGTGTCTGATGAATGGCTATAGGCTGCTGGCGCGCGACAGGGATTTCGAGCCGTTCCACCGGTTCCTCGGTTTGCAGCGCGCGCTGCCCATGCCCGCCTAGGTAAGGATCGCCAGCACATCCTCCAGCCGCGCGGCATCGCCCAGGGCGAGGACCGCGCCCTCCGACCCGGCGTGGAGGGGGTCGCCGCGCCAGTCGGTCATGAGACCGCCCGCGCCGTCCACGATGGGGACGAGCGCGGCGTAGTCGTGAAGCTTCAGCCCGGTTTCGGCGACGATGTCGATATGGCCGGACGCGAGGAGGCCGTAATTGTAGCAGTCGCCGCCGTAGATCAGGCCGGCGCGGGCCGTCTGCTGGGCGAGGGCGGCGTAGCGCGCGCCGTCTTCCTCCGTGAAGTAATGCGGGGCGGAGGTGGCGAGCGACGCGCCCTTGAGGTCGGGGCAGCGGCGGGTTTCGGCGGGCTTGCCGTTGAAGGTGGTGCCCTGCCCGGTGCGGCCCGCCCAGCGCTCCCCTGCAATCGGCTGGTCGATGATGCCGAGGGTGGGCCAGCCATCCTCCATCAGCGCGATCAGCGTCCCGAAGATGGCGCGGCCCGCGACGAAGCTGACGGTACCGTCGATGGGGTCGAGTACCCACTGGCGGGCCGCGCCGGGGCGGGTCTCGCCGAACTCCTCGCCGATGATGCCGTCGTCCGGGCGCTCGCGGTCGATCAGTTCGCGCATGGCGAGCTCGGCGGCGCGGTCAGCGGCGGTGACCGGGGAGGCGTCGGCCTTGGTCTCGGTGTCGAAGGCAGCGCGCCAATAGGGGCGGATGGCTGCGCCCGCCGCGTCGGCGAGGCGGTGAGCGAAGGCGAGATCGTCGGATTTCATGGGGTCTCTATAGCTGTTCAACTCACTTAGTCATTCCAGCGAAGGCTGGAATCCATGCTGTGATGGATTTGGCCGACGCGGCGCCTCCGATGCTTGTCACAGCGTGGATCCCAGCCTGCGCTGGGATGACTATTTCTGCGGAGGCAGCGACGACGGCCGTCAGCGAGCCATGCAAATGCAGGACCCGGGACCGTGACTATTTTTAGGAAAGTCCGCTTAGAATCTTCGCCCTGTGCTCATCCAGCGCGGGGGCCTTGGGGCGGGTGGCGGGGTCGGGGAAGCCGCTGATCTTTACCGGGTTGCCGGCGGCGGTGAGGGGGGTGCCGTCCTCCAACGCCGTGGTGATGGCCATGTTGCGCGCCTGCACCTGCGGATGGGCGAGGGCCTGGCCGACATCCTGCAGCGGACCGGCGGGCACGCCAGCCTTGTCGAGGACGGCCAGCCAGTGGTCCGCGGTCTCCGTCTCGAGCTGGGCGTCCAGCACGGTATGGAGCGCCTGCCAGTTCTCACTGCGGAGATTGTTGGTCCGGAAGCGCGGGTTATCCGGCAGCTTGTCGAGGCCAAGGGCGTTGCAGAGCGCGGTGAACAGCGCATCGTTCCCAGCGGCGATAACGATGTGCGCGTCGCTGCACGGGAAGGCCGCGAAGGGCGTGATCGACGGGTGCCGCGCGCCCAGCGGGCCCGGCGCTTCGCCTGTTGTCGCGTAGCGGGCGATGGCGTTTTCGAGGATGGCGATCTGGCCGTCGAGCATGGCGACATCGACGAAGCGGCCCTCGCCCGTCGCCGCCCGGTCGTGGACGGCGGCGAGGATGCCGATGGCGCAGAACAGCCCCGCCGTGATGTCGCCGACGCTGGTGCCGACGCGGGTGGGAGGGCCGCCGGGATGGCCGGTCACGCTCATGATGCCGCCCATCGCCTGGACAACCATGTCATAAGCTGCCTTCGCGCTGTCCGGGCCGGTGTGGCCAAAGCCGCTGGCCGCAGCGTAGATCAGGCGCGGGTAGCGGGCGTGCAGCGTATCCCAGCCATAGCCGAGCTTCGCCATCGCGCCGGGGCGGTAATTCTCGACGAGGATATCTGCGGATTCGAGCAGCGCCTCGAATAGCGCGCGGTCGCCGTCCGCCTTCAGGTCGAGCGCGATGGACTCCTTGCCGCGGTTGATGGAGGTGAAATAGGCGCTCTTGCCGTTCCTGAACGGGCCGATGGCGCGGCTGTCGTCGCCCACGCCGGGGCGCTCTACCTTGATGACGCGCGCACCGAGGTCGGACAGCACCATCGTGCAGTAGGGACCGGCAAGGACGCGGCTGAGGTCGATGACCGTCAATCCGGTCAGTGGACCGGCTGGGGCGGCCTCGCTATCGGCTGGGGACATCATCGGGGAGCCTTCCGTGAAACTCTACATGTCCTACACCTCACCCTATGCGCGCAAGGTGCGGGTATTTTTGCGCGAACTCGACCTTGAAGACGCGGTCGACGAGGTGCCGGTGGATCCGCTGGCGGACCCGGACGAGCTGATTTCCGTCAACCCGAGCACGAAGATCCCGGCGCTGGAAACGGACGAGGGGCTGAGCATCCACGACAGCCGCGTGATCCTGGGCTATCTCGCGACGCTGAAGGACCCGGGCGACCTTTACCCCGCGCCGGGCGATCCGCAGCGCTGGGCGGCGATGACGCTGGCGAGCCATATCGATTCGGTCCTCGACTGCGCGCTGGCGTGGCGGATGGAGGTCGTGCGCCAGCCGGGCGAGCGGTCGATCTTCTGGCAGGGCCGCTGGGAAACGCAGATCAAGCGCGCGCTCGATGCGCTGCCCGCGATGCTGGACGCGGCGCCTGCCTATGTGCCCTATGCGGAGATGCTGACGGTGGTGGCGCTGGAATATCTCGATTTCCGCCACGCCAATGTGGACTGGCGGCGCGGGCGGCCGGAGCTCACGGCGCTGCACGACAGATGGGCGGCGAAAAGCAGTATGGTGGAGACGCAGTTCCCGCCGCGGTGATGGGCGGGGCGGGTCGTCAACGCTGACCCCTTCGCAAAGGAGCGTCATCCTGAACCCCGGATCGGCGTCCGGGGCAGGCATGGTTCAGGATCCAGTGACCGGTGCCGCGCCGACGTTTGAACCCTGAAACGAGTTCAGGATGACGATTGGTGTGGCGGTGCTGCGGCGCGCCCGCTTGACCGCCCCCCTCGCCCGCTTGACCGGTCCTGCGCTGCGCCATAGCGCTCGGCGGTATGAACCATGACCGTGTGCCGAACCCCCGTGTCTTCGTGTCCCGCCAGTTGCCGCGCCAGACCGAGGCGCGGATGGGCGAGCTGTTCCAGGCGGTCCTGAGGCTGGACGATGCGCCGCTGTCCGCCGAAGCGATGCTGGACGGGATGAAGGCGGCTGACGTGTTCGTCCCGACGGTGACGGACGATGTGGACGCGGCGCTGATCGCGGCCATGCCGGACAGCGTGAGGCTGATCGCGAATTTCGGTGTTGGCGTCGACCATATCGATCTCGCCGCCGCGAAGAAGCGGGGCATCCTGGTTACGAACACGCCGGGCGTCCTGACCGAGGATACCGCCGACATGGCCATGGCGCTGATGATGTCGACGGTGCGCCGGATGCGCGCGGGCGGGCGCCTGCTGCGCTCCGGCCAGTGGACCGGCTGGGCACCGACATCGCTGCGCGGGCACCGCATCGGCGGCAAGGCGCTGGGCATCGTCGGCATGGGCCGGATCGGCGGCGCGGTGGCGGCGCGGGCGAATGCGTTCGGCATGAAGGTACACTACCACAACCGCAGCCGAATGCCGGAGGCGGCGGAGACCGCGCTGAACGCGACATGGTGGGACGACCTCGATGCGATGCTGCCGGAGGTGGACGTGCTGACGATCCACTGCCCGCTGACGCCGGAAACGCACGGTCTGATCGATGCCCGGCGGCTGTCGCTGATGAAGCCGGAGGCCTATGTCATCAACACCGCGCGCGGCGAGATCGTCGACGAGGCGGCGCTGGCGGCGGCCTTGCGGGACGGCAAGCTGGCCGGAGCGGGGCTCGACGTGTTTTCCGATGAGCCGAACGTGCCGGACGAAATCCTCGCGCTCGATAACGTCACGCTGCTGCCGCACATGGGCTCCGCGACGATCGAGGGGCGGCGCGCAATGGGCGACAAGGTCATCACCAACATCCGCGTCTGGTCAGACGGACACCGCCCCCCGGACCAGGTGCTAGAGGGCTGGCTGCCGGGGTAACCCGCGAGACAATGAGGGGGAGCCCGGGCCTCAGTAGGACCAGCTTTGCTTGCGGAACGCTGCGGCGAGGGCTTCGATGAGCAGGCGGACACGGCGGGGCTGAAGGCGGGTGGGCGGCGTGACGATGTGGAGGCCGATCGCGGGCCGATACCACGGCAGCATGATTTCGCGCAAACGGCCCGCGGCAATGTCTTCGCCGACGAAGAAATCGGGTAGCGGCGCGATGCCGATGCCGGTGCGCAGGGCTTCCAGACCCAGATCGCCATTGTCGAGGAGAAGGCGCGGTGTGACCTCGACGGTGCGCTCCCCGTCCAGATCGTGGCGGAAGGTCCAGCTGGTGGGCGACGCGGTTTGGGAAAAGGCGATGGTTGCGTGGGTCGCCAAATTGGCGGGGGTGCTCGGTTCGCCATGCGCGTCCAGATAGGCCGGCGCGGCAACGAGCGGCACGCGGATGTCGCAGAGCTTTCGCGCGCGGAGGGACGAGTCGGCCAGGCTGCCGATGCGGAGCGCGAGGTCGAAGCCGCCGTCCACCAGATCGACGGTCTCGTCAGAGAGCTGAAGGTCGAGGCCGACGCCGTCATGGGCGGACAGGAATGCGGTCAGCGGCGCGCCGAGATGGCGAACGGAGAAGCTGAGCGGGGCGCTCATCCGGATGCGGCCGCGCGGCGGGCCGTCCCGGTCGCGCAGGCGTTCGGCGAGCGCGCTCAGTGCGGCAACGTGCGTTCGCGCCTCGGGAAGCAGCGCTTCGCCGGTGGGTGAAAGCGAGACCCGGCGGGAGGTCCGGTGGAACAGCGCGACGCCGAGCTGCTGTTCCAGCGCGGCCAGCCCCTTGGAGACCGTCGGGACGGAATTGCCGAGGCGCTCGGCGGCGCGGGTCATCGTGCCCTCCTCGGCGACCGCAACGAAGGTGCGCCAGGCATTCAGGTCAGGCTCTGACATTAATTTTCCGAAAGGGTCTGTTTCGATCCTTTCTGTTTATAACCGTGCGGCGCGTTGCCATCTAGCTCTCAAGCAACACACGCAGTGGGAGATCATTCGATGATCGATGTTCGCCGATTCGACAGTCTGGGTCACGCCGATCATGGCTGGCTGGACGCGCGCCACCATTTCTCATTCGCCGGCTATCATGATCCGGCGCGGATGGGCTGGGGCCGCCTGCGGGTCTGGAATGACGACCGGATCGCGGCGCAGTCCGGCTTTCCGCCGCATCCGCACCGCGACATGGAAATCATCACCTATGTCCGCGAGGGCGCGATCAGCCACAGGGACAACCTTGGCAATGACGGCCGGACGGAGGCGGGCGATGTGCAGGTCATGTCGGCGGGCAGCGGGATCCAGCATGCCGAGTATAATCTTGAGGACGTGGAAACGCGTATCTTCCAGATCTGGATCGAGCCGACGACGCGCGGCGGCGAGCCGCGCTGGGGTGCCAAACCCTTTCCGAAGGAGGACCGGGCCGGTGACTGGTCGATCCTGGCCAGCGGCGCGGATGATGAGGACGCGCTGATGATCCGAGCGGACGCGCGGGTCGCGGGCATCACGCTGAAAGCCGGGGAAACGGCGACCTGGGCGCTGGCTGAGGGGCGGAAAGCCTATCTGGTACCCGCAACCGGCAGCATCGAGGTGAACGGCGAATTCGCCAACGAGCGCGACGGCGTGGCGGTTGAGGCGGTCGACACGATCAGCATCGAGGCGCTCGAGGACACCGAAATCGTGCTGGTGGATACGGTCTGACGAAGAGCAACCGCTTCTGCCCCACGTCAACCTGAACTTGTTTCAGGATCCAGTGTCCGAAGCGGCGTCGACGTTTAGACCCTGAACCAAGTTCAGGGTGACGAGAATTGGGTGTGCTTGTGGATACGGTCTGACGAAGAGCAACCGCTTCTGCCCCACGTCATCCTGAACTTGTTTCAGGATCCAGTGTCCGAAGCGGCGTCGACGTTTGGACCCTGAACCAAGTTCAGGGTGACGAGAATTGGGTGTGCTTGTGGATACGGTCTGACGAAGAGCGACCGCTTCTACCCCCACGTCATCCTGAACTTGTTTCAGGATCCAGTGTCCGAAGCGGCGTCGACGTTTAGACCCTGAACCAAGTTCAGGGTGACGAAAGGGGCGAGGCCGCAGCCAGCGAACGACCGGGATGACAGGTTTAAGGAGTTAGAGCGGGACAATTCTGAAACGAAGGAGACAGGAAAATGGCAAAGGTTCTAGTACTTTACTATTCAAGCTACAGCCACGTGGCGACAATGGCGGAAGCGGTCGCCGAGGGTGCGCGCAGTGCGGGCGCCGAGGTCCATGTGAAGCGCGTGCCGGAGACGGTACCGCCTGAAATCGTCGAGAATGCAGGCTTCCAGTATGACGACAGCCACGCCGTCGCCAGCGTCGAGGAGCTACCGGATTATGACGCGATCATCGTCGGGTCGCCGACTCGGTTCGGGCGCATTTCCAGCCAGATGGCGGCGTTCTGGGACGCGACCGGTAGCTTGTGGTTCTCCGGCAAGCTGGTCGGCAAGGTCGGCGCGGCGTTCACCTCCACCGGCTCCCAGCATGGCGGGCAGGAAACGACGCTGTTCTCGATCATCACGCAGCTGATGCACCACGGCCTGACCATCGTGGGCCTGCCCTACAGCTTCCAGGGCCAGATGGGCGTGGACGAAGTGAAGGGCGGATCGCCCTACGGCGCGACAACGATTGCGGGCGACGGGTCGCGGATGCCGAGCGATGTCGAGCTTGAGGGCGCGCGGTTCCAAGGCAAGCTGGTCGCGGAAACAGCGGCGAAGCTGCACGGGTAGGAGCACGTAGCTTAGTCATTCCTGCGCAGGCAGGAATCCATGGACCAGCGGTGGGCCGGTGGGCTGCGGTCGGTCCGTGGATTCCCGCTTTCGCAGGAATGACTAAATGTTTGTGAGGCGGTCCTGCCCTCGCCAATAAAAGGTTAGTCCTGCCTGCGCAGGCAGGAATCCATGGGCGGACGCTGGGCGCGAGGAGCAGCGGCTGGTTCATGGATTCCCGCTTTCGCGGGAATGACTAGATTTTGTTTGGTAGGGCCTGCCCTGCTGCAGACCACCCCGCTGCGACCAGGCAGGCGAGCCGCCAAGTCTCCCTGCCCCTCCTTCAGGGGAAGGAGGGAATACCTCAGACGTCCAGGTTGGCCACGCTTAGCGCGTTTTCCTGGATGAACTCGCGGCGGGGTTCGACGACGTCGCCCATCAGGCGGGTGAAGATGTCGTCGGCGATGTCGGCCTGTTCGATCTCCACGCGCAGCAGCGAGCGGTTGTCGGGGTCGAGCGTCGTCTCCCACAGCTGGTCGGCGTTCATTTCGCCGAGCCCCTTGTAGCGCTGGATCGACAGGCCCTTGCGGCCTGCCGCAAGCACGGCGTCGAGCAGCTCGGAGGGGCGGCGGATAATGTGGTCCTCGCCGATGCGGATCGGATTGTCATAGGCGCGCTCGTCGCCGACGATCCCGGCCAGCTTGCGGGCTTCGGCCGACATCAGCAGTTTCCCGTCGAGGACATAGGCGTCGGTCACGCCGCGCAGTTCGCGGGTGATGGTGTAGCCTGCCGCCGTGCCCTCGGCCGCGTTACCCTCGGTTGCCGTGACGTTCCAGTCGCCGTCTTCGCCGGACTGACCGAGAAGCGCCTGCAGCCGCTCGGCGCTGGCGTCGTTGGCGGGCTGGCCGAGCGCGCCCGCGAGCGCGGCGGCCTCCACCATGCGAAGGTCGTAGCGGCCGGGGAAATAGGCGAGGAGCGCGCGCATCTTGCGCGCCTGATCGACGAGCGCGCGGAGGTCGCTGCCCGTGCGCTGGCCCTCGGCCGTTTCGGCGACCATGCCGTCAAGACCCTCGGCGATCAGGAACTCGTCCATCGCCGGCTGGTCCTTGAGATAAACCTCCGACTTGCCGCGCGCGACTTTGTAGAGCGGCGGCTGGGCGATGTAGAGGTGACCGCGCTCGATCAGCTCCGGCATCTGGCGGTAGAAGAAGGTCAGGAGCAGGGTGCGGATGTGCGCGCCGTCGACGTCGGCGTCGGTCATGATGACGACCTTGTGATAGCGCAGCTTTTCGATATCGAAATCATCGCGGCCGATGCCGGTGCCGAGCGCCTGGATCAGGGAGCCGATCTCCTTGGAACCCAGCATGCGGTCGAAACGGGCGCGCTCGACGTTCAGGATCTTGCCGCGAAGGGGCAGGATGGCCTGATATTTGGAATCGCGGCCCTGCTTGGCGGAGCCGCCGGCCGAGTCGCCCTCGACAAGGAAAATCTCCGACTTTGCGGGGTCTTTCTCCGAACAGTCGTTCAGCTTGCCGGGGAGCGATGAGACGGTGAGGACAGACTTGCGGCTCGCTTCGCGCGCCTTGCGCGCCGCCTCCCGCGCGATGGCGGCGCCGACGAACTTGTCGACGATGATCTTCGCCTCAGTGGGATGTTCTTCCAGCCATTCGGAGAGCTTCTCACCGACCATCTGTTCGATGGGGGAGCGCACCTCCGACGACACCAGCTTGTCCTTGGTCTGCGACGAGAATTTAGGGTCGGGCACCTTCACCGAGACGATGGCGGTCAGCCCCTCGCGCATGTCCTCGCCGGTCGGAGACACCTTCTCCTTTTTATAAGCGCCGGATTTCTCGGCATAGCTGCCGAGCGTGCGGGTGAGGGCGGAGCGGAAAGCCGCGAGGTGCGTGCCGCCGTCGCGCTGCGGGATGTTGTTGGTGAACGGCTGGACCTGCTCATGGTAGCTGTCGTTCCATTCCATCGCGACCTCGATGCCGATGGCGCCCTGCTCACCCTGGATGAGGATGGGCTCGGGGATAATCGCCTCCTTGTTGCGGTCGAGATACTTGACGAACTCGGCAACGCCGCCCTCGTAATAGAGCTCGACTTCCTTCCGCTCGGCATGGCGGTCGTCGGCGAGCAGCAGGCGGACGCCGGAGTTGAGGAACGCCAGCTCGCGGTAGCGGTGCACCAGCTTGTCAAAATCATAGTCGGTGATCACGAAGGTTTTGTCGCTGGCGTGGAAGGTGACGTGGGTGCCGGTCTTGCCACCTGAATCGCCGACAATTTCGAGCGGCGCGACGGCAACGCCGTCCTCGAACCGCATATAATGCTCCTTGCCCGCGCGGAAGATGCGCAGCTCCAGCCAGTCGGAGAGCGCGTTGACGACCGAGACGCCGACGCCGTGCAGGCCGCCGGAGACCTTGTAGCTGTTCTGGTCGAACTTACCGCCCGCGTGCAGCTGGGTCATGATGACCTCGGCGGCTGAAACGCCTTCCTCGGCATGAAGATCGGTAGGGATGCCGCGGCCATTGTCGGTGACGGTGACCGAGCCGTCGGCGTTCAGCGTCATCGTCACGAGGTCGCAGTAACCGGCGAGCGATTCATCGATGGCGTTGTCCGACACCTCGAACACCATGTGGTGGAGGCCGGAGCCGTCCTCCGTATCGCCAATGTACATGCCCGGCCGTTTGCGAACGGCGTCGAGCCCCTTCAGAACCTTGATGGAATCCGCGCCATATTCGGCGTTCTGTGCCGGTTGTTCGTCAGCCAAAGTCTCTACGTTCCCCGCAATTATGTGTCATTCCCGCGAAGGCGGGATTCCAGTTCCAGCGTCCGAGGCGCTGCCGGGTCGCAGCACCGCCTCGCGGCTGGATTCCCGCCTCCGCGGGAATGACGGAGAAGCCTACTCGCGGTCCCGCAGAACCGGCACCCCGTCCACCATTTCGATATAGGTCGCTTCGCCCGGAATTGCACGGAAAAGCGCGGCGTCGGTGCCGGTCATCCAGACCTGCGCGCCGAGGGTGCCCAGAAGGCCGAACAGCGCGACGCGCCGGGCCTCGTCGAGATGCGCCAGTGCCTCGTCGAGGAGGAGAATCGGGCGGCGGCCGGTTTCGCTGGCGACAAGGGCCGCGTGGGACAGGACGATACCGGTGAGGAGCGCCTTCTGCTCGCCGGTTGAGGCGAGGGCCGCGGGCTGGCCCTTCTGCACATGGGTGACGATCAGCTCGTCGCGGTGGGGTCCGACAAGGGTGCGGCCGGCACGCAGGTCGTCCGGGCGGGAGGTGCGAAGGGCGGCGGTGAAGCCGTCGGCGCCCGGCGGTTCGATCCCCTCGCGCCCGATGGCAGCCTCCGGAAACGGGCCGCCCGCCGTGGTCTTCAATGCGGACTGAAGGGAGCGGACGGTTGCCGCGCGGGCATCGCAGACCATGGCCCCGTAGCGGCCCATCTCGATCTCCACGGCGTTCAGCCAGTAGTCGTTCGCCTTGCCGTCCTGCAGCAGGCGGTTCCTTTCGCGCATGGCCGCCTCGTAGCGCGTCGCGGCCTGCGCGTGGCCCGGGTGGAGCGCGAGCGTCAGCCGGTCGAGAAAGCGGCGGCGGTCGGCGGCGGGGCCGGTGAACAGGCGGTCCATCGCAGGCGTCAGCCAAAGGACGCTGAGCCACTCGGACAGGCTGTTCGCGGCCGCGCCCGCACCGTTTACGCGGACGATGCGCCGAGCCGAGCCGGGTTCGATACCGGTGCCGATCTCGATGGGATCGCCCTTCCCCATGTCGAGCCGTGCGGCGACGGCGAAGCCGCCCGGACTCTGCTGGCGCGCCATTTCCGGCAGGGCAGCGCGGCGAAGACCGCGACCGGGGACGAGCAGGGAAATCGCCTCCAGAAGGTTCGTCTTGCCCGCGCCGTTCGGCCCGCTGATGGCAATCAGGCCGGGACCGGGAGACAGATCGGCGGCGGCGTGGGAGCGGAAATCGGTGACGGACAGCCGCGAGAGCGCGCGCTGCGCCCCGCTGGTTTCCGTATCGTCCGCTGGTTCAAACAAGATGCAGGCGGCGTATCCGCTGGCCCGCCGCCCGCCAAGTCTTTCGGGTCAGCGCAGGGTATGCGTGCGCCTAATCGCCCCCGAAAGCCGCGTCCGCGCCTGCGCCGAGTTCCTGCAACAGGGCGTTGGCCGCGCGGTTGTTGGCGATGATGACGGCAGCGGCGTTCGCGCCGGGATAGCCGCGCCATAAGGAGCGATAGCCGGTGTTGCCGCCGGTATGACCGATGGCGGTCACGGTGCCGTCCGCGTCCGTCCTGACCATGACGCCGAGGCCGTAGTCTTCGTCAACCACGGTCAGCATGAAGCGCGCGGTTTCGGCGTCGATGACCGGGCCTGGTTCGCCCCCGGCCGCGGAGAGAAGGGCGGCAACGAAGCGCAGATAGTCGGGCGCGGTCGTCCAGAGGCCCGCCGCGGCAAGTTCGGGATAGTCGCGCCAGCTGCCCTCCATGGGCCAGAAAACGCCCTCCATCGGCATGATCGGGGAATCCGCAGCCGCGACGGGGAGCGGCGCGATGTCGGCGTCGTCGATCGGCTGCGCGAAGGTGCTGCGCGTCATGCCGAGCGGACCGAGGATCAGGCGCTGGGCAATGGCGGCAAAGGGTTCGCCGGAGACGTCCTCGGCCCAGAGCTGCGCGATCTGGTAGCCGCCGCCGGCATAGGCGAAGCGGCCCTTCTCGCCGCTGAGATCGATGCGGGGGAGCAGCATGTGCGGCCTGCCGTTCACGATTTCCGCAGATGACGGCAGGTCACCGCCGCGCGCATAGCCGGGAAAGCCGGAAACGGTCGCGCCGCCGGTGTGGGACAGAAGCTCGCGCAGGGTAAGCGGCCGGTCGCCGCCCTCCATGTCCGCGAAGTTCACGCTGGGGGCCAGCGGACGGATATCGTCGTCCAGGCCGATGCCTTTTTCCCGCGCGAGCATGACGATGGCGGCCGCGGCGACGCTCTTGGACATGGAAGCGGCCTGGAAAAGGGCGTTTTCGTCGATGCCATCACCTGCGAAGACGGTGGTGGTCATGGCTGGTGTGCTGATGGCGAAGCTGACGCCGGTTTCGTAGGCGGCAGCGCGCTCTTTGACCAGAGCGGTGAGCGCGGCGGCGTTGGCGGCCTCGATCGCTTCGGCGAAGGCCGGACCGGCGGCTGGGTCCGCGACGGGGCCGCTGCAGGCGGCGGTGGCCAGGGCCGCAGCGGTGATGACGGCCAACCGGCGAAACGCGACAAAGTGGCTGACAGCGGAGGCGAAGCCTAGGGGTGCGCGCGTAACGGAAAATGCTGCTTCGTGGCTCGGCATGGCCAAACCCTATTCTCGCAAATGAACGGCAACAGGAAGAGGGCGCGCCATTCCAAGCCCAAACTCTTCATGCTTAACTGAGTTCGGCATTCGGGTTCCGTAGCGGTGTCTTCTTCTTCGGCAAACGCCAGACCTGGGTAGTTGCAATGCCGGGTCGATGGCTGGACCCTGAAACAAGTTCAGGGTGACGGGAAAGAGAATAGGACAAGCGCCGTCATGCTGAACTCGTTTCAGCATCCAGTGTCCGTAGCGGCGGGTCGGGAAGAGCCGCGTCCAGAACCATTTGGAGGCCGTCTCCGAACTGGACCCCGAAACAAGTTCAGGGTGACGGAAGAATCGCGGGAAATGCTCTCAAAGGCTGGGCATTACCTTGCGAGTGGTGGAAAGCCGAGGTCCTCCGCCAGATCGCGCCAGCCTGGGTTAATATCTTCGATTACGTTGAGTTTCCACTGGCGCCGCCACCGCTTCAGCTGCTTTTCCCGCGCGATGGCGTCGTCCATGGTCCCGAACTCCTCGAAGAGGACCAACCGGTGGACGGCATAGCGCCTCGTAAAGCCGGGTCGTTCAAGATCGCGATGCTCGGCGACGCGGTTTTCAAGGTCGGACGTGACGCCGACGTAGAGCGTTCCGTGCGCTTTGCTGGCCATGATGTAGCAACAGGGTCGGCGCTCATGGTGCATGGTGCTGGACCCTGAAACGAGTTCAGGGTGACGGGAAGAGGAAAGT
This sequence comes from Pacificimonas sp., assembly GCA_036351775.1. GTDB lineage: Bacteria > Pseudomonadota > Alphaproteobacteria > Sphingomonadales > Sphingomonadaceae > Pacificimonas. Next base: position 75,945 of record JAZBPX010000034.1, on the reverse strand, counting down.
TGGACGAGCCGGGAAAAACTTCGCGGTGGCGCTCCCGCCCTTCCGTCATGCTGAACTCGTTTCAGCATCCAGTGTGCGGCTCCGCGGTCCCTCCAGCGCAGTGCAACAGACGCCCGGACCCGCCCTTGAACAATAGGATTTCCTCTGTCTCTTATCACTGTCTTTCGATTTCGAACGAACGGCGCGGCGATGACGGACGACCAACGGGACATGAAAGGAAACAGCGCGCCGGGTCCGCAATGGACGGCGGCGCGTCAGGGGGCGTTCCTTCAGGCTCTCTTGTCCGGGGCCAGCGTTGCCGCCGCCGCGCGGGCGGCGGGGATGAGCCGACAGGGTGTCTACCGCTTTCGCCGCACACCGCGCGGTGAAGGGTTCGGGGTCGCCTGCGATGTTATACAACGCCATGTCGCCGGGCAGCGGCGTCTTCCGCCTGCCCTATGGTCGCCGGAGATGCTGGCCAACGGTCTCCTGACCCGCCGCATTGGCCGCCTGTCGCGGGTGACACACGGCACCGCGCCGCCCTAGTGCGGCAACCTTCCGCGGCCTGTGACCCTTGTCACCTGACCGGCAAGTCGGTGACGGTTCGAAATGCAGCCCTTGTGGGAGCTCACACCCGCATGGGCATCAGGACGTAGAGGGCGTTGGCGTCGTCGCCTTCGCGGATCAGGGTGGGGGCGGCGGCGTCGGCGAGGTGGACGTCGACGGTGTCGCCCTCGACCTCCGACAGGATGTCGAGGAGATATTTCGCGTTGAAGCCCACGTCGAACCCTTCGGAGGAATAGTCGGCCTCGACCTCCTCCTTCGCCTCGCCCATTTCGGGGCTGGTGACGGAGAGGATGACCTTGTCCTGGTCGAGCGTCATCTTGACCGCCTTGGTCTTTTCCGCGGCAATGGCGGACACGCGGTCGACGCCGGTGCTGAGGAGCTTGGGGTCGATTTTGAGAAGGCGGTCGTTGCCGGTCGGAATGACGCGGCTGTAATCCGGGAAGGTGCCGTCGATCAATTTAGAGGTGAGGACGGCGGTGCCGACGCGAAAACGGATCTTGGTGTCGGACAGGCTGACATCCACGTCGCCGTCGGTCTCGTCGAGCAGCTTGCGGATTTCCGACACGCATTTGCGCGGGACGATGGCGTCGGACATGCCCTCCGCGCCCGTAGGTGGATCGAGTGTGAAGCGGGCGAGCCGGTGGCCATCCGTCGCGACGGCGTAGAGCTTTCCATCGGACACGTGCAGGAAGATGCCGTTCAGATAGTAGCGGGTTTCCTCGGTGGAGATGGCGAACTTCGTCTTGTCGATCAGTTCCTCGAGCGTCTCGCCGGGCAGGGAGAAGCTGGTTGGCAGGTCGGTTTCCCCGATCATGGGGAAGTCGTCCTTTGGCAGGGTGGAGAGGCTGAAGCGCGCGCGGCCGGCGCGGATGGTCATCTTCTCCTCGGCAGCGTCGAGTGCCACCTGGCTGCCGTCGGGCAGCTTGCGGACGATGTCGAACAGGGTGTGGGCGGAAACCGTGACCGCGCCGCCGGTTTCGACCTGGGCAGCGATGGAATCGACAACCTGGATGTCGAGGTCGGTCGCGGTCAGCTTCAGCCCGCCATCTTCGGCCTCGATCAGGACGTTGGACAGGATCGGGATGGTGTTCCTGCGCTCCACCACCGACTGAACGTGGCCCAGACATTTGAGCAGGGTCGCGCGCTCAACGGTTGCCTTCATGAAATTCCCTTTCGCCCCCAGCGGGTATTGCTTTGGGCGAAGTGTCTAGCGGATTTGCAGCGAGGGGCAAACGGGAATGCTGTGGCGGGGCGGGTTTGGGGCCTAGCCGCCGGCTTTTTCGCCAGAACCGTCATCCCGGCGAAAGCCGGGATCCACCTCCCGAGGGTTCGGCCAGGTATCGCTTTCGAGGAGAAGGATCCCGGCCTTCGCCGGGATGACAAGTCGGGCGGAGGGCGAGGTCCGTGCCCGTCAGCTCCGCATCGCGGCGATGAAGGCGTTCGCTTCGGCAATCGCGCGGTCGAGGTCGGCGACGACGGCGGTCACGTCGCCCTCGATGCGGGTCACTTCGCCCTTCAACTGGCGGAGCGCGGCGGCGTTGAGGTTATGCTTCAGGAAAAGGACACGATCGCGCAGTGCAAGGAGTGCCGGGTCCATGCGCTGTTCGGTCTCGTCGAGGGTTCGTTCGAGGGTGAGAAAACGCGCGCGGGTTTCTTCGAGCTGCGCCTGGCTGGCAGCGCGAAGGTCGGCGTCCTGGTACAGGTTGATCTCGGCTTCCCATTCGGAAAACAGGTCGTCGGCGACGCGCTTGACGGCATCAATGTCGGTTTCGACGTCGCGGACCCGGTCGGCGGCGCGGTCGTAGGCGGCGTCGAAGCGCTCATAGGCCCCCTCCAGATTGTTCAGGTCGGCATCGGCGGTCTCGCGGTAGACATTCAGGGCGTTGCGGAACGCCTCCTGCGCCTGAACTTGCGCGGCCTGTGTGTCCTGAACCCGGTCGACGAGCAGGTCGCGCTTCTCGATGCCCACCATCTCAAGCGCCTTATAATAGGGCGTTGTTTCGCAGGCGGTCAGAAGGAGGCCAAGGGCAACGGCGGTAAAGAAAGGTTTCAGGGCGCTGGTCTGCATGAGGGGAGTCCGTTCCGGCGTTACGATAGGGCAAGCTCGAAGGTGGCTTCGGTCTTGCTACGCACCTCCTCCACGCTCACCCCCGGCGCGAGTTCCGTCAGGCGAAAGGCGCTGTCATGGTCGGGCCGCTCGAACACGCCGAGGTCGGAGACGATCATGTCGACAACATTCTGGCCGGTGAGGGGAAGGGTGCATTCCTTCAGGAACTTGCTCTCGCCCTTCTTGTTGGTGTGGTCCATCAGTACGATGATGCGCTTGACGCCCGCGACGAGGTCCATCGCGCCGCCCATGCCCTTCACCATCTTGCCCGGGATCATCCAGTTCGCGATGTCGCCGTTTTCCGCGACCTCCATCGCGCCGAGGATCGACATGTCGATATGGCCGCCGCGGATCATCGCGAAACTGTCGGCGGAGGAGAAATAGCTGGTGCGGCGCAGTTCGGTGATCGTCTGCTTGCCCGCGTTGATGAGGTCGGGGTCGACATGGTCCTCGGTTGGAAAGGGGCCCATGCCGAGCATGCCGTTTTCCGACTGGAGCGTGATGTCGATCCCCTCGGCGATGTGGTTCGCCACAAGCGTGGGCATACCGATGCCGAGATTGACGTAAAAGCCGTCCTGAAGCTCCTTCGCTGCCCGAGCGGCCATTTTGTCCCGAGTCCAGCCTGTCTCACTTTGGGTCATTACGCGGCCTCTCTTACGGTACGCTGTTCGATACGCTTTTCGAAGCTGTCCCCGACGATGAAGCGCTGGACGTAGACGCCGGGGGTGTGGATGCAGTCCGGGTCGAGTTCGCCTGGACCGACCAGCTCCTCGACCTCGGCCACCGTCACCTTCCCCGCCGTCGCCATGACGGGGTTAAAATTGCGCGCCGTTTTTCGGTAGACGAGATTGCCATAGGGGTCCGCCTTCCAGGCCTTTACGATGGCAAGGTCGGCAGTGAGACCGGTTTCCAGTATATAGGTCTCGCCGCCGAAATGCTTGTGCTCCTTGCCCTCGGCAACGAGTGTGCCGACGCCCGTCTTCGTGTAGAATCCGGGGATGCCCGCGCCGCCCGCGCGGCAACGCTCGGCGAGCGTACCCTGGGGGTTGAATTCGAGCTCCAGCTCGCCGCCGAGATACTGGCGCTCGAACTCCTTGTTCTCGCCGACATAGGAGCTGATCATCTTCTTTATCTGGCGCGTCTGGAGGAGAAGGCCGAGGCCAAAATCGTCGACGCCCGCATTGTTGGAAATGCAGGTGAGGTCCTTTACGCCGCTGTCACGCATGGCGGCGATCAGATGTTCGGGAATGCCGCACAGGCCAAAGCCGCCGGCCATGACGGTTATCCCATCGGACAAGAGGCCGTCCAGCGCGGTAGCGGCATCCGAAAAATGTTTCTCAGCCATAACGATATCCTTAGAAAGGCCGGAATAGAGCGGTCCTGATAGGGTTCAGAATGTGTCTCTGCAATCGGAGTCAATGGTCTGGAAAGACTCAGGGAAAGGGCGGGCAGAGGGGTGTCGGCAGACTTTACATCTACAACATCCAGAACGGTGTAAAGATTGCTAAAGCGGAACGATAACAGGCTTTTGCAAAAACTGGCATGGCGCTTGCTTGGTAACTGGCAACGGGCAGGTTTGCCCCCCCAGTCTGTACCGATTGGGACACGAGATACAGTTCGAGGAGTAAGATCATGATGCGTTATTTGCTAGGAGCCTCTGCGGCGGCGATGGTCGCTACAGGTGCAACCGCTGCCCCGATCACGATTGACGATTTCGAGAATGGAGCGTTCTCGCAGGGTACGGCGACGACGGCGATCGTGCTGTCGGGAACGGCGATCGGCGGCTTCCGCGCGGTCGCTGTTGGCGGCGGGTTCGGGCAGATGGATCTCGTTCTTTCTCCCGGCGATGACGGTGTCCTGATCACGGGTGGTTCGGTTGCAACGTCGGCGAAGGATTTCGCGTGGGGCGTTCTGGGCTTAGCGGCCTTCCGTCTTAACACCGACCTGACTGACGGCGGCACGAACGACCGGTTCGAGCTGTCCTTCTCGGCCTCTACGGTTCCTTACTCTGGCTACACGCTGGAGAGCACGGTGTGGACGGTTGACGGCGCGGGTGTTGTCACGGGCATGTCCACGATTACCGGCGGGTTGATCGATGCTGGGGGCAATGCGCAGCTCGATTTTGCCTCCTTCACGGGCGGCGCTGATTTCACGGACATCGACCGGATCAACCTGATCATCCGCGGACCCAGCAATGGCGAGACCATCCTGTTCAACGATTTCATCGCCACGGGCGATGAGGTTGACGGGCCGCCCGCTGCCGATGTTCCAGCTCCGGCTGCACTTGGCCTGCTCGGTCTCGGCCTTGCCGGTCTTGGCCTGCGCCGCCGGGCCCGCCGCGCCTAACAAGCGGTAAGAATTCTCGAACGCGGACCGCCCGCTCCTTCCACCGAAGGGGCGGGCGGTTCTGCGTCTGGGGCGGCGCTTTTGGTAGGCTGGCGTGAGCGAAGCGAGCGGGTAGGCGGAACGAATGCTCAAACACCCGCCGCTCTATCTCGCTCGCCATGCCGAAACCGTCTTCAACGCCAATGCCCGCATGCAGGGCAACGCGGCGCATACGCCGCTGACCCGGCACGGCGTTGCGCAGGCCGAGGCGATGGGCGCAGCGCTCGCCGACCATCTTGGGACAGAGCCAGATATCGACCTGTGGGTGTCCGCCGCCGGGCGCTGCCAGCAGACCGCCTCGATCATCGCCGAGCATCTGGAGCTGCGCTATTTCGATGCGCGGCTGGACGAGAGGCTTTACGAGATCGACGTGGGCGACTGGACAGGGCGCGACTATGCCGAGATCACCGCCGAGGCTGGTGTGCCGATTGTCGACATGGAGCGCGGCCTGTTCTGCGCGCGGCCACCGAACGGCGAATGGTATCCCGAGATTCGCGCGCGGCTGGACGACTGGCTTGGCGCGCTCGATCCGGGCCGCACGGCGCTGGTCATCACCCATGGCATGACGGCCCGCGTTCTGCGCGGTGCCCTTGTCGGCGGCAAGCCGTTCGAGCCGGGCTGCGTGCCCATTGCGGGGAACGCGCCGCAGGGCACGATTTTCCGTATCGAGGACGGCAGCGAAGAGCCGCTGCTGGTCGGGTCAGGCGCGCAGGAAGCCCAGCTTGGCCATTGATCGTGTCCGTCGTCGAAAATCGGTCATAATGTCAGGAGAACCGGGGGGCGCAGCTTTTCCGCACCGCGCCCCGGGGAACGGCTAGAACCTGACCGTCGTTCCGGCCATCAGCTTGACCGTATCGAAGCTGACCGTGTCGATCGTGGCGCGCAGCCCGAAGCGCGGCGAGAGCGCAATTTCCGCCCCGGCACCGATCAGAAAATCGCCGTCGGAATCGTCGCCGGATCTCGCGATACCGTCGCCGATCTGCTCGATTTCAACGTCCGAAAGTCCTGAATCTGCCGCGAGCTGGCCGAAGATATCCTGCAGATCGAAATCCACGTGCTGATAACCGCCGCGCACGAACACGCGGCCGCTGTCGCCGAAGCGGGTGCCTATGTGAGCGGCAATGCCATATTCGCTGTCGATCATGTTCGTACCGAGGGCGGCGTTGGCCTCCAGCCCCGCGAACAGCGCCTCACCCAAAGGCACGTCGATGCCAGCATAGCCGCCGAAGACGCCGCCGTTCAAATCGAATTCGCGCGGGCCGCCCGTACCTGGAACCAGGATCGAGCCGAGATCGTGATAGCCGGCCTGGGCGCCGACGTAGAACTGCGCGGTCCCGCCGTCCTGCGCGTTAGCGGGCGCGGCGATGGCCAGAATACCGAGGATCGCCACCGTACTGCAAACGCCGTTGGTAACCAAAGTCATCATAATGCTCCTTCTTCTGAAACGTCCTGTCGCTGCGGTCACGATGTATCCTCGCGTTCCGGCGACCGGCGGCTTAATCCGGCAAACCCGACCACAGGATGAACGAGCCATTCCGGATCGCTGACTTTCGAGGCGAGCGTGCCTATATGAGCGGCATGTCCACGCCACCGATGACCATTCCGGGGAACGACAGCCCCGTTCCCGTACCGCGCGGCACGCCCGTGCGCGCTGATGGGCGGGTGAACCTGGTTGGGCTGACGCTGGCGGAGCTGCGCGCGGCGCTTGAGGCGAGCGGGCTGGAGCCGAAGCGGGCGAAGCTGCGCGCGAAGCAGCTGTGGCACTGGATTTACCTGCGCGGCCTCACGGACTTTGCGGCGATGACCGACATCGCGAAGTTAGACCGGGAGCGATTCTCGGCCCGGTTCGTCATCGAGCGGCCAGAGGTCACCGAAGCGCTGGTGTCGACCGACGGCACGCGCAAGTGGCTGCTGAGAACGACCGACGGCAACGAGTTCGAGATGGTCTTCATTCCGGACGCGGATCGCGGCACCCTGTGCGTGTCGAGCCAGGTCGGCTGCACGCTGAACTGCACCTTCTGCCATACGGGTACGATGCGCCTGGTGCGGAACCTGACGGCGGGCGAAGTGGTCGGCCAGATCATGCTGGCGCGCGATGCGCTGGGTGAGTGGCCGAAACCGGGCGAGGACCTGACCGGCGATGCGCGCATGCTGACCAATATCGTCATGATGGGCATGGGCGAGCCGCTCTATAATTTCGACAACGTCCGCCAAGCGCTCTCCATCGTCATGGACGAGACCGGCCTGGGCCTGTCGAAACGGCGGATCACGCTGTCGACGTCGGGCGTGGTGCCGATGATGGAGCGCTGCGGCGAGGAGCTGGGCGTCAATCTTGCCGTCTCGCTGCACGCCGTGAACAACGCGACACGCGACCAGATCGTGCCGCTGAACCGGAAATACGGCATCGATGAGCTCTTAAAGGCCTGCGCGGATTATCCGGGCGCGTCGAATGCGCGGCGGATCACCTTTGAATATGTGATGCTGGACGGGGTGAACGACAGCGACGAGGACGCGCGCGAGCTGGTGCGCCTGATCCGCCGCTATGACCTGCCGGCGAAAGTGAACCTGATCCCGTTCAACCCCTGGCCCGGCAGCGCGTATGAGTGTTCGAAGCCTGAGCGGATCCGGTCCTTTTCTAAGATCGTCTTCGACGCCGGCATTTCAGCCCCCATTCGTACCCCGCGCGGTCAGGATATCATGGCAGCCTGCGGCCAGCTGAAAACCGCCAGCGAGAAGAAAAGCCGCGCGCAGCTGGACCGGGAGGCGGCAGACGGGAGCGTTGTTAGCGCCTAAACCCGCCAACGGGCGAGGCACTGCCGCTGCTACGACAGCTGCCTTCACAGGAGAGTCAGGCCCAGGGTAAGCGCCCGCGATGCAACCGCGCCGTGCATCCGGGGCCACTCCCACTGATGCCAAACCTGTCGAAGCATCATCGAACGGCATCCGTGCAGTTTGATCGAAGTTTCGCTGCTCCATGGAGTGGCTTGCTTTCTGCCGCGAGGCGGTGAAACAGTCGCGAACGCAACTCGTTCCGGGGATTCTCCAGCATGTTTTTTCGCCTGATCGCTACTCTGTCCGTTCTGTGGGCAGCGCCCGCCGCTGCGCAGTCGGTTCTGCCAGGAACGTTCGATCCGGCGATTCCGACACTGGAAGCGGTTGTCGGCTTTCCGACGGGTGAGGAGATTGTTTCGGTCGGGGAAACGATGCGCTATTTTGATGCGCTGGCGGCTGCGGCACCGGACCGTATGCAGATCACCCAATATGCCGAAAGCTGGCAAGGGCGTCCGCTGGTTTACGGCGTCATCTCCAGTGCCGAGAACATGGCGCGGATCGATGAGATCCGCGCGCAGACGGCGCGCCTTGCCTCTGGCCGACTGAGCGCTGCGGAGCGGCAGCGGCTATCGAGCGAACTGCCGCCCGTGACCTGGCTGGCCTATGGTGTTCATGGCAATGAGATTTCGTCAACCGACGCGGCGCTGTCGCTGGCCTATCACCTGCTTGCCTCAGAAGGCGATGAGCAGGTGGACCGTATCCTCCGCGAAACCATCGTCGTCATCGATCCGGTGCAGAACCCCGATGGACGCGAGCGGTTCGTACACGATTTCTATTCGGAGCTGGGCCTGGAGCCATGGGGCGACCGCTTCACTGCAGAGCATGACCTGCCGTGGCCGAGTGGCCGCGTGAACCATTACATGTTCGACATGAACCGCGACTGGTTCGCCGCGACCCAGCCGGAAACGCAGGGCCGGGTCGCCGCCGTGCGCGCATGGAACCCGGTGGTGCTGGCCGATGTGCACGAAATGGGCGGCGACCAGACCTATTTCTTTCCGCCCGCAGCCGACCCGTTCAACCCGAACTTCCTGCAGTCGCAGAAGGACAAGCAGGAGGTTCTGGGCCTCGCAATGGCGGCGGAGTTCGACCGGCGCGGCATTCCCTATTTCACGCGCGAGATCTTCGATGCTTTCTATCCCGGCTTTGGCGATAGCTGGCCGACCCTGAACGGCGCGATCGCGATGACGTTCGAACAGGGTTCCGCGCGCGGCCTGCTCTACGACCGAAGCGACGGGACGGTGCTGACCTATCCCGAAACGGTGCGAAACCAGTTCCTGAGTACGCTGGTAACCGCCGATACGGTCGCGCGGAACCCGGAGTATTTCCTGAGCGGGCTTGCAGACCGGAGGGCGTCTGCCGTCAGCGAGGGCGCGCGGGGCGGTGACTATGTCCTCGACCTCGCAGATGGCCGTTGGACCGGTGAACAGCTTGCGCGGCGGCTGGCACAGCAGGGCATCGAGGTGCGGAAGGTCGATGGACCCGCCAGTCTCTGCGGCCGCCCTTATCCCGATGGGGCGATCGTCGTGGAATCGGCGCAAGGGGCTGGACGTCTGGTGAAAACGCTGTTCGATGTCGAAACCCCTCTGCCGGCGGCGTTCCTTGCCGAGCAGGAGGAACGGCGCGCCCGCGGCCTCGATTTCCAGCTCTACGATGTAACGGCCTGGTCAGTCCCCCTGATGAGCGGTCTCGGCGTTGCGCGCTGTGAAGCGAATGGCGGGCGGCTTGTCGACGTGGCGGAACCCATCCCGGCAGCGGTTTCAGGAACACCGATCTTTGGCTGGGCCGTGCCGTGGGACGATACCGGACAGGCGCGGCTGGTGACGCTGGCACTGCGAGAGGGGCTGGAGGCGCGCGCGACCGATACGGCCTTCACGGCGCAGGGCCAGCGCTTTGGCCGCGGGACGACAATCTTTTCGGCCGGAATGAATACGCCGGAACAGCTGCAGCGGCTGCGCGCCCTTGCCGAGGAGGTCGGCGCCGAGATGGTTGGCCTCGCCAGTGGCTGGGTCGATGATGGGCCGAACCTTGGCAGCGGTGCGTTTCAGCGCCTGAGTGCGCCGAAGGTTGCGATGGTCTGGGGCGAGGGCACGTCGCCCCTGTCGGCCGGTGCGCTGCGCTTTGTGCTGGAGCAGCGGCTCGGCGTGCCCGTCGCGCCGATTCGGACCCGGACGGTCAGCCGCGCGGACCTTGACCTCTACGACGTGATGATCGTGCCGAACGGCACGGGCAAGAGCGACATCGGGGACGGCGGACTGGCCGCGCTGAAGGGCTTTGCCGAGCGCGGCGGCGTTCTGGTGGGCGTGGGCTCGTCATTGCTGATGCTGGCGGACGAGGAGGACGGCGTGCTGCCGCTGGTGCGGGAAACCGCACTCGGTGAGGCGGCCAGCGGCGAGGCGGAAGGCGAGGCGGCGGAAGCGAAAGTGATCGAGAGCGAGGCCGAGTACCGCGCCGCTATCCGCGATCCCGATGCCTTGCCGGAGTTCGAGCCCGGCGCGCTTCTGAACACGGTCGCTGACCCTGAAAGCCTACTGACGGCGGGGTACCGGGAAGGGCCGGTCGTGCTCGCCAATGGCAACCTCGTCTTTTCGCCGCTGAGCGCGGATGAGGGCACGAATGTTCTGCGCTATGCCGATGCGGACGATCTGGTGGCGAGCGGGCATGTCTTCCCCGAGAACCAGCGGCAGATGGCCTACAAGCCTTACATGGTCGCGGCGCCCGAGGGGCGCGGGATGGTTATCGGGTTCGTTCACGACCCCTCGACGCGCGGCTATCTGAACGGGCTGGACATGCTGCTCGCGAACAGTGTGCTGCTGGCACCGTCGCGGGTGCGGTAGCGGCGCGCGCCCAAGTCTGTGGTTGCCTCGCGCGGTCCTGCCCTTTCCGTGGGTTGCTGGCGAACGGCCTGAGCGCCAGTCATCCCTGTGAATGGAGATGCGCCGATGACCCAGCCCAGTACCGATCCGAGCGTCGAAGAGTTCGGCCGCGCTGCCGATGCGTGGTTTGCAGAGAATGTGCCGGACGATCCGGGCTTCATGCTGCCGCTGACCTTCATGGAGGTGGGTGAGGACCGGCAGTTCGACTTCCTCCGCGACTGGCAGCGGAAGATCTACGAGGCGGGCTTTCTGGGCGCGGCCTGGCCCGCCGAATATGGCGGCGGGGGCCTGACCGAGGCGCACCAGAAGGCAGCGACGAAGGCCATGCGCAGGCACCGGATGCCGATCCTCTTGAACGCGATCGGCCTGAACTGGGCCGGGCCGCTGATCCTCGACATCGGAACAGAAGAGCAGAAGGCCGCTTATCTGAAGGGCATCCTGTCGGCGGAGGACATCTGGTGTCAGGGCTTTTCCGAACCCGACCATGGTTCGGACCTCGGTAATGCGCAGCTGAAGGCGACGCGCGAGGGCGATGAGTTTGTCCTGAACGGGTCCAAAATCTGGACCACGCAGGGGAATTACGCGAAATACATGATCCTGCTGGCCCGTTCGAACCCGGACGCGGAGAACAAATATGCTGGGCTGAGCTTCTTCCTGTCGCCGATGAAGATCGATGGTGTCAGGACGCAGAAGATCAAGAAGCTGACCGGCGAGTTCGGTTTTACCCAGACCTTCTTCGAGGATGCGCGGATTTCGGCGGACTGCCTGATCGGCGGTGAGGGGAATGGCTGGAAAGTCGCGATGCGGACGCTGGAATATGAACGCGGCGCGCGCGGGGGACAGGCGGGCGGCTATGTCTCGATCTCGCCCGACCTTATGGAGATCGTCGAGCTGGCGAAGACCGCCGAGCGGGACGGCGCGTCGGCGATGGAAGACCCGGTTCTGAAAGACAGGATGGTCGACTATCTGATGGACATGCACGCCCTGTCGCTGGGCAATGAACGCAAGAAGATGATGCCGCTGGTCGAGGATTACCCGATGGCCCTGCCGCTGATGTCGAAGCTGGAGTTCTCCAAACTGTACCGGGAGCTGTCGGAGTTCGCGCTGACGCTGCTGGGGCCGAAGGCGGCCTATTATGTCGGCGAGCCGAACGCGGCGGACGGCGGCTGGTGGGCGCGCAGCTACCTGAACGCCTTTTCTGCCACCATCGGCGGCGGGACGAGCCAGATCCAGCGCAATATCATCGGCGAGCATGTGCTCGGCCTGCCGAAAACGCGGTGATGGAATTGGCTACGTTCCGTCATTCCCGCGTACGCGGGAATCCAGCCGCGCGGCATCCGAAGCAGGCTCGGCTTCGCCCTCGCCGAGACTGGTTTCCCGCGTGCGCGGGAATGACGGGGTTTTCGGGATCAAACGCATGAACGACATTGCATCGAGCCTTGGCCAGCTTGGCCTTTCCGAGGAACAGGCGGACATCCTGAATTCGGCGGCACAGGTGTGCCGCGACCGCTCCCCCATCGACCGGGTGCGGGCGCTGATCGACGACGAAGCGGGTTTCGATCCGGACGTTTGGGCGGAAATCGGCCAGCTTGGCTGGCTGGGCATCGCGATCCCGGAGGACTTTGGCGGCGCGGGGCTTGGCATTGGCGAGGCCGTGCCGGTCGCCGAGCATATGGGCCGTCACCTGATGGCGGTGCCGTTCATTCCGTGCACTGTGGCGGCGCAGATCCTGCTGAAGGCGGGGACAGACGCACAGAAGGAGGCGCTGCTGCCCAAGGTGGCGGCGGGCGACCTGTCGCTGACGACGGCGCTGGGTGAAGACGGCGACGACATGACGGCGCTCGGCGAGAATGAGCGCGGCGGCTTCATGATCTCGGGGAAGGCCACACTGGTCGAGCACGGGGCGCAGGTGGACCGCATCCTGATCGCCTTCGACACGCGGGACGGGCGGCGGCTGGCGTTGATCGAGCGCGAAAACCTGCCCGGTGGGGCACTGCGGCGGGAGCGGATTATCGATGATACGCGCCGGGCCTATGAGCTGACGCTGTCCGGTTTCGAAGTCGGCGGCGACGAGCTCCTTGATGTGGACCGGACCAAGGAAGCGCTGGCGCACGGCGAGATGGTCGGCGCGGTCCTTTATGCCGCCGACATGGTGGGCGGTGCGTTTCGGGTAATCGATTACACCGCCGACTATCTGCGAACGCGCAAGCAGTTCGGGAAGCTGATCGGCAGTTTCCAGGCGCTGAAGCATCCGCTGGTCGACGCCTTCATTTTGCATGAAAGGGCCCGGTCGCACCTTTATGCCGCCGCGCACAGTTTCGGCGATCAGGGCCGCGGAGAGGTGGCCGTGCGGATGGCGAAGGCGCAGGCCGAGAAGGCCTATAGCTACGCCGCCGACCGGGGCATCCAGTTCCACGGCGGGTTCGGCTTCACCTATGACTGCGACGCCGGCCTGCACCGCCGCCGCGCGATCTGGAACGCCACCCGCTACGGCGATGCGCGCAGCCACAAGGCGAAGCTGGCTGAAATGCTGTTCTAAGTTCCCTTTGTCATCACCGCGCCCACAGAGATCCTGGGCCCAGCACCTATCAGGGGGGCGTCTGCGCGATAGGAAGAAATAACTGCTGGTTCCGCGCGCCAGGCGCAGCGTGATCGGCCGCCTGAATTTAGGTGGCCCATCGATCCGGTACATTACCCGTCAGATCGACGAACATCCTTCCACCACTTCGATTGGCCCCCCCCCCCGCCTTCGCGGGGGGCAGGCTCTCCCCCGCGAAGGCGGTCGAGGGTTTGCGCGTCCTTCCACCGCTTTCGGGGGGGGAGGTTAGGTGGTGGCCTCGTTAGTCCGCCAGGCCGAGCGCCGCCTTGTAGGTATCGAGGAGGGCTTCCTGTTCCTGACGGTCATTGCGGTCCATCGCACGCAGGCGGACGACGGTGCGCATGGTCTTGGGATCGAAGCCCTCGCCCTTCGCTTCGCCGTAGACGAGCTTGATGTCGTCGGCGATGGCCTTCTTCTCCTCCTCAAGCCGCTCGATGCGTTCGATGAAGAGGCGGAGCTGTTCGGCGGAGTGGTTGGAATCGGCCATGGGGCAGGACTTTCGTTCGTAGGAGGCGCGCGCCGGGCGCTGATGGCTTGCGAAGTCGGGCTTGCTAGGCCGCAGGCCGATTCTTCGCAACGCTCTCGTTCATGCGCTGCACCTGTTCTTCGGTTGCCGGTGCCTGGTGCTTCGCTTTCCACTCGCCGGGCGACATGCCGTAGACGATTTCGCGGGCCTGGTCCTTTGACAGGTCAATGCCCTTCTCCGCCGCCGCCTCCTGATACCAGTCGCCAAGGCAGTTGCGACAGAAGCCGGTGTGGCCCATCAGGTCGATATTCTGCACATCCGTGCGGTGGCGGAGGTGCGCGACCAGCCTGCGGAAGGCAGCCGCCTCCAGTTCAGTCCGGGTTTTTTCGTCGATCATCACCGATCCTTCGCTTGCCAAATGGGCGGCGCTTGCCCATCGCAGCGGTGGTTACAGGGACGGGCAGCGCCATACGGTTTTGGAGGTAGCGACGTGAGTATCGATCCGCGTCAGCGCAAGGTACGAATTCTCGCCACGCTGGGACCGGCAAGCCGGGAGCCGGAGGCGATCGAACGCCTGTTCAAGGTCGGCGCGGATGCCTTTCGCGTGAACATGAGCCACGGGACGCATGAGGATCACAAGAGCGCGATCGCCGCCATCCGCGCGCTGGAACAGCGGACGGAGCGGCCAACGACGATCGTTGCCGACCTGCAGGGGCCGAAGATCCGTCTGGGGACGTTCGCGGACGGGCCAGTGACGCTGGCGGCGGGCGATTCTTTCACGCTCGACCAGGACGAAACGCCGGGCAGCCAGAAGCGCGCGCCGCTGCCGCATCCGGAGGTGTTTGCCGCTGCCGAGGAGGGCCACCGGCTGCTGATCAACGACGGCAAGCTGGTGCTGCGCGTGACCAGGGTTCTGGAGGACCGGATCGAGACGGTCGCGGAGAATGCCGGGGACCTGTCGGACCGGAAGGGCGTCAACGTGCCCGATGCCGCCATCCCGCTGCCAGCCCTGACGGACAAGGACCGCCGCGATCTCGATTTCGCGCTGGACCAGGGGGTGGACTGGATCGCGCTGAGCTTTGTGCAGCGCCCGGATGACGTGGCGGAGGCGCGCCGCCTGATCGCGGGCCGCGCGGCGCTGATGGCGAAGATCGAGAAGCCGACGGCACTGCAGAGCCTTGGCGAGATTCTGGAGCTGTCGGACGGCCTGATGGTCGCGCGCGGGGACCTTGGCGTCGAAATGCCGCCGCAGACGGTGCCGCGCGTGCAGAAGGAGATCGTGAGCTTGGCGCGCCGGGCGGGGAAACCCGTGGTGGTGGCGACGCAGATGCTCGATTCGATGGTGACGAACCCGGCGCCGACGCGGGCAGAGGTCAGCGACGTGGCGAACACCATTTACGAGGGCGTCGATGCGATCATGCTGTCGGCGGAAACCGCCGCCGGGAAGTATCCGGTCGAGGCGGTGAAGATGATGAACGCCATCGCGCTCGAAGCCGAGGCGGACCCGCTTTACGGCAAGCATATCGCGTTCACCGAAACCGTGCCGCAGCCGACGACGGCGGACGCGATTTCGGCGGCTGCGGGGTCGGTGATGCGAACGGTGGACTGCGCGCTGGCGGCCTGTTTCACGACGTCGGGATCAACGGCGCGGCGGGCGAGCCGGGAGCGGCTGCCGGTGCCTCTGCTCGTGATGACGCCGGCGCGGGAAACGGCGCGGAGGATGGGCCTGTTATGGGGCGTGCACGCGGTGACAACGCGCGACGTTTCAGATTTCGAGGAGATGGTCGGGAAGGCGCGGCGGATTGCGATGCGCACGGGCCTCGGCGCGCCGGGCGACCGGATGGTGGTGATGGCGGGCGTGCCGTTCGGAACGCCGGGCTCGACGAACGTTCTCCACATCACGCGGATCAGCGACGATGAGCTGAAGGGGTACGCCGAGTGATCAGGCTGTTTGCGCTGGCGCTGCTGAGCCTCGCCGCCTTTGCCGAGGCACCCGATATTCACAGCCTGTCCGAGAGTGAAGGCCCTGGCGCGGCAACGCTCGCGGACATAGCCTGGATAGAGGGGCGCTGGATCGGTGAAGGACTCGGCGGCGCGGTCGAGGAGGTCTATGCGCCCGCATATGGCGGACAGATGATGGGCATGTTCCGCTATGCCCGCGAGGGTGTACCGCAGTTTTACGAGCTCATGCTTTTCGAGGAGCGGGACGGGTCGTTGATGTTCCGCGTGCGGCACTTCAACCGCGATTTTTCCGCGTGGGAAGACAAAGCGGCAGATGAAACGGTCGACTTTCCACTGGTCGCGGTCGAGGGCACGATCGCCTATTTCGATGGCACGACGTTCCGCAATAATCGCGACGGGACGATGACGGTCGGCCTGCGGATGGAAACCCGGGACGGGTTTCGCACCGAGCTCTTCGAACATCGCCGCGCCGACTAGCTAGAGAGCTAGGCCGAGCGTTTCGAGGCGGGCGTCGAGGCTGTCTCGTCCCTCGAAGCGGTGGGCGTGGAAACCGTGGGCCTTGGCGGCGGCGATGTTCCTCGGCTGGTCGTCTATGAAGAGGGCGCGGGGCGGATCGACGGCAAAGCGGCGTTCGGCGAGGGCGTAGATGGCCGGGTCGGGCTTCATCATCCTTTCCGCGCCGGAGACGATGATGTCCAGAAAGCGATCGAAGATCGGCGCGGTGGGGCGGAACATGGTCCAGAACTCAGCCGAGAAATTGGTGATGCCGAACAGGGGAAGGCCCGCCTCGTCGATCCGCCGAACGAGGTCCATCATGCCCGGCATGGGATCGCCGATGGTTTCGAGCCAGCGCGGGCCGTAGAGGGCGATCAGGTCGGCTTCTTCGGGATATTGTGCGATCAGCTCCGGTCCCGTTTCAGCGAAGGGACGGCCCATATCATGCTGGTAATGCCAGCTTTTCGTGACGACATTATCGAGGAACCAGTCGAGTCGGTCCGGATCGGGGATCAGCTTGGCGTAGAGATAGCGCGGATCCCAGTCGTAGAGCACATGCCCCACGTCGAAGATGACGGCGTCGACCTGTCTGGATGCGGCCACGGAACCGGTCCGCGCCGGAAAGGGGCTCAGCCCTGGCGCGCCTTGAAGCGGCGATTCGTCTTATTGATGACGTAAACGCGGCCGCGGCGGCGGATGACGCGGCAGTCGCGGTGACGATTCTTGAGCGACTTCAGAGAATTGCGGACTTTCATTGCGCGGCCTGTCGGTAAAAATCTTGGGAAAAATGAAGCGCGCAGATAGGGGCAAGGCGGGGCGAAGTCAAGGATTCCGGCGCGGTAACAAGCCTTGCGCCGCGTCGGCATCGGATTAGCTAGGCGGCCATGAAATTCCTGTTCAAGCGCAAGAAGAAGATCCTGCCCAAGGTTCCGGACGGCGTGCGCGTTTATGCTGTCGGCGACATTCACGGGCGGCGCGACCTGCTCGACCGGCTGCTGGATATGATCGCAGCGGACCTCGACGGCTATAAGGGCCATAGCGAGATCGTTTTCCTGGGCGATTATATCGACCGGGGACCGGACAGCGCCGACGTGATTGACCGCCTGATCGAGGGGCCGGAGCCGGGGGACAGCTGGGTCTATCTGAAGGGCAACCACGATTATTTCGCGGTCAATCTGCTGGATAACGACGACTGGAAAAATCATCACCTCAAGGCGTGGCTGGACAATGGCGGCGACGAGGCGCTGGCAAGCTGGGGCGTGAAGCGGAAACTGGTCCGGGAAGGCGATCCGGAAACCATCGTTGCCGCGTTTCGCGAAGCGCTGCCCAAGAAACACGCGAAGTTCCTGCGCGCGCTGAAGCTGGATTACCGGGTCGGCGACTATCTGTTCGTTCATGCCGGGATCAAGCCGGGCGTGCCGCTGGAGAAGCAGGACGAGCGCGACCTGATGTGGATACGCAATGAATTCCTCCGCCACCGCAAGGGCTTCGGGGTGCATGTCGTGCACGGCCACACGATCTCCAAAGGGGTCGACGAGCAGAAGAACCGGACCGGGATCGATACGGGAGCCTATGCGAGCGGCGTGTTGACGGCGCTGGTGCTGGAGGGCGAGGAGCGGCGGTACCTGTCGACCTGAGGAGGCGGCGCGGTCCTGTACTCGTTGAGAGATCCCCGCCTGCGCGGGGATGACAGATAGGGCAGGGACGACCCGTTTCGGGACGTTTTCGCGTCCTGAAGCCGGGTCAGTTCTGTCTGTCCTTAAGCCGCTTCTCCCAGGCGAGCGCGTGGCGGACGATGGTGTCGAGATCGGCGTGGCGGGGCTGCCAGCCTAGGGTTTCGAGGATCTTCGCATTGTCGCTGATGAGCTCGTCCGGGTCGCCTGCGCGGCGGGGTTCCAGGCGGCGTTCGATGGTCTTGCCCGAGACGCGCTCGACCGAATCGAGCACTTCGAGGACGGAAAAGCCGCGCTTGTAGCCCGCATTCATGAAAAGCGACTGGTCCGGGTTTTCGCGGAGCCATTCGAGCGCGAGGACATGGGCGGCGGCGAGATCGGAGACGTGGATGTAGTCGCGCACGCCGGTTCCATCGGGCGTGTCGTAATCGGTGCCAAAGACGGCGACATGGCCGCGCTTGCCGAGCGCGGCCTCGCTGGCGACCTTGATGAGGTGGGTCGCGCCCTTCGTGGCCTGCCCGGCGCGCCCGTCGGGGTCGGCGCCCGCGACGTTGAAATAGCGCAGTGCACAGAAGTTGATGGCGTGGGCGGCGGCGGTGTCGCGCAGCATCATCTCGGTCATCAGTTTCGACGCGCCGTAGGGATTGATCGGCCGCTGCGGCGCGTCCTCCCGCACAGGCACCACGTCCGGGATGCCGTAGGTCGCGGCCGTCGACGAGAAGATGAAATGCGGAATCCCCGCCTCGACGGCGGCGGCAATCAGGTTGCGGGAGGCGGCGGTGTTGTTGGCATAGTATTTCAGCGGGTTCTCGACCGATTCCGGAACCACGACGGACCCGGCAAAGTGCATAATCGCGTCGATCCCATCCTCCTTGAGGAGCGTGGTCATGCGGTCCTCATCGGCGATGTCGACGTCATGGAAGCGGGCGGCGTCCGGGACGGCCCAGCGAAAGCCGGTGACGAGATTGTCCGCGACGGACACGGGGTAGCCGGCGTCCAGAAGGGCGAGGACGGCGTGACTGCCGATATAGCCCGCGCCGCCGGTAACGAGGATGCGGGGCTTCTGGTCTGAGGGGTCGGTCATGGAACGGCCCTTCTATGCGCGGAGTTGGAAGGAATCGATGGACTGGCGCTTTAAGGTGCGCCGCGAGAAGAGGAAATGACAATGCGAGGTATGGCTTTGGCGGCATGTGCACTGCTTGCAGGCTGCGCGACCTATGACAGCGGTGTGGATGTGACGCGGTTCCACCTGGAGCAGCCCGCCGCGCGCGGCACGGTGTTCCTCGAGCCGGCCATGCTGGAAGATGTGGGCACGCTGGAGTTCCGGACCTATGCGAGCGTCGTGGCCGCCGAGCTGCGGGAGACGGGTTTCGATGTCACGAGCGACCGGATGGCCGCTGAACTGCTCGGCACGATCGACATTGCGCAGGCCAGCCGGGAAGCGCTGGCGCGGCGGTCGCCGGTTACCGTGGGTGTGGGCGGCGGCACTGGCGGGCGCGGTGGCGGGATCGGCATCGGTACGACCTTTGGCCTGGGCGGGTCCGGCAATGACGAGGTTACCGAGACGATGCTGGCGCTGCGGCTGCTGCGCCTGTCCGACGAGAGCGTTATCTGGGAGGGCCGCGCGATCACCGAATCCGGTGACGACACGAGCGTTGCGGACGTGCTGCCCGACCTCGCCGATGCGCTGCTGCGCGACTATCCGGGCGAAAGCGGCCAGACGGTGACCTACTCGCCCTCTGACTGACGCGCAGGTTTCGACCCTGTCTCTGGTTCCGGCGCGGGCTTGAAGTCCGGTGGCAGGTCGGGGCGGCGCTGCGACTGCGGGTCCGGTTGGGGCGCGGTTGCATCCGCCGCGATGGCCGCGGCCGCCTCCGGTGCAGCGACATTGTCCATGTCCAGGGCGTCCGGCGTAACCGTTCCCAGCGAGATATAATAGGCGAGGAGGTCGTCGACGCCGATTCCCTCGACCTCCACCACGTTGTCCTTCGGCACCAGCATCAGCGCGCCGGTCATGGGCAGCGGCGCGGATGGCAGGTAGACGAGCATGCGCGGCTTGCCGCCGACCTGGACCGGCGTGGAGGAGGCGAGCAGCGCGAGGATGTCGACGCCGTTCTCTCCGCCGAACCGGCAGGCGATCGGCCGCATGGACGCCAGTTCGTGTTCATCCCGCATGCCGAGCATGCGGGTCAGCTGCGATACCGGGCGGTAGATCGAACCGATGATGGGAATGCGGCTGACCCACCCCTCCATCCGCTCCTGGATCGACCGCTGAGCGCTTTTCTGGAACAGGCGTCCCGCGCCCCAAATCGCGGCAATCACGAGGGCGAAAATGATCCAGATGCCGACAACGCTGTCGCCGAATATGAGCGTAGACGAGCCGAAGATGGCGGTGCCGAGGATCGTGTCCTCGCCGAACAGGCCGCCGATCTGGCGAATGAACCAGTCGAGGATCATCAGCGTAATGATGATCGGCAGCAGGAAGACGAGGCCGGTCAGGAAGGTGCCGATAGTGCGGTCGAGCGTGTCGCGCCACGGCGTGCGCCGCGGCGGTTTCAGCGGGTCACGAAACTTGTCCATCACTTTGCAGCCTTGCCTACCCCTCAGAGCGCATCAACGATTGCGCGGCCCATCTGTGCCGTCGAGAGGTCGCCGCCAAGGTCGCGGGTGCGCGCGCCGCCCTCGATGGCGGTTTCGACGGCGCGTTCGATGCGCTCCGCGGTGCGCTCGTCATCGAAGGAATGGCGGACGGCCATGGCGAGGCTGAGGATCGCGGCGGCGGGGTTGGCGAGGCCCTGCCCGGCGATGTCGGGCGCAGAGCCGTGGATGGGCTCGTAGAGGCCGGGCTTTCCGGCTTCGCCGAGCGCGGCGGAGGGGAGGAGGCCGAGGGAGCCGGTGAGCATCGCGGCTTCATCGGAGAGCATGTCGCCGAACAGGTTGTCGGTCAGAATGACGTCGAACTGCTTGGGCTGTTTGACGAGCTGCATGGCGCAGTTGTCAGCCAGCATGTGGGAGAGGTCGACCTCCGGGTATTCCTCGTCGCGCAGGCGCTGGACTTCCTCGCGCCAGAGAAGGCCCGCCTCCATGACGTTCGATTTCTCGACGGAGCAGACGCGGCCCGAGCGGCCCCTGGCGAGACGGAAGGCGGTTTCGGCGACGCGGCGGATTTCGCTGGTGGTGTAGTGGTGGGTGTTGAGGCCGCGGCGCTCGCCATGCTCAAGCATCTCGATGCCGCGCGGTTTGCCGAAATAGACGCCGCCAACGAGTTCGCGGACGAACATGATGTCGAGGCCCTCGACCAGCTCGCGCTTCAGGCTGGAGGCGTCGGCGAGTGCCGGAAAGCAGCGGGCGGGGCGAAGGTTGGCGTAGACGTTCATCGCCTCGCGGAGGCGGAGGAGCCCCGCCTCCGGGCGCTTGTCATAGGGCTGGTTCGCCCATTTCGGCCCGCCGACCGCGCCCATCAGGACGGCGTCTGCGGCAAGGGCACGCTCCACGGTTTCGTCGGTAACGGGGACACCGTCCGCATCGATGGCCGCGCCGCCGAAGTGCGCCTCGATGACGGCGATGTCGAGGTCGAGGGCATCAAGGACATTGCGGACCTCGGCGATCACTTCAGGGCCGATACCGTCACCAGGCAGGAGGAGGAGCTGTTTCGTCACGGGCGATACTTTCTGCGGGCCGGTCGGCCGTTGTCGGTCACGGGGCTGTAGGTCACACTGGGTCACACCTCAGCGCGCGCGGGTGTGCGTGAAGCCGGATATCCTATCTTGCAAGCCTGTTCGCGCGATTATGCGCGCGCTTTTCCTATTCTGGAAGGGCGGTGAGCGTGATCAGCCAGACATCCGGGGGCGCACCGAGGCGAAGCGGCAGGATGCTGGTACCCAGACCTGCCGTGACAAAGATCCGGCGGCCCGTTTCGTCGATGACACCGCAGCCGAAGCGAGCGCCGTGGCGGCTAGCGTAGCTGATGGCCCCGACAAATGGCGGACGAATCTGGCCGCAATGGGTGTGACCGGCGAGGACGAGCCCAGCCTTTGACGGCAGGGCCGGCACGATGTCCGGGGAATGGGTTAACGCGATGACGGGAATTTCGTTTTCGGGCAGAGCCGCGAATGCCTTCGCGATGTCGGCGTTTCCAGAAAAGTCGTCGTCGATGCCCGCAATCATCACCGGGCCGAAGCGCAGCACCTGATTGCGAAGCACGGTGATGCCTGCCTTCGCAAGCGGACGCTCGAACGCCTCGAAGCCGCGCCAGTGGTCATGGTTGCCAGGGACGAAGAGGAGTGGTGTGGAGAAGCCAGCAAGCGGGGCGACGGCTTCGGCGGCGGAGTAGCGCTTCGTGGCGAGCGTTTTATCGCTGACCAAATCACCGGCGATGAGGATGAGATCGGCTTCGAGGTCACTCAGTTCGGCGACAATTCCCGCGAGGCGGGATGGCGGCATGTCCGGCCCCGCGACGTGAACATCGCCGATCAGCAGAATGCGGAAAGGATCGCTTCCCGGCGGTAGATAGGCCACGGACTCTTCGCGGACGACGGGCGCGCGGAGCGCCTCGGCATACATGAACGCAAGAAGGGCAAGGCCGAGCGCGGTGAGCGCGATGAGGACGCGGCGCAAGGTAAGCAGAGGCTCAGAGCGGGGTGGGGGCGAGGAAGGGCATGTGGTCCGCCTGGCGGGATTCGTAGGCGGAGATGTCTTCGGTGAGGGCCTCGGTCAGGCCGATTTCGTCGGTGCCATTGAGGAGGCACTCTTTGCGGAAGGGGTCGATCTCGAAGCGGAAGCGGTCCTGGTAGGGCGTCGTGACGACCTGGTTTTCGAGATCGACGGTGATCTCGGCGTCGTCCGCGATGGCCATCAGGCGGTCGACCTGGTCCTGCGGCAGGGCGACGAGCAGCATCCCGTTCTTGAACGCATTGCCCGCGAAGATGTCGGCGAAGCTTGGCGCGATGACGCAGCGGAACCCCATGTCGGCGAGGGCCCAGGGGGCATGCTCGCGGCTCGACCCGCAGCCGAAATTGTCGCCCGCGATCAGGATGGGCGCGCCGGCGTTGCGCTCGCTGTCGAAGATGTTCTCCGGGTCGTCCTTCCGGATCGATTCGAACGCGCCCATGCCGAGGCCGGTGCGCGTGACGGCCTTCAGGAACTTGGCCGGGATGATTATGTCGGTATCGACATTCTCCCGCCCGAACGGGACGGCGATGCCGGTGAGGGTAGCGAAGGGGGTCATGGGGCGGTCCTAGAAGCGGCGCGGCGGCCCTGCCAGCGGTGAATGACGATCCAGAGGATGGCGGTGACGGCGGCATAGAGCGCGCCGAGGAGGATTTCGAGGCGGTCGTAGCTGCCGAGCGCGAGGGCCCCGGTAATGGGGGCGATGATGAGGAGCGCGAGGTAGCGGTAGCGGAGCGTGGTGCGCGCCTTCGTCAGGAGCAGGAAGACGATCGTCAGGAACAGCGAACCGGGGACGGCGAAGATCATCGGCAGGATGGCTGCGCCGAAGGGGACCATGTCGAGCGGCCCGAGCTTCATGCCGGCGAGGATCGGGGACAGGGTTGTGCAGGCGAGGATAGGCGCGGCGAGGGTGGCGGTGATGAGGGGGCGGGGGGTCATTTGTCCTCGCCTGCGCCTGTCCGCGACGTGTGCCGCCGACCCTCCCCCGGCCCCTCCCTGCGAGGGTGGGGAGTGGTGTTTGGCTGTCCCCTCCCTATCAGGGAGGGGTTCGGGGAGGGTGGGGCGGTGCAGGCTTGCTCTATGTCGCGCAGAACGCCGTCGAGATTGTCGAATATCTCCGCGTTCCAGAAGCGGAGGGTGCGGTAGCCCTGGCCGGTGAAGAACGCTTCGCGGCGAGCGTCGTAGGCTTCGCGGCCGGCGTGGCTGTCGCCGTCCAGTTCGATGGCCAGCCTTGCCGAGCGGCAGGCGAAATCAGCGATGTAGGGGCCGAGGACGAACTGCTTGGTGAACTTGAGACCGTTCAGTTGGCGGGCGCGGAGGGCGGACCACAGGCGGGTTTCGGCGGGGGTGAGGGCGCGGCGGTTTTCGCGGGCGTTCGCGAGGATTGCGGGGCGCTGGCGGCGGCGTTTTTCTCTGGGCGTATCGCTCAATCGACCCTCCCCCAGCCCCTCCCTGAGAGGGAGGGGAGAAGAACTATGCTGCCCTTCCCTGAGAGGGAGGGGAGAAGGATCAGGGTATTCCCTCCCTTTGAGGGAGGGGTTTGGGGAGGGTAGGGCCTTGCGGCCCAGTCAGAGTTTCCCCTGACCGTCACCCCATCAACTCGCGCACGTCGGTAATTTTGCCCGTGACGGCGGCGGCGGCGGCCATGGCGGGGCTCATCAGGTGGGTGCGGGCGCCGGGGCCCTGGCGGCCGACGAAATTGCGGTTGGAGGTGGAGGCGCAGCGTTCGCCCGGCGGCACCTTGTCGGGGTTCATGGCGAGGCAGGCGGAGCAGCCCGGGTCGCGCCATTCGAACCCTGCGGCGGTGAAGATACGGTCGAGGCCCTCGCTCTCCGCCTCCGCCTTCACACGGCCGGAGCCGGGGACGACCATCACGCGGACGCCTTCGGGGGCACGGCGGTCCTTGGCGACGGCGGCGGCGGCGCGGAGATCCTCGATGCGGGCATTGGTGCAGCTGCCGATAAAGACGTGGCTGACCGTTACGTCGCTGAGCGGCGTGCCGGGGGTGAGGCCCATATAGTCGAGGCTCTTCTCCGCGGCGGCGCGCTTGGAGGCGTCGGCGAAGCTGCCGGGGTCGGGGACCGTGCCGGTGACGGGGAGGACATCCTCCGGGCTGGTGCCCCAGGTGACCTGCGGGGCGATGTCGGCAGCGTCGAGGTGGACTTCGCGGTCGAAGGTGGCGCCGTCGTCGGTCGGGAGGGTGCGCCAGTAGCGGACGGCGCGGTCGAAGTCCTCGTCCTTCGGCGCGCGGTCGCGGCCCTCGACATAGGAAAAGGTGGTGTCGTCGGGGGCGACGAGACCGGCGCGGGCGCCGCCCTCGATGGCCATGTTGCAGAGGGTCATGCGGCCCTCCATCGACAGGGCGCGGATGGTGGAGCCGCGATATTCGATGACGTGGCCGGTGCCGCCGCCCGCGCCCGTCCTGCCGATGATGGCGAGGGTGACGTCCTTGGCGCTGACGCCGAAGCCGAGGTCGCCCTCGACGGTGACGGCCATCGTTTTGGCGGGGCTGAGCAGGAGGGTCTGCGTGGCGAGGACATGCTCGACCTCGGACGTGCCGATGCCGAAGGCGAGCGCGCCGAACGCGCCGTGGGTGGCGGTGTGGCTGTCGCCGCAAACGATGGTTTGGCCGGGGAGGGTGAAGCCCTGTTCGGGGCCGATGATGTGGACGATGCCCTGGTCGCGGCTGGTCATCTCGATATGCTCGATGCCGAAGGCGGTGCAGTTTTCCTTGAGGAGCGCGACCTGCTGCGCGGAGGCCGGGTCGGCGATGGGCTGGCCGCGCCCCTCCGTGGGGACATTGTGGTCCGGGACGGCGAGCGTGAGGTCCGGGCGGCGGACCGGGCGCCCGGCGAGGCGCAGCCCCTCGAAGGCCTGCGGGGTGGTGACCTCGTGAATGAGGTGCCGGTCGATGTAGATCAGGCAGGTGCCGTCATCGCGGCGGTGGACGGTGTGAGCGTCCCAGATCTTTTCATAGAGGGTGCGGGGTTTGCTGGCCATGATGGGCTCGTAATTGGCGAGGGTGCGGGCTGGGTCAAGCGGGGGTAGCGTGCGGGACGAAAGCGTCTAGCTTGTTCGTGGCAGCTCTGGCCCCCTCCGACCTCGCTGGCGCTCGGCCACCTCCCCCGCAAGGCGGTGGAGGAAAAGTGAGTCCCTCCACCGCCTTGCGGGGGAGGTTAGGTGGGGGCCTGTTTTGCCTAAAGTCCCATGACCTTGGCGAGGATGTTCCTCTGGATTTCGTTGGAGCCGGCGTAGATGGATTCGGCGCGGCCGTTGAGGAGGCTGGGCATGGCGAGGGCGGCGCGGTCCGGGCCAACGAGGTAGCGGTTGTCGCCGGGCTGGTCCGCCTGCGGCTGGTAGGGCGCGGCGTAGGGGCCAGCGATATCGACGGCGAGGCGCTGGATGGCCTGGCCCGCCTCTGTGCCGAGCACCTTCAGCATGGAGGCCATGGGGCCGGGCGAGCCGCCCTTCGCCGCTTCCGACAGCAGGCGCTGTTCGGTGGTCTCGATGGCCTGGAGGTCTGTCGCGAGGGCGGCGAAGCGCTTCCGCATGGCGGGGTCACCCAGAAGGCCCGCTTCCTCCGCGTCGCCGTGCAGGACCGAGAGTTTCGCCTTCAGCCCCGGCGCGTAGGCGGAGGAGCGTTCGAATTCGAGAAGATATTTCGCGACGGTCCAGCCGTCATTCTCTTCGCCAAGGCGGTTTTCCTTCGGCACCTTCACATCGTCGAAGAAGACCTGGTTCACGTCATGATCGCCGGAGACGAACAGGATCGGCTTCACGTCGATGCCGGGTGTGTCCATGTCGAGGAGGAGGAAGGTGATGCCCTGCTGCGGCTTCCCGGAATTGTCGGTGCGCGCGAGGATGAACATCCTGTTCGCGAAATGGGCGTGGGTCGTCCAGATTTTCGATCCGTTGAGGACATAGTGGTCGCCCGCGTCGGTGGCCTTTAGCTGGAGGGAGGCGAGGTCGGAGCCTGAACCGGGCTCCGAATAGCCTTGGCACCAGTAATCCTCGCCCGACAGGATGCGCGGCAGATAGTGCGCCTTCTGCTCGTCGGTACCGAACTTGATGATGACGTGCGCGACCATGGACAGGCCCATGGGCGAAAGGTTGGGGGCGCCGGCGCGGGCGGTTTCGGCGGTCCAGATGTAGCGCTGCGTCAGGTCCCAGCCGGTGCCGCCATGTTCGACCGGCCATGCGGGCGCGGCCCAGCCCTTTTCATGCAGGATCTTCTGCCAGCGGAGATTGTGTTCGGGGACGGTGTATACGCTGGTCTGGCGCTCGCCGACTTCGCGGAGGTCGTCGGGGAGGTTGTCGGCGAGCCAGGCGCGGACCTCGTCGCGGAAGGCGATATGTTCGGGAGAGAGGGAGAGTTTCATGGGCTGGTCCTGATCCTTTTTTTCCCCTCCCTTGAGGGAGGGGTAGGGGTGGGTGTGCGAGCCGCTGGCTCGCCCGCGCTACCGCGCCGGTTTTTTTGCCCCACCCCTGCCCCTCCCCGGCGGGGAGGGGAAAAGGGAAGGGCTGGAGCTATGCGCCGCGTGGTGGAGGGGCGGTGCGGCCCGGTTTGTCGCTTGTTTGTGTCATTGTTCGATTCCGTTGCATGTTTCGCGGCTCCCCCTCCACCGCGGTTCCCGCGGTCCCCCTCCCCACGGGGTGGGGAGGATCTAGTTCACCTGCCTTTCGCGGCCTTCCCAATAGGGCGCGCGGAGGTCTTTTCTGAGGATTTTACCCGAGGGGTTGCGGGGGAGGGCTTCGATGAAGTCGACCGACTTCGGGGCCTTGAAGGCGGCGATGCGGGTTTTCGTGAAGTCGATGATGTCGTCCGGGTCGGGGGATGTGCCGGGTTTCGGAACGACGAAGGCTTTCACCGCCTCCCCCCATTTCTCGTCGGGGACGCCGATGACGGCGACCTCCGCGATGTCGGGGTGGCCGTAGATCGCGCTTTCGACCTCGGCGGGATAGACGTTCTCCGCGCCCGAGACGATCATGTCCTTAACGCGGTCCTGGATGTAGAGGTAGCCGTCCTCGTCGAGGTAACCCGCATCGCCGGTTTTCAGCCAGCCGTCGTCCGTATGCGCGGCCTTCGACGCCTCGGCGAGGTTCCAGTAGCCGAGCATGTTGTGGTTGGAGCGGGTTTCGACCTCGCCGATTTCGCCGGTGTCCGCGAGCGTGCCGTCGGTGCGGCGGACGCGGAGTTCGACATGGGGGAAGGGCTTGCCCGCGCCGCGCATGCGCTGGTTGCCCTCCAGCACATGATCTTCGGGCGGCAGGTAGACAATGGTGCCCGTCGTTTCGGTCATGCCGTACTGCTGGCAAAAGCCGCACTGGAAGACCTCGATGGCTTCCCTGAGAAGGTCGAGCGGGATGGGGCTGGCACCGTAGAGCATGTATTTGAGGCATGAAAAGTCGACGTCGCGCACGTTCGGCTGCTGCAGCACGATCTGGATGGCGGCGGGCACCATGAACAGCTTCGAGATGCCGTCATTCACGAAGAAGTCGAGGACGGCGTGGGGATCGAACTCGCGCGCGATCACGTTCAGCGCGCCGGCATAATAGCCCTGATACCCCCAACCGGTGCCGCCGATATGCGCAACGGGCATGGCGACGAGGCTGACATCGTCCGCCGTCCACTTGTTCCAGCCCTCCGGGTTCTGCTGCATCTGGACGCGCGCGGCGGTGAAGTTGCCGTGGCTGAGCTGCGCGCCCTTCGGATTGCCGGTGGTGCCGGAGGTGTAAAGCTGCAGCGCGGCGTCCTCTCGGGTGAGGGCGATGTGGGGGTCGGTGGCGGGATGCGCGCCGTACCAGCTTGAGAAAGCGGGCCAGTCCTTCGCCGGGGTCTCCATCGCGATGACGCGCTTCAGGTGCGGCAGGTCGCTTTCGATCTGGGCCGCGCATTCCACGAGTTCGGGGCCGACGAACAGCAGCTTCGCATGGCAGTCGTCGACGATGTAGCGAACCTCTGGCGGGGCGAGGCGCCAGCCGACGGGGATGATGACGACGCCCGCCTTCTGACAGCCGAAGAACAGCTCGAAATATTCATCCGAGTTCTTGCCGAGATAGGCGGCGCGGTCGCCGGGCTTCAGCCCCTCCGCGGCGAGGGCGTTGGCGATTTGGGACGTGCGCTCGTCGAGTTCGCCATAGGTGGTCTCGCGCCCCTCGAACCGGGCGGCGAGATGGTCCGGGCGGTACTTTGCGTGAAAGCGGGTGACGTCGGCGAGGGTGTCGATTTCCTCATAGGGTTCGGGAATGTCGGTCAACTTGTGGTGGCCTCCCCAGGCGGTGTTGGTGTGCGGCCAAGGGAAGGCGAGTGCGGCGCGGCGGTCAACTCGCGCGAAGGAGAGGGGGTGGTGGTTTGGATGCGCGCGTTCAACAGCCCGTCATCCTGAACTCGTTTCAGGATCCAGTGACCGGGGTAGCGTCTGCGGCTGGACCCTGAAACGAGTTCAGGGTGACGAATCTAGTGGGGTCTGTTCGGCGCAGCGTTCTACGGCGGCAACGACCTCCGCGACGTTGTCGGTGAACAGGCCGTCGATCCCGGCGCGGATGTAGGTGCAGGCGAAGCCCGTCAGGTTGCCCGCTTCTCCGGGCGCGCCGGACTGGAAGGGTTCGGGCAGGAAGGCGTTTTCGCGGCGGAAGGTCCAGGCGTGGACGGCGAGCCCGGCGGTCTGCGCGCGCTTCAGGAACGCGGTGTCCGACTGGTCCGCCGGATCGATGAGAGCGGTGTTGGGGCCGATACCGGCGGCGTAATCGGCGACGGCAGCGAGGCCCGTCGGCGTCATCATGTCCGCATAGCTGACGCCGCTCTCGTCAAGCGGGCTCGGGTCCATCGGATTGCCGACAAGCTGGACGAGGCGGACATCGGTTTGGCTTGCCATGTCCATTAGGTTCTGGACCTCGAAGCTCTGGATGAAAACGGGGGCGTCGGCGGTGGTCCAGCCTGCCTGTTCGAGCGCGGCGAGCAGGGGCGGTTCGAGGGGAAGGCCCAACTCGCGGAAATAGCTGGGGTGCTTGGTTTCGGGGTAGATGCCGACGCCGCGCGCCTTGGCGAGCGCGATGACTTCGGCGAGGGTGGGGATGTCGAACTGGCCGTCATGGGCGGTGGAGCGAAGTTCGGGCAGGCGCTCGCGGGCGCGCAGGGTCTTCAATTCGGCGAGGGTGAAGTCCTCGGTGAACCAGCCAGTAACCGCCGCGCCGTCGATGGTCTTGGTCGTTTGGCGGGCGACATATTCGGGGCGGGCGGCTACGTCTGTGGTGCCGCCGATCTCGTTTTCATGGCGGGCGACGAGGACGCCGTCCTTCGTGATGACGAGGTCGGGTTCGATGAAGTCCGCACCCTGATCGATAGCCAGTTCATAGGCGGCGAGCGTGTGTTCCGGGCGCTCTCCGCTCGCGCCGCGATGGGCGATGATGAGGGGGCGGTCGGCCCTAGATGCAGGTGCTTCTGTCATCGCGGTGCTTTCTTTTGGGGCGCAGCCTGCAAGGAGCGCGGCGGCGGCGAACAGGGACATAAGAGCGCGCATCGAGAATCTCCGGCTTGCGAGGGGGGCGGCATGGCCCATCTTAGCGCTCATAAACGCGAAGTCTGTGAAAGGATGATGTCATGACCGAAACCGCGATTCTCGCCGGCGGCTGTTTCTGGTGCCTGGAGGCGGTCTATGACGACCTGAAGGGCGTCGAGCGCGTTGAAAGCGGCTATATCGGCGGGCATGTCGACAATCCGACCTATGAGGCGGTGTGCGGCAAGCGCACAGGCCATGCCGAGGCGGTGAAGGTGGACTATGACCCGGCGCAGCTGCGCTATGACGAGATCCTCGACATCTTCTTCCACATCCATGACCCGACCACGAAGGACCGGCAGGGCGGTGATGTGGGGCCGCAGTACCGCAGCGCGATCTTCCCGCTGGACGATGCGCAGCGCGCGAGCGCGGAGGCGGCCATCGAGAAGGCGGGCGGGCTGTGGTCCGACCCGGTGGTGACGACGATCGAGGACGGGCAGTGGTGGCCGGCCGAGCGCGAGCACCAGGACTATTATGCGCGCACGGGCGATACGACGCCCTACTGCAACTTCGTCGTTGGGCCGAAGGTGCGGAAGTTTCGGGAGGCGTATGCGGACCGGTTGAAGGAGGGGGTGGCGGTTTAGTCGCCTTCCACCCTGTCATCCTGAACTTGTTTCAGGACCCACTCCATTTCGTCTGCCCCGTCGCTCGTTCGCCGAAGTCACGGCGTGGGTCCTGAAACAAGTTCAGGATGACAGTCTATTGTTCAGATGTTCCGCCCCATTACGACGTCGTCATAGTCGTTCTCGCCGACGCGGAATTTGCGCGCGCCGATGATGGCGAAGCCGTTTTTCTGGTAGAAGCGGATGGCGCGGCCGTTGCGGGCGTAGACGCCGAGGAGGAGGCGCTGTTTGCCCCAGGCGCGGGCCTGTTCGAGAGCGGCGTCCATCAGGGCGCTCGCGATGCCGGTGCCGTGATAGTTTGACAGGACGTAGATGCGCTTGAGTTCGGTGTCGCCGGGCTCGGTCTCGACCGTGGGAAGGTCGGGCGGCGAGAGGGCGGCGTAGCCGACGGGCGCGCCCTTCGCGATGTCGGCGAGCCAGAGCGCGTGGCCTTCGGGCGCGGCGAGGCGGGCCTCGTAGTCGGCGCGGCTGTGCTGGCGCTCGCAGTGGAGGATGATGTCGCGGGCGGGGAGGATTTCCGCGAAACTTTCGAGGAAAGTAGCCTGGCCGGCGAGGGAGAGGGCGGGGGCGTCGTCCGGGGCCGCTGGGCGGAGGGTGAAGTCGATCTCGTCCATGGACTGGCGGTGTAACGGGGCCATGATGGAAACGGCAAGGCCGTGCCGTGGGTAGGGAGCGTCACCGGAACGCATTGCGCCCGCGTTCCGTTGGTCGGGTATAAACGGAGGAGCTGACCATGACTGATAAAACGCCCAAAGAAACAACCGGCGAAAACCGCCGCACCGAAACCGCCCGCCGCAACGACGATTCGCACCTGACGGGCGGGCCGGACACGCCGAACCACCAGGGCCGCGCAGGCGGCGACCTGCAGACCGATGTCGCCACGCAGGCAAGCCGCGAGCGGGTTGACGATCCCGACGCGACCGAAGGCGTGACGAAGGAAGACGAGCAGCAATATACCGGCCGTGTGGGCGGTGCCGGCTGACGGCGGGCAACGCATGATGAAGCTGTATTATTCGCCGGGCGCGTGCAGCCTGGCCGACCATATTGCGCTGCGAGAGGCCGGGCTCGATTTCGATCTGGTGAAGGTCGATCTCGACACGAAGACGACGGAGGACGGCCGCGATTACCGGGAGATTAACCCGGGCGGGTCCGTCCCCGCGCTGGACGTGGACGGTGACCTTTTCACGGAAAACGCCGCGCTGCTGATCCAGATCGCCGAGCGGTCCGGCAAGTTGCTGCCCGCCGATGGTGCGGGCCGGTACCGGGTGATCGAAGCGGTCGCGTTCATCGCATCCGAAATCCACAAGGGCTACAAGCCGCTGTTCAAGGACGCTTCTTCCGAAAGGCAGGCCGAGGCGAAGGACGAGCTTGCGGACAAATATGAACGGCTTGCCGCGATGATGGGCCGGGATGATTTCATCGCTGCGCGCTCATTCTCGATCGCCGACTGCTATGCCTTCGTCATGATGCGCTGGGCCAAGGACAAGAGCGTCGCGGTACCCGAAGCGCTGGAAGCGTACCGCGACCGCATAGCCGCGCGTCCGCACGTGAAGGCGGCGCTGGAGGCAGAGGGGTCTGCCTGATGCGGACGAGCGTGGAGCGAACCCGCGGTGAACATCCTGACTGTCATCCCCGCGGAGGCGGGGATCCATTGACCATGACGGGCGCGAGGGCCGCGTTGTCGCCGGAAGTGCCTTGAAGGAATGGATCCCCGCCTTCGCGGGGATGACAGGTTCCGCGCGGATGACAGGTTTCCGCAGGGATAACAGGTTCCGCGGGGATGGCAGGCTTTTGGTTGCAGGGGCTGCGTTTTACCCCGCCAGGTCGAACATGTCGGTGAAGCCCGACGGGGCGTGGGGGCCGATGTAGAGCTGTTCGAGGACGCCGCGTCCCTTTGTCTCTGCGCCGTCCGCGAGGGTGAGGGTGGCGCTGGCGAGGGCCTGGACGTGGACATTGCCGGGATTGGCGAGGTCGACGTCCGGCAGGCTGTGTTTCTCGCGGTGGACGCTGTGCGGGCCGTGGAAGCTGCCGTGGCCGCGGCTGGGGTGCCCGTAGCCGATGCCGTGCATGAAGAAGTTCCGGCCCAGATCGAGTTCGACGGAGACGCCGCTGTCCTCGCCGACGCCCTCAAAACGCGCAGTGGCGGCGTTTCGCGTGCCGGGTTTGAAGGTGAGGGTCTGCGCGAGGTTCAGCTCGGTCACCTCCCCGCTTTTCAGGTCGACCAAGCGTCCGGCGCGGTTCCAGGGCTTGCCCGCCGCGTCGTCATTGGTGTGCCAGAAGAAGGCATGGTCAGGGAAGTTGAGCGGCGACCACAGCCAGTAGAACTGGAAGCCCTTCGGGTCTGCCGGGGGTTGGGCGTCGGCTGCGCCGATGGGACGGACGCCCCATGACCGGTCGCGGGTGCCCCACCAGCCGTCGACGTCGATGCGCTCGCCGTCCTTCAGCAGCCAGCCGGACCACTGGGCGGACTGCGTCAGGCGGGTGACGTCCATGATGGTGCGGGTGCCGACGCGGTAGGTGAAGCGCGGTTCCTCAATGGGGTCGGCGCGCTGGGTCATTGTGAGGTCCGCGGCGAGGTCGCCGTCCTTGCCCGTGACCGTCAGTCGGATGGATTTCAGCGGCTCGATGACCTCGATGGCGATGGGATCGACCTGTGTGTCCATGCGCTCGCCGCCCGGGATCAAGCGGCTGGCGAAGACGCTCTCCTGCTCGGCAGCGGTGTTCACGCAGAAGGCGGCGTCCATGACGGCGAGGTGCGGATAGACGCCGAGCGCCGCGGCGAAGAAGGTGCTGCCGTCGGGTGCATAGCCATTGAGGAAATAGCGGTCGTAGAAATTGCGGTCGCTGCCCGCTGTCGCGATCGGCTCCGGGCGCTGGTGGATCGGATATTCGTCGGCCTTCGTGAGCATGGCGGTGTCCTTCAGTCAGAGAGGGTATCGGCGGCCCAGTAGGCGGCGAGGAGGTCCGCGCCCACGACGCTGCGAAGGGCGGTGCGCTGGTCGGCGGTGAGCGCGGCAATGTCCGCGCCGGTCGCCTGGCGGCACTTCTCGGTGAAGCCGCGGGCGCGCATGGTGACATCGCCCCAGCGCGCTTCTTTCTCGCCGGCGGCGGTCGCAGCGGCGTTGGCGGTGAGGAACGGCGCAAAGTCGCTGCCGAGCGCATCGAATACGCGGGCGAGGGTTTCTGGTGCCGTGGCGGCGCTGTCCCACTCGCCGGTTCCGGCATGGGCGCTGCGGACCCGCTCGCGGTAGGCGGCCATGGCGGGCCAGCGCGGTTCGAAGAAGGCCTTTGCAGACGGCTCCCAGAGCAGGCCCGCCTCCAGCATCCCGAAAATGGCGAAGTCTGGGAGGGACACGCGGCTGCCGAGGAGAAAGGGCCGCTGCTCGAAATGTGCGCTGAGGGCGTCGGCGGTGCGGGTGAGGAGGCCGAGGATTTCTTCGCGGTATTCCGGGCCGTTGCGATTGACGCCGCCGACGCGCGCCCAGAAGTCGGAGATGTAGGCGACGGCGGGATGGTCGTAGGCCGAGCCGGGATCCTCGCCGGGATCATCGTCGCCCGAGAGGTTCGCCGCGACGTGGCGCGCGGTCCAGCGGCGGTTGTCGGCGTCAGTCACGCGCCAGTGCAGCGCCGCGCGGAGCAGCCACTCGTCCGCCCAGTCATCGGCGATCAGCGCGGCGCAGCGCATGACCGGATCGGTGGGTAGGATCGCCGCCTCCGGATGCTCCGTGTCGAGATGGAGGCCGATCTGCGTCGAATCGGTGACCCAGTCATCACAAGGCGTGCGAAGGACCGGCACCTTGTCATAGCCGCCTGCGGCCAGCTCGATGTCCGCGCCGTTCTCGGCTGTCTTGTGCAGCACCTCGTGCGGCAGCTGCATGGCGGCCAGCATCACCGCCGCCTTCTGTGTGTAGAAGGAGGCGCGCGCGCCATAGAGCTGGTAACCGGCCTGCATGGATTCGGGGTGTAGGGACGGGCGCGGGCCGGGTCATCCTGACGCTTTGACGGGCGGGAGGGTGGCGAAGGTGCGCGCGGCCCCGCATATAGGGCCGATGACCACAGCCACCCTCCCCGCCGCCGACCCGAACAGCTACCTTTATGACGGAACGGAGATCGATCCCGCGCGCCTGCCCGGCCTTGTCGGCGATCTCCTCGCCGGGACGGACGATGGCGAACTGTATGTGCAGAATGCCGTGACGGAGAGCTTCAGCTTTGACGACGGGCGGCTGAAGGGTGCGAACTACGATCATATGCGCGGGTTCGGCCTGCGCGGGCTGGCGGGGGAGAAGACCGCCTTTGCCCACTCCAACGTCATGACCGAGGCGGCGATCCGGCGGGCCGGCGAGACGGTAGGCCTTGCCGCCAAGGGCCATGAAGCGATTGAGAGCGCACCCCCCGCGCGGACGAACCGGCACCTTTACGGCGCGGACAATCCGCTGGATGCGACGCCGTTCAAGTTGAAGGTCGACCTCCTCCAGCGCATCGACGCGGCGGCGCGGGCGCGCGATCCGCGGGTGAAGCAGGTGTCGGTCAGCCTCGTCGCCAGCCATTCCGCCATCGAGATCGTGCGCGCCGACGGCTTTCGCGCGCAGGACATCCGCCCGCTGGTGCGCATGAACATCGAGATCGTCACCGAGGTAAACGGGCGGCGGGAGCGCGGCTATTTCGGCCATGGCGGCCGTTATCCGCTGGAGCGGCTGATGGAGGAGGACAGCTGGAACGGCGCGATCGACGAGGCGCTGCGTCAGAGCCTCGTGAACCAGGACAGCATCGATGCGCCCGCCGGGCAGATGAACGTGGTGCTCGGTTCGGGCTGGTGCGGCGTGCTCTTGCACGAGGCGGTGGGCCACGGGCTGGAGGGCGACTTCAACCGCAAGGGGCAGTCGACCTTCTCTGGCCGGATCGGCGAACAGGTCGCCGCGAAGGGCGTGACCGTCGTCGACCAGGGCAACCTCGACGAGCGGCGCGGCTCGCTGACCATCGACGATGAGGGCACGCCGACGTCGGAGACCGTGCTGATCGAGGACGGGGTGCTGAAGGGCTATATGCAGGACCGGCTGAATGCGCGCCTGATGGGCGTGGAGCCGACCGGGAATGGCCGCCGCGAAAGCTATGGCCACGCGCCCATGCCGCGCATGACGAACACCTTCATGACGGCGGGCGCGGACGACCCCGAAGAGATCGTCCAGCGGGCAGGCACCGGCATCTATACCAAGAGCTTTGGCGGCGGGCAGGTCGACATCACCAGCGGCAAGTTCGTCTTCAGCTGCACCGAGGCCTATCTGATCGAGGACGGCAAACTCGGCGCGCCGATCAAGGGCGCGACCCTGATCGGCTCTGGCCCCGAAGTGATGACGCGGGTGAAGGCCATCGGCACCGACTTCGCGCTCGACGAAGGCATCGGCGTCTGCGGCAAGGGCGGGCAGAGTATCCCCGCGGGTGTCGGGCAGCCGACGATGTTTGCCGAAGGGCTGACGGTGGGGGGCACGGCGGCTTAGGGTGGTTGACCAGCGGACTCACGTCTGATTCATGCTGTCGCGAAGAGCTTGGCGAAGTATCTTGCTCAGACGGAGACGACGATATGCTCGCAACAATTGGATACGAGGGCGCGGACCCTTCTGATTTTACATACACTCTTGAGGTTGCCTCGGTGGACTGATCAGGACGGGCATGAACACCAGCATATCGCAGATGACTGGGAGACCAGCGCAACATACAGTCGCAACAAGCGAAAGTACGACCATGAACGAGCGATGCGAATTCTGAGAGAGAAGTTCGAGCATCAGCTTTTCGATGCTGGATTGGTGTTGGGTTTCAGCATGCACAGTCGGCGGAATGTCGAAAACGGGCCACAGAATCAGTGGCTACTTGTCGGAATGATCCGGCTCGACCACACTGCACAAGACGCGTTGGCTTTGTAACGCACTGTCGCGTCATTGCCCGCAGTTTCATCGGTCAATGTGGTTCAAAGGATAGCCACCTTCACCCCCCCCACACCCTCACCGACAAGGATATCGTGTTCATTGAAGCGCAGCCGATACCCTTTACCGAGGCGGCGGGGGCGCGGATCAATCTTTCGCCGAAGGGGCTGGATGCGTTTCGGGTGCTGTCGGCCGGACAGGTGGCGTAAGTAGACCTTGGCTGGTCGAGGGAGGCTGACCGCTTAGAGCAGCACGTAGACTGCGGCGAAGGCGAAGAAGGCGCCGGTCAGATACACGGCGACGGCGAAAATGTAGATGCCGAGGCTGATTCGGCGGAGGCGCAGGCAGGCCCGCGCTTGCACCGGGTCCACCGGACAGGGCAGGTTGCGCGCGCGCCACTGCATGACGCCTGCCGCGAGCAGCATTAGTCCGGCGCCCGCGAAGATCCATTCCTTATATTCCGACAGCCAGACCAGCTGCGGGAAGTTCGCGGTGAGGCCCGCCAGCGCCGCGCCCATGCCGAGCGTAACGAACAGCGCGGGCAGGGCGCAGCAGACCAGCGTGCCGCTCGACACGAACAGCGACAGGGTGGGCGCAAAGAGGTTGCGCCGGTCCGTGGCGAGGGCGGGTTCGCTCATGGGGTTATGCGCCCGCTAGCTGCGGCGGATGCCGACGACATTATAGCCGGCGTCCAGAATGCGCTGGCGCACTTCCGCATCGCCGAGGGATGCGCCGGGCTTCGTGCGGATGCGGACGATTTTCGCGTCGAGGTCGACGTCGATGGCCTGCACGGCGTCGTGCTTGCCGAAGGTCTTTTCGAGCGCGCGGGCGCAGAAATCGCAGACGAGGCCGTTCACATCGACGGCAATCAGCGTGCCACCCTGCGTGTCAGCCGTTGCGGCCTCCGTCCGCTCGGCGCTTTCCCCCGCATGGTCGTGGGCGGGGGCGGGGGCACCGGAATGGTCGCCATGGTCATGGTCCTGCGCGATCGCAGCGGCAGGCGCAGCGGCGAGAATGGCAGCGAGAAGCATCGTTTTCATGATCTGGTTCCTTTTAGAAACGGTAAGTGAAATTCAGGAGCGGATTGCCCTCGAGCGAAATGCCGGCCTCTGCCAGCGCAACACCCTTGAACAGACGGACGAGCGGTGTGACTTCCCAGTCGTCGACACGTCCGTCGCGGCGATCGACCTGCACCATCACCCATGTGTGGAGGTCGCCAAAGTCGCCCTCATAGGGTGCCCAGCCGAGACGCCCGGACTGGACGATCTGGTCCTCGCCGGGCTGAACGCGGCCCATCAGGGAATAGGACAGGAAGAGGCGGCGCGTTTCCCAGTCTGCCGCCAGCCCAGTAAAACCCGCCGCGCCGGTCGGACCATCGACAAGAACGCCCGCGCCCGATTTCCAGTAGAGATTGCCTTGGCTGACCCGGGCGTTCCAGCGCTTCAACAGTACATTGACCTGTGGGCCGACCGTAAGGGCATCGGGCTCGTCCAGATGCGCCATGCGCAGGCCCACGCTGACCTTTGCGCTAGGCGAGTAATGCGCGAGCAGGGACTGCTGGAAAGCGTTCCCCTCAGCAATTAATGTCCAGCCGCCGGGATAGCTGACCGGCCTTGCATGGCCCTGGGCGGCAAGGCTCATCGCGAAGAGTGCGGAGATGAATATGGACAAACGCATCGGGGTCATATACATATAGGGGGTATGGGTATCAAGACAGAAACCGCAGGCCGCAAGGCCATCGAGAATCGGCTGAACCGGATCGAGGGTCAGGTGCGCGGCGTCGCGAAGATGGTGGCGGAAGACCGCTATTGCATCGACGTCCTGAACCAGCTGCAGGCGGTGAAGGCCGCACTCGCGAAGGCCGAGACCGAGATCCTGAAGGATCATGCCTCGCACTGCGTCGCCGACGCCATCGCCTCCGGCAGCGAGGAGGAGCAGCGGCAGAAGTTCGAGGAGCTTGTCGTCCTGTTCGAGAAGCAGCGCCGATGACGAAGACTGCAACCGTCTACCGGATGGTCATGCCGGATCACGTCTGTCCCTACGGGCTGAAGACCCTCGACCTGCTGAAGCGCGAAGGATTCAGCGTCGAGGATCATCACCTCGAAACGCGCGCCGAAACCGACGCCTTCAAGGCGAAGCACGACGTCGAAACAACGCCGCAGACCTTTATCAATGGCGAACGTATCGGCGGGTATGAAGACTTGAGACGCCATTTCGACAAATCCGTGCGCGAGGAAGGCGAAACCAGCTATCAGCCCGTCGTGGCGATCTTTGCCGTCGCTGCGCTCATGGCGCTGGCCGCGAGCTGGGCGGCGTTTGGCGACCTATTGACCATTCGCGCCGCGGAATGGTTCATCGCCTTCTCTATGTGCTTCCTTGCCGTTCAGAAGCTGCAGGACATCCGCAGCTTTTCGACGATGTTCCTGAATTACGATCTGCTGGCGCGGCGCTGGGTTCGCTACGGGTTCGTTTATCCTTTTGCCGAGGCCTTTGCGGGCATCCTGATGATTTCCGGCGCGCTCACCTTCTTGTCGGCGCCCGTGGCCCTGTTCATCGGCACTGTCGGTGCGGTCAGCGTGATCAAGGCGGTCTATATCGACAAGCGGGAACTCAAGTGCGCCTGCGTGGGCGGCAATTCGAACGTGCCGCTGGGGTTTG
The DNA here is from genome assembly GCA_036351775.1 of Pacificimonas sp. Taxonomy (GTDB): domain Bacteria; phylum Pseudomonadota; class Alphaproteobacteria; order Sphingomonadales; family Sphingomonadaceae; genus Pacificimonas. Next base: position 36,584 of record JAZBPX010000034.1, on the reverse strand, counting down.
TATCGCTGACGGAAAACCTCGCCATGATCGGCATGGGCATCTGGATGCTGGCGAAGCCTGCGCTGCTCGGCTAGCGTCCGGGCCATGGCCGACTTCACCGAGACGCTCACAGACAAGCATATCGCGTTCATCAGGGCGCAGCCGGTGTTTTTTACCGCGACCGCGGCGGCGGAGGCGCGGATCAACCTGTCGCCGAAGGGCTTGGATACGTTCCGGGTCTTGTCCGAGGGGCAGGTGGCGTATCTGGACCTTGGCGGGTCGGGGAACGAGACGCACGCGCACCTGGCGGCGGACGGGCGGATCACGATCATGTTCTGCGCCTTCGAAAACCCGGCGAACATCCTGCGGATTTATGGGCGCGGGCGGGCGGTGTTGCCGCAGGACGTTGAGTGGGCGGGGCTGGCGGCGCGCTTCGAGCTGCTGCCGGGCACGCGGCAGATCTTTGTCATCGACGTCGAAAGCGTGCAGACGAGCTGCGGCTGGGGCGTGCCGGTGATGCATGTCGAACGCCCGCGCGACACACTGACCAAGGCCCATGCCAATGCCGACGGCGAAGAGTGGGTCGAGGTCGTGCAGGAGCGGACCACATCGATCGACGGCCTGCCCGTGCGGCCGACCGACCGCTATTTCGGGCCGGACGGCGGGAAGGGCGCGAACAGCCTGTAGGTGCCGCGCCCGGTTCGCAATTGTCCGCCCGGACCCCTAAGTCCGCAGCCATGATCGAACTGAACGCCTATTATAATCCGGTGGAGGCCGACCTGGCGCGGGCGCGGCTGGATGCGGCGGGGATCGAGGCGCTGCTCCTTAATCACAATACCGGCTCGCTGTTCGGCGGCGCGCTGATGCCGTCGCGCCTGATGGTGCTGGCGGAGGATGAAGGCGAGGCGCGGGCGCTGCTGGGGCTGTAGGGGGCGGCGAACTTCCCATCGGGTCGTCATTCCCGCGAACGCGGGAATCCAGTGCGCAGCGATGGCGAAGCCGAGCCTGTATTCTCTGGCAGTGCGGCTGGATTCCCGCGTTCGCGGGAATGACGGTTTTCAATGAGTGCTGAGAGCGGCGGTTCAGGCACCAGCGCCACGCTGTCATCCTGAACTTGTTTCAGGACCCACTTCGTGTTGCTGGCGGACGTCGCGGCCTCGCCGACAACTTGCGGCGTGGGTCCTGAAACGAGTTCAGGATGACAGTCTATTTTCCGGGTTGATGGCTCCGTCAGGATGACAGCTTTGGGTGGAGCGGCCCTGCCCAACCTTTGTGCACCACGCCTCCCGCGCCTAGGAAATAGGCGTCGTTTCGGATGTGCTCTTAAGAATTTGTTAGCGGTTGCAGCAAATTTCGGCACTTGGCACGGTTCGTGCTCCGGACCCCCTCAGCGACATCAACGCTGACAAGAGAAAGGGGGGCGAGGCGCATGAAACTCGTCATCGCGATCATCAAACCGTTCAAGCTCGACGAGGTGCGTGAAGCCCTCGAGGGGCTGGGCATTCAGGGCATGACGGTGTCCGAAGTGAAGGGCTACGGCCGGCAGAAGGGGCATACCGAGGTTTACCGCGGCGCCGAATATGCCGTGACCTTCGTACCCAAGCTGAAGCTGGAAATCGTCACGACGACGGCGCTGGCGCCGCGGGTGATTGAGACCGTGCGCGAAACCGCCAACACGGGCGCCATCGGCGACGGCAAGATCTTCACCCTGTCGGTGGACGACGTGGTGCGGATCCGCACCGGCGAAACCGCCGAAACAGCGCTTTAGAGAGACGGAGGGGACACTTGACCTACCTTACACGCTTCATGGGTGCCGGCCTTGCCGCGCTGACCCTGTCTTCACCGGCCCTGGCGCAGGAGGTGGCGGTCGACGCCGTTTCCGGCGGCACGGGCTATATCCTCAATACGCTGCTGTTCCTGATCGGCGGGTTCCTCGTCATGTGGATGGCGGCGGGCTTTGCCATGCTGGAGGCCGGCCTCGTCCGCGCCAAGAATACCAGCACGCAGTGCCTGAAGAATATCGGCCTCTATTCGATCGCGGGCCTGATGTTCTGGATCATCGGCTATAACATCGCCTATCCGGGCGACTTCAATGGGTTCGTCGGCGGTCTGACCGGCTGGTATCCGATGCAGGGGGTTGGCGAGGCCGACCTCGACACCGGTTATTCGGTGGCATCGGACTGGTTCTTTCAGATGGTGTTCTGCGCCACGACAGCCTCCATCGTGTCCGGCACGGTGGCCGAGCGGGTGAAGATCGTTCCGTTCTTCATCTTCGTCACCATCCTGACGGGCTTCATCTATCCGGTGGTGGTCAGCTGGGAATGGGGCGGCGGGTTCCTCGACGCCATGGGCTTCAGCGACTTTGCCGGTTCGACGCTGGTTCACTCCACGGGCGGCTGGGCCGCGCTGATGGGTGCGATCATCATCGGGGCGCGGACGGGCCGCTATGTCGACGGCAAGGTCGTCGTCTTCCCGGGAACGAACATCCCGCTGGCAACGCTGGGTACGTTCATCCTGTGGCTCGGCTGGTTCGGCTTCAACGGCGCCTCGCAGCTGGCGATGGGCACTGTTGGTGACGTGTCGGATGTGTCGAAGATCTTCGTGAACACGAACATGGCGGCCGCGGCCGGCGTGGTTGTCGCGATCATCGCCACGCAGATCCGCTACGGCAAGGCCGACGTGACCATGGCGCTGAACGGCGCGCTGGCCGGTCTCGTCTCGATCACGGCAGAGCCGCTGGCGCCCAGCGTCGGCACGGCGATCCTGATCGGCGGCCTTGGCGGCCTGTTGCCGGTGATCTTCGTCCCGATCCTCGACAAGCTGGGCATCGACGACGTGGTCGGCGCGATCCCGGTTCACCTCGTGGCCGGTATCTGGGGGACGCTCGCCGTGGCGATCAGCTTCCCGGAGCTGATCGTGGCGCAGGTCGTGGGCGTGGTCGCCACCGGCATCTTTGTCTGCATCGCGTCCGGCATTGTCTGGTTCGCCCTGAAGGCGACCATCGGTGTCCGCCCGAGCGTGGAAGAAGAGATGGCCGGGCTGGATGTGTCCGAAACCGGCATCGAGGCCTATCCGGAGTTCGTCCGCACCTAAGGGGGGCGTACGAATGAACGGCGAGGGGGCCGGGCTGCCAAACGGTGGTCCGGCCCCTTTTCGTTGCGTTAGGTTAGCGGCTCTAAGCTAGTTTTCCTGATAGCGGATAGGCTATAGGAAACCCCCAGGCCGTTTCGCAGACAGAATGTTCTCGGCCCCGAAATTCGTGGCTGGAGTCGCGCGCAATGCCCAAGCGCCAACACAGAGAGAACTGGTATCGGCGCACGCGCAAGGTCCTGCGGCGGCCCCTGACCTGGCCGCGCTGGCTGCGGGCGCTGTACATCCTGACCTTTCCGGTGACGGGGCTCCTCGTCCTGCTGGCGCTGCTGATGCTCGTGATCGCCGAGGACGTGCGAAAGCCGGTGAGGAAGATACTCGGGTTCTTTACGGCAAAGCCCGAGCCGGTGTCGCGTCACAAGCGCCGCCGAAAGCTGGATACGCGCGCCGACGATCGGGGCTGAGCCCGCAACGCGCCTCGACGGCGCGGGCGAAACCGGAGATGTAGCGGCGTTTCAGTCGTCGCGGGCGGGGCGGCCGCGCATGGCCTTCACTTTGCCACGGCTTGTCTTTGCATCGGTGCGGCGGGCGCGGGCGGCGCGCGAAGGCCGCGTCGGGCGGCGGTGTTTCGGTGCCTTCGCGGCTTCCTCGATCAGGGACGACAGGCGCGCGCGGGCGTCTTCGCGGTTCGCCTCCTGCGTGCGGAAGCGGTAGGCCCGGACCAGGACGGCACCGTCGTCGGTCAGGCGCGAACCGGCGAGGGTGCGCAGGCGGCGCTTCATCGCCTCCGGAAAGCGCGCGGCGGCGAGATCGAAGCGGAGCTGGACGCCGGTTTCGACCTTGTTGACATTCTGACCGCCGGGACCGCCCGCGCGGACGAAGCGTTCGGAGATTAGCGCTTCATCGAGGGGCGCTTCGTCGAAAGGCGGCGGGGCGCTCATTCCGCGGCTTGCAGGCGGGGCGGCGCTTCGGGTTCAGTCAGGCCGGCGGCGGCGCGGATATCGTCCGACGTTTCGCGGCTGCCATCATGGCTCCAGCCGGGTTCGCGAAGGAGGTAGGCGAACTTTGCCCGCCAGCTCGGTGCGCGCCAGATATCCTCTGCGATGCCGACCCATTCATGGGCCGCGACCCAAAACGGGTTGAACGTCCCGAGATTCTTGACGATGCCGTAACGAAGCGGCTCCGTCTCCGGATCGGGTTCCGGCTCGAAGGTGCCGAACATGCGGTCCCAGATAATGAGCATCCCGGCGTAATTCCGGTCGAGGCAACGCGGATTGGTGGCGTGATGCACACGGTGGTGGGACGGCGTATTGAAGACATACTCGAACCAGCGCGGCATTGTCTTCACGGACTCGGTGTGAATCCAGAACTGGTAGACGAGGTTCGCGCCGGAACAGAAGAACACCATCGCGGGCTCGAAGACGAGGAACAGCGGCAGCGAGAAGATAAAGCTGAGCGAAAGCGTGCCGGTCCAGGTCTGCCGCAGCGCCGTGGACAGGTTGTAGTGCTGCGAGGAGTGGTGGATCACATGGCTCGCCCAGAACCAGCGCACGCGGTGGGCGGCGCGGTGGAAGGCGTAATAGGCGAGGTCGTCGAGGAGGAAGCAAAGGAGAAAGGCCCACCAGGCCCAGCCGACCTCCACGACGCGGAACTGCGCCACGAATAATGCGGCGGCGACAAAGACACCGCCGGTGAGAAGGCCCGCAACGGTACTGCCGAACCCCATCAGGAGGCTGGTGGCCGTATCGCGCCATTCATAATGACCCGCCGGGCGGCCCTTCGCGCGCACGAACAGGATTTCGAGAAGCATCGCGCCGATGAAGAACGGCACGGCGAGCGCGACGGGATCAGGCAGATCCACCGGGCGTTCCTTTCGTCAGCGCTGTCAGGCGGGATTCCCACAGGGCGGCGTCCTCGCCCGCATCGAGGATCACCGCGCCGAACATGCGCTCGCCGGTCTGGAGGCGCAAGGCCGCGCCGTCGCGTTGCATACGCGCCTCGTCGCCAAGGCGGCGGACAACGGCGTGGTCGCCGTGGCGGCGCACGAGGGCAAGGCGACCCTCCGCGCCCGCGACGAGTGCGGCGCGCCCCTCTGCCGACACGAGCGCGTCTGCCGGTACGAAGCCGGTGAGGTCGCGGGCGGCAAGCGCCTTCGCTTCGTTGCTGGTCAGGGCGTCCGGAGGGCTGCCTCGAAACAGGAGCCAGGCGACGCCGACGATGAACGCGATGCCGGCGATCGAAATAAGCGACTGAACGAGCATCGCAGGCGGCCTGCTATCGCCGGGCAATCTGTTCGAGGGCGGCGCGCTGCGGCGCGAGATCATAACCGGCGTCGGCGGCGCGGGCGATGATATCGCCAACCTCGCGGCCCCGAACCGCCTCCGCGAAGGCCCAGAGCGTTGTCGAGCGGGTGCCCGAGCGGCAATAGAGCAGCGTCTTTCCCCCCGCCGATTCAAGCGCGGCGGCGAGCGTTTCGACATCGCCCATCGTCATGGGCGCGGGGCCGATGGGGATCGAAAGGAAGGCGAGGCCTTCCGCCTCTGCCGCGGCGGCGATCTCCGCCGCGGCGGACTGGCCGGGGGCTTCCCCGTCCGGGCGGTTATTGACGATAAGCCGGTAGTCCGCGGCGCTGAGCGCAGCGACATCGGACGGGCTGATCTGCGGCGAGGCGGCAACGTCGTCGGTAAGCGGGCGAATGTCCATTGCGCGATACTAAGCTGCGCGTGTGCGCCTGTCACGAAGGGGCGGCAGTTTAGAACTTTGTTGGGCGTGGCTCGTTGAGGCGGCGATCACAAGGGAAGGAAGCGCATGTCAGACGTTAAACTTGAAACCACCCTCGAAGTGCTGAAGGCGGATTTCAACGACATCCTAAGCGACTGGATCGACGAGGCCGACGAGAGCGGGGCCAAGCGCAGCGATCTGTTTTCCGAGGCCGAAGAGCGCGAGCAGGCCGCGAGCCTGCTGATGGCGTTTCGCAAGGGGGTCAAGGAAGGCCAGCGCGACGACGGCGATTTCGACCTTGAGGACGATTACTGGGCCGACCTGCGCGGTGTCCTGTCGGAAATCACGAACGAGCGCGTCGAGCGCGGTGTACGGCCGGAGGAAATGGCGGCGCTGGTGCTGGCGCTGAAAACGCCGATCATCGAGCGCATCAAGGTGAAATTGTGCAAGGAGCCCGACAGGCTGGTCGACGAGATCATGCTGCTGTCAAAGGCCATCGACCGCTTTGCCCTGTACACCAACGAGGTGTTCATCGCCGAGCGCGAACAGGTCATCGAACGCCAGCGCGAGGAGATGATGGAGCTGTCCACGCCGGTCGTGGAGCTTTGGGACCGCGTCCTGACCCTGCCGCTGATCGGAACGCTCGATTCCCTTCGCGCGCAGGAGGTCATGGAAAGCCTGCTGCAGGCCATCGTGGAGTATAAGGCGGAGGTCTGCATCATTGACATCACCGGCGTGCGGACCGTCGATACGCAGGTCGCGCAGCATCTTCTAAGGACCGCCGCCGCCGTCCGCCTGATGGGTGCGAACTGCATCATCAGCGGGATCAGCCCGAAGATCGCGCAGACCATGGTACAGCTGGGCGTCGATGTGGGCGAAGTCAGCACCCGGTCCTCCATTCGCAGCGCGCTGAAGGATGCGCTGGAACGGGTCGGTGTCGCGATCCTGCCGGTCGATAGCGTGCCGGCCGCCACGAAGTGAGGGCAGCGGCGATCTACCCGGTCGAGGGTGTCCTCCTGGTATCGATCCAGGATGACATCACCGACACGGACATCCTCGACCTGCAGGACGCGCTGTCGGAGCGGATCGGCGAAATGGACGCCAAGGGTGTTGTCATCGACATTTCCGCGCTGGAGATCGTCGATACGTTCGTGGGCCGCGTGCTGGCGCAGCTGACCGCGATCGCCCGCCTGCTGGATGCGGAAACCTACGTCGTTGGCATGCGGCCCGCGGTTGCCATGACGCTGGTCGAGCTGGGCATGTACTTGCCGGAGAACCGCACGGCGCTGACCCTGACCCACGCCCTGCAGAAAATCCGGGGTTCTGGGCCGGGATGACCTTTGAAGGCTGCCGAAAGGCGGCATCCGTTGACCTGAGGACCGACCGCGACGTGGCCATGGCGCGCGGCGTCGTGGCAAAAGTGATGAAAGGTGAAGGTGCGAATACCCTGATGCAGACCCGCTTCGTCACTGCTGTCAGCGAGATTGCCCGCAATGCCGTCAAGCATGGCGGCGGCGGGCGGCTGGACGTCTTTCTGCTGCCGAGGGATCGCAGTGTCGGTGTCGAATGCCGCGACCGAGGCACCGGGATTGCCAACCTTCCCGAGGCCATGACGGACGGCTTTTCGACCGGAGACAGCATGGGCCGCGGCCTTGGCGGGGCGCAGCGCCTGACCAGTACTTTCGAGATCGAAAATGCCCCCGGCGGCGGCACGGTCGTCCGCATGACCGGGAAGCTGCAACGCCGATGACGCCGCTGTGGATCCGCCTGAACGAACCGAGCGGCGTTGCCGAGGCGCGGCGGCGCGCGCGGCATCAGGCGAATGGCATGAACCTGCCGTCCACGAAGGTCGAGCACATCGCCATCGTGACGACGGAAATCGCGCAGAACATCATTCGCCACGGCGGCGGCGGGCAAATGCTCGTGCAGCCCTTTGGCCCGCCGGGCCTGGAGCGGATCCAGGTGCTGGGCGTCGATACCGGGCCGGGAATCGAGCGGCTGGACCGGATGCTGAAGGACGGGGTATCGACGAAAACCTCTCCGGGAACGGGGTTCGGCGCTATGTTGCGGCTGTCCGACCGCCTGGACATCGATACCACGCCGGGCAGGGGCACCTGCGTTGCCGCGGAGTTCCAGGCGCAGCCGATCGGCGAGACATCCTTCATCGATCACGCGGGTTTCTTCGTCGCCCTGCCCGCAGAGCGGGTGAGCGGCGATGCCGTTGCCGTGCGGCAGGCCGGGGACCGGGCGCTGTACATGGTTTGCGATGGCCTGGGGCATGGCCGCAAGGCTGCCGAAGCGGCACGGCAAGCGCGGGGCGCGTTCATGAGGGCCCATGGCAAGGACCCGGCCAGCATCCTGCGCGAGATGGACTCCGTACTGGCCGGAACGCGCGGCGCAGTGGCAGCGGTGGTCGCGCTGGACCTGTCAGAGAACATGCTGACGCATGCGGGCATCGGCAACATCACCATCGGCGTGGCAACCGGAAGCACGCTGAAGCGGCTGCCCGTTCGCGACGGCATGGTCGGGGCCGGGCTGCGCAGGGCAACGAACGAGACGAGCCCGTTCGCCGCAGGATCGACGCTGGTCATGCATTCGGACGGGATGTCGACAATCCGCACGATGGACGATTACCGCGACCTGTTCCAGCACAGCGCGCCGGTCATCGCCGGCCGCCTGCTGGACGAGCATTTCCGGGGGCGGGACGACGCCTCCATCATCGTCGTGCGCAGCCTGCCGGCGCGGGCGCTGTAAGCCCGCCATGCAGATCACGACCGTCAGGATCGCTGTCGAAGCGGACATCGCGCGGGTGCGGCAGGTGGCGGACCGGGTTGCGACCGAGCTGGGGCTGGAACGCTTTGCGCGCACCCGCTCCGTCACTGCGTGCCTGGAGCTGAGCCGCAATGCGCTGCAATATGCAGGGGGCGGGCGGGTCACGTTTCGCGCTTTCGCTGATGGGACCCAGACATGGCTGGGCGTGTCGGTATCAGACCAGGGACCAGGCATCCCGGACCGCGCGCAGAAGCTGTCCGGCCGCGCCGTTTTGGGCGGCGGCACCGGCCTTGGCGGCGAAGGGATGGGCCTGGGGCTGCGCGGTGTGAAGCGGATCGCGGACCGGTTCGACCTGCAGACCGGGAGCGAAGGGACGGTTATCGAGATCGGCTTTCGTCTGAGTATCCCGGTGAAGGGGCTGGCGGAACGTGTGGCGCGGGTCGGCGACGTGCTGCTGACGCTCGAAAAGACCGATCCGGTCGCCGAACTGTCGCGGCAGAACCGCGACCTGGCGCAGGTCATTGCGGAGCAGGAACTGCTGATCAATGAAGTCCATCACCGGACCGGCAACAATCTGGCGCTGATCATCAGCTTCATTCAATTGAGCCGCCGGGGGGCACAGAGTGCGGAAACGAAACAGGTTCTGTCCGAACTCGACATGCGGGTCCACTCGGTGGCGCGGGTGCACCAGGACCTGCAGCGCGCGCAGCAGTCCGACCAGGTCGAGCTCTTGCCGTTTCTGAAGAGCGTCTCAGGCCACGCGATGGAAGCCTTTACCTCGGACGACCGCGACATCGAGATCAAGGTGTCCGGTGCCCCCATCCTCGTGCGCAGCAATGTGGCCATTGACCTGGGGCTGATTGCGGGCGAACTGATCACGAACGCCTTCAAACATGCCTTCAAGAACCGGGAAACGGGTGTCATTTCGGTCGCGTTGGAAGAGGATGGGCGGAAGGAAAGCGTCGGCGCCTATACGCTTGTAGTATCCGATGACGGCGTTGGCCTGGCGGACGGCACGGACAAGCCGGAACGGCCGGATTCACTGGGCTGGCGCATGATCCGGTCGATGGCGGCGCGGCATGGCGGCGTGATCGAGACGAACGGAACAGCGGGCTTTCGCACCGAAATCGCCTTTCCGAAGGAGCTGGCGATCCAGGACGAGGACGAGAACGACGCGGATGACGGTGACGACGGAGATTAGGGCCCAGCGCTAATCGGCGGTGAGGTTGCCGCCGACATAGACGAACGGTGCCCAGAACGCGGGGTGCCGGAAGCGGGCCTCCGGGCCGTCAATCAGGGCGAGCTGCGCCTGCCGCAGCCCCTCGCCGGGGTCGGTACCGTCGCGGTAGCGCGCGCGCACGGTGGGGACGGTCAGGCGGGCCGCGACCTCATCGGCAACCTCCCAGTGCGACACGAGAAGATTGCGCGCGCCGGCGTAAAGGAAGGCGCTGGCAAGGCCGGAGAGGCCGCTCGCGCCGGCATAGCCGGGACCGCCGGTATTGCAGGCGGAGAGGACCACCCAGTCGGTATCGAGCGGAAGGGCGGCGATCTCGCTGGCCAGAAGGAGGCCGTCGGAGGTTTCACCGGGTGTGAGGGCGAGGGCTGGTTCGGAGAGGCCCGCCAGCTCGCCGTCGAGAAGGCCGTGGGTCGCGAAGGCGACGACATCGCTGGGGCGAGAGAGGGCGGCGGTGACGTCCTCCTCGCGCGCCTCGCCGCCGATCAGGAGAACGCGCTCGTCGGCGTCGATGGCGGCGGCGATTGCATCGAGTTCCGCCTGCGCCTCGGGAAGGGAGGGGAGGTCGGCAAGCTGCGACCCCGCTTCATAGGCCGAGCGAAGGAGCGCGGCATTCTCGCCGAGGTCGGGTGCGCCGATGGCGATGACCCGGCGGCCGCGCGGCGCGGTCTCTGCAGCGCTTGATGCAGGCGCGCCAAGAGACGCGAGCGAGGACAGGCCGTGGCGGCGGATCAGCCAGTCGGCTGAGGCGAGGCGGCCGTCCGCGGGCGCGGGCGCGAGGACGGCGAAGGGCACGCGGCTAAGCGCGCCGCCCGCCGCGACGGCGAGGCTGCTCTTCCCGGCGAGCGCACCCTGGATGGCATCGGAGAAGATCGCGGCATGGAGGGCGGCGCCGGGCGCGAAGTCATAGGCGTCCGCACCGCTTTCGGGGGCCTGGGTCAGGAGCCCGCGCAGGCGGACATTTCCCGCGCCAAGCGCGCCGCGAAGATCGCCGGCCAGGGCGGCGACCTGCTGGCGTGTCAGCGGAGCGCTGTGAACGGTCGCCGTTTCGGCGGTCACGGCAAGGACGGCGAGGCGTTCCGGACCGGGCACGGCGAGGAGTAGCGCTTCATCGGCGGAAAGAGCTGAGCGGACGGTATCGAGTTCGCTGAGGGCGAGTTCGGGCAGGGCACCCGCAACGGCGCTGTCGTCGAAGGCGGCAAGATCGGCGGAAATCGATTCCAGCTGCGCGGGCGCAACCCCGCTGCCAACGGCGCGGAGATACTGGCGGGCAAGGCGCTGGCGGGCCTGGATCGCGTTCTGGGCGGCGCGGATGCGCGCGGCATCGGCGGGACTGGCGTCGCGGAGGGCGGCAAGCCGGACAGCGCGGTCGGCTGGTCCGTCCAGCATTTGCTGCGCGGCGGCGAAGATCGCGGCAGGTTCGCCGAGGTCGAGCGCCGCTTCGAGCGCCCAGCCGCGCGCGCCCTGAAGATCGCGAAGGTCCGAGGCGGGAAGGCCGCCGCCGAGCGACAGGCGTGCGGCAAGACTGTTCATGTCGGCGGCGCTGGCGAGCGCGTAGCGGGCGTCGCCCACACCGGCGCGGGCCGCGAGCTGGCCGAGGCGAACTTCACCGGCAAGACGCTGGATGCTGTCCGCCGGAAAGATATCGCGGCGCGCCTGCTGAACGGCGTAAAAGGTGCGGTAGGCGTCGGCATCGCGGCCGAGCCTGGACTGCGCCGCGGCGACGAGTTCGCCCGAGGCGATACGGTCGCGGTGGCCGGGCTGGTTGGACTTGCGGTGCTGGGCGTAGACCGCGCTCGCTTCATCGAGGGCGGCGGCGAAGCGCCCCTCTGCAAACAAAGCCTCGGCGCGGGCGGTGCGGGCGAGAAGCGAAAGGTCTGCGGTCGGGCCGAGCGCACCGGATACCGCCTCATAGGCGCCGTCGGAGATTTCGAGGGCCTCCGCGCTCTTGCCCTGCGCGGCGAGGATGCGGGCGAGGGCCGCGCGGTAGCCGGACGTCTGGAAATGATCGGGGCCGAAGGTGCCGCTGGCGATTTCGATCGCGCGGCGTCCGGCGGCTTCGGCGTCGGCGAACTTCTGCCGCTCGGCCGCCATGTTGGCGAAGGTGTTGTAGATCGCCGCGATATAGGGGTGCCCCTCCGGCAGCATGCCGCCGATCTTTTCGAGATTGGCGCGCGCCTCAACGAACGCCTCGTCCATACGGCCGGCGCGGGCGAGGAAGATGGGGACGTTGGCGTACCAGACGGCGGCGTTCGGGACCGTGCCCTCCAGCCGGTCGGCTACCTCTGCGCTTTCCAGAATGAACTCGACCGCGCGGTCGTAATTGCCGATCTCGTTCTGGGCGTTGGCGACGTTGTTGAGCGCGGCGGCCATCTCCTTGATGACAATGCGCTCGTCGGGACTGGCGGCATATTGGCGGCGGCGCTGCTCAAGGACCGTGCCCGCCATGGCGAGCGCATCCTCGGTGCGGCCCGTTTTCATGTACATGACGACAAGCGCGTTCTGGCTGTCGATCACGTCGCCCTCATAGTCCGGGCCGCCGGCGGCGATCACCGGCAGCCAGCGCTCCAGCCGTTCGATGGCGGTGGGCACGTCACCGGCGAAATAGTCCGCGAGGCTGAGTTCGCTTTCGAAGGAGGCGACGACGGGGTGGTCGGCGGGATAGATGGAGCGGGCATAGTCGATGGCGCGCTGCCAGCCCGCGCGGTTCGCTTCGGTATCGGCGGCGACGTCGATCTCGTCTGCGGCCTTGCGGAGGTCTTCCAGACGGTCGAGCTGGGCGGCGGTGGGAGGCTGGGCGGTCGGCGGCTGGGCGGACTGGCTGAGGCCGGGCGCGGCGAGCCCAAAGGCCATGAGGGCGGCGGCGACGACCGCTCTGATAGCACGCATGAACGCTACTCCCCCGAAACGACTCGCGTTGCGTGAAGCTGTCGCGCGGTGGACGACTTGTCCATATCGTAAAAGAGAAGGGGCCCGCGGCGAACCGCGAGCCCCCACGTTTGCCGCCGGGCGGCCAGACCTAGTTGCGGACGCCGAAGACCGCCGAACCGCTGACGAAGCCGTCCTGATTTGCCGCGCTGCCGAAGGTGTAGGCGACGCCGACATGGCTGGCACCGTCACCGGCGAGGAAGCCCTGAACATTGGCGTTGCAGCCGCTGCAGAGCGAGCCATCGCCCACGACGGGAAGCGTCGGGACGCCCCAGATCATGTTGAAATCGCCGCCAGAGGTATCAACGAGGGCACCGCCCGACACGTCGGCAACGCCGCCGGGTGTGTTGAGGGCGTAGGTCGAGCCGTCGATGGCGATGTCGAACTCAAAGCCGACGCGGACTTCGGAGCCGAAGCCCACAGCCAGATCACCGCTGAAGGTGCCCGGCGCGGCCGAGCCGTCGCGGACCGTGGGGCTGGTCGCGCCGACAAGCTCGTAACCGACCGTTCCGCTGCCCGGCAGGTTCGTCGCCGGGGTTCCGGACACGATATGCTCGCCGCCATTTGCCGGCAGGTCGACCTCGCTGCGCTGGAAGTATGTGCCCGCCGTCGTGCCGCCCGCCCAGCGCGTCCAGCCGATGATTTCGGCCACCGAGCCGGTTTCGAGCGCCTGGTTCGTGCCGATCTCCCGCGCCTCGTTGGACCGCGTGAAGTCATTGAGTTCCCAGACGTAGGAGACGGGCGCGCCGTTCTCGTAGGTCACGGTAACGGGCTGGCGGTTGTCGATGCCGGTCTGAAGGCCGGTGTAGACCATGACTTCATTCGCGACCATGCCAGTCTGGCCGCCGCTGGACCCACCACCGGTCGACGGGATCGTCCCAATGCTGGCAATTCCGGGCGCATTGGCCTGGAACGCCGCCGTACCGACGACGCCGCCCCTGTTGGGACCGGACCCGGAACCGACCTCGTAGGAGAAGCCCGCATACCCAGCATCGTCACCGAAGAGTGATCCGTAAACCAGACCAAAGCAGCCCACGCCGATGCAGGTCGAGTCATTCAAGCCAGTAACGTTCGCACCTGCGCTGCTGCCCGATGTGAAAGTGAACGAATCTAGCGCGAAGCTGTCGGTCAGGCCGAACGCAAACTCACCGAGATAAACCTGCGCATCGACATCGACGCTTGCCGTCGTGCCGAACGTTACGGATAGCGTCCCGGCAAAGGCTCCGGTCTCCGTGCCCGCCAATCGACCTGTACCAACTGGCAACGTGCCGCCCACAAGACCGTAAGAAACACTACCGCTCATGGGCAGACTGGTCGTCGGAATGCCGGACAGGATGTGGAAGGGATTGTCCGGAGACCCGGAAGCCGTCCATTGAACGATGTTGCCTACAAACCCGAAGTCGTTCAGCGATTGCCGGCGCTCGACGGTGCGCGGACCAGAGCTGGTCTGGCGCTGGTACCTCTCGATAGCGCCGGCGTCGCTGAACGTCACGGTAGGTGCTGACGTGAATGTCGTATCTCTCGCGTTTCGCCCTGCCGTCGCCACGAAATAGTTGGTCAGCGTCCCCGTTGGCGTCACGGATGGATCTTGCTGGGAGCCACCTCCCGTTGTGGGCATCGCGCCGACCATCGCGATGCCGGCTGCGCCTGCCTCGAAGACTGCGGAGCCGAAGACGCGGCCGGTGCTGTTACCGATTCCGTCGCCGAGCGCGTATACGAGACCCGCGAAGCTACCATCCTCGCCGTAGAAGGAGCCCTCAAAGGTGCCGCCGCAGCTGTTGGCTGAGGTGCAACTGGTATCGGTCAGTCCCGTCAGGCGGGAGTCCGTGCCGAAGAAGCTGAAATTGTCGGTATCAACGTTGCCGGTAGCCTCGAACCCATAACCGCGGTCGAGAAGAAAGACGCTGGCATCCAGGGTCACGGTCGGCGCGGTGCCGAAGGCGACGGAGAGGCTGCCGCTGAAAGCTCCGGTTTCCTCCGTCGTCAGCGAACCCTGCCCGGTCGGCTCTGTGCCGCCCACCAGTGCATAGCTGACGGTGCCCTGTGTCGGCAGCGCAAGGGTCGTGATCCCCGTTACCGCGTGCAGCCCACCGGAGGTGTTCTGGTTCGCCGTGTTACCCCAGCGCGCCCACTGGATGATGTCGCCGATGAAACCGGCATCGTCCGGATCGGTAAGCGAATTTGACTGCGGCAGCTGCTGGACATTCGTGCCCGATGTCGCCCGCGAGAATCGGCCAATGGTGCCGTCGTCATTGAACGCAACCTCCGTCGCCGGGACGACTTCGCGCGCGCTGCGGCTGACATAGCTGACGGTATAATCGTCGACCGTGCCGGACGGTGTGGCATTGCGGTCGCCGCCGGGGCCGTCCGGCAGAATGCCGCCGCCGCCGCTCGTGTCGAGCGGATTGCCCTTCGTGAAGGCGGCGGTGCCGAGAAGCTCGTCGCCGTCCACTTCATAGGCGGTGTAGTGAAGGGCGAGGCCCTCCGCGCCCGGTCCGGACAGCCAGCCGCGCACATCGACCGTGCAGCCGGAGGCGCAGGTGTTCCCGGTGATGATGGTCTCACCGCCGCCGCCGCTGAAGAAGCGGCCCGGAGCCAGGTCGCTCCGGATCGGGATCCCGTTGGCGGCGGTTTCCTGAATGCCGCCGAGCGTCTGGATGGTGTAGGTGTTGTCCGTGAAGCTCGCCGTCAGGTCGAAGCCGACACGGGCATCCGCGCCGAACGATACAGCGGCAAGTGCGGAACTGAGCGTGCCAACCTCTCCGCTGGAGAGCGTCGGGTTCGTACCGCCCGCGAAGTTGTACTCGATCAGTCCCTCTGCCGGGATATCGGTCGCGAGCGGACCGGCGATGAGATGGATGCCGACCGTGCCGAGCGTGTACTCGGTATCCTCAAAGGCAAAGGACGAGCCGTTGACCCAGCGGCCCCAGCCGATACCGCCCGCCGTGCTGCCGCCCTCAATCAGGGTGGCGTCGCCGATGGCGAACCGGCGGCTGCCGTCGACATAGTAGAGCGGCGCGCCGGTCGCCGGGTCGTAGGTGACCTGCGCGTTGTCGCGCTCGCTAAGGCCGCTGAAGCCGCCTGTGCCGACGGAGGCGTTGTCGCCCTTCACCGCGACGAACTGGTTCGATTCGATGCGGCCCTGCGGCACGGGAAACTCGAAGGGTGCGGGCAGGCCGCCAAACTCGTCGAAGCTGCCGCCCATCTGCAGGAAGGCGAGGTAGTCGGCGAAGAAATCGGCCTGGTCGGGCAGTAGGGTGGCGAGGAGGCCTGCCGCCTGCAGCGCCTCGAGATAGGCCTGGAAGACCTGCTCGGAGAGGCCGGTAAACTGGCTGGGGACGCCGCCATCCTGAATGAAAGCGAGGAAGGCATTGAGGGCCGCCGCATATTGCTGCGCGATGGCGTCGGAGATGCCGAAGCCGTCGAAATTCCCGGGATCGCCGCCGCCGTTCACGAAGGCGAGATAGGCCTGAAGCGCGGCGGCCTGTGCGCCGAGCGCGTCCTCGAGAAGGTCATTGTCCTGAAGCGCCTCGAGGAAGGCCTCGATCTGGGCTGCGCCGCCTGCAAAGTCGGCCGGATCGCCGCCGCCCTGAAGGAAGGCGACATAGGCCTGGATCGTGGCGACATACTGGTCGACGAGCGCCGGGCTGAGGCCGAAGCCGTTGAAATCGCCGGGATCGCCGCCGCCCTGCAGGAAGGAGAGATACTCCTGTAGCGCGATGGCCTGTCCGGCGAAGACATCCTCGAGAAGGCCGTTTGCCTCGAGCGCGTTCAGGAACGCCTCGATCTGCGCTGCGCCGCCCGTGAAGTCCGCCGGGTCGCCGCCATCGCGCAGGAAGTCGACATAGGCGATGATCGCCTGCTGATACTGGTCGATCAATGCCTGGCTGAGGCCGAAACCGGTGAAATCGCCGGGATTGCCGCCATTCACGACGAACTGAAGGTAGTCTTCAAGCGTATCGCTCTGCGCGCCGAGCGCCGCGAGAAGGCCGTTTGCCTCAAGCGTATTCAGCAGCGTTTCGATCTGGTCAGCGCCGCCCGCGAAGTCCGCCGGATCGCCGCCCCCCTGAATGAAGGCGACATAGCTTTGAATGGTGGCGACATATTGCGCGACCAGGTCATCGGAGAGGCCGAAGCCGACAAAGTCGGACGGACTGCCGCCGCCCTGAATGAAGGCGAGGTAGTTGGTCAGCGCCTCCGCCTGCGTGCCGAGAAGGTCGGCGAGAAGGCCATTGTCCTGCAGCGCATCGATGAATTCGGTAAGCTCGCCGACGCCCGTGAAGTCGGCGGGGTCGCCGCCGCTCTGCACAAAGGCGATGAAGGTCTGCAGCGCGGACGCATATTGGGTGGCAAGATCCTGCGAAATGCCGAAGCCGGTAAAGTCCGCCGGGTTTCCGCCGGACTGGATGAAGTCGAGATAGGCGCTGACCTCCTCGTCGAAGTCCGGGATCAGGTCGCTGACGAGTCCGGCGTTTTCCAGCGCCTGGATGTAAGTCGCGATGATGCCCGCCCCGCCAGCGAACGCAGCCGGGTCGCCGCCACCGCGCAGGAAGCTGACATAGGCCTGGACGAAACCGGCATATTGTTCTGCAAGAGCCTGCGGCAGGTCGCCGTCGAGATCGACAAAGCCGTCGAAGTCGCCGGGATCGTTGCCCGCGCGCACGAAGGCGAGGTAATCTTGAATCGCCGAAGCTTGGGACGCGAGAAGGTCGTCGATCAGGCCGGAGGCCTCAAGGCTTTCGAGGAAGCCGAGGATCGTCTCGGGTGGGACGGCGAAGCTATCCGGGCTGCCGCCAGCCGACAGCAGCGCGACATAGTTCTGGATGGCGGTGACATAGGCGTCGAGGACATCCGGGTTCAGCGCCGCGCCGGGAACGACGAAATTGGCCGGTGTTCCGCCGTCGCTGATGAACGCGAGATAGGCCGACAGCAGATCCTGCTGCGATTCGGCGATGGCCGTCAGAGCGCCGTTCGCCTGAAGGAATTCTAGATAGGCGTTCAGCGCATCGGTGCTGAGGTTCGGCAGGGCGCCGCCCGCGGAGGGGATTTCCGTCACGTTGCCGCCCGCGGCCAGCGCGGCGAGATACTGGTTCACGAGCGCGGTGAAGGACGACTGGAACTCCGCGATCTGCCCGCCGCCTGCAAGGAACTGCAGATAGGCGTTGACGAGATCGGGCGTGACGCCGGTGAACGTCGCGCCGCCAAGTGCGCCCGCCAGATCGTCCGAAAAGGCGAGGAGCCGGGTGATCGTGCCGGAGGGAAGCGCCGTGATGCCCGGGTTTGCGGACGCTGCGTCGACGGCAATCGCCGCCTCCACGATGTCCCCCTCTGCACCGATCGCTTCCAAGGCGAGGCCGAGCGTGACGGGTAGGCCGTTCTCGGCCGCCGCGGCAACACCGCCGTCGGACAGGCTGCTGACCTGCGGCGTTGCCTGCGCGCGGTTCGCCATGACCTGCCGTGGGGCGCTGCCGCGGTTCACGCGCCAGCTGTCGCCGCGGGAATAGCGACGGGTTTCGCCGTTCGCGCTGACCCGCATGCTGCCGGAGAGGACATTGCCGTTGAACCCGGCATTCGAGACCTGCAGCGCGGCCGCGCCGCTGACCATCGCGGTGCCGGAGGGGGTAATCAGGGTGACCGTCGAATCGCCGGGGCCGGCGATGGTCACACCGCCGCGGTCGAGGCGAACCTCAAGGCCGTTCACGGTGAAGTTCGCGGCATCGACGAGGCTGACGAGCGCGCCGTTGTCGAGCATGAGCTGGGTGGTGCCGGAGGTCGCCCGGTAGGAACGCCCATCCTCAATCGCGCCCTCGCCGCCGAAGACGTAGCGGGCGGCGCTGGCCGGATTGGCTGTGACTGCGGCGGCCATGGACGCGGCCGAGAGAAGCAGAAGCGTGCGAGTGCGGATCATAACTCAATCCTCCCTTAAAACTCGAGGCGGACGCCGACGCTGCCGGTAAAGCGGTCGTAGTCGAACAACGGAATATTGGACCAGTTGCGGGTGTAGGTGACGCGCGGGCGGGCATAGAGATTGTCGCCGAGCCTCACCTTCAGGCCGAGCTGGCCGTCGAGCTGCTCGTCCTTGCGCGCGGTCAGGAACAGCGGGTCGTCATCATCGTAGCGGCGAAGCTGGCCGCCGATTCCGGCGATGACGTTCATGTCCTCCGCCACCGGCTCTTCGATGCCGACATTCGCGCGGGCGAAGTCGAAAGAGAGATGGTCCGCGCCCGCGCGGCGGGTTTCCTCATGACCGGCGGAACCGGACACGACAAAGGTGCGGCCGGCATAGCTGACGCCGACGCCGTAGCGGTTGGAATCGCGCAAGGGGTCATCATCGAAATTCTGCCGGAAGAACTCGCCGGACACGCTGAGCGCGCGGCCGCCGGACAGGCGGTTCGTATATTGCAGGACGCCGCCAAAGGCCTGGCGGAAGCTGTCGCCGCCGAGCCAGAACTGCTGGGCCTGTGCGGACAGCGACAGGACATTGCCGCCCGCAAAGGTATGCGCCGCGCCTGCCGTGCCGGTCACCGCGACCTGATCGAAATCGCCATCGTCGAAATTATTGCGCCAGTTGCCGAGGGCGGACACGAAGAAGCGCGCCTGGCGGCTGGTGGACCAGACGCCGGAGACGCCGCCAACAACCTCAGAGAAGACGTCATCCTGCGACACCGCGCCGGGACCGAGCACGCCGGGTCCGAAACCGGCGAACAGCGGGATGGTGATGGAATCCTCATCGGTCGCTGCGTTGATGTTCGAATCGAAGCCCACGGAGCCATCGATGAAGCCGGAGACGCTGGAACTGCCGTCGATCGCCGTGTCGTAACTCCGTACAATCCGGTTGAAACGCTGGCGCACCGGATCGGGAAGGCTGGGATCGGCGAGCGCCGTGTTGAACTCGGCGCGGGCGGTGTCGATGTCACCGCCAAGGGCGTAGGCGCGGGCGAGTTCGGCGCGGGCCTGTGCGTTGTCAGGCTGGACCGACAGGACCCGCTGCAGCGCGATGATCGCCTCTGCCGGGCGGCCCGAATCGGCGGCAGCGAGGCCAAGCGCATAATCGTAATCGGGATCGCCCGCGCGGTCCGCCATTGACGGGATGAGTGCCTGGTAAGCCTCGTCGGCATTACCGGCGGCGTGCGTGCGAAGCGCCGAGGTGACGAGGTCGTCAACGACCGCCAGGCCGGGCGCCGGTAGCGAGGCCGCACAGCACGTCGCCGCCAAAAGAAGCGCAATTCTACTCATGCGAACTCCCCACAAATCCCTGTTTCGATTCGTTACGCTCCTGTCTTGGACAGATCGGCGTACGAATTCTTCTTACGAAACCTGACGCTCTTGCGGCGCGATCGGCAACTTAAGAATAGCCTGAACCCCTTGATTTAGAGCGGTCAGCGTAAATTCGCCGCCGTGACGACGAGCCACCGCCCTGACGATTCGAAGGCCGATGCCGTGCCCGCCGAAGGTGGAGCGCGCCTGCCGCTGGCCGGTCAAACCGACGCCCCAGTCGCGCACGGAAATCTCGACCGCGGTCCCGGAGCAGGCGGTCGCGATGCGGATGCGGCCGCCGTTCGGCGACGCCTTGATGGCATTGTCGATCATGTTCGCCGCCGCGCGCACGATCAGGGAGGCGTTCCCGGCCGCGCGGCAGGTTTGGAGGTCGCGCTCGAAGGTAATGCCATGCTCGTCTTCGGCGACGGCTTCGTAGAGTTCGGCGGCGTCCTCGACGGCTGCGGCGACGTCGAACCGGTCGGGGGTGAGCGCGGTTTCGGTTTCGATCTCGCGCAGCTCCAAGAGAGCGTTGAAGCTGTCCATCAGCCGTTCGAGCTCGCCGGATGCAACGCGCACTTCCGCGCCGAAGCGATCGTCATCCGCCATGTCCTCGATCCGGGTCAGGCGGCCCTGCACGCGGGCAAGGGGGGTGCGAAGGTCATGGGCGAGGCCGTCCGTCGTGTCCCGCAGCGCTTCCATGCGCCGCTGCAATTCATCGAGCATGCGGTTCATATGGGCGGCAAGCAGCGCAATCTCGTCGCGGCCCCGCACAATATGGCGGGCATCGACAGCCCCGCGCTCCACCTCGTCGCAAAGCTGGTTGAGGTTGCCGAGGCGGCGGCTGATGGCGCGGCCAACAACGAAGGCGGCGAGCGCGGCGAGCGCGACGATCAGGACCGATATGACGATCCCCCAGCCGAAAAGGGTCGCCTGGAGCGGCCCCGTCTCCGCAACGGGCCTGCCGACCAGCACCTCCGACCCGTCAGCGAGCACGATCCGGCGGCCAGCGGCGCGGGTGCCGCCCTCGGAGAAGAGGATGAAGTCCTCGCCGAACGGCTGGACCTCTGGCCAGTCGGCGGGCGGTGTACCGGCCCGCCGGACGCGGACGATCCGCTCCTGCCCCTCCTCATCGGCGATCCGGTCGATTTCCTGCAGCGCGGTGCGGCCCATGACGGCGAGCGCCGGATCGTCGAGGATGCCGGGAAGCTTTCGGGTAAGACTGGCGAGATCGCGCGCCGCCCCCTCCGCAGCGTCCAGTTCCCGCGAATGCCTGTCGATCAGGAGGAGTCCGGCGACCGCGATGGCAATCGCGGCGGCGGCGAAAACGGCCACGAACAGGGCCGCCTTTGCGGGAATGGCAAGGCCGGGGCGCGGCCTGCGCACAGGCTGTACGGCGGCGGCCTCGCCCGCGCGGTTCAAAGTCCGCCGAGGTCCCGCAGCATGAGGCCCCGGCTGCGCACCGCGACGATCAGGGGCCGGTAAGCGTCCGGGATCTCGCCGATCACCGCATCCAGCTTCTTGCGAAGGCGGGAGACGTGGACGTCGATGGTGTTCGTCGCGTTTGACGGCATGAAATTATAGTCCGACCAGCAGCGGCTCCAGAGCATCGACCGGGTTACTGGCAGGCCCGTGTTCTGTGCAAGCGCCGCGAGGATGGCATGTTCGCGCGGCGTCAGGTCGATGGCGGCGCCGTTCCACGTGGCGGTCATGGTCGCCATGCCGATGCGAAGCGGGCCGTTCTCGACGTCCGCCGCCGCCTCCTCCTGCGGTTCGCTCCAGCCGCCGCGGCGGAGAAGCGCGGCCACGCGGGCGAGGAGTTCGACGTCGCTGACCGGTTTCACGACATAATCATCGCCGCCGACGGCGAGACCCTCGATTTTCTGCCGCTCCGTACCGAGCGCAGTCAGGAACAGGGCGGGCGCGCGCGCCGAGGCCCCGTCCGCGCGGATCTGCTCGAGGGCGGCAAGGCCGCTAGTGCCGGGAACCTGCCGGTCGAGGATCAGCACGTCGAACGCGCGCTCCGCGGCTTCGCGTACCGCATCGTCGCCGCTGGTCGTAACAGTCACGTCGGCAAAGCCGTAGCGGCTGAGCGTCGAGGCGAGATGACCGGCAATTTCGGGCTCGTCCTCAAGCACCAACGCGGCCTTTTCGAGGAAAAGGCCACGCAGGCGGTCGTCGAGTTCCGGGTTCAGTTTCGTCATGGCACCGTAATCAGTGCCGCGTCTTTTGCCGTTTGAACAGCGGGCGAACCCTGAAGTTCAGGATACTTCAGGGCGGGGCGGCTTTTCGCATCAAGATCCAGCGCGTAGGCTGAATGTCATGAAACTGACCGCTGCGCCCGCCCTGTTCCTGTTGTCTGCCTGTGCCGTCGCCGTTCCGTTCGAGACGTCGCGGACGACGACTGAGGCGGTATCCGAGAGCGCACCCGAAGGGGCTGCCAGTTCGCCGGCGGACCGGGCGGAGCTTGCCTTCCGGCTGGCGTCCCTCGCCCGGGAGGACGGCGATGCGGACGCACTGCTGACCGCCGCGCGCCTGATGCTGAACAGCGGCACGCGGGCAGCGAGCCTGGAGGGCGGAGGGCTCGCTCCGGTCGGCGGCGCGGACCCACTGGTCAGGGCATGGGCGAACGAAGCCGTCCTGATTGCGGATGCCGATCCGGCGGTCGCGGAGCGGGCCGAGGCGCTGATGGCGCTGGCGCCGCGCGGGATCGTGGCGACGGGCCTTGGGAACGGGCCGCTGCGCTATGTACAGCGGCTGGATATGGGCGAGACGCTGTCGCTGGGCCTGCAGGCCGAGCCCGGCCGCGACTCGAGCGTCGCGGCCATTGGCGACGGCGATGCGCGGCTAGCCCTTTCGGTTCGCGCGGGGGCAGCGTCTGTCTGCACGCTGGCGGCGCGGACCACGCACCGCGTCTGTTCCTGGCGGGCGGCGCAGGCCGAGCATGATGTCAGCCTGCGCAACGCCGGGCCCTTGTCCAGCGAAGTCATGCTGCTGTCGAACTAATCAGTCGGCTGGATTGACGGGAAAGCGGAGGACTTCAGCGCCCAGCGGTTGATCGCCGCCGACCGCACGCCTGAACAGGACCAGGCGGTCCGTGCCGCTGGGGAGCGGATCGCCGGTTTCGGGGTCCGCGCTGACGAAAGTGAAGGACAGGCGCGCGGGGCGTCCGGTGCCGATAAGAAACCCCTCGAGCGGCGAGAGCAGAACCTGCTCGTCGGCGCTGTCGACATACCAGGCATCGAGGCGGGCTGGCGCTTCGGCATCGACCGCCAGCATGAACAGGTCGCACTGGTCCAGATGCACGCGGCCCGCGGTCTCCACGGGTTGCGGTGCGCCGGGGCTGGCGGTTCGGCAGTCGGGCTGCGCCGCCCTGTGCGCGGTCAGCGTGAGGTCTGCGGGCGCGAGTGTGGCGGCGAGCCTGTCGGGGGGCTCTGCAATGCCGCCGAAGAAAAACGGCGATGCAACGCGGCCGGCGAGAAGGCTCATCGGGGCGGCCGTTCCAGCGTGACGGCGCTGATAGCGGCCAAGCTCGGCAAAAGTGCGCGGGTGCTCGGCGAAGGCAGCAGCGAGGGACCGGGTGAAGAGGCCGCCTGCCGCGCTGCCAAAGGCCGGGCGGTCCGCTGCACTGGCGGCGAAGGTAACAAGTCGTCCTGCGCCGACGCGCCGCGCGGCGGGGATCCACTCCCGTTCCGCGCGGCGGAGGGCGCGGGACACCGGCTGCGGGATCGACAAGATGTCCGGATCGAGCGTACGGAGCTGCTCCGCCTCGGCCGCCCCGCTTCGCATGGCGCCGCCGCTGACGCAGCTGTCGATAACGAGAAACACATCGGCGCCTGCGGAGCGCATGCGTTCGATAGCCGTCTCCAGTTCGTCATCGAGGAGCGCTCCTGGCAAGACCTCCGCCTCCACATCCCAGGCGCGGGCATCTGCGAGAAGCAGCGCCTCATCGAAGCCGTCCGCCTCATCGAGGGGCCGCGTATCCGGCACCCTGACGCCGTGCGCGGACAGGTAGATCAGTATGCGGTCGCCCGAGCGGCTCTCGTCCGCGAGCGACTCCAGCGCTGACAGGACCGAGTCCCGGCGTGCGTCCGAGCCAGAAAGATGCTCGAGAGCCGCATTTGGTGCTGCGAAGTCCTGCCAGGCGCGTGTCATGGAAGCCCCGTCCGCCTCCGCGCCCGCAAGGGCATAGGGCGCGAGTTCGGCCGCTTCGAACGTCCCGGCGGTCACGATGAGCGCGCGGTCCGCCGCAACAACAGGCGCGGCAAGCGCGAACCAGGCGGCAACCGGGCCGGCCTTTAGCACTGTTCCGAAGCGTATTTCGCAGGACGACATGGCACCGATCTAAAGTCTGAGTGAACAGGCGAAAAGACCACCGCCCGCGCTATTCAGGCTTCGTAAGTTTTGAAGGATCGGCAATTTGCGTAGCATCATGTCGTTACCAGAACGAATCGATATTTGGACTGAAGAGGGAGTGGGGACGATGAAAGCATCTGTACTGGCAATGGCCGCGAGCGCGGCCGCGATGGCACCGCTGGCCGCGGCACCCGCCGCCGCGCAGGACGAGGGCGCAAGCCTTGTGAAATGCGAAACATCCTATGGCAGCGTGGCAATTACCGAAGGCTCCAACCAGGGCTGGAACGAGTATAAGCTGAACAGTCCGCGCCAGCTGATAGCAGAGCTGATCGGGCAGTCCGGATGCTTCGACCTCGTGAACACGGCTTCGGGGGCGGCCGCAACCTACCTGATGACCGCCGAAGCGGGATCGAAGGAAGAAATCGACCAGGCGATGAGCACCGCCTCCAGTGCCGCAACGACCGCGCTGGCGCATTCCGGTGCACTGTCCGCCGTGTCGAGCGTTCCAGGAGCCGGTGCCGTGCTGGGCATGCTCGGCGGACTTGGCGGCAAGAAGAAAACGATTACGGCCTCGCTGCGCCTGATTAGCCCGGCGAACGGCATGACCGTCGCGCAGGCGTCCGCCGAACGGTCGAAGAGCGTGATGAAGGTCATGAAGGCCGACGAGTGGCGCGGCATGAACGAGTCGACGGGCGGCTATACCCGGTCGGAGGATGGCCGCATGATCTCCTCGGCCTTCCTGCTGGCCTATAACAGCCTGGTCGCGCAGGCTGCGGCGATGCCGCCGGTGCAGCCCCGAGCGGCGACTGGCCCGGCAGCGGAAATCTACACCGTTGCGGTCGATTGCAGCATGATGGCGGCCGCCTCCGCCGATGCAGAGGCGCTGCGCAGCCTGCGCGCCGGGACCGAGCTGACGCCGACGGGCAACCGAGAAGGCCTGTTCGTCGAAGTCAGCGACAATTACGGCACGACGGGCTGGGTTTCGGTAGAGAGCCTGCAGTAGCGCGGGGGTTGGGGCGAGCGAGAAGCGAGCGGTGCGGTCCAACCGGAGGCGCGGCGCGGTTAGCGCTAACCGCTCACCCTGAGTTGGTCGAAGGGTGAGCGTGCGGGGCGGTCTGCCGGGTCTGTGCCGGTCTGTGATGCTTCGACAGCCTCAGCATGAGCGGAAATTAGGACTTGGCCGGGTTTTTCTGTTCGCATGCACACTCGTCATCCCGGCGCAGGCCGGGATCCACCTCGTGTTGGTTCGGCTTGGTATCGCTTTCAAGGAGATGGATCCCGGCCTTCGCCGGGATGACGGGAATGAGGGCGGCGATACCCGGAACCGGCCTGCCGCATTGCGTCGATGCGGGCTTGTGATATCTTCCCGCCATGGAAAGCCTTCAAAGCGCGATTGAATGGATTGGCGGACCGGTCGCCATATGGATTCTGGCCGGGGCCTATTTTGGCAGTGTGATTCTGGAGCGTCTGTGGGCGATTCGCGGCAATCCCGACTACGACAACAGGGACGCACTGAACTCCATCGGGCTCAACCTGATGTCGAGCGTCCTTGGCATCGTCATGGGCATCTTGATCCCGCTGGCGCTGTATGTGCTTGTCTACGAAAATTTCCGGCTGTTCGAGACGATCCCGCTGCTCCTCGCGATTCCGGCGGCGTTCATCCTGCATGAGTTCGCCTATTATTGGGATCACCGCCTTGCCCACCGCGTCGGCCTGCTTTGGGCGTTCCATGCGATCCACCATTCCTCGAACGAGTTCAATCATTCGACGGCGGCGCGGGGGTTCTTCCTCGACGGGCGACTGAAGGCGCTGTTCGCGGTGCTGGCGGCGTTTGTCGGCATCGATCCGGTGCTGTTCATCGCCGTCAGCGTCTTCACCAACCTGTTCGGCATCTGGAACCACGCCAGCTACGTCCCGCCGCTCGGTTGGCTGGACCGAGTGCTGATGACGCCGAAGATGCACAAGATCCACCACGCCAACCAGCCGCAGTATATCGACAGGAATTACGGACAGGTCACGTTGCTGTTCGACCGGATGTTCGGCAGCACGGCGTATCTGGGCGAGGAGCCGAACCCCGGCCTCGTGAAGCCGGTGCATGACTATAATCCGCTGACGGCGCAGTTCGCCGGGCTGAAGCAGCTGAAAGAGCGGATGGACGAGGCGGATCGCTGGCGGGACAAGCTGGCGTATCTATGGCGGCCGCCGGAATGGTCTCATGACGGCATGTGCCGGTCGGACTGCCCGAAATACCGGGTATCGCAGACGGCGTAGGGCTCGCAGCCTTCGCTGCCTTGGAGCGCGCGTGCTTTCCGCCTCGTCATCCCGGGGTAGGCCGGGATCCACCTCCTGTCGGTTCGGCTAGGTAGCGCTTTCAAGGAGATGGATCCCGGCCTGCGCCGGGATGACGGTGTTGGGTTCTGGGCGGTGCCGCTGTTATCGCGCTGAATCCTCGCGTTCGCGGGGATGACGGTTACGGGGCAAGGGCCAATTGCCGCGACCCAACGAAAAGCGGGTGTGCAGCGTAGAGCGCTGCGGCCGCTTCTCCGAACCTTGAAAATGGTGACCCCTACGGGACTCGAACCCGTGTTTCCGCCGTGAAAGGGCGGCGTCCTAGACCACTAGACGAAGGGGCCAACCGGGCCGCGCC
Source organism: Pacificimonas sp. (assembly GCA_036351775.1). Lineage (GTDB taxonomy): Bacteria > Pseudomonadota > Alphaproteobacteria > Sphingomonadales > Sphingomonadaceae > Pacificimonas. The sequence goes on along the minus strand of JAZBPX010000034.1, from coordinate 9,600 downwards.
TGTTACCGCGAAAGGCGGGGCCGGGCGGGCGAGTGGGGGACGTAGCGACGACTCCCCCTCCGGTCAACGGTAAGGTGACGCCGCGCCTTTCGCTCGCTGGACGGCGTTGCCGCGTCGGGCACGATGGTTTGCCATCGCTCCCTTCTTGCGCCTCACCAGCAAACGAAATCCGCACCGTCACTTTCGGCGCTCTTAAAGGCCTCGTTTGCGGGGGGTAGGTCTAGGCGGCGCGGGGGTGTTCGGCAGTCGCGGCCTGAACGCCGCGGTCGGCCCAGGCGGCGTCCTCGATATGGAGTTCGGCGCGGGGGACTTGCTGCCAGTCGTCGCGCTTCACGCGGCCGACGAGGTTGAGGCGGCGGCCATGGGCAGAGAGGAGCGCTGCGCCGAGGGGCGTATCCTCGGCGCGGAAGGCGATGCCCTTCAGGCGCTTGCCGTCCGCGCCGAGAAGTACGGCGCGGACATGACCATTGCCGACAACGCCGCAGTCAACGACCGCGACCGAGCCAACCGCCACGCGGGGGCCGGGCCAGCCTGCGCCGTAAGGACCGGCGGTTTCGAGCAGTTCGGCGAGGCCGGGCGTGACGCCGCCTGCAGAAAGGCCGAGATCGACGGCGAGGCTGCGCTCCGCTTCGGCGCGCGCGACCTGCTGTTCCAAGCGCTCGCAAAGGAATGCGGTGAGGGCGGGGATGTTGTCTTCCGCGACGGTCAGCCCCGCTGCCATCGCGTGGCCGCCGCCGGCGGAGAGAAGCCCCGCATCCTTAGCCGCGAGCACCGCCGCGCCGAGATCGACGCCGCTGACGGAGCGCCCGGAGCCCTTGCCGATGCCGCCGTCCGTGCCGATGACGATGGCGGGGCGGCCAAGGCGATCCTTCAGGCGGCTGGCGGCGATGCCGATGACGCCGGGGTGCCAGCCTTCGCCGGATACGACGGCGACGGGCATGTTGCCTGCCCTTTCGGCGGCGGCGAGGGCGCTGTCGGTGACTTCGGCCTCGATGGCGCGGCGCTCCTCGTTCAGGCGGTTCAGCTCATCGGCGATGGCGGCGCAGTCGCCGTCATGCGCGCCGGAGAGCAGCCGCACGCCGAGGTCGGCTTTGCCCACACGCCCGCCTGCATTGATGCGCGGGCCGAGCAGGAAGCCGAGGTCGGAGGACTGGGGCGCGCGCTCCAGACGGGCGACGTCGGCGAGCGCACAAAGCCCGGCATTGCCGCGCCTGCCCATGACCTTCAGGCCCTGCGTGACGAAGGCGCGGTTGAGGCCGGTGAGCGGCACGACATCGGCAACGGTGCCGAGCGCGACGAGGTCGAGAAGGCCCATGAGGTTCGGCGGGCTGCCGGTGAAGTGGTTCCGGCTCGCTAGCTCGCGGCGAATGGCGACGGCGAGGAGGAAGGCCATGCCGACGGCGGCGAGGTGGCCGAAGCGCTGTCCCTCCCCGCTTTCATCGAGGCGGTTGGGGTTCACGAGCGCGGCGGTCGGCGGCAGTTCGGTGCCCGCCTTGTGATGATCGACGACGATGGTCTCGAGGCCGGCGTCCTCAGCCATGCCCAGCGCCTCGAACGCCTGCGTGCCGCAGTCGACGCAGATGACGAGGTCGGCGCCGTCCTGCTTGAGGCGGACCAGCGCATCGCCGGAGGGGCCGTAGCCTTCGAGAAGCCGGTCGGGGATGTAGTGGCCTGCGCTGGCCCCGAAGAGGGATAGGGCGCGGATCAGGACGGCAGAGCTGGTTGCGCCGTCGACATCATAATCGCCGAAGATGACGATGCGCTCGCCGCGCTGAATGGCGTCGGCGGTGCGCGCGGCGGCGCGGTCCATGTCCTGGAAGATGGAGGGGTCGGGGAGGAGGTCGCGGATGGTCGGCGCCATCAGCGTGTCGATCTCCTCCGGCCGTGCGCCGCGCGTCAGGAACAGGCGGCGGATCATCTCATCGCGGGTGAGACCGTCAGAGGCCTCCCCGCCCCGCCACACCCAGGCCTTGCCGGAAAGCGAGCGTTCGACGCGGAAGACATGCGGGACCATCGGCGGAGTGTAGGCGGATGGCGGCAGGAAGGGAATCCCCGTTCGCGGCGTTCCGCTCTCACAAACGCGCGTTGCGGCGGGGGCGGGGTTCGGGGGACGTTCTCACTGGAAATCAGGGAGGATTTGTCATGGCCACGAACGAAGCCGCTAGCACCGCCGCCAGTGAGGGCGAGGAGCTGCTCTACGCCGTCAGCGACCATGTCGCGACGATCACGCTGAACGCGCCGGAGCGGATGAACACGATTTCCGGGCCGATGCTGGACGGGCTGAGCGCGCTCCTTCTGAAGGCGGATGCGGACAGGGATGTGCGCTGCGTAATCCTGACCGGGGCGGGGCGCGCCTTCTGCGCCGGGCTGAACCTGAACGCCGCGACGAAGGGCCAGTCGATGGGTTCGGAGGCGGTAGGGGCGAGCGACCTCGACCTGCGCAACACGCCGCCGACGATCCTCTTCAACATGGACACGCCGACCATCTGCGCGATCAATGGCGGGGCGGCTGGATACGGGATGGATACCGCGCTCGGCTGCGATATTCGCCTGATGTCGGACAGGGCGAAGATGGCGGCGGCGTTCACGAAGCGCGGCGTGCTGCCGGAATCGGGCGGGACGTGGTTCCTGCCGCGCATGCTGGGCTGGGAGAAGGCGGCGCAGCTGATCTTCACCGGCCGCACGCTGAGCGCGGCGGAATGTCTGGACTACGGCCTATGCGCGGAGGTGGTGGCGCACGAGGAGCTGATGCCGCGCGCGCGGGCGGTGGCGAAGGAGATTGCCGCGAATGCGCCGCTGGCCGTGCAGGGCGCGAAGCGGATGATGCGCATGGGCCTGTCGGAACCCTTCAACGAACATGTGCACCATGTCTTCCTGCAACTGCTGCCGCTGATGCGCTCGGCGGATGCGCGGGAGGGGATGATGGCGTTTCTGGAGAAGCGGGAGGCGGTGTTCGAGGGGAAGTAGAAGGTGGGTCTGCGGGACTACTGGTCCCCTCCGACCCCGGCCTTCGCCGGGGCAGGCTCTCACTACGTTCGGCCATCCCCGCCTTCGCGGGGGAGGTTAGGTGCGGGTCTGAGCGCCGCCGGGTTGGGCCCCTCAGCAGCCCGGTTCGCGGCGGTGGGTGGATTTTACCCTGCGGACGGTGCCAGAGCTGGCGCGCATGACGACGCTTTCGGTCGTGATGGTGCCGCCGCGGCGGAATTTCACGCCCTCCAGCAGCGAGCCGTCCGTAACGCCGGTTGCGGCGAAGATGACGTCGCCCTTCGCCATCTCTGTGAGCGTGTAGATGCGGTCCAGATCCTCGATGCCCCATTTGGCCGCGCGGCGCTTCTCATCGTCGTTGCGGAAGACGAGCCGCCCCTCCATCTGGCCGCCCGTGCAGCGCAGCGCGGCGGCTGCAAGCACCCCCTCCGGCGCGCCGCCCTGTCCCAGGTAGATGTCGACGGTGGTGTCGGGATCGGTCGTCGCGATTACGCCCGCAACGTCGCCGTCGGGGATCAGCTTGATGCCGCAGCCGAGGGCGCGCAGCTCCTTGATGATCGCCTCATGCCGGGGCCGGTCGAGGACGCAGGCAATGATCTCGTTCGGTGCGACGCCCTTTGCCTTTGCCAGCGATTCGATATTCTCGGTGACGGACTTTTTCAGGCTGATCGTGCCATCGGGATAGCCGCCGCCGATGGCGATCTTGTCCATGTAAGTGTCGGGCGCGTTCAGCAGGTTGCCCTCCTCCGCCACGGCGAGGACGGCGAGCGCATTGGGGCCGGCCTTGGCGGTGATGGTCGTGCCCTCCAGCGGATCGAGCGCGATGTCGATGGCCGGGTCCTTCTTCTTCTGGCGGCCCACCTTCTCGCCGATGTAGAGCATGGGGGCTTCGTCGCGCTCCCCCTCGCCGATGACGACGGTGCCGTTCATCTTCAGCTCGTTCAGCGCGTTTCGCATCCCCTCCACCGCCGCGGCGTCGGCAGCCTTCTCATCGCCGCGGCCAATGAGGTGACTGGCGGCCATGGCGGCGCACTCGGTGACGCGCACCATTTCCAGAACGAGCACGCGGTCGAGCGGGCTTTTTTCGGTCTTGCTCATCAAATTGTCCCCATGGATCGCGGCTGCAGAAGAGTCGTCACAAGCCGAGCTGAATCGTTGACGACGCGATACTCGCCGCTCGTGACGCGGGCAAGTCAGGCGTGATCGCAGTAGTGTATCAGCTGAAAATCTGATCGTGCGGTCACCAGGTTTCTGCCGTATGCTTAGCGCAAAGCAACGGAGGGATAATGGCCGACGCAAGCAAATCAGGGCGAACGACATACCCAAAAATTGGCGTGTGGTATGCTGAAGACGATGGCCACATTCGGCTCAGCATAGAGGGCCAAGGCCTGACCAGCGTGTCCAGCGACCCTAACAGTGAACGTTATCACCGAACCTTATACAACAAACTGGCCGCGATGCTCAAAGAGGCTGGCGCAGTCATTCCGGAAGACGCTGAGGCCTAAAGGCCCAAATGGAGAGACGCACTCCGCTGACGTGATTGGAGCGACTATCAAGGTGGCGAAGGTTAGCGCGCGCTTTTCTTGAGGGCGATGCGGACGATGTCTTCGACACTGGCGTCCGGGCCGAGGTCGTCGAGGGCGGACTGGATGACCTTGGCAGCCGGCGCGGGTTTGAAGCCGAGGTTGGTGAGGGCGCTGGCGGCGTCGGCGGCGGTGGTGCCTGCGACGGGGGCGGGGGTGCCGCCCACGGTGACGGGGCCGAGCGCGGGGCCGGCCTTGTCGGCGAGCTCGGTGCAGATGCGCTGGGCGAGTTTGGGACCGACGCCGGGTGTGCGGGCAACCATGGCCTTGTCGCCGCTCGCGATGGACGACTGGAGTTCGCCGCCGGAGAGGGTGGAGAGGATGGCGAGCGCGACCTTCGCGCCGACGCCCTGCACGCTGCCGAGGAGGCGGAACCAGCCCTGTTCTTCCTCGGTCGCAAAGCCGTAGAGGAGGAAGGCGTCCTCGCGGATGACGGTTTCGATGTGCAGGCGGACTTCGGTGCCTTCTGATAGCTGCGAGAGCGTACGTGTGGAGGCGGCGACGAGATAGCCCACGCCGTTCACGTCGATGATGGCGCTCTCGGCGGTCAGGCTGGCGACAAGCCCGGTCAGGCGCGCGATCATGCCTGCATCACCAGCTTCTCCCGCCCCAGCATGGTCGCGCGGGTGATAGCGACGGCGAGGGCGTCGGAGGCATCGAGACTGTCCGGTTTCGCGCCGGGCAGCAGGCGCTCGACCATCGCGCGGACCTGGGTCTTGTCCGCGCTGCCGGTGCCGGTCAGGCCCTTCTTGATGGACCGGGCCGCATATTCGGCGCACGGGATCCCGCTGTCGCCCAGGGCGGCCATGACCGCGCCGCGCGCCTGGCCGAGCTTCAGCGTGGACTGCGGGTTCCGGTTGGCGAAGACCTCCTCCATCCCGGCGGTGTCGGGGCGGTGCTCGGTCAGGACGGCGCGCACCTCGCTGAACAGCATGGCGAGTCGGGCGGGCATGGGCAGACTGGCACCGGGCTTGATGGTTCCCGATGCGATGTGGCGGAGGCGACTGCCCTCGGCATGGATGACGCCCCAGCCGGTTGCCGTAAGTGACGGATCGAGGCCGATGACGATCATAATCCTCCCCGGCACGGGGAGGGGGACCGGACGAAGTCTGGTGGGGTCGAGGCGGTATGTGCGGCGGTGGCTTGCAGGCCGGTCGGTTCTCGCCAGCGTCGGACCCCCCTCCACCACGCTGCGCGCGGTCCCCCTCCCCCAGACAGGGGGAGGAAGGGCGGCCGCCCTCTTCGCCGCTCTGCTCGCGGTCCTTTTCCTCACCGCCCCCGCCCGCGCCGAAATCGTCGTGGCCTCGAAAGTCTTCACCGAAAGCGTCATCCTCGGGGAGGTCGCGAAACTCGCAATTGCAGAGGAAACCGGCGAACCCGTCACCCACCGCCGCGAACTCGGCGGCAGCCGCTTCGTCCATGACGCCGCCGTTCAGGGCGATGTCGGCGTGTTCCCGGACTATGACGGCACGCTGCTCTTTCAGACCTACACCCTCCAGAACCCCGACGGCATGGCGGGCCTGCGCGACCTGATGGCCGCGAACGGCCTACGCGTCACCGACTCCCTCGGCTTCCGCAACAACTACGCCGTCGCCATGATGCCGCAGCGCGCCGCCGAGCTCGGCATCGAGACGATCAGCGACCTCCGCGACCATCCGGACCTCATCTGGGGTGTGGAGAACGAGTTCATCGACCGGGAGGATGGCTGGCGGGCGCTCAAGGCCGCTTACGCCCTGCCGCACCGCAACGTCACGGGTATCCAGCACGACCTTGGCTACCGCGCGCTGGCCAGCGGCGAGACCGACCTGATCGACGCCTACACGACCGACCCCCAGATCGCCGAATACGGCCTTGTCCTTCTCGAGGACGACCGCGATCATTTCCCGGTCTACGACGCCGTCTTCGTCTACCGCGACGACCTGCCGGAGGCCGTGGGCCGGGCCCTCTCGCGGCTCGAGGGCCAGATCGACGAGCCCACCATGCGTGCGCTCAACGGCCGTGTCATGCAGGGCGGCGAGAGCGAAGCGGCGGTCGCCGCCGAGATCGTGTCCCGCGTCTTCGACACCGAGATTACCGCCGCCGATGACGAGGACGGTATCGCCGCCCGCGTCTGGGCGCGCACGCTAGAACATCTCGCCCTCGTCGGCATCGCGCTCGGCCTCGCGATCGTCATCGCCGTCCCGCTCGGCATCTGGGCCGCGCGCTCGCCGCGCTTCGGCAATGTCATCCTCGGCGCGGTCGGCATCCTTCAGACGATCCCGAGCCTTGCCCTGTTCGTCATCCTCATCCCCCTACTCGGCATCGGCTTCGTGCCCACCATCGCCGCGCTGTTCGTCTATTCGCTCCTCCCCATCGTCCGGAACGTCCATGCCGGCCTCACCGGCATCGCCCCGAGCCTCCTCGACAGCGCCGACGCGCTCGGCCTCTCGCGCGGCGCGCGGCTCCGCCGCGTGGAACTCCCGCTCGCCGCGCCCACCATGATGGCGGGCATCAAGACCGCCGCTGTTATCGCCGTCGGCCTCGCCACCCTCGGCGCGATCATCGGGGCAGGGGGCTACGGTCAGCCCATCCTCACCGGCATCCGCCTCGCCTCGACGCCGCTCATTCTGGAGGGCGCGATCCCCGCCGCCGTCCTCGCCCTGATCGTCCAAAGCCTGTTCGACCTCGCCGAACGCTGGGTCACCCCCCGCGGCCTCCGCCTGAAACAGGCCGCCTAGCCACAACGGCACTCTGCGCACCCGGCTCTGAGGAACCACAGGTTGCTCCCCGCCGCCTCCGCCCGCTATCCGGACGCGGGGAGAGAAAATTCATGCACATCGTCGGCAAGCTGTTCATCGGCCTTGCGTTCCTGATCGCCGCAATCCTGTTCGGCCTCATGATCTGGGACCCGCTCACCCCCATCCGCTCAGAAGCGCCGCCCGTCCGCACTTACGACGTTGAGATCGTCCGCGACGACTACGGCGTCCCCCATGTCTTCGGCGAGACCGACGCCGACACCGCCTACGGCGTCGCCTGGGCCCATTCCGAAGACGACTTCACCACCATTCAGGACTCAATCCTGATGGCGAAGGGCCGCTTCGGCACGGTCGCCGGCACCGACGGTGCGGTGTTCGATTACATCCACGCGCTTCTGGGCTCCCGCGCCACCGCCGCCGACTATTACGACCAGATGCCCGCCGACATACGCGCGATGATGGAGGCCTACGCCGCCGGCCTCAACGCCTTCGCCGAAGCCCACCCGCACGAAATCAAGCGCGCCGGCATCTTCCCGGTCGGCGCGGAGGACATGCTCGCCGGATCGATCACCCGCGCGCCCTTCTTCATGGGTCTCGACAGTGTCCTCCGCGCCCTGACATCGAACGAGGAACCGGGCCGCTGGGCCGTCACCGATGTGACCGAGGCCCGCGGCTCCAACGCCTTCGCCGTCTCGCCCGCGGGTTCGACCGACGGCTACACGCGCCTCGTCGTCAACTCGCACCAGCCCTGGACCGGCCCCGTCGCCTGGTGGGAAGTGCGCGTGAAGTCGAAAGAGGGCCTCGACGCCGCCGGGTCGCTCTTCCCCGGCACCTTCGTTCCGCTCCATGGCCACAACCAGAATCTCGGCTGGGCGCGTACCGTTAACCGCCCGGACCTCATCGACGTCTACAAGCTCGTCCTGAACGAGGACGGCACACAGTACCGTTTCGGCAACGAATGGCTGCCGCTGAAGGAGGAAACCGCCTGGCTGCGCGTGAAGTTCGGCCCGCTTACAATCCCCGTACCGCGCGCCGTCCACCGCTCCGTCCACGGCCCCGTCATCGTCAACGACCTCGGCGCCTATGCAGTCCGCTATGCCGGCATCGGCAATCCCGGTGCGGTCGAGCAGGACGTCGCCCTCATCAAGGCCCGCAATTTCGAGGAGTTCACCTCCGCCATGGCGATGCAAAAGGTCCACGCCACCAACTACATCTACGCCGACCGGGAGGGGAATATCGGCCTCTTCTACAATGCCAGCATCCCCGACCGCAGCCCGGACTATGACTGGCCTGGCATCCTGCCCGGCGACGATCCGGACGCCCTTTGGACCGAAACAATCGCTTATGAGGCGGTGCCGAAGGTCGTGAACCCGCCGTCGGGCTTTATCGGCAACGCCAACAACGCGCCGTATTTCACGACGTTCGAGGGCGAGAACCTGAAACCGTCCGACTTCCCGCAGGAATACGGTATCGAGGACCGCATCACCGCCCGCTCGCTGCGCTTCTTCGAAATGCTCGCGGAGGACGAGGACCGCAAATTCTCCCGCGAGGAGCTGCTCGCAATGAAGTTCGACAAGACCTACACGAAGAACCCGGAAAGCTGGGTCAAACAGCTCTGGGACCGCGCCATGGCCCTCGACACGGCGGGCGACGAGGCGCTGGCCGAGGCGCAGGCCCTTTTCCGCAGCTGGGACTGGACCTCCGACGGTCAGGGCGAGGCCGACGCCTTCGCCGCATATTTCCTCCAGCTCGGCGCCAATCAGGGCCGCACCGACGGGCCGGAGGCTGTCGACGTTCCGCAAACGCTCCGCGACACGTCGGACGCGCTCAAGACCCATTTCGGTACCCTCACGCCGCCGCTCACCGACGTTCTACGCGTCCGCCGCGGCAATATGGACGTCGGCACCACGGGCGGCGTCGAGGCCCTGCGCGCGATCTATTCCACCGTTGCCGATGACGGCCGCCTGGTCGGCGCGGTTGGCGACAGTTTCATCATGTTCGTCGAATGGGGTCCCGACGGCGAGATGACATCCTCCTCCGTCCACAATTTCGGCTCGGCCGTCGAGCGCCCCGGCAGTGAGCATTACAACAGCCAGGTCGAGATGTTCGCCGAAGAACGCTGGAAACCGGCCCTCCTCCCCGAGGAAGACGTCCGCGCCAAAGCCGCCTCCATCTACAGACCCGGCTAACCCCCATCCTACCCCACCGGGGGAGGGGGACCGCAGCCGCAGGCTGTGGTGGAGGGGTGTCAAACGTCAAAGCCACGCCCTTCCTCCCCCACCGGGGGAGGGGGACCG
>JAZBPX010000033.1:0-21828 GCA_036351775.1 Pacificimonas sp. | reverse complement strand
CGCCAGCCACTTCTCCCGCGTGGCGCGCGCGCTATCCTTCTGCGTATTTTCCCAGGGCTTGATCGCCGCATCCGGCCACGGCGCGCCGGGTTCGCGCGGCATGGTCCATTCCTCGAAGGGTGGAAGGTCGGGGTCGGAGCCGTCGCGGCCGCGCATTGCATTGATTTCGGCGCGCAGCGGTTCGAGCTTTTCCTGATACTCCTCCCAGATCGTGTCGATCTCGGCGTTCTTGGTGATATCCCTTAGCATGATCCGACTCTCGCGATCATACACAAAGCCTTGGCGGATGCGGCCCCGCGTCGGCGTGTCGCGCGGCGGGAGTCTCGTGATCTCACCTTCCTTCACTTGCCCTTCGCGGCTGTCGGCGAGCAGATACCAGGGATAGCGCGCACCCATGATGCGCGCCCGTGCGAGCGCGAGCGCAACCCGGCTCGTGTCGATGGTGATCCAGCGTCGCCCCCATTGCTCCGCGACATAAGCCGTCGTTCCCGAACCGCAGGTGGGATCGAGCACCAGATCGCCGGGATCAGTGGTCATCAAGATGCAACGTTCAACTACTGATGCAAGCGTTTGCACTACGTATGTTTTCGGATCACCGTAACCGCTAACGCTCGTATCTGCCCAATACGAACTTATGGGGAATGCTCCAAAATCTCGAAAATATCGGACGTATCGAGGTGTGCTTCCCATGAGAATGATGCGGTCTGCTCGCATCAATCGATTCATTCCCTGGAGGTTGGTCTTCCAACCTCCCTTTTTAGGTCTTGGAACAGTCTCGCCGCGAAACTGAAAAGCGAAGTCGGTAGTTTCGCTTTTCGATTGCGAGCGCATATCTCCATGCGCGAAGACTCTCTCAACATCGTCCCCTGAGTGATAAGATCGGTATGAGCCGTCCTTGTTCATAAAGTTAGTATATTGGGAGGCTCCGGCCTCACCGAGTTCACGCTTCTTGAACAGGCGGCGAAACTTCGCCGTGTCTCTATTTTTCGCGAACCAGACTATGTAGTCGGCCGTGTCGTCGAGGAACTGTCCGCCAAGGCTGGAAGTTTTCTCGAACTTGATTGTGACGATTGAGTTCTCTTCTCCGAACACCTCGTCCATCAACGCGCGCACGCGATGGACGTTCTCGTCGCCGATCTGGACGAAAACGCTGCCGCTCTCAGTCAGCAAGTCGCGCGCCACGGTCAGGCGGTCGCGCAGATAGGTCAGGTAGGAATGGATGCCGTCGGCCCAGGTGTCGCGAAACGCCTTCACCTGTTCCGGCTCGCGCGTCAGGTGGTCGGCCTTTCCGTCCTTCACATCGCGCGACGTCGTCGACCACTGGAAATTCGAATTGAATTTTATGCCATAGGGCGGGTCGATATAGATGCACTGCACCTTGCCCTTCATCCCCTCGCGCTCGGCCAGGCTTGCCATCGCCTTCAGCGCGTCGCCCAGAATCATGCGGTTCGACCAGTTCTGGTCATGCGCGTAAAACTCGGTCCGTGCGTCGGGATCGACCCCGTTGAAGTCCGCGAACAGGTCCGGCGCGTCGTCGCCCTCCCCATCCGCTTCGTCCGCGCGGGCAGAGGCGCGCTCCAGGTCGGCGATCACCGCGCGCGGGTGGATCTTCTCCTGGATATACAGCGGCGGTGCCTCGACCATCAGGTCGGACCAGTTCAGCGCATCCTTGCCGCGCCAGACCAGCTGCGGGTCCAGCCCCGGGTCGCGCCGTTCGAAGGGGACACGGATCGCCGCGCGGTCCTCGTCCGAGACAAAGGTCGCCAGCTCCGCCGTCGGCGCATTCTTCCGCGTCGCCTCCTCATGCCTCAGCGTCTCCACGGTCAGCGGTGTCTTGGCCATCAGTCGGGATCCTTTGCCTGTTGTCCTGCGCCGCAACGACGAATGCGAGATCTGGCGTCATATCTCATGCCGCTGCCTCCGCTGCCGGTGCCCCCTCCACCCGCGCGTCCATCCACGCCTCGATCTTGTCGCGGAACTCGCTTTCGATGGTCCAGCGGTCGGTGAACTCGGCAAAGGCCCAGCGGCCGAAGGTGCCGAGCGCGTTCACGCCCGGCACCCACAGCGTTTCCATCGTCTGCGCCTTCTCCCTGGCGTCCTCGTCGCGGTAGCCCTTGATCTCGACGACCAGGTTCAGCGGATCGTCCGCGCCGTGCCCGTCGTCCAGCCGCAGGATGAAGTCGGGGCGATAGCGCCGCGCTTCCCCGCCCGCGCTATAGGGCACCTCGAACCCCAGATTGTGGTTCTTGACCCAGGCCATGACGCGCTCATGCCGGTCCGCCACGCGGCAGAATTCCTGCTCCCAGTCGCTGTCCGTCACCGCTCTGTTCACATGGCAGCGGGGGCCCGTCTCATAAGTGTCCTGGCTGGTGTTGAAGCCAACATGGCGCGTCGACCCTTCCCGGTTGAACGGGTCCAGCATTGCGATGGTCTGCGCCTCGCCGCCCTGCGCGCGGCGGACGGCGGCGTTCACCTTTTCCGCCACCCGGTCGGCAATGGCAAAGTAAAGCAGCTGCGCCGTCTGCGCGCCGCCCTTCACCACCAGGTGATCCTTCATCCAGCGGCGCAGGATGCGCTTCACATCCATCACGCGCTGTGCATCGGGGGGCTCGTCCTCCCGCGTCATGTGCCGCTGCACGATCCGTACAGCGAGGCGGCTGCGCACCTCGCGGTCCTTCATCGCGCCCAGGTGATCGAGCGTGATGTCGGCCTGTTCGCCCACGATCCCCGACTGCACGGCCCTCGTCGCGCCCACCAGGTCGGGCGTCAGCTCAAGCGTCGAATCCGCGCTGAATTCCGCCGACAGCCGTTCACGCGGCAGGGCGGTGCGGTAGCCCTCGACCCGCGGAAAGCGGATTTCCGCTTCATCGCGTTCGGGCGACAGCGCCTCGACCCGTATGGTCTTCTTCGGCGGCTTGACCGGCGCCGCGACGGGCTCGGCGGCGAAATCGAACGGGATGCCAAAGATATCGGCATATTCAACGCCCAGCAGCCCGTCACTGTCCAGCTCGTAGGACATGCGCCGCAGCGCGCGCCCGACCACCTGCTCGCAGAGCAGCTGTGTCCCGAACGCGCGAATGCCGAGGATGTGCGTCACGGCATTGGCGTCCCAGCCCTCCGTCAGCATGGATACCGAAACCACGCAGCGCACGCCCTCGCCCAGCTGTCCGGGCCGGCCCACCGTGTTCATGACTTCACGCAGGATGTCGGCATCGCTGACCCGGTCGGCGGCGGCCCGGTCGCCGGTGCGCTGGACCAGTTCCTCCTTGAACCGGTCGATCTCCGCCCCTGCCGCCGCCTTGAACTCGGCGCTGATCGCCTCGCCCGCCTCGATCTGGTGCGAATCCACCAGCAGCGTCCGCATACGCGGGCGCTGGACCTGGTTGGGGTCGTAATTGCGAAACAGTTCGCACTTGCCGGCGATCAGGTGACGATTGCCCCCCTCGTCCTCGACCTCATAGCCGGCGATATAGTCGTGGACGAGCTTGGAGGTGGCCGTGTTGTTGCAAACGACGATGAAGACCGGATCGGTCGGCATGTCCCCCGCCCGCCACTCCTCGTAGACCTTTACATAATGGCCGTAGAGCGCATCGATCGCGGTCAACAGCGCGTTCGGTAGCTTCTGCGGATCGCTGAACTTCGACTTGGCCACGCCCTTCTTCGGCATATGCTTGCCGATATGGTCCCACAGGTTGCGGAACATCGGCATGTCGCCGTCCTGCACATTGTCGACGATCGGCACGCGCGGCAGTTTGACGATGCCGCATTCGATCGCGTCCATCAGCGAAAAATCGCTCATCACCCAGCCGAACAGCGACCCTTCGCGGTAGCCCGACCCCCTGAGGAAGAAAGGCGTGGCCGACAGGTCGTAGACCATGGAAATGCCCAGCGTTCGCTGCACGGTCTCCAATCCGGAAATCCACAGGCGGGCCGCATCGTTCGCTTCCTTGGCCTCGGCTTTCTCATCGCCCTTCAGCCGCTTCGCTTCTTCGGGCGTCAGCGGGCGTTCGCGGTAACAGTGATGCGCCTCGTCGTTCATGACGACGATATTCTTCATGCCCATCAGATTGCCGGCGACCCGGCGCAGCAATGACCCGTCGCTTTCCAGCTTCGGCTCGGTCTGCAGCGCGGCGCGCTGCACCTTGTTCAGCGGCACCTCCTCCTTCTTCTTGAACGCATGATAGTTGGTGATGACGATCTTCGCGCGGCCGAGGTCGCCTAGCATGTCCTCCGGCACGAGCTCGCGGTTCCGGTAATAGGCATCCGGATGGTTGGGCTGCAAAACCTGCAGGCGGTCTCGGATCGTGATTCCGGGCGCAACGACCAGAAACCCGCTAGAGGCCCACTGCTTCCGCTCGCGCACCGCGTTCAGCGTGTGCCATGCGATCAGCATCGCCATCACGGTCGTCTTGCCTGCCCCGGTGGCCAGCTTCAGCGCCATGCGGACAAGTTCGGGGTTGGACGCTTCGTTCGCGCCGAGAAGATGGTCCCAGAAGCGCTGGCCCGTCGCCAGTTTCGTCCGCCCGCCCTTTCGTGACGGGCGCCCCACCACCTCGGTCAGCCAGATGACGGTTTCCACGGCCTCGATCTGGCAAAAGAAGGGCCGCTGGTTGGCAAAGGGGTGGGTGCGCCAGTGCCGCAATAGCCGCTGGGTCGTCGGCGTCACGTTCCACTGGCTTTCCGGTAATTGCCGCCAGCTCGCGACGGCGGAACGGATCTCGTTGATGACGGGCGTCGGGTTGTAGATCTCGCCGCTTTCGTCGGCATAGAGATCGTCCTGCGCGTCTGCGGCGGCAGCCTTCCCCCGTGTGATCCTGGCCTTCGGGATCGGCGAGCTCAGGTCGCTTCGGCGGCGGCCGGGCTCGATGATGCCTGTCGGCTGTCCCCGCTCGTCCAGCAGCCAGTGACGGTCCGGGCAGTCATAGGGCGAATTGATAACAGGACGTTCGAAGAACGCGTCGGTCACAGCCATCACTCCCCCCAAAAGGCTTCCGATTCCAATCAGAAGAGAATCGGGCGGGCAAGCCGGAATCCGTCGCCCGCCTCGGCAGCTTGACCGCCGGACTCCGGCCTGCAAAGATTCTCGGACAAACGGCGGGAGAAAATAATGGCACGCGGATCGCTGCAGAGAACGCACGGCCCACCCCTGCCCGCTTCGCTCCTTGAAGAGGCGGCGCGGGCAAATGCCTATGCCGGGGCCGCGCGTTCGCTCGCCACGCTGCGTGCCTATAATAGCGACTGGGCGCTCTTCACCGCCTTTTGCGACGCGCGCGGCCTCGATCCCTTGCCCGCCTCACCGGCGGCCGCGGCGACCTTTGCCGCGCATGAGGCGGACCGCGGGATCAACCCGCGCACAATCATGCGGCGCATCTCGGCCATTGGCCACTTTCACCGCCAGGCGGGCGCGGTCGTGCCCGGCGCGCAGCCCGGCGGCGCGCGTCTGACCGAGGTGCTCGCCGGTATCCGCCGCACGCATGGCAAACCGAAGCAACGGAAAGCCCCCGCTGCCGCAAAGGTGATCGCTGCCATGCTCGGCAGCATCGCGGGCGATGACCGGCGCAGCCGGCGCGACCGGGCAATCCTCGCCCTCGGCATGGCCGCCGCGCTGCGCCGCTCGGAACTCGCCGCGCTGCAAGTGGCAGACGTTGCGCTGGTACCGCAGGGTCTCGACCTGGCGATCCGCCGCTCGAAAACCGATCAAGAGGGCAAGGGTGCCGTGATCGCCGTGCCGGAAGGGCTCCGCCTCCGCCCCAAGGCGCTGCTCCTCGACTGGCTTTCCGCAGCCGCCATCGACGACGGTCCCCTCTTCCGCCGCCTGACCCGCGCGGGGGCCGTGACCGGCGATCCCATGTCGGACCGCGCCGTCGCGCGCCTGGTGAAACGCGCCGCGGCGGACGCCGGCTACGACCCCGCCCTGTTCGGCGGCCATTCCCTGCGCGCCGGCTTCCTGACCGAGGCCGCTGCGAACGGCGCGACCATCTTCAAGATGCAGGATGTCAGCCGCCACAAGTCGGTTCAGGTCCTTTCCGACTACGTCCGCGCCGCCGAACGCTACGAGGACCACGCCGGGGCGGGGTTCCTCTAGGTTTCGGGATCAGAGCAGCCATTCGACGGGCAGCCAGCCGATCACAGCGACCATGGCTCGTGACAACCACGTAGTACCGGGTTCACTGCCGCAGCTCTCGGCACCCGCGGTCCATAGAATAGACCCCTCGTCAGTCAGCGACAGGTGCCATGATTCGTCGAGAATCTCCTTGGCAAAGGCTTTCTGGACGGCGCCCGCAAGGAGGGGGCTTTCGATCACGACGCCCATTTCGGTGTTAAGGGCAAAGGAGCGAGGGTCGAAGTTGAACGAACCCACGAACAGGCGCTCGCGGTCGACCGTGAACGTCTTGGCATGAAGCGTTGAACCCGATGATCGGGCGACCGATCCGGACCCGCCCCTCGCCCGGCCTGCGCCAGGCCCGTAGGATGGCCGAAGTTCGTAAAGATGGACGCCAGCCGCCAGCAGGCGCTTGCGGCGCGGCGCATAGCCGGCATGGACATAAGGGACGTCGGTGGCGGCATAGCTGTTTGTCAGGACGCTGATCTCCACATCGGCCTGCGCCAGCGCCGCGAACGCGTCCATACCCGCTTTTGTTGGCACGAAATAGCCCGATACGATGCCGATCTCGCGCTTTGCCTCGCCCATAGCGGCGGTCAGTTTGCCGGTTAATTGCGCGTTGTCCGGCACCGTACCAAGCCCCTTGGCCGGGTCGTCACTCAGCAAACGCACCCTGGACCAGATGAAGCCGGTTCGACCTGCCATCAAGTCGCGGGCAAATCCCGACGTTTCGACAGCATCGACATAGGCGCGCGCATCCGGTTCCTTCGCAGCGGCATCCGCCCTGGCTTCCATTACCGTGATCTCCGTTTGTGAGGCCTCCGGCAGGATATGGCTCGCGGGATAGGCTGACCCACTCGACCAATAGCGGTCGAAGTCGTCACCGACCGCGCCGACCACAGCGCCTACCGCCAGTACGTCCAGATCGTAGAACAAACCGCCGGTCTGCGCGCCAAAATACTCGTCGCCTATGTTACGGCCGCCGACGATGCTGGCCTGGCCGTCGGCGGTGAAGCTCTTGTTGTGCATGCGCCGGTTCAGACGTTTGAAGTCGGTTAGATAGCCCAGCCATTTCGGGCTGCGCACGACAAAAGGGTTGAACAGCCGCACCTCGACTTGTGGATGTGCGTCCAGCGCAGCCAACATTGCATCGAGCCCGGCGGTGCCGTTGTCGTCCAGCAGCAGCCGTACCCGCACCCCCCGATCCGCGGCTGCCCTTAGCTCGCGCAGCAGCAGGATACCGGTAAGGTCCGCACGCCAGATATAATATTGCACGTCCAGGCTGCGTTCAGCAGTGCGCGCCAGCAGCGCGCGGGCACCATATGCCTCCTCGCCATTGGACAGCATATAGACGCCCGACAGGTCCGGCTTCGCATCTGTCAGCGGCGCGATACTACGGCCAAGGGCCGTGTCGACGGTGCCCGTCGCGGCCTGCGAGTTGGGACGCGGCTCTAGCGGCGGCAGCGGATTGAGCAGGCGGATAACCAGCAACGTACCGACCAGCGCAGCCAGCGCCAGGAGAAATGCTGGCACGATCATGATCGACCTCCCCCGCCTTGTTCACCTGCCGGTTTCGGCGCAGTGCCGGCAGCACCCGGTCCGTGGTATCCGCGCCGGCACCACAACTGGTACCGCTTGTCCGAAGCAACAGGAAGCAGCCCAGCGCGACGCGTAGGCCTAGACCTTGTCGTCGGCGGACTGGCCGTTGGACAGTTGGTAGCGAGCTGGCCTTTCCTGAACCTTTCTTAGACGCTATGGGATGGAACAGGTTCAAACGAGCAGGGCGCGCGTGAAATGAATGCAGAACCCGGGTCCATCGGCGATCTCGCTTCGGCGGGGGAGCGGATGGTGGAGCGGTTGCGGCGCAAGGCGTTCCTGCCAGAGGCGCGCAAGGGCCTCGCCGTGCGCTACGGGATTGCGGAGGCGGCGAAGCTTCTTGGCTGCTCGACGAACCGCATCCGGATGGCGGAGGAGGACGGCCGCCTGCCCCCGGCCCCCACAACCGACAACGGCCGCCGCATCGGCTATTCGATGGCCGAGCTTCTCACCATGCGCGACGTTCTCGGCGCGTCGCCCCGGCGCGGGGCCGCCGACCCCCCTGCCCTCATCGCGGTGCAGAATTTCAAGGGCGGCGTCGGCAAGTCCACCGTCACCACGCACCTTGCCCATTATCTCGCCGTCCAGGGTTACCGCGTGCTGGTCGTTGACTGCGACAGCCAGGCCACCACCACCACGCTTTTTGGCTTCAACCCGCATTTCAACATCGGCCGCGACGAGACGCTCTACCCCTACCTCTCGATTGATCCCACGCAAGCCGACCTCCTCTACGCCGTCAAGCGCACGCCCTGGCCCAATGTCGACCTGATCCCGTCCAACCTCGAACTGTTCGACGTCGAATATGAGCTCGCCGCTTCGGGCGCGGGCGGCGGCAGCGTCCTGGCCGCGCGGTTCCGCAAGCTGAAGGCCGGCCTCGAAGACCTTGCCCGCGATTACGACGTCGTCCTTCTCGACCCGCCCCCGGCGCTCGGCACCATCAGCCTTGCGGTCATGCAGGCGGCGAGCGCGCTTCTCGTCCCCCTCGCCGCCACGACGCCCGATTTCTGCTCCACGGTCCAGTTCCTCTCCATGATGGAGCAGGTCACCGAGCAGCTGACCGCGGCGGGCATCGAGGTTCGCTATGATTTCGTGCGCCTGATCTGTTCCAAGTTCGATTCCGGCGACCCCAGCCACGCCATGATGCATCAGATCATGCAGCAGGCGTTCGGTCCGGCGCTCCTGCCCGTCTCCATCCTGGAATCGGCGGAGATCAGCCATGCCGCGCTTCGCATGATGACGGTCTACGAGCTGGAAAAGCCCATCGGCACCGCGCGCACCCACAAGCGCTCCAAGGCCAATCTCGACGAGGCGCTGGGCCAGGTCGAACAGCTGGTGCGACGCAGCTGGGGCCATGCCGCCCCGGCAAGCGAGGAGGCGCTCGTCAATGAAGCCGCCTAGCGCCCGTCTCTTCGTTTCGCTGTCCCCTCCCCTGCCCCGCCCGTCTTTCCCCGGGGAAAAATTCCTGTGCGCCCGCTTGAACAATAGGAAAACCTCTGGCCTCCTAGGGCCAGTGACAGCTTTGGGGGGCGCGCGCTGATGGCTAAGCAGAAGGACTATCTGGCGGACATTCTCGGCGATGACGAGGGAGGCAGCGCATCCGCACCCGAAACCGCCGCCCCGGCGTCCGGCAAGAAACGCAGCGCCGGCCCCATGACCCTCCTCGGCCGCGAAAGCGCGCTCGCCCGCGTGGCTTCCGGAGAGGTGCGTCAGGTCACCCAGCTCCTCCTTGATCCGGCGCGCGTGCGCGTCTGGCCCGGCAATGCGCGCCGCTACAACCGCCTGACCGAGGAAAACACGCGCGACCTCATCGACTCCATCATCGCCGAGGGCGGCCAGAAAGTGCCTGCCATCGTCCGCCGCGTTACCGGGTCGGCCAGCCATGATTACGAAGTCATCGCCGGCACGCGCCGCCATTTCGCCGTCAGCTGGCTGCGCGCGCACAGCTATCCCGACACCGCCTTCCTGGCCGAGGTCCATGATCTCGGCGACGAGGCCGCGTTCCGCCTTGCCGATATCGAGAACCGCGCCCGCAAGGACGTCAGCGATCTCGAACGCGCGCGCAACTACGCCGCCGCCCTCACCCGCCATTATGACGGCCATCAGGGGCGCATGGCAGAGCGGCTGCGGATCTCGCAGGGCTGGCTGTCGAAGATGCTGAAGGTCGCCGAGCTGCCCGAGCCCGTCATCGATGCCTTCGCCTCTCTCGACGATATCAAACTCAAACCCGCCTACCCCCTCGCCCAGGCCGCCGCCGAAAAGGGCCGCGCCGAGGCGATCATGGGGGCCGCGCGCACCCTCGCCGCCGAACAGCGCGCGCTTCGCGATGCCGGCCGCCCCGCCCTTCCCGCCGCCACTGTGATCCAGCGGCTTCTCGCCGCCGGTGACAGCCCTGGTGAGAGCAGCTCCGCGTTCGAAGAGTTCTTCTTCGACTCCCGCCACGGCCGCCCTGCCCTTACGGTCACATCCGTGAACCGCCAGGGCGTCACCGTCCGCCTGCACGCCGGGTCCGGCGCAACCGAGGCCGAGCTCGCTCGCCTCCTCAAGGACGCCCTCGCCGAACTGAAGGCCCAGGGCCGCCCCCTCCAGAAATGAGTGGAACCTCCTACAACGGTTATAGCTGGGCGCAGCGTATGAAGATCATTCCCGCTTACCGGCGGGAAACGGGTCAGCATGCGCCGTTTCAGGGTGAAGCCTGCTTAATGTGCGGTGATCCCGACCGCGCGCCGGGCGAATGGCATTCGGAGGACTATTCCGAGCCCTTCAGTTACGAACCGCCAGCCTCGATGCCGATGTGCAAGCCCTGCCATATGCGCCTGCACAAACGGTTCAACGCTCCGGAGGGCGAGTGGAGCCTGTTTTGTCGACATCTGGAAGCTGGCGGCTATGGACGCGAGTTCGTCGCGCTTTACCCTACTGCCAAACGCGCACGAATCATTGCCGCGCTTCGCGATGGTGATAGCAGCGGCGTGGAGCCGGTTCGCCCGGTAACCGACCGTACGTTCTGGTGGCGCGATCTGACCATGGATCCGGAATCTTTGGCGGCGCCATGGGCCCGGCCGCGCCCGCTTCGCCCACGGCCGAGCCAGGATAGCTATCGGGAAGCGCTGAAGTCGCTGACACTCTCCGACACTGAACAGGCCATGCTTCGCCTGCACGCCAACGCGCCGCGCCGCGCGATCACGATGCGCGCTCTCGCTTCTGCAGCGCTCGGCAGCACCAGTCCGTCAGCGGCCAACTTGGCTTATGGCGGGCTGGCGCGCCGCCTGGCGCAGACCTTGAACTTCGCCGTCGACCGCCGCAAAGACGGCACCCCTGTCTGGATGTCGGTCATTGCGGAGGGCTGGCAGCCGGAGAGCCGCCCCGAATACGAATGGGTCATGGTTCCCGCACTCCGCAGCGCCGTTCTAGACGGACTGCCGACGTCATGACGGCCGGTCAATGACCCGCGCCCGCCGCCAGTCCGTTTCGGGCCAGTTCGACATGTTCCTGCCCTATATCGCGGACCTCAGCTTCCGCGATCAGCGGGAGATGATGGAGCGGCCCTTCTTCTCGCTCGCCAAGACGCGGCGCATGAAGCCCATCGACTATACCTCGCCCGACGGAAAGGTGTCGGTCTATGTGTCCGCCAACCCGGATTACGGCATGGCGACGATCTGGGACGCCGACATCCTGATCTACTGCGCCAGCGTCCTTGCCGACATGCAGAACCGCGGCGTCAACGACATCCCGCGCAAGCTGAACGTCATGCCCTATGACCTGCTTCGCGCTGTCGGCCGGCCGACCACGGGCCGCGCCTACGAGCTTCTGAACGGCGCGCTCGACCGGCTGACCGCGACCACCATCAAGACCAACATCCGTGCCGACAACCGCAAGGAGGCGACCTTTGGCTGGCTGGATGGCTGGACCCAGCTTGTCGATGAGCGCACCGAGCGCGCGCGCGGCATGACGCTGGAGCTGTCCAGCTGGTTCTACGAGGGCGTCCTGATGCAGGGCGGTGTGCTGGCCATCGACCGCGCCTATTTCGACCTGACCGGCGGCCGCGAACGCTGGCTTTACAAGGTCGCGCGCAAACATGCTGGCGGGGCAGGGCAGGGGGGCTTTGCCATTTCCATGCCCACCCTGTTCGAAAAATCGGGCGCGGAGGGGCAATATCGCCGCTTCAAGTTCGAAATCGCCAAGATCGCCGCGCGCAACGCGCTGCCCGGCTACGAGCTCGCGCTTGAACAACCGAAGGGTGATACGAACGGGAAGGCGGAACCACGCCTTCGCATGACCCGGCGCGCCGATGCCGCAGGGCAGGGGGCAGATCAGCGGGCAGGGCAGGGGCCCGGGACGCTGATCGCGTCCGATGCGGTACCCGCCCGCGACACTTCGGGAACAAAACCGCCGCGGGAAAGCTCCGCCTCCGCCGACAATTTTTCCCCGGGGAAAACCACGGGCGGGGCAGTGCCTGCGAACGGCGCGCGCGCCATGCCCCGAACCGATAGCGCACACGCACCGCAGGCGGCTAACAGGGCCGCCACCAAGACCGCGAACAGTGCGAACGCCGCCAACGAGTCCGAGAACACCGCGGCAAGCGCGGCCACCGCCGAACCCGAAACCGTCAACGCCAGCAGCCTCATTCGCCGAACCATCGTCGGCCTGTCGTCAAAGGCCACCGCGGGCTTCGTCACCGACGAAACGCTCGCCTACCTGCGCGGCCAGTGTCCGGGCTGGGACATCCACGCGCTGCACGAGGAGTTTCGCCGCTGGGTCGACGCCGATGCCCAGCGCACGCCGGTGAACTGGCAGAAGGCCTTTATCGGCTTCGTCAAACGCCACGACGAAAAGCACCGCCACGAACTTACCCGGCGCTAACCGCAAACCGCCCCGCACGCCCGCCCTTCGACAAGCTCAGGGTGAGCGGTTTTCCAGTCGTCTGCAAACGCCTTCTACAGCAATACCCAAGAGCCCGCGCACCCTGAGCCTGCCTGCCCCTGCGAAGGCAGGGGTCGAAGGGTCACCCGCGAGCCTGCCCACCCCCGCGATCCTCTGTTCTCCGCTCATGCTGAGCTTGTCGAAGCATCACAAACCGGCATCGAAGCAGCAAACCACTGCCCCGCCGTTCCCGATGTGCCGTGTCCCCACGCACCGATCGCATGCCGCCGCCTCCAAATGCGCCGGGGCAGGGGAGCTTTGAACATTCCTACAGGATCGGCAGCCGGAATTGATTCAATTGTCCTGCAATTCGCTGGCGCCCATACCTACCAACGACCCTTCGGGAACAGCCAGCGCCCATTCCTCGACCCTTCAGGAACAGATGGCCGACACTTCGGGAATGCGGGAGCCGACATAATGGGAACGGTCCCCCGACACATGGGGAACGGGCGGCATCCTGCGACTCGCGCATTTATGCGGGCGTCAGCATGTGTGCGCCGCCGCTAACTGTCTAACAGATTCAGGAAACCCTTCTAACAGGGTCGAAAATGGATTCCGAGATTCAGGAGGGGGAGGGTGCCTTTTTCGGCGCAGGCCTGGCGTCACCTTGCAAGGCATTCGCCACGCTCTTCCCAAGCACTGCCGAGGTTGGCCGGACTCGCTGAACATCCTCGGCGGTCAGTTCCGGCGAGTCCGGATCGTCGAGCCTGGGTTCCGGCTGTGCTCTTTCACCGGTAGGGCAATCGAAGGCCGGCTGGATGCGCAGCCACACCTGATCATCGCCGCCGAACAGCCCGGCGAGCCTTTCTGCGATTGCGGGTGTGACGGGTGCTTCTTCCGCCAAAAGGGCATAGAGGGCCGTCCGGTCAAGGCCAAGGGCCAGCCCGAGCTGTTCATGGTCCATGCCGGTTGTCGGCAGGATATCTTCACGCAGCAGTTCGGCAGGATGGACCGGGCGCAAACCGGCCGTCAGGGGGTTCATCTCTTGTACCTTTCCGTCCGGGTTCACGCGTCTGCTCGCATCAGCGCAGCATGTCGCCGACCAGAGAGGGCTGTTTCGCGATCATTGCCAGCAGCACCCGTGCCGGTCCTGCCGGCCGCCGCCGTCCATGCTCCCAATTAATCAGTGTCCCGCGCGCCACGCCGATACTCTTCGCGAACTGGCCCTGCGACAGACCGGTCCGCGCACGGATCGCCGTCACGTCCACCTCGGGCACCGACACCGCGCTGACCCGCGCCCCGATATCGCGCCCGCGCGCATGGTCCAACGCTTCGGTCAGGCCGGTCATGATGCTGTCATTTGCGGTCATGTCTCGTCTCCATTCTCGTCCCGATATTCAGCGACAATCGCCTTTGCCAGGATCACCGCCGCATCCTGTTCCCCCCGCGTCAGGTTGGCTTTCTCATTCTTGGCGAACACCGTGATCAGAAAGATCGGCATGTGCCGTCCGCCGAACACGTAGACGGTGCGGTATCCGCCCGACTTGCCGCCCTGCACGCGCGGGATCCGGACTTTCCGCAGCCCGCCGCCCAGTGCCGTGCCGCTTTCCGGGTTGGCCGCGATGGCCGCCACCAGCCCCGCGCGCTCCTCCTCGCCCATGATGGCCTTCGCCCGCCGCAGGAACTCCGGCGTCTCCACAACGGTCTGCAGGCCTGTCATCCCCGTCATCTATACGCCGCTGACCTACAGTGCAAGACCCCCCCGACAACCCTCCGCTCCGACCTCTCACCGCGTCAGACTGCGTCACGCCCGGCCCCTCCCGCCGCCCAAGGCAAACTCCGCGTCAAACCGGCAAGGTTTAGCGAACAGGCGGGGAGGGGAGCTGAGCGCGCGCTGCGGGTCCGAAGGTCAGCAGCTTGACGGGAAAGGCTTGTATCAGCTTTGCTCTTTTCGGGACGACAGGGGAAGGCCAATCATGCTCGGCGAAGACGATAAACCGCAGCCAGGGGATGGAGAAGTGGCTACCGATCGTGCAAACGCAGGCGCGCGGATCGAGGTTATCGCGCCAGAGCAGATCGGCTTCGTCTCGGAACAGAACAGCGTTCCCCCGCTGCGCCAGATCATCGTCCACAACGACGGCGATCAGCCGCTGGCGAACCTGACCCTTTCTCTCAGCGCCGACCCGGCCTTCCTCCGCCCGCGAACCTGGCATCTGGACCGGATCGACGGCTGCGGCGAAATTCGGCTGACCGACCTCAAGGTCGACATCGCCGCCGAGCGCATGGGCGAGCTGACCGAGAGCGAGCACGGTACAGTTACCCTGACCCTTTCCGATGAAGAGGGTGAAGAGCTTGCCGCCACCCCGGCCCCGATGACCATCCTGGCAAAGGACCAGTGGGGCGGTTCACAGGCGATGCCGGAACTTCTCGCTGCTTTCGCGATGCCGAATGATCCGGCGGTCGACAAGCTGCTGAAGGCGGCCTGCGAAGCGCTCCGCAGGCAGGGCAAGCCGGATAAGCTCGATGGCTACAAGTCCGGCTCGTCAGCGCGCTGCTACGAACTCGTTTCAGCCATATGGTCCGCTGTTGCCGGACTGTCCCTGAGTTACGCGCTGCCACCCGCGGAGTTCGAACGGACAGGCCAGAAGGTGCGCAGTCCCAGCGCCATCATGGGCGGTGGTCTTGCGACATGCCTCGACAGCGCCCTCCTTCTTGCCGCGATGATCGAACAGGCGGGTCTCAATCCCGTCATCGCCCTGACCCACGGCCATGCCTTTGCCGGGGCGTGGATGACGCCGCGCCAGTTCGGCGAGATCATGATCGAGGATGCGTCCCTCGTCAGGAACCATGTCGAGCTGAAGGAACTGATCCTCTTCGAAACCACGCTGGTCACCGGTGCCAGTCCCGCGACATTCTCGCAGGGGATTGCGGAGGCCAAGCGGCAACTGGACGAACTGGAACGCGGCGACCGGTTCCTGATCGTCGATGTCCGCCGCGCGCGAATGCAGCAGATCACACCGCTCAGCCAGCGCCTTGCGGCAGACCCTGAAGCCGACAATCTGGAAGCGGGCAAGATCGCCGTGGGCGTGGAAACGGCCCCTGAAGGGTTTGACGTCGACTTCGACGCGCCCGAACGGGATGCTTCCGATGACAAGAGCA
This sequence comes from Pacificimonas sp., assembly GCA_036351775.1. Taxonomy (GTDB): domain Bacteria; phylum Pseudomonadota; class Alphaproteobacteria; order Sphingomonadales; family Sphingomonadaceae; genus Pacificimonas. The sequence goes on along the minus strand of JAZBPX010000033.1, from coordinate 6,113 downwards.
GCGGCGACAGGATTACCGACTGGCAGCGAAAGCTCCTTGACCTGTCGGCGCGCAACCGGCTTCTGAACCTGCCGCGTTCTGGCCATGTCAAGCTGGTCTGCCCGGACCCGGGCGCTGTGGAGGACCGGCTAGCGGAGGGCGCAACGTTCCGTGTGAAGCCTATGCCCGATCTGGCGATCGGCGGCCGCGATCCCGATCTCCATCGTAGCCGAAGCCGCAAGGATCTGGCGAGCCAGACAGCCGCGGCGGGCCTCGACAAGGACGACCTGTTCGTCGACATGCCCGCGCAGAAACTGGAGAACCAGCTCGTCAAGCTTTACCGCACCGCGCGGACGGACCTTGCGGAGGGCGGCGCGAATACCCTGTTCCTCGCCTTCGGGTTTCTCGAGTGGCGCAAGGATGAGAAGGACCAGAAGGCGTACCGGGCGCCGCTCATCCTCCTTCCCGTTTCCATGAAGCGAAAGAGCGTGCGCAGCGGCATGACGCTGAGCAGCCATGCCGACGACGCGCGCTTCAACCTGACACTGCTGGAGCTTCTGCGGCAGGATTTCGATATCGATATCCAGGGACTGGACGGGGATCTGCCCACCGACGACAGCGGGGTCGATATCGACGGTATCTGGAACCGCATCCGCCGGGAAATCCGCGGCATTCCAGGGTTCGAAGTCCGCGACGACGTCGTCCTCGGCGTCTTTTCATTCTCCAAATATCTGATGTGGAAGGATCTCGTCGACCGGCGAGACAAGCTGACAGAAAACCGGGTCGTCAAACATATGGTGGAGGGCGGCGCGGACAAGTTCGAGACGGAAGGCGAATGGGTCGAACCAGAGCGCCTCGATGCAGAGATCGATCCGGCTGAACTGTTTGCGCCGCTGCCCGCTGACAGTTCGCAGCTCGCGGCGATCTGGGGTTCGGGGAACGGCCGCGACTTCGTCCTCGACGGCCCGCCCGGGACCGGCAAGTCGCAGACGATCGCGAACATGATCGCCCACAATCTGGCACTGGGTCGCCGGGTTCTTTTCGTGTCGGAGAAGCGGGCGGCCCTCGATGTTGTTTACCGGCGCCTGGAGGTGGCGGGCCTGGGCGAATTCTGCCTCGAGCTTCACTCGCGCAAAAGTACGAAAACCGAGGTCCTCCGCCAGCTCGAGGAAGCCTGGGACACGCGAGGCTCGGCCGCGCCGAAGGAATGGCAGACGGAAACGCAGCGGCTGAGCCGCCTGAGAGACGAGCTGAACCGCTTCGTGACAGCGCTGCATCAGGCGCACCCGAACGGCCTGTCCGTATTCGGCGCGATCGCGGCGGTTACCGCTCATGGCGACGGGCCCATTCCGCGGCTGACCTGGAGCATCGACACCGAACATAGCGCCGGCGACTACGAGGCGATGCGTGCGGCGGTACGCGAGCTCGCCCTGCGCTACCGGGACATCGACGAAGTACCGGCCCTGCTCCGCGACTATGTCGAGCACAAGAATTTCAGCAATGCCTGGCAGTCGCAGCTGGTCGGTGCGGCACAGGCCCTGGGCACCGCTAGCGACCGGCTGCAAAGCGCCACGAGAGACGCGCTTGGCAGCTTGTCGGTTGAGCTACCCATGGCTAGCCCTGCCGACGCCGCCGTGCTGTCAGAACTGGTCGCGGCGCTTCTCGCTACGCATGGCCGCGACCTGGCGTTCGCGTTCAAACCAAGCGGTTCGGCAACGATCGGCAAGCTCTCTGCGCTGGCTCGGCACATCGAGGCCTGGCGGGAGCATCGCGGGCGGCTCGGCACGGCCTATGCCGAGCCCGCAGAGGCAGAGGCAGCGGCACCGGCCCTTGCCGAGGACTGGTCGGGGGCAGGGGACAAATTCTGGTTCCTGGAAACCCTCGCCCGCCGCCGGGTTGCAAAGGCGTTGCAGACCGCAGGCGAAACGGCGGAGCGGCCTGATCCGGCAGACGACCTGCCAGTGCTCGCTGCGATGTCGGCCGAGCGTACTGCAGCTGCGGCAATCCTGGCGGACCTGCCCCCCATAGGCGGCCTATCAGGCTTCGACAGTGACCCGGCTATCGTAGCTGGACTGGCGGACGCGGCAAGAACGCTCCGCGCGGCGATCGCAAAGTGCGCACCCACGTCGAGCGAGCACATCGCGTTGACCGGCGCAGCGCGCTCCTTGGTCATCGACGCCAACGATTTGCTGGCTCCTGATGGACGGCTGGCGGTAGCCCATACGCAGCTCTCCGAGAAGCTGAGCGGTTTTGAAGACACAGAAGCCGCCTTCCGCGAACTCAGCTGCGCGGACCTGCCGACAGCCTTCACGGACGTCGCGGCGTTGACCGACGCCGTCGCCACGCACCGGGCGAAGCTGAAGGCAGTCAGCCAGTGGAACGAGGCGAGAAGGGCTGCAGAAGTGCTCGGCCTCAAACCATTGATCGACCCCGTTAAGGGCGGCCTGTCGGAAGAAGACGCCGTAGCGCTGTTCGAAACCGCCTACGCCAAATGGTGGGGCGATATCGCGATTGATGCCGATCCGCTGCTGACAGGCTTCCATTCCGCCTCGCATGAGAGCCTCGTCGCGCGGTACCGGGAGGCGGTCAGCGCCACGCAGGACCTGACCGCAGGGATCGTCCGCGCGCGGCTCTGCAGCGACCTCCCGGCCAAGGACGGGGTCGCGCGGAAAAGCGGTTACGGAATCCTGAAGCACGAACTGGGCAAGCAGCGCGCCCACAAGGCGGTGCGTCAGCTCGCCGAGGAGATGGGCTCCGATTTCACGGCGCTGGCCCCCTGCATGATGATGAGCCCGCTCTCGATCGCGCAGTACCTGCCGCCCGATCAGGACCTGTTCGACATCGTCATCTTCGACGAGGCCAGCCAGATCACGCCGTGGGACGCCATCGGCTCGATCGCGCGCGGTCGGCAGCTCGTCGTGGCCGGCGACCCAAAGCAGATGCCGCCGACGTCCTTCTTCTCGCGCGGGTCGGCCGGCGCTGGCGACGATGCGGACATCGAGGACCTCGAAAGCATTCTCGACGAATGCACGAACATCATCCCGCAGGAGAGCCTGACCTGGCATTATCGCAGCCGTCACGACTCCCTGATCGCCTTCTCGAATTCGCGCTATTACCGGAACAGCCTGACCGCCTTCCCCGCACCGGAAACCCGCAGCAGTGCCGTCTCCTGGCGCAAGGTGGACGCCGTCTACGGAAAGGGCGCGGCGCAGACGAATGCCGGCGAAGCAAAGGCCATCATTGCCGAGGTAAAGGAGCGCCTGTCAGGCAAAACGCCAAAGGACACCGGCAGCCTCGGCATCGTCACGCTGAACAGCAAACAGCAGGAACTGATCGAGAACCTCCTCGAAAGCGCCCGCCGCAGCGATCCCTCGCTGGAAGAACATTTCTCCGACGACCTGGAAGAACCGGTTCTCGTCAAGAACCTCGAGACCGTTCAGGGCGATGAGCGCGATCACATCATCCTCGGGGTCACCTTCGGGCCGACTGAGCCCGGCGCGCAGAAGATGAGCATGAACTTCGGCCCGTTGAACCGGGAAGGGGGCTGGCGGCGTCTGAACGTGGCTGTCACGCGCGCGCGGCAGTCTTTCACGATCTTCACCTCCTTCAATCCGGGCATGATCGACCTGAACCGCACGTCGGCAGAGGCCGTTCGCGACCTGAAGACCTTCATCGAGTTTGCCGATCGCGGGCCCAGGGTTCTTGGTACCGAGAACAGCGGCTCGCTTGGCCCGACGGAATCGCCGTTCGAGGATGCCGTCAAGGCCATGCTGGAACGCCGCGGCTGGCAGGTGCGGCCGCAGATCGGTATTTCCGGCTACCGCATCGACCTCGGCATCGTGCATCCGGACCTGCCAGGCGTCTATCTCGCCGGGGTCGAATGCGACGGCGCCATGTACCACAGCGCGAAGACCGCGCGGGACCGTGACAAGGTCCGGCAGGCGGTCCTCGAAAATCTCGGCTGGACCATCCTCCGGCTCTGGTCGACCGACTTCTGGACCGATCGGAAGGGCGCCATTGATCGCCTCCACAGCCAGCTCGAGGACCAACTGGAACGTGACCGTAGCGAACGGGACGAAAGGCGCAGTGCCGAAGCGAACCGAACGGAATCCGGCGCAGCGGGCCCTGACGGATGCGAGGCCCCGGACCCGGCTTCCCTTCCGGCAGACGCCGCGGGTTCAGGCAAACAGGGTCCACCTGCCGAAGCCCGGCCGAACCGGGAGGCATCGTCCGAAGCCGTCTTCGCCCGCGCCGCAGCTTCGCCATCAACCGGAGCAGGCGCAACGCAAGCTGACGACGACGGCCCGTCCAGCGAACCGACGACTGAACCGTACCGGCGCACGGACTTCGCCCCGCTCGCGGCAATGATCAGCGGCGAACGCCTTTTCGACGACGACTACCGCGAGGTGCTGCGCAGACTCGTTCTCGTCATTGCCGGGACCGAAGCGCCGATCGAAGAGGGCGCCCTCATATCTGCCATCGCGAGGGCACACGGTTTCAAACGGGCCGGCCGCCGGATCCGCGAGCGCGTGCAGGCGGCGCTGACGATGGCGGCTCACCGTCAGACCGAGGCGGACGGCACGGTGATGGTCTGGCGCGATGCCGGGCACCCGGCGCGCCTGTCGGCCATCCGCCTGCCGGAAGCCGGAGACGAGGCACGGCCCATCGCCGAGATCGCCCTGGCGGAGCTGCGACTGGCCGCGGGACACGAAAGCGACGCCGAGGATATTCCGGTCGCCGTCGCCCGCCGCTTCGGCATCCGCCGCCTGGGCCGCGCCGCGCGGGAGCGAATCGAGATGGCGATGACTTAGCAGGCTTGACGATACCAAGTGCGCCCGCCGCACGCGGCAACCGGTTACAGGATCAGCGGCTCTACGGAGAGAACGGCATCAACATCGCCCTGAAGCGCTGATGCCGCCAGTGAACTGGGAGAAGCTTGACCATCGCTCACGGTTTCGAACCGGACTTCGTCCGCACTCACATCGAAGCTGACCTTCAGCTGCGCGTCCTCGAAAGCCAGAATGGTACCGCTAATGCCAAGCGGTAGGACAACTTCCGTCCCGTCATCGGCTGAGATGATAAGCGCCGACCCGTTTCGCACCATGCCGAAATCCGCTTGCTGGCCCGCGAATTCAAGAGTGTCACCGCCGCGGTTGAATGACCCGTCCAGGAGGAGCTGAAGCTGCGGACCGATAAGGATGTGCTGGTCTGTACTGATAGACCCAAAGACCGTCACCGACCCTTCCGAGAACCCGCCCACGGCTTCGCTCGTCATGACCGCCCAGGAAGGAAACCGGGTTTGAGCGTCCGGCAATGTCGGGGGCGCTCCGGTAAAGCGGTTCAGCACGACATCGCCGACATCGGTGTCGAAGAACAGCTCCCTGTCCTGGTCGGCAAATCTGAGGAGCGTGGGCTCGACGCCCAACGGAATGATGACCTATGTGCCGTCGTCATGACGAATGACTTCCGACGAAGCGTTCCTGGAAAAATCATAGGACGCGAAGGGCTTGGAAAACAGGAACACGTCGTTTCCCCGGTTCACTGAAGCGTCAAAGCTGGCCTGCGTTCCTTCGGAAATGCCATGAACCTCCGGCCCGGTTGTTCCGAAGACGACAAACCTCTCGCCAGCGATGGTGAGGGCTGTACCAAATGGCCGTATCAGGAAGTGTCCGCCCGAAAAATCTGGTGGCGGCCCATCTCCTCCTTCAAACGCGTCCGCGACACCGATCTCGAAGACAGCTCGTTCCGAACCCCCTCTTCCGTCGCTCGCCTCGATTTCGAGCGAAACGGTGGGTGCCGTCTCATGATCCAGTACATCAGGATCGGCGATCGACAGCTTGTTGCCATCCAGGATTGCAAAGCCCGCATTGCCCGAAACGATACTGAAGGACACGGCGTCCCCATCAGCGTCGAAAGCGCTCAGCGCACCCACCACGGTACCCTGCGCGGCACCTTCTGAAACGGATGCACCGCTGATCGAGATTGCCGTTGGCGGCGCGTTTGCCACCTCTTGGCCCGCCCCATATCCATCGAAGTTGTGTGCTGTGAGGGCTGTATTGTCGACGTTCTGGAGGACGAGGACGGTGACATAGTCGGCGTCGCTGCCGTCATAATCGACCTGGAACAGGGTGTCT
>JAZBPX010000032.1:0-4427 GCA_036351775.1 Pacificimonas sp. | reverse complement strand
TTATCACTAGTCCAAGGAGGGACAATCATGACGAACCCGTTGCTTGCCGGCCTGCCGCCGGTCCATCCCGGCGAATTCCTGCGCGAGGATGTGCTGCCCGGTACTGGCCTGACGAAGGTGGAGGTTGCGCAGCGGCTGGGGATCAGCCGCACCCAGCTTTACGGCATTCTCGACGGCCGCAAGGCCGTGACCGCGCAGATGGCGCTGCGCCTGGGCCGCTTCTTTGGCGACGGCCCGCAGGTGTGGCTGACCATGCAGGCGGCCTATGATATCGCAGTGGCCGAGGCGGAGGTCGCGGGCGACCTCGCCGCCATCGAGCCGATCGCGGCCTAGGCGAGCAGCCAGCCCCAGAGCGGGTAAATGCAGATCAGGATGAAGCCGGTCAGGAGCGCGGCGATGATGCGGTCGCGGGTGGACATGGCCGGCCTATAGCCTAGCCGCGGTCCTCGATCATCTCGCGCATGACATCGAGTATGAACGCTTCGTCGCTGGCGTTGAGGCCGAGGAGGCGGCGCTCCTCGTAACGGACGCGCGGGGCATCCTCTGCGACATCGTCGAAGCGGCCCTCCTGATGGACGCGGGCGATGCGGGCGGCGACACCATGATAGCCGATGGCGGCCCCGTCCGCGTCCGATTCCGCGCGCAGGAAGCGATAGGTGCGCAGCTTGCGGAACATCTCGCGATCTTTCACCGAGCGGCGCGAGGAGGGCCGGTCCCGGACCTGCTCGCCGGGTTCGAGCGGCAGGTAGCGGATGATCTTCCGCTTATCGAAACTGCGCAGACCGCCCGCCTCCCGGTCGTAACCGATGAACAGGCCGCCATCCGCCTTCCAGCTTTTCATCAGGACGCGGCGCGGTGGGCCATTGCCGCCAGCGGGATAGAGAAACTTCAGCGTTCGTTTCGGCGGCGGTGCCGTACTCTTGCGGCGCGGCGCGAAGGCGCGGCCTTCCGGGTCGCGCTGGGCGGCGAGGCGTTTTGCCGTGCGGCCGCGCAGACCGCGCGCGATCTTCTTCGCCGCCTTCGCCCGCGCGCGGTCATCGAGGGCGGCGGCCAGATCGCCGATCCAGTGATCGAGCTTCGCGAGTTCAGTGTCCATTTTCATGCTAGACATTGATCATGCTCCGGCCATCCGGCCCGCTCTTTCGTTGCGGTCACCTATCCGGTGACCTGAGCTAAGCCGTCCCGCTCCCCCTGCCCTGCCACCCGCTAGGATACCATGAGGGGTGGCAGGGCAGGGGGAGCGGGACGGCTTAGGGCGGCTCCCGGAGGGGAGGCGCAAATCAAAAGCGCGGGCCAAAAACACCGACCTTATTCACAATCCGCATCACCGCTCTTCGCGGCCAGCAGCCGGTCGCCGCCCAGCTGGTCGAGCCAGAGGCAGGACAGGGTCGGTGCGCCCTCGATCCGGAAGGCGCTGTGATCGCCGACCCGATGTTCGGCGATATAGCCGCCCTCGACGTCGGGGTTCGGATCGACGGTGACGCGCTCGCCCAGCCGCAGCACGATCTCGATATCGCTCTTCTCATTGTCGAGCTGGTCGACGATGAACCGGAAGTCCGCCGAGCCCGCCTTGTCGATCAGCTGCGGCTCATGCTCGGCCAGCCAGATGATGAACGGGACCATCAGCCTGTCGAGCGAATGGGCGAAGTCAGTCAGCACGATGGCGAGCTGGTAGCGATAGCCGAAGGACAGGTCGCCGGGTCCGCCCGGCCGGGATGGGCGCTGAAAGTCGATGCCGCCTTCCGACAGGTACGTCTTCAGCTGGTCAGGATTCTTCGCCAGACCGGGGACCGACCGGAGCAGCCACTTTCGCAGATCCTGGGCCTTGCGCATCTAGGTTGCGGAGCGCTTTTTGCGCTCCGCGCCGGAAGGACTATTTCCGGCGGCTTTGCCGCCTTCATTGCCGCCTTCCGGCGCGGCGTCCGGCGCGGGGCTCTTGGTGGCAGAGTCTTTTGTGGCGGACGATGATTTCGCTGCGCTCATTGCCACGTCCGCGGCTGCTGCCTCTTCCGCGACGACATCTGGATCGCCCGCCGCAGAAACCACCGCTTCATCTTCTGGAGCGGGATGATCCGTGAGGAGCGCGGCGAAGGCGGCGGCGCGGGACTGGTCGGCGGCGCTGTCGCTGGCGCTCAGCGCTTCGGCGCGGGAGACGGCGCGGTCGAGGAAGGCGGGTGCGAAGCCCCGGCCATGCTTCAGGATGTGGAGCATCTTCTCATCGGTCATCGGTGCATTCCTTCGGTAAGGTGACGGGATCGGCGGCGGGACTCAGCGGGATGGCAAGCTGGGCGCAGAGCCAGTCGATCAGATGGTCGAGCTGGAGGCTCTGCTCGGTCGCGGTCAGTCGGGCTTCGAGGCCCCATCCGCCGCCCCATCCGTCCGCCCATTCGGACGGCGTGGCGGCGTGAAGCGGTAGGGTACCGAGGTCGAGGATGCCGGTTTCATGGCTTCGGTTTCCGGCGGCAGGAAGTCGATGACCGCCGGGCGCGTCATCAGCGCCGCCGGCGGCAGCGGGAACGCCGGACAGACCAGCTGGGTCGGCACCGCCGCGATCGGCGCGGGCGGCGAGCTGGCGGCGCAGGCGCTCAGCGCGAGCGCGCACAGCAGCCAGATCGGTTTCGAAGTCATGGACGATCCTTTCGGTCACGAGGATTTGTTCGTTCTTGACGCGCTGGACGTTGGCCTCGGCGTCGGCCTTCGCCTGCGCGGCGGCGCGGCGGACGTTGGCGACGGTCCGGTCGAAGGCGGACTGGACGCTGTCCGCGCGGGCCGTCTCCGCATGCGCCAGATCGCGCCATTCAGCGAGGCCTGCGCGCAGGAAGAGGATGGCGATGCAGGCGGCGACGAGCGCGGTCCGCTCCCAGCGATAGAAGATCCAGCCGAGGACGGCCTTCGCGCCGTCCTTCAGCTCGGACCCGAGGCCGAGCAGGCGCGCGCCGAGGGTAATGGCGGTGACGCTCATGGCCTGCGCGCGCGGCGCTGGTTGAGAAGGTCCCGCACCTCCGGGTGGTGACGAACCGCATATCCACGCGCGGACCGCCACGCTTCGAAAAGCGCAGCCCGGCGGCGGTGGATGCCCCAGCCCCTGAACTGCGGATAGAATTTCGAATTGCCGAGAATCTCCGCCTCCGCGGCGATCGTCGTCGTGTCATCCTTCAGCTCGCTCAGCACCGCGAGCCGCCGCGCCTTGCCGCGCAGTTCGCGCCAGCGCGCAAGTGGCGGCCATGTCAGGGCGAACAGTGCGCTCGTCGCAGCGGCCAGCGGCACAGCGATCAACGTCTCCGTGCGAATGCCGAAAGCAACGTAGAGCAGCGGGACCGGCACCAGGCCGAAACCAAGCAACAGCCAGATCATCGACCACCAGTCGCTGATCTCTTCCACGAGGACGGAGACATAGGATTCCGGCGACTGCGCCTTTTCCATGCGGACGCCGAAGACGGTCGTATAGCCGAGCGTGCCGGGCGGGTTGCCGCCGTCGCGCACGAGGGGCAGGCCGAGAGGGCGGAGACCGAACAGGGCCATCACAGACCCTCCATGCAGATGCGATACTCATCTTCGCGGCGGTTGACGAGGCCGCGCACCTTCCGGCCGCCCGCGCGATTCCACCATGTGATGGCCCGGCAGCCGCCCGCATAATCGCCCGCGTCGAACCGGCGGTCGGCGGTGGACCGGCAATAGCTTGGCCAGCCCACATTATAGGCGAGCGACGTGGCAGCGGCGAGCTGGTGCGGGCGGCCTGCCAGCGACGGGGTACAGGCCAGAACGCGGTCCTGAAACTCCTCGACCGCCGCGACCAGCATGGCCGTGCATTCGGCGTCCGTATGGGATCGCATCTCGACGCGCGTTTCGCCGTAGCAGACCGTCTGCACGCCGACGATATCGCGATAGGGATCGTTCGACTTCCCCTCCCACTTGCCGATCAACGGCACGGCGATGGCAAGCGCCGCGCCGGTCAGCGTCGCGCCCGCTGCGAGGGTGGTGCGTTTAAGCTTGGCCATAGGGTCAGTCCTTCTTTCGTTCCCAGGGGAAGTCGCAAAACATCGACACGAGCGCGGCGGCGTAGATCAGGCCGGAGAGGCCGAGCGCCCAGTCACCGGGCAGCAGGTCACGCAGAACCGGCGGCATCTGGTTCCAGATGGGCAGCAGGCTGGCGGCGGCCTCGATCCCGGTGCCGAGGGCGACCAGCCAGAAGGAGGTCCGCTTGCGCACGGCGGCGCGTTCCTTCGGCGGCAGCAGGGCAGGTTTGCCATTGCCGCTCATCGCTGACCCTCCAGCCGGTTCTCGATGGTGTTGAGCCGATCGCGGAACGCCTGCTCGGTGGCGCGGCGTTCGCGGTCGTTGTTGGCGATGTCGTCTGAGTTCCGGGCGAGCAGTGCCGTATGCGCCGCGTCGGTGGCTGCGCTGTCGCTCATGAAATCGGAGCGCCT
>JAZBPX010000031.1:0-2475 GCA_036351775.1 Pacificimonas sp. | reverse complement strand
CGGCTGGAGCGGAGCGCCGGCAAGCGCGGGACGGGTCACGTAGAACGGCGTCAGCGTCTGCGCGGTCCGGTCGTAGATGAAGGTCTGCGAGGGTTCGACCAGCGGATCGTTGGCGATAATCCAGACGCTGTCGTCATCGGTTCGCGACTGGACCGCGAACTCGCCCTCCAGCCGCTCGTCCAGCCAGTCGAGCGACGCCTTGATATCGGGGTCGAGCGCTGCCCATTCGCGCTGGAGATAATTGACCGAATAGGCCTCGACCTCGCCCGTCTTCGGATCGCGCAGCGTGCCGCCAATATCGGCGCGCGCATCCTCCGCGATGATCCGCGTTTCCCCCGTGGCGGTGTCCTGCGCGATCAGAGCCGCGGTGTTCCGGCCCCGGCTGTCGAGCCAGTAGAGGGTCCGCCCGTCAGTCGTGTAGCCGGCGGGCGAGGTCGTCAGCGAATCGTCCATCGTCGTGCTCGAGAAGGGGGTGGCCGCCACCTCGTTGTTCTCGACCGCGAAGAAATCCGTGCCGCCGGCCGCGTTCTGGCGCATCGCCATGCGGATGGTCAGCGTGTCATCCGCCATGAAGCCGGTATATCCCGCCTCGTTGCGGATCATCTCCGTCAGCTCGCCGGTATTGAGGTCGAGCAGATAGGCATCGTGCAGGCGCGGGTCGCGATTGTTCAGTCCGACGATGATCTTGTCGCGGATCTGCTCGGACGCGCCATAGACCTGCACTCGCGTGTTCTCGAACGGGGTGAGGGTACGTTCCCCGCCTGTGGCGACGTCGATCCCGTAAAGCAGGAAGTTCTCGTCCCCGCCCTTGTCCTGGATGTAAAGCAGGCTGCGCGAATCGGGCGCCCAGAAATACTGTCGGATCGGGCGCTCGGTCGCGCTGGTCATCGCGCGGGCATTGTCAGGGTCGTCGACCGGCGCCATCCAGACATTGAGTACGCCGTCGCGGGGCGCCAGCCAGCTCAGATAGCGGCCGTCCGGGCTGATCTGTCCCGAGGTGCGGACAGGATTGCCGAACAGGTTCTCGCGAGCGATCAGCGGCGTCTGTTCCAGCGTGGTTCCTTGCATCATTCCGGTGTTGTGATCCCTCGATTGTGTCGTCGCATCGTTGGCCATTGCCGGTTGCGCGAGCGTCAGCGCGGTAGCGCCCAGCAAAGCAACCAACGCCGCCCGCCGGAGGCCACCCCGCCTCGAATTTCCGCTGATTGTCATCCGTCCTGCTCCCTTGTCACCGGGCCGATCCCAAAAATTGCCCGGGCGGCGTGCATGCCATCCTAATTGTTCTTCTGCTTGCCGCAAATATGCCAGGTCATCAAGGCGAGCGCGCTTCGATGAGGCGAGTAATCCGTTGAGAGGGCCCTTAGCGGCGTTTCTGCGAGGCGCTCCTCCTGCCCCTTCAAAAGTCGGTAGCCTTCCCTCACCGCAAGGTCGCCGGCCGGCCAGATATCCGGGCGCCCCTCGGCGAACATAAGGTAGATTTCCGCGGACCAGCGGCCGATCCCCAGGATTTGCGTAAGCTGCGCGATCGCGTCCTCGTCATCGGCTGGAAGCGCGTTGAGATCGCACTTTCCGTCCGCGACGAGTTCCGAAAGCGAGCGGGCATAGCGCGCCTTCTGCCGCGAAAGGCCGCATGCGCGCAGCGCCTCCGGTCCGGCGGCGAGCAGGCGTTCGGGAAGGATGGGCTCGCCAAGGGCTAGGACGAGCCGCGTCCAGACCGCCGCCGCCGAAGCCACGCTGACCTGCTGGCCGACGATCGTACGAAGGAGCGTGACGTAGCCGCGCGGGCGTATGCGCGGCGGCGGATAGCCATAGCGGGCGACCGCACGGGCGATCGCGCCGTCCCGCTCGGCCAGCGTGTCGAGCGCATGGGCAAGGCTTTCGCGTGTCTGCACCGGCACCGCCCCTCCTTGCCAAACAAGGGCACGGACCCTAGCACCGGCGCCGTTTCGCCACCAGATGGCGACCGGATGGCGCACGAGCGAGGGAGCACGCAAGTTCATGCCGAAACTTACGGTGACAAACCGCGCTGGCGAGACCAGCGACATCGATGTCCACGAGGGGCTGACCGTCATGGAGGCGATCCGCGACAACGGTTTCGACGAACTGCTTGCCCTGTGCGGCGGCTGCTGCTCATGCGCGACCTGCCACGTCCATGTCGATCCTGCCTTCGTCGACCGGCTGCCGGAAATGGGCGAAGACGAGGACGACCTCCTCGAAAGCTCCGACCATCGCGGCGAAACGTCCCGCCTTTCCTGCCAGATACCGTTCAATGCCGATCTCGACGGTCTCAAGGTGACCATCGCCCCTGAGGACTGACCGGCGTTGCGGGCTGCGGGCCCCGTAGGCTAGGTGGCGGCAATGAACGTCACCGCCCCATTCGCCGGAACGCTCGAACTTGTCGGCGGCACGCCGCTCGTGCGGCTCGCCGGGCCGAGCGAAGCCGCCGGCTGCGACGTGCTGGGCAAGTGCGAGTTT
>JAZBPX010000030.1:0-30838 GCA_036351775.1 Pacificimonas sp. | reverse complement strand
TGAACTTGTAGGCGCGGGCGACGGACTTCAGCACCTGCATGTAATAGGGCGAGGGGGGCTGTGACTTCGCCCAGGGGACGACCGCGCCCTGTTTCAGTGTGAGGCGCGTGTTGGGGACGATCAGGTCGGGATCGAAATAGGACTTCTCGCCAATGCCGTCGCAGGCCGGGCAGGCGCCCATGGGGGCGTTGAAGGAAAAGAGGCGCGGTTCGATTTCGGGGATGGTGAAGCCGGAGACGGGGCAGGCGAATTTCTGGCTGAAGAGGATGGGGGCGGGGGCGTCGTCATCGCCCTTCACGACGAACTCAGCCTCGGCGAGACCGTCTGCGAGGCCCAAGGCAGTTTCGAAGCTGTCGGCGAGGCGGCTTTCGATGCCGGGCTTCACGACGATGCGGTCAACGACGATCGAGATGTCGTGCTTGAACTTCTTGTCGAGCTTGGGCGCGTCCTCGATGGGATAGACGTCGCCGTCCACTTTCACGCGCTGGAAGCCGGCGGCCTGCCACTCGGCGAACTCCTTGCGGTACTCGCCCTTGCGGTCGCGCACGACGGGGGCGAGCAGCATCAGGCGGGTGCCCTCCGGCAGGGCCATGATCCGGTCGACCATCTGGCTGACCTGCTGCGTTTCAATGGGAAGGCCGGTTGCGGGCGAATAGGGGATGCCCACGCGCGCCCAGAGAAGGCGCATGTAATCGTAGATTTCCGTGACCGTGGCGACGGTGGAGCGCGGGTTCTTCGACGTCGTCTTCTGCTCGATGGAGATGGCCGGTGAGAGCCCCTCGATATGATCGACGTCGGGCTTCTGCATCATTTCGAGGAACTGGCGCGCGTAGGCGCTGAGGCTCTCGACGTAGCGGCGCTGCCCCTCCGCATAGATGGTGTCGAAGGCGAGGCTGGACTTGCCGGAGCCGGACAGCCCGGTGACGACGACAAGCGAGTCGCGCGGCAGGTCGATGGACACGTCCTTCAGATTATGCTCGCGCGCGCCGCGAACCTGAATGTGCGTAAGGGCCATTCGCCATGCCTTCTTCGTTCTTGTATTGTTCTGGTCGCCGGACGGCGTAGCCTACCCCCGCGAACGAGGGAAGAGCGGAGGTGGGTCCACGGCGCCGGGAAGGCAAGGCGCGAAGGCGCCGCAGGCGCGTGACGGGGGTTACGGATAGGGCCCACTGTTCGTGGCAAGTCCGGACGGGCCGTTTCGTGCGGCACTGAGAAAACGGCGATGCCTGCAAAGCAAGACTATGCCGAGCTCGAGCTTGTCATCATCACGCCGAAACGCGGAAAATATGTTTTGGACACAAAGGCCTAGTGTTTCGCGCGGTTCGGCCCCTTCTGACATCCCTGTCGAGGACGCGGGGCCGAACCTGACGCTGGTGACTGTTCTCTTCCGGTGAAACTGCCTTCTGGAAACCTCTATTCGGCGCGTGAATGACTGCGGCTTGCTTTGCGCGAATGGCGTGCACCGGCCGCTCCGAGTGCGCCAAGGCCGAGCAGCGCCAGTGCCGGCGGTGCCGGCACGTCGGTATCCTGCAGTTCGGTCACGGTCACATCGGTAAAGTTGAAATTGAAGTTGACCGCCACACCGGACTGACCGGTCTGATTGACGAAAAGCTGCAACCGGCTGGTGTCGAACAAATCGGGATCGAAGGGGCCGGGCAGGTCGCTCAGGGCCTCCGTGCCGAAAACGCTGTTCGGACCGCTGAAGGAAACCGTGAAGGAATAAAAGTTCGTGCCGGCCGGCTCGTTTTCAAGCGCTCCCGGACCAAAGGCGAAATTACCGAAGCTGATCCGGTCGGCACCGCCGAGATTGGCGACCTGCGCCCGGCCGAACCCGCTGTCGCGTTCGAACCCACCGGTGATACCGCTGCCCAGGTCGAAATTGAACTCGACGATCGCGTCCTCGTAGCGCGCCTGCGTGCTGGTAAACGGAGTTGCCGGACGGTCGGTGTCATAGACAAGCGAACCGCTTACCGTCGGCACCGGCGTTCCGAAAACATTGGCGGCGTCCGGACTGCTGTTCTCGCCGGTAAATTCGACGAGGATCTTCGCAGCCATTGCCGGGCTGGTTATGAATATGGCGCTCGCCGCCACGACCAGAAAACGCATTTTCAAAAACTCCTAATCTCAGTTAAGGATCGAAGGTCCAAGGCAATTATTTGCACGGCACGGAAATGCGCCCCCAACGCGCAAGTTCGGCGACAGATTGGTAAACCTTTTGTTAAATCTTCGGCGAACCGGGCCGGTATCTTGACTCCCTGCTACGGCTGTAGCATTGCTACGGATGTAGCAGGGAGTGTCTTATGCCGGATCGGGGCCCGAAGGCCGATATGAAAGGGTTGCCGCGCCGGGAGCGGGAGCTGTTCGAACTGCTTTATGCAGCGGAACTGGCGACGGCATCCGAGCTGCATGAACGCATGGTCGATCCACCGTCCTATTCCGCGGTGCGGGCGCTGCTGGCAAGGCTGGAGGGGCGCAGACTGATCCGGCGTGCGGCCAGACGCAGCGACACGACAGCCATTACCTATGAGTGCGTTCCGCAGGCGGGCGATGTGCGCGCCTCTGCGCTGTCCAGCATGGTGAAGACCTTTTTCGCGGGCAGCCCGGCCGCGGCGGCAACGGCCCTCCTTGGCATGGATGAGCCCCTGACACCCGATGACATCGAGGCCATCCAGCGTATCATCGACAAACACCGTGACAACCGGGCGGGGAAGGGCGGCGACCATGGCTGATCTGCTTTTGGAACTGGCGTGGAAATCCGCCGTGATCGCAGGCGTGGCGCTGGTGGCGCTTCATGCCCTGTCCGGAGCGCGGGCTAAGGAACGCGCGCTGCTCTCGACGATCTCTATCGCGATGCTCGCGGCCTTGCCGCTGGTCATACTGTTCGCCCCGAAGCTGTCCGTCGCCCTGCCCGAGCCCGTTCCGACCTCGCTTGCCGCTGCGGTCCTGACGCCGGCGGACGAGGCGCCCCTGTCGCCCACAGCATCGCTGGGCGAGGTCACCGAACCGTTCGAGGCTGTGACGCCGGTTTCCGAGAGCGTGCCGGGCGCAGCAATGCTTGCCGAGCTGCTGCCGGGCCTGGCCCTGACCGCCTATCTGGTGATCGCGGCGCTGTTCCTGATCAACCTGGGATCGGGCCTTGCGGGCCTGAAGCTGTGGACAGCGCGGTCGCGTACGGTACGCAGCGGATTCTGGAACGACCAGATGCGTCAGGCCGCCGATCGCATGGGCGTGCGGCGCACGACCCGCCTGCTGGTGACGGACGAGGCCTGTCCGCCGGTCAGCTTTGGTGTGATCCGGCCGACGATCCTGATCGACGAGACGGCACTGGCGCGGGGCGAGGATGCCGCCGCGATCCTCAGCCACGAGATGGCGCATATCGCCCGGCTCGACTGGCCCGTCCTGGTGGCGGCAAAGGTCGTGCGGGCGCTGTTCTGGTTCAATCCGTTGGTCTGGACCCTGGCGCGGCGACTGGAAGACGATATGGAAGAGGCGGCGGATGCGCTTGCGGTGACTGGTATGCAGCGGACCGCCTATGCCGAGGCGCTGCTGAACGCGGCGCGCGACCGGCAGATGCCCTGCCTTGCCAATGGTGCGGGGTCCTCTTCGCTGGAGCGCCGCGTGACGCGGCTGTTCGAGGGCGCGGGTGCCGCCTCACCGCGAACGGCAGCGGCTCTCGTCGCGCTGAGCCTGGGGATCGCCGGACCCGTGGCGGCGCTGCAGGTGGGTCCGGATGGCGGGACGGGCACCGGCATGGAGGATGACATCATCGAAAGCGTGTCGGTTCCGGGGGAGGGGCGGCCGGATGCGCCCCTGACCGCAATTCTGGATGAAGACACCCGGACTGATGAGCGCCCGCTTGTCGAGGTCGTTGCCGTGCAGCCCGTTCCCCCCGAAGGAAACGATAACGCTTTTGCAGGCGAAGTTTCGGCGGAGCTCGAGCGGGAATGGGCCGCGGCCGACGCGCGGATCGACTTGAGCATGGCCGAAACCGAGCGTGAGGTCGAACTGGCCGAGCACGCGGTCGCGCTGGCCGCCGCCGCGATGGAGGCAGCCGCCGCCGAGGTCGAGCGGCGCAGCGCCGTAACCCTGCAAGGCTATCGCCGCCTGTCAGCCAAAGAACGCAAGGCGCGGGAAACGGAGCTTGAAGAGGCGATGGGCAAGGCGCACGCCAAGCTCGAGCGCGCCGGCAAGACGCTGGATACCAAAGTCCGCACCGCCATGAAGCGGGTGCAGAAGGATCTCGCGCGCGCGGCCAGGGACATGGAGCGCGGCGCCGACGACATGGACCGCGGCGCGGACGAACTGGAGCGCGAGGCGGACCTTCTGAGCGATCCATCCTATCGCCGGACCATCATCGCGAAGCAGGCGAGGCAGGGCTACCGGGTCACGGACGCAGACCTGATCGACGCGGTCGCTGAACTGCGGCGCGGCGCGCAAGAGATGCGCGAGGGTGCCATGGAGATGCGCGAGGGTTCCGACGAGATGCGGGAAAGCATTCGCGACGCGCGCTGATCGCGAGCGGACGGGCGGGCACTGGTCCGCCTTAACCCTGACGGAAGAGGCCCGGGCGGCGTTCGCGCTGCTCGGGCTTTTTTGTGATGCAACAGACGATTGGCGATTGGGTCAGTCCGAAGACAGTTTCGTTACACGCTGATTTCACATGCCTTTCGTCGATTGAGAGCGTCGTTCGTCGGCACTGATCCACGTTAGTCGAAGCGGACAGGCGCTTGGCGGAACTGTGGCTGCGAACGGTGTCTCGTTTCCCTACCACAGTGGATGTGCCCGCCGGGAAGACGTCCCAGAACATCATTCCCCTTCTTTCCGGCGGTCACACCGAAACCGAACGAAACGAGAGCGAGGATCCCCCATGTCCATTCTGAAAACCAACGCCCGCACCGCCATCGTCGCCGCCACCGCAGCCCTGATGGGCGCGGGCGCCATCGCCCCGGCCGCCGCCGCCGAACCGATCGTCATCAGCGTCGACCGCGCCGGTTACCGCACGGCCGCCGTCGATATTTCGGGCTACAACCTGATGACCGAGACCGGAATGAAGGCGGCGCAGCGTCAGCTCGATCGCGCGGCCCGCGCCGTCTGCGTCAGCGATTCCTCCGCGCGCCCCGCAGCCATGCTACGCCTGCAGACAAACCAGTGCCGCGCCAGGGCGGAGAAGCGGGCGGCGAGCCAGCTCGCCGCGCTGGCGGAGAGCGGCGTGCAGTATGCGCAGGCCAGGGTCGGCTTTTCCGGGCAGTAGTCGCCCGGCAGCACCTCCGGTTCCCGTACCGCCCTCCAACGACGCGGAACCGGACACAAAGAACCGGCATCGACCTGAAACGGGGGCGGTGCCGGTTTTCTTTTGCATAAGGACCGACGTGCGGAGCGCGCAGGCGGCCATGATGTTCGGCAAGGGGGAGGTGCGCGGTTTCCCGTTCGATACCTTCCCAGCACGCTGCGCGCGGTTCCGTCACCCCCCGGCGCGAAATCATGGGTCAGCGGGCGGCGATTGCCTTTACGGCCTTCAGGTAGGTCCGGCCGATGCGGACGCGCGCGCCGTTCGTGTCTTCGACGAACCAGGCACCGATGCCGTCATGGACGAGCTTCCGGATGCAATCGCGGCGGAAGATGTGGCTGCGATGGATGCGAACGAAGGCGGCGGGATCCAGCTTCTCCTCTAGTGACGCCATGGTGGCGTGAAGGAGGTAAGACCGGTCGCCGACGTGGAGGCGCATGTAATCGCGCTCTGCCTCGATACGCTCGACCTCGTCCGCCGCCATGCGGATCATGTCGCCGCGGTGACCGACCCAGAACTCTTCGAGATGCGCCGCGTCCGCATTGGCATTTGCGGGGGTGCCGGTTTCCGAGCGCCGGTCCCAGATGCGGTCGACGGCGCGCGACAGACGCTCCCGCTCAACCGGTTTCAGGAGATAATCCGACGCCTCGAGGTCGAAGGCCTGAACGGCATGCTGGTCGAAGGCGGTGACGAAGACGACCGAGGGGCGGGTTTTCGAGGCGGCGATGGTCCGCGCGACCTCGATCCCGCTAAGGCCGGGCATGGAGATATCGAGAAGGAGGAGGTCGGGCTGGATGGCGTCGATCAGGCGGAGGGCACTTTCGCCGTCATTGGCGGTGCCGACACACTGAATCCGATCATTGTCCGACAGAAGCAGTTGCAGCCGCTCCACGGCCATGGGCTCGTCGTCGACGATGAGCGTGCGAAGCAAGGCGGGTTCGGGGGCGGCTGTCGGAGCGGTTGCCATCAGCCGATGATCCCGACCGGCCAGGACATGCGCACGGTGAAACCGCCATCCTCGCCAGGGCCGACCTCCATGCGGGCAGCGTTGCCATGCGCGGCGGCAAGCCGGGCGCGGACGTTGCGAAGACCGGTCCCGAGGCCGTTGTCGAGCGGTCCGGGGGCCGTGGTGCCGGTATCGCTGACGATGATCTCAAGCCGGTCGTGCCGCTCCCGCGCGTCGATGGTGATGTCCACATGGCCATGCGTCGGCGCGACCGCATATTTTATGGCGTTCTCGATAATCGGTTGAAGGATCATGGGCGGCACAAAAAGCGTCTCTGTTCCCGGAGCGAGGCGGAACTCAAAGTTCAGCCGCTCGCCGAAGCGGGCCTTTTCGACTTCGAGATACAGCCGCTGATGCTCGAGCTCTTCAGCCAGCGTAATCGGCTCTTCCGGATCGCCGGTCAGGGTTTTGCGCAGGAACTTGGACAGGTTGAGAAGCATCTTTTCGGCATCGTCGGTGCGCTGTTTCAGGATTAGCGTCGACAGGCTGTTCAGCGTATTGAACAGGAAATGCGGGTTCACCTGATAGCGGAGCGCGCGGATCTGCGCGGACTGCGCCTCTGCCCGCCAGGCGGCGAGGCGGCGCTCTGCATTGCGCACCTCGCTGGCATAGCGCAGCGCAAGGTAGAAGGCGGCCCAGGCGCAGAAGAACCAGTACCAGCCAAAGCTGGATTCGATGACAGCCTTTGCGAAATCCAGTTCGCGCGTGTCGTCCCACTGCATCGCATCGAGCGGGTTCAGGAGGTAGAAGAAGGTGTAGTTGAGCGCGGCGTAGGCGGCGGAGGCGGGAACCGCAGCCACGAAATACGCGCCCATTCGCCAAGCCAGACTGACTTTCTCAAGCGGGCGCAGCGCGAGGAAGACGAGATAGGTGATCGCCGCGCCCATCAGGACGACCCCTGCGCGGGGCGCAACCATCGACCAGGGATTGTCGAAGCCGACCGCAAAGGACCGCAGGGTCGCCACGGCGAAGTAGAAAGCCCAGAAGAACAGGATCGACAGAACGGCCGCGCGCGCATCGGGGCGCACCCCGCGAAGGGCGTTCACACGAACCTCTTGCCAGCTTTGCGTCATCTCGTCGTCATAGGCGGTTCACGCCTGCCTTTCACCACGCGCCGGTCGAAGGAACTGCGCGCTTCGTCGATCACCCTGGAGGGGTTCCGGGAGCGGGCTGCGTATCGGCAGCCGGTTTGCCATCCGCTGGTTCCGCCGCCGGTTCTGCCTTTGGTTGCTCCTCGGCGGTCCGGCGCGCGTCTGCCGCAGCGGCGAGGCCCGCCAGCGCGCTGCCGATGGCGCTGGCGGCGACGTCGCGGCCGATTGTGCCGACGACCTTCGACACGAGACGGTCGATGTCCTGGTTCAGCTCTCCCGATTCCGCCTTCGCGCGCGCCTTTTCAGCCTTCTCTTCCATGGTCTTGCGAAGGCCCTGCATCCCCTCCTTGCGAAGGGACAGGCTGGCCTCGTCTAGCCAGAGCGCGAGCGCCGCCTCTGCCTTCCCCTGCCATTCGCGGCCGGTTTCCTTCAGGCTCGCGACCAGCTCTTCGGGGATTTCGAAGGGCTCGCGGTCACTGGCAGGGCGAATGGGGTCTTCGCCAGCGGCGTCCACCGGTTCGGCGCGTTCGATTTCTGCCGGAACGGTGATCTCCGGATCCTTCGCCAGACGCTCGGTTTCGCTGGCGGGCGGCGGTGATTTCGGTTCGTCGGTCATGGGCGTGTCTTTCCAGGTGAGTTAGAAGGATAGCACACCCTAAGCGCCGCGCAAGGGTCTGGCTTGGCGGGCAGGGCTCGGCAGGCTGCGGAACGGAGCGGTGCGGCGAGCCGTTTCCCCTTCAACAGCCAGTACGGGAGATCGCCAGCCATGCCGAACGACACCAAGAAGCGCCTGAAGGAAAATCCCGAGAGCGAGGAAGCGCAGCTGGAGGAGGGGCTGGAGGAAACCTTTCCGGCCAGCGACCCGCCCGCTGAAACGCAGCCGCATCACGACGATAGCGATACGAAACCCGCGCCGAGCACCAGCGGCGGCGACTAGGCCCTTGCCCGCACTATCGGCAGGTGCCGAAGCCGGTCACCTGCAGATGAAAATGATCGGCATGCGCGGCGTTGTAGTCCGGGCCGAGCAGGGTACCGAAAACGGAGCAGCCCTCGTCGCGGATGACGCGGAGGAACGCGGCGGTTTCATCGTCACCGGTCCAGTCAGATTTGAGCTGGATGCGGCGGCCGTCTTCGAGCCGGAAACCGGTGATGTCGATGGCTTCGGCGGTCGCATGGGCGGACCAGCGCCCCTCTGACCGGCCGTAGAGGCGGCGGCAGCTATAGGTTCCGTAATGGTCGATGGTGGCAACGGGCGAGCCGAGCAGGCGCTCGGCGGCGGGCTGGACAACGTGCTGTTCCCAGATGGCCAGCGAGGCGGCGAGCGGGCAGCCTAGGCGGACCGTTCCCGGATTGTAGCTGGCGGTCATGGTCTCGAGGGCGACGGCATCGACGAGGCCGCATTGCTCGGACTCCATCCGGTCGTCGATCGGCGTGACAGCGAGGGGGCTTTCTTCGAACAGGGCGAGGCAGGCGGGTTTGTCGCCGGAGAGCGCAGCGACCTTCATCGCCGTCGCCATTCCGGGCGGATGGGCGAGGGACAGCGGCGTCCAGGGCAGATGCTCCGGATATTCGGCCTCGGCCCAGAGAAGAGCCTGCCATCCGGCGAAGGCAAGCGCGCCGAAGACCAGCAATGACATGAGGCTACGCACGGCCCTGCCTGTAGAAGGGGGCGCGGGCTTCGTCATGCCCTGATAGAGCCGCATCCCATGAGCTGGCAGAAAGAAGTGGACGAGCTGCAGCGTCGCAAGGCGCTGGCGGCGGAGCTGGGCGGGCCCGACAAGATCGGGCGGCAGCGAAAGGCCGGCCGCCTGACCGCGCGCGAGCGGATCGACGCGATGGCCGACAAGGGCAGCTTCCAGGAATTTGGCGAAATCGCCGGGGCGGCGCGCTATTCCGAAGATGGCGAGATCGAGAGCTTCACGCCGTCGAACTTCCTCTATGGCAAGGCGACCATCGACGGGCGGCCCGCGGTCGTCACGGCGGACGACTTTACGGTGCGCGGCGGGGCGGCGGACGCGGCAATCCACCGGAAGCTCGTTGAGGCGGAACTGCTGGCGAGCGAGTACCGCATGCCGCTCATTCGCATGATCGAGGGCACCGGCGGCGGCGGCAGCGTCAGGACGCTGGAGCAGAGCGGCTATACCTACATTCCGGAAATCCCCGGTTGGGACCGGATGGTCGACAATCTGTGCGAGGTGCCCATCGTCGCGCTGGGCTTGGGGCCGGTTGCGGGGCTGGGCGCGGGGCGGATGGTGATGAGCCACTATTCGGTACTGGTCGAGGGGCTGTCGCAGATGTTCGTGGCCGGGCCGCCGGTGGTGGCGGCAGTCGGCGAGACGCGGACCAAGGAGGAGCTGGGCGGCGCGCATATCCATGCGGCGAACGGCGCGGTGGACGATGTTGCCGAAAGCGAGGCGGATGCGTTTGCGAAGACGCGGCGGTTCCTCAGCTACCTGCCATCCAGTGTTCACGAACTGCCAGAGCGTATTGAAACCGGGGACAAAAGCGACCGGGCGGAAGACTGGCTGATCGAGGCGGTGCCGCGCAATCCGCGTGCGCTCTACAAGGTGCGGCCCATCCTCAATGCGGTGTTCGACCGGGACACGGTTTTCGAGATCGGGCGGCGCTGGGGGACGGCGGTGGTGACGGCCTTTGCGCGGCTGGACGGCTATCCGGTGGCGGTGATCGCGTCCGATCCGATGGCACTGGGCGGCCTGTGGACGGCGGACACGGCGCGCAAGGTCGAGCGGTTCGTCGACCTGGCCGAGGTCTTCCACCTGCCAGTGGTGCATATGGTCGACAATCCGGGCTTCATGATCGGCCTGCAGGCGGAGCGCGATGCGACGATCCGCTGGGGCTGCCGCGCGCTAACGAGTGTTTACCAGGCGAGCGTGCCGTGGTGCGCGCTGATCATGCGAAAGGCTTATGGGATGGCGGGGTCGGCGCACGCCAATGCCAGCCGGTTCCATTGGCGACTGGCATGGCCGTCGGGCGACTGGGGGTCGCTGCCCATCGAGGGCGGCCTGGAAGCGGCCTACAAAAGCGATCTCGAAGCGGCGGACGATCCGGAGGCAGAGCTAGCGCAGATCAAGGCGCGGCTCGACGCGGTGCGCTCCCCCTTCCGCACGGCGGAGAAATTTGGCGTCGAGGCGATCATCGACCCCCGCGAAACACGGGCGCATCTGTGTTCCTTTGCCGAAACGGCGCAGCGCGGCCTGACCCCGGGCCGGCGGGCGTTTGGCTATCGGTCATGATTGTCGGCTAGGGGTGGGCGCATGAGCATCGAAAAACTGATCACGCGCCGCGTGGACAAGGTCTGGGGGCGGCGGGACTTGTCGCCTTGGTTTCCGGATGTGCCGCCCGAAGAACCGAAGCTGGGCGAGATCTGGTATGAGCGGCCGGGCGGCGCGGACGCCGAGTTGCTGGTGAAATATCTGTTCACGAGCGAAAAACTCTCGGTGCAGGTGCATCCGGATGACGATCAGGCGCGGGCGGCGGGACATGTGCGCGGCAAGGAAGAGGCCTGGCTGATCCTCGATGCCGCGCCGGATGCGTGCGTGGGGCTGGGGACGGTGCGGCCGCTGTCGTCAGGGGAGCTGCGGGCGGCGGCGCTGGACGGGTCGATCGAGGGCCTGATCGACTGGAAGCCGGTCGAGGCGGGGCAGTTCATCTATTCGCCCGCGAAGACGGTGCACGCCATCGGCCCGGGCGTGACGCTCGTCGAGGTGCAGCAGAATATCGACCTGACTTACCGCCTGTACGATTATGGACGGCCGCGGGAACTGCATCTGGACGACGGCGTGGCTGCAAGTGTGGCGGAGCCGTTCAAGATCGTGGACGAGCGGCGGATGGTCGGCGCGCGGGAAATCCTGTGCGAGGGCAGGAAGTTCGTGACCGAGAGACTGCGGCATGAGGGACTGCTGGCGCTTAACCCCGAAGAGGGCCGGCCTGTATGGCTAACGGTGCTTGCCGGCAGCGTTGCGGGCGCGGCGGTTCGGGCGAACGCGGGCGAGGCGGTGCTGGTGGGAGGGCCGGTGTCGCTGACGGCGGGGCCGGGAAGCGATCTGCTGCTGGCTTATGACGGGGCGGAGGTTGCGGAGGGGCTGCTGGGGTAGGGCAGCGTTACTCCCTACAGCCGCTAGTCATCCCAGCGAAGGCTGGGATCCATGCTGGATAGGTGGCACCCGGTACGACCGTCACAGCGTGGATCCCAGCCTCCGCTGGGATGACTACTTTTAACTGGGATGATTAATTACTTAGGCCGGTATTTCTTAGGCCGGTAGGACCCTTCACCCCCGCATGGCGCTTTCGATGAGTTCGCGGGTGATGGGGTAGCCGAGGTCGTCGGGGATGGTGAGATGCGGTTTGCCGTCAATGTCCCGGATCTCCGGGGCGATCAGCCGGACAGGGGTCGCGCGGGCGTGGTCGATCAGCGCGTCGATGCTGTCATGTGCGGCGAGGCGTTCAAGGTTGCGACGCGTCGGGAAAATGATCTGTGTGTCGCCGCGGTCCGCGCTCTCGATGGCGGCCTGCGCGGTTGTCCAGAGTGACGTCACGGCTTCGTTCCCGTCATGGCCGGGGTCGATCCCCCGCGGCGCCCGGGCGAGGAAAAAATGGGTGTCGTAGCGCTTGTTCTCCATGCGCGCGGGCGGGCACCAGCGCGACCAGTGGACGAGCCGGTCATGATCGAGGCTCTGGTCATGCTCCTGAAGAAAGGTCGCGAAGGAAAGCTGACGCCGGGAGATGGCGAGTGCGCTCTCGGCGAGGAGGCTCTCGCCCAAATCGGGTCCGTTGGTCAGGAGAACGCCAGCCTCCTCGAAGCTTTCCCGGATGGCCGCGACCCGCGCGAACGCCTCACCGGGCTCGTAGATGTCGGTGAGGCCGTGGGTGCGGGCAACCTCCTCGTCATGCTCGTCGACCTTGCCGCCGGGGAAGACCATCATCCCGGCAGCGAACCCCATGGTTTTCGCGCGGCGCTGCATGAACAGTTCAGGCGTTCCTTCGTTGGTATCACGAAGAAGAACAAGCGTGGCCGCCGGACGGGCAATGTTACCGTGATCTGTCGTCATGATAGACCGCCTAGCTGCTGGAACCGCCCAAATGAAGCTGCGAGGCTTCACAGGGGCGGCGAAATGGCGCTGACCGGGAATCCAGGGAAGTGAGGACGAACATGGACGACCAGAAGGTCGCCCGCATCTGGGACGAGTATGACCGGGAGGGCTATGCCATCGTGCGCGGCTTTCTTTCGAATGCAGAGGTGGTGCGGCTCGGCGAGGCGGTCGATGCCGTTGCCGCCGATGCAGCCTCAAAAGGCGCGGACTGGCGGCATGGAAACCTCGCCTACCGCCTCGGCGCGGACACCGACGGGACGATGCAGCCGCGCATGGCGCAGTGGATGGCCTATGCGTTCCCCGCCTTCGACGACCTGCGCGTGCATGAGCGGTTCTGCGCGCTGCTGACGCCGCGCCTCGGCCGCGACATCAAGCAGATCATCAACCAGCTGCACTGGAAACCGCCATCCGCGGTCTCGAGCGACTTCGCCTTTCACCAGGACAGCCGGTTCCGGCGGCCCTTCGAGGCCTATCGCAACCTTGGGCTGAGCTATGTGCAGACGGGTCTCGCCATCGATCCCCACAACCAGGAGACCGGCGGCATGCACCTGGTGCCGCGCAGTCACCTGAAGGGGCCGCTGGCGCTCGACACCTCAAAAGAAGTGATGTCGAGCCGGATGGCGTTCGAAGAGCTTGAAGCGTTGGGTATCGAGGCGGCGGCGCTAGTGAACCTCGATCTGGCGCCGGGTGACCTTGCGCTATGGTCGCCGTTTACAGTGCACGGCTCCGGAACCAACCGGGCAGATCACCAGCGGCGGTTCCTGATCAACGGGTATGTCCGCGCCGAAGACTGCGACCGGGGCGAATTCGCGTTTCGCGCTGGCAAAGCGGTGCGGCTGGAGGGCGAACCCGCGCTCGTTCACTTCGACGACTTGCACGAACGACCCGAGCCGCATTTCGTATGACGTCATGACGGACAAAGGCCGCCGCACCCTGAAATCGGTGCGACGGCCTTATTCGGCCAAGGAAGCGTAGGTTTAGCGCGCGCCCGGCTGTACGCAGCGGTCGGTCTGGTCCGGCCCGCAAACGGGATAGTCGGTCGTTTTGATGTCGTTCATCTTCATGGCGGCGTTCGAGTCCGCGCCGTAGTAACCGGCAGGCGTGATCGCCTCCATGCTGTAGACCGTGTGGCCGCGCGAATCCATGACGGGTGAGTTGTCGCGCATCTCGGCGATCTTCTGCGCCCGCGTTTCGGTTTCGTCGGGATCGGCGGCGGCAGGAACGGCCATGAGGGCGGCCGTGGCAGCGGCAATTGCGAATGTTTTCATGGGTCAGTCTCCTCTTTCCTCGCTACCGCCTCTAACGGCGAAGCGCAGACCGAGGTTCCAAAGACTGTGATGTGATCGCGTTTCTCGCGGCGGGGTGGTGGAGCCGAGGGGAGTCGAACCCCTGACCTCTGCAGTGCGATTGCAGCGCTCTACCAACTGAGCTACGGCCCCGCGCGGAAAGCGGGCGCTATAGCGGTGGGCCTGACCCCGCGCAACTGTTCGCAGCGGCGCGGTTCCAGGTGGTGACAAGCCTCAACCCTGCGGCGCGTTTTTCGTACCGTCGCCCTTTGGCGGTGCGCCCGTTACGGCGAGATCCTCGTCGAGCTGTTCCTCGGCGATCAGTTCGCCTTCGCTATCGATGGTTTTCTTCAGGGCCTGCGGGTCGAGGCCGTCTTTCGCGGGAGATTTGATATTGCTCATGCCGGTTTAACGCACCGGACGCGGGAGAGGTCCGCGAGGGGGCGCCGCTACGCCTACGCTTCGCCGGCGGTATCGATCAGCGCAGAGGCGAGCGCGTCCGCGGGGCTCTTGCCGCCCCACAGGACGAACTGGAAAACGGGATAATAGCGCTCGCACTCGTCGATCGCGGCCTCGACGACCGTATGCGTCTGGCTAAGCGTCAGACCGCTTTCGCCGTCGCCGTCCTCAAGAAGAACACCGTGGCGGAACAGGACCGCACCGTCGCTGGACCAAAGCTCGAAATGACCGAGCCAGAGCTGTTCGTTGATGAGTCCCAGAACCTCGTAGACGGGCGCGCGCTTGTCTTCCGGCACCTTGACGTCGGGAAAGGCGATGAACTGGAGGACGTTTTCGTCCTCCCGCCAGAGCGCGCGAAGCTGGTAAGTCGTCCAGCTTCCCTCGACCCGGGCGATGATCTCGTCCTCACCGGCGCGCTCGAAGGCCCAGCCGTGCGCCTCGAAATAGGAGGCGAGCATGTCGAGCGGCGGTGCCGCGACTTCCATTTCGTGGGTCTGGATTTCATACATGGTGTGGGGCTTTCCCGTCGGTACCGGCGTCAGGTCCGGCCACGGCAAAAGCCTGCCTGCCCGGAAGCGGGCTTGGCAAGCACATGCGGCCAGAAAACTGTGGATAAGTAAGGAGGCGGTCAGTCCGTCTTCGGCTTCGGCTTGACCTTCGCAGCCTTGGCTTTGGGTGCGGACGTCGCCTCCAGCGCGTCGAGTCGCTGGCGCAGGGCGTCGGCCTCCGCGCGGGCGTTCGCGGCCATTTCCTTCACGGCCTCGAACTCTTCCCGCGTGACGAGGTCCATGTCGGTGATCATCTCGCGCATGCGGTCCTTGAAGCGCTGCTCAACCTCGCGGCCCATGCCGGCCATGGTGCCGGCCGCGCCGGTGGCAAGGCGGCTGATATCGTCAAGGAAGCGGTTCTGGCTCTGCATGGTCGCGGCTCCGAAAGGGGCTGGGGTTCCGGCTATAGATAGCGCGCGGCGCCGTTGCAGCAAGATGCGCGCCGTCCGCTAGAAGCCCGGGTTCAGCTGAATGATCCGCAGGTTCAGGATCGCAGCGAAGGTGATCCAGGCGAGATATGGCACCATCAGCCACGGGGCAACGCGGTCGATGCGGCCGAAATAGAAGGTCGTGGCGATGGCCGCGACGATGAGGGCCGTGATGACACCGAGCGCGACCTGGATCAGCTCCAGGCCGAAGAAGGTCGGCGTCCAGGCAAGGTTGAGGGCAAACTGGATCGCGAACCAGAAGAGCGCACGGCCGCGTAAAGGATGCCCCTTCTCTGCCCATACCCGGCCTACGGCTGCGCCGATCAACAGGTACAGGATCGGCCATACAATGCCGAACAGGTAGCTGGGCGGGTTGAGGTCCGGCTTGATCAGGGCCTGGTAGAAATCGCCCTCGCCCGTCTGGACGAGGCCGCCGACGGCGAGGCCGAGGGCCGCGACGATAACGGCACCGATGAGCATGGGGCGGCGCTTTGATGCGGTCGTGGTCATGCTCGCCATGCTAGCGGCTATCGCGCACAGCGCGAACGACTTTCTTGAACAGGGTAGGCAGGCCGGCCTTATCCAGCTCCGCGATCGGTACCCATTCCCCCTGAAGGTTCGCGCGGTCGGGGCGCTCGGCGCGAAGGACGGTGAGCGTCAGATTGAAATGGGTGAAGCCGTGGCTGACCCGGTGCCCGGTGTCCTGCCAGTCGGCCTTCACCGGCGCCCCGTCGCCGCGATCGGCCCCGCTTTCCGTGAACCCGCTGGCGGGCAGGGCGCGCATACCGCCGAGAAGACCGCTGTCTTCGCGGCGGACGAGAAGGACGGCCCCGCCGCATTCGAGCCAAAAGGCGACGCCCTGCCGCTCCGGCTTTTTCGCTTTCGGCAGCTTGATTGGCAGGCGCTCGGGATCGCGGCCCCGGGCCTTGCAGAGACGGGCGACGGGGCAGGTGAGGCAAAGTGCGGCCTTTGGTCGGCAGACCGTGGCGCCAAGGTCCATGAGCGCCTGCGCGTAATCACCGGGGCGCTGATCGGGCGTTAGCGTTGCGGCATGGGCGCGCAGGATTTTCTTTCCGGCGGGCAGGGGGGTGTCGACCTCGAAGAGCCGGGCCATGACTCGCTCGATATTGCCGTCGACGACGGTCGCGGGTTGGCCGAAGGCAATCGCGGCGATGGCGGCGGCGGTGTAGGCGCCGAGTCCGGGAAGAGTGCGGAGCTCGGCTTCGGTTCCTGGAAAACCGCCGAGTGCCGCGACGTCGCGGGCGCAGGCAATCAGGTTGCGGGCGCGGGCGTAATAGCCGAGGCCCGCCCACGCCTCCAGAATGTCGGCATCCGGTGCAGCGGCAAGGGCTTCGACGGTCGGCCAGCGCGAGGTAAACGCTTCGAAATAGGGAATGACCGCTTTCACGACGGTCTGCTGCAGCATCACCTCCGACAGCCAGATGCGGTAAGGATCGGGGCGCTCGCCTGAACCGGGCGCGATCCGCCACGGGAGGGCGCGGGCGTGACGGTCATACCAGCCGAGCAGCTCGTCCTGAAACGCCCTGGGGTCGACGATATGGCCCGGATCGGTAGCGCTCATGCGGCGCTTCTGCCAAGAGGGCAGGCATGGCGAAAGGGAAGAAACCGCGCACCGGTCCACCGGCAAAGACCGAGGATCGGCGGGGGCGGACCCGAAGCATTTCCCAGCTGGTGCCGGACGTCGGTCGCCGCTCCTTTCGCCGCTTCGGCTTCGTGGAAAGCGCGGTGGTGTCGCGCTGGACAGAGATCGTCGGCACCAAGCTGGCAGCGATCACGCGGCCCGATGCGATCAAGTTCCCGCAAGGGAAGCGGTCGAACGGAGCACTCGTCCTGAGTGTTGCCGCGGCGAACGCGCCGCTGGTGCAACATGACGAACCGCGCATCATCGAGATGGTGAACCGCTTCTTCGGCTATGCGGCCGTGGCGCGCGTTCAGCTTCGCCAGACCGCGCTCGACGAGAATGAGGAGAGACCAGTGCGGCGCAGGGTCAAGGCAGGGCCGGAGGATGTGCCGGAGGAAGACAGGCCGGAACTGAAGGCGATTGCGAACGACGACTTGCGCGGACAGCTGGAGGCGCTGGCAGCGCAGATTGCCGTCACGCGGGGTCCGCCGAAGATCAGTTGAAGCCTCGATGGGGTCAGCCCCTACCGGATCGCTTTGACAGGGCGGGGGGAGGGCGCATAACGCTGCCGTAAGCCTTCAACGCCTGATATAGCCGACCCCTCGAGAGGACGTTTCCCCATGCTGACGACCACGATTTCCCGCGCCGCCGCCCTGACCGCGGCCACACTGCTTTTTGCCGCCTGCGAACAGACGGACGGCGCGACCGCGGCCACGGGCAGCGCAGAGGGCACCGACGCCCCCGTTTCGGCCGATCCCGACTCGAACTGGGTGCGGACCGTCACGAAAACGCCCGAGGGCGGCTATCTGATGGGGAACCCGGATGCGCGCGTGAAACTGATCGAGTTCGCCTCGCTCGCCTGTCCGGGCTGCGCGCGCTTTCATGCCGATTCGATGAGCGAACTGAAGGGGGAATATGTGGCATCGGGAGATGTCAGCTATGAGCTTCGCACCTTTGTCCTGAACCAGCCAGACTATGTCGCGACCGCGATTGCCCGGTGCCAGACGCCGC
The DNA here is from genome assembly GCA_036351775.1 of Pacificimonas sp. Classification (GTDB taxonomy): domain Bacteria; phylum Pseudomonadota; class Alphaproteobacteria; order Sphingomonadales; family Sphingomonadaceae; genus Pacificimonas. The sequence goes on along the minus strand of JAZBPX010000030.1, from coordinate 12,969 downwards.
AGGCATTCTTCGCGCTCGCCGACGCGTTCTTTTCGAACCAGCGCGACTGGCTTGCCGGTTTCCAGAACCTGCAGGAAGCCGACATCGAGCGGCTGTCGACCATGAACCCCACCGACGCGATGGTCGAATTCGGACGGATGGGCGGGGTGGCCGAGTTCGTGCGGTCACGGGGTATTCCGGCCGCAAAGTATGAGGAATGCGTCCGCGACGAAGATACGCTCGCCGAAGTCGAGGCGATCCGGAAAAGCGGTATCGAAGAGTATAATGTTACCGGAACGCCGAACTTCGTCCTGAACGGCGAGCCCATCGATGGTTTCAGCTGGGAAGAGATCAAGGCAGAGATCAACGCGGCGCTTTAATGCGCTTAGTGTGCAGCAGGTCAGGCGCGAAGGCGTTGACTCGCAAATGACCGCTACCTAAACGGGCGCTGCCTCATACGGACGGCTTCGGCCGCCGGTTGTCGCATGCCGTATCCATACGCGTTCTTCGCGGCGTCAGCGAGACGCGGGAGTTCCTCGAACCTTGACCGAGCCCCGCCCCAACGAGCTTCCCTTCGAAGCCCGGCTTGCTGCTGCGAGAGCGCGCGCAGAAGGCAGCCCTTCGCCCAAACAGGTGGCGGCGAATGCCTTTGCTCAGGGGACACGGCTGGCGATTGAACTGGTGGTGGCGGTTCTGGTCGGGGCGGCGATTGGTTACGGACTGGACGTCTTTTTCGGGACGTCGCCGTTCCTGCTACTCGTCATGTTCATGTTCGGGCTGGTCGCGGGGTTCCTGAACCTCGTTCGCGCCGTGAGCTATGAGCAGGCGAAGATTACGCAGGCGGAGCTCGATGCCCTGCCGGTCGTCGAGGATGATGATGATGATGAGAAGTGGTGATTGACGCGTGGCAGGTCCGCTCGAACAGTTCGAAATCCAGCCGCTCTACCCGATCGAGGTCGCGGGTTATGACCTGAGCTTCACCAATGCTTCGGCGTGGATGATCTTTGCGCTGCTCGTCACCTGGGGTTTCCTGTTTTTCGGCATGCGCAAGTCGGAACTCGTTCCGGGCCGCTGGCAGTCCGCCGTCGAGGGGCTTTACGAATTCGTCCATGGCATGGTGGACACGAATATCGGGCCGAAGGGGAAGAAGTATGTTCCCTTCATCTTCAGCCTGTTCATCTTCATACTGATCGCGAACCTGGCGGGGCTGTTCCCCTATGCCTTCACGGTCACAAGCCATATCGCGGTGACGTTCGCCTTCGCCGCGTTCATCTTTTTCATGTGCGTGCTGATCGGGCTCGCCAAGCACGGGTTCCGGTTCTTCAGCTTGTTCCTTCCTGCGGGCACGCCCTGGTTTCTTTGGATACTGGTCATCCCGATCGAGATGATCAGCTTTCTCTCACGCCCGATCACGCTCAGCGTGCGCCTGTTCGCGAACATGACCGCGGGTCACATCCTTCTGAAGATCTTCATCGGCTTCGTCGTCTCGCTCGGCGTGGCGGGCGGCATCTGGAGCGTCGTCGGCATCCTCCCCTTCGCGATGACCGTGGCGCTGTTCGGCCTCGAGCTGATCGTGGCGGTGGTGCAGGCCTATGTCTTCGCGCTTCTGACGACCGTTTATCTGAACGATTCAATTAACCTACACCACTAAATTTACACTCGAAAGGAAGTAATCATGGACGCAGCAGCAGCTCAGCTTCTCGGGGCCGGCATGGCCGCTATCGGCATCGGCATGGCCGCCATCGGCGTGGGCCTTATCTTTGGCCTGTTCCTCCTCGGCGCGCTCCGCAACCCGGCCGCCGCCGCTTCGCAGCAGCCGCAGCTCCTGTTCGGCTTCGCCGTGACGGAAGCGCTCGGCATTTTCGCGTTCCTCGTGGCGCTGATCCTGCTCTTCGTTGTCTGATCTCGGCTCTGATTTCAGATTTTACGAAGAAGGTAGCTGAATGATGCTGAAGACAGCAGCAACGACCCTTGTGACCGCGCTCCTCGCCGCGCCTGCGCTTGCGCAGGCGGCCGAGGAGTCTGGCGGCCTGCCGCAGTTCGATTTCGAGCGGGTGGCGGTCAGCCAGGTGTTCTGGCTTCTGCTCGTGTTCGGCCTTCTCTACGTGCTCATGGTCATGATGCTGCCCAAGGTGGCGGGTGTGACCGAAAAGCGCGCCGGGACGATCAGCGGCGATCTCGATACGGCCGACAAGGCGCGCCTCGAGGCCGAGGACAGGCGGGAAGCCTATGAGGCGAGCCTCGCCTCGACACGGGCCGAAGCACAGGACGTGATTGCCGGTGCAAAGTCGGACGCCGCGAAAGCCAACGAAGCGCGTATGGCGGAGGCGGATGCCGCCGCGCAGACGCGCCTCGCACAGGCGGAGGCGGAACTGGACAAGGCGCGGCGCGATGCGCTGGTGAAGCTCGATGCCATTGCGGCGGAAGCTACACAGGACATCGTCGAAAAGCTGACCGGCACCCGCCCGGCGGATGCAAAGGCCGCGGCCGCCGTCGCCGCTGCGCAAGGATAAGAGGCAGGCATGCAGGACGTTACCGAAGTCGAAGTCCCGGCCAGCGCCTCTGAAGAGGTCCTGACCCCGCCGAACGACATCGTGCTGGAATCTGTTGCCCAGGGGACGCCCGAAGCCCAAGCGGACGTGGTGCAGGACGCCGACCCGGCTGCCGCCTATGAGACGTTCCTGGGCATGGACACCACGGCGTGGCTTTTCGTGGCCTTCGTTTTGTTCATCGGTATCCTGATCTACTTCAAGATCCCCTCCATGATCGCGAACGCCCTCGATGGGCGCGGCGAACGCATTCGGACCGAACTGGATGAGGCGAAAGCCCTCCGTGCGGAGGCCGAAGCCCTGCTTGACGAGCAGAAGAAGAAAGCCGCCGAAAGCGCGAGAGACGCTGAAACGATCATTGCGAATGCCCGGGCCGAGGCGGAAACGATCGTCGCGGACGCCGAGGTGACGGCAACGGCAATGGTTGCTCGCCGCAAGGAAGCGGCGGAGAACAAGATCGCTGCGGCCGAGCGTGCTGCCGAGCGCGACCTGCGCTCCCGCGTTGCGGAGCTGGCGACGGCGGCATCCGAGCGCGTGATTGCCGATGAGATCGATGCCAAGGCGCGCGCGGCCATGACCGACGATGCGATCGCCAAGCTAGGCGCTCGCCTGAACTAGGCCCCGCTAGGAAAGCGATCTTCGGGCGATGCAGCCCGCGACAGAAACGACCCCTTAAATTGATGTCATCCCCGCGCAGGCGGGGATCTCCTCACACTTGCGCGCTGAGCGCCCTCATGATCCCGCAGGCTTTCTTCAGCGGCCGAAAGATCCCCGCCTGCGCGGGGATGACATCTTCTTTAGCTTCCTGCTCGGAACGCGCTTCACTCGCGGTCCGGCATGCGACCCACGATTGTCTTTTGTCCGGAGAAGGCGCTGAGCTTGATTACGAGCAGCAGCATCAGCGCGTAGAATAGCGCGCTGCCGCTCGTCAGCCACCAGACCACGGGTATGCCCGCGAGCAGGACGATGATGAAGGCGAGGCGGGCACCGTCGCGGTCGCGCCACCAGTTGCGGACCGGCGCGGACAGGTTCGCAACGATCCCGCCCGCCCAGTCGAACGCGATGACGGCAAGGACGATACCGCGCCAGCCGGGCGGTCCGTGCCACCAGGTCGCGGCCGCCGCCGCGCTGCCGACCAGCACGATGCCGATCAGAGTGGAGGGGTGCGGACGCTCCCCGACCAGAGGCGCCCACCACCTCAGTGGCGGGGTGTCCGGTCGCGGATGCGGTCGAAGCCGGCCTTGATTGTGCGGACGCGCTCATCAAACGCGCCTTCGAATGCCGTGTCGGTGAAAATGTAGGGCCAGTCGTCCTCTATCGCCTCCCTGACCAGTTCGCCGACGTAGAGCGGGTCGATGCCCTGCTGGATAGCCTGACGCGCCATCTCGACAAACGGGTTCTCTTCCTGGCTGGCGAGCGAGTTTTCTACAGCGCTGGCCAGGCGAGGCGGCACGTTCCGGCGCGACTCCATAATGTTCGTACGGATGAAGCCGGGGCACAGGACGGACACACCAATCCCGCGCTCGGCAAGCACGGGGCGCAGATTTTCAGACAGGGCGACGACACCGTATTTCGTCGCGTTGTAACTGGGACCGGTGGCGGGGATCAGCCCGGCCATGGATGCGGTGTTGACAATATGTCCGCCCTCGCCGTGACGTTCGATCAGGGGCCCGAAAATCTCGAAGCCCCAGATGACCGACATCAGGTTGACGCCGATGGTCCAGTCCCAGCTGGCGTCGGTCCATTCGCGGTACCCTGCGCCGCCGCCGACGCCGGCATTGCTGACGAGGATGTGGACCTTGCCATAGCGATCGATGACGGCATCCGCCGCCGACTGAAGCTGCGCCTTTAGCGAGACGTCTGCGACAACCGTGTCAACGTCCGCGTTGGTCTCGCGAATGGTATCGGCGGCAGCGGTAAGGGCGTCCGCCTCGATGTCGGCCATCATGACCTTTACGCCGGCCTGTGCCAGTGCGGTCGCGATCCCGAGACCGATGCCGGATGCAGCGCCGGTCACGAGAGCGACCTTCCCCTCCAGCCCGGTCATGCGCGTGAACTCGGGCGCGCCTTGAAGGCGGCGTTCCAGCGCTGAAGGTTCGAACAGTCCTCCGGTATGGTGACGTCGACCCAGCGGGCGAAGCCGGTCGTGCAATAAAGCGTGATGTCGGCCACGCTGACATGATCGCCGGCGACGAACTCATTGTCCGCCAGCTGTTCGTCCACCATGCGGAAAAAGCCGGGGAGGAGCGCGCGGCCCCGCTCGGCCAGCTCCGGGATCTGGCCCGTGTCGGGAGCGCTACCCGGCGCGGCGCGGGTTTTCCATTGCGGCGCGGTGTTGCGGAAGATGGCGGCGATGTTGGACATGCCGTCAAACTCGATGCGGCGCTGCCATTGTTCAACACGTGCCTGCCCCAGCGCGTCGCGGCCGAAGAGCGGCGGATCGGGCTGCAGTACCTCGAAATAGCGGCAGATCGCGATCGACTCGTCGATCATGGTGCCGTCATCCAGAACGAGGGCGGGCAGGGTGCCGCGCGGATTGACGTTCAGATAGGCCTCCGACCGGTTCTCGCCAGCGAGTATGTCGATATCGACCATCGGCACGTCGATGCCCTTTTCGGCGAGGAAGATGCGGACGCGGCGGGGATTGGTCGCCGCCTTCATATTGTAAAGTTTCATGGCCGCGTTCTTGCCGGTGGCACGGGAGGGGTCTCAACTGTCACTTTCGTTCCCGCCACCAGGCAAGGCCGAGCAGGCCGGCAAGCAGGATGAGCGCGACGACCGGCGGGATGAGCGGCGTGCGGTCGACGGCGATCAGCGCGCCTGCGTTCCGGCGCACCACACCCGCCCAGGAGCCACCGAAGGCGCTGGCTCCTGCTTCGACGCGGCGAATTGAGGGCATCCCGTCTTCGAGCCAGAAGGTGCCGCCGCCGCTGGCATCGACCGTGGGAGCGAGCGCGGCTTCGGCAGGCTGCATGTCCGAAAATTCGGCGGCGTTACCGACAAGTGCGAAACGGCGGCGCTCGCCCGCCCTGACGTCATGGAGGCCGGTTTCGGGGGCCGGGAGGGTCAGCGTACCGCCCTCCGGAATTTCGACGATGCGCATCTGGTCGTCCGGGCCTGTCACGCTGGCCTGCGTAACCGGAAGGACGCTGTCGCTTTCTATGGTGAGCGTGTCTGCGCCGCCCGTCACCCGAAGCTGCTCTTCCTCCAGGTCCGGTTCCTGCATCAGCCAGTGCGAGACTCGTCGGAGCATGTCGGCATGGGGTCCCGCGCCCTGCACATGACGGGACCACCACCAGATGTCTGCTGAGCCGATCATGCCGACGCGGCCGTCGCCGACCCGGTCGAGGATCAGCAGCGGATCGCCGCCCGGTGTTCGCATCAGCGTGTCTCCGCCGACCACGCGAAGCCGGGCATGCGACCCCCACGCTCCCCAGCCTGCCGGGTCGGCGAGTGTGCGGGTGACGGGATGCCGAGCGCCGAGCTTCGTCCGTTCCGGCTGAAAGGCGTCGCCGCTGTCCGCTCCGTTCGGCTCGGCGGGCAGGATGGGCCGCAATGCGGTAAGCGCAAGGCTGTTGCGGGCTCCATATTCGGGCCCGGCGACGACAAGCAGGCCGCCGCCATTCTGAACCCGGTCGGCAAGACTGTAGAAATAGGCCGGCGCCATCAGGCTGGTCAGGTCGAACCGGTCGAAAATGATCAGGTCGAAGTCGCCTAGCCGCTCCTCGAACAATTCTTCGACCGGGAAGGGGATTAGCGAAAGGTCCTGAGGCGGCGTGACATCGAAGCTGCTGGGCAGGCGCAGGATGGTGAAGTGCACGAGATCGATGTTCGGATCGGCCTTGAAGAGGTCTCGCCAGACGCGCCCGCCCGGATAGGGTCGACCGGACACAAGAAGGACCGACAGCCGTTCCGTAACGCCGCGAAGGGAGGCCAGGGCGCGGTTGTTGACCGCTGTCGCTTCGCCGCCGCGTACGGGTATGGAGAGGGCGACGTCGAGCGCGCCGCGCCGTTCCACAGGAACGGTTACGGTCAAAGGTTCGCCGGGCGGGGCGCGCACCTCGTCACGAAATCCGCTGCTGGTTTCTATGGTTAGCGCAAGCGGTTCAGGCTCGCTGTCGTCGACGCGCACGGTGATCGAGGCGTTTTCGCCGGCGATGGTGAAGGGCGGCACGCTCTCGACGACGAGGCGGCGGTCGTTGGTGTCGCGCTCCCCCGCCACGAGATGATGAAGCGGAACATCGGCGGGCAGGGCCGATGGACTTGGCGTGTCGGTAGCGATGCCGTCGGATATGTAGAACACACCGCCAAGGCGGCTCGTTTCGGCCTGGCTTACAGCGGCGGCGAGCGCGGCCCCGAGCTGAGATCCGTCCTGATCGTCACCAGCAACGCGCTGAACGTTCCACTCGATGCCGTCCTCTGCCTCCTGAAGACTTGCCAGCGCGGTTTGAAGCTGCGCCTGCCGACCTGGTGACGTCATGCTTCCGGATTCGTCGACCAGGATCAGGCCGATATCGTCGACGGCCTCGCGCTCTTCCCGGTCATGAACCGGGTTCAGAAGTATCGCGGCCAGAACCACGGCGATCAGGCCCCTGACGGGCGCATGGCGGGGAAGCCGGACCAAGGAAAGAACAAGCAGCGCGGCTCCGCCCACGGCCAGCGCGGCCAGCGCCCAGAATGGCAGGAGCGGAGCGAACTGGATTGCCTCAACGGCGGTCATGACGTCACTCGGTCCCGCCGCGGCCGATGCGGTCGAGCAGCGTTTCGGTATGGACCTGATCGGCCTTGTAAGTGCCCGTCAGCGCGTACATGACGAGGTTGATGCCGAAGCGAAGTGCGGCCTCGCGTTCCGACGGCGCGCCGACGGCGGCATTCCCCCACAGACGCGCCCAGCCGCCGCCGCCAATGGCGACACTGCTAACCCGGCCGCTGTCCCCCTCCGTGCCCGCATCCATCCAGAGCGCGCCGCCCTGCGACCGGCGGATCAGGTAGTAGCTTTTCATCGCGACATGGTCCGGACCAACTTCGGCAAGCGGAGGTAGCGCCAGGCCGTCGAGGAGCGCGCGGGCGTCCGTGCCGCCGCCAAGCGGTCTGCCGAAATCAAACAGGATCAAACCGCCGCGCGACAGGTAGGCGCGGATGTTTTCCGCCTCTGCCGGTGACATGGCGCCGCGTGCATAGGCCGGCCAGTAGAGAAACGGATAGCGGCCGAGATCATCGTCGCCGGGGCGCACGGCCGCCGGCTCGCCGACCGCAACGGCGGTCCGCTGCGAAAGGGTGCGCGAGAGCCCCGTCAGCCCGGCGCGCACTTCCTCCTCGGCGGCGGTCCCCGCGATGTAGCCGAGCTGCAGCGCCGGTTCGGGCGGCGCGGCCTGTGCAAGAACCGGAGCGGCGAGAAGCAGCGCAGCGATGGCTGCCGCTGCTGGTATGGTACCGCGCGGGATCGCTGGCAAACGCCTGCGAAGCGCAAGCGCCACCAGCATGTCGAGGATGAAGAGCACGGCGGCGGCGGCCAGAAGCCAAGGCCCGATTGCTGTGGCGGGCTGCGCCTCCTCTGCCGCTCGCAGGCCACCCGTTTCCAGTGGCGCGAAACTGAAATCCGCGGGCAGGGCGCTCGCGACATTGAGCGCGCGGCTCAGGTCGCCGTTGCGGTAGAGGCCGGGCGGCGTTTCCGGACTGGCGCGCGCGGCCGAGAACTGACTGCTGTCGATCTCTACAGCCTCATAAGGGTCCACGAGGCGGCCGAAGCCATCCAGTTGGCGTTCGAGCCGCCACGGACCGTCGCCCGCGATATCCGCGCCGCCGGGGAGGGCGGCAATGCGGGCGAAGCGATCGATCATCGGCGCGAACAGGCCCGAGAGGGGAAGGTCCGACCAGTCGGGAGAGGCTGCGGTGTGCACAAGGACGAGAAGTCCCTCGCCAAGCGGTTTCGCCGTGACCAGCGGTGTGCCGTCCGACAGTTCGGCCCAGACTTCCGTTTCCGCATCCGGCGGGTCGGTAAGTGCCTGCCGGCGAACGACCGCCTCAGGATCGAGGGGCAGGCCGGACAAAGGGCTATCGTCCCGATAGGCGGTGATCGGCATTGGCTCCTGCCATGTCAGTGTGCCGCCGAAAGCGCGCGCGCCGCGCCGCAGCCGGACGGGCGAGAGTTCGGTGCCATTTTCCGCCGTGCGCGGGCCGGCGAAGGCGATTAGCACTGCCCCGTCCCTTACCCGCGCAAGAACAGGCGCGGCGCTCTCCCCGCTGGCAGGAACGTCATCGATGACGATCAGGTCGCCCTGATCCCACTCGGCATCGGCGAGGGTCGACGTCGTGACGTCAGCGACCGGCGTGGCAGCGCGGCGGATGTAGAACGCCCCGCTTTCGAGCGGAGGTCGGCCGTCGGCAGACTCGATCAGCAGCAGCCGGGGGCGAAGCTGAGGACCGGCGAGGAGGGTGGTCGCTGCTGCGCCCTCACCGACGGTCAGACGCGCGGCGTCGCGCCTGTGATCGCGGGAGACAGGTAAGCGGAAGGACAGGATGTCCGGGTCCGGCAGCGACAGGCGGTCAAGGGTTCGGCCATTGGCCGCCTCGATCCGGATGGACGGTGTCGCATAATCAGAGGGCGCGGCTAGGCGCCCGGCATAGCCCTCCCGCGTCACATCTGCAGCCAGGAAGACTGGCGTGCGTGACGGGAACGCAAGGAGTTCGGCGCCGCTAAGACTTTCCCTGAGCTCGTCGCTACCATGACCTTCATAACCATCGGAAATCCAGATTGCGGAGTCGAAGGCGGGACGGTTCCCCGCCGCTTTGCCTCGATCTGCGCGCCACGGCTGCGGCGCCAGGGTGCTGAGGATGCGAAGCGCCGCCTCGCCGTCGAGATAGGTTGGCGGCTCCTGTTCGGCGTCGAGTATTGGTGCGGTTGCGAGGATGGCGAACTGCGTCCCCGCCGGGCTCAGGGCGTCGATACGGGCTTCGGCGGCTGCAACCATTTCGGGCCAGCGCGGGGCGGCGGCCCAGCCATTGTCGATGACGATCAGGAGGCGATCGGGCGCGGCACGGTCCGGCGCCTTGCGCCACTCCGGACCTGCAAGACCAATGACCACGAGCGCAACGAGCAGCAGGCGGAAGAGGAGGAGCAGCCATGGCGGGCGCGCTGCGCGCTCCGGCGGGACTTCCTCCTCACCGAGAAGGACGAGCGTCGGAAGCCGCGCGGCAAGCGGCGGCGGCGGCGTCCGGCGAAGGATCAACCATAGAAGCGGAAGCAGGAGCAGCCCGGCGAGCAGGAAAGGCGCGGCAAAGGTCAGGCCGCCCATATGCTGCCCCCCTCCCGGATCATGGCAGCGATCCGGTCGAGCGCCGGTTCCAGTGACGCGTCCGTGCGATGCTGGACCAGGATATGCCCCTGCTCCGACGCTTTGGTTCGGAGCGTTTCGCAGTGCCGCGACCAGGCCGTAAGATAGGGTTCGCGGATGGTGGCGGCAGATCCGATTTCCCTTTGTTCTTCAGCCTCCAGTGGTTCAAAGCGAACATGACCGCTGAAGGGAAACTCGTCTTCCGCAGGGTCGATGATCTGCAGGGCGAGGACCGTCCCCGGCGCAGTCATGACGTCATGGACCGGGCCGCCTCGATCCAGAAAATCAGACGCCGCGATGGTCAGCGTGGCGCTGCCCGGTGGAGACAGCGGGCGGCGCAGCAGCTTTTCCGCAAGATCGCCTTCATAAAGCGCAGCCGCGCTGCCGACGCTGACGACCTCGTCGGCAGCCATGGCGGAAAGGCCGATCGCCGTGAGAAGCGTCGCGGCGCGCGACAGCTTGGTGGGAAGCGCCGGCGCGGATGCGAACTGCATCGAGCCGCTGGTATCGAGCATGAGGGCCAGCCGCGCCGGGTTCTCCTGTTCCCGCTCCTGCACGAACAGCTCATCGCTGCGCGCCGAGCGGCGCCAGTCGATACGGCTCGCCGCCTCTCCGGTACGAAGGTCGCGAAACTGCCAGAACTCCGCGCCTGAACCCGCGCGCCGCCGCCGGTGCGCGCCCAGATCGCCGCCGGACCGTGTGCGCAGGGCCGAGAGGCTGAGCGGGCCCAGTGCGCTCGCCAGGTCCGCCGCGTCCGCCAGAACCGTACCGGGATCAGGGGTTGCCGGGATCACGCCGCGTCAGAATGCCTAGAGCGCCGCCACGGCGTCGGCGAGCAAACCGTCCACGGTCAGCCCCTCGCGCCGTCCGGCATAGCCGATGGCGATACGGTGACGAAGCGCCGGTGCAAGCACGGCGGCAAGGTCCTCGACAATCGGACTGGCCCTGCGGTGGAGAAACGCACGGGCGCGGGCAGCGGCGATCAGCGCCTGTCCAGCGCGCGGACCGGGCCCCCAGTCCAGCAAATCGCGCTGCGCTGCGGGCCTCAGGCTCCGCACGGCAGAAAGCGCGGCATCCACGAGATCGTCGGCGACGGGCATCTGCCGCAGCAAATCCTGCGCGGCCAGAAGATCAGCCGGGCTCGCCCTGGCCACCGTTACGGCGTCATCGACCCCGGTGGTCATCAGGAGCATGCGGCGCTCGTCGGCTTCGGCGGGAAAATCGATGTCGATCCGGAACAGGAAGCGGTCGAGCTGCGCCTCGGGCAGGGGATAGGTTCCTTCCTGCTCGATCGGATTCTGCGTCGCGAGAACGTGGAACGGCGCGGGCAGGGGGCGTTCGGCACCGCTGGTGGTCACCTGCCGCTCCTGCATCGCTTCCAAGAGGGCCGACTGCGTCCGGGGGCTGGCCCGGTTGATCTCGTCCGCCATGAGCAGCTGGGCAAAGATCGGCCCCTGGACGAAGCGAAAGGCGCGCGCGCCGTCGGCAGCGGTTTCCAGAACCTCCGCGCCAAGAATGTCGGCAGGCACGAGATCGGGCGTGAACTGAACGCGGCTGGTATCGAGACCGAGCGCCGTGCCGACGGCCTTCACCAGCCGGGTCTTCGCAAGACCCGGAAGGCCGACGATCAGCGCATGACCGCCCGCCAGAAGGGTTACGAACACCTGCTCGACCACCTCGTCCTGTCCGATGACGCTGCGCTCCACCTCATTGGCGGCGGCGGCGAACCGCGCAGCGAGGTCATCGAACTGTGTCAGCTCACCCGTCTGTTCTGGAGGCGTTTCCGGCTTGTTCATCGGGACCTTCCCGGCATTCGTCTGTCCAATCGTTTGCCGCTCTGGCAACCACACGCTTATAGAGGAGGCCGTCATGACCGCCACCACTACTCGACAACCCGCAGACCTGATTGCTGGCCTGCCCGAAGGTCGTCCACCCATCGAGCGATGGGACCCACCCCTTCGCGGCGACAGCGACATGCGCATCACCGCGGACGGCCGCTGGTTTCACCAGGGCAGCGAGATCAAGCGCGAGCGCATGGTCCGCCTGTTTTCGCATATACTCCGGCGCGAGGGCGAGACCCACGTGCTGGTCACACCCGTTGAAAAGCTGACCATCGCCGTCGAGGATACCCCGCTGATCGCCGCAGAGGTGGACGTGGAGGGTTCCGGCGAAGGCCAAACGCTAAGAGCCAGGCTGAATAACGGCGATGAATATGCTGTATCGAAACGCTTTCCGATTGGAATGCGTGCGGACGGCGCGCCGGTCCTCTATCTCGACCGAGGTCTTGCCGCGCGCCTGTCTCGACCGGCCTGGTACACAGTTGCTGCGCTTGTCGAGGCCGATGCCGCCGGCCGGGCCGGGGTCCGGTCGCACGGCGATTTTCTGCCGCTGGATAACGGCGCTTGACGGACACGGCTGAGCTGCGGGCGCTTCTGGGCGGGTACCAGCCGGGCCGGGTTCCGGTCGATCTGTCGCAGGACGATTATTCGGACGTGACACACGACCTGACGCCGGCCTCCGTCCTTGTCGGAATCGTCGACCACGCATCCGAGCCGAACCTGCTAATGACCGTCCGCAATGAGCGCATGAAGAAACATGCCGGACAGGTGGCCTTCCCCGGTGGGCGGGCCGATCCGGGCGAGACCGCCATCGAAACCGCGCTGCGCGAGGCGAAGGAAGAAGTCGCACTTCCGCCGGGCAGCGTCGATGTCATCGGTACGCTGGACGACTATCGAACGGGCACCGGTTATCGCATTACGCCCATTGTCGGGGTGGTTCCGCCCGGTCTGAACTACCGGGCGCACGAGCCTGAAGTCGATGAGATTTTCGAGGTTCCGCTGCGCCACGCGCTCGACCTTGCGAACCATAGGGAGGATGCCGCGGTCTGGCAGGGGCGGGAGCGGTGCTACTTCACGATCGACTGGCAGCCGCAACGGATCTGGGGCGCAACGGCGGGCATTATCGTGAACCTGTCCCGTACGCTTGCGGCGCTGCGCTGAGGTCGGCGTGACGAATCTGCCGCACCAGGAATGGGCCGACACTGACGACGGGCGGCGGTTGCTGTCAGCGCTGGACGCGGAGGCAGGAACGACAAGGCTTGTCGGCGG
>JAZBPX010000029.1:0-3068 GCA_036351775.1 Pacificimonas sp. | reverse complement strand
CTCGCAATCGTCGGGCGCGGCCGGAAAGGGATGTTCCGGCGCGAGCCGGTAGTCAACCGAGACGACCGGCAGGTCGAGCCGGTCGGCAAATTCGGTGCACAGCGCGTGATAAATGTCGAGATCGCCGATCACGAACCCGCCGCCATGGATGAAGAGAACAACGGGCGAGGGCTCCCGGCTCTCCCGCTTGTCGTAGAAGCGCAAGGGGATGTCGCCGGCAGGCCCGGGGCAGGAAAGGTCGCGAATGACGGCAAGCTCTTTTGCTTCGGCTTCCGCGACGAGCCCGAGCGCGCGCATGGATTCCCGGCCCTCGTCCAGCGGCAGTTCCTCGACGCCGGGCCGGCCCATCGCCTCCAGCATGTCGAGAAAGGCGCGCACGTCGTCGCGCACGGGGATTTCGGCTGAGTCCATTTTTGTTCTCCCCCTTCGCATGGGGCCCTCCGCATCGGGCCTCAGAGCCGCATCGTTAGCGGTCCGCCGGTCCTTTTCCACCCGCGATTTTGGGGTTAGCACAGAAAAACTTCATTGCTGTAGCAATCGGCGCTGCCTACGTCCCCGGGTCGGAAGACGTCCGGCGGGGTCCGGCGTCGCGGGGCCTGGCGGACCCGTTCGCTGACGGCGAAGGAAGGAGCGATGATGGCAACGAAACCGCTCGAAGCCCGCGAGGACCGAGCTGCCGCGCCCGATGCCGTCGTGGTGCGTTTTGCCGGTGACAGCGGCGACGGGATGCAGCTGACCGGCGGGCAGTTCACCTTGTCGACCGCGCTGGCCGGCAATGACCTTGCGACTTTTCCGGACTTTCCCGCCGAGATCCGCGCGCCGCAGGGCACGCTGTTCGGCGTGTCCGCCTTCCAGATCAATTTCGGCAGCCGCCAGATCAATACCGCCGGCGATGCGCCGGACGTGCTCGTCGCGATGAACCCGGCGGCGCTCAAGACCAACATCGGCGCGCTGAAGCCCGGCGGCCTCGTCATCGCCGACACGGGCGCGTTCACGAAGCGGAACCTGGAGAAGGCGAAGTACGACGCCAACCCGCTGGAGGATGGCACTCTTGCCAGGTATGACGTGCTGGCCTTCGACATTTCGGAGCGCACGATCGAGGCGGTGAAGCCCTTCGGCCTTGGAAACAAGGATGCGCTGCGCTCCAAGAACATGTGGACGTTGGGGCTGGCGCTCTGGATGTTCGACCGCCCGCGCGAGCCGATCCATGATTGGCTGAGGGCGAAGTTCAAGTCCAAGCCCGACATCGCGGACGCGAATATCGCCGCGCTCGACGCTGGCCATGCCTATGGCGAGACGGCGGAGCTTTCCGGACCGCTCAGGCAGCTCGCCATGCCGCCGGTTCCGGCCGAACCTGGTCTGTATCGCACCGTCACCGGGGCTGAAGCGGTGTCGCTGGGGCTCGTTGCAGGCGCGCAGCTGGCCGGGCTGCCGATGTTCTTCGGCGGCTATCCCATCACGCCGGCGAGCGCGATCCTGCACCATCTGGCGCGGCTGAAGGAGTTCGGCGTCACCACCTTCCAGGCGGAGGACGAGATCGCCGCGATCTGCGCCGCCATCGGGGCGAGCTATGCCGGGTCGCTCGGTGTCACCTCGTCGAGCGGGCCGGGCATTGCGCTGAAGACCGAGGCGATGGGCCTTGCCTTCATGACCGAGCTGCCGCTCGTCATCGTGAACTCGCAGCGGGGCGGCCCGTCGACCGGCCTGCCGACCAAGACCGAGCAGTCCGATCTTTACCAGGCCATCTATGGCCGCAATGGCGATGCGCCCGTGCCGGTGATCGCCGCGCGCTCGCCTTCGGACGCGTTCGAATGCGCAATCGAGGCCTGCCGGATCGCCACGCAATATATGACGCCGGTCATCCTGCTGACCGATGGTTATATCGCCAACGCCGCCGAGCCGTGGAAAGTGCCGGACCCGTCGGCCTTCGAACCGTTCCCCGCGCGTTTCCTGGAAGCCGCGAATGATGGCGACGACCTGCTGCCCTATAAGCGCGATGGGAAGGGCGCGCGGCCGTGGATCAAGCCGGGCACGCCGGGGCTGACCCACCGGATCGGCGGGATCGAGAAGCATGCGCTGACCGGCAACATCGATTACTCGCCCGACAACCACCAGGCGATGACCGATGCGCGCGTGGGCAAGGTGGCGGGCGTTGCGGTGCCCGATCAGGAGGTCTGCCGGGGCGAGGCAAGCGGCGCGCTGGCGGTGGTCGGCTGGGGTTCGACTTACGGGCCGATCCATCAGGCGGTCGGCCGGGCCATCGCGAAGGGGCTGAGCGTCAGCCACATCCATGTGCGCCATATCTGGCCGCTGCCCGCCAATCTGGGCGACCTGCTGCGCGGCTTCGACGCGGTGCTGGTGCCCGAGATGAACACCGGCCAGTTCAAGACGCTGCTGCGCGACCAGTTCCTGGTGGATGCCCAGCCGCTCACCAAGACCAGCGGCCAGCCATTCCAGATCGCGGAACTTGAAGAGGCGATCGCGAAGTTCTTCGACGGCGTTGCAGGCAATGAGGGCGGCGAGGTGCCCGTCAACGCGGCGCAACTGCCGAACCTAGAAAGCGGGCATGATGATGGAAGCTATCCCGACGCGCCGTTCCATGGCGACGATGCCGCGCTCCCAGGCGAAGCGAACCCGAACAAGGCAGTGAACCAATGAACGCTCCTGTTAAGATCGAAACCACGCTCAAGGACTGGGAAACCGATCAGGAGGTCCGCTGGTGCCCTGGTTGCGGGGATTATGCGATCCTGAAGGCGGTGCAGCGCACGCTGCCGCAGTTGGGCAGCGACCCGGCGAACACGGTTTTCGTCAGCGGGATCGGCTGCTCTAGCCGCTTTCCCTATTACATCGAGAGCTACGGCTTCCACACCATTCACGGCCGCGCGCCGGCCGTCGCGACGGGGGTGAAGCTGGCAAACCCCGCCCTAGACGTATGGCTGGTGACTGGCGACGGCGACGGCCTCTCGATCGGCGGCAACCACATGCTCCATGTCCTGCGCCGCAACGTGAACATGCAGATCCTGCTGTTCAACAACGAGATCTATGGCCTTACCAAGGGGCAGTATTCT
>JAZBPX010000028.1:0-123396 GCA_036351775.1 Pacificimonas sp. | reverse complement strand
CGCGCGCAGCAGCCCGTCAGCGCCCGCGTCCGCAATGAGGCGCGGCCGAACGTGACGCGCCAGCCCCAGGTCCAGCAGCAGGCGCGGCCGGCCGCCGAACCCCGGGCAGAGCGGCGCGCGGAACGCCCGGAACGCAGGACCGAACGCCGCACTGAACGCAGGGCCGAACGACGCAGCGAGCGCCGGTCCGACCGGCGGCGCGGCCAGGTTCCTCAGTCCCACTAGAAACCGTCTGCCGAACCGCCGCCCACTCTTTCGCCCGCCTAGCGCCAGCGTGCCGGGCGGGCGGCTTTCGACCAACGGCATGGCCCAATAGACCAACCGTCGGGAGAGCTTCTAGGCAGCGGCAGGCCATGTGCGTAAGGACCCGCCACCATGGGGCTTTCCACATTTCTTTGCTGTGGCGTTGCCAGCGCCGCCCTCCTCGCTGCACCCGCCGCTGCGCAGGATACCGAGGCCGCCGTAGACGCGCGCGCCGATGCCGCGCTCTCACCGGCAGAGGACACCGCCCTCGCTGCCGAACGCGACGCCGGCGGCCAGAAGCGCCGCATCTACACACCGGAGGACTTCACGCAGTTCGCGCCCCGTAACGCGCTCGACATGGTCCGCCAGATCCCTGGCTTCTCGATCAGCGGCAGCGACCAGCGCCGCGGGCTCGGCCAGGCGGACACCAACGTCCTCATCAACGGCGAGCGCATTTCCGGCAAATCAAACGGCCCCGTCGACGCGCTCAGCCGCATTCCGAGCGGCAATGTCATCCGGCTCGAGATCGTCGACGGCGCCAGCCTCGATGTGCCCGGCCTTTCCGGCCAGGTCCTGAACGCGGTCACCAGCTCCGGCGGCATCAGCGGCCAGTTCCGCTACACCGGCCAGTTCCGATCCCGCGTGACAGAGCCGCTGCTCACCGACGGTGAAATCTCCGTGGCGGGCGGCGATGAACGAACAGACTGGAATGTCAGCTTCGAGGGCGACGGCTTCCGCGGCGGCGCCGACGGGACCGAGCTCGTGACGGACGGGGCTGGATTCCTTATCGACACCCGCGACGAGGTCGGCCGGTTCTACGGCGACCGCACGATCCTTGCCGGTGCCTTCACGCGCCGCGCCGAAAACGGGAACATCCTGAACCTGAATGGGGAGGGGCAGCTTTACTGGTTCCGGGGCAACGAGAAATCGCTGCAAAGCGGCACGCTCGATGTCGACCGCGACCAGCAGTTCTTCGAGGATGAAGACGAGTATAATTACGAGGTGGGCGGCGACTATGAGTTCGGCCTCCTCGGCGGCCGCCTGAAGCTGATCGGCCTTCGCCGCTACGAGAACAGCGCCTTCGACTTCGGCCTCGACATTGCCTTCGCCGATGGCCGTCCCCTCGAGGGCAACCGGTTCGAGCGGCAGGCCAACGAGGCGGAAACCATCCTGCGCGGTGAATATGGCTGGTCGATGCTCGGCGGCGAATGGCAGTTATCGCTGGAGGGCGCGGAGAACATCCTCGATATCGACTCCGCCTTTCGGGAGCGTGACGCGGCCGGCGTCCTTGTGGACGTCGCCCTTCCCGGTGCCAGCGACCGCGTGGAGGAACAGCGCGCCGAATCCCTTTTAACGCAGAGCCGCCCGCTTTCGGATGCGCTCCAGCTTCAGCTTACGGGCGGCGTTGAATATTCGGAGATCACGCAGACCGGCCCGCTCGGCCAGGTTCGCAGCTTCTGGCGGCCAAAGGGGTCGGCCGGCATCGACTGGAACGCCAGCGAAGGCCTCGACATCTCCGCCCGGCTGGCGCGGGAGGTCGGCCAGCTGAACTTCTTCGACTTCATCGCAAGCGTCGATATCCTCGACGAGCAGCAGGATGTTACAAACGCCAATCTCGAACCGACCGAAAGCTGGGTCCTCGAGGTCGAGGCCGCGCAGAACCTCGGCGTCTTCGGGTCCGCTACCCTGACCCTCATTGCCGAACGCATCGAGGGCATCATCGACCAGATCCCCATCGCGGACGGCGGACAGGCACCCGGCAATGCGGGCGACGCGGAGATTTACGGCGCCGAACTCAATCTGACCCTGCTGTCTGAAGGCTTCGGCTGGGCCGGCACACGGCTCGAATTCAACGGCGAGATCACGGAATCGTCCGTCAACGATCCACTGACAGGCCTGGCGCGGCCCATTTCGGGGGAAGAGGAATATGAAGTCGATCTGGAGCTTCGCCACGATTTCGCGGGCGGCGACTGGGCGGCCGGCGCCAATCTCTACTACGACCAGCAGTCACCGTTCGAGCGGCTCGACGAGCGCCTGATCTTCGTGAACCAGCTCTTCACGGAGGCGTTCGTCGAGCACAAGGACGTGATGGGGCTAACGGTCCGCGCCCTGGTCGGAAACCTGACCGGGAAGCAGGAGAACCTGTTCCGAACCATCTTCAGCGACAAGTCGAATCGCAATGTCCTGCGCAGCGAAGACCGCATCCGGGGGTTCGGCACGATCTTCACCCTGACCGTGGAGGGCAGTTTCTAGCCGTCCTCACGCCGCGGCGAGGGAAGTCACCTTGCGCTGGTGCACCGCCCGCAGGATCAGGAACAGCAGCAGCCCCGCCGGCCCCAGCATGAAGGTCAGGAGCAGGCAGGGGATCACCGCCCAGTGCGTCAGGCCGATGCGCCGCGCCTCCCGCACTTCCCACGCGCCGACAAACAGGTCGAACGCCAGGTAGTGAAACCAGCCCGCTGTAAACGCGTAATCGGTCGACAGCAGCGCTCGCACCTCGGCAATGGACCCGAACCCGCCGCCTTCGACCTCGGGCTCGATGGCAAGGCCATAGGCGAACAGCGCGACATAGGCCGCGCCGAGAAGGGCCGGCCAGATCAGCCCGGCAATCCACTGCGTCCCCTTCCAACCCGGCAGGAAAACCAGCGCCGCCCAGGCGATCAGAACGCTCGCATTTCCGATCTGGAAAATCGTATCGGCCGACATGGCTCGTTCCCCCCCTTCGCTAGTCATCCCAGCGAACGCTGGGATCTTGTCTCAGAAAACAAACCCGGCCGCAGCAAGCTCCCAGCCTTCGCCGGGATAACGACTCACCCTACGCCCCCCACCCCGTTTCGGAATGCCGTCACCGCCAGAGCGAACACCCGGTGCGACTGCCCTACCCCCCCCTTAAAACCGTCATTCCCGCGAACGCGGGAATCCAGCGGCGAGCGCGTTACCCCCACAACCTGTGATCTCCGCGAAGGCGGGGATCCGCCGCCTCCGCTCAGCCTGGCCCGCCGCGCCGAAGCTGGATTCCCGCGTTCGCGGGAATGACGGCGGTGTGCAAGGGCGAACAGACAAGGAGGCCAGCTGGCTCCCCCCCTACCCCCGCGTGTCCATCAGGTTCCGCGCCACCACCATCCGGTGCACCTCGCTCGGCCCGTCGTAGATGCGCATGTTCCGCACCCGCCCGGCCAGCATCTGCAGCGGCAGTTCCTTCGTCATGCCCATCGCGCCGAAACACTGCATCGCATTGTCGATCACCCCTTGCGCCATCTCGGTCGCGAAGATCTTCAGCATGGAAATCTCCGACCGCACATCGCGCCCCTCGTCCAGCTTCCATGCGCAGTCATAGGCCATCAGGCGCGCGGCGTGGATCTGCGCCGCGCCGTCCGCGACCCACCACTGCACCGCCTGCTTCTGCGCCAGCGTCGAGCCGAACACCGTCCGCTGCTCGGCATAGTCGGTCATCATCTCAAGCGCGCGCCGCGCCGCGCCGATGGCCCAGGCCGCCATCTCCATTCGCCGCGTACCCAGCCGCACCTGCATGGGCGCAAAGCCGCCGCCCTCTTCGCCCAGCAGTTTCCAGCCCGGCACCCGGCAATCTTCCAGCACGACTTCATAGGTATATTCGCCGCCCAGCATCGGGATCTGCCGCAGCACCTCGAAGCCCGGCGTATCCCTGTCCACCAGAAAGGCCGACATCGCCCGCGTATCCGGGTCCGTGACCGCCATCAGGATGGTAAAGTCCGCCTCGTCCGCCCGCGTGATCCAGATCTTGCGCCCGTTGATGATCCACTCGTCCGCCGCCTCGTCATAGACGGCGCGCGTTTTCATTCCGCGCGGATCGGCACCCGCCCCCGGCTCCGAAATGCCGATGGCCGACACCGTCTCGCCGCGCGCATAGGGTTCCAGATAGGCTTCGACCTGCTTGCCCTTCGCGGCCGCCAGCAGCATCCTCAGGTTCGGTGAATCGGGCGGCAGGTGATATTGCACCGCGCTCGACCCCATCGCCTCGTTCACCGCGACCAGCGCCACATAAGGCAGCGCCATGCCGCCCACTTCCTCCGGTGCGTCAAGCGACCACAGGCCCAATTCCTTCGAGACGCGTCCCAGCTCCGCCAGCTCCTCGGCGTTCAGATAGCTGCCCTGCCCCGCCGCATCGCGCGCCAGCACGGCCGCCTCCAGCGGGTAGACATGATCGCGCACGAACCGCTCCGCCAGATCGGCAAGCATCCGGTGCTCTTCATCAAGTTCGAATTTCATGGGAGTAAATCTAGACGCCGCCGCGCCCGCCGCTACTGGCGATTAGACGCGGGTGCGCTAGACCCGGTCGTCGAACCAGGCGCGCAGTGTCGCGGACAGGGTCAGCAGCTGCTCCCAGTCCGCCGCCGTCAGGGCATCGCCGACGGACTTCAGCTCCTCGACCTGTTTCTCGATCCCGGCGGCCCGGATCGCGCGCCCCGCTTCGGTTCCGACAACGTAGCGCACACGTCCGTCCGTTGGATCGGGTTCGAGCGCGACCAGCCCCTTCGCCTCCAGCTTCGCCACCGTCGAACTCATCGTCGGCTGCGCCACGCGAAAGGCGCGCGCCATCTCGCCGATGGTTTCGCGCTTCTTGAGCCGCTCCAGCCGGTTCAGCACACTGAACTGCGCCGTCGTCAGCCCCTCCGGCAGCATGCGCTGGAACGCGACGTCGGCGATATGCGAGATAATCGAAATTTCGCGCAGCGCCTGAACCGGGACCGGGTCACCCGCCAGGTTCTTCGGTCTGACGGGACTGGTCTTGGTCAAACGCGCATCATCCTCGTTTCCAGCGGCCAGCGCGGGGACGCGGCCACGTCGGGACCATAGCCGAACCGGAACAGCCCTTGCACCCGCGACGGTGCCTCGACGCCCACGGTCTCGTGAAACTCGCGGTAAAGCGGCGCCATCTCCGGAAATTCCTGCAAGACCTGGCTCATCGGGTGCATGTTAATGCCCGCCTCTGTCGCCGCCAACTGCATCCGCAGCCACGCCGCGCCCGTGTTCAGCTGGTCAAAACGGGTGTTCGACCGGCTCACCAGCCAGCCCCATGTCGGCGCACTGTCGATCATACTGTTATACATCCGGTCGCTTTCGGCGGTGGCCATGCTGGCTGGATCGCGCAGGGCGTCTGCCGTGACGACGCCGGCAAGGTGGCCCACCTCCATCATGGCCCCGCCTATGTCGATGCCATCGGGGTTCGCGTTGATCTCGCCCGCCCCAAAGCGCATCAGCTTGATGCTTTCCTCCATCGTACGGGGCAGCTTCGTCTCGACCTGAAAGCCGGCTTTGGCGATGCGGGCGAGTTCGGCCACCTCCGCTGGCGCGCTGGTCCAGCGCAGCGACAGGCCCTGCCCCGCCTCCATCGTGTCGGCTATCGCTGCCAAATCAGCATCGGGTGCCGGACGCGCCGTGTCATAGGCCTCCTTGTTCGTCCGCCGTTCGAGCGCATGGGCGAACAGCGGGTCCGCCGCCGCGCCGCCGCGCACAAAACGCACATCCGCAATCGGCCGCCCGTCCAGCCGCGCCTCGTTCGCGCCGCCCGGGAAGGGCGTGACGACCGCGCGGAAACCGTTCGTCGCCGCCGCCATCCGCAGCATCTCAAGAAACGCGCCAAAGCCGATGGTAATCTGCCGGTTCGGCGGATCGGTGTGCGGCAGCATCCGGTCCGGGTCGGCATGGACGCGCAGCCGGTCCTCACCGACCAGCTCGACCAGCCAAGGCTGCCGGTTGTGCGGGTTCGGCGCCAGGATCGCATAATGCAGCGCCGCGATGCGCGGATCGTCATAATCATCATTTGCCGCCTGCCACGGCGCGCGGGCATCCGCCGTGCTGCGTGTCATCAGCCACGCCGACCCGCCCGCCACGAACACCAGCGCCGCCGCGCCACCACCCTTCAAGATTTGCCGCCTGTTCATCGCATCCTCCGCTCGAGATGCGATATTAATATAGCCGTCTATGTATTAGTCAATAGGCGTCTATGTACTTATCGTTTAGCGCGCTGTTATATCCCCTGCCTAACCCGCCGCCGTCACCGATCCCCGCGCCTGCCACGCCACCAGCGGCATCATCCTCGGCACTTTGCGCAGGGTCATCTCGTCGCCGTCGAAGCCGGACCGCCGGATCATCGCCTCGGTATCGCGGTTCAGCTGGCAGCCGCCGCCGACCACGGCCCAGGGCCGCCGCAGCCGGTCCTGCCATTTCGCGATGCCCCGCTCCGGCGCGCGCACATGTTCGGCGTAGAGCAGCGTTCCGCCCGGTTTCAGAACCCGCCGCGCCTCCGCCAGCGTGCCCGCCACGTCCGGCACCGTGCACAACACATAGGTCAGGACGACCGTGTCGATGCTGCCATCCGGCAGCGGGATCGCCTCTCCGCCGGCCTCGATCAGCTCGACCTCGACGCCGTTCTCTCGCGCGGCTTCCGCCGCCATCGACAGGCTTTTGGCGCACGGATCGATGCCGGCCAGGCTCGTCACCCGGCTCCAGTCGTAGAAGGGAATGTTCAGCCCCGTCCCGATACCGATGTCGAGCACGCGCCCGCTGGCACGCGGCACGATCGCGGCCCGCTCCGCCGCGAATTCCGGCACGCCGCAGGCCTTGTCGATCATCCACGGCAGGATGCGGTCGCGGTAGAAGCCCATGATCAGTCCCCCTCCTGTTCGGCCCACCAGTCGGCGTAGCTCGAACTCTTCGCCATTTTCCGGTTCTCGTCCGGCGCGCCGTCGGTCCACCAGACCGGCCCGCGCTCTCCCAGCGCAACCTTCGCGGCATGAACCGCCGCACGCGCAGCCTTCTCCGCTGCCTTGTCGTTCGCCCGCTTCGCCGCCCCAACCGCCCGCCGGGCATCCATCAGCGTATCGACCAGCCGTTGCCGCTCCTCCTCCGCGAGCGCCGGGTTCGACGTCCGCCAGAGCCGTCCCCGCAAAACCAGGTAGCGCCCGTCCGGCGTCCGCAGCGATCCGTCTCCCAGCTTACGAAGCCCCCTTCGGCATCGGCACCGGCATCGCCCCCCGCGCCGGTGTCCGCGAGAAACGCGGCGGATGGCGCGGCGCGTACATCGGTCCCACGCCCGGCTGATCATAGGTCTGCACCAGCTGCCGGTGCACCACCTGCGGATCGGTCAGCACGTCCTCCGCCGCGGTAATCACCGCGCCGATCGCTTCTTCCCGGATGAACCCTTCGCGCAGCGTCTCGACCGGCGTGTCGGCGATGATCCCTGCGAGCGTCCGCCAGAATTCCTTCCCGTTCGCGGCCCAGTCCTTCATCGTCGCGAACTTCGGATCGTCCATCATGTCCGGCACGCCGACCGCGCGGACCAGCGCCACCGCCTCCTTGTACTGCATCGCACCGATGATGACCGCACCGTCTTTCGCGGGCAGCGGCTTGTTCAGCTTCGCATAGGGCGGGAACGGGTCGGCCGGCTCGACGAACGCCTCGTTCCAGAACCCGTCCGGCCAGTGAAAGGCCAGCGCCGCATCCAGCATGGCGATCTCGATATGCTGGCCCCTGCCGCTCTGCTCGCGCTCGTACAGCGCGGCGCAGGCCGACTGGGCGACGTTCAGGCTGGTCACCTTGTCGACGACGATCCCGGCCATCAGCGTGGGCTTGCCGCTCGCGATGCCCTGCGCGTGCGCCATGCCGCTGACCGCCTGCACCGCCATGTCATAGACGCGCTGGCCGGAGTAGGGCCCGTCCGGCCCGAAGCCCGACACGGAAATATAGATCAGCCGGTCGTTCAGCGCCTGCGCCGTCTCCCATCCCAGCCCCAGCCGCTCCGCGACGCCCGGCCGAAAATTCTGGATCAGCACGTCCGCCCAGCGGATCAGCTCCGCCAGCCGCTCCTTCGACGCCGGATCGCCAAGGTCCAGTTCCTCCAGCGTCTTGCCGCGGTTCACCCCGGCATAGAGCGAGCTCAGGCCGTTCTTCTGCGGCGGATTGCGGCGCATGGGATCGCCCTGCGGCCCCTCGACCTTGATGACCTCGGCCCCCTGCTCGGCCAGCCACATCGCTCCCATCGGTGCCGACACGACCTGCCCGAAATCCAGCACCTTCACCCCGTCCAGCGGACCCGGCATCGACTTCTCCCTCAAGAACGCCGACCCTAACGTGCGCGCCGAGCTTTTCTCCTACTCTTGAGGGGAGGGATGCAGTGGAAACTTGGCGAATTCAGTCCTCGCCTGATAAACGACGATTTCCGGATTGGGCCGGTGCCCCTCGGCATGAACCATGCCGGACCCAAGCGCGCGGGAGATGAAGGATAAACGAAGGCGACCTTCTCGGCATCATCGTTCAGGTGGCAATCCCCCTCATGCTGCTGGCGATGCTTGCGGTCAGGCGGTTCCAGTCTCGCGTCGAACTTATTGCACTCGTGTTCGGAACGGGGGCCGCGCTTGCCGCGCTTGCGCTTGTGGCGATGTGGATCGTGCCGCCATGGTGGACTCCGATCGTCTTCCTTGTGATCTATGCCGTCTTCGCCATCGTCCGGCTGGCGCGTCTGCCCCGCATTCCCGATACCCTGCCCGGCAGCATCTCCGGCTGGGTCGGTACAGCGCTGTTTCTGGCTTTGGGTATCTGGTCTGGAACGATGCTTGCCGATGCCTATCGTGGCCGCCAAGCACCGCCTGAAACGGTCGATCTGTCTTTTCCGTTGGCAGCGGGAACCTACCTGATCGTCAACGGCGGTGCCACCGCCACGGTGAACGCCCATTTCCTTACGCTCAACCCGGTCACCGTGCGCCAGCGCGCCTATCATGGCCAGAGCTTTGCGGTCGATCTGGTGGAGGTTGATAACTTCGGATTTCGCGCCGATCGATGGCGCCCTCGCGATCCGGCGCGTTACGCGATTTTTGGCGACCCGGTTCTGTCGCCCTGCAGCGGGGACGTGCTGCGAACCGAGGACGACCGCCGCGACATGCCGGTCCCGCTCACCGACCAGGAGATGATCGAAGGTAACCACGTTGTCCTTCAGTGCGGCGAAGTCGGGGTCCTGCTTGCGCATCTGCAGCGGGGCAGTATTCTCGTGAACAAGGGCGATCTCGTGACTGTCGGTCAGCCGCTCGGGTCGGTGGGAAATTCGGGACAGACGGGAGAGCCGCACCTCCATGTTCATGCCCAGCGCATGCCCAAGTCCGGACCGCTGCTGTCTGGGCAGCCACTTCACCTAACCTTCGATGGCCGTTTCCCGGTCCGGGGACAGCGTTTCGTGATCGAATAGGCAGCGCGGAAAGACCCGGCGCTGCTTTCAACCGACTACCCCGAAATATCCGACCCCGTCCGTTCCGGCAGGAAGAAGAACGCCGTGAACAGCGCGATCGCCGTGATGATCCAGGTGTACCATAGCCCGGCGAAGATCCCGCCGGTCGATACCACGATATACTGGCTGATGACCGGCAGCAGGCCGCCGAACACCCCGGCCCCGAAATGGTAGGGGATCGACAGGCTGGTATAGCGGATCTTCGCCGGGAACAGCTCCACCAGCGTTGCCGCGACCGGGCCGTAGGTCGCGCCCGCCAGCACGCCCAGCACCGCCACGCACAGCAGCATGATCCAGACGCTGCGCGTCTCCGGATCACTCGCCGCCGGGTAACCCGCCTCGGTCAGCGCTGCCCGCATACCGTCCGGATCATAGCCCTGCACACCCAGCCGCTCGCCGATGTTCACCTGGAAGGTTTCCGACGGGAAGGTCGTATAGTCGATCCCGTTGGCCGCCAGCCATTCCAGCGCCCGTTCGCAGTCGCCGTCCTGCTCCCCGGCAAAGGGTTCGTAATTACAGTCCGCGGGCAGCGCGACGGTGACCGGGTTCTCGTCCATGGCCCGCATCAGCTCCGGGTTCGCCGCGTCGGCCATCAGCCAGTAGATCGGAAACAGCAGGATCAGCGTCGCGGCATAGCCGGTGCAGATCACCTTCCGCCGACCGACCTTGTCCGACAGCCAGCCGAAGAAGACGAAGCTCGGCGCTGCGATCAGGACGCCGAAGGCGATGATGTTGCGCGCGTCCGCCTCCGATACCTGGCTCGCGCCCTGCAGGAAGTAGAGCGTGTAGAACTGCGCGTTGTACCAGATCACCGTCAGGCCCGCCGCGATGCCGAACAGCGCGATGAAGATCAGCTTCACATTCTTCGCGCTGTTGAACGTTTCCTTTAAGGGGTTCTGCGCCGCCCGCCCCTCCGCCTTCATCTTCTGGAAGACCGGGCTCTCGTTGAGCTTAAGCCGGATATACAGGCTGATCGCGAGGAGGAAGATCGAGAACAGGAACGGGATGCGCCAGCCCCAGTCGTTGAACGCCTCCTCGCCCACCAGCCAGGTCGACCCGATCACGACCACCAGCGCCAGGAGGAACCCGCCCGTCACCGACACCTGAATAAAGCCTGTGTAAAAGCCGCGCTTCTCCGGCGGGGCGTGCTCCGCAACATAAATCGCCGCGCCGCCATATTCGCCGCCCAGCGCCAGGCCCTGCACCAGCCTCAGGATAATGAGGATGATCGGCGCCCACACGCCGATCGTCGCATAGGTCGGCAGGATGCCCACCGCCGCCGTCGCCACGCCCATCAATGTAATGGTGACGAGGAAGGTGTATTTTCGCCCGATCTTGTCGCCGAGGTAACCGAACACCACCGCGCCCAGCGGCCGCACCAGGAACCCGGCGGCAAAGGTCAGCAGGCTGAGAAGGAACCCCAGCGTCTCCGATTCCACCTGGAAGAACATCCGCCCCAGCAGCGCGGCGAGCGTGCCGTAGACGAAGAAATCATACCATTCGAACACGGTGCCGAGCGAACTCGCCGTGATGACCAGCCGGTCCCGCTGCGGATCGATCGCGTCCGGATCGTCATAGGCCGGATGGTCGGAACTCGTCGTGTCGGCCATGGTCTGGCACCCTCCCCCAAAGGCATATTCGGCGGTACGGTGCCGCCTTTGGGCGAAAGCCTTAGACGCGGCAATGCGCCCGCGCTATATTCAGAATGAATATCAGCGAAGAATACCGACCGCCGGCCTCACAAGGAGCCCCCCTCATGGCCACCACAAGCGTCAGCCTCGGCCCTTACTGGGAAAAATGGATCAAGGACCGCGTCGCCACCGGCCGCTTCGCCAGCGCTACGGAGGTCATTCGCGACGCCCTCCGCCGCGTCCATGACGAGGAACAAAAACTCGACCACCTCCGCGCCGTCATCAAGGACGGCCTGGACCAGGCTGACCGGGGCGAGGTCCATGAGAATGTTACCGTCGACGATATCAAGGCGCTGTCCCGGCAGATCGAAAGCCAGCAGGCTGCATGACCGTCATACTGACTGCGCAGGCGCGTTTTCAGTTGGCGGAGATCGAAATCTACACGCGGCATCAGTTCGGTAGCGAACAGGCCGAGCGCTATATCGCTGCGCTGCTTGACCGATGCGCATGGCTCGCAGACCGCCCTGAGATCGCCAGCCTGCGCCCCGAACTCGGCACCGATGTTCGTAGTTACGCGCAGGCCAGTCACCGCATTTACTTTCGCATGCAGGACGATGACATACTTGTCATCGCCGTTCTCCACCACGCACAGGACATCGCGCGCCTCGAATAGGAATGACCGCCAACACCATGCCTGCATCCAGCACCCCCCTTCCCGACACCCTCACCATTCGCCGCCCCGACGACTGGCACGTCCACCTGCGCGACGGGGCCATGCTCCGCGCCGTCGCGCATTACACCGCGCGCTGCTTTGCCCGCGCGATCATCATGCCGAACCTCTCGCCGCCCATCACCACGGCAAGGGAGGCCGCCGCCTACCGCCAGCGCATCCTCGATGCCGTCCAGGATCCCGATCCGCGGCCCGAGGGTTACGAGCCCGCCCCCTTCGAGCCGCTGATGACCGCCTACCTGACCGACACCATCGCCGCCGAGGAGCTGCGCCGCGGCCACGGGGACGGCATCTTCACCGCCGCCAAGCTCTACCCCGCCGGCGCCACCACCAATTCGGACAGCGGCGTCACCGACGTCGCGCATATCTACCCGGTGCTGGAGGCGATGCAGGATATCGGCATGCCCCTCCTCATCCACGGCGAAGTCACAGACGCCGACATCGACATTTTCGACCGGGAGGCGGTGTTCATCGACCGCACGCTAAGCCGCCTTGTCAGGGATTTCCCCGCGCTGAAGATCGTGTTCGAGCATATCACCACCAGGGACGCGGCCCAGTTCGTCGTGGACGCGCCGGAGACGGTCGGCGCCACCATCACGCCGCATCACCTCATTCACAACCGCACGGACATCTTCACCGGCGGCATCAACCCGCATCTTTACTGCCTGCCGATCCTGAAGCGAGAGGAGCACCGCCAGGCGCTGCGCGCCGCCGCCACCGGAAAGCTGGGCGCCGCGCAAAAATTCTTCCTCGGCACCGACAGCGCCCCCCACGCCCGCGCCGACAAGGAAAGCGCCTGCGGCTGCGCCGGCATCTTCAACGCCCCCCACGCCCTCGAAGCCTATGCGAAGGTGTTCGCGGAGGAGGACGCGCTGGACCGGCTGGAAGCGTTTGCGAGCGTGAACGGACCGACATTTTATGGGCTGGGGGTGAATGAAGGAGAGCTTACCCTCAACCAAGCTGGCACGGCAGACTCCAAAACAAACACCGGCATCCCGGCTAACCTCGTGGAATTCGCCCCTGGCCCCATCCAGTGGTCGATCGCGACCTAAGCGAGCAACCAAATGCGCCAAGCGATCGAACGCGACCGATAAGGACAGCAAACCATCTCCCTCAACCTGTCATCCCGGACGTGATCCGGGATCCACAGTCCGTACGGTTACGCCAGCAGCAAACGCGAAAGTCGTGCAAGCCCGTGGTGACGCGACGGAATGGTCAAGAAGGGTTCGGGAGGAAAACCGCAGGCCCCTTTCGCCCGGCCGTCTTAGCCAACCTTCGAGCGGTTCCGCTATTGAGCGAACGGATCGTCGAGCAGCAGGGCGTCAATCCCGCGACAATCAGCGAACTCTTCCATCGCGCCAGCACTCCCGGCTATTTGAAAAAGATCGACGAACCGACCGCTCATGGTCAGGCCTACAGCTGAGCTTCTGCTAACGTTATCATGAAAATCGTTGCCTGAGAAAACGTGCTGCAACCCCGGCATGCCCCGTTCGCCGGTTACCCCGATCATGCGCAAATCCTCCATTTCTCTGAATATCTTGCCATCATCCCCAATGAAACTAAGCGATATGAAATAGATTTGGCGCTCTCGGAGACTGCGAAAACGTTCATTTTGGAATGTGACCAGCGAATCAAAGCTTCCAACGCTAGAGCGTATTTCGATGCCGCTGCGGTTCTCGATCCCATCTTCGACCAGCTTCATAAGCTTCGCTACACAAGCATTACCGTCTGATTCGTTCGTCCAGTCAGAGACGGTGTCGTCTTCCTTCGCATACCTTGGTTCATCAGGTTGGTTCGCAGGAGCATCTTCGCGAACTTCATCCTTTGGACCGCCGCTAGCTACAGTTTCCGTTTCCGGTTCATCCAACTCTCTTCGCGTGTCCGGAACCACTACGAAGTTTATGCCGAGCTCTCGACCTTTTTCCTCAGACAGCCAAGCAAACCGGTCCGGCCCCGCCCTCGTCATAAATCTAACGGCGCCCTCCCCGAAACCGAGCAACGCTAAATATCTGCCGATGACCGCATTTTCTTCACCTGATTCTAGCATAGATCGGCCATCGTAAACGGCGTGAAATCCCACCCGTCCACTTTTAGCCATCAGTCGTTTCTCTCCGGCCACCCAAATAGTAGCGCAGGCTGACAAGCAGTCAGTGTTTGAGGGAACAAACGTTACAAACCGGCGCGCCTTGACCAGCCGCCCGATCGACATCGCGGGGCGTATAAGCCCGCCTTCAGAGCCCAGCACTACGATTGCGCTATCAGACTCTGCGGCGACGCGATTAAACTCCTGGTAGTCTCCAGCTCTGATCTCGCCTTCTATGAAGATAAAGTCGAAACCATCACTTGGAATTTTTGTAATTTCTGCCGCTCGTAAACTCTCATTAGCTAAGCCACTCATGAGACAGAGTGCGAGCGCAAACAAATACTGACGCAAAAACGATTCCTCCCTCTACCGGCAAGTACTTAACACCCCATCCAGCGCCTGCAAGAACCGCGACCGGTCCGCTTTCGTGAACGGGGCGGGTCCGCCGCGCTGGCTGCCGTCGGCGCGCAGGTCGGCCATGATGGCGCGGGTGGCCATGGCGCTGCCGATATTGGCGGTGGTGAAGGGCTTACCCGTCGGGGCGAGCACGGCGGCGGCACCCGCCTTCAGGCTGCGGTCGGCCAGTTCGATGTCGGTGGTGATGACCACGTCCCGGTGCGTGCGCGCGTCCACCAGCGCCACGATCCGGTCGTCCGCCTCGTCGAACCCGCCGCCGACCAGCTGGAACGCGATCAGGGGGTGGTCCGGCACGCGCAGCATGGCGTTCGCCACGATCAGGACGGGCACCTCCACGCGCCAAGCCACCTTGTAGATCTCGTCCTTCACCGGGCACGCATCGCCGTCCACCAGGATGCGGCGCGCGCTGGGCGCGTCGGCTGGCGGCTTGACGGGCGGATCGGCAGGAGGCTCGGCGGCAGTCACGCCCCACCCTTCGCCGCTGCGCCCGTCCTTGGCAATCGCCCCGGAACCCCGCGCTTTCCCCCTGTCCTATTCGGAGAGGTCATGGGCATAATCCGCCCATGCCCACGCGCCGCCCAAGCCGCCGCCCGAACCTGCGCCTTCACACCGCAACGCCGCGCCCGTCCCGCAGCACCGCGCCGAACTCGCGCCCCCGTGCGAGCGCATCCTTCGTACACTTGCGCCGGTGTCGCCTTCCGCGTCCCCCGGCTCCGCCTTACGCCCACCGCCCACTGCCCGCGCGCACGCGCCCGCGCGTGGGGTGTGACCCAGTGTGACCTACAGAGCGACTCGCTGGCGATCGAAAGGAGGCCGCTTACCCGCTTTCCAACCCCGGCGCGCATCCGCTAAGCCGATCGGTATGATCGTTCATCTGTCCGACCGCGCCGTCATCCGGGTTCATGGGGAGGACGCCCGCGCCTTCCTGAACGGCATTCTCACAAACGATGTGGCGCTGGTGGCGGAGGGGGCACCTTCATGGTCCGCCCTCCTGACGGCGCAGGGCAAGCTGATCGCCGACATGATCGTCTGGCAGGGCGGCACCGGCGGCGACGGGCAGGAGGAGGTCCTGCTCGACCTGCACAGGGACCGCATGGAACCGGCCCTGACCGCGCTGCGCCGCTACCGCCTGCGCCGGCCGCTCGACATCGACCCGGTCGAACAGCGCGTCTTCGCCGCCTGGGACGAGCCGCTGGTGGTCGCCGCCGACGACCCGCGCGTTCCCGCGCTCGGAAAACGCTGGCTCGCTGCCACCGCCGCGGTCACCGGCACGCTGGCGGATTACGAGGCGCGGCGGATCACGCTGGGCGTGCCCGATTCGCCGGACTTCGAGCCGGAAAAGCTGATGTGGCTCGAATCCTCGGCCGACCGCCTGAACGGCGTCAGCTTCACAAAGGGCTGCTTCGTCGGCCAGGAAAACACCGCGCGCATGAATTACCGCGGTAAGGTCCGAAAGCGCGTCCTGCCGGTAAAACTGAGCGGCGATCCGGGCGGCGAACGCGACCTGAAGACCGGGGACGGAAAAGCGGCCGGAACGCTCCGGACGCTTGCCGAAACACCGGACGGCTGGCGCGGCATGGCGCATCTGCGGCTGGAACATGCAGACGGCCCGCTCGCCATTGGTGAATACCGGGCCGAAGTCGCATGGCCCGACTGGCTGCCCAGGGCGAACGCCGATGACAGCGCGACCGCCGAGGAGGAGACTGCCTGATGGCCCGCAAGCGCAGGATGAAACCGGGCGAGGACCGCCGCCTCCTGATGATGCTCGGCGTCGCCGCGATTCTCCTCATCGGCTTCATGGTCTACATTTCGGTTTAGGCTCTACCCCAGCCGGTCCAGCGCCGCGTCCAGCCGTTCCTGTTCGGCGGTCCGGTCGGCCAGCTTGGTCCGGGCCTCCGCCACCGCCGCTTCGGAGGCCTTAGCGATGAAGTTTTCGTTCGACAGCCGCCCGGCCAGCGCCTTTGCCTCCTTCGCCGCCGCATCGCGGTTCTTGGTCAGGCGCGCCTTCTCCGCAGCAATGTCGATCACGCCCTCAAGCGGAATCACATAGGTGGCCTCCCCGACAACGATTTGCGCCGCGCCGCCAGCGGGTGCCGGGTCACTTGAAACGCTCTCGATCCGCGCCAGCCGTTCGAGTGCCGAGCCTTGTCGCTCTAACCGCTCTACCGTTCCGCCTTCGGCGTCCCGAACGAACAGCGGCAGCTTCGCGCCCGCCGGAACGTTTAACTCGCTGCGACTGGACCGGATTGCCGTCACCAGCTCGATCAGCCAGTCGACTTCTTCCGCCGCATCCGCCGAAATCGACCGACTGTCCGCCTCGACCCATTTGGCGAGGATCAGGTCATAGGGCCGCTCGCCCAGCTTGTGCCACAGCTCCTCTGTAATGAAGGGCATGACCGGGTGCAGCATGACTAGGATCTGGTCGAGCACCCAGCCCGCAACGGCCTTGGTTTCGGCAGCGTCGTCATGCCCGCCCTCGGCCTGCAAGACAGGTTTGATCAGCTCCAGATACCAGTCGCAGAACCGGTTCCAGGTAAATTGGTAGATGGTGCTGGCATAGGCGTCGAAGCGGTAGTCGGCGAGCACCAGCTCCACCGCCTGCGCCGTCCTGATCGTCTCACCGATGATCCACTGGTTCACCGCCGTCGTCGCGGCGGGCGGCGCGAGCGTGTCTGATGCGCCAATCCCATACCCTTGGGCAAAGCGCGCGGCGTTCCAAAGCTTGGTGGCGAAGTTGCGGTATCCCTCGATCCGCCCCTGATCCATCTTGATGTCACGGCCCTGGCTTTCCATCGCCGTCATGAAGAAGCGCAGCGCATCGGCTCCATAGTCGTCGATCAGGCCGAGCGGATCGACGGTATTGCCCTTCGACTTCGACATCTTCTGCCCGTCGGCAGCGCGCACCAGCCCGTGCAGGTAGAGGTCGCGAAACGGCACATCGCTGAGCAGATGCATGCCCATCATCATCATCCGCGCATCCCAGAAGAACAGGATGTCGAAGCCGGACACGAGGACGTCGTTCGGATAACGCCCTTCGCCCTTCACATC
Source organism: Pacificimonas sp. (assembly GCA_036351775.1). GTDB lineage: Bacteria > Pseudomonadota > Alphaproteobacteria > Sphingomonadales > Sphingomonadaceae > Pacificimonas. The sequence continues at coordinate 105,985 of JAZBPX010000028.1, read as the reverse complement.
CGCTTCGGGCCATCCCTGCGTCGCGAACGGCCAAAGTGCGGATGAAAACCAGGTGTCGAGGACATCCTCGTCGCGGCGCAGCGTGCCGCCTCCCGCCTGGTCAACGGCCTCTTGTTCGCTCATTGCGACGAACACATTGCCATCGTCGTCGAACCACGCCGGGATCCGGTGCCCCCACCAGAGCTGGCGCGACACGCACCAGGGCTGGATATTCTCCATCCAGTTGAAGAAGGTCTTTTCCCAGCTTTTCGGCACGATGTTGATGTCGCCCTCGCGAACGGCGCGCATCGGTTCGACGGCCAGCTTCTCGGCATCGACATACCACTGATCGGTCAGCCACGGTTCGATGACCACGTTCGACCGGTCGCCGAACGGGGTCTGGATCCTGCGCGGTTCGGCGTCGAGCTCCTGCTCCTCGCCGTCCTTGGTCCTTGCCACATGCGGGATCAGGCAGCCGAGCCGCTTCAGCTCGGCGACCACCGCCGCCCGCGCCGCAAAGCGCTCAAGCCCCACGAACTGATCCGGCACCAGACCGTCCTGCGTCTGCACCACGTGGGCATCGGCATTGAACATGTTCAGCATGTCGCCCGCGGCGATCCCGGCGCGCTTGCCCACCTCGAAATCGTTGAAGTCGTGACCGGGCGTGATCTTCACCGCGCCAGAGCCAAGCTCCGGATCGGCATGCTCGTCCGCGACAATCTTCAGGCGGCGACCAGTAATCGGCTGCTCGACGAAGTTGCCGACGACCGACGCGTACCGTTCATCATCCGGATGCACTGCGACCGCCATATCCGCGAGCATCGTTTCCGGTCGCGTCGTCGCCACCTCGATATAGTCCCGGCCATCGGCGAGCGTGACGCCATCCGCCAGCGGATATCTGAACCGCCAGAAATGCCCCTTCACCTCGACCGTCTCGACCTCGAGGTCCGAGATCGCAGTCTTCAAACCCGGATCCCAGTTCACCAACCGCTTGTCGCGGTATATCAGACCGTCATTGTAAAGATCGACGAAGACCTTCGTGACCGCGCGGACGAAATGCGGGTCCATGGTGAACTGCTCGTTCGACCAGTCCATCGAACAGCCGAGGCGCCGCAGCTGACGCGTGATCTGACCGCCGGACTCTTCCTTCCAAGCCCATACCTTCTTTACAAATTCCTCGCGGGTGAAGTCTGTGCGCTTCTGCTGCTTCTCGGCAAGCTGGCGTTCCACAACCATCTGCGTGGCGATGCCGGCATGATCGACGCCGACGACCCACTTCGCATCCTTACCGCGCAGCCGTTCATAGCGCGCCAGCACGTCCTGCAGCGTGTTGTCCAGCGCATGGCCGATATGCAGGCTGCCGGTCACATTCGGCGGCGGGTTGACCAGCGTCCACGGCCCTGCATCCGGCCGCTCCGGACGGAAAGCGCCCGTTTTTTCCCAGTGTGGATACCAACGCGCCTCGATATCGGCGGGGTCGAAGGTTTTTGGAATCTGTTGCTCGCTCATAGGCGCGGCTTCCTGCCAGCGCCGCCGCAGCGCAGCAAGCGGAGAGGATCGCTTTTCCGTGCCGGTTTTCTCTCGCCCGAGAACGCTTCGTTAACTCTCTTCATCTACCAAATCTCTTGAAACGAACGCGTTGGGAGCGGCGGTGATGGCGGAACGGGTGGTTGAAGCTGGGACGAACATGACGACAGATGGGTCGTCTGCGTCGGAACGGCAACGCTCGGAGGTCATCGAGCGCGTGGCTATGCTGCTCCTCGCCGTGCTTCTTTCCTTTTCGATCGCGGTCCTGTTGGCGGCCCGCGGAAATCCGGCTTTCTTTGAGTTCACCCGATCTCTCAACAAGGTCATCAAGGGTGTCCAGATCGGCTCGTTCGAAAACCCCGCCGTTTTCGCACCAGTGCATGACGTTTGGACAGAGCCCGGGATGACCCGGCTTACCGGAGCGCAGACCGGTGGGTACCTAACGCACAACGGCTTTCTGGCAGACCACCGCTGGGGAGTTCGGATCTATGGTCCGGCTGGCGACGTCGTTCATGAATATCCGGTCGATTATTTTCAGCTCGACCCTAATGGCCCGCCGCCTGGCAAGGGCGACGCACCGCACGCCACGATCCTGATGCCAGACGGTTCCGCACTCGCAAACTGGGACGAAGGCAACCGGCTCGCGCGCATTGACGCCTGCGGCGATGTCGTCTGGGCTCGCGAGGGCCACTATCACCACTCAATTGAGTTTGCCGATGACGGCTCGATCTGGACGTGGAAGAGCGGCGGTGACGGTGCCTATGTCAATCAGCAGCTGGTGCGCATTGACTCCGAAACCGGGCAAGAACTTGAGAACATCAGCATGTTGGACGACGTGCTGCCGTCCAGCCCCTACGCCGCTCGACTGGCTCTCGGACTATCCGGCCATACGTATGTCGCGAAGGACAACGGCCGCGACCTGCTGCATCCCAACGATGTGGACCCTCTTCCAGCGCGCTTGGCAGATGCCTTTCCTCAATTTCCGGTCGGTTCACTTCTTGTGTCAATCCGAAATCCGAACTTCGTTGGTGTCATCCATCCGCGCACGCATGAGTTCCTTTGGTGGTCCAATGGGCCGTGGGTGCGCCAGCATGATCCGGAATGGCTTCCCGACGGCACGATCGCCGTATTCAACAACAACAATGTGATGGCGGAGGAGCACCGGGGAACGGGCTGGACGCCCGGTGCAAACGTCGCAAACATCATCAAGGTGGTGCCGGACTTCGCCCAGGACCACCTGGTGACCGAATGGCCGACGGAACGCTTCAATACGATCATTCAGGGCAAACTCGACCCCCTTCCGAATGGCAATATTCTCGTCACCGTACCGCAGGAGGGCCGGGTCTTCGAAAGCACGCCTGACGGCCGGACGGTCATGAATGTGAACAACCGCGTCGCCGACGACCGGCAAGGCCGCATCACCGAAACCAACTACTACCCGGCGGACTATTTCACCGTCGATTTCTCCTCCATCCAATGCAGCGAAAGGATCTGACCATCATGACCCGCATCACCAACGCGCTCGCTTTCTTCGTCGCGCTGTTCACCATCGCCGCCCCGGCGCAGGCCTATGTCGGGCCGGGCATGGGCCTTGGCGCCATCGGCGCTGTCCTTGGCGCTATCGGCGCGATCGTTCTCGCGATCCTCGGCCTGGTCTGGTACCCTGTAAAGCGTGCTCTGAAGCGCCGGAAGGCCGGCGGCGAGGCTTAGGCCTCGGTCTGCTGCAAAGGCACCGGAGCCATGATCGCCATCATCTGTGTCCTGATCGCCGGTTTGCTCGCTGCCGAAGTCGCGCTCCGCATCCATATCGAGCGGCCCGTCCAGGCGCTCGGGCGATCAGGGTCAGAGGCCGTATCGACCGTAACGTCGCGTGCGCTTTCGGATGACCAGAAGGAGGCAGCAGTGCGCCGCCTGTCGGGCTCCCTGGCCCTGGCAACGGCTGATTTCCTGTTCCGGACAGGCCTCGTTTTCGCGGTCGCCATCGGCGTTGGCTACGGCCTCGCGCTTCTCGTCGGCGTCAGCGCGGAAAGCGTTCTGGCCGCCAGCCTGAGCGCCGTTGGCCTTCTCGCGTCGACCGCTGCGATCGCACTGTTTGTATACACCAGGCGAAGACTGCGGGCGAACCCGTGACTTACAGTTATCTGGACCGGGCGATCCATCGCATCGCCTTCGCACACCCCATCGTGCAGCGTTCCCTGAACGCGATCGAGACAGATTTGTTTGCCAAGGATCTCCCCCTTAACGCGGTCGATCGCCCGGTCTTCGTCACCGCCCTTCCCAGGGCCGGAACAACACTGGTCCTGAACCTTCTTTACGGGACCGGGGCTTTCGCCAGCTACACCTATCGCCATATGCCGTTCCCAATGGCTCCGCTTTTCTGGAGCAAGGCGACAGGCGGCGCGCGCAAGGCGGCGGTCGAGACAGAGCGAAAGCATGGCGACGGCATGGCGTTCGGCTTCGACAGCCCGGAAGCGTTCGAGGAAGTGCTGTGGCTCAACCTGCTCGGCGACAAGATCCGCGCGGATGACCACCTCCGCGCCCTGTCAGCCGAAGACGTGGACGAGGACAGCGCGGATGTTCTGCGCGCCACCATCGCCAAGCTGCTTCACGCCGAGAGCGGCGAGCGTCGGTACCTGAGCAAGAACAATGCCAACGTCTCGCGGCTACCGGCAGTTCGCTCTGTCTTTCCGGGCGCGCGCATCATCGTGCCGTTTCGCGACCCCTTTGGTCATGTCGGCAGCCTGCAGAAACAGCACGACCAGTTTCTCGCGCTTCACGGCAAGGATCGCTTCGCCGAGGACTATATGCGCTGGCTGGGCCACCACGACTTCGGCGCCAACTTCCTGCCGCTCGGTTTCGAGGGGATCAGGAAGCCAGAGGTCGCAGATACCGAATTCTGGCTGACTTACTGGTGCGCTGCCTACGAGCATGTCCTCGCCGACGGTGATGTGTTCCTCGCCGACTACGAGGCACTCTGCGCAGAACCAGTCTCGGCCCTCGCGGCCCTCGCCGCTGCGGCCGATATCCCGCCCACGTCTGACTATCTGGCGCAGGCTGACGGTATGCGAAACGCCACGAGCCGCCCGGCGGATCGCACAAGGGTCAGCGCAGCGCTACTCAAACGCGCCGAGACCATCCATCAGGAACTAAAGGTGCGTGCCGGTGCCATGGCGCACCGAAAGGCCGCCTGACCGATTAGCCAATCTGGGCCCGGTGCATCAGGAACGCATCGGCAAGTACCAGCGCCATCATGGCTTCGGCGACAGGAACCGCGCGGATCCCCACACAGGGATCATGACGCCCCTTGGTCTGGATTTCTGCCGCTTCGCCGTCCCGCGTGATCGTATCCACCGGCGTCAGGATCGAACTCGTTGGCTTCAGCGCGAGGCGGCAAACGACCTGCTGCCCTGTTGAAATGCCCCCCGCTGTTCCCCCGGCATGGTTGCTTTCGAAGATTGGCGGGTCGCCCTCATTCTCGCCGGGCCGCATGGCATCGGCGTTCTCCTCCCCGGTCAGGCGCGCGGCGTTGAAACCATCGCCGATCTCCATGCCCTTCACCGCGTTGATCGACATCATCGCCGCGCCAAGCTCGCTGTCGAGCTTCGCATAAATCGGACTGCCCCATCCGGCAGGCACACCGTCCGCGAGCACCTCGACGATAGCGCCCACCGATGATCCCGTCTTCCGCGCCTCATCAAGACGGGCTTTCCACCGCACCTCGGCATCAGGGTCGGCGCACCACAGATCGCTTTTATTCAGGTCCGGCGCGGAAAACCGCTCGGCGCGGTCGCCGCCCATCTCCACCACATGACCAAGGATACCGACCGAAGCGATCACCTTCCGCGCCACGGCGCCCGCTGCCACCCGCGCTGCGGTTTCCCGCGCCGACGAACGTCCGCCGCCGCGATAGTCGCGGAAGCCGTACTTCGTATCGTATACATAGTCAGCATGGCCGGGTCGGTACTTCGCCGCGATGTCGGAATAGTCCTTCGACCGCTGGTCGGTGTTCTCGATCATCAGGCTGATCGGCGTGCCGGTGGTCCTGCCCTCGAAAACGCCAGACAGGATGCGGACCTCATCCGCCTCTCGCCGCTGCGTCGTGAAGCGGTTCTGGCCCGGCTTCCGCGCATCCATGAACGGCTGGATATCGGTTTCGGACAGGGCAAGGCCCGGCGGGCAGCCGTCGATCACGACGCCCAGCGCCGGGCCGTGGGACTCGCCCCAGGTGGTGAAACGGAAAACGCGGCCGAAAGTATTCCAGGACATGCGCGCCCTGATGGCCCAGCCCGCGCCGCAGCGCAACGCTGACGCTAGCCTGCAAGCCTAGTCTTTCGCGCGGTAATCCAAGGCATCGATGTCCCGGCTCTCCAGCCGCGCCCGCAGCGTATTGCGGTTCATCCCCAAAAGCTTCGCCGCGCGGATCTGGTTGCCCGCGGTCTGATAAAGCGCCGCGCCCAAGATCGCGGGTTCCACCTCTGCCATGACCCGCTCATAAAGACCGTCGGCATCATTTTCGTCGATGATCTGCAGCAGCTCGAAGGCGCGCTGTTCGGCATGGGCAGCCAGGCTGCTTTCCCCCGCGGGAAGCGGCGTGGTCGAATGGTCGAGCGTTCCCAGAGCCTCCACGACTGCCGCCTCATCGAGGCTGTCTTCGCGCGCCAGCGCCGCCATGCGGCGAATCAGGTTTTGCAATTCCCGAACATTGCCGGGCCAGTCATGCGCTTCGAGCCGCTGGACGGCCGCACCGCTGATGACCTTGTGCGGCAGTCCCTCTTCCGCGGCCCGCTTCAGGAAATGGCGGGCGAGTTCGCCGATATCCCCCTTCCGCGCCCGCAGCGGCGGCATGCTGATCGGAACGACATTCAGCCGGTAGAACAAATCCTCTCTGAACGTTCCGGCATCGATAGCCCGGCGCAGATCCTGATGAGTGGCGCAGATAATCCGCACGTCCGTCTTGATCGTCCGCGCGCCGCCCACGGTCTGGAACTCGCCGCTCTGGAGGACCCGGAGCAGGCGCGTCTGCGCGTCCATGGGCATGTCGCCGATCTCGTCGAGGAACAGAGTGCCGCCCTGCGCCTGTTCGAAGCGCCCCACGCTACGGGCCTGGGCGCCAGTGAAGGCACCCTTCTCATGTCCGAACAGTTCCGTCTCGATCAGCTCGCGCGGAATGGCCGCCATGTTCACCGCAATGAAGGGCTCCGTTCGCCGCTGCCCGAGGTCGTGGACCGCCTTCGCCACCAGTTCCTTGCCAGTGCCGGACTCCCCCAGGATCAGGACGGTCAGGTCCGTCGGCACCACGCGGGCGATCAGCCGGTAGACATCCTGCATTGGCGGCGAGCGACCGATCAGCGGCAAGTCATCGCCGGCATCCGGCTCCTCGCCCTGCTCCCGCGCACCCGGCCGTTCAAGCGCCGCGCCGACCGCCCGTCCCAGCTCCACCAGATCGAACGGTTTTGGAAGATACTCGAACGCCCCGCGCTCCGTTGCGCGAACTGCTGTCGCCAGCGTGTTCTGTGCGCTGACAACGATCACCGGCAGGCCCGGCCTTCGCGCCTGCAAATCAGGCAGGAAGTCCAGCCCGTCGCCGTCGGGCAGGCCGACATCCGTGATGACCACGTCACCAACGCCCCCATCGAGGAGGCGCGTCAAACCTGCCAGGCTGTCAGTTGTCCGGACGGCATGGCCATCGCGGATCAGCGACTGGCGGACCACGGTGCGGATCGCGGCATCGTCGTCGGCAACGATGATCGTACGCTGCTCCATCACCCCGCCTTCGGCAGGAGCAGGCGAAAGATCGTTTCGCCTTCACGCTCATCGCGGGCATATTCGATATGGCCCTGGTGATCGGCGGCAACCTTCGCAACAAGCGCGAGGCCGAGTCCGCCAACCCCGCGTTTCGAGCTGACAAACGCATCGAACAAATGGTCGGCGATTTCCGGCGGTGCGCCCGGTCCATCATCGATGACGCACACCTCGATCGGAACGGCGACCCGGCCGCGGCCGCTTGCCGAAGCCATGCGCAGGCCATGGCGATAGGCGGTCGTAATGCGAATCTTTCCCAGAGCCCCTGTCGCTTCACGCGCATTGCGAATGAGGTTGATGAACAGCTGGACCAGCGCATCCCGGTCTGCCGGCACTTCGGGCAGCGACGGATCGTAGCGCTCTGTAATCTGGATGCCCTCGGCCTCCGCCAGCCGCCGGACATGGGACAGGATCGCGTGGATATTCACCGGCTGAAGCGACGCGGGCCGCGGATCGGTGAAGCGCTCCATCCGGTCGATCAGTGTGCGGATGCGTTCGACCTCATCGATGATCAGCGTGGAAAGTTCGCTGCGCCCCTCCTCATCTGTCTCGCCGCCGAGGAGTTGCGCCGCGCCGCGGATACCGGACAGCGGGTTCTTGATCTCATGGGCCAGCATCGCGGCAAGGGCCGTTGCCGAACGCGCCGCCCCGCGATTGTCGGCCTGCCGTTCGACGAGACCCGCAACGCTCCGCCGCTGGAAAACGACGGTCAGATGGCCGTCGCTTTCAGCGATCGGAGCGACCATAATATCGGCCTGCCGTACCGTGCCGTCGATGAAGGCGATCTCGACGTCATAGGCACCCAGTTCGCCGCCTTCACGGGCCGCTTCATCGATCAGCGCGCGGACAGGGCTGTCGGGCGGCAGGATCCCGTCGAAACCGCGCTCGGCCATGGCGCGTTCGGACCGGCCGAACATCATTTCGGCGGCGGGATTGCTCGCAACCGGCGCACCGTCACGGTTCACGAGGAGGACGGGTACCGGGATCGCGTTCAAGACGTCGGCGGGTGCCGGGTGGCCTTTTCGCCACGCCGTCAACGGCGTCAGCAAGCTCATGGCCTTCGCTCCGCCCGGCACTGCCATCAGGCTGCCGCCCTTTCTCGATAGGGCTCGTAGAACTCGGCAAGCATTCGCTTGACCGCCACCGAGGACGGTTCCTGGTTCACACGGTTCCGGAACTCGGCCGACCCGTGCAGCCCCTTGGTGTACCAGCCAACATGCTTGCGGAACATGTTGACCCCGGTTTCCTCACCATAGAGCGACAGGACCATCTCATAATGCTCTGAAATCACGTCATACTGTTCGGAAAGGCTTGGCGCGGGCCGCTCGCCGCCGCCGGATAGCGCGCTCATTATCTCGGCGAGCAGCCACGGCCGACCATAGGCACCGCGTCCGACCATGACGGCGTCCGCCCCGGACTGCGCCAAGGCGGTCTCTGCATCTTTAACGGAGCAGATATCACCGTTGACGACGACTGGCAGCGAGACGGCATCCTTGACCTGTCTGACAAAGGCCCAGTCCGCCTCGCCCTTGTACATCTGGCAGCGGGTGCGCCCATGGACGGTTATCATCTTGATACCAGCGTCCTCGGCAATGCGGGCAAGTTCCGGTGCGTTCAGGCTGCCATGGTCCCAGCCCATCCGCATCTTCAGTGTAACCGGCAGATCGACCGCCTTCACCGTCGCCTCGACAAGCCGTCCCGCAAGGTCGAGATCGCGCATCAGTGCGCTCCCCGCATGACCGTTGACGATCTTCTTCACCGGGCATCCCATGTTGATGTCGATGATCGCCGCGCCGCGCTGTTCGTTCAGCTTGGCCGCCTCCGCCATCACGTCCGGGTCGCAGCCCGCCAGTTGCATCGAGACCGGGTCCTCGATCGGGTCCCATGCCGCCTGCTGGACGGAGCGCCGCGTCTCCCGGATCGCCGCTTGACTGGCGATCATCTCAGTCACGGTCAGCCCCGCGCCGTAGCGCTTCACGAGCTTGCGGAACGGACCGTCTGTCACACCCGTCATGGGCGCAAGAATCACCGGCTCCTTGATTGTCACCGGGCCGATCTCGATTGGCTTTAATTTGGTCATGCGATTGCTCTGCCGAAATTTCAGGCATCCAAGCTAAGCGCAGCAGCCCTGTTCCACAAGCGAAGCGCGCGCTAGAGGGCGCTGCGAGCTATGACAACAGCATGTTTGATCGTTGCGGCCGGTGTCGGCGCGCGTGCCGGCGATGGCGGGCCGAAGCAGTACAGAATGCTTGGCGGCAAGCCCCTTCTCCGCTGGTCGGTAGAGCGTCTGGTTGCCGACCCTGCGATCGACGAAGTCCGCGTTGTCATCCGCCCAGAGCACCGCACGCGTCATGACGCTGCCGTCCAGGGCCTCGCGATCGGTGAGCCGGTCATCGGCGCGGAAGAACGTCAGGGTTCGGTCCTGAACGGCTTAGAAGCACTTGAGCAGGAAACGGAGCGGGTGCTGATCCATGATGCGGCCCGCCCCTTTGTTACCGCCGCAGTGACCGAGCGCCTCCTTGCCGCCCTCGAAACGAGCGACGGCGCAGGGCCCGCGCTTCCGGTGGTCGACTCGCTGCGAAAGGGAACAGACCGGATCGAAGGAGAAATCACGCGGACGGGACTGAACCGTGTTCAGACACCGCAGGCATTCCGCTTCGCACCGCTGCTTTCGGCGCACCGCGCCGCCGCGCCCGGAGCCACCGACGATGCGGAGATTGCCCGCGCCGCTGGCCTTTCGGTCGCGCTCGTTCCGGGCGACGAGGACCTGTTCAAGGTCACCTACCCCGAAGACTTCGACCGCGCCGAACGCCTGCTGAGCGGACGCGGGTTTCGGACAGGCACAGGCTTTGACGTGCACCGCTTCGAACCTGGCGAGCATGTCACACTTTGCGGGGTCAGGGTTCCGCATGATGCGGGGCTCAGCGGCCACAGCGATGCCGATGTCGGCCTTCATGCCATCACCGACGCCCTGCTCGGCGCGGCTGCGCAGGGCGATATCGGCGATCACTTTCCCCCGTCAGACCCCCAGTGGGTGGGCGCCAGCTCCGACCGTTTCCTCGCCCATGCGCGCGACCTCGTGGCGGCGGCCGGCGGCGCGGTTGAGCATATAGACGTTACGCTGATCTGCGAGCGGCCTAAGGTTGGGCCCCACCGCGCCGCGATGCGTCAGACCATCGCGTCGATCTTGCGGGTACCGGAGGGCCGGATTAGCGTAAAGGCAACGACGACCGAGCGGCTCGGCTTTACCGGCCGCGGCGAAGGCATTGCGGCGCAGGCCGCCGCCACCATCCGCATCTGATCCGGAGCGTACGCGCATGACAGGCCTTTTTCCCGACGAGATCGGCGCGCTCGCCGAGCGTGTGATCCAGGAGAACCGCGCACTTGGCCGCCGGGTGGCGCTCGCTGAAAGCTGCACCGGCGGTCTTGCGGCAGGGGCGCTGACGGAAGTGCCGGGGTCCAGCGCGGTGGTCGACCGCGGCTTCGTCACCTATTCGAACGCGGCAAAGATGGACGCGCTCGGCGTGCATTCAGATGTGCTGGAGACGTTCGGCGCGGTGTCGGTCGCAACCGCCTGGGCCATGGCCCTTGGCGCCCTTGAACGAAGCGATGCGGATGTCGCCGTCGCCATTACCGGAATTGCCGGACCCGGCGGGGGAACGGAGAAAAAGCCGGTCGGGACCGTCGTGTTTGCCTGCGCCACCAAGGGCGCGAACCCAGAAGAGATTGTCGCCGACAGCCGCCAGTTCAATGATGATGGCCGCTCGGCAATCCGACTTCAGGCTGTAACCTGCGCGCTCGAATTGCTGCTCCCGGACCCGGAAGGCTGAGGGCTTTCGACAGGTGGTCCGTAAATCTCCGCCGCGCGCTTTTCAAAGGCCGCGACCATGCGCCGGAACGCCTCGTGAAAAAATGCGCCCGCCAACCGTTCGAACAGCTTCTGCTTGAACTCGAAATCGACGAAAAAGCACACCGTGGTCCCGCCGCCTTCCGCCGGTTCGAAGCTCCAGTCATTGCGTAGATAGCGGAGCGGTCCGTCGAGATACTCGACCTGGATGCGGTCTGGCCGATCCAGCTTCACGCGGCTGGTGAAGCGCTCGCGTACCATGCGAAAGCCGACCATCAGGTCCGCAACAAGCTCTTCCTCCGTCTGCGATCGAACGCGCGTCGCCACGACCCAGGGTAGAAACTCTTCATAGCTGCCCACATCCGCCACCAGATCGTAAAGCTGGGTCGGCGTATAGGGCATGTGGCGCGTTTCTTTATGTCGCGGCATAACGGGGGGCGAACTCCTGTCGTTTCGCGTGATCTAGGATGCGCAGCCGCGCTTTTCGACCCTCTGCGGCATCGCTTCGCGGCCGCTCAGGCGTTCCGAATGGTCAGCCCGCCGTCCACCGGAATGACCGCGCCCGTCAGGTAACTCGCCGCCGGCAGCACGCAGGACAGCGTCATGTTCGCGACCTCCTCCGGCAGCCCGTAGCGGCGCAGCGCGGTGCGCCGTTTGGCAAAGATTGTTTTATGCTCCTCCGGAATCCCCGCGACCAGCGGCGTGTCGATGGGGCCGGGGCAGATGCAGTTCACCGTGATCCCTTCCCGGCCCAGATCGACGGCCAGCCCGCGTGTCAAACCGATCACGCCGTGCTTCGCGGCGCTATAGGGACTGTTGCCGGGCGTCGCGCCAAGCCCCTCCGTGGAGGACACATTCACGATCCGCGCCGCGTCGCTCTGGCGAAGGAACGGCAATGCCGCGCGGATCGCCCGCTGATGCGCGGTCAGCATGACCGCCAGTGACGGCTCCCAGCTATTCTCATAGCTGTCCTCCGCAATATCCGTAGGAATTGCGAACCCCGCATTGTTGATGAGAATGTCGAGCCCGCCGAGCGCCTCGCCGATCTCGGCGACCGTATCGCGAATGGCCGTTGCGCTGGACACATCCAGCGCCCAGCCCTTTGCCGAGCCGCTATACCCCGCCGCGTTGATCTCCTCCGCCACGGCAGCACTCTTTTCCGCCGACAGGTCGGTCACCGCCACATGCGCGCCCTGCTCCGCAAACAGATGAGCGGTCGCCCGGCCCATTCCGCTTGCCGCGCCGGTAATCAGCGCCTTTCGCCCGGCAATCGACCGGTTCAACGTCTGGTAGCTCATGTCTCGCTCTCCACTCTCAGCATCACGCGCGCCGCCGATTCTGCGAGCCGCGCCAGCAGGTCATCGAGCTGCGCCTGCTCCGCGGCATCGAACCCGGCCAGCACGCGCTTCTCAAGGTCCAGCGCCTTCGGTACGATCCGCGCATACAGCGCCTCTCCGTCCGGGGTCAGCTTCAGGTGGTGAGAGCGGCGATCCTCGTCGTTCCGCGCCCGCGCCAGCAGCCCGCGCCCGACCAGTGCCGCCGCCGCACGGCTGACCGTCACCTTGTCCATCCCCGACCGCGCGCCGACCTGCAGCTGCGTCATCGGCGCCTCGGCCACGAGCGCCATCAGGCGCCACTCCGGGATCTTCAGCCCGAACATAGCCTGGTATGTGTCCGCGATGGCCGTCGAGAGCAGGTTGGATGTGTAGCTGAGCCTGTACGGCAGGAAATCGTCAAGCCTAAGCCGGTCGGATCGGAGCGTTTCGGGCCGTTCGGTCATTCAGAAGATGATCGGCGGTTGCGGATCATCTGTCCATCCGCTTCCGTATATAGTTTCATTTGCAACTATTATGTGCTATCGCAGCCGCAGACACCGGAGGAGACCGAGACGCGATGACCGAAGCTGCAAATAACACTGCCGACAATCCCGCTGGCCTCGACGGGTTCGAGTTCCTGGAGTTCGCGGGTGAGCGCGACAAGCTCGACACGATGTTCAGGCAGATGGGCTTTACCCCGGTCGCGAAGCACCGCACGAAGGATGTGGTCCTCTACCGCCAGAACGGCATCAACTTCCTCCTGAACATGGAGCCGCGCTCCTACGCATCCTACTTCGTCGAGGAGCATAATGAGGGAGCGTGCGCGATGGGCTGGCGCGTGAAGAACGCCGCTGCCGCCTATGAGCGTGCCATTTCGCTGGGCGCAGAACCCGCTCGCCTTGAAACCGGCTGGATGGAGCTGAAGCTTCCCGCCATCAAAGGGATCGGCGGCTCACTGATCTATTTCATCGACCGCTACGGCGACAATGGCTCGATCTACGACATCGACTTTGATTATTTCGACGGCGTGGACCGCGATCCGCAGGGCGCGAACCTCCAGATCATCGATCACCTGACGCACAACGTCTATCGCGGGCGCATGAAGTTCTGGGCAGAATTCTACGAGAAGCTTTTCAACTTCCGAGAGATTCGCTTCTTCGACATCAAGGGCGAATATACCGGCCTCACCTCGAAGGCGCTCACCGCGCCCGACGGCAAGATCCGTATTCCGCTGAACGAGGAATCGAAGCAGGGCGGCGGCCAGATCGAAGAGTTCCTGATGGATTTCAACGGCGAGGGCATCCAGCACATCGCCATGTCGACGCCGGACATCTACGCAACCATCGACCAGCTCCGTGAAAACGGCCTGCCATTCATGACGCCGCCGCCGGAAACCTATTACGAGATGCTGGAGGACCGATTGCCCGGCCACGGCGAGCCTGTCGACGAGATGCGCGCCCGCGGCCTGCTGCTGGACGGATCGACGGAAGACGGCGACCCGCGCCTCCTTCTCCAGATCTTTACTGGCAACCTGATGGGCCCGGTGTTCTTCGAGATCATCCAGCGCAAGAAGGACGAGGGCTTCGGCGAAGGCAATTTCAAGGCCCTGTTCGAATCCATCGAGCGCGACCAGATCAACCGCGGCGTTCTTGACGCGAAGGATGCGGTAACCATCGAGGCTTAGCAACTCGCTTCAACCAAACCGTCATCCCCGCGAACGCGGGGATGACGGACGCTGCACTGATGGCCCGCGAATGAACGGAGACGAGCATGGCCACGCTAACCTACCAGACCGGCTTCGCGAACGAGTTCGCCACAGAGGCGGTCTCTGGCGCGCTTCCCAAAGGCCGCAACTCACCGCAGCAGGTTCCGTTCGGCCTCTATGCCGAGCAGCTTTCCGGCACCGCGTTTACCGCACCCCGCGCTGAGAACCGTCGCTCGTGGCTCTACCGCCTGCGTCCAACCGCGAACCACGCGCCCTTCGATCGCTACACCGGCGCTCGCCTCCTAAAGACCGCGCCGGATGCAGGTGCGGTCCCGACCCCAAACCGCCTGCGCTGGGATCCCCTTCCCTATCCGGACATCGCGACGGATTTCGTCGACGGCCTGACCAGTTATGCCACCAATGGCGACGCGCACAGCCAGGTCGGCCTCGGCATTCACCTTTATGCGGCGACGATGGACATGGACCGCCGCGCCTTCATGAATGCCGACGGCGAGATGCTGATCGTCCCGCAGGAGAGCACGCTGCGCATCGATACGGAGCTTGGCCGCCTCGATGTGCCGCCCTTGCATATCGCGGTCATTCCGCGTGGTCTTCGATTCCGCGTATCATTGCCGGGCGGCAAGGCGCGCGGTTATGTCTGCGAGAATTACGGCGCGCTCTTCTGCTTGCCGGACTTGGGTCCCATCGGCGCGAACGGCCTCGCCAACCCGCGTGATTTCGAAACCCCGACCGCTTGGTTTGAAGACCGCGATGAGCCGTTCGAGGTCATTCAGAAGTTCCAAGGCGCGCTGTGGCAGACGACGCTCGATCATTCGCCCTTCGACGTCGCCGCGTGGCACGGCAACCTCGTGCCTGTCCGCTACGACCTGACCCGGTTCAATACGATGAACACGGTCAGCTTCGACCATCCCGATCCGTCGATCTTTACCGTTCTGACCAGCCCCAGCGCCCATCCGGGGACGGCAAACTGCGACTTCGTCATCTTCCCGCCGCGCTGGATGGTGGCGGAGGACACCTTCCGCCCACCCTGGTTCCACCGCAACGTCATGAGCGAGTTCATGGGCCTGATCGAGGGGGCCTATGACGCGAAAGAGGGTGGTTTTGCGCCCGGCGGCGCTTCGCTTCACAACCAGATGTCCGGTCACGGCCCGGACCGCGCCAGCTACGACAAGGCGGTGGCCGCCGATCTGGTGCCGCAGAAGATCGAGAAAACGATGGCGTTCATGTTCGAATCGAACCTCGTCTTCCGCCCCGCAGCGCACGCCCTTCAGATGCCCGGCTGTCAGCCGGACTATGACACCGCCTGGGACGGCTTCGCAAAGGCAGAACTACCCGGGCGTTAATCGGCGATTTTCTTCAGCCCCTTGCCAAAGCTCTCCCCGTTCTCCGCATAGTGCGCCGCCGAGCCGCGCAGCATCTGCACGGCTTCATCACCCAGCGTCCGAATCGCTTTCGCCGGCGCGCCGACAATCAGGCTGCGCGGCGGAAACTCCTTCCCCTCGGTGATCACCGCCCCTGCGCCGACGATGCTCTCCTCGCCGATCACGGCGTGGTTCATGACGATGGCGCCCATACCGATCAGCGCCCGGTCGCCGATCGTGCAGCCGTGCAGGATGCACTTGTGACCCACTGTGACCTCCTCGCCGATCTTCAGCGGCACACCGTGGTCGGAATGCAGCATGGTCATGTCCTGGATGTTCGACCGCTTGCCGACCCGGATCTCCGAACAGTCCGCCCGCGCCACCGCGCCGAACCAGACCGTTGCATCGTCTTCCAGCACAACATCACCGATCACGTCGGCTGTCGGGGCAATCCAGACGCCGTCACCGATCTCGGGCTGTTTCCCATCAAGTTCGTAAATCGCCATGTGGTGGCCTCCCAAAACTGTGTACGCGCACGGCATTGACAGGAATCAAGCGCTGCTCAAAGCTTCGCCTTCTTGGGAGGGATACGGTTTGATAAGACGGCAATGGCTGTGCACAGGCGCGGCAGCGGCGGCGCTGGCGATTGGATTTGTTTCCAGCGATCTGTCGGCATCAGATGATAACCCGATGGCAGCGCAGGAAAAGGCGCGGCTGGCGAAGGCTGAGGCGGCAGCAGAGGCCGGATTTGCAAGTCATGGCGCCATGGTCTGGGATCAGGCTTGTGCGGCCTGTCATGAAGTCCCGGAAATGCGCCTCCTGACCCGCGCGCAGATGCAGGCCATGAGTCCCGTGCAGCTTCGCTTCACGATGACCGATGGCAAGATGAAGCCGCAATCCGCCCATCTCGACGACATGGACATCGAAGCGCTCGTCGATTTTCTCGCTCCCGGCGGCGAAGCGGGCTTCGCGGTCAGCGAAACGGAATATTGTGCTGACCGATCGATCGATCTTGCGACCGTGCATGTCGGCGGGTTCGGGATCGACAGGGCCAACAGCCGCCGCGCGCAGCAAACCACCGTCACGCGCGCCAACGTCGCGAATGCCGAGGTCGCCTGGGTGTTCGGCATGCCCTCGACGTCCGAAATGCGCTCGGTTCCCGTCGTCACGGGTGACACGATCTTCGCCGCTGTACAGGCCGGTCACGTCTTCGCACTCGACAAGGATACCGGCTGCGTAAAGTGGCACCGCGACCTTGCCGCACCGGTGCGCTCCGCACTCAGCCTGGTTACCGTTCGCGGTGCCCCTGCGCTCGCGATGCAGGACGCGGGCAGTCAGGTTCACGTCCTCGACCCGGCAACCGGCGAAACGCTCTGGGACGCGTTTGGCGGCCTGTCTACAATGTCGATGGGCACCGGGGGCCTTAACCAGCTCGGTGACAAGATCATCGTGCCCGTGTCCTCGACAGACGTCGGCGCCGCGATGGACCCGAACCACGAATGCTGCCGCGGCCATGGCGGCGTCGTCGCGCTCGACGCCGATACGGGCGAACGCCGCTGGGAATGGCACGCCACGGAGGAGGCAACCCCGCAGGGCGTCAGCTCCGTCGGTACCCAGCTTTGGGGCCCCTCCGGCGTCCCGGTCTGGGCGACGCCCGCTGTCGATGAAAAGCGCAACCGGGTTTATATCGGGACGGGCGAAAACACCTCGCTGCCGACGACGAAGACCTCCGACGCCCTGATCGCACTCGACGGCGACACGGGCGAGGCCATCTGGATCTACCAAGCGACCGAGCACGACGCTTTCAACATGGCGTGCAGCTATTTCGGCGAAAGCGGCCCGAACTGTCCGCGCAATCCGCCCGGTCCCGACCTCGATTTCGGCGGTTCGGTGACCCTGGCCACCATGTCAGATGGCCGCGACGTTCTTGTGGCCGGTCAGAAATCCGGGGACGTCCACGCCGTCGATGTTGAAAGCGGAGAACTTCTCTGGAAGCAGAAAGTCGGCAGGGGTTCTGCCCTTGGCGGTATCCATTGGGGCATCAGCGTCGCCGATGGCCGCGTCTATGCGCCGAATGCCGACCCGCCATTCCCGATCCCCGGGTTCGATCCGACACCCGGCCTGTTCACGCTCGCCCTCGATACCGGTGAGCCAATCTGGGAACACCGGGTGGAACGCGGCTGCGATAATCCGCCCAATCCGTTCGGGCCGCCCGGTGACAGCCCGTGGCCGGACTGCAGCGCGCAGTTCGCACTATCCGCCGCACCAACCTCGACTGCCGAGCTGGTCTTTGCGGGCGCGCTGGATGGGAAGCTTCGCGCGTTCGACGCAGCCAATGGGGAGGTTCTGTGGGAAACCGAAACCGCCCGCGCCTTCGACAGCGTCAACAGTGTCGCCGCACATGGCGGCGCAATCGACAATAGCGGGCCCCTCGTGGCGGGCGACATGATCTTCGTCCCGTCGGGTTATTCGCTGTTCCGCCAGATGCCAGGCAATGCGCTGATTGCCTACCGGGTTCCCGCCGAATGAGACCTGCGTGCCCCCTGTTGTTCGGCTGCACCCTGTTCATGGCCGCCTGCCAGGATGCTGAGGCGGCGCGGCAGGACCGTGTTCACGACATGATGGCCGATGTCATGCAGCCAGCTGCTGAGGGCGTATGGGATCATGCCGGCTTCATTCTTACCGCCGAGGGCGAAGAGTCGCTTTATCCCACGACCGAAGAAGGCTGGGAGGAGGTGGCGAACAACGCCCGCAACCTGATTACCCTCGCAGAGGACCTGAAGTCGCCCGATTACGCCCCCGATCAGGACGCCTGGGCGGACTATGCAGACGGCGTCATTCTGGCGTCCGAGGAAATTATCCGTGCGGCCGCTACACGGGAAGAGCAGCGCATTTTCGATGCGGGGGGCGTTCTCTACAACGCATGCCTCGGCTGTCATAACCGCTACATCGTCGAGGCCGAGCAGGTCATTCAATGAGGTGGACGGTTTTTGCCGTTGCGGCCGCCGCGCTGCTGGCGTCGCCCGTTCTCGCTCATGACGTCAGCGCTGCGAATGCCGCCTATGTGGAGGGTCTGGCGGGGCCCGCACCCGTCTCGTTCCTCTACCTCGGCGCCAAGCACATGGTCACCGGCATCGACCATGTGCTGTTCCTGCTCGGGGTCGTCTTTTTCCTGAGAAACCTGCGCGACATCGTCATTTATGTCTCGCTCTTCACGCTGGGTCATTCGCTGACGCTGATCACCGGCGTCTTGGCGGGATGGCAGGTCAACCCGTTTCTCGTCGATGCCATCATAGGCGTCAGCGTGGTCTACAAGGCGTTCGAAAATATCGGCGGCTTCGACAAGCTCTCCGGCGCAAAGTTGGACATGCGCTGGGCCGTCTTTGCTTTCGGTCTCGCCCACGGCCTTGGTCTTGCAACCAAGTTGCAGGCGCTCACGCTTTCAGAGGACGGCCTTCTGACCAACCTCCTCTCCTTCAATCTGGGTGTGGAGATCGGCCAGGTCCTCGTTCTCTGTATCCTAGTCGCGCTCCTGAAACTCTGGCAGCGCGCGCCTGCGTTCCCGCGCCAGGCTTATGCCGCCAATGCCGCCATCATGTGCGCTGGATTCGTCCTGATCGGCCTTCACCTGACCGGAATGAGCCAGACCGCATGACCCCGCTGAAAACGCTCCTCTTGGCCGCCGTCGCCGCCTTCGCGATCCTGATCCTGTTCGTCCTGCCCGCCGAAACCGGCATGGACCCAACCGGCGCGGGCGACGCGCTCGGCCTGACTGCGCTTGCCGAAAGCAGCGGGGCAACGGGCTTTACCGCCAGCACCGCAGCCCGCCGCACGGTGGAGGAACGCTTCATGCTCGAACCCTTCGAATCCATCGAGTTCAAGCTCGTCATGCATGACGGCGATGGCATGATCTTCGACTGGTCCGCCGACTCGCCCGTGGAATATGAGTTTCACGCGCACGGACCCCACATGGCGGAGGGTGAGGCCATTGACCTCGGCACGGGCGAAGGGACCCGCCAGGCCGGCACTTACATCGCCGACTTCATTGGCGAACATGGCTGGTTCTTCGGTAACCGCAGCGGTGCGCCCATCACCATCGACCTGAGCGCCGCGGGTCATATCGACGGCACCATCCTTTACCGCAGCGGCCGGCGCATCGAGACGATATTCGAGGAGGGGGAATGACCGAGTGGGTGACATGGCTTAGCGACACGGCGTGGAGCGTTGCGCTGCGCGAGAGCCTATATATGTGGACAATCCTGGAGGCGACGCATGTCATCAGTTTGATGCTGTTCGCCGGCCTGATCCTGATGGTCGATCTCCGTCTTCTCGGTATCGCCTTTCGGGATGCTCCGATCTCCGAATTCGAGCGCCGCGTTCTGCCTTGGGTCGTGGCCGGATTTGCGATCATGCTGATTACCGGGCTGGTGTTGTTCTACGCCAAGCCGCTGACATACTGGAACAACATATTCTTTCGCGCGAAGGTCGCCGTTCTCGTCCTGGCGATCATCAACATCGTCTGGTTTCATTTCCGCGTGCAGCGTAACCAGGCCACCTGGGACACCGCAAAACGCCTTCCCGCCAGTGTGCGCGCCAGCGGCGTCGTCTCGCTAGTGGCCTGGGGCTCGATCATCGTCCTTGGCCGCATGATCGCCTATGACTGGTATGACTGCGTGAAACTTGAGGGGGGCGGCCTGCTCGCCACCCTTGCGCAGTGCCCGGTCGCAGAGACCGCTGCTCGCGTCAGCTTGGGGGGACCGATCTGATGTGGGAGAATATCTGCTACTACGAAGACGGCTATTCCGAACCGTGCAGCTTCGCCGACGCCCATCTCTGGCCGATCGCCGACGCCATTGATCGTTCCGGGATTGCCACAGTCGTCAAGGATTCAGCGACCATCGTGCCCTGGGCGGGTTCGGTCCACCTTCTGGCCCTCGCCGTCATCGGCGGTCTGGTCCTTCTGGTGGATTTCCG
The DNA here is from genome assembly GCA_036351775.1 of Pacificimonas sp. Lineage (GTDB taxonomy): Bacteria > Pseudomonadota > Alphaproteobacteria > Sphingomonadales > Sphingomonadaceae > Pacificimonas. The sequence goes on along the minus strand of JAZBPX010000028.1, from coordinate 85,453 downwards.
CGCGCTTGGTTTCGGTGTCCGCTCCCTTCCCGCGCACAGCCTCGAGCGCCGGATGCGGCCCTGGTTCTGGCTGACCCTCCTTGTCATGATCACCAGCGGGGTCGTTCTCGCGCTGGGTCAGGTCATGCGGCTGTACGAAAGCGTGCCCTACTGGATGAAGATGGTGGCGCTGTTCTCCGCACTGCTGTTCACCTTCGACGTGCGCGGCGCGGTCCTCGACCCGCAACGGCGGCTGGGCGGGTTCGGAAAGGCGGTCGCTGCGCTTGCCATTTTGCTGTGGGTTTATGTCTTCAGCTTGCTGGCGGCACCGCTGGCCTGGGGCGCAATGGCCGTCCTGGTCGCCGCGCTCGCCGCCCTCTACTGGACCGGAAAGAACAAGGAGTCGCACGCCGAGGCCCTTCCCTTCGGCGCGAAGATGACAGCCATGACCAGCATCGCCCTTTGGCTGACCGTTGCCGTCAGCGGCCGCTGGATCGCCTTCTTCTAGGCTGCCTTTCGGCCGGAAGGCTGGCCGCGCCGGGGGTGTCAAAGCCCTTCCCCCAGGCGGCACGGCCGTCGCCGCCTCACGAGCGGCGCACCCGCATAGGGCGTCAGTCACGGCTGCGGCGGCGCCGCTCGCTCGGATCGGCCCCGTCTTCCGGAGCGCCGGTACCGGACGACCCCATGAAGATCTTTTCGCCATTGGTGAAGGTGATGTCGCGGCCGTTCGCCTTGCAGGCCGGTTCACAGATCCGGTCCTTCGACTGGTAGCCGCGGACGATGATTTCTGTTCCCGGCTTCAGCGTGTTGCGGTTAAGGCCCGCACGCAGCAGCGTGTTCGGCGTACCGCCCTCCACCATCCAGGCGCCTTCCAGATACTCATCGTTGGTATTCGCCATGTGCACCCATGTGTGCGGGTTCACCCATTCGACCCGCGTAATCTCGCCGCGCAGCAGCACGGGCGCGTTGGCATCGAATTCGGCGGAGAAGGCATGGTGCGCCTGGGCGCCGCCGTAAAGCGCGGCGCTGCCCAGGGCCGCCGCCGCCAGCAATTTCCGACTCGTCTTCATAATCAATATCACCCTTATCCCTTTACGCGCGCGCCGACGTTATGCGGCCGCACCTGAACCTTGCCTGTCCTCAGTCTTCCGCACCGCCGCCGCCAGTCGCCGCGTCCGCTTCTTCCCGCCGCGCCCCGGCCAATATGCCCGGCAGCGAGTAATTGCCTTCATGACAGGCATATTCGTAAATCGGCCCGTCGGCCTTCACGAAAACCATCTCCGCTGACCAGGGCTGCGTATAGACGTCGGGGTCATCGACGGTGAACTGGTAGAGTATCTCGTCGTCAGACACGCGCGTGAAGCGCTCTACGACTTCCGCCTCCGGAGACAGGTACATGAAATGGCGGATAGCCCCGCGCAGCGTGTTGCCGGGATGGAAATGCCTCGTTTCCACCACCAGCGTATCGCCCTCCCATTCGCCGACACTGTCGCCGAGCCATTTCGGCATACTTGCCGGAACATGCTCGTCGCCGATCCGCACAAGCCGCGTATTGTGGTTCATTTCCACGTGAATCGCCACCGTCTCGGGCGTCTGCACGAACTGGTAGTGATTGTTATAAAGGACGTTCAGCATGGGCGCGCCGCCGGTACCGCCATAACCGACGGTGCAGCGTTCACCGGCCGAACGAATCTCCGGATTGTCGAAGCGCTGGGTCGAGGCAAAGCGCGGCCCCAGCACATTCGCCCGGAAATCCTGCCGCCAGGGCAGCTTGCCGCTTTCCGGCTCCACGATCCAGCTCGACCGGTACTCGCCGTCGATCTTTGCGACGCTGTCACCGATGTCGATCCAGAAGGTGTCGTATCCCTCACCCGTGTCGCCGCCGATTTCCGGTGCGGGCGCGTTCGGATCGAGCGGCTTCGAATCTTCCTGGATCCGCCCCAGCCAGTAGCTGGCGATCATCTGCGCAACGGGTTCGGACACGACCAGGTTCGGCACCTGGTCCGCGCGCTCCAGCACCGTCAGCGAGGCGTTCGTCCAGATGCCTTCAAAGCTCGGCGTTCCGTCCGCCATGCGCGGCGGTTCGTAGTTCGGATCAAACGGATCGCCCGCTGCCAGTGCCGCACCGGACACCGACGCACCGATCGCCGCAGTCATCAGCCATTTCAGGATCATCGGTTCGCTCCTCATTCCGCACTGTTCCCAGCGGCCGCCGCCGCTTCGCGCTCTTCCCGCCGCGCACCCGCCAATATGCCGGGCAGCGAGTAGTTCCCCTCATGGCAGGCATATTCATAGATCGGCTGATCGTCACGCGTCAGGACCATTTCGCCCGTCCACGGCTCCGTATAGATTTCCGGGTCAGTGACGGTGAACTCGTAAAAGATCTCGTCATCCGCAACGCGCGTGAACCGCTCCTCCACCTGTGCGTCCGGCGACAGGTAGATCCGGTGCCGGATTGCGGGACGAAAGGCGTTCGCCGCGTGGAAATTCGTCGAACGCACCACAAGCGTATCGCCGTCCCAGCCGCCAATGCTGTCGCCAAGCCATTTCGGCATGCTGGCGGGCAGGAACTCACCGCCGATCCGGATCAGCCGTGTATTGTGGTTCATCTCCACCCGGATCGCGACCGTCTCTGGTGTCTGCACGAACTGGTAGTGATTGTTGTAGAGAACGTTCAGCATGGGCGGTCCGCCGGTCGAGCCGAAGCCCACCGTGCAGCGCTCACCTGCCGACCGCACTTCGGGATTATCGAAATTGGTAAAGGATGTTCCGCCCTGCCGGTCGCGCACCAGCCGCACGCCCTTTTCGGTCAATGGCAGTTTCCCGTCCGCCGTCGAAACGATCCAGGACGAGCGATACTTCCCGTCGATCATCGCCACCCGCTCGCCGGGGTCCATCCAGAAGGTATTGTAGCCGCCAACCCCGTCTCCAGCTTCAGGAGCGGGCGCGTCGGGATCGGTAGGCTGGTCGCCCTCGTCGACGATCCGCTGCCAGAAGGAGGCCATGATGGCTGCGGTCTGCTCGTTTATCTCGAGTGTCGGAACCAGGTCGGGCCGCTCCAGCGCCGTGATCGACGCGTTCGTCCAGATGCCTTCAAGGCTCGGCGTCCCGTCCGCCATCCGCGGCGGTTCATAGGCCGGGTCCCATGGTTCGCCTGCTGCGGCAGCCGGTCCCGCCAGCATCAGCGCGATCAGACCCGCGCGCAGCATCATTCGTCATCCACCGGGTCAAGCGGTTCCTTGCGCAGGTGCCCGTACATCAGTTCCTCGACGAACTCGACGCAGTTGAATTCGTGCAGCTTCGCGTCGGGATCGACATCCTTGTAAAGAACCATTTCCATGGTCCACGGCTCGGTAAAGGTTTCCGAGTCCTCGATGGTCGCCGAATAGTGCAGGTGGAACGGGCTGATCTTCGTGTAGCGTTCCGTCACCGTTCCCGCATAGGACATGTGGTTGCCCGCACGGTCGAACCAGGTCTGACCGTTCTGCGCCGTCACTTCTACGACCAGTGTGTCGCCGTCCCACTGGCCGTAGGATTGGCCCATCCAGCTGTCGAGCGGCGCCTCACCCGGGTCCTCCATCTCGATGTTCCGGACCGCATTCGCATAGGCATAGACGATCAGCATCGAGCTGTCCGAATGCACGATCTGCAGCGGCAGGCCCTGATAAGTCGCGCGCGGAACGCCCGGCAGATAGCACTTTATCTCCGGATCTTCTGTGATCCAGTTCGCCCGCCGCCGATCGCGCTCTTCCCGCGCCTCGGCCGTATAGGGAATGACGCCCCCATTCGTGGTCACGACGCTTTCACCGGCCGGGACCGAGCCGACCGCACCCAGTGCTTCGACCTCGGCGGCCGGCACCGGAATGACCGGCCCCTCGCGCATCTGCATAGCGGCCTGCGCCGGGTGCGCCTCGATATTATAGCGGGCGCTGTTCGTGACATGCCAGACGCCGTTCAGGTCGCGGGGATTTTCGACTGGCGCCAGCATGGTCGGCGCACCGACGGGAGGGGCCTGCGCGCCCGCCGGTATCGCCAGGCAAAGCGCCGCCGCCATCCCCGTCAGTGCTGCCCGCATTTCGAATCTCCCCGGGTTTCTTTTATAGAGCGAGAAGCTGCGGCGACGGTACGAGCCTGTCAATGCTCACAAGAGGGATAGATGAAAAGGCAAGCCTGGCAGCATTCGAACCGCTGACATGAAACCGGTCATCCTGAACTTGTTTCAGGATCCAGCCGCAGGCCTGGCGTTTGTCACTGGGCCCCGAAACAAGTTCAGGGTGACGAGTCTGTGAACGGAGCCGCAGATTAAATTGGCGCGCCCTGCAGGATTCGAACCTGCGACCTCAGGATTAGAAGTCCCGCGCTCTATCCAGCTGAGCTAAGGGCGCGCACTGCCGGTGCCTCTAACGCTCGCCGAGCGAATCTTCGACCGTCTTGGTGATCGGTTTCGTAAGATAGGCAAAGACGCTGTTTTCGCCGGTCAGGATATCCGCCGTGACCGTCATACCCGGCTGCAGCGTAATCACCTCATCGACATAGCGAGTCTTCATCGGTGACGTGTCGATCTTCAGGTGGACGCGGTAATAAACGAACTCCTGCCCACCCGGCCCCGGCTCCGACACGGTATCCGGGCTGATGAAGATCACCTCACCGTCGCCGCGGCCGTAAATGCTGCTGTCATAGGCGTCAAAGCGCACGGCCGCGCGCTGCCCTTCATCGACGAACGCGACGTCTACGGGGCTGACCTTTGCTTCGATGATCAGCTCGTCCTCCGTCGGGACGATCTGCATGATCTCCTCGCCCGGCTGCAGCACGCCGCCGATCGTAGTCAGGCGAATATTCTGGACAATACCGTCCACGGGCGCAAAAATCTCCGTATCGTCAAGCACATCGACACGCTGCGCGAGCTGCTGTTCGGATGCGACCAGTTCTTCCTGCGCCGCCGAAAGCTGCGTTTGAACCTCGCTGAAATACTCGTTCTCGACATTCACGATCTGTCCGCGCAGCTCCGCGACCTGCCGCTGCATGCGGATCACATCGACGGCGGCCACATCGCCGCTCGCGACCAGCGGCTCGTTCAGGCCCAGTTCTTCGTCGGCAAGCCGCAACTGGCTCCGCAATGTGCTCAGCTGCTCTCGCAGGGCCTGCCGCCGCTTGGCGTAAAGCTGGCGCTGGTTCTCGGCAAAGTCTGGATAGGCCAGCACCTCCGGCGGGAAGGTCAGTGGCTGGTCAAACGCCTCCGCCCGCAGCCGCGCCACCGTCGCCAGCAGGGCCGCCGTCGCCGCGCGCGTTTCCTCGACGCCCGCCGCCGGCTTTACATCGTCGAGGCGCATCAGAACCTGTCCGGCCGTAACCGCATCGCCCTCACGAACCAGGATCTCTGTAATGACCCCGCCATCGGTCGATTGCAGCAGCTGGATGCGTCCCGCGGGGATCACTTCGCCCTGTGCGCGCGCGATCTGGTCCAGCTCCGCCCAGTTCGCCCAGGCCAGGAAGCCGAACAGCGATACGGCGCTCAGGAAGATGATCAGGATGGAGGGGCGAAACCAGCGTGTCATAACGTTTCTCTATTTGGCCATCAGCTTGCGGTGATCCGGCCCGGGGGCTTCGGGATCGCCTTCTGCGCCTGGGCCTGTTCCTTTAGTTCGTTCATCACGTCGCGCGGCGTGCCGTCCATCCAGACCTTGCCCTTCGCCATCACGACCACGCGCTTCACCATCGAAAGCAGGGCCATCTTGTGCGTGACCATGACCAGGCTCTGGTCCGGTCCCATCCCGGACTGCAGTGCCTGCAGCACCCGCGTTTCCGTGGTCGCATCGAGGTTTGCGGTGGGCTCGTCGAGCAGCCAGACCTTGGGCTGCATCAGCATCAGGCGCGTCAGACCGGTCAGGTTGCGCTGCCCGCCGGACAGGCCGCGCCCGCCTTCGGAAATTGGCCGTTCCAGCCCCATCGGGTGATCGCCGATCATATGGATCAGGCCCGTCTTGCGCGCCGCCTCGGCTATCGCCTCGTCACCGGGATCCGGAAGGCCGAGGACGAGATTCTCGCGCAGGGTTCCGTTCACCAGCCGGTAGTCCTGCGGCATGTACCCGATATGCCGGCGCAGCTGGTCGTCGGACACCTGCCCCATGTCCAGCCCGCCAATCCGCGCTGCACCCTGCGTCGGCGTGTACAGCCCGGCCAGCAGGCGCAGCAGCGTCGTCTTGCCCGAACCGATCCCGCCGATCAAAGCGACGGTTTCGCCGGGCGCAATCTTCAGCTGCTCGATATCGAGCACCGGCGCGCCCCCCGGATAGGCGAACCGGCAATATTCCAGCTCAAGCTGGCCATCGAGCGAGTCCGCCCGCACCGCCCGCGCGCCCTCGCGCTCGACGGGCAATTCCAGCAGGCCATCGAGCAGGTTCAGCGACGACCGCGCATAGCTTGCCTGCACGATCAGACTGGGCAGCTGCCCGATCAGCGGGCCGTTGATGCGCCCCGACAGGATCGAACAGGCAATCAGCGCACCGATGGTGATCTCGTTCTCCGCCGCCGCGATCGCGCCCACGCAGACGATCAGCACGTAGGACGTCTGGCTCAGAACCGTGAACAGCGCCGTCGCATAGGCGGACCAGGTTTTCACTCCGTCCTCCTGATCCAGCACGGCATCCACCAGCGCACTCCACTTCGCGGCGAAGTGCCAGCGGCCATGGCTCGCCTTAAGCGTCTCCGCCGCATCGAACGCCTCGACGAGCAGGCCGTTCTTCTGGAAGCTCGTCACCATTGCCGCCTGGCTCTGCCTCCGGATCGCGCGCCCGAACAGGAACGCCAGCAGGATCGACAGCGGAAAGATAATCAGCGGCACCAGCGCCACGTTCGGCCCCGCAATCCAGTAAATGATCGCAATGAACATCAGCGCGAACGGCAGGTCGGCAATCGCGAACATGGAGCCGAAGGAGAGGAGTCCCCTCACCTGCTCCAGTCCGCGAAACTGCGCTGCGAATGTGCCCACGCCAGGCGGCCGTGCGTCCATTCGCACCGCCTGCGCGCGGGCAAAGAAGAACTCGGAAATTTCAAGGTCCATCTGCGCCGCCTCGCGCTCCAGCAGCAGCGCCCGCGCGCTCCGCAGCAGGAAATCCAGCAGCAACGCCGCCAGCACGCCCACCGTCAGCACCGTTAGGGTCGGATAGCTGCCGAGGGGGATGACCCGGTCGTATATCTGCATCGAATATAGCGACGTCGCCACGGCGATGATGTTGATCGTGATCGTCGCAATCACCGCCGATACGATCAGCGGCTTCCGCGCCAGAAGCGCACGCTTGAACACACCGAGCGCGGTTTCGCCGGCCTCGACATCCATCACGCCGGGCAGCTTCTGCCGCCATGCCGAACTGACCTCGTCCCAGGCGATGATGCGCCCACCGAACAGCTGCAGGTCGGCCGCGCTATGCCAGCGCTCAGCGGTCGCCCAGCCAATCTCCGGCAGGAACACGAGAAGCGGAAAGCCGTTCGGCCGCGGCTTCGCCGTCAGGCGTTCCGGCGCGGTCCAGCCGTTCAGCGCAGCCACCCGTGTCAGCGCCTCCTCATCGGCAAGCGCATCATCCTCGCGCCGCGCCGCCAGCACCCAGTTCGGGTCCAGCTCCGCCCGCGACAGGTGCGCATAGCCCGGCAGGATATCGTACAGCGTCAGGGTCATTCGGCCTCGTAATCGCCGGGCTGAAGATCACCGGGCAGCCCGAACCCTATCACCTGACACGACCTAAGCGCGAGGGTTGACGAGGTACGGATGGCGGTAATCTCGGCCTCTGCGCGTGACAGGTCGGCGGACGCCGCCTCGCGCACCGCGTTCATCAGGTCAAGCCATGTTCGGCGGCCCGCAACATACTGGCGAAAATAGGATTCGCGCACCCTCTCGGATAACCTCACCGCATCGCGTCCAGTGGCGATCCGTACCCGCGCCGTCTGGTTTGCCACCAGGTCTTCGGCAATTTCCTCCCGCAGCGTGCGTTCGCGGCTGAGAATATCGATCCGGCCAGCCTCCGCGCGCTGGCGCGCCGCGCTTGCCAGCGACAGCGGCGACAGACCGCCAACGGATGCGGCCCTCAGCGCAAGACCCACCCGGTCGCCGAACACTTCGCTGCGGGAATATTGCACGCTCAGCTGCGGCATGATCTCCGCCTGCGCGACCGCGGCTTCGGCCTCGGCGACATCAATCTGTGCCCGCAGGATATCGAGCTGCGGATCGCATAGGCGCGCGCCCTCGAAGAGGCCATCGGCAGGCGGATGGTAGACGGGCCGGTACGCGGGCAGGGCCGTCAGCGCGAACCCCGCGTCATCCAGCAATTCCGCCAGCCGCGCCTCGGCAGCGCGGCGCTCCGCCTCCGCCAGCGCACGGTTCTGCTGCTCCTGCGCCGTTCGCGACTGTGCGAGAGCGAGGTCGGAGACCGGGCTGATCCCGGCATCGACGCGCCGGTCGATGCGGTCCACCAGCGCAACATGCTGCTGAATACTGTCGTCGAGGATCGCGGTCCGCGCCAGTGCCGACGCGGCGCGAAAGTAGAGGTCCACCGCCGTCTCGGCGAGCGTGAAGCGGACCTGGCGCAGCTCCGCACGCGCCAGTGCCTGCGACGCCTCCGCCCGCTTCGTGGCAGCCCCGATCCGTCCCCCGGCCCAGATCGGCTGATCGACCTGCAGCTCGCTGGCAAAGGTCTGCGAACTGCCCACGCCAAAGGCATTGCCGTTCACCGATACCGAGGGAAAGCGCAGCCACCGTGCCGCATCGCGCTCGGCATCGGCTGCACCGCGAAGGGCCCGGGAGGACCGGATTTCTGGCGCCGTAACCAAGACAGTCGAAACAAGGTCCGCCAAGCGCTCCGGCATGAAAGGGGATCGTACCTCGCCGCCAGCGAGCGCGGCCGGAACCGGCGGTCCCATCATGATCGTGGTTGCTCCCGCAGGCTGAGTGCCTCCGTCCGCTCTCACTGTGTCGCTGGCCTCGGCCTCGGTCCGAACGTCCTGCGCACTGACCGGTCCGGACAAACCGGGCGCGACCGACAGGGCCGCCGCGCAGAGCAGTAGCCGGCGGCTTGTCAAAACACTTCCCCCACACATGGGCCCGCAACGTCCGGTTTCCGAACGACACCCGAACCCAAGACGTAGAACCATACGCCCAAAACAGATTGGGGCCCCCGTATAGGGAGCCCCAACCTTTGTACCAAACTGTCTCTCCGGACTTAACCGAAGAAGACGAGGTTCCCGCCGCCGGCGTCCACGACGTCGGTGACGCCCGTCACACCGGACAGCTGCACCAGATCGGCAACCGTCTCGGAGAAGTTGTTCGCGTCAACCGCCGCACCGGCTGCCACATCGGCAACATAGGTCTGGCCGCCGAACGAGAAGGCAACAACACCGTCCTGGGCACCCGCGGAGCTGGAGCTCTGCAGTTCCTGCTCCAGCAGCTGGACCGCCGCCAGAAGCGAGGTCGCCGAGTTGATGGCACTCGCGAGCGTACCAACGACAACACCGTCGTCGATCACACCGGTCACATCAGCAAGGACTGTCTCACCAACGAACTGCAGGCGGTCCACATTCGCATCGATACCGTCAGCAATGTCGGTATCGATCGTGAAGCCCGTCACGACGTCCGGGATCGCACGGCTGGAGTCACCCGGGTTGATAACGACGAAATCGGTCGCCGGTGCGGTCTCGGTCAGGACGAAACTGTCCAGACCTGCTCCGCCGATCAGCGTATCCACACCGGCACCACCGATCAGGATGTCAGCGCCCGCACCACCCGTGATGGTGTCGTTACCGGCACCACCAGTCACCGAGACGTTGAACGGAGCCGTAAGCAGCGAAGCGTCGACCGTCAGGGTACCGACAGACGTCGTATCTGCATTGGCACCCGTGCCACCAATCTCACCATCGGCACCAAGACCCGTGACCCGGGCCGTCAGGTCGGAGGCATTGATCGTCAGCGTACCAGAGGTAGCACCGTCGAAGGACGCATTCGTCACGGACGTGATGTTGTAGTTGGTGATGACCGCAGCCGTATCGTTGGCCGCACCGGCAACCGCCGTCGCCTCGGTTCCGCCATCAAGCAGGACCGTGTTGAACGACAGCACCTGGTTGTCGATCGCAAACACCTCGGTGTCGTTGCTCGTCGTCGAACCCTGAACCTCCAGCGTATCGTTGCCAAGACCACCGTCGAGGACATCCGTACCGTCAATGCTGTTCTGCATCCGAACAATGTCATTACCGACACCGGCATCGACAGTATCACTGCCACCGACGAGCGCGATCACGTCGTTGCCCGAGCGGGCATTGATCGTGTCGTTGCCCAGGCCGTCGACGATGACATCGTTATTGCCCGTACCGTTGATGGTATCGTTCAGGTTGCCACCGTTGATCGTCAAGCCGGAACCGAAGTTACCGGCATCGATGTTACCGGCCGTGCCATTGTCGACCGTGATGGTCGTGACACCGGCACCCGCGGCACTGCCCGCCGGCTGGAACGTGAACGTCCCGCCGCCGGTCAGGAAGACCTCTTCGATGCTCGTCACGCCGGAGGCGAAGTCGATGTCGAAGAGCTCACGGTTCAGACCGCCGGAGTTCAGCGTCAGACGGTCCGTGCCCGTGCCACCATCAATGATGTCGGTGTCGCCGACATTGTTGTTGGTGTCGAACTCGGTGAAGGCAACACGAATGTCGTCGTTACCGGCACCGCCCATCAGCGTGTCGTTACCGCCATTGCCGATCAGGATGTCGTTACCGCCATTGCCCGAAAGGTTGTCGTTACCGGCACCGCCCGTGATGGTGTCCATCGCGGCACCGCCAAGAACGATCAGCGAGCGAGACTGACTCAGGCCGCCGCCGTTAACGGTCAGCATCTCATCGTCGGTTGCACCGGTACCCACGTTGGTGACGACATCGGCGCGGAGAGCCGAGCCATCGACCGTCAGGGACGTGTTGTTGTCGATGTTCGCATCCACGAGGTTGATTACATAATCCGTCGTCGACCCGTTCAGCGTGGTGGTCGCGGCGAAGCCGGCACCGAGCGTAATCACCTCAACATCCGTAAGAGCACCAAGGCCCGGCGTATAGGTCGAGGTTGCGCCGCGAGCACCGGAACCGGTCGCCGGGTTACCAGCATTGGCCGGAGCCGTGGACGACTGCAGCGGAACCGGCACCTCGGAGTTCAGATAGAACTGATCGAGGATCAGGTTATCCGTACCCGAACCGCCATCGACATCGTCGCCGTTCATAAAGGCGTAGGCGAAGATCGTGTCGTTCCCGGCATCACCGTTGACAACCTGAGCACCACCAACGTTGGAAAGATAGAGGGCGTCGTCGCCGCCATTACCTTCGATGGTGTTGCCCCCGGTCGCGAAGACGAGATCGTTACCCGAACCGCCCTGGCTGTTACCGCCAGAGATGATCGTGATGTCGACCGTGTAGGCAGAGGCATCGATCTGCTCGTTGTCGTCGGCCGTCACCGAGCGGATGCCCGAGGCCTGCGCGTTGGCAGCCAGGGTCACCATGCCGCCAGCAGCCGTGATGTCGACGTTCAGCGCCTCGATCCCGGTGATGTTGGCGAACGCCGCATCGGCGATGTTGCCGGTGTTGGCGTTGATGTCGAGCGTGTCGACATCGGTCGCACCCGTACCGGAGTCGGTGATCGTCTCACCTTCGGCGAACTGCGTGCCGGTGAACACATAGGTGTCCGAACCTTCCTGGCCGTCGAGCGTATCCACGCCCGCGCCGCCGTTCAGGGAGTCGTTACCGGCCCCGCCGAAGAAGGTGTCGGTACCTGCACCGCCAACGAAGGTGTCGTTGGCTGCGCCGCCCGTGGCAGTGACGTTGCGATCGGCCGAGAGGCCGCCGGCAAGGACCATAAGGGTCTCGGCAGTCAGCGTGTCGGCGTTGACGCCGGTTCCGCCGATCTCGCCGTCCGCGCCCAGCGCGGTGCGAATACCCGTGCGCAGCGCCGTGCCGTCGATCGTGAACGTATCACCAGAGTCGAGCAGGGCGTCACCCAGCGTCACCGTGTAGGTGAACGCCGCGCCGGGATCGTCATTGGCACCGATGACCGGCGACGCGGTCTGACCCGAAGCCAGCACGAGCCGCTCGACATTCTGAACATCGCCGTCGGTCAGAACGTAATTCTGAGCGAAAACGCCGTTCAGGTTCTCGAACCCGGTACCGACCGGGAAGGCACCGCCGGCAAGGATCGTGTCCGAGCCCATGCCGCCGTCGACCATGTCAGCGCTATCGAAGTTACGATAGAACTGAATGATGTCATCGCCGCCGTTCGTAGCGATCGTCTGGGTGGCCACCGCGTTCTGCGCGACAAGGACGGAGTCATTACCCGCGCCCGTTGCAGCGTTGTCAGCAACCCGGGCTGTCAGGCCAACCGTGTAGGCCGTCGCGTCAAACTGACCCGATGTCACCGTAACGTCCGTAAGACCCGAAGCCTGCGCAGCCGCGGCCAGCGTCACCTCGGCACCGACACCGTCGGTCTCGACGTTGAAGATGCCGTTCTCGATACCGGCCTTGTTGGCGAACAGATCGTCCGTGATCGCCGACAGGCTGGAAACGTTGATCGTGTCATCACCGCCGGCATCGGTAATGCCTTCGGCCGCCACGAACTCGCCCGTGTCGTAGATGTAGGTGTCGTTGCCCACGCCGCCGTCGAGGACGTCGATGCCGAGGCCGCCGCCAAGGGTGTCGTTACCAGCACCCGTCGCGATGAACAGCGGAATCGTGTAGCCGGCAATCGCCTGCAGGTTGTCGTTGAACGACGTCCCCAGGATGACACCGCCGAACGAACCAACCGTGTCACCGGCCGGGTTCATTACCATGAAGCGGAAGCCGTTATCGACATTGTTCAGGAAGCGAAGGGTCGTACCCTCGTCATCAGCGGTGCTGACCGGACCACCGTCCAGGCCAAAGCTTACCGTGTTGCCAACATTGTTGCCGACAAGCGACTGGTCGAGCGTGACCATCACATTGCCCTCGGCAACGATGTCCACGAGGTCATTGGACGCGTTCACACCGAAACCGGTGTTCAGCGTGTCCGAACCCTCGCTAAGGTCCACGAGCACCACATCAGCGACTTCGTTCGCATTCGTGATCTGAGCGCTAAGCGTATAGGCAGAGCTGGATACGTCCACGGTCGCACCCACGGGGTTGCCCGCAAGGTTGACGCGGTTCGAATCGCTGAACGAGGTGTCAACGATAAACAGACCAGCCTCGGAAGCCTCGCCGGCAAGGGTTACGCTCGTGTAGTTCGTGAGCAGCCGCTCAACGGACGTTACGTTCGTGAGGTCGGCATCTTCGACGACCTGCGGAGTGACAAGGAACTGGGGCGGGCCGAACGGCACGTTCTCAATCCGATAGTCATTGATCAGGACGAAGCTGTCTGTTCCCCCGGCGCCGTCGATGGCATCGGCCTGCGAAAGCAGCTTACCGAGAGCGTCCTGCGTCTGCGTTCCGACGAAGCGGTCGGCCTCGGCATCACCCGTAAACGTGTCAGCGCCGGTCGTCAGGTCGAATTCCTGCGACTGCACGGATTCGTTGTCGATGATCGTACCGATGATCTCACCGTCGCCAGCAAGGGTCACACCGGCAGGCGGCGTCACGTTCAACGTGAGCGTCTCGTCACCCTCGAGATTGTTGTCATCGAGCACCTGAACCGTGACGAAGCGCGTCGTCGCGCCCGCCGGAATCGTGATCGAATCGGCAAACGGAACGAAGTCCGAACCCGCCGTCGCCGGGCTATCGCCCGAACCGCTGGTCGAAACCTGCACGACCGTGTCGACGTCTCGCGGAGCGTCCAGCGTCAGCTGGAACACCAGATTGCCCGCGCCCTCGGTAACCGAAGCCGATTCCACTGTCAGGACCGGCCCGCCGCCGGTGCCCGGCTCGCCGATATTCTCGCCGTCGGCGTCGACCGTGATCGTCTCGCCGCCGCTGGAAACCAGCTCGATCTCGTTGGACGTCTGGTTGAACGACAGGTCGAAGGTCTCGTCCTGGAAAGCCACCGTCGTGTCGTTGATGCCGACCGGGATGGTGACGGACGTGCCGTCCTCGCCCGTGATGATCACGTTCGAGCCGGAGCGCGTGATCGTGTAACCATCGGTCGTCTCGTTGAACGAGATCGTGTCACCGCCCCGGTTGAACGACGGGTCGAGAACGACCTCCGCGCCCGGGAAGATGTTGACCGTCTCAGCACCGTTCGGCTTGCCGAAGATGTTGAGATTCGGACCGGCGGCGAAGAAGGTATCGCCGGCGGAGAGAATTACGATAGGCATGTTGTTCTATCCTCCAAAATAAACTTGTTTTGTTTGGTTCAGCCGACCGTGAAGAAGTCGAAGCCAACTGCCGCCTCAGCCGTTGCCTCATCAAAGATGAAGTCCGTGGCACCGACAGTGTCTGTAAGCCGAACCGAGTTCGCCGCCCCCCCTGCTGAGACGAACGAAATTACGATATCTGTACCCTCGCTGGTGAACGACGCACCGTCGGCACCAAGGTTGAGAACCTCGAGCAGGTCGTCCTCAGAAAAGTTGTTGATGACTGCATTGCTGCCCACGTTCGTATCGTCCTGGAACAATCCTGACAAGCCAGCGGCATCAAATGTCTCTGGCGTGTTCTGATCGTTGTCCGAGTCCACATCGAGATCCACCGTACCGGTCGGGGGCGGCGGGGGCGGGGGAGGCGGCGGGGGAGGAGGCGGAGGCGTTCCACCGCCATCGCCGACCGTACCATCACCGATCTGGAAAAAGTCGAAGCCGAGCGCCGCTTCGGCGGTCGCCTCGTCGAAGACGAAGTCGGCCACGTCGGCATTGATCGTGATCTGGCTGACCACGCCGTCCACGTTGGAGGCAATGACAATGTCACCGCCGTTGTTCGTGAACGAATAGTCGGCCGCGTCCCCGTTGGCGGTGATGGAGTCGCCCTGGGCGAAACCATTGATCAGCGCGTTGCTGGAAATCGCAACGTCATCGAAGAACGCGATATCGCCATTGCTCGCATCGAACGCTTCCGGGGTGTTGATGTCGCCGTCGGAGTCGGCGTCGAGGCCCGTGAATGCCGGCGCCGCACCGATCGAAACCGGGATCGTCACCGTCGATGTGCCGCCGTCCGGATCGGTCGCCGTCAGCTCGAACGACGTATCGCCAGAGAAGCCCGGCGCCGCCGCGACTGTGATGGTGTCGCCATCGACCGTCGTAACCACACCGTTGCCGTCGGTCGTGGTCAGGACGATATCGTCGCCTTCGATATCGACAACCGCGGGCGTAAATACCGCGCTGAAGCCAGAGACGAAGGTCACCGCGTCGCCCGGTACAGTGATGCTCGGCGCGTCGTTGACCGGGCTGATCGTGACGTTGACCGTCTGGGTCGCCGTCTCGCCGTCGGGGTCCGTCGCCGTGACGACAAAGCTGCCCGTGCCGCTGACATCGTCGTCCGGCGTGAAGACGAACGTGCCGTCCTCATTGTTCACAACCGTGCCGTTGGTCACATCGGACACCGTGTAGGTCAGGTCGTCGCCGTCGGCGTCCGTCGCCGTCGCCGTGACGACAAGCGCGGTATCCTCATCCGTCGTCACGTCCTGCGTCGCATCGGCGAACGTCGGTGCCTCATTGGCCGGGGGCGGAGGCGGGGGAGGCGGGGGAACGACAACGTCTTCTTCGTCGTCATCGTCATCGGCCAGGATGGCGATCAGGCCGCCAACGACCAGAAGGCCGCCGATAACGTAAAGGGCGGTGTAATCCGTGCCGTAATCATCGGCCTGCTCGTAAACGACCGTTTCGACAACGTCGCCGTCGACATCGGCCATCTCAGCAACCACCGGCTCGAAGCTGGCGGCGGCATCGGCAGCCATCAGGACCTCGGCATCGACCGCGTCGCTGGCGTCCGCTTCCGCGACGACAACGCCGGGGTTCAGCGACGCAACAAGGACTTCAGCTTCCGCAGGCGCCTCATCGAGCGCCGCCTCGGCCAGTGCCGCGAGATCGGAAGGAAGTACGCGGGCCTGGTTATTGGCCCCTTCGAAATCAGCTGCTTCAGGCAGAACGCCCGCGGCATCCTCGTTGAATGTCATCGGATATAGCTCCCTTTTCTTCTCGGCCCCGTTATGGCGGACCCATATATACAGTAGGCCCGAGGCCTACCTGGCCCCGGTGTTCTTAGCCAAATGCCGCAGAGGCGCAATGGTTTCTTTCCCTGAAAACCCGGCGCGTAGGGCATCTGCGGTCCCGCTAAGGCCAGCGAGCCTGAACTGTCAATGAACATATCAATTCAGCCGGTTTCTAATATCTTGTTCTCACAATGACTTAGCCGATTTCTGATGAGCTCGTGAAATTTGCGGGGCGTTCTCAACGATGGACAGGGGCAACGGATCGGAGCGGGCGGGTTGAGAGGTTCAGGCCGCTGCCCTGCTTCGTGGAGGAGACGAGCGGTGCGACTTTTTTGCCGCACCGGTGTTGACCTGGCGGTGCCGACCTAGTCAGTCCGGTCCTGATACCGGTCACGAAGCTCGCGCTTCAGCACCTTGCCGATGGCACTGCGCGGCAATTCCTCGATAGCCAGCGCGTCGGACAGGCGCTGTGTCTTGCCGACCCTGCCATTCGTGAAGGCGATCACGTCGCTCGGGGCGGCGCTGCCGACAAAGAAGGCAACCGGGGTCTCGCCCCAGTCTTCGGAGGCTACGCCTACGACGGAGATATCCTCGACGCCCGGACACTCGCGGGCCACGGCTTCGATATCGGACGGGAAGATATTGAAGCCGCCGGAAATGATCATGTCCTTCTTGCGGTCGGTGAGGATCAGGAAGCCGTCTTCGTCGAACCGCCCGACGTCACCGTGGCGGTACCACAGTTGCCCGTCCGCATCGTACCAGTGCATCTCGCGCGTTTTGTCATCCCGGCCAAGATAACCGCTCATCATGGTGGGCGACCGGCCAACAATCTCGCCGGCCGCGCCGCGCGGGACGACATTGCCCTCGTCGTCGATCATCTGGGCCTCGTGCCCCGGCATGGGCTGCCCGACCGTATGAAGCTTGTCCGGGTTCTCGTGCGCCTTCAGCATGAAGGAACAGCCGCCCTCGGTCAGGCCGTAATATTCGACCAGCGCGCCCGGCCAGCGGTTCAGGACATCGCGCTTCAGTTCTGCGGCGAACGGCGCCGAGGTGCAGGTCTTCAACTCGAAGGCACTCAGGTCGAACCGGTCGAATTCCGGGTCCGCCATGATGCGCTTGTACTGGACCGGCACCAGCATGGTGTGCGTCGCCCGCGTCCGCTCCGCCAGCTCCAGAAACCGCCGCGCGTCGAACTTCTTCATCAGGACCGCCGTGCCGCCCTGTGCGATCGTAGGCAGGAAGCTCACCAGCGTCGTGTTCGAGTAGAGCGGCGTCGAATTGATCGTGACCGCTTCGGCGTAGGCGGGGTTACCGCCCATGGCGATCTGCCGCCACCGCATCTGGTTCGAATGGACGATCCCCTTTGGAATGCCTGTCGTCCCGGAGGAGTAGATGACGTTGAAGGGGCCGTCCGGCGCAATCTCGACGTCGGCTGGCACGGCGCCCTCGGGCGCAAGCCAGTCACCGAAAGCGCGGCCGATGGGCGAGCCGTCAAGCGCGACGACCTCTGCCGCCAGCGCCCCGCCATGCGTCCCCAGCGTCTCGCGCGTTCCCGCATCCAGAAAGGCGAGCCGCGACCCGCTATCGACGATCATTGCGGCCATCTGCTCGCTCGTCACGCTCGGCGCGATGGGCGCGGTTGCCGCCCCTGCCCGCAGAATACCGAAGTAAAGCGCCGCATATTCCAGCGACGTTCCCGCGCACACCGAAACGGCATCGCCGACCCGAACGCCGTCGCGCTGCAGGCTGGCGGCGATGCGGTCGACGAAAGCGGCAAACGCGGCCCGCGTCAGCTGCCTGTCGTCGATCACGACAGCCAGCTTGTCGGGCTGCTCGGCCGCGCCCTGCCGCACCAGATCCGGCACCGAACCGAACTCGGCCGTTATCATGTCCGCAACCGTCGCCATTACCCGCGTCTCCCTGTACACACTCAGGGGGCGGGTTAGCGGGTGCGGCGTTCGTCCGGCAACCTACCGGAAATTGTCAGCATAGGCCTGCAGCTTCAGGCGGTGCACCCGCGCCGGCTCGATCACCGCATCGATACCCATCCGCTCCGCATAGGCCACCGCGTCGGACTTCGTATCGAACCGCAGCAGGAGCTGTTCGCGCGTGTCGGACGAACCGGTCCAACCGGTCATCGGGTCGTGCACCTTTCTGTCGCTGGCATCGAATTCGAGCAGCCACTCATCGGCGTGGGCCTTGCCAGACGACATTGCCGACAGCGGGCGCTGGTAGATGCGTGCGGCCATAAGTGTTGCTCCTGCGGCAGCGTCCAGATCGCGGTTACCTCGTTCAGACGCTTTGTTTGCCAGCCTAATAAGCCCGCGCAATCGCAAAGGCTACGGTTTCGGCCATCGCGTCCTTGGCCTTGCTGGCAGGCAGGTCCGCAATGGCATCGACGGCAAGGCGTCCGTAATGCCGTGCCCGTTCCAGCGTGTCGGCAATCGCGCCGGTTTCGTTCATTCGCCGGATGGCCTCTGTAAAATCATGCTCCGAACCGGTTTCATCGCCAATCGTGCGTTCCCAAAAGCGTTTCGCTTCCGCGTCCCCGCGCTTGTAGGCAAGGATTACCGGTAGGGTCAGTTTCCCCTCCCGAAAATCGTCGCCGGCGTCCTTGCCCATCACCTCGTCATCGCCGCCATAATCAATGGCATCGTCAACCAGTTGGAAGGCGATGCCAAGATTGCGTCCGAAGCTTTCCAATGCCGCCTCGATCTGCTCCCCGCGTTCTGCGACCACACCGGCGATCTGGCACGCCGCGGCGAACAGCACGGCCGTCTTCGCCGTTATGACCTCCAGATAGCGCTCCTCGGTGGTGTCGATACGCCGCTGCGTCTGCAACTGGTCGACCTCGCCCTGCGCGATGATCGCGGATGCGCCCGACAGGATCTTCAGCACCCGCAGGCTGCCATCCTCGACCATCAGTTCGAACGCGCGGCTGAACAGGAAATCGCCGACAAGGACCGTTGCCTGATTGCCCCAGATCAGGTTCGCCGCCTTCTTGCCGCGCCGCTGGTCGGACCCGTCCACCACATCGTCATGAAGCAGCGTTGCGGTGTGAATGAACTCCACGGCGGCCGCCAGCTTGTGGTGCCGCGTCCCCTCATAATCCAGCAGCCGCGCACTCGCTAGCGTCAGCATGGGGCGCAGCCGCTTGCCGCCGCCCGAAATCAGGTGCCCTGCCAGCGCCGGGATGACGGCGACATCGGACTGCATCCGAGACAGGATCGTCTCGTTCACGCTGTTCAGCGCCGGCGCGACCAGCTGCATCAATGGGGCCAGCGACGGCTCGCGGCCGCCGGGTCGAAGGGGCAGGATCGTTGCGCTCATAGACTCGCGGCCATTCTTGTTCTCGGCGTCGTGCTCTCTTGACCCGTCATTCCCGAAAGGCGCGGCCTTGTCACTGGCACTTTTGGCCGCAAAGGTGGCAATCGGCTATGACAGAGATCACAACCCCCACGGAGGCGCCAGAGCGTCTCGCCCAGTACCGCGCCAGCATCGACAATATCGATGCGGCGCTCGTCCACATCCTCGCAGAGCGTTTTCGCATCACGAAGGCCGTTGGTCAGTACAAGGCCCAGCACGGCCTGCCGCCCGCTGACAAATCGCGCGAAGCGGACCAGATCGCTCGCCTCCGCGCGCTTGCCGAGAGCGCCAATCTCGACCCGGAATTCTCGGAGAAATTCCTCCGCTTCATCGTCGCCGAAGTCATACGCCACCACGAACAGGCCCGCGCCTGAGCGCGCAACCGATCGACCGGACAGGACGTTTCAGACATCATGGGCACAGGCTCTCCCCAACTCGAACGCCCGGCAGAGGCTGCGGCGGACTGGACGGTTCCGCAGGACTGGGACCGCTTCTCTGAAGAAGAACATGCCGTGTGGGATCTGCTCTTCGCGCGCCAGTCGGAGCAACTGCCCGGCCGCGCGGCGAAGGAGTTTCTGGCCGGTCTCGACGTCCTCAGCCTGTCCCGTCCCGGTATTCCCAATTTCGAAGAGCTTTCGGCTAAGCTGCAACAGGAAACCGGCTGGTCGGTCGTCGCCGTGCCCGGCCTTGTTCCGGACGACGTCTTCTTCGACCATCTGGCGAACCGCCGCTTTCCCGCGGGCAACTTCATCCGCCGCCGCGACCAGCTCGATTATCTGCAGGAGCCGGACGTCTTCCACGACGTGTTCGGTCATGTCCCCCTCCTCGCCGACCCCGTCTTCGCCGACTACATGCAGGCCTATGGCGAGGGCGGGCTCCGCAGCCTCGAATTCGGCGCGATTCACAAGCTTGCGCGCCTCTACTGGTATACCGTCGAATTCGGCCTGATCCGCCAGCCAGAGGGGCTTCGCATTTACGGCGCTGGCATCGTGTCGAGCTTCGGCGAAAGCACATTCTCGCTCGATTCAGACAGCCCCAACCGCATCGGCTTCGACCTCGAACGCATCATGCGGACCGAATACCGCATCGACGACTACCAACAGACCTATTTCGTTATCGACAGTTTCGAAGATCTGCTAAGAACGACGCAGGACACGGATTTCGCGCCGCTGTACGCAAAACTGGTAACGCTCGCGGACCTGCCGGTCACGACGATCCTGCCGGACGACGACGTGATCACGAGGGGCACGCAAAGCTACACCGAACCGTCGGCATGATGTTCGCGGGCCAGCGGATCCGGAACCACGGTCCCATGCCGCTCGTTCAGGCGGCATCTTCCTAAATTCCAAAGGTAAATCGAATTATGTTCAGAACATCGGTCGCGGCGCTCCTGGCGTCCGCCGTTGCGGTTTCGCTCATTCCGGCCCCGTCAGGGGCGCAGAGCCGCGACGACATCGTTATCGAGGCGCTCGGCAAGTCCGAGGCCAAGTCTTATCGCAAGCTCGTCAAGCAGGCCGAAAGGGCCGAAAAGCGGCTTCCCGATGCGCGGAAGGATCTCGCGAAGGCCGAGGAAGAACTGCGCGAGGAAGAGGCGCGCATGCGTCACGCGCAGGAAGAGCTCGCAGAGGCTCGCCGCGACGTCGCGAAAGAACAGGCTCGCATCGCCGAATACCAGGCGGTCATGCAGCGTCTCGAAACTGAGCGCGTCCGCCTCGGTGCCCCCTCCCAGCCCGGGAACTAGACTCTGCGCCAGTCTGACGGGGAAATCCCCGTCGCCAAGTTGATGGCGGGGGCTTAAGCGCGCGCGGATGCCAGAACAGAACGGCGCCGCGCCGCACCCCTTTCGTATTCACAATTTCCGCGCCTACTGGCTCTCGCGCCTGTCGATGACGCTGGCGCAGGACGCCATGCTGCTCATTATCGGCTGGCAGACCTACAACATCGCGCGCGACGGCGGCATGACCGTTGGCGAAGCGTCCGCGCAGCTCGCCCTGATCGGCCTTCTCCAGTTCCTGCCGCTATTCATCCTGACGCCGTTCACGGGCCTTGCCGCCGACCGGCTGAACCGGAAGACCGTCGCGCGCGCCATGATCGCGCTCCAACTGTTCTGCGCTTCGATACTCGCCTGGTTCACGTGGCAGGACGACATGGCGCTGACCGTGTTGTTCGGCGTTGCGATCCTTCTTGGCGTAGGCCGCGCCTTTGCCGGACCGTCACTGTCCGCCCTCGCCCCGAATCTCGTACCGCGGAACAGCCTCCCGACGGCCATCGCGCTCTCTTCCATCTCGTGGCAGACGGGCCGCATCGTTGGCCCCGCGATTGGCGGCTATCTCTACGCTGTCCAGCCGCACCTCTCCTACGTCGCAGCCGCCGGTCTGTTCTCCCTCTCCTTCCTTTGCCTGACCCTGATCGGCCACGTCCCGCGCAGCGCAATCACCGGCGCGCAAAGGCCCATCGGCCAGATCATCGACGGCCTGAGATATGTCCGGCACAACAAGGTCGTCCTTGGCTCGATTACGCTCGACCTGTTCGCGGTTTTCCTCGCGGGGGCCACCGCGCTGTTCCCTGTCTTCGCCCGCGACATTCTCGATGTCGGCGCAGAGGGGCTGGCGCAGCTTGCCGCCGCCCCCGCCGTCGGCGCGACGGTCGTCGGCCTGATCTTCTCCTTCCGCCCCCTCAGCACAAATGTCGGACCAAAGATGCTCGGCGCCGTCGCGGTTTTCGCGGTCGCCACCATTATTTTCGGCCTCTCCAAATCCATGCCGCTCAGCCTCGCCGCGCTCTTCGTCGTCGGCGCATCGGACATGTTCTCCGTCTACATCCGCCAGTCGCTCATTCAGCTCCACACGCCCGACGACAAGCGCGGCCGCGTCTCCGCCGTTTCCCTCCTCACGATCAGCGCCTCCAACGAGTTCGGCGACTTCTTCTCCGGCTCGCTCGCCGCGATCGTCGGCCCCGTCGCCGCCGTCGTCCTCGGCGGCGCGGGCGCTTTGGGCGTTACAGCCGCCTATACCGGCCTCTTTCCGCAGCTTCGGCGGGCAAAAAGCTTCGACCCGCCCGATGACGCCGCTATGCTGCCCGCAAACGAACCCCGCAGGGAGACACAGACATGATCGCCGACCATATTCTCGAAACCATCGGAAACACGCCGCACGTGAAGGTGCAGCGCCTGTTCGGCGGCGATCACCAGGTCTGGATCAAGATGGAGCGCGCCAATCCCGGCGGCTCGATCAAGGACCGCATCGCGCTCGCCATGATCGAGGACGCCGAGAAATCCGGCGCCCTGAAACCCGGCGGCACGATCATCGAGCCGACATCCGGCAACACCGGCGTCGGCCTCGCCATGGTTGCGGCGGTCAAGGGCTACAAGCTCGTTCTCGTCATGCCGGAATCCATGTCCGTGGAGCGCCGCCGCCTGATGCTCGCCTACGGTGCCACCTTCGACCTCACCGATAAGGCGAAGGGCATGAAGGGCGCTATCGAGCGCGCGCAGGAACTCGTCGATCAGACCGACGGCGCCTGGATGCCGCAGCAGTTCGACAATCCGGCGAACATCGAGGTTCATAACCGCACCACATCGCCGGAAATCCTCGCCGACTTTGCGGACACCGGTCTCGACGCGATCATCACAGGCGTCGGCACCGGCGGTCATATCACGTCCTGCGGCGAGGTCCTGAAGCCCAAGATGCCCGGCCTTGAAGTCTGGGCCGTCGAGCCGACCCTGTCGCCGGTCATTTCCGGCGGCGCACCCGGCCCGCACCCCATTCAGGGCATCGGCGCTGGCTTCATTCCCGACAACCTCCACACCCAGTCGATCGACGGCGCGATCCAGGTCGATCCGGAGGACGCCAAGGAGATGGCCCGCCGCGCCGCACGAGAGGAGGGCATTCTCGTCGGTATCTCGTCCGGCGCAACCCTGGCCGCCATCGATCAGTATCTCGGGAAGGCAGACGGCCCGAAGAAGGTTCTCGGCTTCTGCTACGACACCGGCGAGCGCTACCTCTCCGTCCCGGATTTCCTGCCGACGGAATAGCGCCGACGGGATCGCCAGCGAGGGTCCGGAAACCCTAGCGGCTGGCAATCGCATCCCGGGCCAGTGGCAGCGCCAGGATCAGCCCGGCCAGGAACCCGCCGACATGCGCCCAGATGGCGATCCCGCCGCCATCGCCGCCGCTGTTGAAGACAAAGCCGATCAGCAGCTGCAGTCCGATCCACAGCCCGGCAAGCTGGAACGCCCGGTTCCGCTCGGTCTGGCTGCCCGCGCGGCGCCCGAAGATCATCGCATGGGCGGCAAACACGCCGGAAATCGCGCCCGACGCGCCTACATGCGGCACAATACTTTCGGGGTTCAGCGCGACCTCCAGCATCGCCCCGGCAATCCCGCTGACGAAGTACAGCGCCAGATAGCGCGCCGTGCCCAGCAGCGGCTCGACGAACCGCCCCACGAACAGCAGGAACACCATGTTGAAGGCGAGGTGCGAGAACCCGCCATGCACGAACGTCATGGACAGGGGCGTCAGGATCGCAGGCACCGCCGGGTCCACGAGCGTCAGATAGCCGGTCAGCCGCGCCGGGATCAGCGCCATGCCGATGCCGATGAACTGCGGGAACACGAACTCCGCCAGCCAGAACAGCACGCACAGCGCCGCGATAGCCACGGTCACCGGCGCGGCCCGATGCAGCGCCGGCGGCTGTCCGGGGGCGTTACTTGAACGCAATCTCGCTGATTTCGTAATATTTTTCGCCCGAGGGGGTCACCACCTCGACCTCGTCGCCCTCGCGCCGTCCGATCAGCGCCTGGCCGAGCGGAGAGGTGTAGGAGATACGCCCATGCTTCGCGTCTGCCTCATAGGGGCCGACGATCTGGTAGACCTTCTGCTGATCGTCCTCGTCCAGCAGCGTCACGGTCGCGCCGAACACGATCTTCTCGCCCGACAGCTCGGTTGGGTCGATAATCTGCGCGCGGCTGATCCGGTCCTCCAGATCGGTGATCGTGGCTTCGATCTGCCCCTGGCGTTCCTTCGCCGCGTGATATTCGGCATTTTCGGACAGGTCGCCATGCGCGCGCGCTTCCTCGATCGCGTCCACGACCTCGTGCCGGTCCTTGTTTCTCAGCTTCGTCAGTTCTGCCTGCATGCGGTCATAACCCTCCCGCAGCATGGGCAGCTTTTCCAGCGTCGCCATCTTTCAATCCTTATCATGTGAACAGCGAAAAGCTGTCTCCCGCCGCCCCTAGGCGACGATCCCCCAGCCAGTCCTGTCGGAAATTTCAGGCCGCAGAATAGTAGGATTGTAGCGAGCGGACTTCAAGGGGGCGGTCGCGCAGAACGGCAATCGCTTCCACCGCCGCCCGGCTCGCCGCCGCGGTCGTGTAATAGGGGATGCGTCCCTCTACCGCAGACGAGCGGATCGACTTTGAATCCTTCAGCGACTGGGCGCCCTCAGTCGTGTTGAACACCAGGTCGATCTCGCCATTCTTTATGAGGTCGACGATATGCGGGCTGCCCTCCAGTACCTTGTTGACCTTCCGAACGTTCAGTCCCTCCGCTGCCAAATAGTCCGCCGTACCGCCCGTTGCGACCAGCGCGAAGCCCAGGTCGACCAGATGCCGCGCGGCCGGCAGGATCTGCGGCTTGTCGCTATCCTTCACCGACACGAACACACAGCCAGACTGCGGCAGGGTCGTCTGCACGGCCATCTGCGACTTCGCAAAGGCAGTCGCGAAGTCCATGTCGATGCCCATCACCTCGCCGGTCGATTTCATCTCAGGACCAAGGACAGGGTCGGTTCCGGGGAAGCGGCCCCACGGAAAAATCGCTTCTTTCACGGCGATATGCTTCGTGGAACGCGGCGGCATTTCAAAGTCGGACAGCACCGCCCCTGCCATCAGGCGCGCGGCAATCTTCGCAATCGCCGCCCCCTTCGCCTTCGCGACGAAGGGCACCGTGCGGCTCGCGCGCGGGTTCACCTCGATCAAGTAGACCCCTTCGCCCTTCACGGCATATTGCACGTTCATCAGGCCGCGCACGCCCAGCGCCAGCGCCAGCGCTTCGGTCTGGCGCTCGATCTCGGCGATGATCTCGCCCGACAGCGTGTAGGGCGGGATCGAGCAGGCACTGTCGCCCGAATGAACCCCGGCCTCCTCGATATGCTGCAACACGCCCGCGACATGCACAGCTTCACCGTCGCACAGCGCATCGACATCCACCTCGATCGCATCGCGCAGATACTGATCGACCAGCACCGGCGCGCCGTCAGAGACGTCGACAGCCGTCTGGATATAGGCTTCCAGCTGCTTGGCCGAGTCCACCACCTCCATGCCGCGCCCGCCAAGCACGTTCGATGGCCGCAGCAGCACCGGATAGCCGACCCGCTCCGCCTCACGCAGCGCCTCTTCCAGGCTCCGGGCCGTACCATTTGCGGGCTGCTTCAGGCCCAGCCGCTCGACCAGCGCTGCGAACCGCTCCCGGTCCTCCGCCTCGTCGATGGCGGACGGCGGCGTGCCGAGGATGGGAATGCCCGCCTTTTCCAGCGCCGGGGCCAGCTTCAGCGGCGTCTGCCCGCCAAACTGCACGATCACCCCGTGCAGCGTGCCCGCCTCCTGTTCCTTCGCCAGAACTTCCAGCACGTCCTCGGCCGTCAGCGGCTCGAAATAAAGCCGGTCGGACGTATCGTAGTCCGTTGAAACCGTTTCGGGATTGCAATTGACCATGACCGTCTCATAACCCGCCTCTTCAAGCGCGAAGGCGGCGTGGCAGCAGCAATAGTCGAACTCGATGCCCTGCCCGATCCGGTTCGGCCCGCCGCCGAGGATCACGACCTTCGTACGCTCCGTCGGCTCCGCCTCGTCCTCCGGCTCACCGAACAGCGGCGCTTCGTAGGTCGAATACATGTAGGGCGTCTTGGCCGCGAACTCAGCCGCGCAGGTATCGATCCGCTTGAAGACCGGCCGCACGTTCAGCGCGTGGCGCTTCGCCCGCACGCCGTCCTCGCTCTCACCCGTCAGCGCCGCCAGCCGCGCATCGGCAAAGCCCATAGCCTTCAGCTTGCGAAAGCGCGCCCGCTCCGTCGGCAAGCCCTTCTCGGCCACCTCGGCCTCGGCGTCCACAATCTCACGGATGCGCGCCAGGAACCACGGGTCGTAGCGCGACAGGCGGTGGATTTCCGCGTCGTCGATCCCGCGCCGCATCGCCTCGGCCACCACCAGCAGCCGGTCGGGCTTCGGGTTCGCAAGGCGGTAGGCGATACCCCCCAGCCCCTCCAGCTCCAGCTCCGGCTGCGGATCGAGACCCGACAGCCCCGTCTCGAGGCCCCGCAGCGCCTTCTGCAAACTCTCCGAGAAGCTGCGCCCGATGGCCATCACCTCGCCAACCGACTTCATCGCCGTCGACAGGCCGTCATTCGCGCCGCGGAATTTCTCGAACGCAAAGCGCGGGATTTTCGTCACCACATAGTCGATGGTCGGCTCGAAACTGGCGGGCGTCGCGCCGGTAATGTCGTTCTCGATCTCGTCGAGCGTGTAGCCCACGGCCAGCTTCGCCGCGACCTTCGCGATCGGAAAGCCCGTCGCCTTCGATGCCAGCGCCGACGACCGCGACACGCGCGGGTTCATCTCGATCACCACCAGCCGCCCGTCCGCGGGGTTCACAGCGAACTGCACGTTCGATCCGCCCGTCTCGACGCCGATCTCGCGCAGCACCGCGATGCTGGCGGAGCGCATGATCTGATATTCCTTGTCGGTCAGGGTCAGCGCCGGGGCCACTGTCACGCTGTCGCCCGTATGCACGCCCATCGGATCGACATTCTCGATCGAACAGATGATGATGGCGTTGTCCGCGCGGTCGCGCACCACCTCCATCTCATATTCCTTCCAGCCGAGGACGCTCTCCTCGATCAGAACCTCGGTCGTCGGCGACGCATCCAGCCCGCCCCGCACGATTGCGCGGAAATCCTCCTTGTTATAGGCAATCCCGCCGCCCGTGCCGCCCATGGTGAAGGAGGGGCGGATGATCGTCGGCAGGCCGACTGTCTCCAGCGCCGCCATCGCCTCGTCCAGCGTATGCGCGATCTCCGACTTCGGACTTTCCAGCCCGATCTTGTCCATCGCCCGGCGGAATTTCAGCCGGTCCTCCGCCTTGTCGATGGCTTCGGCATTCGCGCCGATCAGCTCGACGCCCAGCCGGTCCAGCGTCCCGTCCTGCGCCAGCGCCAGCGCGGTATTAAGGGCAGTCTGCCCGCCCATCGTCGGTAGGACAGCCATCGTCTCGCCCGGATGCGCGGCCTGCTCCTTCTTGATGACCTTGGCGACGATATCCGGCGTGATCGGCTCCACATAGGTCGCGTCCGCCATTTCCGGATCGGTCATGATCGTCGCCGGGTTGGAGTTGACGAGGACGATCCGGTACCCCTCCTCCCTCAGCGCCTTGCACGCCTGCGTCCCCGAATAATCGAACTCGCAAGCCTGCCCGATAATAATCGGCCCCGCGCCAATGATGAGGATGGCGTCGATGTCGGTACGTTTAGGCATGGACTAGGCTGCTTTCACTGCATACATTGATGGCAATGCAATCATTCTGGATTTGGCATCGTGAACGCGATTACGATCAGGAAAATCGATGACGAGATGAAGGCGCAGCTTCGCAGGCGCGCCGCTGAAACCGGCAGATCGATGGAAGCCGAAGCGCGTCACATTCTTCGCCGCAATCTCGCCCGCGACAATGTCGAGAAATACCCGGCGGGCTATGCGCCGCGGCCAGGCGAGTCGGTCGTCAGCTACCTTGCTCGGATTACCCGTCCCGGTTTCGACATGGAACTGCCCGAACGGCGGGTCGAGGGGCGGCCCTCGCCCTTCGAATGATCGTCGCCGACACCAATGTGATGAGCCAGCTCGTCCGCCCAAACGGCAGCGAGCGTGTTCGCGCGTGGCTTCGCGAACGAGAGGCACAGATATATCTGACGACCCTAACCCTCGCCGAATTTGCCTATGGCATCGAACTGATGACCGATCATCGCAGCCAGATGCATCTGACGAATGCCATCGCCGTGATCCGGCATGAGTATGAGCCGAGCATATTGCCGTTCGACACGGCCGCCGCAGATACCCATGGCTGGCTTCAGGCGCGGGCCAAACGAGAGACCGGCCGCCGCCTACCCGAAATCGATTGCCAGATCGCCGCCATCGCCATCTCGCGCCACGCAGTCGTTGCAACGAGAAACGTAAAGGATTTCGAACCCACGGGCGTGGAGATCGTGAACCCTTGGAAGGACTAGCCGTGAAGATCACGCCGCTACCCTCTTCCCGCTGGGTAGAGGATACGGAGCCTTGTCCGCCAGCAGGCAAGCGGAATGGGAACGGGACTCACCCCAGCCCCCCCACAAACTTCCGAAACAGGTAATCGCTGTCCATCGGGCCGGGGCTTGCTTCCGGGTGGTACTGCACCCCGAACGCGCGCCCGCCGTCCAGTTCGATCCCGCACAAAGTCCCGTCGAACAGGCTGACATGCGTCGGCGTCACGCCTTCGGGCAGGCTATCGCCGTCGACCGCGAAGCCGTGGTTCATGCTCGTGATTTCGACGCGGCCGTCGGACAGCCGCTGCACCGGGTGGTTCGCGCCGCGGTGGCCCTGGAACATCTTCGCCGTCTTCGCGCCCGCAGCCAGCCCCAGCAGCTGATGCCCCAGGCAAATGCCGAAGATCGGCATATCCGCCTCCAATAGCTGCCGGATCACCGGGATCGCATAGTCGCCCGTCGCCGCCGGATCGCCCGGCCCGTTCGACAGGAACACGCCGTCCGGCTTCAGCGCCATGATCTCGTCAAAGCCCGCGCCCGCCGGCACCACCGTCACCCGCGCCCCGGCATTCACCAGCCGCCGCAGGATGTTCTTCTTCGTGCCATAGTCGACGGCGACAACATGCGGCCCGTCCGCCGGCCCCTCGCCGAACCCTTCGCCCAGCTGCCACGCCCCGCCGTTCCAGCCGCCGGTCTCCGACCGCGTCACGTCCTTCGCCAGATCGAGACCTTCCAGACCGCTCCACCCCTGCGCCGCCTTCACCAGCGCGTCCAGGTCGAATGCACCGCCCGGCGCATGGGCGATCACGGCATTCGGCGCACCAGCCTCCCGGATCCGCCGCGTCAACGCGCGGGTATCGACGCCCGCCAGCCCGATGCGGCCATTCGCCTTCAGCCACTCGTCATAGCGCCCCACGGACCGGAAATTGGACGGTTCGGTCACATCCTCGCGCACCACGCAGCCGAGGGCATGCGGCGTGTCCGCCTCCACATCCTCCTCGTTGACGCCAACGTTGCCGATATGGGGAAAGGTGAAGGTAACGATCTGCCCGGCATAGCTCGGGTCGGTCATGATCTCCTGATAGCCGGTCATGGCGGTGTTGAAGCACACCTCGCCGACCGCATGGCCCGCCGCGCCGAACCCCCGCCCCCAGATGACCTCGCCGCTTGCCAGAAT
Source organism: Pacificimonas sp. (assembly GCA_036351775.1). Taxonomy (GTDB): domain Bacteria; phylum Pseudomonadota; class Alphaproteobacteria; order Sphingomonadales; family Sphingomonadaceae; genus Pacificimonas. Next base: position 55,529 of record JAZBPX010000028.1, on the reverse strand, counting down.
CAGCGCGCCCGTCGCTCCTTCGGGCACGCGCGCGTTGTCGGATGGGGCCACGCTCGGGGGCGCTCCTGCTCGGGGGAAGATTCGAATGTCGGCTAAGCGGCCCTCGTATGGACAGGAGGGATTCGCGTCAATTCTGTTAAAGCCGAAACCGCGCCCCTATCTGCACAGCAGAAACAACATCCATGCAAACGGAGCCCAGCTCATGATCCGGGACCAGCTAAAGGCCGCGCAGATCGCCGCGATGAAGGGCGGCGACAAGGCGCGCGTCGCAGCCATCCGCCTCATCATCTCGGACGTGAAGAAGAAGGAGATCGACACCATGGTCGGTGCCAACAATGGCGATGATCCGCTGGTGGCCGACGTCCTGACGAAAATGGCGAAACAGCGCCGCGAATCCATCGCCATGTACGACGAGGCAGGCCGCACGGAACTTGCCGACAAGGAACGCTTCGAGCTGTCCGTGATCGAGGAGTTCATGCCCCAGCAGATGGCCGCGTCCGAAGCGCAGGCGGAGGTTCGCAAGGCCATCGCCGAAACCGGCGCCGAGGGCCCCAAGGACATGGGCCGCGTCATGACCCTCCTGAAGGACCGCTTCGCCGGCCAGCTAGACATGAAGGCCGCCAGCGCCATGGTGAAACAGGAGCTGACAGCAGGCGCATGACGCCCCTCTCCCTTGACGGGAGAGGATACAAAGACTTGGCGGCCTGCCGCCTAGTCGCAGTTGGTGAGGGTGATCGGCGTGGCCCGATCAGCCCACCTTCATGCCCTCGCGGTTCATGCGCCGGGTCAGGGCCCGGTTCTGGTCGTCGCTTAACTGGGAATGCAGCTTGGCCAGCACGTCGGTCTCCTCGCGCTCGACATGCTCCTTGATCAGAGAGCGAAGCTCCCGGACCTTATCGGCGAACTGCGGATCGCCCTTGTCCATCTGCTCAAGGTCGTAGAGATGCTGTTTCACATAGCCATGGTCGTGGTTCAGGTCGTCGGCCTGGTCGCTCGCCCCATGGTCCCGCACGGCGCAGTAAATGATGTCTTCTTCCTGCACAGCATGCTTGCCGAGCGCGTGCTGAAGCTGGAAAAGCAGCGCTGCGCGTTTCTTCGTCTCGTCCGGTCCGGTCTGTTCCAGGGCGTCCAGCAGGCCTAACGTCATCTTATGTTCCCGCTTCAGCCCGTCGAGCCAGTCGCCAGCAGCCATCGTTGGTGCCTGTACGGCAACGCGTCGGCCGAGCATCGCGGCAACGCCAAGGCCGAAGCCCACGGCCCCGCTCAGGAGGGCGGTGCTGCCGATCCCGCCGAACCGGTCGCTGTGATCGGTACCATGATGGCCGGTAAGTGATTGATTCATGTTAATTCTCCGCGATCATTGCCCATCTTGCGAACGCACGAGGAGCCGCCTTGTTGCCGGAGATCGAAAAAAACCGGCTTTCGGAAGTCGTCGCCCCTATGGCGGGGAGCGAACCGGGGCGTGACCATCCCCCCCGCCTTCCTCGACGAGATTCGCGCCCGCGTCGCGGCCTCGGACATCGTCGGGCAGCGTGTGAAGCTGATCCGGGCGGGCCGCGAGTTCAAGGCGTGCTGCCCCTTCCACAACGAGAAGACGCCCAGCTTTTACGTCAATGATGACAAGGCCTTCTACCACTGCTTCGGCTGCGGGGCGCACGGAGATGTCATTTCCTTCCTGATCGATCAGGAGGGCATGGAGTTCAGAGACGCCGTGGAAACGCTCGCCGCGCAGGCGGGCCTCCAGATGCCGGAGGAAACGCGGGAATCGCGGCAGCGCGCAAGGGCGGCGCAGGGGCTCCACGATGTCGCCGCCGCCGCGTCCGACTGGTTCCAGAAGAAGCTGCACGAGGAGGCGGGCGCACCCGCCCGCCGCTACCTCGCAGACCGCGGCCTGTCGCCGGAAACGATCCGACAGTTCGGCATCGGCTTCGTCCCCGATGGCCGCAACCTCATCGAAAGCGCCGTCGACGCGGCCCGCGACAAGCTGATAGCCGCCGGTCTCCTCATCCAGCCGGAGGACGAGGGCCGCGACCCCTATGACCGCTTCCGCGGGCGCATCATGTTTCCTATTCTCGACCCGCGCGGCCGCACTGTAGGATTTGGCGGCCGCATCTTCGGTGACGGCGAACCAAAGTATTTAAATAGTCCCGACGGACCTCTCTTCGACAAGGGCCGCCTTCTCTACAACTACAACCGCGCAGGCCCCGCCGCCCGCAAGTCCGCCCGCCTCGCCGTCGTTGAGGGCTACATGGATGTGATCGCTCTCGCCGAGGTCGGTTTCAAGGAAGCGGTCGCTCCCATGGGCACCGCGCTCACCGAAGACCAGCTCGCTCTCGCCTGGCGCGCCGCTCCCGAACCCGTCCTCTGCTTCGACGGCGATGCTGCCGGCGTCCGCGCCGCCCACCGCGCCGCCCAGCGCGCCCTGCCGCTCCTCAAACCCGGCAAGTCCGTCCGCTTCGCCATGCTGCCGACCGGACAGGATCCCGATGACCTCGTCCGCGCATCGGGCGCCGCCGCCTTCGAGAAACTCCTCGACGCCTCCGAAAGCCTGATCGACCATCTCTGGCGGCTGGAAACGGAGGGCGTCCCCCTCGATACGCCCGAACGGCAGGCCCAGGTGCGCTCGTCCCTCTTCGCCCATGCTGGCGAGATCGCCGACGAGGGGATCGCCTCCCTGTACCGCGGCGAGTTCTCGAAACGGTTCCGCGCCCTCGTCCAGCCGCAACGGCAAAGCGGCGGCTATCGCGGCAACCGGCGCTTCGACAGCAGCTATCGTCACGGCGCATCGGGCGCGATGAAGCTGACCGCACAGAAATCCCCCTATGAACGAGAGCTCATGGCGCTTTTCGCCGGCCTTCTCGAACGCCCCGATCTCGCGCTCCATGCCGACGAGCCCCTGTCGGAGCTCGACATTGCGGATCCCGACCTCGCGCGCCTGCGCTCTGCGATTTTTCGCGCCGTCGCCGACGATCCGGAGCTTGACAAGGCAGCGCTCCATACCGACCTCACTGCGCGAGGGCTCGGTCAGCTCGCGGAAACCATCAGGCGATCCAATCGCCTGGCTTTCAGTTTCACGCGGCCCCGGACGCCCGCCGCGGATGCGGCCGCAGACTTGGCTTGCGTGGCCGGGCACCTTATGGCGCTCGCCACGATTGAGGCTGAACAGGCCGAAATTCGCGCGCGCGAAGATTGGCTCACGGAAGAAGAATTCGAACGGCGTGTTTTTCTCTCGACGGAGAGGACGCGGCTGGAACAGGAATTGGCCGGACTGGCCGAGGGGCGGCGTAGCGCCGCTGGTGACCTCTGACAGTGACGGCCCGGTGCTGGTAAGTGGACGGGATGGCGACAAACGCAAGTGCTGAGGCAGCGGACGGCGACGCGCCGCTGATCGACATGAACGACGCGGCAGTCAAGAAGTTGATTGCGGGCGCGAAAAAGCGTGGCTTCATTACCTATGACGAGCTGAACGAAGCCCTGCCGCAGGACCAGATGTCTTCTGAGCAGATCGAGGACGTCATGTCCTCGCTGTCCGAAATGGGTATCAACGTTACGGAAGCCGAGGATGATGGTGACGAGGAGGCCGAAGGCCCCAAGCCTGCCGACGTAAAGGTCGGCGAGGTAACGTCGGCTGGTGACGAACCGGCGAAATTCGTCTCGACCCGCAGCAAGGAAAAGCTCGACCGCACGGACGATCCCGTGCGCATGTACCTGCGCGAAATGGGCGCCGTCGAGCTGCTCAGCCGCGAGGGCGAGATCGCCATCGCCAAGCGCATCGAAGCGGGCCGCGACACGATGATCATGGGGCTGTGCGAAAGCCCCCTCACCTTCTCCTCGATCATCTACTGGGCGGAGGCCGTCCGCGAGGGCGAGATGCAGCTACGCGAGATTCTCGATCTCGAGGCCATGCTGAACCAGGGTCCGACCGATGAGGAAGTGGCAAAGGCCGCTGACGACAAGGCCGATGACAACCTGCCCAAGGGCGTCGAGCTGAAGGAAGACGACGACTCGTCTGACGGTTCAGAAGATGATGACGGCCATGCCGATGGCGCCGCCGAGCCCAAGGCGAAGGACAAGGACGACGATGATGACAACGTCCTTTCGCTCGCCCAGATGGAAGAGCAGCTGACCCCGCCCGCGCTCGAGCAGTTCGACGATATCCGCAAGGTCTACAAGAAGTTCGCGAAGCTTCAGGACGAACGACTCGACGCGATGCACGCGGGCGCGAATTACGACCAGAAGCTCGAGAAGAAGTACCAGAAGCTCCGCGGCGAGCTGACCGACAAGGTCGAGGCCGTCTTCTTCAACAACGCCAAGATCGAGTTCCTCGTCGAGCAGCTGTACAGCTACAACAAGCGCCTGATGTCGCTTGGCGGCCAGATGCTGCGCCTTGCCGAGCGCTACAAGATTCCGCGCCGTGATTTCCTCGACGTCTATGTCGGCAACGAGCTCGACGAGAGCTGGACCGACAGCGTCAAGGACCGCGGCCCGAAATGGCAGAGCTTTGCCGAGGGCGAGCAGCAGGCGATCGAGAACGTCCGGCTCCAGATCGCCGACATCGCCCAGCAAACGGGCGTCGAGCTCAACGAATTCCGCCGCATCGTGAACATGGTGCAGAAGGGTGAGCGAGAGGCGCGCATTGCCAAGAAGGAAATGGTCGAGGCGAACCTTCGCCTCGTTATCTCCATCGCCAAGAAATACACCAATCGCGGCCTGCAGTTCCTGGACCTGATTCAGGAGGGCAATATCGGCCTGATGAAGGCGGTGGATAAGTTCGAGTACCGCCGCGGCTACAAGTTCTCCACCTATGCCACATGGTGGATCCGGCAGGCGATTACGCGCTCGATCGCCGATCAGGCGCGCACCATCCGCATTCCGGTGCACATGATCGAGACGATCAACAAGCTCGTCCGCACCAGCCGCCAGTTCCTCCATGAATTCGGCCGCGAGCCGACGCCGGAGGAAATGGCCGAACGTCTCGGCATGCCGCTCGACAAGGTCCGCAAGGTGATGAAGATCGCCAAGGAGCCGATCAGCCTCGAGACGCCCATTGGCGATGAGGAAGATTCGCAGCTTGGCGACTTCATCGAGGACAAGAATGCGATCATTCCGGTCGACGCCGCCGTGCATTCGAACCTGAAGGAGACCGTCACCCGCGTCCTTGCCAGCCTGACCCCGCGCGAAGAACGTGTTCTCCGCATGCGCTTCGGCATCGGCATGAATACCGATCACACGCTTGAGGAAGTCGGCCAGCAATTCTCGGTCACCCGTGAACGCATCCGGCAGATCGAGGCAAAGGCCCTTCGCAAGCTGAAGCACCCCTCGCGCAGCCGGAAAATGCGCAGCTTCCTCGACGTCTAGGGCGTTCGGGGGCCGCGGAACGAAGGAACCGGCGGCGCGGGCCGTAGGTAGGGTTATGATGACGCCCTCCCCCGCCAGCGCCGCCGCCCTGATCCTGTTCGCAGGCATGATGACGGCAGGCCCCGCCGCCGCACAGGATGCCTGCCCGATTCAGGACCAGCTTGTTGAAAGCGCGGCGACCCAGTCAGCGGACGAGCTCGCCTTCACCCGCACCGTCATGATCGAGGGGCGCCCCAAGAAGGGCGACATCGAACGCACGGAACTTGTCGAGCGCTTCGATCCGTCCGCGCCGGAGGGTGAACGCTGGACCCTGGTTTCCTATAACGGCGATGCGCCTACGAAGAAGCAGCTGAAGGAAGCCCGCCAGCGCCGGGGTACGGGTATGGTGCCTGGCTATTACCGCCTCGCCACCTGGCTGGGCGTCGATCCGGCAACGTGCGCACCGACGGAAATCCGCTACGACCGCTTTCCGAAGAAGACTTTCGACACCGGCCCCGTCGACATGTCAGGCCGCATGAACGCAGTCGCGAAGATCGAAACCGATGCACGGGGCCCGATGGTCAGGCGCACGGAGTTCAACCTGAATAAGCCGTTCCGCGTCATGCTGGTCGCGAAGATCACGGACTTCGACGTCGTCTCCGATTACCGCCGCCTCGCCGATGGGCGGCCCGTACTTGACAGGCAGGTTATGCGTTTCGCCGGCAGCCGTCCCGGTGGCAGCGGAACGCAGACGGTTGTGACCACTTATTCGGACTACCGCCTCGTGCGTTGATTTCGGCAGTTCCCGGACCCGAACCCAAATCCCGCTGCCGTTTAAGCGCCCGTTTACCGGCCCCCGCTAGGCCCCTTCCAAAGGCTGCCATTCGCCGACCTAGAATCGGGCGCGGCAGCGAGAAGGAAGAGAGGCCGCCAGATCATGGTCAATACCGCCGTCCGGATGGAGGCCGCCCGGCTGCGGCCCGCTACGGTCGATGAACTTCTGGAGACGGTCACCCGCCGCACGGACGACGCTTTCGCGGAATTGGCGGCTGTCGCGGAGGGTCGCTGCGATGCACCCGACCTCTACGTGGCCGATCTCGTCCACCTTCTCGCGATCCTTCACGGAGAGATGCCGTCGGTTCTGGATACCGCGCTGGAATACAACGCCGATCTCGAACCCTTCATTGAGCCTGCCGCGCAGCGCCTTCATCGCGACCGCCAGTGGCTGGCAGAGCTGTCCGTCCTTACCGGCTATTCCGTTGATACGGCAGGTCTGTCGGATGCGGAAACAGCAGTTCGGGGCTTGCGCGATGCCATGCTCACCCTCGCCAGCTCGACGCGCAGCGGCTGCGCACTGGGGGTCTTTCTCGGTTTTCTTTCTGACTGGCCCCGCCTTCGCGCCGGTCTTGACCAGGCCGGCACCCTCGCCTTCTCCGCCCGCTGGCCCGCCCCCGCAGGCGACTGGACCGTTCCGGATTCGGGCGACCTCTACGAAAGGGCCGCGCGCAGCTTCGCGGACCGGACCACCGCCCGTGCCGTCGGCTTTGGCGCGGGCCAGTGGCTGCTCGTCCACAGCCAGCTTCTCGCTCTTGTCGATGCCCGCGCCTGCGCGCGCCCAGCCTGAACCGCCCCCCAATACTCCTTAGGTTGCTCTTGTCCGGAACGGGGCTAGCGTTCGCGCCAAACGAACCTCCTTAAGGAAAAGCACCGACCCATGCGCTTTGACGGTACACAGGACTATGTCGCCACCGACGATCTGAAGGTCGCGGTGAACGCCGCCGCCACCCTACGCCGCCCGCTTCTCATCAAGGGCGAACCCGGGACGGGCAAGACAGTCCTTGCCGCCGAGGTCGCTAAGGCCATGGGCGCGCCGCTCATTGAATGGCACATCAAGTCGACGACAAAGGCGCAGCAGGGACTTTACGAATATGACGCCGTCTCGCGCCTTCGCGACAGCCAGCTTGGCGACGAGCGCGTCCATGACATTTCGAACTACATCAGGCGCGGCAAGCTGTGGGAAGCTTTCACCAGCGAAAAGACGCCCATCCTCCTCATCGACGAGATCGACAAGGCCGACATCGAGTTTCCGAACGACCTCCTTCAGGAACTCGACCGGATGGAGTTCCACGTCTACGAAACCGGCGAGACGATCAGCGCACAGGAGCGTCCGATCATCCTCATCACCTCGAACAACGAGAAGGAGTTGCCCGACGCGTTCCTTCGCCGCTGTTTTTTCCACTATATCAAGTTCCCCGACAAGCAGACGATGAAGGACATCGTTCAGGTCCACTTCCCCGACATCCAGAAGCAGCTGGTGAAGGAGGCGCTGTCCATTTTCTTTGACATGCGCGAGGTGCCGGGCCTCAAGAAGAAGCCGTCCACCAGTGAACTTCTAGACTGGCTGAAGCTGCTGATGCATGAGGACCTTCCGCTTGAAGTCCTGAAATCGCGCGACCCCAAGACCCTCATCCCGCCCCTCCATGGTGCGCTCCTGAAGAACGAACAGGACGTCATGCTGTTCGAACGATTGGCGTTCATCAATCGTAGGGAGAATGGCTGACGAAACGCTGCTATGGGCCTCGCGGTATGAGTAAGTTACCGCGCCTCCTGATCGCGTTTCTAACCGGCCTGACCGCCGCCGTTCCCGCTGCCACGCAGAGCGCGGATGACGATTATGTCCGCGCGCTGGCAGCCGGTTACGAGGCCGCGTTCACCTGCTCGGCCACCTTCAACGCAGGCCGCCGCCTCGCCGATATTCAGGCCAACGAGCTAAGCCGTGTTTACGCCGAGTACCGCGGGGACATAGCCGACCTGACGGCGGAGATCAGCCGCAGCGGCAAGTTCGTCGCTGTTCAGTATGACGAGGACGCCCCGCCCCGTATCGCGGCCTGGCGCGAACATCTCGGCTGCGCGCAGCTTCCCATCGGCGGCGAGCTTGGCACGGCCGCCCTGCCCTACCTGCCCCTGACCGCTTCGACGAAGGCGCCGGTCGGCCGTGATCCCCTGCCCCGCCGCCTCGACCGCCGCTACGAGGCGCTGGTCCGGTCCGCCTTTGACGGGGAGACCTTCGGTCCCGGCAACCGCACCTCGGCTATCCTGATTGTCAAGAATGGCCGGATCGTCGCGGAACGCTATGCCCGCGGCATCAACGCCGCCACGCCGCAGCGTACCTGGTCCGTCGCGAAAAGCATAGCGGGTACCGTTCTCGGCGTTGCCGCGCACAAGGACATCATCGACATCCGCGCCCCCGCCGAGGTTCCGGAATGGCAGTCCCGCGGCGATCCGCGCCAGCGCATCACCACCGAACAGCTCATGCGCATGGCGTCCGGCCTCACCAGTGATTTTCCCGGCAACCGCACCGACGCCATCTACGTCGGCGGAGTCGCGGTGGAGGATAACGCCCCCGGCCAGAGCCTCCTCCACCGCCCCGGTACCGTCTTCCGCTACGCCAACAACGACACGCTGCTCGCGCTCTACGGCCTCCGCCACGCGCTCGGAAACGACCGCGAATATCTAGCCTTCCCCTTCGAGGAGCTGACGTGGAAGCTGGGCATGACCGACACGGTCCTCGAAACCGACTGGCGCGGCGATTTCATCATGTCGAGCCAGGTCTGGACCACGGCCCGCGACCTCGCCCGCCTCGGCCTTCTCTACCTGAACGACGGCGTCTGGCAGCGCGAGCGCCTGCTCCCGCGCGGCTTCGTCCGGTTCGTCTCGACCCCGTCCGGGCCCCAGCCAGACCGCGACTGGAAATATGGTGCAACCTTCTGGGTGGCGGGCGAGGATACAGGACTCCCGGACGGCACGTTCGCCGCCTTCGGTAACCGCGGCCAGTTCCTCGTTATCGTGCCGGAGGAGGACATGCTCATCATCCGCCGCGGCTACGACCCCATCGGTGAAAATCGCGGCTTCGACATCACCGCCTTCTCCCGCGCGGTTCTCGACGCGGCGGACTAGTGGCATGGTTCGACCGTTTCGCAGCGATCGACTGGTCGGGTGCAAAGGGAAAACGGCACAAGGGCATCGCCATCGCATGGTGCGAGCGCGGGAACGGCCCGCCGATGCTAATCGAACGCGGTCGCAGCTGGTCGCGCACCGACGTCCTCAACTGGATCCGCCAGATCGCGACCGGCACGCCGCGCACCCTCATCGCCGCCGACTTCAGCTTCGCGCCGCCCTTCGCCGAGCGCGGCGCCTACCTGCCCGGCGTCGATGCGCCCGACACCGCCGCCGACTTCTGGGCCTTCGTCGACGACCACGCGACCGACGAAGACCTCGGCGCGTCCAGTTTCCTGCACGCCGCCTTCCCGGATCATTTCTATTTCGGCGCCGCCGACGGCCGAAAGGCGGACTACCTTTTCTGGCGCCAGTGCGAACACCGCTTCAACGAGCAGGGCGGCGGCAAATCCTCGACCGTCTACGACGCCATCGGTGCGGGCCAGGTCGCCAAGGCCAGCTTCGCCGGTATGCGCGTTCTGCACCACCTGAACGGCGCGATCCCGGTCTGGCCCTTCGACTTTGCGGAGAACCCGGCTGCGGCGCACGATAGCAGCGGCAGCGTCCTCTGCGAAATGTACGCCCGCGCCTTCATCCAGCTTTCCGGCTCCCGGCGCGGCCTCAAACTCCGCTCGGCCGCCGCTCTCAACGCAGCGCTCGCAGCGCTAGGCAGCAAGCCGGTCAAGGGCAGCAACCTCGACGATCACCAGACCGATGTCCTCGTCACCGCCGCCGGCCTGCGCGCGATTGCCGACGACCCGCGCTACTGGTCCCCGCCCGGCCTGACTCCCAAAATCGCGCGCACGGAGGGCTGGACGTTCGGCGTCGCTTAACAGGCGCGGTCCCCGCCCTTAAGGAGGGCGGCCAATGATCCCCGTTCCCCTCTCTCATATCGGCCTGATCTTCCTCGGCGGCGGTCTTGGCGCGGTCAGCCGGTTCATGGCCAGTCAGTGGGTGAATGACGCCGCCAGCTGGGGCCGCGTTCCCTGGGGCACCTTCGCTGTTAATGTCATCGGCAGCTTCCTGATCGGCGCGGTCATCATGGCCACCATCGAACAGATGGGCGACAGCCGCACGCGCCTCCTCCTGGTCACCGGCTTTCTCGGCGGCTTCACGACCTTCTCCGCCTTTTCCTACGAGCTGACCGAGATGTTGATCGACAGGCGCTTCGGCATCGCCGCCGCCTATGCCTCAGGCTCCGTCGCCCTATGCGTCGCCGCGACCTTCGCGGGCGCCTACGCCGCGCTCGGCCTCCTGAAAGTCATCGAGACATGAGCGCCATCACCGACGTCCGCCAGTTCACCGTTGCGGAGGAGGATGACGACATCCGCCTCGACCGCTGGTTCAAGCGGCACATGCCGGAGGCGAGTTTCACCATCGTCTCCAAATGGGCGCGCACCGGCCAGCTTCGCGTCGACGGCGCCCGCGCCCGCCCCGGCGACCGAATCCACGCGGGCCAGATCCTCCGCGTTCCGCCGCTCGAGACCGCGCACCGCAGCCCGATGGCGCAGAAGCGCGAGCGCTCGCCGCTCACCGAAGACCAGATCGACTTCGCGCGCAGCCTCGTCATCCACCGCGACGTCCATGCCATCGTCATCAACAAGCCGCCCGGCCTCGCCACGCAGGGCGGCACGGGCCAGCGCGAGCATGTCGACGGCCTCCTCGACGCGCTGAAGTTCGAGCGCGACGACCGGCCGAAACTCGTCCACCGCCTCGACAAGGACACGTCCGGCGTTCTTCTTCTCGCCCGCACGCCAAAGGCCGCCGCCCATTTCGCGCAGGCCTTCAAGGGCCGCACGGCGCGCAAGATCTACTGGGCCATCATCATGGGCGTCCCCGACATTCACGATGGCCGCATCGATCTCGCGCTCTCCAAACAGCCCGGATCCGGCGGCGAGAAAATGCACGTGGATCAGGAGGGCGGCCAACGCGCCGTCAGCCGCTACCGTCTCATCGACCGCGCCGCGGGCCGCGCGGCGTGGATGGAGCTGCAACCGCTCACCGGCCGGACGCACCAGCTTCGCGTCCACACCGCCGCCATCGGCCACCCCATCGTCGGCGACGGCAAATATGGCGGCAAGGAGAGCTTCCTGACCGGCGGCATCTCGCGAAAGCTGCACCTCCATGCGCGCCGTCTAAAGATCGACCTGCCTGGCGGCGGTGTCCTCAACGTCATGGCCGACCCGCCCGAACATTTCGCGGCAACCCTCGAAAATCTCGGCTTCGACGCGAACGAGGGCGACTTGCCGCTTGAGGAAGAGATCGACGATCCCGGCGCAAAGGCTCGCCTGCGCAAGCACAAGGCCCGCGACATCCGCCGCGAAAAGCGCGACCAGCACCGCGCGCGCCGCGGCGCCGACCGCCACAAGCGCGGCAAAGGCGGGCGCCGCAAGTGACCGTCCGCCTCGCCATCTTCGACTGCGACGGCACGCTGATGGATTCGCAGGCCAACATCATCGCCGCGATGGACGCCTGTTTCGACATGAACCGCCTTCCTCCGCCCGCGCAGAACAGCACGCGCCGGGTGGTCGGCCTGTCCCTGCCGCAGGCGATGGCCATGCTGGTCCCCGATGCGGACGACGCCTTCCACGCCAAAATGGCGGAGGACTACAAGACCTGCTTCAAGAAGATGCGTTCGGACGCCGCTCTCGCGCACGAACCGCTCTACGAGGGCACGCTTGAGGTTCTGGGCGCACTGGAGGATGCAGGCTGGCTGCTTGCCGTCGCGACGGGAAAATCCGATCGCGGCCTCGATCACGCGCTTGAATTCCACGGCATCCGCAACCGCTTCATCAGCCTTCAGACCGCTGACCGGCACCCGTCAAAACCGCACCCGTCAATGATCGAGACTGCCATGCGCGATGCCGGCGCCGAGGTAGAGGCAAGCGTCATGATCGGCGATACCACCTTCGACATGGATATGGCCGCAAACGCCGGGGTGCAGGCCGTCGGCGTCGCCTGGGGCTATCACGCGCCCGACGAACTCACGGCCTCGGGCGCGGCGACGGTCGCCAATGACTACCCGCAGCTCGGCCGCTATCTTCTCGGCGCATGACGATACCCCCCGCTCCGCTCGACGAGGAAACCGCCAAGCGCCGCTTCTTCACCCTCGGCTTCATCCGCCTCGCCGGAATCGCGTTGACCGTTATCGGCGTCATGATCTGGACGCAGGGTGCGTTCGGCCTTCAGGACGAAACGGTCGGCAAGGCCGTCGCCCTCGTCGGCATCGCCTGCATGTTCCTCCTCCCCGCCTTCATCCGCAGACGCTGGCGAGAGGGCCGGTGAAGCGCTTCTACAAGGCTGCGGCCGTGGAAGCGGTAGAACGCGGCTGGCAGGTCACCCTCGACGGCCGCCAGGTCCGCACCCCCGCCCGCGCGCCGCTCATTCTGCCTACCGAGGTAATGGCCGCTGCGATCGCAAGGGAATGGCAGGACCAGGGCGATCTGATCGACCCCGCCGCCATGCCGTTCCTGGGGCTCGCCAACGCCGCCATCGACCATGTTGCCAGCGCGCGCGGTGCCTTCGCGGGCGGCATTGCGGCCTACGGCGAAAGCGATCTTATCTGCTACCGCGCCGCCGAACCGGAAGCCCTCGTCGCGCGCCAGTGCAAGGTCTGGGATCCGCTCCTCGACTGGGCAAAGGCGCGCTACGACATCGGCTTCGAACTCGCGGACGGCATCCGGCACGTCACGCAGCCCGAACCGACGCTCCGCGCCCTGCGCGCCGCCATCGATGCCTTCGACGACTTCGCCCTCGCCGCCGCGCAGCCCATCGTGACGATCACCGGCTCGCTAGTCGTCACCCTCGCGCTCCTCGAAAAAGAGATCGACGTCGAAACCGCGTGGCAATCCGGCCAGCTCGAAGAACTCTACAGCCTCGAACAATGGGGCAGCGACGAGGAGGCCGAAGCCCGCCACACCCGCCAGCGCACCCGGCTCGAAACCGCAGCCGCCTTCCTCGACCTGCGCTAGGCAGGCGGTCCCCTCCAACAAAACCGTCATCCTGAACTCGTTTCAGGATCCAAACGTCTACGCTGCGCCAGGATCTGGATCCTGAAACAAGTTCAGGATGACAAATCCCGTGAGCCTGACCGGCCGCCAGCCCGCGCTTACGCCACCGCCTTCTTCTCGCGCAGCGCGGCAATCTCGTCCGCCGAATAGCCGAGTTCGCCCAGCAGATCATCCGTCGATGACCCGGTCGCTGGCGGCGCTTCGGGCGTCGGCACTTTCGTCTTCGAATAGCGCGGCGCGGGCGCGGGGTTCACCATCCCGCCAACCTCGACAAATGTCCCGCGCTCCTTGTTGTGCGGATGGACCGGCGCCTCCGAAAGCGACAGCACCGGCGCGTAGCACACGTCCGTCTCCGCCATCAGGGCATCCCACTCATCGCGCGTCTTTGTCTTGAAAACGCCCGCAATCTTCTCCTTCAGGTCCGGCCAGCCCTTCGGGTCCATCTGCGCGTCCCACGCCTCGTCATCCAGCCCCGCCAGCCGCCGCAACTCGGCATAGAATTGCGGTTCGATCGAGCCGATGGACACATGCTTGCCGTCCTTCGTCTCGTAGGTGTCGTAGAAATGCGCGCCGGTATCGAGGAGGTTCACGCCGCGCTCGTCGCGCCACATCCCGGCACCGTACATGCCCCAGATCATGCCCGTCAGCACCGCCGACCCGTCGGTCATCGCGCAGTCGATCACCTGCCCCTCGCCGGTCTTCTGCGCGTGCAGCAGCGCCGACACCATCCCGAACGCCAGCATCATGCCGCCGCCGCCGAAATCGCCCACCATATTGATCGGCGGCGTCGGCTTTCCGCCCGCGCGGCCATAACCATGCAGCGCGCCCGACAACGCGATATAGTTGATGTCGTGCCCGGCGGCCTGCGCATAGCTGCCATACTGGCCCCAGCCCGTCATGCGCCCGTAGACCAGCTTCGGGTTCAGCCCGATCAACTCGTCCGGACCCAGCCCCAGCCGCTCCGTCACGCCCGGCCGCAGCCCCTCGAAAAAGCCGTCCGCCCCTTCGACCAGCTTCTTTACGACGGCGATGCCCTCGGGCGTCTTGACGTTACAGACCACCGACTTCCGGTTCCGCCCCAGCACCGGCTCCGGCCGCGCGCCGGGCCGGTCGATGCGGATCACCTCGGCCCCGTGGTCGGCCAGCATCATGCCGCAAAACGGCCCCGGCCCGATCCCGGCCATCTCGATAATGCGAAGTCCCGTTAGCGGTCCGGCCATGCTTCGTAATCCTCTGCCCAAGCGTTCGATTGAACGAACCTTAGGCAGCGTGAGCGGTGCCGGGACAACTAGCGGAGGGGTTAGGCCCCGCCGCCGCTACCAGCCCTAATCGTTGACCTGCTGCTTGAAGAAGGCGGGGATGTCCATCGGGTCCTCGCCCGCGTCCTTCTTGCCGTCCTCGCCGAACAGATCCTTGCGCGTTTCCTTGACTTTCGCGCCGCCGCGGCCGATGGCCGTCATGCGCTCGAACAGGCTCGGCCCACGGGCGGGGACAGGGTCTTCCGCGGGCGTTGGGTCGATGGCGCGCGGCAGATCGGCGGACATGGGCCGATAGGGCTCGTCTTCTTCGATCGCAGGCGCTGCGGCGGTCGGCATCACGGCAGGCGCGTCGGCTTCCACAACCGGCGGCTCCGGCGTCGGCATCCGCAGCGGCATGACATTGCTCGCCGCCCGCTCGTCTTCGGCAGAAGGGTCGTCGAGAATGGGCTCCTCAGGGGTCGGCTCGTCAAAGGCCATGGACGGGGCCGCTTCAGACGCATGGGCCGCGGCGGGTTCGTCCACCATGCCCGGCTCTTCCGCCGCTTCGGCTTCCGGAGCTGGCTCGGCGGCAACCGCCTCCGCCGCGACAACGGCTTTCGGTGTCGTGACGGCAGGCGCCATGGTGCCAAAGCCGCTCGATACCGTGCCGAAGGTCGCGCGCGGCCGCTCACCCTCGTCGCGCGCACCGCCAGCCGCGGCATCGATGCCCGTCGCCACGACAGACACGCGCAGCTTCCCGTCTAGGTCGGGGTTGAACGCGCTGCCAAAGATGATGTTCGCATCGGCATCGACCATGTCGCGGATGTGATTGGCGGCCTCGTCGACCTCCATCAGACCCATATCGTCGCCGCCGGTAATGTTGATGAGAAGCGCCTTGGCCCCGCGCAGCGACACCTCGTCCAGCAGCGGGTTCGACACGGCCTTGTTCGCCGCCTCGATGGCGCGGTTTTCGCCGTCCGCTTCGCCGGTGCCCATCATCGCCTTGCCCATTTCGGACATGACCGTCCGCACATCGGCGAAATCGAGATTAATGAGGCCCGGCATCATCATCAGGTCGGTGATCCCGCGCACGCCCTGGTGCAGCACCTGGTCCGCCAGCTCGAACGCCTGCTTGAACGTCGTCTTGGGGTCCGCGATCAGGAACAGGTTCTGGTTCGGAATCACGATCAGTGTATCGACGTGTTTTTGCAGCTCCGCGATCCCGCTTTCCGCCGCGCGGGAGCGCTTGGCCCCCTCGAAGCTGAACGGCTTCGTCACCACGCCGACAGTCAGGATACCGCGTTCGCGCGCCGTCTGCGCGATCACCGGCGCTGCGCCCGTGCCCGTGCCGCCGCCCATCCCGGCGGTAATGAAGCACATGTGCGAGCCTTCCAGCGCCGCTTCGATCTCGCTGGCATTTTCCTCCGCGGCAGCGCGTCCGATCTCGGGCCGTGCCCCGGCCCCGAGCCCCTGCGTAATCTTGTGACCGAGCTGGATGCGGGTTCCGGCGGCAGACGCTGCGAGCGCCTGCGCGTCGGTGTTCGCCACGACGAACTCGACACCCTCCAGATCGCTTTCGATCATGTTCGCAACGGCGTTTCCGCCCGCGCCGCCCACACCGATAACGGTGATCCGGGGTTTCAGTTCGGTCAGTTCCGGACGTTCAAAGGCGACCATGGCGACGTTCCTCCCAATATTCTCTGAAACCCTACAGAATCCACGAGTCGCCGTGAATCCCCTTTCTTGAAAAAACTGCGGATGGGTTCGGTCCGCATGTCAGAAATTCTCGCGCAAACGGTGGAGCATCCGTCCCAAGGCGCCGCCGCCCGCCGACTTCGCGGTCATGGCAACGCCCGGCTCGAAAGCCTGCGGATCATCGTCTGCGGCGCGCAGTAGCAGGCCGATCAGCGCCGAATAGGCCGGACCCATCTGCGCCTCCGGCAGGTCGGCAACGCCGCGCGGCGTTCCGATCCGAACGCGCCGCCCCAGCATTCCCTCGGCATAGTCCGAAATACCGGTTAGTGCCGCGCCGCCCCCGGTCAGCACGACCTGGTTGGCGCGCGGACCGACGAAGCCGATCTCCTCGAAGCGTTCCGACACCTGGCCGAACAGGATATCGAGCCGCGTCCGGATCGCCTGGACCAGTTCGGCGCGCGGACGCCGCACCACCTCGTCGGGGTTCGCGATGGTGGGCACATCGATCAGTTCGTGATTATCGCGCGGCAGCGCGCTGGCCGATCCCTTCAGCGCCTTCAGTCGCTCGGCCGACAGGCGCGGTGTGCCAAGGGCATTGGCCACGTCATCCGTCACGTCCGCGCCGCCCGTCGGGATCGAGGAGAACCCGGCGAGCATCCCCCGCGCGAACACCGCCACGTTCGTCACGCCCGCCCCGATCTCGACCAGCGCCACGCCGATCTCCCGCTCTTCCTTGGACAGACAGGCAGAGGCACTCGCCAGCGGAGCGGCCATAACCGCCGCGACGTCCAGGTCGGCCGATCGCACGGCCCGGTCGAGGTTCTTCAGCGGCGCGCTGTCCACCATCACCAGATGGATCGCCGCACCCAGTGTATGCGCGTGCAGCCCGATCGGGTTCAGAACCTCGCCCTGCCCGTCGATCGAATAGAGCGCCGACGTGGCATGCAGCACCGCGCGTTCACCGGGATTGATGCTCGCCACGGCCTGCTGGCGCAGCGTTTCAAGGTCACCCTCTTCGACGCGCTGGCCGGAAATGGGGATTTCGACCGTCTCGACATCCGCTTCCAGTCCGCCTGCGGAGATACCGATGACAACCTCGTCGATCAGCGTATCCGCCGAACGCTCCGCTCGGTCCACCGCCACGCGAATGGCCTTCTCCGCCGCTTTCAGGTCGACCACGATTCCGTTCTGCAGGCCGCCGCAGCGCATTTGGTGACTGCCGATGATGCGCGGCACCGCTTCATCGGGGCCCGTTACCGCAATCGCGGTCGTGACCTTCGACGATCCCACGTCCAGCGCCGCGATAATCCGCTCAGCGCGCGGCTTGGCCTTTGTGCGTTTGCCCAGCATCGCTGCTCAGATCTCCGTCGCGTCGAGCGTGTCGAAGCCCGCGCCCGGCTCCCGCGATACCCGGATCACCATCTGGTCCGGCACCCGGAAATCGATGGTCGCGAAGCCGCGTCCCGTTAGCCCCGTAGACCGGTCGATGCGGGTAAAGTTCGCCAGCGCCGCCCGCGCCGCATCTTCGCCCTCTGGCAGCAGCAGCCGCTCACCGGTCCGCAGTTCGAAGTCCCAGCGCCGTTCGCCCCGCCACGTCGCGGCGTACAGCGCCTCCTCGACCGCCGGGAAATCGCCCAAGAGCGCCAGCAGCGGCTCGACTTCCTCGTTCGCGCCGTCATCGACGATGAACGGCAGGCCGGTAAACGCCTCCAGCCCCGTCGTCTGCAGCACATGTCCATTGCGGTCGATCAGGCGGTAACCGCCGTCATTCTGCCAGATCGCGGCCGGCACCCGCTCATCAATATCGATGATCAGGCGGTTGGGCAGCGCCCGCGACACGCTCGCATTCTCCACCCACGGCAGCGCTTCCAGTCGCCCTCTCACCGTATCCAGATCGACCAGCAGCATCGAATCCGACGCCCCGTCCAGCGCCGCCGTATAGACCGGCAGCCGCTGCAGCCGGTCCGCCCCGCGCACCTCGACATCGTCCACGGCAAAGCCGGCGTTCGCCACCAGGTTCGCGCTCGCATACCACAGCCGGTCGGGCAGGCCGTACAGCCACGCCGCGCCCAGCGCCGCTGCCGCCAGTCCCGCCACGCCGAGCGGCAGCAGGATTGGGCTCGCCCGCCGTTTCGCGCCCCGCTTCGAACCCCGCTTCGCCGTCCGCCGCCGCGGTTTCGCCGTCTTGCGCGCGCTCGCCCGCTTCGCCGGTTTCGTCTTTCCCCGTTTCAGAACCGCCCGCTCAGCCATTCTCAGCCGCCCCGTTCTTCCATCGCCTTGTCGATGATCTGCTGCACCAGCTCCTCGTAGCTCAGGCCCACATGCCTGCCCTGTTCCGGCACCAGGCTCAGCGGCGTCATCCCCGGCTGGGTGTTGATCTCAAGCAGCCACAGCCCGTCCGGCCCCGCGCCGTCATCATAGCGGAAATCCGACCGGCTGACCCCCAGGCACCCCAGCAGCTTGTGCGCCCGCAGCGCGATCTCCATCGCCGCCTCTGCTACCGCATCCGGCAGATCCGCCGGGCACTGATGCTCGGTCAGCCCGTCGGTATATTTCGCCTCGTAATCGTAAAAGCCGCGCTTCGGTTTCAGCTCGGTCACCGCCAGCGGTACCCCCGCCAGCACCGCCACGGTCAGCTCCCGCGTCCCCACGAACGGCTCGGCCAGCAGCGTCTCGAACTCCTGCCAAGGCCCCGGCACGCCGCGCCCGATCGGCGAGCCGTAGTTCGATTCCGCGGTAACAATCGCGATCCCCACCGATGACCCCTCGTTAACAGGCTTCAGCACATAGGGCCGCGGTAAAGGATCGCCCGCAAAGAGGCTTTCGCTCGTGACGATCTGACCTTCCGGCATGCGGATCCCCGCAGGCACCAGCACGCGCTTGGTCAGCTCCTTGTCGATGGCCACGACCGACGCGGCCAGCCCCGAATGCGTGTACGGAATCTGCATCAGGTCGAGCAGGCCCTGCACCGTCCCATCCTCGCCCGGCACGCCGTGCAGCGCGTTGAACACCACGTCGGGCCGGATACCGCCCAGCACCGCCGCGACGTTCCGGTCCATGTCCACCTCGACCGTCTCATGGCCGAGCGCGCGGCAAGCCTTGGCGACATCCCGGCCCGACATCAGCGAGACTTCCCGCTCGGCGGACCAGCCGCCCATCAGAACCGCGACCTTCACGAGGGCTCCGCCCGCCGGCCGACGCGCTGTATTTCCCAGGTCAGGTCCACGCCCGAGTCCGCTTTCACGCGCCGCCGCACTTCCTCGCCCAGATCCTCGATATCGTCGCCGCCGGCCGTGCCGGTATTGATCAGGAAGTTGGTATGCTTCTCGCTCACCATCGCCCCGTTCATCTCGAGGCCCCGGCACCCGGCCCGGTCGATCAGTTCCCACGCCTTGCCGCCGTCCGGGTTCTTGAAGGTCGAGCCGCCGGTCTGCGTGCGCGTCGGCTGCGACGCTTCGCGCTTCTCGTTGATCTCGTCCATGCGCGCGCCGATCGCATCCGGATCGCCCGGCCGCCCCTGCCACAGCGCCTCGACGACGATATCGCCCGGCCCGAGGTTCGAATGCCGATAGCGAAAGCCCAGCGCATCCACCGCCAGCGTCTCCATCGCGCCGTCCCGCCGCACGACCGTGGCCTCGACCAGGACGTCCTTCGTCTCGTCGCCATAGGCGCCGGCGTTCATCCGCACCGCGCCGCCCGCCGTACCCGGAATCCCGCTCAGGAATTCCAGACCGGCAATCCCGGCATCGCGCGCAGCACTCGCCGTCTGGATCCCCATCGCCCGCCCGCCGGACCGCACGCGGTGACTGTCCTCGACCGCAACCGTCGCGAACGCCTTGGACAGCCGAACGACAACCCCCGGCACGCCGCCTGACCGCACGATCATGTTCGACCCCACGCCAATCGGCATGACAGGCACATCGCTGGGCAACCCCTTCAGAAACGCCGCCAGATCATCGGCATCCTCTGGCTCGAACAGCCAGTCCGCCGGTCCGCCCGTGCGAAACCAGGTAAAATTGTCCAGCCGCCCCCTCTCGGTCAGCTTTCCGCGCGGTGTAGGTAGAGCGGTCAAGAGACCATCGTCCGGCAACCGCCAAACCCCCCTCCCCCACAGCCTGCGGCTGCGGTCCCCCTCCCCCTGCTGGGGAGGAAGGTGCCACCCCTTCCTCCCCCAATATGGGGGAGGGGGACCGCGCGCAGCGTGGTGGAGGGGGGTCCGGCAGCAGCGAGTAGCCTGACAAAGCCCATCAAATGTCCCCCCGCCGCACCAGCCGGATCGTATCCGCCAGCCCTGCGGCCCACTTTGTAATATCGCCCGCACCCAGGCAGATGATGCGGTCATCCGGCCGGATCACCTCCGATAATGTCCGCGCCAGGTCCTCCGCATCCGCGACCATCCCCACCTTGCGATGTCCGGCCTTTCGCAGCCGGTCGGCCAGCGCCTCCGAACTCACGCCCTCGATGGGATCTTCACCCGCCTCGTAAACCGGCGTCAGGTACACGCGGTCGGCATCGTTAAAGCAGGTCGCGAATTCGTCCATATGATCGCGCAGGCGGGTGTAGCGGTGCGGCTGGCAGACCGCGATCACACGGCCCTTCGCGCTTTCGCTTGCCGCCTGCAGGACCGCTTTGATCTCGATGGGATGGTGACCGTAATCGTCGATGACGGTCGCCCCATCGACTTCGCCTACGCGGGTAAAGCGCCGCTTCACGCCCCGGAACCGGGCAAAGCCTTCCTTGATCGACTGGTCATTGATGCCGAGTTCGACCGCGATCCCGATGGCGGACAGCGCGTTCTGCACATTATGCCGCCCCGGCATGGGCAGGAAGATGTCCTCGATCTTGCGTGTCCCGCCATCACGGCCGCGCAGTGTCACATCGAACCGGTTGCCGTCGGGAATAGGCCGCACATTCTCGCCGCGAATATCGGCCTGCGCGGAAAAGCCATAGGGTACGATACGCCGGTCCCGCACCTGCGGCAGCACGGCCTGTACATCCTTGTCGTCGATGCACAGGAACGCCGCGCCGTAAAACGGCACATGCTCGACGAACTCCACGAACGCCTTCTTGATGGCGTCGAAATCGCCGTAATGGTCCAGATGCTCGGCATCGATATTGGTTACGATGGCCAGCGTCGGCGGCAGGCGCAGGAACGACCCGTCGCTCTCGTCGGCCTCCACGACCATCCAGTCGCTCGACCCAAGCCGCGCATTCGTGCCGTAGACGTTGATGATGCCGCCGTTGATGACCGTGGGGTCCAGCCCGCCGCTGTCCAGCAGCGCCGCGACCATCGACGTCGTCGTGGTCTTGCCGTGCGTACCGGCGACCGCGACGTTCGACTTCAGGCGCATCAGCTCGGCGAGCATTTCCGCGCGCCGCACGACAGGCACGCGCTTGTCCAGCGCCGCTTCCACCTCGGGGTTGCCGCGCTTGATCGCCGTGGAAACCACGACAACCGATACCCCGTCCACATTGTCGGCCTTGTGACCGACATGAACGGTAATGCCTTTCTCGCGCAGCCCTTCGACAACCGCGCCTTCGGCAATATCGCTGCCCTGAACCTTGAAGCCCAGGTTATGCATCACCTCGGCGATGCCTGACATGCCAATGCCGCCGATTCCGACGAAGTGGATCGTCCCCAGCGCCTTTGAGAAGGTGGCCTGCGCCGCCTGGTCCGTCATTCCGTTTCCTCTTTCGTGGCTGTGCCCGTCACGCCTGCCAGGCGCTCGGCAAGGTCCGCGACTGCCGCCGTTGCGCCGGGACGACCGACCGACCGTGCCCGCGCCGCTGCATTTGCCAGGGTTTCGGGCTTCTCAAGCATCAACGCCAGTTGGGCCGAAAGGGTCTCAGGGGAAAATTGCGCTTGCCGGATCATGCGCGCGCCGCCCGCTTCGGCCATCTCGCGCGTATTCGCGGCCTGATGGTCGTCCGTCGCAATCGGCAGCGGCACGAAGATCGCCGGGCGTCCGGCGGCCGCCATCTCGGTAACCGTGGAGGCGCCCGACCTGCCGATGAGCAGGTGGCTCTCCGCCAGCGCCGCCGGGACATCTTCCAGATAGGTCGTGATCTCCGCCGGGATACCGGCTTCTCGATAGGCCGCCGACACCGCCTCGAAATCCTCCTCCCGCGCCTGTTGCAGCACCTGCACACGCCGCCGCAGCGACTCGGGCAGCAGCGCGATGCCCGCAGGCACCACCTCGCTCAGCACCCGCGCGCCGAGTGACCCGCCCAGCACGAGCAGCTTCAGCGGACAAATGTCATCAACAGGCGGAAACGGCTTCTCCGCCAGCGCCGCAATATCCGCGCGCACCGGATTGCCCGTGACCTCGGCCTTCTCCGGATGCTTCAGCCGCTCGGTATCCGGAAAGCTCAGCGCAATCGCATCCACGCGCCCTGCAAGCACCCGGTTCACGCGCCCCAGCACCGCATTCTGCTCGCAGATCAGCGCCGGGATATCTGCGCTCACGGCCGGCATCATCGCGGGCAGGACGGGATAGCCGCCAAACCCGATCGCCACCGCCGGCTCCGCCTCGGAAATGACCGCCTTCGCCTGCCGCCGCCCCGCGAGGATCTTCAGCAGCGCCCCCGGCCAGCGCAGCGGGTTCTTTCCCACCGTCGCCGCGTCGATAATGTGCCGTTCGTCGCCCGCGAACAGCCCCGGAACCCGCGCGCCCCGCTCATCGGTAATGAGTACCGTGCGCCAGCCGCGCCGCTTCAGCTCCTCCGACACCGCAAAGGCCGGCACCATGTGCCCGCCCGTGCCGCCCGCCGCGATCAGGGCCGTTCGCGCCGTCATGCGGGCACAGCCCCGCTCCCGCGAAAGGGCGAAGCCTTCAGGAACCGGTTCCGCCTTGTCAGCGCCAAGAGCATCCCCGCCGTCACGCACAGCGCCAGGAAACTCGACCCGCCATGGCTGATGAACGGCAGCGTCATGCCCTTGGAGGGCAGCAAACTGGTCGCGACGCCCATGTTAATGAACGCCTGCAGCCCGATCTGCATCGCCAGCCCGCTCGCGGCCAGCGTCACGAACGGATCGTCCTCCTCGGTCAGCTGGATCAGCACCCGCACCACCAGCGCCAGGAACAGCCCGGCCAGCGCGATGCACGCGATGATCCCGAACTCCTCGCCGATCACCGCAAAGATATAGTCCGTCTGCGGTTCCGGCAGCGAGTATTTCGCTTCCCCCTGCCCCGGCCCGGTACCCAGAAGCCCGCCCGACCGGATCGCATCCAGCGCCTTGTCCGCCTGGTAGGTATCGCCCGCGCCGAACAGGAACCCGTCGATGCGGTCGGACACATGGTCCGAGAAGAAGTACCCGCCCACCAGCAGCGCAATCCCCGCCAGCACCAGCCCGCCGACCCAGACCAGGCTCATCCCCGCCAGGATTGCCTGCGCCGACCAGATCGCCCCGATCAGGAGCGTCTGGCCGTAGTCTGGCTGAATGATCAGCAGCCCCGCGATCACTGCCAGCAGGGCGATCGAAACCTTGTAGACCGGCAATTCCGGCTCATCGAAGCGCAGCGCCAGCACCCACGCCGTCGCCACGATGAACGCTGGCTTCAGGAACTCCGACGGCTGCAGCTGGAACCCGCCCAGCTGGATCCAGCGCGTCGCCCCGTTGACCTCCGCCCCGATGAACGGCAGCGCCGCCAGCAACACGATCCCCAGCCCCGTTCCGATGACGGCCAGCCGCCGCACCCAGTCCTTCGGGATCAGCGAGACGGCGAGGAGGACCGGCAGGCCGAGCCCCACCCACATCATCTGCCGCCACAGGAAGAACAGCTCCGGCAGCCGGAAATTCGCGCCCGACAGCCGCTGCGCCGCGGCGGGCGAAGCCGCCGCCACCGCGATCAGTCCCACGCAGATCAACACCAGGATCAGCGCCAGCAGCGGCTTGTCCACCGTCCAGAACCAGCGCCCCAAGAGGCCGCGATCCGCTCGCCCCAGCATCCTCATGGCGCTTTCCCCCCGGCCAAATCCTGAACGAGCGACCGAAACCGCTCGCCCCGCTCCTCGAAGTCCCTGAACTGATCGAACGAGGCGCACGCCGGAGACAGCAGCACCGTATCGCCCGCCTCTGCGTGGTTGGCTGCCGCCTCAACCGCCCGGTCCAGCGTCTCACAGTCCAGGACCCTATCCACCTTGCCCGCCAGCGCGTCATTGAACAGCGGCGCCGCCTCGCCGATCAGGTACGCAGCCTTCACCCGACCATAATATGGCTCGCACGGGGACAGGTCGCCGCTTTTCGCCCGCCCGCCCAGGATCCAGTGAACCCGGTCATAAGCGGTCAGCGCGGGTGCGGCGCTCTCGGCATTCGTCGCCTTGGAATCGTTGACGTAGAGCACACCGCCAACCTCGCCGATCCGCTCCATCCGGTGCGCCAGCCCGCCAAAGCTCTGGAACCCCGCCTCGATCTCGTCATCGCTAAGGCCAAGCGCCCTGAGTGCCGTCGCCGCCGCCACCGCATTCTGCCGGTTGTGTGTCCCGGCGAGCGCGGGCCAGCGCGCCTGACCGCCTGCAAAGTCATCTGCGAGGTCCGCCCGGTTCGCAGCATGGTCATCGGCGACGCCCCGGCTCCACTCATCCTCGCCCGCAATGACCGCAACGCCGCTCTCGTCCTGCATCGCGAACAGCCGCGCCTTCGCCGCCGCATATTTGGCCATCTCGCCGTCATAGCGGTCCAGGTGATCCGGCGTGATATTCAGGAGCAGCGCCACCTCGCAGGCCAGCGTCTGCGTCAGGTCGATCTGGTAGCTCGACAATTCCAGCACATAGATCCCGCCGTCGGGCAGCGGCTCGGTCCCCAGGATCGGCGCACCGATATTCCCGCCCAGCCGCGCCGGGATGCCCGCCGCCTCGATCACATGGTGGATTAGCGCGGTCGTCGTCGATTTTCCGTTGGTACCGGTAATCCCCACCACCCGGTGCGGCGGCAGGTCGGCCCGCGCCGCCGCGAACAGTTCGATGTCGCCGATGATCGGCGTCCCCGCCGCCTCGGCGCGCCCCGCCAGCGGGTGCGTGTTCAGCGGCACGCCCGGCGATACGACCAGCGCGTCGAAGCGAGAAACATCTGTTTCCAGCGGGTCGACGATCTCGACGTCGTCCGGCATTTCGGCCCGCGCCTCTTCCCGGTCATCCCACGCCGCAACAATCGCGCCGCTCTCGCGCAGGGCAGCAACAACGCTCTGCCCTGTCCGCGCAAGACCCAGCACATGATAGCGCTTTCCGGCAAAGGCGGGGCTCGTAATCACCGCAGCTTCAGCGTGGCGAGACCCGCCAGCGCCAGCATGATGGAAACGATCCAGAAGCGGATCACGACGGTCGATTCCGCCCAGCCCAATTCCTCGAAATGATGGTGGATCGGCGCCATCTTGAACACGCGCTTGCCGGTCAGCTTGAAGCTCGCGACCTGCACGATCACCGACACGGTTTCGAGGACGAACAGCCCGCCGACGACCAGCAGCACCAGTTCGTGGTTGGTAACGACCGCGATCGATCCCAGCGCCCCGCCCAGCGCCAGACTGCCAGTATCGCCCATGAACACCGCGGCAGGGGGCGCATTGTACCACAGGAAGGCGAGGCACGCCCCGACAATGGCAAAGGCAAAGACGACCAGTTCGCCCGCGCCTTCGACGTACAAGATGCCGAGATAATCGGAATAGCGGACGTTGCCGACGAAATAGGCGATCAGCGCAAAGGTCACGCAGGCGATGATGACCGGCATGCTCGCCAGGCCGTCGAGCCCATCCGTCAGGTTCACCGCATTGCCGAACCCCGTGACGATAAAGGCGGCAAAGGCGATGTAGAAAATGCCCATCTCCAGCCCGAACGAGACGAAGGGCAGATAAAGGTTGGTGTCGGTTTCGATCGCGATGATCCAGCACGCGATACCTGCGATCAGGAACTCCAGCAGCAGGCGAAACCGGCCGGGGATGCCCTTGTGATTGCCCTTCGACACTTTTGAAAAATCATCGATGAACCCGATGAAGGCAAAGCCGAGCGTTACGAACAGGCAGGTCCAGACAAACAGGTTGTCGAACCGCGCCCACAGGATGGTGGCGATCGTCAGCGCGACAAGGATCATCAGGCCGCCCATCGTCGGCGTCCCGCGCTTCGTAATCAGGTGAGAGGCAGGGCCGTCCTCGCGGATCGGCTGGCCCTTGCCCTGCTTCACACGCAGCCATTTGATCATGCGCGGACCGATCACCAGGCCGATCGTCAGCGCCGTGACGGCCGCCGCGCCAGAGCGGAAGGTGATGTAGCGAAACAGGTTCCAGAACCCCTCGAACCCGAAACTTTCAGCAATCAGGTAGAACATCGGCCTAGTCCGTTTCTGTCAGAAGTGAGGAAACGACCTGACCCAGGCCGACGCTGTTTGACCCCTTCAGCAGAACGGCATCTCCGGCGCGCAGCTCGCTGCGCAGCCAGTCTTCCGCTTCTGCTGCGCTATCGAAACGCGGCGCATTCAACGCGTCGGCAATCGGTGCCGTCTCGTCGCCGACAAACGCCACGCTCTCCACATTTGCGGCCCGGATCGGCTCTGCCAGCGCCCGGTGCAGGGCGTCGGACCGTGTGCCCAGTTCCCGCATCGCCCCCAGTACCGCAACCCGGCGGCCTCTGACGGTCATATCGCCCAGTACGGCCAGCGCGGCCGCCATCGACGCGCTGTTCGCATTATAGCTTTCATCCAGGACTAGCACCTCGCCATCCTGCCACGGAATCTTATGCTGTGCGCCGCGCCCTTCCAGGCCGCCGAGGGCCGACAAACCCAGCCCGGCGGCGGCCAGGTCGCCGCCCGCCGCATGAACCATGGCCAGCGTCGCCAGCGCATTCAGGGTCCAGTGCTTGCCCGGCTGGCTCAGACTGAAACTGACGCTCGTATCGTCGACGCGCGCGATCAGGCGCCGTTCACCGGCCTCTGCCTCGCCTTCACGCTCCAGATGAACATCGGCATCCGTCGACAGGCCAAAGGTCACGATGCGCGCGGCGTAGCGCTTCGCATGGCCGCGCAACCGCTCGAAATGATCGCTCTCCAGCGGCAGAACCGCCGTCCCCTCAGGCATCAGTCCCTCGAAAATCTCCGCCTTCGCGTCGGCAATCCCTTCGATAGTCTCGAAATTCTCGATATGTGCGGGGGCGATCGCGTTCACGATGGCGATGTGCGGCCGGACGATCTGGGTCAGCGCCGACAGCTCGCCGGCATGGTTCATGCCCATCTCGAACACACCGTACCGCGTGTCGGCGGGCATCCGCGCCAGCGACAGCGGCACGCCCGTATGATTATTATAGCTTTTCACGGACCAGTGGGTGCACTCCGGTTCCGCAGCCGCCAGCGCATGGCGCAGCGCTTCCTTGACGCTCGTTTTCCCGACCGAGCCGGTAATTCCGAAGATCGTCGCATTTGTCGCGCGCTCCCGCCCGGCGCGGCCCAGCGCGTCCAGCGCGGCCAGGCCGTCTTTCACCAGCACATGCGGATGATCCACCGGCCTCGATACGATGGCACCGGCCGCCCCGCGTTCGAAGGCGCTATCGACAAAATCATGCCCGTCCGCCGTCTCGCCCTTCATGGCGACGAACAGCTCGCCGCCGATGACCTCGCGGCTGTCGAACGTTACGCTGTCGCAATCAAAATCGGCGCTGGCGACGCCGCCCGTCGCCTGCGCAATTTCGGCCGAGGTCCACAGCGGCCTCAAGACGCCACCTCGCGCGCGACCGCGACATCGTCGAACGGCAGCGTCCGGTCGCCGACAATCTGCCCCTGCTCATGACCTTTTCCAGCAATCAGAACGACATCGTCCGGCCCGGCATTTCCTACAGCCGCCGCAATCGCCTCCCGCCGATCCCCAATCTCGGCAGCCTCCGAAACCCCGTTCAGTATCTCTCGTCGGACTTCTCCTGGATCCTCGGAACGCGGGTTGTCGTCGGTCACGTAAAGCCGGTCGGCTTTCTCCGCCGCGATCCTTCCCATCGGTTCGCGCTTGCCCCGGTCCCGGTCGCCGCCTGCCCCGAAGACGATATGAAGCTCACCCTTCGTATGCGGCCTCAATGCATCGCAGGCCGCCCCGATCGCATCCGGCGTGTGCGCATAATCGACATAGATCGGCGTGCCCGCTTTCGACAGCGCCACCCGCTCCAGCCGCCCCCTGACCGGCACCACCCGCGCCAGGTGCCCCAGCGTCTCCGCCGGATCGCCGCCCGTCGCAATAACCAGCCCCGCCGACACCAGCGCGTTGGCGGCCTGGTACGCCCCGATCAGCGGCAGCTTGATTGTAAACGTCTCGCCAAACCCTTCGACCGTCAGCGTCTGTCCGAGATGCGTCGGAACCTGTTCCACCAACTTCAGCGTTTCGCCAGCCCGCCCCACCGTCAGCACCGTCACGCCTCGTGCCGCCGCTGCCTCGGCCACCGCAGCGCTGCGTTCATCATCGGCCCAGACCACAACGCTTCCATCGGCATCGACCACATCGGTGAACAGCCGCAGTTTCGCCTCGAAATAGGCGTCCATGGTTTTGTGATAATCGAGATGGTCACGGCTAAGGTTCGTGAACGCAGCCGCCGAGACAGGCAGGCCCTCCGTTCGGTACTGCGACAGTCCATGACTCGACGCCTCGAACGCTGCGTGGGACACGCCCTCGCGCTCCAGACCCGCCATGTTCGACAGGAATGTGACGATGTCCGGCGTCGTCAGACCAGTCGACACCTGCCCCTGCCGCGTTGTCACGCCCAGCGTGCCGATCGATGCCGCCGGATGTCCAGCCAACTGCCACAGCTGACGGGTCAGTTCCGCGGTTGATGTCTTGCCGTTCGTACCGGTGATCGCGACGGTCGTTGCGGGAAAGGGGCCGAAAAAGCGTGCAGCCAGCTTGGCGAATGTCTTCCGCGGTTCGTTAGAAGCAACGTGGACGGCTCCCTCGACCTTCGCTTCGGGCCTCGCGACCACCGCCACCGCACCGGTCTTCACAGCGTTCGGGATGAAGTCCTCGCCGTTGACCCGCGCGCCTTCGAAGGCACCGAATATGCAGCCCGCCGCCACCTTGCGGTGATCGAGCGCAAATCCGGTGACGGCCGCCTTCGCAGCGTCTCCTGCAAGGTCTTCGATGAGCGTACCGAGGCGCATGCGGGACTCCGTCCTGTCAGCCCCCCGCCGCGGGCTCATGAACATGAGAAAGCAGCGGAGACAAGTCGATATCGCGGGAGGGGTCCGCATCAATACCCAGGAGGGGGCCGATACGGGATACCACGTCTGCAACCACAGGCGCTGCGGTCCATCCAGCGGTGGCAAAACCAAAGGTATCCTTGGTACCCTTCGGCTCATCGAGCATTACAACGATCACATATCGGGGGTCGTCGATCGGAAAGGCCCCGGCGAAGTTCGTCACGAGAGAAGACCGCGAATAGCTGCCCCTCTCTGGCTTCTCGGCCGTTCCTGTCTTTCCGCCAACACGGTACCCCTCAACGTCAGCCTTGCCGCCTGTGCCCTCGCGAACGACCAAACGCAGCAGCGCCCGCACCTGACCTGATGTTTCTTCTGAAAAGACCCGCCGGCCGGGGCGAAGATCGTCGGGGCCGACCTTCAGGAGGGTCGGCTCTCGGTAAAGTCCCCCATTTACCAAGGCACCATAAGCCGCAGCCAGGTGCAACGGCGTCACCGAAATGCCGTGGCCGTAACTGATCGTCATCGTCGATATGTCGCCCCACCGCTCGGGGTACATGGGATAACCCCGCTCAGCGATTTCCACGCTTACCTGGTCAAGCATTCCGAGTTCGCGAAGATAATTGCGCTGCGCATCGCCTCCCAGATCCAACGCGATCCGGGCAGTGCCAATGTTCGACGAATGCATGAAGACTTCCGGTACCGTCAGCCACCGGTTCTCCGCATGAAAGTCACGGATTCGAAAGCGGCCTGCTTTCAGGGGCTGTGTGGCATCGTAAGCTTGCGCCATCGAAGTGACCGTGCCGCTCTCGAGCGCCATCGCCATGGTGAACGCCTTGAACGTCGAACCAAGCTCATAAACGCCGTGGGTCACGCGGTTGAACCGGCTGTCCATCGTGCCCTGGCCGGCCGAATTCGGGTCGAAGACCGGCTGGGAAGTCATCGCGATGATCTCGCCGGTGTGAACATCGAGAATGACACCCCCGCCCCCGATGGCGTCATGCTTGTCCATTTGATCGGTCAGAGCCTGCACCAGAACATGCTGAACGCGCGCATCGAGGGAGAGCTGAACCGGGACGCCCAACTGAGACTGGTCGGTCAGCCTTGCGTTAAGTTCTCGCTCAAGGCCTGCCTGTCCCTCACCATCGACATTTGCATAGCCGAGCGTATGCGCGGCCAAGGTTCGATTGGGATAGACCCGCTCCCACTCCTGTTCGATGATCAGTCCGGGCTCGCCCAGTGCCTTCAGCTTGGCCGCGTCGTCCGGCTGGACCCGCCGCTGCAAGTAGCGCCAGCCGCCATTTTGGCCAAGCGCGGCCCGGAGATCGTCCGGATCGCGCTCGCCTAGGATACCTGCGATCCCTTCGGCCAGCACAGCCGGATCGCCGACTAGCCGCTGCGGCTGCACCGCCAGATAGTAGGCCTGAAAAGACCGCGCGAGATCAGTGCCGTTGCGATCGATGATCGGCGCTCTTTGCCCGCGTTCACCGGCACCAATATACGCGATCCGTGCTGGCGTATCGTCATAAGCGAGCCCGCCCAGCCGTACGGTCATGGCAAGGGTCAGCAGCAAAAAAACGCCGACCCCGAAGAAAAGTCGTTGCCGCGCAAGCCGTAAAGCCAGCCGCCGTCTGCCAGCGAGCTGGACGCGCTGGCTACGAAGCGCGGCTGGACTCACCGGCCGCCTGACCGAAAGCTTGCGCGCTCGAGAGAGACCGCCGCGTCAATGCCGACAAGAAAAGAGGCGGAGAACAGTTCGTCGGCAGCAGGCTGAGCCGGTGCCGCTTTGGGCATATCCGCAGGGGCCAAGACAACCACGCCGCTGTCATCGCGCGGATAGTCGAGAGCATCTGCCGCTGAAGCATTTATCAGACCCGGTTCCTCAGCGATCTCGGCTACCGCCACGGGCCGAGCGTGATCGTAAGAAGCGAGAACAATTTCGGGACCTTCATCACGCGGCGACAACAGCGCGGCGAGCTCGGCATCGCCAGCCACCATCTGGCCAACCTTCGGCGACGCCAGCGACCAGTGTTTGTCATTCATCTCTTCAAGTCTGGAGAGAGAAGACCGTACGCCAAGTTCCGAGGCAAGATCCGCCACTGCACGTTCGTCCTCGCTGATTGCGCCATGCAGGTTACGGATCGCCTCGCGTTCCGCAGCGACGACGGTTTCAGAAACGTACATCGAAATCAAAGCGGCAAGGGCGACAGCTGCAGCACCCAGAAATCTCAGGTCACTCGTCATCAGATGGCTCCTTCAACTGGCCAGGGTGCAGCAGCGGTGCGAACTGCGGATCTCAGGATCGCAGAGCGTGCTCGTGGGTTTCGCGCCGTTTCCCGCTCGCTGGCCCGTATCTGGCGGCGGGGTTTCTCGAAGGTTGGTGCCTTCTGGCGAACCTGGGCGGGCAGGTGACGCGAGCCGCCTGGTTCGCTGCCGCTCCGTTCGCGAAAGAACCGCTTCACGATCCGGTCCTCAAGCGAATGGAAACTAACAACTGCCAGCCGACCGCCCGGCTTCAGAAGCTGTTCAGCGGCGGCTAGCCCTCGCTCGAGTTCGCCCAACTCGTCGTTCACGGCAATCCGAAGCGCCTGGAAGGTCTTGGTTGCGGCGTCGGTTTTCTGCCCCGGCCGCTGGCCTGCGGCTTTTCGAATAATGGCTGCGGCCTCACTAGTTCGAGATAGCGGCCGCGCCGCGACAAGCGCGCGGGCGACTTGCCGCGCCCGCCGCTCTTCGCCGTACAGGTAGATGAGATCGGCGAGTTCGGCTTCGTCCGCCTCATTCACCACATCGGCGGCCGAGCGCCCTGCCGATGACATGCGCATGTCCAGCGGTCCGTCTTCCTTGAACGAAAAGCCGCGTTCGGCCTGATCGAGCTGCATCGAAGACACGCCGATATCGAGCATGACGGCGTCGACGCTCTCGACGCCGCGTCCTCGCAGTTCGTCCACCATCGAGGAAAACGTGGCTTCGATGATCTCAAGACCATCGACGGAAAGCGCTTGCCCGCAAGAGGCTGCGGCGGGATCGCGGTCAAACCCGTACACAGTTGACGCGCCGTCCTTAAGGGCGCGCAGGGCATAACCCCCAGCGCCAAACGTACCGTCGACAACCTCGGCACCCTGCAGAGGTGCAATCGCCGCCATCACTTCGTCAAGCAGGACCGGAATATGTGCGGCGGCACTCATCGGCCGCGCACCTTGTCGAGACGCTTCTGGAGAATGCGCGCGGTTTTCGCATCGGCGATATCGCTGATGAACAGCTCCGGCTTCCACAGCTGAAAATAGTCGCCGAGGCCGGTGAACAGGACGACGTCTTCAATTTCTGCGATTTCGCGCATGTCCTCGGGAACGACCATGCGACCGGACTCTTCGAACTGAAGTTGCAGCGAGAGGGAGAAGGCGCGGATCCGGGCCATCTCGCTTTCCACCGAGACCTCGTCGGCGGCGTAGCGTTCGCCCTGCGCCTCGTTGATGCGAGCAGCGTGGTCGGTTGTGCGCCCCTCAAGGCAATCCCAGTCGCCGCGGTGCGGGGTCAGGATCACGCGGCGGTCGCCGGCGCGCTGCTGGATCACGTCGCGGAAGGGCGCCGGAATCGACATCCGCCCCTTCGCATCGACTGTGTTCAGCCAGCTTCCTGAAAAGATCGCGGCGTGCACTCCGCTCCCCACCCCTCATGAGAACTCGGTCAGGAGTATGGAACTCCACCTTCAAAGCGGCCTTGGGGCGGTTTTTTCGACCCCTCGACTGCCCGTTCCCTCATGTGGACAAGGCAATAGCGGGAATTCATGGGAAATCAATGGAAATGTCTGCCACTAGATGGACCAGTAAGCACAAAGGACTGGATTCTATAGATAATTTTAAAGACCAATAGCAAAGGGACCCGTACGGGTTCGCCGCACCGGCCTGTGGATAAGTCTGTTCATGAATTCGCGGCACCCCTATGGGCGCCAAACCCGACCCGCCAACGCCTTAGCGGGCGATCCCGAGATCAGATCTCGACGAGATCGCCGTCGGTGGGGGCGTCGGGCGCAGGCCGCGGGATGCTGTCGAGAAGCGGCTCGTCGAGACCGGGCAGCGGCTCAAACTGCTCCGGCGCGACCGGCGGGGCCTCCGCGCGCGGAATGGACCGTTCCGGTGCCTCAGGATTCGCCTGCGCCGCCTCGCCGCCCGGCACGATGCCAAGAGCAGCAAGGGGGTCTTCGGCCCGCGGTTCCGTGAGCGGCGCGCCCGTCCCGCCAAAGAAGGCGGCGGCAGACAGCACCAGCAGGAACACGAAGGCGAGACCGGTAAGGCCTGTGCGCACACGCGTCATACTTAACAAGATAGGAAAGCCGCGCGAGTCGGCCAAACCCGTCTACCGCAAATCTGGCGCGGCTGGTCCGCCTTCCCTATTCAGCGTGATTTGGCCAGGGATGTCTTGGCGAACGTGTCAGGGTGACAGCGCGCGCGCCACCGCTATGGTCCGCGCCAAGCCGCAAAACGATAAACAATGCGAACCACTGGGAGCGACAGGATGAACTTCGACTATTCCGACAAGACCAAGGAGATGCTCGGCCGGCTGCAGGCCTTTTTCGACGAGCATATCTACCCGAACGAGGCCCGGTTCGCGAAAGAGAATGACGAGGGCGACCGCTGGAAGGTCATTCCGGTCATCGAGGAGCTAAAACCCAAAGCACGCGAAGCGGGCCTGTGGAACATGTTCGTTCCCCCGTCCCACGGCGGCGAGCCGGTGCATCATTACGACTTCGACGGCACGCCGCTCACGAACCTCGAATATGCGCCGATGGCCGAGCAGATGGGCCGGGTCGGCTGGTCGTCGGAGGTCTTCAACTGCTCCGCGCCCGACACCGGCAACATGGAAGTGCTCGCCCGCTACGGCACGAAGGCTCAGCAGGACGAGTGGCTGGTGCCGCTGTCGAACGGCGAGATCCGTTCCGCCTTCCTGATGACGGAGCCCGCCGTTGCCTCCTCTGACGCGACGAACATCGAAACGCGCATGGAGGACAAGGGCGATCACTGGCTGATCAACGGCCGCAAATGGTGGTCGTCGGGCGTCGGCGATCCGCGCTGCAAGGTCGCCATCGTGATGGGCAAGACCGATCCGGACGCGCCGCGCCACCTGCAGCAGTCGCAGATCCTTGTCCCCCTCGATGCCGACGGCGTGAAGGTCGAGCGCATGCTGCACGTCTTCGGCTATGACGACGCGCCGCACGGCCATGCCGAGGTCGTCCTCGACAATGTGAAGGTGCCGAAAGACAATATGATCCTTGGCGCTGGCCG
Organism: Pacificimonas sp.; assembly: GCA_036351775.1. GTDB lineage: Bacteria > Pseudomonadota > Alphaproteobacteria > Sphingomonadales > Sphingomonadaceae > Pacificimonas. The sequence continues at coordinate 20,821 of JAZBPX010000028.1, read as the reverse complement.
CGGCTTCGAAATCGCGCAGGGCCGCCTCGGCCCGGGCCGTATCCACCACTGCATGCGGACCATCGGCGGCGCGGAACGCGCGCTCGAAGCGATGACCAAGCGCCTTCTCAGCCGCGAAGCCTTCGGCAAGCGCCTCGCCGATCACAGCGTATGGGAACAGCGCGTGGCCGAGGCGCGGACGAACATCGAAATGAACCGCCTGCTCTGCCTGAAGGCCGCGTACATGATGGACACGGTCGGCAACAAGGAGGCCAAGGCCGAGATCGCCATGATCAAGGTCGCCGGTCCGCGCATGGCGCTGCAGATTATCGACGATGCCATCCAGGCGCATGGCGGCGGCGGCGTCAGCCAGGACTTCGGCCTCGCCAAGGCCTACGCCAACCAGCGCACCCTGCGCCTCGCAGATGGTCCGGACGAAGTGCACAACCGCACCATCGCCCGGCTGGAGTTCAAGAAGCACGCCGGCAACAGCGGCGGCACGGACGCGCCGTCGACGGAGGTGCCGGGGATTCGGTAGGCTGCGTTTGGCGGGCTTAGTAAGGGTGGCGCGCAACCTTGTGCGTTGCCCTGGCAAGCCTTGCCGTCATCCCGGCGAACGCCGGGATCCACTTCGTGCGGGTTCGGCTGGGTATCGCGTTCAAGGAGATGGATCCCGGCCTTCGCCGGGATGACGGGTTAGAGGGTTGCCGCAGACTGCGCGGCGCGCTCGCGTACCGATATAGACGCGGCAGACCATAGCCGCGCCCTGCCCCCTACCCTTCCCCGTCATCCCGGCGAAGGCCGGGATCCACCTCCTGCCGGTTCGGCAAGGTATCGCGTTCGAGGAGATGGATCCCGGCCTTCGCCGGGATGACGGGTTGGGAGTGGTGCAGACTGCACCGCGCGCTCGCTTAGCGACATAGACGCGGCGGGCCCTCCCCCCCCTCTGAGCTTCGCTAGTTCGCTTTGCTCTCAAGCTCCGCTTGTTCTCCCCCGCAAGCGGTGGAGACAATCATGAGCGTCAATCCGAATACCCCGGTCCTTGTGGGCGCGGCGCAGTATGTGGGGCGGGCGGATGATCCTGCCGACGGTCTGTCGCCGCAGGACATGCTGGCAGAAGTCGCGCGGACGGCGATTGCGGACAGCGGCGCGGATGTGGCGGGGGCCATCGATACGCTGGCTGCCGTGCGGCTGTTCGCGGATTCCAGCGCGGACGCCTTCGCTTCCCCCTTTGGCAGCGCGAAGAACCTGCCCTGGTCGGTGGCGCAGCGGATCGGGGCGGGCCCGAAGCACCTCATCTACGGCCCGGTCGGCGGGAACTCGCCGCAGCTTCTGGTCAACGACTTTGCCGAGCGGATTTATCGCGGCGAAGCGGAGGTCTGCCTGATCGCGGGCGGCGAGGCGCTGCGGACGCAGGCCCGTGCGGCGAAAGCGGGTCTGAAGCTGGACTGGGCGGAGGACGCGCCGTCCGCGCCGCAGGAGCCCTTCTCCGTGCCGCCGATGCTGACCGGGCACGAGGCAAAGCACGGCGTGATGCTGCCCGTGAATATCTATCCGATGTTCGAAACGGCATTCGGCGCGGCGGCGGGCTGGTCGCTAGACGAGCATCTGGCGGAGATCGGCCGCCTGATGGCACCGTTCAGTAAGGTCGCGAGCGAGAACCCCTATGCACAGGTACAGACGGCGCGTTCGCCCGAAGAACTGACGACGGCGACGGCGGACAACCGCTGGATCAGCTGGCCCTATACCAAATATCTGGTGTCGAACCTGTTCGTCGATCAGGCAGGCGCAGTCCTCCTGATGTCGAGCGCCAAGGCGGACGAACTGGGCATCGCAAAGGATGCGCGGGTGTATCTGCACGGTTCGGCGGACACGAACGAAAAGATCCTGCCGGTCGAACGGCCCGACTATGCGCGCTGTCCGGCGATCGAGGTGGGCGCGGCGCATGCGCTGGCGCAGGCGGGCGTGACGCCGGACGAGCTCGACGTGATCGACCTCTACTCCTGCTTCCCGGTCGCGGTGCAGATGGCGGCGAAGGAGATCGGGCTGTCCACGGACGACCCGGCGCGCCTGACGCAGACGGGCGGGCTTCCCTATTTCGGCGGGGCCGGAAACGCCTATTCGATGCACGGCATTGCGGAGGTGTTCGCGAAATGCCGCGCGGCCCCGGAGGACTGGGGCTTTGTCTTCGCCAATGGCGGCTATCTGACCAAGCACAGCTTTGGCGTCTATTCCGGGCGTCCGGGCTACGGCGAGCGCGTGGACCCCGCGACCTATCAGCGGCGGATCGACGAGATGCCCTCGCCTGAGCTGGAAAAGGAGCCGACGGGCGAGGGTGTGATCGAGGCCTATACGGTGATGTTCGACCGCTCCGGGCCGACGGTGGCACCGGTGATCGCGCGGCAGGGCGACAAGCGGTTCCTGGCACAGATCAAAGACGGGCTGGACACGCTGATGACGGAAAACGCCGTGGGCCGCCGCGTCACGGTGGACAGCAGCGGCCCGGTGAATGTCGCGCGGCTCGTCTGAGCGTTAGCAGGTGTCAGTAGTCGACGCGCCGAACGGAAATACCGCGCTGGGCCAGATAATCCTGCACGCTCCCCTCGCCGCCGAGATGGCCTGCGCCGACGGCGATGAAAATGGTGCCGGGCGCGTCGAGCAGCTCGTCGATCTGGACCGCCCAGTTGGCGTTTCGATCGGTGAGGAGGCGCGCGCGGAGGGCCGGGTCGGTCATCCCCTCGTTCATGAGGGCGGCGAGCGCGGTCATGTCGCCGGTGCGCCAGGCGTCCATCATCCGGGTAATCATGGTCTCGGACTCGGCGAACTCGTCCAGCCCCTCCTCGAGGAAGCGGACCTGGTCGGCCTCCGACATGTCGTCGAACAGGCGCATCTGCTGCGCGGCGGTTTCGAAGCCGGATACGGGCAGGTTTCGTTCGGCGGCGGCGGCGAGCAGCACCTTCTCCGCGCCGGTGTCAGGCGACATGCCGAGCTTCCTGAACTGAAGGCCGGCGAGATTGATGCCGACGAGCCAGGGGTCGAACGCCTCGAACTGCGTTGGCGGCACACCGAACTCGGCCAGGATCGCCTCGAGCTCGGCATAGGCGTCGGGGGATAGTGTCTCGGACAGCGGGGTGCCGGCCGGATCGATGCCGAGCATCACCAGGCGCTGCGCCTCTTCCGGCGCGGGCTCCGGGGCTTCGATGATCAGGCGGTCGCTGGCGTCGAAGGCGTCCTTTACCGCATCGTCGAACCAGACGATGTCGGGGCGCAGGAGGTGGACGGTGCCGAAGAGGTAAAGCGTCGTATCCTCGTCCTCCACGACAAACAGGGCGGGGTCGGCGTCGTTGGAATCGGTGAGCGCCGCGCTCGTGACGGCCGCCGGCGCATCGGCGGCCCACGGCGCGCAGGCGGCGGCGAGGCCCGCCATTATGGCCGGCAGCAGCATAGTCTTCAGCATGGGCGTTCTCCTCATCTGCCGCTGTCCCGTACCGGTGGCCGCTTTACCGTTTCGTTCGCGTTAACGGCTGCGGAAGCCCGAGGGTAGCAACCCTTGCAGGCCGCGCGGAGCGGGATAAGGCCCTTCCCATGCATATCGGAATCCTGACGGGCGGCGGCGACGTGCCCGGCCTCAATCCCTGCATCCGGTCGGTGGTGCTGAACGCGGACGACCGGGGCTGGACCGTAACCGGGCTGAAGCGCGGGTGGGCCGGCGTCCTCGCGCTCGATCCGGACGACCCGGAGAGCATTGCGGCGAACACAATGCCTCTGACGCGCGGCAGCGTGCGCGGGCTGGAGCGGGAGGGCGGGACGATTCTTCATACGTCCCGACTGGACCCGCGCCGCGCCGAGGGCGGCGACCGGACAGAGGATGTGCTGGCCACGCTGAAGGCACTTGGGATCGATGCGGTCATTACGCTGGGCGGGGACGGCACGCTGCGCTTCTCCGCGCACCTGGCGCGGCTGGGGTTTCCGGTGGTCGGCGTACCGAAGACGATGGACAACGACGTGCCGGGAACCGACTTCTGCATCGGCTTCTCGACCGCGGTTTCGCGGTCCGTCGAGGCCATCAATGCCCTGCGCACCACCACCCGCAGCCATGAGCGAATCGGCGTGATCGAGCTTTTCGGTCGCCGGTCCGGAGAAACGGCGCTGCTGGCCGGGTTCCTGGCGCAGGTGGACCGCACCCTGATCGCGGAAGTGCCGATCGATGTGGACCGCCTGCTTCCCCTCCTCGCCATCGACAAGACCGACCATGATGAGGGCTATGCCATGCTGGTGGTGTCGGAGGGTGCGGCGCTCTCCGGTGACGAGGCCCCCGACATGTCCGGCAGCGCTACGGGCCGCGACGACCTTGGCATCGGCCACCGCCTTGCGCGCCGAATCGAGGCTGAGCTTGGCGAACGCACCATCGTCCAGCAGCTCGCCTATCTGATGCGCGCCGGAGAGCCCGACGCGCTGGACCGCATGGTAGGAATGGCGTTCGGCGCGCTTGCGGTGCAGTTGGCGGAGCGCGGCGACTTCAACCGGCTCGTGGCCCTGACCGATGGCAACTATTGCTGCGTCCCGCTGGACATCGTCGAAACCGGTCCGCGCGCCGTCGATGTCGATCGCCTTTACGACCGCGAGCGGTTCCGGGCGAAACTGTCGTCTGTCGAAGGAATGCCGATGTTCCTTTACTGACCTGCTATCCTAGTGTATGAATAGGGTAACACAGTTGGGAGATGATATGATGATGAAAATCGCAACCGCAATCGGTCTGGCCGCCCTGATGGCGGGTACTGCGAGCGCCGCCGAACGCAGCTGGAGTCCCGGCAAATTCGACCAGATCGAAGTGCGCGGACCCTATGACGTGGTTGTCACGACGGGCGGTGACCATAGTGTACGCGCCGAAGGTGACAGCGACGATCTCGAGAGGCTGGAGGTCCGCGTCGATGGTGACCGCCTGATCGTCTCGCGGGAGCGTGGGCGCGGGATGCGCGGCTGGTTCGGCGGCGGCGGCGACAAGGTTCGCATCCTCGTCAGCGCCGAACAGATTCGCGAGGCGAGCCTTTCCGGGTCCGGCGACCTGATCATCGACCGCGTCAACGGCGACGAGGTCAAGCTGGCCATGTCCGGATCGGGCGATATCGAGGTCGGTGCGATCAGCGCGGGCAAGGCGCGGCTCGCCATGTCCGGGTCGGGCGACATTTCGGCCGCCGGTGCCTGCCGCGAAGGGTCGCTGAGCATGTCGGGGTCCGGTGACATCCATGCGGGCGACCTGGCCTGCGAAACCGTCGAGGTTAGCGTTGCAGGGTCGGGGGACGTCGAAGCCAGGGCTGCGGAAACCGCCAACGTGAAGATCGCCGGTTCAGGCGATGTCCGAATCACGGGCGGCGCACGCTGCACCTCAAAGGTCGCCGGGTCCGGCTCGGTAGACTGCAGCTGAGGGGTACCCAGACAGCCTTCCCTTTCGTCATTCCCGTGGACCGTCATTCCGGCGCACGCGGGAATCCAGCCGCGCAGTCGTTCCTTCGCAGGCCCGGCTTCGCCATCGCCCTGACTGGATTCCCGCGTACGCGGGAATGACGGATTGGGTGGTTGGCGTACTCAGAGGACCGGGCAGCCGGAATTGCTATGGTGCGGATCGCCGGTTCCGGCGATGTCCGCATCACGGGCGGCGCACGTTGTACCTCAAAGGTCGCGGGGTCCGTCTCGGCCGACTGCGGCTAGGTTTGACCCAGCGAGCGTTTCCTTCATTGTTCCGTGGGAACCGTCATTCCCGCGAATGCGGGAATCCAGCCGCGCGTCCGTTCCTTCGCAGGCTCGGCTTCGCCATCGCCGTGACTGGATTCCCGCGTGCGCGGGAATGACGGAATGGGGGCCGTGGGCTTGGTACTACGTTACCTAGGCGTCAGAGCAGTCCTAGTCCGGCGAGGTCCCGCACCATCTTGGGCGGCAGTTCGCTGATGTCGGCGTCGGGGCTGACCATGTCGGCGGGTTTTCGCCGGTCTTCGAGATAGCGCCAGCCCTGGTGCGCGCGTTTGCGGCGCGGAGCGACGGGGATCATGTCCGCCGACAGCCAGATCAGGCACTGCTTGCCCTTCTCCGTCTCGGCCTCGGCAAAGGCGAGGATTTCCTGCCGCACCATCAGCTGGTGCGCGACGATCCAGTAGAGCGATCCGCCGACCAGCCGCTCGAACTTCTTCGGGCGGTAGCGGGTGTAGATCGGTACGGCGGCGCGGCCGTCATGGACGCCTGTACGGGCGGCGTTTCGCTCCTCAAGCTCCCGCACATGCGCGCACTGCACCGCCGTTTTCGTCATGTGAAGCATCGCGGACCGATGTAGGGCGGCGCGCGCGCTCTACAACAAGAGACCGCTACAGAAGGACCAAGCTGGCGAGGCCGAGGAAGAGCAGGAAACCCATGACGTCGGTCGTCATGGTGACGAAGACGCTGGAACTGATCGCCGGATCGATCTCCGCCCGGTCCAGAAACACCGGGATCAGCAGCCCCGACAGCCCCGCGATCAAAATGTTGCCAAGCATGGCGACGGCGATGACGACACCGAGCATCGGCTGCGCGAAGTAAAGGCCTGCCGCCACGCCAATGAGGGCGGCGATGGCGAGCCCGTTGATGATGGCGACGCGGATTTCCTTCACGATGGTGCGGCGCATGTTCGACACGGTCAGTTCATCGGTAGCCAGCGCGCGGACCGTGACCGCCATGGTCTGCGTCGCCGCATTGCCGCCGAGCGAGGCGACGATGGGCATCAGGATCGCGAGCGCGATGATCTGCTCGATCGTGTCCGCGAACCCGCCGATGACAATGGATGCAAGAACCGCCGTGCCGAGGTTTATGACCAGCCAGCGGAGGCGCTGGCGCACGATATCGCGCGTGCGTTCGTTCAGACCGCCCTCCTCCGCGCCCGTCAGCCGGCGGAAGTCCTCGTCCGCCTCCTGCTGCACGACGTGGACGATGTCATCGACGGTAATCATGCCCACGAGCCGTCCCGCGTCGTCGACGACGGCGGCGGAAATGAGCGCGTACTTCTGAAAGCGGAGGGCGACCTCCTCCTGGTCCATGGCGACGGGGATCAGGGTCTGTTCCTCGACCATGATCTCAGCGACCGGCGTCACGCGCGACGAACGGAGGAGGTGCGAGAGCTGGACCGTGCCAACGGGGTGATGGCGCGCATCGACGACGAAGATTTCCCAGAATTCGTCGGTCAGCTCGTCCTTCTGGGCGGCGCGGAGATAATCGATGACGCGGCCCACGTCCCAGTCCTTGGGCACCGCGATCAGGTCGCGCTGCATCAGGCGGCCGGCGGATTCCTCCGGGAAGCCCAGCGCCTCCTCGATGGCGGCGCGGTCGTCGGGTTCGAGGGCGCGCAGGACAGCCTGCTGCTCTGCCTCGTCCAGGTCCTCGACAATGGCGACGGCATCGTCGGTATCGAGTTCGGTAAGGACTTCGGCGACCCTGTCGGCGGACAGCAGATCGACAAGATCCTCGCGGACTTCATCGTCCATTTCCGCGATGACTTCGGGGTCGAGCTGGTCACCGAGCGCGGCGGCGAGATTGGCGCGGTCACCCGGCGCGAACTGCTCGATCAGGTCGGCGATGTCGGCATTGTGGAGGGGCTCGGCGAGCGCCTGCACGCGGGTCTCATCGCCGTCCGCCAGCGCATCGCGGACCTCGTCGACGAAGCTGGCGCGGAGGTGGCCATCCTCTAGCGCCGCCTGCCGCGCCGGGTCCTTCGTCGGGGCATCGTCGGGGCGGAGCGCGGGATCGGCGGCGGTCATGCCTCGCTCCTTAGAAGAGCGCAGGGTCCGCCGCTAGGCGAAGAGTTCGGTCTGCGCCGTCGGGGCGGGTTCAGGCTCCGATTCCCCGCGGCGCTTCATGTGCCAGTTCGCGGTGTAGCGCACGTCGAGGTCGCGGTCCTTCGACAGGGCTATCAGGCGCGCGGTCGGCAGCTCGGCGAAATCGGTGCCGCGATCCTCGCCCTGGCGCACGCGCGGGAGGAGGCCGGGAAGCGCGGACCATTCGATCAGCTGCTCGACACTCGCCAGCCGCAGCATGTCGCGGAGGAGGTGCGCGGAGACATAGGCGTCGGGAAAGGCGCGGTGCACGGGAAGGCCGCGCTCCCGCACCAGCCCTTCCGGCTTGTGCCAGTAGCGAAGGCCCTGGTTGGAGAAACCGGGGCTGTCCGGCCACAGCCTCAGCGCGCATTTCCAGGTGCAGATCCAGTCCGCGCCGTGGGTCAGCTCGGGGGTGCAGAAGCGCTGCTCGAAGGTCGCGCGGTGCGCGGCGAGCGCCGTGAAGCCCCCTGCCCGGCGAAGCACCTGCGGCGCGGCCTCGTCCCAGCGCGGCCCGCCCGCGACATCCGCATCGTCGATGTGATGAATGGCCTGCGTCACCGCCGGGATCGCGCGGCCGGGATCGACGAGGAACGCGCCGTGGCCCTCCGCGATCTGCCAGGCACCGTCCGCGTCCGGCTCCAGGTCCTGCCACCCAATCTCGCACACGCCGTGCGCGGGCGGACGGCTGCCGGTGGTTTCCAGATCGACGACGCGAATGATACTCATGCTCCGCCTATGTGGCGGCTGGTGCAGCCAGGCTCAAGCGCGGCGGGTGCGCGCGGAGCCACAAACCTACGCGTTTATCGTCACCCCGGCGGAAGCCGGGGTCCATCTCCGGGTAAGTCGGGCCTTGCCGAACCGTCAGGAGGTGGATCCCGGCCACCCGCCTTCGCGGGCGCAGGCCTCGCCGGGATGACGGTGGAGAAGAAGTCGTCTGCTTTAAAAACTCAACCGTGCGCTTACCCGGACATCACGGCCCGGCAGGGGAACGAAGTCCTTGGTGTAGCTGGCGTGGCGGCGGCCTTCCTCATCGAAGATGTTGTTCACTTCCGCCATAAAGGTCACGTTGCGGGTGAACAGCGGCCGCCAGGTCACCGAGGCGTTTACGAACAGGAAGTCGTCGGTCGCTGTCTCGAACGGCGCGACGTCGGTCTGCTCGCCCGTATAAACCGCCTCGATGCGTCCGCCGACATAGTCATAGTCGGCATCGAGCGCGGCAAAGAGCGTCATCGGCGGAATGCGCGGAACGTTCAGGCCGCTGTCGAGCTCGGCACTGACAAAGTCAGCGCGGAAATCGGCGTCCAGATCGAAGCGTCCGGTATCTACGAGATCGACCAGGACCTGGGCCTCGGCGCCGTAATAGCGGGCCCCCTCCTGCAGATACTGGAAGACCGGCAGTTCATCCTCTTCCAGGCCCGTCTCGGACAGGTAGATATAGTCGTCGAACCACTGCGCGTAGACGGCGGCACCGAGCGTGACCGGGCCAAGCTGCCCGCGCGCGAACGCCTCCACGCCCCACGCTTTCTCGCTGTCGAGATTGACGTCGCCAATCTCGAACTGCTGCGTGGCGATGTGCGGGCCGTCGGCGAACAGCTCCTCACCCGACGGGGCACGCTCTGCGCGCGACCCGGTCAGGCCGATGCGGAAGCCCGGCCGCGCTTCGACGACCGCGCTGACAGCGGCTGAAACCGTATCGAAACTGCGGTCCACGTTCAGCGGCTGCGATTCGACGTCGGTCCGTTCATAGCGACCGGCAAACTCCAGGTGGAGCGCATCGAAGTCGATCTCCTGAAGCGTGAAGATCGCATATTGATCCGTCCGGTTCGGCTGCACGAAGGCTTCCGCTCCGACGGCCTCGAAGTCGCGGTAATAGGCCTGAACCCCGACGCTTCCATTCCATGTGGCGCTTTCGGCCTGGGTCAGGACCAGACGCCCCTCGAACCCCTCAACGTCGAACACGGTCCCGACCTCATCACCCTCGAACTCGGTGTGCGTATAGTCGGAATAGCCGACGCGAAGGTCGGCGCGATCAAAGAGGCCGCCGAGCGTCAGGCCGGCACGGAGGTCGGCGCGGGTCTGCTGAAGGCCGATCGTGATGGGTACATCGCCCTCTTCTCCACCGCCATGATCATCGTCGTGATCATCGTCATGGTCATCATCATGATCGTCGTCGTGATCGTCGTCATGGTCGTCATCGTGATCATCGTCATGATCGTCGTCATGATCATCGTGATCATCGTGATCGTCATGGTCATCTTCCTCACCATGATGGTGATGGCCGGCACCCGGCCGCCCGGGCACGCCGTAATCGGTGTCATAGTGGCTGACCGCGAAGCCGAGGAAATCGCTCTCGTCACCAAGCAGCACGCCGGTACCAAAGGAGAAGGTCTCCGTTCCGCTGTTCTCGATACGGAACCGCTGGTTCGCGGCCTCGATCAGCTCGTCGGCCTCCTCCAGCTCACCCTCGGCGGCTTCCTCGGCGGCCTCCTCGAAGAGCTCTTCGCGAAGCGCCTCCGACACCACGAAGCCCGGAACCTCGACATCGCCCGTTTCGCGGTAACTGCCGTCGATGTGAAACACGAAATTGTCGGCAAGCTTCACATCGAGGGAACCACCAACTTCTCGCAGGTCCGCGACCGAACCGACCGAGGCGATGGCATCGAAGTGGACGGGCTCGTCGGGCACGCCGCGCGGAATGCGCTTGTCGATGACGTTGACGGCACCGCCGATTGCCTGGCTGCCGTAGAGGAGGACGGCGGGACCGCGCAGTACCTCAACCCGCTCGGCCGTCAGCGGGTCGAGGCTGACGGCGTGGTCGGCAGAGGCGTTGGAGGCATCGATATTGCCAAGACCATCCGTCAGCACCTGGACGCGAAGGCCCTGGAACCCGCGCAGAACCGGACGCGATGCACCGGGGGCAAAGCTGGTCGCGCTGACGCCCGGCAGTTCATCGAGTATCTCACCGATCTGACCCGACAGCTCGCGTTGCAGTTCAACGCCCTGGACAATGGACGAGCCCGACAGGACGTCGAGCTGGCCGACGCCCGGCGCCGTGATGGTAATGGTCGGCGAGGTGCGGTGGAAATCATCGTCCAGAAGCGTGTCAGGGTGATTCTGGGCAAGGACGGGCGCCGCGGCGAGCGCCGCGGTGGTGAGGAGCAGGGAAGAGCGAAGCATGTCGGTCTTTCAGTGGTGGAATGGATGATATGTTGTCACATAGCATGCAGAATCTGCGAGCGAGGGCAAGTCCCTACTTCCGCCGCGACAGCACTCCGGCTACAGGCTGTGGCCCATGGACATCACGAAAATTCCGTCGGGCCGACAGCCGCCCGAAGACGTCAACGTCATCATCGAGGTTCCCGTCGGTGGAGAGCCCGTAAAGTACGAGTTCGACAAGACATCGGGCGCGATGTTCGTCGACCGTATCCTTCACACGCCGATGCGCTATCCCACCAATTACGGCTTCATCCCGCACACCCTGTCACCGGACGGCGATGCGCTGGACGCCATGGTCGTGGCGCGGTCACCCTTCATTCCGGGCTCCGTCGTCCGCTGCCGTCCGGTCGCGGTCCTGATGCTGGAGGATGAGGCCGGCGGCGACGAAAAGGTGCTCTGCGTCCCGCACGACAAGATGTTCCCCTATTACAACCAGGTCGGGGAACGCAGCGACCTGCCTCACATCGTGATGGCGCAGATCGAGCATTTCTTCACCCACTACAAGGACCTGGAGAAGGAGAAGTGGGTGCGAGTCGGCAAGTGGGAAAGCCGTCAGGACGCCGAGCGAATCATCATGGAATCGATCGAGCGCGAGAAAACCGCCAAGGCGGATTGAGCGGAGACCCGCGATTGGCCGGGCGCTTGCCTAGAGAGCAAACTCGGCGGCGAGCGGACCGAGGGTCACGAGGACGATGAAGACGGACTTGATCATGGCCCCTCTTCTCGCGGACAAGTCCTAACGAAGCGTTAATCCGCCGCCCGCTCCTGCGCCGCCACCATCGCGCGCACATCCGCGAGCAGCTTCTGCGCGTCGTAGATGCGGCCGTCCTTGATGGTCCAGCGCACGCCGCCGACCATCTCGACCTGATCGGTTTCAAGGTTCAGGCGCGGGGTGCCCGTGCCGTAGAGCGTCTTGAAATTCGCGAGCGGGTTTTGCGGCACGATGACGAGGTCAGCGAGCATACCGGCGCGCACGAGACCCATGGGCGGCGTCTCGCCATTCTGTTCGTAGATTTCGCGCGCGCCCTCGATCGTGGCGGAGCGCAGCACCTCTAGCGGGGAAAAGCCTGCCTCCTGCAGCATTTCCAGCTCGCCGACATAGGCAAAGCCCCAGGTCTGGTAGATGAAGCCGGGGTCGCTGCCCACGGTCACCCGCCCGCCGCGGTTCTTGTAGTCGTTCACCAGCTGCATGAAGGGCCGGTAGAAACGCCGCCACTGCACCTCGTCGGCGGTCGTCCAGTCGAAGTAATAGCTGCCGTGATCGGTTAAGGACGGCGTGTAGAAGTCCATCAGGCTGGGCAGCGTATAGTCGTCATGCCACTCGAACGTCCGCGCGCGCATCACATCGCGGGAGGCGACGTAGATGTTGAACGTCGGCGACAGCGTGACGCCCGCGGCCAGCAGCGTGTCGATATAGGCATCCCACCGCTTCGACCCCGGCTCGACGATCTGGTCGACAAGGGTCGCGACGCCGGAAAAGCGGTCCTGCTCGTTGGCGTAATTATAGTCGGGCGGGAACGTCTGGATGGTGCCATTTTCAAGAAGGCTTTCAAAATGGCCGTAGAAATGCGTCAGGCCGCCGATGCCCATGCGTGCTGCCTCCAGGCCGTTTACTTCCGCCACGCCAAGCTGTCCCAGATGGGCGACGCTGCCAAAATCCAGTTCATCGGCCGCCGCGAGCGCCCCGCGAAGGGCGGCGGGTTCGACGGGGTGGAAGACTTTCATGCCCAGATAGCCCGCATCCTTCGCCCAGCGCACCCAGCGGCGGCCGTCGTCCTCGGTACGGAGCGGCCCGCCGTCCCAGAACGCACCAAGGACAGCATAGGGAAACAGGCGCGGGGCGGTGATCGCGCCTGCCGCGCTGCGCCGCGCGTCGGACAAACCGGCATCATTCTCGGCGGTGTAGAGCGGCACGCCGCGCACGCTGGTGACGCCGTGCGCCAGCCACAGGCGGTAGGCATAGTCGGCGTTCGGCGCCTTGTCCGGGTCGCCGGTATGGCCGTGCGTATCGACGAAGCCGGGAAGGACGAACATGCCGGTCGCATCGATGCGGTGGTCCGCGCCGCCCTCGTCGAAGCTGCCCGGACTGCCGATGGCATCAATGCGGTTCTGCTGGATCAGGATGTCGGCGGGCCCGATGGGCGGCGCGCCCGACCCGTCGATGACCGTGGCGCCGGAAATGATCAGGCGGTCATAGGGGCCCGCGGCATCATCCGCCCGCGCGTCCGGCGTTCGGACAAGCTGGGCCTGCGCTGGGGCTGTGAGAATGAATAGCGCGACGACCAGCGCTATACTAATTGGGAATCGTATCATCGCAATTCAGCGGCCCGACAAGTTTTGGACGTTATCGTGTTATGAGCACAGTGCACTCCGCTAAGCTACAAGCTGTCCATCTTGTCCAGGACGCTCAGCCTTCGGGTTATCACGCCAACGAAAGTGAACTACGATTGGAAATTCGTGCTTTTTAGCAAGACGCTCACATTCTCTCCACGCATCTTGAGCAGCCTGACCTTGAATGGAAATCCCCAAATCTGACCTGTAAGTGAACCCCGCTTCATTCAACGGTGTTGATCGAGCCGGAATCCGCAGTATCTCAACGAGTCGCTCTTTCTCGAAACCTCGGCGCTTTACCGCAGCAATCGCAGCCAAAAGAATAGCTGACCAAGTGGGCTTAGGCAGTTTTCTTCCATCAACTTCAGCTCGTAGCGGTTTCGTAAAGGACAATCCCGGTGCAGTACGGAACTTCTCCAGCGAAGCCGAGCTCTCATTGTCAGCGAGAGGAGGCGAGGGCAAATTATCGTTTTCAATGCCGAGCCTGTCTAGGGCATCGTTAACGACCCGGTCTATGGTATCACCCGGCGTGCTGGTTCCAAACCACGTTTTCAATCTGCTCAACGCAACGAATGACGAATCACTAACTCTAATTACGGGCATAAAACACCTCCTCTTTCACGAGGAGATATGTAACATAATCGTCTACGGGTCAACTAATATGTTACATAATCTATACTTCGGTTCCTATTCAGCGGCCTGCGATTGCGGTTCGGCGGCCGCTTCGATCTCCGCCGCCTTCTTCTCGACCAGCGTCACGATGTGCTCGATCATGTCGGCATCGGCGACGTGGTGGTCGGTCACGCCGGAGAGGTACACCATGTGCTTGCCCTTGCCGCCGCCGGTCAGACCAATGTCGGTCTCGCGCGCCTCACCCGGCCCGTTCACCACGCAGCCGAGGACGGACAGCGACATGGGCGTCTTGATATGCTCCAGCCGCTGTTCGAGCGTCTCGACGGTCTTGATGACATCGAAGCCCTGCCGCGCGCAGGAGGGGCAGGAGACAACCCGCACGCCGCGGGTGCGAAGCCCGAGCGACTTCAGGATCTCGAAACCCACCTTCACTTCCTGCGTGGGGTCGGCGGAGAGGGACACGCGGATGGTGTCGCCGATGCCGTACCAGAGGAGATTGCCGATCCCGAGCGCGGATTTCACCGTACCGCCAATCAGGCCGCCCGCCTCCGTGATCCCGAGGTGCAGCGGGCAATCCACCGCCTCGGCGAGCTGCTGGTAAGCGGCGACCGCGAGGAAGACGTCGGAGGCCTTCACCGCGACCTTGAACTCGTGGAAATCATGGTCCTGCAGCAGCTTGATGTGATCAAGCGCGCTTTCCACCAGCGCCTCCGGACAGGGTTCCCCATATTTTTCGAGGAGGTCGCGCTCCAGGCTGCCGGCATTCACGCCGATGCGGATCGCGCAGCCATTGGCCTTTGCCGCGCGCACCACCTCCGCCACGCGCTCCGACGAACCGATATTACCCGGGTTGATGCGCAGACAGGCCGCCCCGCCATCCGCAGCTTCAAGCGCGCGTTTGTAGTGAAAATGGATGTCCGCAACGACGGGCACCCGCGCCGCGCGCGTGATGAGCGGAAAGGCCGCGGTCGACGCCTCATCGGGACAGGACACGCGGATGATGTCGACGCCCGCATCCTCGCAGGCGCGGATCTGGTCGATGGTCGCCTTCGCATCTTCCGTTGGCGTGTTCGTCATGGTCTGCACCGAAATCGGCGCATCGCCGCCAACCGGCACATCGCCAACCATGATCTGGCGCGATTTCCGGCGCTCGATATCGCGCCAAGGACGTACGGACATGCTTTGGGAACCCTCTTGTTTCTACAGACCGCATATAGCCGCCCTATGTGACAGGCGTAAGGGTTCGCGCTGACGCGGCTACAGCGCGCGCGTCATGCAGACGGAGAAGTCGTTGTTCGCATAGCCCGCGAAGGGTGCGCAGCGTTCGAAGCCGTTGCGCTCATACAGGCGGATGGCATTGGCAAAGGCCTCGCCGGTGCCGGTTTCGAGGCTGAGACGCTCAAGGCCGCGCGCTGTCGCCTCGCGGATCAGGAAATGCAGGATTGCGCGGCCGAAGCCCTGCCCGCGCAGGGCGGGAGCGATGCGCATGGACTTCAGCTCCGCATGACCCGGTTCGATGAGACGAAGCGCGCCAAAGCCCGCCAGCTCCTCGCCTTGCCAGCCAGTAAAGAAATCGACGCCGTCTTTAGCGAGACTGTCCGGCGGCATGGCGTGAACCATGCAGGCTGGGGAAGCGCGGTGCATCTCGCCAAGGTGAAACTCAACCAGCGGGCGAACCTCGGCGCGCAGCGGGTTATCCTTGCGGATCGAAAAGGTCATCAGCCGTTAAACGCTCCCGCTAGCCGAAAGCCCAGCGCCTAGCGGACATGACGCGCGCGAAAAAGGGCCGCTCCCGTTTCCCGGAAGCGGCCCCATTTCGGCGTCGTGCTGAGCGCGTGCTAGCTGGCGGCGGCGCCCGACAGTACGGTTACGGCGCGGCGGTTCTGTGCCCAGGCCGATTCGCTCGACCCTTCGACCGCGGGGCGTTCCTTGCCATAGCTGATCGTCGTGATGCGGTCCGAATCGACGCCCTGCTGCTGCAAGTAGGTCGCGGCGGCGTTCGCCCGGCGCTCGCCCAGCGCCAGGTTATACTCGCGGGTGCCGCGCTCGTCGGCATGGCCCTCCACGGTAATGCGGACATTCTCATACTGGTCCAGCCACGCCGCCTGACGGCGGAGCGTATCGCGCGCCTCGGCATCGAGTGTCGAGCTGTCGAGCGCGAAGAAGACGCGGTCGGCACCCGCCTGGCGCATGAAGTCGGCCATTGATCCTGGTATGACGGTGTCGCGCACGTTCGGGGTGGGCGTCGGCGTCTGAGTCTGACTCTGCTGCACAGGGTCCTGTGGCGGCGGCGGCGGCGGCAGTTCCTCGTCATTGCGGGCGCAGGCCGTCGCGGTGACGAGCAGGCCGATCAGGAGCGTGCGGGAAATGGCGGTCTTCATCGAAAGAAATCCCTTTGTTGGCGGGAGGGCTACTCCACTCCCTAACGAATGTTTTACAGCCGTGTCGGTTCCCTTGACACGATTCGTTCCTGCATCAGGGGCGCAGCGGCGACCAGGCCGGGTCGGACCCTTGCAGCGGCGTATCGATCCGGCGCTCGTTCACACCCGTCAGGTCGATGGAATGGAGCTGCGCGCCGCCGCCGCGTTCTGACCGGAAGAACATGATGACCCGGCCGTTGGGCGACCAGGTCGGCCCCTCGTCCTGCCAGCTGTCGGTCAGCAGGCGCTCGCCGGTTCCATCGGGACGCATGACGCCGATGCGGAACTTGCCGCCGCCCATGCGGGTGAAGGCGATCAGGTCGCCGCGCGGGCTCCAGACCGGCGTGCCGTAACGCGCGCCGTCGCCAAAGCTGATGCGGCGCTGGCCAGAGCCGTCGGCGTTCATGACATAGATCTGCTGGGAGCCGCCGCGGTCGCTTTCGAACGTGATTCGCCGCCCGTCGGGCGAGAAGCTCGGCGCGGTATCGATGCCCGGCGTATTGGTCAGCCGCCTGACCGACCCGCTGTTCACATCGACGGTGTAGATGTCGGTGTTGCCCGCCCGCGCCTGGCTGAATACCAGCGTGCGGCCGTTGGGCGAAAAGCGCGGCGCGAAGCTCATGTTCGGGAAATCGCCGACGAGGCGCTGCGACCCCGTCTCCACGTCGTAGATATAGATGCGCGGGCGGTTCTGCGCATAGCTGAGATAGGTCAGCGTTTCCTGGTTGGGCGCAAAGCGCGGCGTCAGGACGAGGTTCTGGCCGTTCGTCAGGAACCGGTGGTTGGCCCCGTCCTGATCCATGATCGCCAGCCGCTTGATCCGGTCGGTCGCCGGGCCGGTTTCCGAGACGTAGACGATGCGGCTGTCGAAATAGCCCGTCTCTCCCGTTAGCCGCGAATAGACAGCATCGGCGCATTTGTGCGCGGCCCGGCGCCAGGCGCGCGGCGTGGTGTTGAACCCCTGCCGCACCAGCGCCTGCTGCGAGAACACATCGTAGAGATAACAGCCGACGGTGATCGTGCCGTCGCCCCGCGCCTCCACGAATCCCGTCACCAACGCCTGCGCGCCGATGGTGCGCCAGTTCGTATAGCGGGGCGCGGTGACGTCCGGCATCGACACACTCGTCGTGAAGGCAAGCTGGTCGATCGGCCGGAACAGGCCGGAGGAGGCGAGATCGTTAGTAATGACGTCGGCGACCTGTTCGCCAAGCGTGGTTGTCGTGCCCGCGGCGGTGTCCACCGTTCCCGGCGTCGTGAAGTCCGGTACGGCGATCGGCAGCGGGCGGGAAATGCCCTGGTTGATGTCGACGGAGAGGTTCTGCGCGGCGGCGGGAAGCGCAAGGAAGAGCGCCGCGATCAGGAGCAGCAGGCCCTGTACCAGCGACGGACCCTTCGACAGGCTCAGGGTGAGCGGTTGAAGAAACATAAGCGTAGTTTCCGAACCCCGCTCATGCTGAGCCTGCCTGCCTTGGATAGCGTTCCGGGTTCGAAGCATCCCCCACTGCCCGCGCGCGGAACCAAACCTCTTCGTCATCATCACAGATCCTTCGGGTCGAAATTGAGGGTGAAGTCTTCCCAGCCGCCTTCATACAGGTCGGCGGGCAGCCCTTCGAGAGAGCAGCGCGGGTTCATGACCGCGCGGATGGCGGCGTCGCGCGCGGTGCGCTTGAAGCTGGCGGGTGCATCCCCGGTCTGGCGGACGAGGGTCGGGCGTTCGCGAATGGTCCCGTCGGGCATTGCCCTCACGCGCAGGGTGGTAACGATGGCGGACGCATTCGCGCCGCCCGCATTCGGATCCCAGCACTTGTATATGCGCTCGCGAATCAGGCCGACGAGCGTATTCTGCTGGATCGTGGAAAGCTGCGCGCGCGTCGGCAGCGCATCGGTGATCGCCTCGGCAAAGTCATCCTCTTCCCGCGCGCGCTCCGCCACGGCGAGGTCGCGGTCGACCGGCGCGGACAGCTCCTGCCGCTGCGGCGGGGCCTGTTCGGGTTCCGGTTCCGGCTCGGCTTCCGGCGGGGGCGGCGTATCCGATGGCGGCGAGAGGTCCGGCAAAGCCTCGGGCTGAATGGAGTCCAGCGGCTCCAGCACCGGCTCGGCCTCTACAAGCTCGCGCGGCGCAGCGGCCAGCGAGGGCGGCGGGCGTTCGGTAACGGTCGGCGCGTCGCTGATCGTGACAAACTCGACATCGATCGGCTCGTCCATGATCGGCGCGATGTCCTTCGACATCAGGCTCCAGCTGAGCGACAGCACGGCGAGAAGCGCAAGGTGCGCGCCGCCGGAAAGGGTCAGCGCCTTCGCTTCCCTCATTGTTCGGCCGCAGCGAAGCCCTCGCCGCCATCTTCGCTGACCAGCGCGACGCGCCGGAATCCCGCGCGGTTCACTTCGCCGAGCACACCCATAACGAGGCCGTAGTCGAGCGCCCGGTCGGCGCGGATGTAGACGCGCGGCTCTTCGCGTCCACCGCGCCGCGCCTCGGCAATCGCGCCCAGCCTTGCGCCAAAGACACCGGGTTCCTGTTCCTGCTCATCGATGAAGATGCGGCCCTCATCGTCGATGCTGATCTGGATCGGCGTGTCGTCCGCCTCCAGCGGCGCGGCGCGGTTGTCCGGCAGGTCGATGGGAACGCCCGTCACGAGAAGCGGCGCGGCGACCATAAAGATGATCAGCAGCACCAGCATCACGTCGACAAAGGGCGTGACGTTGATCTCGCTCATCGGGGCCTGACGCGCCCGGCGCCCCCGCCGCATGCTGCCGACGCTCATCGCCATGTGCAGCTAGTCCTTCGCATCGAGTTCGCGGCTGACGAGGTTCTGGAATTCCTCGGAAAAGCCGATCAGCTTCCCCTCCAGCATGCCGATCCGGTGAAGGAGCCGGTTATAACCGATGACCGCCGGGATGGCCGCGAACAGGCCAAGCGCGGTCGCAAAAAGCGCCTCCGCGATTCCCGGCGCGACCACGGCGAGCGTGGTGTTCTGCGAGGCGGCGATGGACGTGAACGCGCGCATGATACCCCAGACGGTTCCGAACAGCCCGACGAACGGGCTGACCGAGCCGATGGTGGCAAGGATGCTCAGCCGGTCGGACAGCGCGCCGATTTCCCGGTCGATCGCCACCTGAAGCGCGGAGGACATGCGCGTTCGCAGCCCCTCTCGCCGAACGCTGCGGCCTTCCGCGCTGGAGCGTTTCCACTCCGTCATGCCGGCACCGAAGATCTGCGCTGCCGGATGGGTCAGCTTGGCCTGTGCGGCGTGAAACTCCTGCAGACTGTCCGCCCTCCAGAACCGGTCCTCGAACGCGCCGCGCTGCTTCTCCACCTGGGTCAGGCGGCGGCTGCGGTCGAAGATGATGGCCCATGACCAGACCGACGCCAGAATGAGGCCGATCATCACCGCCTTCACGACGATGTCGGCTTCCATGAACAGCGCGAAGGGCGACAGGTCGGTGGCGGCACTCATGCCAAGGGCTACGGGATCAGCCTGCATCGTCCCTCTCGACCTCCATCATCAAGTCCGTGAACAGTTCGCGCCAGGCGTCCGGCTGGCGGCAGGGGCGGCCATCGGGGCCGACCAGTGCAGCGACAACAGTGGCCGCCGTACAGAGTTCCCCGCCGCGAAGGATGCGCTGTTCGATTTCCGTGGCGGCCGCGCGTACCCGGGTCACGCGGCTTTCGACAATCAGCGCATCGTCGAGCCTTGCCGGACGTTTATAAGCGATCTGCAGGTCGGCGACTGCATAGGCCCCCTCCCCGGCCTCGAAATGCGCGCGCTGGTCGATCCCCACGGCCCGCAGCATGTCCGACCGCCCCCGCTCCATGAAGCGAAGGTAGTTCGCATGATAGACGATCCCGGACAGGTCCGTGTCCTCGAAATACACGCGCACGGGAAAGCGGTGGACACCGCGTGAGAGGGTGCCGGATGCGGGAACGGGGATCATACTTCCTCTCCCGGCACCGGGGGAGGGGGACCGCTGCGCGAACGCGCAGTGGTGGAGGGGGCCTCGGCCCGATGAACAGCAAGCCGAATCATCTCACTGGCGACCCCAGCCGCGTCGCGCCAGATCTGATGCGTCGGAACTCGCTCGGTCTTCACGCCTTTGCTGGCCAACCAGGCATCGCGGCGGTCGTCATGTCTTCGGGCCGTGTCCTCCGCATGCTGATCACCATCGACCTCGACAGCCAGCTTTGCCTTCGCGCAGTAGAAGTCGATGATGTACGCCCCAGCCGGATGCTGGCGCCGGAACCGTATGGGCGAGCGCCGCAGATGCTCCCAAAGAAGCACTTTCGGCTCGCTCATTCGCCGCCTGAGCTGCTTGGCGGACGTGCGCGCCTGCGCGGAGCCGGTTAGCTTCACGCCGCGCCCCCTCCACCACCGCTTTGCGGCGGTCCCCCTCCCCCCGTTCCGGGGG
>JAZBPX010000027.1:0-2739 GCA_036351775.1 Pacificimonas sp. | reverse complement strand
TGCTTGTGCAGAGAGATCAGCATGTCCCGCCCCCGTTGCGAACCTCGCGCAGGATCGACCGTGCCATGAAAAGCGCCATCCGACGAGGGTCTATGTGATGGTCCGGGACGGGACAACCAGGCACCACCTTTCGGCTCCTAACCGGAACCGAGTACGCCGAAGCTCGTCGACGCGCAAACAATGCAAACCGAGCACTTCAGAGGAGCGGTGTTGTTCCCAGGGGATACGAGGTTCACGAAATCGTGCCGGTCAAATTTGGCGGTGATCCTACCAGCATGAGTAATAAGGTCTTTCTCGAGAGAGGTGTTCATCGTCGTGAAGTCAATCCGTGGTGGAATAGACTACAGAAGGAGCTTGGGGGATGACAAGCTTTGATATACTTCCCGGCAAGGTTCTACGTGAAGCCGGCAAGAATGGTGTTGATCCATGGGCAGATTTTAAAGGTAAAGCGGAAATAATTGACTTCTATAAGGACTATTCGAGCGCGGAGGGTTGGCTAGGAGAGACTAGGCTGGCAATTTGGTCACGAGAGGAAGTTCATGAATTTAGGGTAGCGAACGATGGTACGTATGACCCAAAATATTGGTTCTTCGGTTCTGATGGATGCGGAACTCAGTTTGGCTTGTTCGTCGATGAGACCGGCGAAGCCGTGTACGTAGGAGCTCCTGATATTGGGGAAAATGAAGATATTGTAGTCTTGGGCTCTTGGGCAGATTTTTTTTCTAGAATTCAGGCTGCAAATTATATTTGACGCGTGCCCGGAGAAAGCCCCATAGTTAAAAAGGTCTGCTGTACTGCCCGCCTTATTCACCGAATGCGTTTTCCTGGCGTCGGGGAAGCGTCGCGGCGGCGTGACGGGCGGTGTCGGCGCAGTCGGGTGACAGGAGGACCGGCCGATAGCGGGGCTTGAGGCTCCTGACGGGCGCGATGGGAGCTGACGGCGCTTTACGCGGCGCGATCCGGTGCGCCCGGCGCACGACGGTTCGCCGCCCAGGGGCGTTGGCGGCCTTCCAGACTGTCGGCGATCGCAGGTGCTACGGACCTGCCCAGTGCAGCGCCATGAGCCTTGGCCAGAGCACGGCCCAGAACGGCGCCGCGGCCGAGGAGAGCGCCAGCGTCATGCGCCGAGCGGAGACCACCAGCCGTGCGCCCGCCCGCAGGACCCGCTCGCGCAGGCGGCGCAGGCTCCAGCCCGTGCCGGTCGCCTCCGCCATCGCGCGGCGCGCGACGTGCATGACCTGGTAGGCCAGGCAGGCGATGAGCAGCCGCACCTCGTTGCACGCGAAGGCGTCGACGGCCGGGGTCTTCGACCTGGGCGTGCTGCCGCGCCAGTGGGACTTCGCCCGGTTGGTCGAGGACAGCGCCGGGGTCAGCACGTCCTTCAGTTCGCCCATATGGCCCTCGGCCTTGCCGCGCTCGCGGTAGTGCGTCAGCACCGCGCGCTGCGTCTTCGCCGTCCAGGCGAGCGAGGTGACCAGGAAGAAGCGGTCCAGCAGCAGATCGCCCTCGCGCTCCTTCACGACCAGGACCACTCGCCGGGGCGCGTCCCAGCTCGCGGCCTGGTAGCGAAGCTCGTGAAGCCACATGCGCGGCTCGGCGGGCCGCCGTCCCGGCGGACGCTTCATGAAGGGCGCGGCCAGACGGTCCAGCGCCGCGTTCGCACGCAGGCGCGAGACGTAGTCGATGCCCCGCGCTTCGAGGCCGGCCAGCAGGGCCGCCGAGGGAAAGCCGGCGTCGATCCGGACCATCGCCACGTCGCAGAAGCTCTTCCGCGCCCGATCCACGACATCGAGGATCACGTCCAGCGCGCCATCCGCGGTGCCGACGTTGCCCGCCCGGAGCCGGGCGTCCAGCATGTCGCCCGTCTCGGCGATCGAGGTGATCAGCGGGTGATAGATGCGGGCCCCGTAGTGGCCGTTCCACTCGGCCTTCGGCTGGTGGCCGTGCACCTCGATGGGCGCGCTGTCGACGTCGAGGGTCACGGAGCGCAGACGCTTTCCCCCCCGGTCCGCCCTGATCCCGCGCCCGGCGAGCTCCAGCACCGCCTCGCGCAGGACCTTCAGGTTCGCGGGCGCTGCCATCGTCGCGGTGAACCGCGACAGGGTCGGCTGCGAGGCCAGCCCGTGCCCGTCGGCGAGCGGCGTCAGCCCCGCCGCCGAGCTGGCCGCCAAGCGGAAGGCGGGGTCGTGGCGCAGCGCGTCGGCATCGTCGTGATCCCGCCAGCCCTGCGCGGCCAACAGCACGCTGGTGCGGATCAGCGAGGCGAGGTCGTGGGTCACGTCGGCCGCGCTGCGCGGGTCCTCGAGCCGCTTCGTCATCCACGGCACGATCCCGCTGCGCTCCATGACCTCGCGCAGCATCACGGCTCCCGGGTCGCCCGTCAGCCGGTCCGCCCGGCTTTCGATCCGCAGGGAGCGATTGAACCGCGGCGTGACGGGCTGTAGCGTTTCACCCATGCGTGCGTCCGGAGCTGCTGAGGGGTTTTGTCTTAGCAGCCTGATTCTAAAGCACCTTCGGGCGCACGCAACCTCCCCTCAGCGCTTTCGGTGAATAAGCCGGGTTAAAGCGCAGGACCGCTGGTGTTCGCGCGGGCCATGGCTACCGGATGACACGCCATGCCCCCGCGCCGCTGGCAGGCCACCCGCACGGTACCACAACGGATCTTCCGAACCCTTGCTGATGGTGCTTGGCCCTCGCCGCAACCAGGAAGCGGGATCCGAATGCAGGTGCGGGAAGCGG
>JAZBPX010000026.1:0-53522 GCA_036351775.1 Pacificimonas sp. | reverse complement strand
CCGCAAGCGGTGGAGGGTACAGCACGTCCCTCCACCGCTTGCGGGGGAGGTTAGGTGGGGGCCTGTTCGCGCTTCAGACCGCGCGGACTTCTTCCACCTCCGGCACGTAGTAGCGGAGGAGGTTTTCGATGCCGTTCTTGAGGGTCATGGTGGATGAGGGGCAGCCGGCGCACGCGCCCTGCATCTTCAGGTAGACAATGCCCTCCTTGAAACCGTGGAACACGATGTCGCCGCCATCGCCCGCGACAGCAGGCCGCACGCGGTCGTCGAGAAGCTCGGTGATCTGTTCGCGGATGCCCGCGTCTTCCGGGTTTTCCTCTACGGCGGGCGCGACATTGCCGGCATCGATCACGAGTGGCGCGCCGCTGGAAAAGTGATCGACGAGGATCGACAGCACTTCAGGCTTCAGCGTGGCCCAGTCGGTGCCCGCCGGGTCGCGCGTGACGGACACGAAGTCCGCACCGAAGAACACGCCCGTCACGCTGCCGAGACCGAACAGCGCGTCGGCGAGCGGCGAGGCCTCCGCCGCCTCCGGCGAGTCGAAGTCATAGGTCTGGTCGGGCGACACCGCGCGGCCCGGCTGGAACATCAGCGTGGCGGGGTTCGGCGTGGTCTGCGTCTGGATATGCATCGGCGAGGTATCTCCTTTGTCGCGCACCCATGTGGCGCGCGGTCCAGCGGCAATCAAGACCTATACGGTCCGGTTTGCCGCCCGGTTCCCGCGAGATGGTTCCCGCAAGATCGGAAGCGCGGCCTAATCGGCGGCAGAAGGCGGAACGGACTCGCCGGTGCCGGTGAGCACGTCGATGGCGGCATCGTCGAGCGCGCCGGGGACGATGATAACGACAAGCGGCAGGCCGCCCGCCTTCTCACCGGCGAAATGCGAGACCAGGGGCCCGGGCGCGCCCTTCGACGCGGCCCCGAGGACGATGGCGGAGAGTTCGGGGTTCTCCTCCACGACGGCCGACACTTCCTCGACCAGCTTGCCCTGCCGGATAATCATGGAGGATGTTATGCCGGACAGGCGGTGAACGCGGTCGGCGGCGCGGACGAGCGCGGTTTCCGCCGCCTCCTGCGCTTCGGCTGCGATCATGTCCTGCACGCCGCCCCACTGCACGAATTCGGCGCGGCGGATGACGTGGAGGAGGGTGATCTGGCCGCCAATGGCCTTGGCGCGCTGGACGGCGTAGCGCAGCGCCTTGTCGGCCTCCTCGCTTTCATCGACGATCAGGAGATAGCCGGGGCCGCGGTCGCTGGGCATCCAGGCGCTCATGCGGCGGGCTCCAGTTCGGCTTCGGCGCGGGCGAGCGCGTCAATCGCACTGGCAAGGAAATAGCCCTGGCTGGTGAGGTCGTCGGTGCCGACAAAGCTCGCATTCTCCGCGGCGACGGCGTCCAGCGCCTCGATGGCCTCGACAAGGGCCGAGCCGATCCGCCGCTCGCGGATCAACGGCGCGAAATCGCTGCGAACACCGCGCAGGAGCAGCGTGGCGGCGTAGGATTCGCCCCGCGCCGCCTCATAGGCGAGCGATTCGCTGCCGGTCTCGTCCTCCCCGCGGATGTGATCGTCGAGATCGCCGCGCACGCGGCGCAGTTCGGTGAGCATGGTTTCGAGAAGCGCGCGCAGCGTCTCCGAATCGCCGGGACGGGAGAGCTGGTCGGTCGCAAGCGCGGTGTTGTAGACGACCAGCTCGTCGGCGGCATTGCCGTAGCGCGCACCCGCGCTGCCGCCGATAAAGGGAAAGCTGCCGTTGAAGAAACCGCGTTCGGGCTCCACGGCGAGTTCGCTGGATGCGCGGGCGAGCGCCTCGACGGTCTGCGTATCGGTGTAGCTGTTCGTGACGGCGCGGACCATGTCGACGACCGCGGTCTGGAAGGCGGGCATCCGGGTCAGGGCCGCGGTGGGCGAGAGAAAACTGTCGTTCGGGGTCCAGCCGCCGCGGTCCAGTTCCTGTTCGATCAGGCTGGCGGCATAGGCGATGGTCGCGCTGCCACCCGGCGGCAGGGCCTCGGGTGCCGGGCGCATGGTGGTGTCGGCGCGGCGGTCGTCCATGACCCACGCCGCAACGCCGAAATAGAGGACCAGGAACACGAAAAAGCCCACGAGCGCGGTGGCCCAGCGCGGCGCACCGAGCCAGGTTTTCGGCGTCGCGGTTGTCGCAGTGGCCGTTGGCGCGGCGGTCCTCGCCTGACCCGCCCGCGCGCTTGCGAGTTTCTCACGCGCCGCCTTCATCATATCGGTCATGCCGCGCTCCGCCGGGAATCGATCCTAAAGATACGCCTTAACATGCTCCGCATAGGCTGCGATCGTCCAGTCCTGAGGTTCTTCGTCCGCTGCGGCGCGCCATTCGGTGATCCAGGGGTGCGCCTCCATGGCGTGCTGATACGCCGCCGCCGCACCGGACAGCGAAATCCCATAGCTACGAAAGCGCATGACGACCGGTGCATACATCATGTCCGCCGCGCCGAACGGGCCGAAGAGATAGGGGCCATTCTGGGCGAAGCGCTCCCGCGCCTCGGCCCACAGCTTCTCGATGCGGGCGACGTCCTTCTTCGTGTCATCCTCCAGCCGAAAGCTGTCATAGGTCGTGCACACGTCCATGGGGCATTGCGAGCGCAAGGCACCGAAGCCCGCATGCATCTCCGCCGCGATGGAGCGGGCAAAGGCGCGCGCGGCCCCGTCGACCGGCCAGTAGGCGGACTGGCCGTAGCGGTCGGCCAGCCAGTCGATGATGGCGAGGCTCTCCCAGACGGCGATGTCGCCGTCCCAGACTGTGGGCACACGGGAGGACGGCATCAGCGCCGGATCGGCCTTCTTCTCGGCCCATTCGGGGGTGTCCATGGGGATGACGAGCTCTTCGAAGTCGCGGCCCGACTGCTTCATGGCCAGCCAGCCGCGTAGGCTCCAGCTGGAATAGCGCTTGTTGCCCATGATGATTTTCATGTTCGCTGACTCCTGTCTATCCCGTTGGCGGTCCGTTCCACCCAACCCCCGCTCATGCTGAGCCTGCCTGCCCCTGCGAAGGCAGGGGTCGAAGCATCACAGACCAGTCTTGAACTCGCAGGCCGCCCCGCACGCTCGCCCTTAGGCAGGATCAGGGTGAGCGGGAAGTAATGGTGTCCCGCACCCTATTGCCGTCAGGCGCGGGCGGCGTCGAGGATGGTGAGGCGGAGCTGGTCGATGCCGGCGTTCTTTTCCGCGCTGGTCAGCATCACCTCCGGGAAGGCGGCGGGGCGCTTGGCGATGGCGGTTTCGGCTTCGCCCGCGGCCCAGCGTTCGCCGGCGGCCTTCACCTTGTCGGCCTTCGTGAGGACGACCTGGTAGGTGACGGC
The DNA here is from genome assembly GCA_036351775.1 of Pacificimonas sp. GTDB lineage: Bacteria > Pseudomonadota > Alphaproteobacteria > Sphingomonadales > Sphingomonadaceae > Pacificimonas. The sequence continues at coordinate 50,190 of JAZBPX010000026.1, read as the reverse complement.
GGCCTCGTCGAGGATGGCCATGACTTCCCGGTCCACGTCCTTGATGCCGCGCCGCACGTCGATCAGCAGCATGACCCGGCGGAGGGTGGCGCGGCCACGCAGGTAATCGAAGACGAGGCGCTTCCAGGCCTCGACGATCTGTTTCGGCGCCTTGGCAAAGCCGTAGCCGGGCATGTCGACGAGGCGGAGTTCGGGCGGCTCCCCGATGGGGAAGAGGTTGAGGAGCTGGGTGCGGCCCGGCGTGTTCGAGGTGCGGGCAAGGCCGTGCTGGCCGCAGAGCGCATTCAGCAGCGAGGACTTGCCGACGTTGGAGCGGCCGGCGAAGGCGATTTCCGGCACCAGATCCTCCGGCAGCTGCTCGAGCTCGGCAACGGACTGGGCGAAGCGCGCGCCGGTCTTGAACAGGTCGCGGGCGTAGCGCTCCGCCGCGGCGGAGGTCGCGCCGACGCCTTCTGTGCCGGTCACTTCGCCTCGGCGGGGGCGGCGGGCGGCGGATCCTCACGCGGGTACTTTTTCAGGAGGATCCACTGCTGGAAGATCGAGATGACGTTGTTGATCGTCCAGTAGAGCTGCAGGCCCGCCGCGAAGGGGGCCATGATGAACATGAACACCCAAGGCATGATGCCGAAAATCTTCTTCTGGATGTCGTCCATGGGCGCGGGGTTCAGCTTCATCATCAGCCACATCGAGATGCCGAGAAGGATCGGCAGCACGCCAATGGCAAGGAAACCCGGCGGATCGAAGGGCAGGAAGCCGAACAGGTTCACCGGCGTCAGCGGATCGGGCGCGGAGAGGTCCTTGATCCACAGCGCGAACGGCTGGTGGCGGATGTCGATGGAAAGAAGCAGCGTCTTGTAAAGCGCGTAGAAGATCGGGATCTGGAGCAGGATCGGCAGGCACCCGGCCAAGGGGTTCACCTTCTCCGTCTTGTAAAGCGCCATCATCTCCTGCTGAAGCTTGGGCTTGTCGTCCTTGTAGCGTTCCTGGATTGCCTTCATCTTGGGCTGGACCTGGCGCATTTTCGCCATGGATTCATACTGCTTGTTCGCGATCGGGAAGAGGACGATGCGGATGACGATGACGAGGAGGATGATCGCAACGCCCCAGTTCGGGACGAGCGTGTGGAGCCAGGCGAGCAGGTGGTAGATCGGCTTTGCAATGAGGCCGAACCAGCCCCAGTCGACCGCGCCCTCCATCTGGCTGATGCCGCCAGCATCCTGATACCCCTCCAGGACATCGATTTCCTTTGCGCCCGCGAACAGGCGGAACTGGGTGGTGACGGCGCGGTCCTGGTTCACCGCGAGGGGGTCGCCCTGCATCGTCGCCTCGTAGCTGTCGATTCCGCGCCCCTTGCGGAAGGCGGAGAGGACGGGCGTGTCGCCCGCGATCAGCGCGGAGAGCCAGTAGGTGTCGGTAAAGCCGAGCCAGCCGCCGGTCGCGTTCACCTCCTGGCGCCCCTCAAGATCGTCATAGCCGATATCGTAGTCCAGCTCGCCGCCGCCCGAGGAGATCGGGCCGACATGGGCGTTGAAGGTGTCATCGTCGGGGCCGGTGCCGGTGCGCGCGATCTGGCCGTAGGGTCGAGCGACGACGGCTGCGGAGCCGCGATTCTCGATGCGCTGCTCGACGGTGAAGAGGTAATCCTCATCGACCGAATATTCGATCAGGAAGCGGATGCCTGCATCGTTGGTCCAGCTGAGCGTGACGGGATTGTCGGGCGTGAGGGGGCCGCTGCTTTCGACTGTCCAGCGCGTGGTGGGCGTCGGCAGGTCACCCTGGCCGGTCCAGCCGAACTGCGCGAAATAGGCCTGCGGGCTGCCCGCGGGGGAATAGAGGCGGATGTCCTGCTGGCCCGCGATGGTCTCGTGGTGGCGCTTGAGGAGCAGGTCGTCGAGGCGCGCGCCCTCCAGGTTAATCGAGCCGGACAGCGACGGCGTATCGATGGCGACGCGCGGGCTGTCGGCGATGACCTCGGCGCGGGCGCGAATCGCGGCAGGGGCCATCGAAACCGGCCCGGCATCGGTGTCGGGCAGGATGACCTGCTCGCCGTCGACGAACTCGGTTGCCGGTTCGCGCGCAGGCGGAAAGAAGGCGTCAGAAATCAGCGTCCAGCCGAACAGCACGGCCATGGACAGCACCATGGCGAGCAGGAGGTTCCTGGTCTCGTCGGTCAAGAATTATCCCCGTATGTCTCGCTCAAGCGCCGCTTTGCCGGCGGCACCGGGTCGTATCCAGATGGTCCCAGAGGGTGGCAGCGCAAGAGGCGCCTGGCGGCAAGCCATCCACCCCGGACTGCGCCGTGCCGTTCTATGGCCTCGATCGCATAATGGGAACAGGTCGGTTGAAAGCGGCAGGTCGGCCCGACCAGCGGCGAAAAGATGCGCTGCCAGATGCGAACCATGAAGATGAGGGGGCGTTTCACAAGTGCGTTCCTCCACCGCTTGCGGGGGAGGTGGCCGAGCGCAGCGAGGTCGGAGGGGGCCTGTAATCACGCTGCGCCGCCTTTCGCCAGAACTGGCCCCCACCTAACCTCCCCCGCAAGCGGTGGAGGGACGCGCTTTGCTCGCCGATCACAGTTTCTTCGCCGCGCGGGAAATGGCTTTTTCGAGGTCGCGCTGGAGGCTCGCGAAATCGCGGGTCAGACCGCCGGACCGGCCGATGAGGACGAGGTCGGTGCCTTCTGGAGCGGCGGTGGGCAGCACGGCGCGGGCGACGGCGCGCAGACGCCGCTTCAGGCGGTTGCGGATCACGGCGTTGCCGATTTTCTTGGTCACGGTGTAGCCGACCCGGACGGCCGGATCGTCGTCGCGGCGCGGATGGAGGAGCAGGACAAAGCCATCGGTGGCCGCCCGTGCGCCCCGGTTCGCGGCGAGAAAATCACGCCGCTTGCGAATCGTCTGGAGGGTTAGGCCGACAGCTTCTTGCGGCCGCGGGCCCGGCGGCGTGCCAGCACCTGGCGGCCCGACTTCGTCGCCATGCGGCTCCGGAACCCGTGCCGGCGCTTGCGGACGAGATTGGAGGGCTGGAACGTGCGCTTCATCGGTCATCACCACTTCAAGAACTGCAAAATAAAAGGGGCCGCCAAGTCCACCCGCGCGCTATAGCAGCAGGGGCCGAGCGGCCATCATCAGTACCGGCACATAGGCGGAGCGGGCGGCGCTGTCAATTGAAGCGGGCGGCGGTTCGGCGGCGTAACCTTAGCGGGCGCGCCGCCGAAAGACAGGCCATGATCCGTTCACTCCTTCTCTTCATCGCAGCGAGCCTGACCTTGTCGCAAAGCCCCATCGCGCCGACACCCGCCAGTGCCCAGTCGCTGCTGGCCTCCGCCTTCATCCCGAAATCCGATGCCTGGACCTTCTGGGATCGCAGCGGTGCCGGGTATACCGTGGACGACAGCGCCCTTGCCGCGATCCTCGGCAAGTATGTGAAGACGGAGGCCGATGGCTCGACCCGGTTCGCTTATGGCCGGGTGACGGACGCCGACCGCCAGAGGCTGAGGGTCTATGTGAACAGGCTCGAGGCTGCGCCTGTGTTCGCCATGACCCGCGCGCAGCAGAAGGCTTACTGGATCAACCTGTATAACGCCGCGACGGTCGAGTTGGTGCTGGAGCACTATCCGGTGTCCAGCATCCGCAAGATTCACGGCGGTCTGTTCAACAGGGGGCCATGGGGCCGGAAAATCCTGACCGTGATGGGCGAGGAGGTGTCGCTGAACGACATCGAGCACCGGATCCTGCGTCCGCTGTTTCCCGATCCGCGCATCCACTATGTGGTGAACTGCGCGTCCGTTGGCTGTCCGGACCTGCGCGCGGAGCCGTTCGATCCCGAGCGCCTCGATGAGCAGATGGATGCGGCGGCGCGGGATTATGTGAACCATCCGCGCGGCTTTCGCGTGGACGGGGACGGCGCGCTGACCGTGTCCTCGATCTTCAGCTGGTATGGCGTCGATTTCGGCGGGCCGGCCGGTGTCCTCGACCATGCCCGTCAATTCGCCAAACCCGCGCTTGCCAAGGCGCTGGAAGGCCGCGACGGGTGGGACGACCATGACTATGACTGGAACCTCAACGATGTCCGATAGCGCAGAGACTCCCAAGGCTGCCGAAGCGCCCGCGCCCAAGGCGTCGCCGGTGAAGCGGTTCGGGCCGCTGATTCTGCTGGCCGCGGGCCTCGCGCTGTTCTTCGCGCTGGGCGGGGGGCAGTACCTCAGCCTCGACTATCTGTCCTCGCAATATGAGACGCTGCGCGCGTTCGTGACGGACAACCTGCTGGTCGCGGCGCTCGCCTATACCGCGCTTTACATTCTGGTCGTGGCGATCAGCGTACCGGGCGCGTGGGTGCTGACCATCGCGGGCGGTTTGCTGTTTGGCACGGCCCTCGGCGGCAGCTTGGCGGTCGTCGGCGCGACCATCGGCGCGGTCGTCATCTTCCTGGCGGCGCGCACGGCGCTGGCGGAAACGCTGAAGGCGAAGGCGGGGCCGCGCATCCAGAAACTGCGCGCGGGGTTCGAGAAGAACGCCTTCAACTACCTCCTTTTCCTGAGGCTGGTCCCGGCCCCGTTCTTCCTTATCAACATCGCAGCGGGCATTTTCGGGATGCGGCTGGCCCCCTATGCGCTGGCGACCGGCATGGGGATCATTCCCGGCACGTTCGTCTACTCGTCGATTGGCGCAGGCGCGGGGGCGATCATCGCGCGCGGTGACGAGCTGCAGCTGTCAGGCGTTCTCACCGACCCGGCCGTCCTCTTGCCGATCCTCGGCCTTGCCGCGCTCGCGGTCCTACCGATCATCATCCAGCGCGTTCGCGGGAAGGGCGGGGCCTCCGCCTGAAGGCTGCGCGATGCGGCCCGCGGGGTTTCTGTCTCGGGACTGGCGAGTTCGCAGAAACGGCGTGGACAGTGCGCCCGCGCCCGCGCTAACCCCTTACAGGCAAACGGGCGAGGGGGGGCTTTCGGCAGCATAAATGGTCGCGCATGTCACCACGGTGGCCTTTCTGGGGCTGGAGGCGCGCTCGGTCGACGTGCAGGTGCAGATCGCCAAAGGCGGATCGAAATTCACCATCGTGGGCCTCGCCGACAAGGCGGTCGCGGAAAGTCAGGAGCGGGTGCGCGCGGCGCTGTCCGCCATCGGCCTCGCGCTGCCATTCCAGCGGATCACCGTGAACCTGTCGCCCGCCGACCTGCCAAAGGAGGGGTCGCACTATGACCTCCCCATCGCGCTCGGCCTCCTGGCGGCGATGGGGATCGTCGATGCCGAGCAGCTGTCCGAATATCTGATCGTGGGGGAGCTGTCGCTCGATGGGCGGTTGGCCCCGGTGCCGGGGGTGCTGCTAGCGGCGCTGCACGCCTCGACGAACGACCTCGGCCTGATCTGTCCCGCGGCGCAGGGCGGGGAGGCGGCGTGGGCCGGGCGGATCGACGTGCTGGCCGCGCCGGGGCTTCTCGAACTGCTCAACCATTTCAAGGGCACGCAGCTCCTCTCGCCGCCCGAACGCGCCGCGCCCGCCGAGCCTGCGCCCGCGCCGAACCTCAATGAGGTGAAGGGGCAGGAGACGGCGAAGCGCGCGCTGGAGATCGCGGCGGCGGGCGGGCACAACCTGCTGATGTCTGGGCCGCCGGGTGCGGGAAAATCGCTGCTGGCCGCGACGCTGCCGGGAATCCTGCCGGAGCTGGTGCCGGAGGAGGCGCTGGAGGTCTCGATGGTGGCGTCGGTCGCCGGGACGCTGGAGGCCGGACGCCTGATCCGCCAGCGCCCCTACCGCGCGCCGCACCATTCCGCCTCCATGCCCGCGCTGGTGGGCGGCGGGCAGAAGGCGCGGCCGGGGGAGGTCAGCCTGGCGCATCTCGGCGTCCTGTTCCTCGACGAGCTGCCGGAGTTCGACCGGCGCGTGCTCGACAGCCTGCGCCAGCCGCTGGAGGTGGGCGAGGTATCGGTGGCGCGCGCGGCCATGCACGTAACCTACCCAGCACGTGTCCAGCTCATCGCGGCGATGAACCCGTGCCGCTGCGGCCATCTGGGGGACCCCGCCCTGGCCTGCGCCCGCGCGCCGCGCTGCGCCGGGGAATATCAGGCGAAGCTGTCCGGCCCGCTCCTCGACCGTATCGACCTTCATGTGGAGGTCGAGCCGGTCACCGCCGCCGATCTCTCCATGCCGCCGCCCGCCGAGGGCACGGCCGAGGTCGCCGCGCGCGTTGCCGCCGCCCGCCAGCGCCAGACGGACCGCTATGCCGGTGAAGGCGCGCGCACCAATGCGGAGGCCGACGGCAAGCTGCTGGAAGCCAGCGCAACGCCGGACGACGCCGGGGCCGACCTCCTCCGCCAGGCCGCCGAAGCCATGAAACTGACCGCCCGCAGCTATCACCGCATGCTGAAAGTCGCGCGCACCATCGCGGACCTGGCGGGCGCGGAGCAGGTCGGGCGTGTGCACATCGCCGAGGCGCTGAGCTACCGGCGGCGGGGGCCCGTGGCTTGAGCGGGGCGGCTTCCTCGTTTATGCTTGCCGGATGAGCGGCAAGGCCATCGACATCGAGGACCTGATCACCGATCGGGACGGGCCGAAAGACCCCGGCTACGACGAGTGGGTGCGCGAGAAGGTGCGCGCCGCGCGCCAGGAACTCGAGGACGGTGCGGAAACGATTCCCGCCGAGCAGGTCTGGCGCGAACTGCAAATTGATCGTTGAATTTGCGCCAGCGGCGCAGCGGGACCTCACGAACATCCAAAGCTGGATCGCCGTGGACAGTACGGCGGCCGCCGACCGCACTGTGGGCCGGCTATTTCAGGCGGCGCTTACCCTGGGCGATTTTCCGCGGATGGGGCCAGAGGTGGCGACCTACGGGGCGCGAAGCTTCTCGGTGCCGGGCCTGAATTACCGCCTCATCTATTCGGTGGACGATGACGCGGAGGTCGTGGTCATTCTTGCCGTGCTGCACACCCGCCAGCTTTACTCAGGAAAATGAAGAGAACACGCCATGAACGACGATACCAAGAAAAAGCTGTGGATCGGCCTTCCCGCCATCGGCGCGCTGGCGGCAGCCGGGGTGATCGGGGTGCGGGCGGTGAGTTAACATACCGCAACCTGTACTTTTTTAGAAGAGAAAGCGGGAACATCGACCGGTTCCCAAGGTTGGCCTTCTGATCGTGGACGGACGCGGGTGACAGCATGTCCGTTCCCAGGACAAGCAGGAGGACCGGTCCCATGGACGATGACGCCAAAAAGTCTCTCGGCATCGGTCTCGGCCTGTCGGCGATCGGTGCCGTCGCCGCCGCCGCCGCGATCAGCGGTACCGTGGCCGTCCGCAAGGCCCGGCGCAGCCGCCCGCACGACGATGCCCCCGGATCGGCAACGCACTCCTCGAAATTCGGCGCGTATGACGTCGCCAGCCGCGCCGTCACGATCGACCGGCCGCGGCATGAACTCTACGCGTTCTGGAGGGACTTTCAGAACCTCCCCCGGGTGATGGACAATGTCGAGGCGATCCGACCGACAGGGGGCGACGGGCGCGCGGTCTGGACGATCAGGGCACCGGGCGGGCGGACGGTGGACATCGAAACGGAAATCGCGCGCGACGAAGCCGACAAGCTGATCGCGTGGCGCTCTGTCCCCGGGTCCGACATCGATACCGAGGGCCGGGTCGAGTTCGACGATACGGTGGGTGAGCGCGGCACGAAAGTCCGCCTGATCATCGCCTACCGGCCGCCTGGCGGGGACCTGGGCAGGCTGGCGGCAAAGGCCTTTGGCCGCGAACCCGCCGTGCAGGCGCGCCGCGACCTGAAACGCTTCAAGATGCTGATGGAGACGGGCGAGATCGCCACGTCCAGCCACAGCCGCCAGCAGGAGGACTAGGATATGCGCGCAGTCACCTGGCACGGCACGCACGACATTCGCGTGGACACGGTTCCGGACCCGGAGATCATCAATCCGAAAGACGCGGTCATAAAGGTCACATCAACGGCGATCTGCGGATCCGACCTGCACCTTTACGACGGCGTCATTCCGGGCATGCTGGCCGGCGACATCGTCGGACATGAGATGATGGGCGAAGTCGTCGAAACCGGTCCCCAGTCAACGCTGAAGAAAGGCCAGCGCGTCGTCGTTCCGTTCACCATTTCCTGCGGTGAATGCTATTTCTGCCGCAAGACGCAATATTCGGCCTGCGACAATTCCAATCCGGCCGACAAGCAGGACATGTCGGAGACGCTGTACGGCCACGCCATGTCCGGGCTGTTCGGCTATTCCCACATGACCGGCGGCTATTCCGGCGGACAGGCCGAATATGCCCGAATCCCGTTTTCGAATGTCGGGCCCATCGTGATCCCCGAGGGCCTGTCGGACGACCAGGTCCTGTTCCTGTCGGACATTCTGCCCACCGGATGGATGGGCGCGGAAAATGCGGAGATCGAGGAAGGCGACATCGTTGCCGTCTGGGGTGCCGGACCGGTCGGGCTGTTCGCGGCACAGGCAGCCAAGATCATGGGTGCCGACCGCGTCATTTCGATCGACCACCATCCCAACCGGCTGCAGCTTGCCAAGGACGTCGGCGCGGAGATCATCGATTTTCGCCGGACGGACGTGCGCGAGGCGCTGATGGACATGACCGGCGGCATCGGCCCGGACGCCGTGATTGACGCGGTCGGCATGGAGGCGCACGGCTTTGCCGTCGACAATCTGATCGACGGGGTGAAGCAGAAGATCGGCTTTGGCGCCGACCGCGCCGCAGCATTGAAGCAGGCGATCCTGTCGTGCCGAAAGGGCGGGCGCGTATCGATGCCGGGCGTCTATGGCGGCATGGTGGATAAGTTTCCGCTCGGCGCCTTCATGGAAAAGGGGCTGACGCTGAAGACCGGCCAGACGCACGTTCAGCGCTATCTGAAGCCCCTCCTGGAGAAGATACAGGCCGGCGAGATTGACACGACTTGGCTGATCTCCCACCGGCTGCCGCTGGAAGATGCGCCGCGCGGCTATGAGAATTTCAAGAACAAGCAGGATGAATGGACCAAGGTGGTTTTGAAACCCGGCTGACGTCGGGGCGAGGAGGGAAAAGGGGGAAAAGACCAAGCAAGAAGGAAGCCCTCCATTATGTCCACCCGCCCCTATGCCGTCATCACCGGTGCCTCGACCGGCATTGGCTTCGAACTGGCGAAAATCGCCGCGCGGGAAAACTACGATTTGCTCATCGTGGCGAACGAAGCCGAGATCGACCAGCGCCGGGCGGAGATGGCAGTTTACGGTGTGGCGGTCACCGCGCTGAACGCTGATCTTGGTACGGCCGAAGGTCTGGACGACCTTGTGGCGGCGATCGGCGAGCGGCCCGTTGACGCGCTCGTCGCCAACGCCGGACGCGGCCTTGGCGGTGCCTTTCTCGACCAGGACTTCCAGCGCGCCAAGGACGTGATCGATGTCAATGTCACGGGAACAACGCGGCTGCTGCACAATGTCGGGAAACATATGGCCGCCCAGGGACGCGGGCGCATTCTGGTCACGGGCTCGATCGCCGGATATATTCCCGGTGCCTTTCAAGCCGTTTACAACAGCACGAAGGCCTATCTCGACAATCTGTGCTGGGCGCTGGCGAACGAATGGAAGGACTCCGGCGTTACCATCACCTGCCTGATGCCCGGCCCCACCGACACCGAATTCTTCGACCGCGCCAATATGGAAGATACGCCGGTTGGCCAGGACGAGGACAAGGACGATCCTGCCGACGTGGCGCGCGACGGATGGGAGGCCATGAAGAACGGCGAGACCGGTGTTGTAGGCGGCAGCTTCATGAACAAGGTACAGGCCGCCTTTGCGGGGATCATCCCCGACAGCATGCTGGCGCAGATGCACCGCCGGATGGCCGAACCGGGACGGGACTGAGACTATGACCACAGAGATTACGACGTTCGAAAGCGTTCCGCCCCATCGCCTGAGCAAGGAACTCAGGCTTGCCGAGGGGAAGGATATGCGGCGACGCCGCCAGGTGATCGGACTGTCCCTGGCCGGTGCGGTTATCGGCGGGGTCGTCGGGGCCTACCAGACCGGCATCCTTCGGCGGCTGCCCGACATTTTGCCCGGTCGCATCTGGAACGCAGAGAAGGTCGATCGACAGGATTACGCTTATGAGAAGCTGCAGACGGCGGACGGCCTGATCATGCTGAACTCCTATGGTACCACCGCAATCCTGGCGGCCGCCGGGGGTAAGGACCGGACTGAACGCCAACCCACGCTGCCGCTCGCGGCTGCTGCGAAGGCCGGCTATGACTTTTACACATGCCTGAAGCTCGCGGGTAAGGAATGGCAGGAGACGAAGGCATTGTGCAGTTGGTGCCAGGTCGCCACGGCGGTGTCCGCGATCAGTCTGGTCCTGACATTGCCGGAGGCCGCCAGGGCCGCGCGCAACATTAGCTAGGACAGCGGCAAGGTGCCGATGCGCCGATAATTGCCGCCCGCCCAGATGCCGGGGCGCTAGGCAGAACCGTTTGGGGCTGTAAGCTGGTCGCAGCTTCTGATCGGAAATGGCATGAACGACGATACGAAGAAAAAGCTGTGAATTGGGCTGCCGGCGATTGGGGCGGTCGCCGCGGCGGCTGTGATCGGTGGGCGCGCGGTGAAGAAGCGGCGGGCGCAGCAGACGCGCGCGCCGGGACCGGTAATACCAAGCTGTCCTCGCTGCCGGATGAAGAGGATGACCTGTCCGGCATCGCTGACAAGCGGGAGGACTAGCGCCTTGCTTCGGGATGGGCGCAGCTATCCGCTTTCTGGCCAGGACGACTGATCCCGGGGCAGGCGCTTTTCCGGATCGTACAAGATGACCTTCGCCGGTCGATGGCTTCCCCACTGCCAAAGAACCAGATTGCCGGACGTATTCGCTGCGCCTACCGCAAAGCTCGGATAAAGCAGTCCCGCATAGCCCGCCTTCGCAAGCCGTTCCGCGACGCGGACGGACGATGGCGTTCGCCCGGCCTTGAAATCGCTGAGCCAGGGGGCGGCAAGGTGCGTCTCATTGACGTGCAGCTCGCCGCGAACGGCTCGATCGCACAGGTCGGCGACCGGCTCGCAGTCGACATCATATTCGCAAAGGGTCAGCGGCGGAATTCGGCGCGCGAAGCCCTGGCTCGCTTCCGTGACGGCCGCGGCGAAATCGAGCGACAGGTAGAGGGCGCGCTGCCCCTTGCGATTGAAACGGCCACCATGAACGGCGGACCCAGCGCCGGACAGCGGCGAAAAGGACCAGCGCGAGTCGTGCGCGCGGTAACAGCGGGCCTGAAAGCGCATGACAGTGCGGCTCAGCGTGCGCTCAGGCGTAGCCGCCAACCGCCAGATGATCGAGATAATCGAGAACGTCGCCCGCGCGTCCGTCCTTCACTAGCGCTTCCGCCGTGCGCCCGTCGAGCGCCGGGATCGGCTCTGCCCGGTACCAGCTTAGCGCCTGCGCATAACCACCAGCCCATTGATCAATTCGGGCAAGAATATGCAGCATTTCCAGGAGGCGCGCCTGTGCCTTCGCGCCCTGTCGCCGGTCGCGTTTGGCCACGGTGGTTCGCGGAAGGCCCGCCGTGTCGGCAAGCTGATGCGTGCTCATGCGCAGCGTGTTGGTGACGCTGTCCACATCGACGAAACCTTGCGGTCCGAGAAAGGGAGCGGGTTTGAAGGCTGTCATGGTCATGTCCTTATCCTTGACCCGATATAAGCCAAAAATTGCGACATCGCAACGCCTGCCACACTACTCCTTCATGTGGATGTGGAGTTTGCCCTTCAGGGTGCGGTTGACGGGACATTTTTCGGCGATTTCGAGGAGCTTCGCGTGCTGCTCGGCGGTCAGGTCGCCGCCCAGGCGAATCTGTTTGTAGAGCGCCTGGGTAGGCATATCGTCCTCTTCCATGACCTGCTCGCAGTCGTCGGCGTGGTTGCGTTCGTGCGTGACGATGACTTCGGCGCGGGTCAGGGGCAGTTTTTTGCGGTCGGCGTACATCTTCATCGTCATGACCGTGCAGGTCGCGAGCGCGGCGTTCAGCATGTCGTAGGGGGTGGGGCCAAGGTCTTCGCCGCCATAGCTTTTCGGCTCGTCGGCGACCCAGGCGTGGCTGCCCGCGTAAAGCTGGGTACCGAACTTGCCGTGGCCCATTTCGGCCAGCACGCCCTCTTCCGGCGCGCGCGGCTCCGCGGCGGGCAGGTAGCGTTCGGCCCAGGCGGCGATCACGCTGGCGGCGTAGACCGCGTCGCGGTCGCGCACCATCAGGTGGTCAGCGTCATCGAGGCTGACGAAGCTCTTGGGGTGGAACGCCGCCTCGTAGAGTTTGCGCGCATGATCGACGCTGACGACCTCGTCGGTAGGCGCGTGCATGATGAGAAGCGGCTGCTTCATGGCGCGGACGGCGGAAAGGACGTCGGCACCGCGCACGCTTTCGATGAAGCTGCGGCCAATGCGGAAAGGCCGGCCGGCGATCTCGACATCGCCCTCGCCGTCACGCTCGATGGCCGCAAGGTCGCCGCTGAACTGTTCGAGGACATGGGGCACGTCGGACGGTGCGCCGATGGTGGCGACGGCATGGACATGGCTGACATGCTGCGCGGCGGCAAGGACGGCGGCGCCGCCGAGGCTGTGGCCTATGAGGAGGACGCCTTCCCCGAACCGCTCCTCAAGGAAGGCCGCGCCGCTGATGACGTCGCCAACGTCACTGGCGAACCCGCCATGGGCGAAATCGCCGTCCGAGCCGCCGAGCCCGGTGAAGTCGAAGCGCAGCGTGGCGATTCCGATTTGCGCCAGCGCCCGCGTGATGCGCGTGGCCGCCCGGCTCTGCTTGGTGCAGGTAAAGCAGTGCGCGAACAGCGCCGCCCCGCGCACCCGCCCCGGCGGCAGTTCGAGCGCGCCGGCGAGTGCGACGCCCTTCGCATTGGTAAACTCGATGCGTTCGGTGGCCATGGAAGTCTCCCCTTTCGATGGAGACATCTAGCGGCGTCCGGCGTCCGGTCCCACCCGCTGTTCCGGCGGATGGGCCAGTGAATTTCTGCTAGCTAGGCTTCGCCCTGCGCCGCCGCCGACCAGCAGTTACGATTCCGGCTGGCGCTCCGCAACGAGCTCCTGTCCGCCCTGGTAGATCGTCAGGCGCGGCGCGGGCGTCTCGCCGGTGTCGAAGACCAGGCGTGCGCCGACGGTATCAATGGTGAACGTGTCGTTCGCAACAGCCTTCAGCGGAAAGGGGGGCTGGCCAGTCAGCTGAGCCGTGAACACGTCGTTCTCATCGAAAAAGACGCGCAGGTCGGGTCCGCCGAAGCTGTAGGTCCCGGCATAGGCGGCTAGACGATCGGCCGGCACGTCCACAGCCTCCTGGACTTCCGGCGGCGGGGCGGTCCAGACTGCCATCTGCGCGGTCGTGGATCCGTCGTGGTGCATGGCCATCTGGCGCACACCGTCGACCTCCTCGATCGTGAAGAAGGTCAGCCGGTCACCGGCGTAGAAGAACGGGCCTTCTTCACTCGGCAGCACCGCCTGCGGCGCACTCTCGCCCCTGACGGTGTACAGCTTGCCATCGATCATCTGGAACGTGCGCGTCTCCTCGCCGCCCACAATCGTATAGATGCCGAGAAGGGGTTCGACGGCGGTGACGTCGACCGGTGCCTCGGTGTAGACGGGGTAGGCGTCATCAACCGCCATCGCCAGCAGGCGGCGCACGGCCTCCCGAGGGTCTGTCTGCGGGCGGTCAGCATTCGCCAGAACCGCGACAAAGACCTGTTCGTCCGGTAGATAGCCGCTATCGGTCGAAAATCCGAAAATTCCGCCGCTATGGCCGATCATGGGGCGTCCGCGGACATCGCCTGTCGCGAGACCCAGACCGCGGGGTGCGCCGCTGATCAGTATGTCCTCGCTTTCCGGGGTAATCATGGCGGCGTAGCTCTTTGGCGAGACAACACGGCCATTGTGCAGGGCATGGCCCCAGCGAGCCAGATCGGTCGCCGACGCCATGAGCGCACCGGCGGCATGGGGGACGCTCATGTGAATATAGCGCGCCGGTGCCCAGCCGCCGTCCTCTCCCCTCGTATAACCCTTGGCAGCCAGGGTGTCGGCCGGAAGCCGGGTGCCGCCTGCCAGGGTTTCCAGGCCAAGCGGCTCGGCTATGCGCTCGCGCACCGCCACGTCCCAGTCCTTGCCGGTGACGGCTTCGATGATGGCGCCGACCAGAACATAACCGCTGTTGTTGTAGACGAACGCCTCACCCGGCTGGCTGACGACCGGGGCATCCTTGAATTCCGCCACCAGTTCTTCGGTCGTATAGGCCCGGCCGGGGCCCGCACCGGCCATCCAGCCGTCGATCTGGGTATAGGACTGTATGCCGGACGAATGGTTCAGGAGCTGGCGTATCGTTGCCGAAGCGCCGGGCTGTGGATAGTCCGGCAGGAACTTCGAGACCGGATCGTCGAGCGACACGCGCCCCTCGTCCACAAGCTGCATCATCACGGCGGCGCTGAACTGCTTCGTGATCGAGGCGAGGCGGAGCACCGTGTCGGGGGTGAGGGGCGTGCCCGCCTCGAGATCGGCGAGGCCCTGTGCGCCGGCATAGACGATCTCACCATCCTCCATGACGACGACGGACGCGCCGGGTCCATCGCCAGGCCAGGCGTCGTCGACATAGGCTGCCACGCGCTCGGCGAAATCGGTCGGCACGGCGAGGGCGGGTGCGGCGGCCGTCAGCGCCGCGGCGCAGGGGAGCAATATCTTCGTGGCCAACATGGCAGCATCCTCAAGACCTATGGTTCAGAAGGGCGCTGTATTACTGAACTATATCACCAATGCAAGGGTCAAGCGATCTGCCGTTCCACCTCGGTATGAAAGCGCTTCAGGCCCTGTTCCAGGCCGCCGAGGAGGATTTCGCCGACTTCGCCGGAATCGAGACCCTTCTGGCCGAGGCGGCAGGCGCCGAAATCCTCTTCGCCGAAGACCTTGCCGTCTAGGAGGGCCCAGCTGCGCGCCCAGTGATCCTCCGCCTTCTCGCCCTTCGGCGGTTCGGGGATCAGCATGAAGTCCTCGACCAGCGTCTCGCGCACCGTCTGCGGCATGATCGTCATCACGTTCACATAGTCGGGCGAACAGATGATGACCGTCGCGGGCAGGAGCTGGTAGGTGAAGGTGCCGAGGCGGCGGAGCGTCGGCCAGTCCTCAAGATCGACCGTGCCGTCGTCGAACTTGCGGGTGACGAGGCTGCGCTGGTGCGGGCCGATCTGGTCGCCGGAGCCCTCGCCGTCACCGAAGAAGCGCGCGATCGAATCCTGGTGCAGCCGCTGGACGTGATAGCTTTCCAGGAACGCATCCATGATGAGCTTCCAGTTGCCCTCCACCTCGTGCGTGCGGCGTTTGTAGAGGTGCATCCCGGCGAACCCCAGCGCCTCGAAATCCTGCCGCAAGGGGCCGTTCGCGTAGGAGAAGTCATAGTCGCGGGTGCGGTCGAGCCCGGCCCAGATCATGCCGCCCGCCTCAACGCTCGGCATCTCGATCAGGCCGTAGTCGCCCTTGTCCATGCCGGGAAAGGCCTCGGGCCGGGGCAGGCCGGCGAGCTTGCCATCGGGCGCATAGGCCCAGGCGTGGTAGGGGCAGATGATGCGCGGGCCGGTGACAACGCCGTCCTCGTTCACGAGCCGGGTGCCGCGGTGGCGGCAGATGTTGAGGAAGACGTGCAGGCGGCCGGTCTTGTCGCGCGACAGGAGGAGCGGCATGCCGAACCCGTCATGCGTGACCGCGCTGTTGGGTTCGGGCAGCAGGGCCGAGGGCGCGACGACGACGGGCATCGCCTCGAACAGCCGGTCGCGCTCCGCCCTGAACCGGTCCTCATCGGTGTAGATCGCCGGGTCGAGCGTCGAGGTTCCGGGCATGTCGAGCCGGTCGCCGGACTGAATGCGGCGGGCGAGGTTCAGCTGGCCCTCCGTGGGGCGGCGGTGCGGGGCGGGCATATCCATGAGCGCGAGGATACCGCCGAAGGGGCGGCGCTGACAAATCCGAAAAATGCAAGGGTCGGCCCGGACCGGCCCATAGTGCTTTCAAAATAGGAGATGCTGGTTCAGAGGTGGGTGCATGTCTCCAGCGTTTTTCCAGCCACCGCACAACTTTGAACCCGGCAGCCGCGCGACCTCGCGCGCACGCGCGCCCGCGACCTGCGCGCGTGCGCACGCGAGAGGTGTGACCCAGTGTGACCTTCACCTGGGCTCGCTGACCGGAGGCATGGCATGACAACCGAGCCCGCCGCGACCGAACCCGCCGCGCATCCCACCGGCATTCGCGCCTATCTGGAACCCGCGCCGCTGACCGCGCTGGCCGTCGGCATTTCGTCGGGCGCGCCCTTCGCGATGATCGCGGCGACGCTGACGACGCGGCTGGCGCAGGACGGGATCGAGAAGTCGACGGTGACGCTCTTCGCGCTCGTGTTCCTCGCTTATAATTTCAAATGGGCGTGGGCGTGGATCATCGACAGCGTGAAGCTGCCGATCCTTGGCCGGCTGGGACAGCGCGTATCGTGGATGCTGGTGGCCGGTACGCTGGTGATCGCAGCGATCACCAACCTCGGCCTCGCCCAGCCCGCCGACGACATCACATACACCGCCATCGCGGCGATTTTGGTGGGCGTGGCGGGCGCGACCTACGACATCGTGATCGACGGTTACCGCATCGAGCTGCTGGAGCCGCGCCAGCTGGGCGTGGGCGCGGGGATGAGCCAATATGGCTGGCGGATCGGCGCCGCCGCCGCCGCCGCCGTGGCGCTAATGCTGGCGGACGAGGCGGGCTGGACCATCGCCTATATGGTCTGCGCGCTGTTCGCGCTGCCCGCGATGATTGCCGCGCTGATCATGGGCGAACCGAAGCGCCACCGGGAAGTGGCCGAGCGAAAGGGTCTTGCCGCCGCCGTGCAGTCGGTCATCGGTCCCTTCACGGAGTTCCTGCAAAGGCAGGGGGCGTTCCTGGTGCTGCTGTTTATCCTGGTGCACAAGATCGGCGACACGCTGGCGAACCTGACCTTTCGCCTGCTGTTCGACGACCTTGGCTACACCAATGACGAGATCGCCTTTTACGATGTGGGCGTCGGCTTCTGGGCGCTGCTGATCGGCGTGTTCGTCGGCGGCTGGCTGTACGAGCGGATCGGTATGAAGTGGTCGGTCATGATCGCGCTCATACTGATGGCGGTTTCGAACTTCAGCTTCGCAGCGCTCGCCGCCGTGGGCCACAGCAACCTTGGCATGGCGGCCGCGATCGGCTTCGAGAACTTCGCCAGCGGCTTTGGCGGGGTGGCGGTGGTCGCCTATTTCTCCGCGCTTTGTGACCTGCGCTTCACGGCCAGCCAATATGCGCTGATCTCCGCCGCCGCGAGCATTGTCGGCCGGTTCCTGACGGGGACGACGGCGGGCAGCCTGATTGAGGGGATCGGCTATGTGAACTTCTACCTGCTGACGACAGCCGCCGCCGTGCCGGGCGTGGTCCTCTATGCGATCATGATGCGGACGGGGCTCGTCGATGCGGCCATCGGCACGGCAGGCACCGAACCAGCGGCGGACGAGAAACCCGTGCACAGGGAAGTGAACTAGGGTCCGAACGCTAGCTCGGGGCGGCAAATGGCAGGCAGGCACTGACAAGAGTGAGCAGACGGATGCGGATCATCCTGGCCATGCTGGTGGCGGCGCTTTTGAGCGCACCGGTAGCCGCCGAATGGGCGGTCGCGGAATCGAACCAGTTTCGGGTCTACGCGCGGGGTAGCGAAGAGAATGTCGCGCGCCGCGCGCAGCTGCTGGAACAGTTCGACCAGCTTCTTCGCCGCTACACCGGGGTTCCCGCCGAGAGGGCTGCGCCGAAGCTGGATGTCTTCATGCTGAGAAATTCGGCGGAGGTTCAGCGGCTGAGCGGGCGTCCGCTGATCGCCGGTATCTATGTGGCGAGCCCGTCCGGCATCTGCGTCTTTGGCGTCGACAAGGAGAGGGGATTCTACGCAACGACGACGCTGCACGAATATGTGCACCACTTCATGCTGCAGCATGCCGCGACCGCCTATCCGCGCTGGTTCGCGGAGGCGTTTGCGGAATATTTCATGACGGCGGAGTTCGCCGGGTCCGTGGCGAAGATCGGCGTCCTTCAAAAAGGGCGCGTTCGCACGCTGCAGCGCATGGACTGGATGGCTTGGGACGACCTTCTTCGCGGCGACGTGTCCAGCGAGGATTTCTGGGTATTCTATCCGCAAAGCTGGATCCTGCTGCATTATATCTACCAGGATGCGGGCCGCACGGCGCAGCTCGCCGATTACCTGGCGGCGGTGGCCAATGGGGGCGATCCGGTCACCGCCTTCTCGGCAGCCTTCTCCGCCAGCCCCGAAGCGTTCGGGGACGAGGTGCGGCGCTACTTCTTGGAGAAGCGTATCCCCTATAGGAAGCTGACCCTTCCGCCCGGCTATTTCCGCGCGGCCGCCATCGAGACGCGGACGCTGCCAGATTCATCGGACGATATCCTGCCGCGCTTTGCCATGTTGAACTGCGGTCTTGGCGATCCCCAGCGGCACCTGCGCGTCATTCGCCGGAACGCAGAGGATCGCGATGACGGTTACGCCAGGGCGCGGCTGGCCCAGGCCGAGGCACTGGCAGGCGATACGGCAATCGCGATCAAGAGCCTGTCCGCCATGGTGGCGGCCGAGCCGGACAATCCCGACCACAGCTATTTCCTGGGCCGGGCCTATTCGCGGCGCGCGCATGAAGAGGGGTTCGACATCGACGCGGACCACAGGACGGCGCGGACGCATTATGCGCGGGCGAACCGGCTGCGCCCGAACCATGTGCCGACGCTGTTCTACCATGTTCATGACGGCGATGCCTATCGCGGAGAGAGTGAGCGCGCGTTGATGCGGCTGGCGCTGGAGCTGGCGCCGCAGGTCGTGCCGGTCGCAACGACGCTCGCGCTGTCGCTGGCCCTGATCGGGGAATGGGAAGAGGCGGAAGCCGTGCTGGCCCCCGCGGCGAACAACCCCCACGCCGCCGATGACAGCTGGTCGCGGCGTCTGATCGAGCATATCCGCGCCCGGGATATCGACATCCGCTATGCCAGGGGGGGCGGGGGCAGCGGCGGCGGCGAAAACCTTGGTCCCCGTGAACGCTAGACCGGCGGCGTGCCGTTCGCGGCAAGGACCTGCCCGGCAAGGTAGAGCGAGCCGCAGATGAGGATCAGGGGCGGTTCGCCGTCCCGCCGCAGGGCCTTCAGCGCGGTTTTGGGACTGTCTGCGGTCGAACTGGAAAGGCCGAGGGACTTGGCGGCGGCGGCAACGGCCGCGGGCGGCGCGAAAGCATAGCCGGGGATGGGCACGGCGATCAGGTGCTGCACATAGGGGGCGAAGCCGGACAGGAACCCGGCGTGATCCTTGCCCTCGATCATGCCGGCAATGACCGTGACGGGCTGCCCGCCCTCCCGCTGGCGGCGTTCCAGGAACTGGCCAATCGCTTCGCCCGCACCGGGATTGTGGCCGCCGTCCAGGAACAGCGCCGCGCCGGGCGGGCAAAGGTCCGCGAGCTTGCCGGTCTCCAGGTGCTGCAGGCGGGCGGGCCAGTCCGCACGGCGCGGCGCGGCCTCCAGCGCGTGTTTGGAAACGGACAGCGCCGACTGGTGCCGCAGCATGGCGGTCGCCAGAGCGGCATTGTCCTGCTGGTGCCGGCCGGGGAGTTCGGGAAGGGCGAGGGCAAGTTCGCCCTTGCTGTCATGGTAAGCGATGCCGGTGTCCGCGGCGACCGCGTCCCATGCGTCGCCGCGCGGAAGATAGTCCGCGCCCGCCGCCGCGGCGACCTCCGCGATGCGGCGGCGGAGGGCGGGGGCGTGCTGGCTGCCCACCAGCGGCACACCGGTCTTTGCGATGCCCGCCTTTTCCGCCGCGATACCAACGACGTCGGAACCGAGAAACTGCTCGTGGTCGCGGGAAATATGGGCGAGACCGCAGGCCGCGACCCGGCCTGCCGGAATGACATTGGTGGCGTCGTAGCGGCCGCCAAGGCCGACCTCGAGGACCAGGGCGTCCGCAGGGTCTTCGGCAAAGGCGAGGAAGGCAGCCGCCGTGGTGAGCTCGAAGAAGGTGAGGGGGGCATTGCCGTTGGCGGTCATAACCCGGCCGAGTGTGTCGATCAGCGCCTCGTCACTGATCAAGGTGCCGCCAAGCCTTATCCGCTCGTTGAACCGGACGAGGTGCGGGCTGGTGTAGACATGGACGCGCTTGCCGCCCGCCTCCAGTGCGGCGCGGAGGAAGGCGCAAACAGAGCCCTTGCCGTTGGTGCCCGCGACGTGAAACGTGGGCGGCACGGCATGATGAGGGTCGCCGAGGGCGGCGAGGACGCGCTCAAGGCGGCCCAGTGTCAGGTCGATCTTCTTCGGGTGTAGTGCCTGCGCGCGGGTCAGCAGCGCGTCGAGGGCGGGATTGTCGGAGCGGGCGCCATCGCCGCGAATGGGCGGACCCATTGGCGGTGGCGACTTTGCCCCGCTCACGCAGCCTTTGCGCGGGCCGTGCGGGCCTCCATCATCATCGCAAGGAGGCGGCCGAGGGTGGACGCGAGGTCTTTGCGGTGCGTGACCTTGTCGAGCATGCCGTGGTCGAACAGGAACTCCGCGCGCTGGAACCCGTCGGGCAGCTTCTCGCGGATCGTCTGTTCGATAACGCGCTGGCCGGCGAGGCCGATCAGCGCGCCGGGCTCGGCAATCTGGACATCGCCGAGCATGGCATAGCTGGCGGTGACACCGCCCGTGGTGGGATCGGTCAGGACAACGATATAGGGCAGGCTTGCTTCGTTCAGCTGCTCGATGGCGACCGTGGCACGGGGCATCTGCATCAGGCTGAACAGCCCCTCCTGCATCCGTGCGCCGCCCGAAGCGGTGCAGACGACGTAGGGCGTTTCCGCTTCGAGAGCGGCGCGGGCCCCGGCAACGAAGGCCGCGCCAACGCCCATGCCCATGGAGCCGCCCATATAGCCGAAATTCTGGACGCCCACGACGGTGTCGGTGCCGCCGATCTTGCCGCAGGCGAGGCGAAACGCTTCCTGATCGCCCGTTGAGGCGCGGGCTGCCTTCAGGCGGGCCGGGTAGGGTTTCTGGTCGCGAAACTTCAGCGGGTCGTCCTGGACCGCGGGTGTGGGATGGGGGGTATATTCGCCCTCAAGCGCTGACGGGCCGTCGAAAAGCTGTGAGAAGCGTTCGCTGGGACCGATGCGTTCGTGAAAGCCGCAAAGCGGGCAGACGTGGAGGTTTTCGCGCAGTTCACGCTGGAAGAGCATCTGCTCGCAGCCGCGGCACTTCGTCCAGAGATTGTCCGGCGTGTCCTTCTTGCCGAAGAAGCGCAGGCGCGGACGGAGATTGGTAATCCAGCTCATGCCGCCCCTTCTACCGCGCGGGCCAGCGATTGCACATAGGGGCGGATGGCGGCGGCCGGATCGTCCGGATTTTCGCCGATCAGGTCGACGATGGCGGAGCCGACCACGACGCCGTCGGCAATGCGCGCGATGGCGGCGGCCTGTTCCGGCGTGCGGATGCCGAACCCGACGGCGACGGGCAGGTCGGTGTGCTTCTTGATCTCGGCCACGGCGTCCGCGACGGCGTCCGTCTCGATTTCCCGCGTGCCGGTAACCCCGGCGATGCTGACATAGTAGAGAAAACCGGACGCGCCATCGAGGACAGCGGGCAGGCGTCCTGCGTCCGTTGTCGGGGTTGCAAGGCGGACGAGAGAGAGACCGGCATCGCGGAGGGCGGGGCCGAGCTCGGCGTCCTCCTCAGGCGGCAAGTCGACGATGATCAGGCCGTCGACGCCGGCGGCGGCAGCGTCGGCGGTGAAGGCGCCGCCATAAGCGAAGATCGGGTTCACATAGCCCATCAGGATGAGCGGGACGTCCGCATGGCGAGCGCGGAAGTCTGCTGCGAGAGCCAGGGTCTTCCTGAGCGTCGTTCCGGCCTTCAGCGCGCGGATCGACCCGGCCTGGATGGCAGGGCCGTCGGCCATCGGGTCGGTGAAGGGCATGCCGAGTTCGACGATGTCCGCGCCGCTTTCCACGAGCGCGTCGAGGATGGCGGGGGTGGTGTCCGGGTGCGGATCGCCCGCCGTGACGAAGGCGACAAGCGCGGCGCGGTTTTTCGCGAAGGCCGCGTCCAGCCGCTCGGTCACAGTTCGACCCCGAGCGCCTCGGCGACGGTGAAGATGTCCTTGTCACCGCGACCGCAGAGGTTGGCGATGATGATTTGATCAGGGCTCATCTTCGCGGCCTCGGCGCGGACAACGGCCAGCGCATGGCTAGGTTCGAGGGCGGGGATGATGCCCTCTGTCCGGCAGAGGAACTGGAAGGCATCGAGGGCGTCGCGGTCCGTTGCGGAGAAATATTCGACGCGGCCACTTTCGTGCAGCCAGCTATGTTCCGGGCCGATGCCGGGATAGTCGAGGCCGGCGGAGATGCTGTGCCCCTCGATGATCTGGCCGTCATCGTCCTGCAGCAGGTAGGTCTTGTTGCCGTGGAGGACGCCGGGCTTGCCGCCTGCAAGACTCGCGGCGTGGTCGGGGCCGTCGAGACCGCGCCCGGCCGCCTCCACGCCGATCATGCGCACGCTTTCGTCGCCGAGGAAGGGATGGAACAGGCCGATGGCATTGGAGCCGCCGCCAATGGCCGCGACGAGAAGGTCGGGCAGGCGGTCCTCCGCCTGTTGAAGCTGCGCCTTTGCTTCGTGCCCGATGACGCTTTGAAAATCGCGGACAAGCTCGGGATAGGGATGCGGGCCGGCGGCGGTACCGATCAGGTAGTAGGTGTCAGAAACGCTGGCGACCCATTCGCGGAGCGCCTCGTTCATCGCGTCCTTCAGGGTGCCGCGACCGGCCGTGACGCCGCGCACCTCCGCGCCGAGCAGTTTCATGCGGAAGACGTTCGGCTGCTGCCGCCGCATGTCTTCCGCGCCCATGTAGATGGTGCAGGGCAGGCCGAAGCGCGCGCAGACGGTGGCAGTCGCAACGCCGTGCTGACCCGCGCCGGTCTCGGCGATGATCCGAGTCTTGCCCATGCGGCGGGCGAGGAGGATCTGGCCGATGCAGTTGTTGATCTTGTGCGCGCCGGTGTGATTCAGCTCGTCGCGCTTCAGGTAGATTTTCGCGCCGGTGCCGTTGTCGGGGTTCGCGCAGGCCTCTGTCATCCGCTCCGCGAAATATAGCGGGCTGGGGCGGCCGACATAGTGGGTCAGGAGGTTTTCGAACTCCGCCTTGAAGGCCGGATCGGCCTGTGCGCGGCGATACTCCTTCTCCAGCTCCAGGATCAGCGGCATCAGCGTTTCGGCGACGTAGCGGCCGCCAAACTGGCCGAAATGACCGCGATCGTCGGGAAGGGCGGGTTTGGTACTCATGCGGTTCGAACTGCCTGCACGAAGGCGCGGACGGCCTCCGGTGATTTGATTCCCGGCGCTTCTTCCACGCCGGTGGACACATCGACAAGGGGCGCATTTGTCTCGCCCATGGCGCGGCCGACATTGGCAGGGGACAGGCCGCCCGCGAGGCCCCAGACGGGCACGGGAGGCGGACTTGCCAGAAGGGCCCAGTCGAAGCGGACCCCGCGGCCGCCCTCGACCGCGCCCGGCGGTGCCTTGGTGTCGAACAGCGCGAGGTCGCAGGCCTCGCGCCAGGCGGATGCGGCGGCGACATCCGCGCGGGACGACACGCCGATGGCTTTCCAGACTGGAAGGCCGATGCGGGCGCGGATCTCGGCGCAGCGTTCGGGCGGTTCCTCGCCGTGCAGCTGAATGGCCGTGATGGCGGGGAGGGCGGCGTCGATGTCGGCGTTGGCGGGGTCGACGAAGAGGCCGACGCGGGACAGTTCGGGGGCGGCGCTGGCGATCTCTGCCGCGGCGTCGGGGGCAAGTTTGCGTGCGCTTCTGGCGGCGAAGACGAGGCCGATATGATCGACAGCGAGGCTGCGGCACAGGCGGGCAATGCCGGGGGTGGTGACCCCGCAGATCTTGATGGCGGTCATGCGGGCGGCGCTCAGGAAAGGCTTTGCCGGATCGCCTCGGCGGCGGCGCGGGGATCGTCCGCAGCGGTGATCGGGCGCCCGATGACGAGAATGTCTGCGCCCGCCTCGACAGCCGCACGGGGCGGCATGACGCGCTTCTGGTCGTTCAGCGCCGCGCCCTCGGGGCGGATACCGGGAACGACAAGAAGGCCGTCCGGCCAAGCGGCGCGCCGGTCTGCGACCTCAAGCGGTGAACAGACGATGCCGTCGAGGCCGCTGTCGCGTGCCAGTCCGGCGAGGCGGTCGACCTGGGCGGCGGCTTTGTCGGAAACGCCGATGTCGGTCATTTCGTCATCGCTCATGCTGGTGAGGACCGTGACGCCGACGACTTTGGCCGCACCGGGCAGGGCATCACGGGCGGCGCTCATCATCTCACGGCCTCCGGCGGCGTGGACGGTCAGAATGTCGACGCCAAGCGCTTCGACCGAGCGGGCGGCGGCGGCGACGGTATTCGGGATGTCGTGCAGCTTCAGGTCGAGGAAGAGGCCCGCATCGCCCATGTCCTTGCGCAAGGCAGCGACGCCCGCGGGTCCGTTCGCATTCCAGAATTGCAGGCCGAGCTTGAAGCCGCCCACAGACCCGCGCAGCGCGGCGATCAGCGCGCGCGCGCGGTCGGGATCGGCCGTGTCGACCGCCACATAGACAGGATTGGCGCTCATAGGGCTGGCGTAGACGGGGTTTGCGGGGCCTCTGCCGGGGACATGGCGGGCGCAGCCGGTGCCGCCTTCGCCTCAAGTTCGGCCGTTGCGGTGCCGAGCTTCTGCTCCAGCTTGCGAACCTTGCGGCGCAGGCGCCAGCGCATGGCCGAATAGAGGATGGCCATCGGAACCAAACCGATCAGCAGCGCGACGATGATATACACACCGAGCGGCCAGTAGGCCTCATAGCCGCCCGGCAGCCAGAGCGCGGTGCGGTCCCAGTTCTGACTGGCAAACCAGGCCACGAGCAGGCCGATGAGGATGTAAACGAGAAGCGTGAGGATCCGCATGCCTCGCGGCTTAGCGGGTCGAACGCGGCATGAGAAGTGGCACGCGGCAGATCAAGCGTAGGGGGCAGTCGAACGACGTTGGAAATTCGGGTTTTGAATTCGAGCCGCAGGGTTCAGACGCGGGTTCAGTCGTCGGGATTCAGACGCTCGCGCAAATCCTTGCCCGCCTTGAAGTGCGGGACATGCTTCGCGTCGACATCGACCCGTTCACCGGTGCGGGGGTTTCGGCCGACACGGGCATCGCGGGCGCGGGTCGAGAAGGCACCGAAACCGCGTAGCTCCACGCGGCGTCCATCCGCAAGCGCATCGACAATGGTGTCGAAAACCGTCGCGACGACCTTTTCAGCGTCCTTGTGCGACAGATGCGGATGCATTTCAGCGACCGCAGTGACCAGTTCTGATCTAATCATGCCCGAGCCTTTGTTAGCTTTTGTCGATGGCCCCACTATCGACCCCATTCCCTTAACCTGCGTCAAGAGAAAACGAAACCCGCCTGTTTTGGCAATGATTTACCGGAAACAGGCGGGGATCGCTAGATCGCTGGTTGATTCTTAAGGATCAGCTAGTCTTCTTTCGTCTTTCCAAGCGCTTCACCGAGAATGTCGCCAAGAGAGGCACCGCTGTCAGACGAGCCATACTGCTTGACGGCTTCCTTCTCCTCGGAGATCTGAAGCGACTTGATCGACAGATTCGGCTTCTTGGAACGGTCGAACCCGGTGACGAGCGCATCCACCTTCTGGCCGACCTGGAAGCGCTCGGGGCGCTGCTCGTCGCGGTCGCGGCTGAGGTCGGAGCGGCGGATGAAGCCGGTCGTGACGCCGCCTTCGATGGAGACCTCCACGCCGCCGTCGCGCACATCGACGACTTCGCCGGTGACGATGTCGCCCTTCTTGACGCTGGACGATACCGCGAGCTGCTCGGCACCCTCAGGGGCCTGATCGAGCTGCTTGATACCGAGCGAGATACGCTCCTTCTCGGCGTCCACATCGAGGACGACCGCCTTCACGGTCTCGCCCTTGTGGTGCATTTCGAGCGCTTCCTCGCCGGAGATGCCCCAGGCGATGTCGGACATGTGGACCATGCCGTCCACATCGCCCTCCAGACCGACGAACAGGCCGAACTCGGTGGCGTTCTTGACCTCGCCCTCGACGATGGTGCCGACCGGGAACTGGGTCGCGAAATCGGACCACGGGTTCGACTGGGCCTGCTTGAGACCGAGCGAAATGCGGCGCTTCTCCTCGTCGACCTCAAGGATGACGACTTCGACTTCCTGGCTGGTGGAGACGATCTTGCCCGGGTGGACGTTCTTCTTCGTCCAAGACATCTCGGACACGTGTACGAGACCTTCGATGCCATCCTCCAGCTCAACGAACGCCCCGTAATCGGTGATGTTCGTGACGCGGCCTGTGGCCTTCTGATCGACCTCGTACTTGGCGTGGACGCCATCCCAGGGATCGGCCTCCAACTGCTTCATGCCGAGGGAGATGCGCTGGGTCTCGCGGTTGATGCGGATGACCTGCACCTTCACCGTCTCGCCGATGGTCAGGATTTCCGAGGGATGGCCGACGCGCTTGTAACTCATGTCGGTGACATGCAGCAGGCCGTCGATGCCGCCGAGATCGACGAAGGCACCGTAATCGGTGATATTCTTCACGACGCCGTCGACAACCTGGCCCTCGGTCAGGGACTGGATGAGGTCGCTGCGCTGTTCGGCGCGCGTTTCCTCGAGGATGGCGCGGCGCGAGACGACGATGTTGCCGCGCTTGCGGTCCATCTTCAGGATCTGGAACGGCTGCGGAATACCCATCAGGGGCGTCACATCGCGAACGGGACGCACATCGACCTGCGAGCCGGGCAGGAACGCAACGGCACCGCCGAGATCGACGGTGAAGCCGCCTTTCACACGGCCGAAGATCTGGCCCTCGACGCGGGCGGTGTCGTTATATTCGGCTTCCAGACGGTCCCAGGCGGCTTCACGGCGGGCGCGGTCGCGGGAGAGCATCGCCTCGCCGTTCGCGTTCTCGACGCGGTCGACATAGACCTCGACTTCATCGCCGACGGACAGGTCGGCCTTCTGGCCAGGCGGGGCGAATTCACGGAGCGGCACGCGGCCCTCCGACTTCAGGCCGACATCGATGACCGCAAGGTCGTTCTCGACGGCGGTCACGGTGCCTTTAACAACGCGGCCCTCAAAGGCCTCTGCGCCGCCAAGACTCTCTTCGAGCATCGCGGCAAAATCATCACGGGTGGGCTGGGAAGCGGTAGCCATAAAGTCGAACTGGTCCTCTATCGTTATCTATGCGTGCCGACCGGTTGGTTCCGGCGGTCTTCGGGCGGGATTGCCCGGCTATCGTTGGACGCGAAAACCCTTCGCGCGTGGGACTATTCAGGCAAACGAAAAGCAGGCGGTCCGGGGAAGCCCCCGCCGCCAGCCGCGCGTTCGGAAATGTCATATCCACCAGCCGCAGGGGCCGGAGAACGCCGTGCAGCTAGGATGTCGCGGCAAAAAAGGCAAGGAAAAGGTGGCGATGCGGCCGGCCCCGCCGACGACCCGCGTGGCCGCCCCTAGGCGCGACCTAGTTCGCCGTGCCGGGGCGGCAGCGGGAAACGGCGGCCAGCGCCTCGGCAAGGACGGCCTCGATGCCAAGCTCGGTGGTGTCGAGGATGAGTGCATCAGGGGCCGGTTTCATCGGCGCCGCGGCGCGGGACTGGTCGCGTTCGTCGCGCCGCGCCAGATCGGCGGCGACGGTGTCGACCTGTTCCTCTCCCACCAGACCAAGGTCGCGGGCGCGGCGGCGCGCCCGCTCCTCTAGGGAGGCGGTCACGAAGATTTTCAGCGCCGCGCCCGGGAGAACGACCGTGCCGATATCGCGGCCATCGAGAACAGCGCCGCCATCCGCGTCGCCAAAGCGCCGCTGAAATTCCAGAAGGGCTGCGCGAACGTCGGGATGGATGGAAACGACGGATGCGGCGCGGCCGGCCCGTTCCGTGCGGAGTTCGGGACGGTCACGAATCGTTTCCGGGGTGATTTCAGTAGCCGCCGCCGCGGCGCGCTTCGCATCGGCGGGATCGTGGCCAGCCTCCAGAAGCGCCAGCCCGACCGCGCGGTAAAGGAGCCCGGTATCGAGATACGGAAAACCAAGTTCCGCGGCGAGCCGCCGGGCAAGCGTACCCTTGCCGGAGGCCGCGGTGCCGTCGATGGCAATTTTCATTCCGTGTTTACTTTCAATCTGCCAAGAGGTTACGCGACGGATCAGCGGAAAGAGAACCGCGCCGGGGGAGATTCGGTCGGCGTGTCGATCGCCTTTGTTATCGGGACCAGACCGGAAGCGATCAAGCTCGCACCGGTTGTAGACGCCGCTCGGCGCGCGAAGCTGCCCGTCGGTGTCGTTACGACCGGGCAGCATCCGGACCTGTTGCCGCCGACGCTTCGAGAACTGGGCCTGGTGCCCGATGTCGAACTGTCGGCCAGCCGGCTGAACGAGATGGTCGGGGCGCTGCAAGGGGCGATTAAGCGCGGACGAAGCCGACTGGTGGTGGTCCAGGGGGACACCCGGACGGCCATGGCCGGCGCGCTCGCGGCAAAGCTGTCGGCACTGCCCCTGGCGCATGTCGAGGCCGGCCTTCGCACAGGCAATCATCTCGATCCGTTTCCCGAGGAACTGTTCCGAACCGCGATCGGCCGCCTCGCCGATCTTCATTTTGCGCCGACACCGGGCGCCGCGGACAATCTGAAGGGGGAATGTGTGGGCGGCAGGATCGAGGTTGTGGGCAACCCGGTCATCGACAGCCTGACGCAAATAGCGGGTCTGGGTCGGCCTGCTGGACCGGCAGGGAACGAGGGGAAACATATTCTCATCACTGTCCACCGGGCGGAGAATGAAGGCGCGCGGCTCACCGAAATCCTCGGCGCTGCGGCGGTGCTGGCGGCCGAAGATGCGAGCGTGACGGTGATCCGGCATCCGAGGCTGGCCTGGACCCGGATGCGCGACCATGCCGGACCGTCCGTCCGGATCGTTCCGCCGCTGCCGCATTCCGCGTTCATCGACAGACTTTGCGCGGCCGATCTCGTCATCAGCGACTCCGGCGGCGTGCAGGAAGAAGCGGCGCGGCTGGGCAAGCGGATGATCGTGTGCCGAAACGCTACGGAGCGGCCGGAGGCGCTGGCCGAGGGCGAGCGGATACTCGTACCGCCGCAGCGGTCGGCGCTGGTCGAAGCGGCCAGGGCGCTGCTTGCATCGCCGGTACCGACGACGCGCGAGGAGGCCTTTGGTGACGGTCGCAGCGGACAGCGCATCGCCGAGATGTTGGCGGACCATCTGATGGCGGCCTGTTAACCATATTTCGGGCTTTTCATTCCTTAACAATCCGTTAGTCATAGCGAAACACAGCCGGAACGGATGGACATGGCAGACAGGTCGGTTCAGGACATGAGGGGGTGGGCGCGGAGCGAGGACGACTTCTTCGCTCTCTTCCGCTTCGCCGCCGAATGCTGGCTATTCGGGACCGTCTTCATGCTTGTGCTGATTTACTGAGCAGCCGAGGCCTTTCATCAGCGCGGCAAAGCCGGGGAAGCTGGTTTCGACCGGTACGGCGTCCTCGACAATGATCGGCCTTTTCGCGCGAAGGCCCAGAATGGCGAAACTCATGGCGATGCGGTGATCGAGGCGGGCGTCGATTCGCGCGCCGCCAGGAATATCCTGCCCGTCCGAGCCGGTGATTCGGATACCGTCGTCCAGCATTTCGATGGGAACGCCGCAGGCCGCCAGTCCCTCCGCCATGACGGCGAGGCGGTCGGATTCCTTGACGCGGAGTTCTTCGAGGCCGTGCATTTCCGTGACGCCCTCGGCCAGCGCGGCGGCGACCATCAGGATCGGGTATTCGTCGATCATCAGCGGTGCGAGTTCGGCCGGGATCGTGTTTGCGCGAAGGGCGCTGGCACGGATGCGGATGGTGCCCACGGGTTCGCCGTTTGCTGGGTTGCGCTCGACAGTGACGTTGCCGCCGAGTTGCCGGACCGCGGTAAGCAGGCCGTCGCGGGTTTCGCTTAGGCCGACGCCCTCAATTGTCACATCGCTGCCGGGCGTGATGAGGGCGGCGACCATGGGGAAAGCGGCGGAGGAGATGTCCCCGGGCACGTCGATTTCCGTCGCGGTCAGTTCGCACTGGCCCTGAAGCGAAATCAGCGCGCTGCCGTCGGGCTGGCGCTCGGTCGCGACATCGACGCCGAACTGGCGCAGCATCTGTTCGCTGTGATCGCGCGTCGGCTTCGGTTCGCGCACGCTGGTCCGCCCCGGCGTGTTGAGGCCGGCGAGGAGAATGGCTGACTTCACCTGCGCCGAAGGAACGGGGAGGTCGTAGTGGCTCGGCAGCGGTTCGTCGCTGCCGATAACCGTGATGGGCAGGCGGTCGTCCGCGCCCTCGAACCGGGCGCCAAAGCGGGAGAGGGGCGTGGTCACTCTGCCCATCGGGCGCGACCTGAGCGAGGCATCGCCGGTCATTGTCACGGTGAGTGGGTGGGTCGCAAGCAGGCCCATGAGGAGGCGGGCGGAGGTGCCGCTGTTGCCGCAGTCGATGACATCGTCCGGCTGCATCAAACCGCCGACTCCGACGCCGTGGATAACCGCGTCGGTCCCGGAAATCTCGATCTGCGCGCCCATCGCCCGAAGGGCGGCGGCGGTGGCGAGGACGTCCTCCCCGGTCAGGAGGCCGCGGACCCGCGTTTCGCCGACGGCCAGAGCGCCAAACATCAGCGCGCGGTGCGAGATCGACTTGTCGCCCGGCACCGCGATCCGGCCATACAGGGGGCCGGTGGCAGAAAGGCTGAGCGATCTCTTGTCTGTCACGGCCTGCATTCTATCTGTTGGGGAAGGGCGCGCCCGGCGGACGGCGCGGCTTTGACACCCGGCCCCCGGCGTGGCAAGCGCGCCGCCTGATTAGGGTCCCAGAGTTTCACCGGGTTTCCCGGCCGGGACGATTCGCGCGGCCGCAAGGTCGGCACCCCCGGCGAAACCACCATCACGGAGAGTTTGATTTGGCCAAGGAAGCGTGGGGCACCAAACGCCAGTGCCCGGAATGTTCGGAGCGGTTTTACGATCTCGGCAAGGATGAGCCGGTCACCTGCATCGAATGCGGTCATGAATGGGTGCCCGAGCCCGTCCTGAAGTCGAAGCAGCCGCTGCCCTTCGACACCGCCAAGACGACCAAGGAAAAAGAGGCCGAGGAAAGCTCCGACGTCGAGGATCTCGACATCGACGAGGACGATGAGGGTTCCCCCGACGACGAGAACGATCTCGGCGGCGACGAGGACCTGACCGAGGTCGCCAAGACGGCCGGCGACGCCGAGCCCGAAGAGACCTGATGAACCTTGCGCGGCGCTTGGGCTTGGCCTAAAGCGCCGCCTCTTCTCGGGGTGGGCGGTGCGCCGTGTCCCGGTGAAGGCCCATGGAATGGGGCCATAGCTCAGCTGGTAGAGCGCTACACTGGCAGTGTAGAGGTCAGGGGTTCGACTCCCCTTGGCTCCACCATTCCCTCCCTTTGGCAGTTGATCGCTCAGGGCCGTGTCTGGCCCGTGCCGACGACCTGCGTCTTGTAGGTGGTCAGCCCCTCTAGCGCGACGGGGCCGCGGGCGTGCAGGCGGCCGGTGGCGATGCCGATTTCCGCGCCGAACCCGAACTCGCCGCCGTCCGCGAACTGGGTGGAGGCGTTGTGGAGAACGATGGCGCTGTCGACTTCGGCGAGGAAGCGCTCGGCGGTGGCGGCGTCTTCGGCAACGATCGAGTCGGTGTGGTTCGAGCCGTGCCTGGCGATATGCGCGATGGCGTCTTCGACCCCGCTCACCAGTCGCACCGAGACGATGGGTTCGAGATATTCGGTGTCCCAGTCGTCGGGCGTGGCGGGCTTCACGCGACGATCCATGCCGTTGACGGCGATGTCGCCGCGCACTTCGCAGTCCTCATCGAGGAGAGCGCGGACGAGGTGCGGGGCGATATCGACCGCGCCCTCGTCGATCAGAAGCGTTTCCATCGCGCCGCAAATCCCGGTTCGGCGCATCTTTGAATTCACGACGATCTTGCGGGCCATGTCGGGGTTGGCGGAGCGATCGACATAGACGTGGCAGATACCGTCGAGATGGGCGAGCACGGGGACACGCGCCTCGGCCTGGACGCGCTCGACAAGTGACTTGCCGCCACGCGGGATGATGATGTCGATCAGGCCGGAAGCGGTGAGCATGGCGCCGACGGCGGCGCGGTCCTGGGTGGGAACGAGCTGCACGGCGGCCTGTGGAAGCCCGGCGCTCGTCAGACCCTCCACGATCGCGGCGTGGATCGCCCGGTTGGAGAGCACAGCTTCCGACCCGCCGCGCAGGATCGCCGCGTTGCCAGCCATGGTGCAGAGGAGGCCGGCATCGGCGGTCACATTCGGGCGGCTTTCGTAGATGATGCCAACAACGCCCAGCGGGACGCGCACCTGTTTGAAGGCGAGGCCGTTTGGCTGGGTCCACGACTTGATGGTGTCGCCAACGGGATCGGGCAGGGCTGCAATGGAATCGGCAGCGGCGGCGATCCCCTCAAGGCGGTCGGCATCGAGGCGCAGGCGGTCCTGCATCGCGGCGGAGAGGGTATTGGCGGCGGCCATATCCTTCTCGTTGGCGGAGAGGATAGCACCGGCCTGATCGCGGATCGCCGCGGCGGCGGCGCGGATGCCGGCGGCCTTCTCGTCGGTCGTGGCGGCGGCGAGTGCGCGGGCCGCTTTGCGGGCCTTGGCGCCCATATCGGCGATCATCGTCTCGGGAGTCGTGCTCATAGCAGTACCAGATTGTTCCTGTGGACGAGGGCTGAGCGGGGCGCGTAGCCGAGCCGTGCGCCCTGTTCCTCTATGCGAAGCCCGGCAATGGCGCGGGTATCGTCGGCGGTGTAGCCAACAAGGCCCCGGGCCACCGGCTCCCCGGTTTCAGCGAGAATATCGACGGTCGCGCCCTGAAGAAACTCTCCGTCGACGACAACAACTCCTGCGGCGAGCAGCGAGTTGCCGTCGCGAAGGGCTTTTACAGCCCCGGCATCGATGGTCAGGCGGCCACCAATGTCCATCTTGCCGGCAATCCAGGCCTTTCGGGCGCTGACGTCGTCGCCGGGTTTGAACAGCGTGCCGCGCCCGGAATCGCGGTAGCGCATCAGCGGGTTCGGACTGACGCCGCTGGCGATAACAAGCGGGATGCCGCTGGCCCCGGCAATGCGCGCCGCCTCCACCTTGGCGGCCATACCGCCCGTGCCGTGGCCGGTACTCGAACCGAGGTGAGCACCGAGGCGGTTCACGTCGTCGACGACGGGAATGAAGGGCGCGCCCTTCTCCGCGTTGGGATCGGAGGCATAGAGGCCGTCGACGTTCGACAGGAGGAGGACCATGTCGGCATTCGCCGCCTGGGCGACGCGGGCAGCGAGGCGGTCATTATCGCCGAACTTGATCGATTCGCTGGTCACGCTGTCATTCTCATTGATGATTGGCGTCGCGCCGAGAGCCAGCAGGCGGTCCATCGTCGCGCTGGCGTTCAGGTAACGGCGGCGGCCCTGAAGATCGTCCAGCGTGACGAGGATCTGCGCGGCGCGGAGGCGCTGGGCACGGAACAGTTCGGCGAACAGGGCGCTGAGGGCGATCTGTCCGGCGGCGGCGGCGGCCTGGCTGTCCTCAAGGCTTCGCTTGTCGCGGGGCGGCACGTCGAGAAGCTGGGCGCCGAGAGCGACCGCACCGGAGGCAACGATGAGCGTTTCGATCTGCTCCTCTCGCTTCAGCCGGGCGATATCGTCGATCAGGCTCGCCATCCAGTAGCGTTCCGGTTCGCCGTCCTCGCTGACCAGGAGGGCGGAGCCGACCTTGACGACGAGGCGTTTGACGCCGGCCAGGAAATTGGGGCGGTCTTCCATCATAATGGCGACCAGTCGTCGTCGAGATCCTCAGCCGGCGCTTCGTCGGCCGGTTCGGTGCGGGGGCGGGCGGCGATGGGGGCGAGGACACGGAGGAGGTCTTCAAGACCGTCGCCGCTGGCGGCGGAGATGGGGATGACGGTCTGCTCGCAGGCGGCCTCCAGCTCGGCCTGCTGCGCGGCGATCAGTTCCCCGTCTAGGGCGTCTGCTTTTGTCATGGCGACAATCTCGGGCTTGTCGACCAGACCGCCGCCATATTCGGCGAGTTCGGCGCGGATGGTGCGATAGGCGGCGGCAGGGTCGTTCTGCGTGCCGTCGACGAGGTGAACCAGCACACGGCAGCGTTCGATATGGCCGAGGAAGCGGTCGCCGATCCCGGCCCCCTCCGCCGCGCCCTCGATGAGGCCCGGAATGTCGGCGAGGACGAACTCATGGTCGCGCCAAGTGACGACCCCGAGCTGGGGTTTGACGGTCGTGAAGGGATAGTCGCCGACCTTTGCCTTTGCATTGGTGATGCGGGAAATAAGCGTCGATTTGCCCGCGTTCGGAAGGCCGAGAAGACCGGCGTCGGCGAGCAGTTTCAGCCGCAGCCAGACCCACATTTCCTCAAAGGGTTCGCCGGGCTGGCTCTGGCGCGGAGCGCGGTTCGTCGACGTCTTGTAGCTGGCGTTGCCGCGTCCGCCCATGCCGCCCTCCAGCAGCGTTACGCGCTGTCCCAGCTCGGTCAGGTCGGCGAGGAGGGTTTCGCGGTCCTCATCGAAGATCTGGGTGCCGACGGGAACGTCGACGACGAGGGCGGGGGCGGACGCGCCGGTGCGGTCCTGACCGGAGCCGCCAGTACCGCGCTTTGCCCGGAAATGCTGCTGGTAGCGGAAGTCGATGAGCGTGTTGAGGTTCGGGATGGCGCGAAAGACGACGTCGCCGCCGCGCCCGCCATTGCCGCCATCGGGGCCGCCATACTGGATGTATTTTTCGCGGCGGAACGAGACCGCGCCGGGGCCGCCCGCGCCGGAGCGAATGTAGATCTTGGCCTGGTCGAGAAACTGCATGGGGCGGGCCTTAGCGGGCGGGGGCGGGGCTGGCCATCAGAGAGCGAGTCCCTCTGAAGGTCACAGTGGGTCACACCCCAACGCGCGCGCGTATGTACGCATGTGCGTGCGCGCGTAGGTGCGAGCGGGCGGGGAAGCGTCGCATTGGGGCTGGCGGACAGGTGCATTCGTCAATGATGCCTGACCGGTCCGGCGTAGGACAGAGGTCATGCCGCCCGCCGTTTCGCCGCCTCGACACACGGCGCGGCGTAGCCCCTGCGGGCGAGCCAGTCGGTGCGGGTCAGCTGATATTCGACACTGTCCACGTCGCAGCCGCGCGGGACACTGGGGTAGGCGAGGATTTCGCCGGTCGCGCGAAAGCCGAGCTTTCCAAGGACGCGGCCAGACGCCGGGTTGTCGAAATAGTGGCCCGCGCCGATCACCGGCAGCTGCCAGGCGAGGAAGGCATGTTCGAGAACGGCCTCACCCGCTTCGGCGGCGATGCCCCGGCCCCAGTAAGGTTTGGCGATCCAGTAGCCCATTTCAGGCAGGCCCTTCAGTTCCGAATGGCGATCGAAACCGATACCCCCCACATAAGCCGGGCCGTCCTCGGTGCGGAGGAAGATGGCGAGGCTGACCTTCATCGGCCACGCCGCCCAATCCGCGGCGATCTTCGCCTCCGCGTCCTTGCGGGCGTAGGGGATCGGCACGCTGCCAAGGTTCCAGGCAACATCGCGGACGGAGAGCTTCTCCGCCAGCGCATCGGCATCTTCGGGCCACAGGGGCCGCAGGAACAGTCTCTCCGTCAGCATGAACATCCGCGAAGTCCTTCCGTGAACTTCTGCGGGAGACAAAAAAAGGAAGGCGGTGACCCGTCTCCCTTTTTTGCGGGCTTTTCGCCCTGGGTCACCATCTCTGGCGACCTATATTCGTGGCGGGTCGCCTGTCGCTATTCGGCCGCGTCCATAATCGGATCGACGGAGACGTACTTTCGGCCTCGCTGACCGTCATGGAAGACGACCTTGCCCTCGAGGAGGGCAAAGAGCGTGTGATCGCGGCCGAGACCGACATTGCGGCCCGGATAGAACTTCGTCCCGCGCTGGCGCACGAGAATGTTGCCGCCCAGCACGTGCTGGCCGCCGAAACGCTTTACGCCGAGCCGCTGACCCGGAGAGTCGCGGCCGTTGCGGGAGGAGCCGCCTGCTTTTTTATGTGCCATGGTTCAGTCTCCTCTTACTTCTTGGCCGCGCCGTCGTCGGCCTTTCCGGCGGACTTCGCCGGGGCAGCCTTCTTGGCGGGAGCCTTGTTCTTCGCAGCCGGTGCCTTCTTTTCAGCAGCAGCCTTGGTTTCAGTCGCCTTTGCAGCGGGCTTCTTCGCAGCCGCCTTCTTGGGCGCAGCCTTGGTCTCGGTCTTGGCGTCGGCCTTCGGCGCGGCAGCCTTCTTCGGCGCTGCCTTTGTTTCGGCTGCCTTGGCTTCGGTCGCCTTGGCTTCGGTTGCCTTGGCGTCGTCAGCCTTGGCTTCCGCCTTCGGCGCGGCCTTCTGGGCAGGAGCCTTGCCGCCGAGGGCGGTGATCTTCAGCACCGTCAGCCGCTGGCGATGGCCCTGCGTGCGCTCATAGCCCTGACGCCGCTTCTTCTTGTAGACCTTGATCTTCTTCGACTTGGCCTGTTCGACGATCTCGGCATGCACGACTTCCTTGGCGGCGTCCTTAAGATTGTCGCCTTCGCCCATCATCAGGACATCATCGAGGGCGACCTTGTCACCCACTTCGCCGTCGATCTTGTCGACAACAATTTTCTGGTCAGCGGCGACGCGGTACTGCTTGCCGCCCGTGCGCACGATCGCGAACATCGGGTCTTCCAAACGGTTTTCTCAAAACGAACACAGCGGCCCTCGGCTGAAGCGCGACGCGAGTCGCTGCCCAGAGCCAGGCCGCTGAACGAACGCGCCAGATACGGTCAGGTGCCGCCGCCGTCAAGGGCGGGCGCGGCCTTTCCGGCGCTTAGTTAGGCAGGATCAGTTGGCCTGTCCGGGCTTCAGGACAAAGCGGCCATCGTCGCGGCGGTCGAACACATCCGAGACCGCCGGATGCAGCGGATCGCCGCCCTCGTCGTCGTTCAGGAGGTTCTGCTGGCTGACATAGGCGACATAGGCTTCCTGCCCGTTATCGGCGAGGAGGTGGTAAAAGGGCTGTTCCTTGGCCGGACGAATCTCTTCGGGAATGGCCTGCCACCACTCCTCCGTATTCGAAAATTCCGGATCGACGTCGAAAATGACGCCGCGAAAGTCGAAATGGCGGTGCTTCACGACATCGCCGATGCCGAAGGAAGCCGAGCGGACCGTGGCGGTCGTTGTCCCGTTTTCAGCTACCATTGCGAACTCCTTCCATGCGCTGCAAATGCCCTGTTCACCAAAGAATGTAGGGAAGCGGAGCGCCTTCTGCAAAGGCCGCGCCGCCGCACCGCCGATACGCCGAGGAAGTGATGTCAAAGGCTGAAGAGCAATCCGGTACGGGCGCGCCGCTGCCGCGTTGGTCCGCGGTCATCCCGGTTTACAACGAACGCGATTACCTGCCCCGGACGCTCGCAAGTCTCGCCGACCAGCAACAGCCGGTGCGGATCATCGTCGTCGACAATGGCTCCACCGACGGCTGTATCGAGGATGCGAAGGCGCTGGCGGCGGCGCGGGATCTGGACGTGCAGTTCCTGTCACAGGCGCAGCCGGGGCAGGTGCATGCGCTGAAGACCGGCATCGACGCGGCGGAAACGGAATTCGTGGCCATCTGCGACGCCGACACCTGGTATCCGCCGCATTACCTGACGCGCGCCGGGGACCTGTTCGAGGAGGGCGGACCGGACCGGGTGGCGCTCGGTGCGCTGCTGATGCCGGAGCGGTCCGCGCCGCTGCGCGACTGGTGGGCGGCGAACCGGCGGCTGGCCGCGTCAAAGGTCTGGCCGCGGCAGAACCATACCAGCGGCGCGGCGCAGCTGTACCGGACGAGTACGCTGAAGGCGGCGGGCGGCTATGATGCGCGGCGCTGGCCGTATGTCCTGAAAGACCACGAGCTGATGGACCGGGTGCTGCGGCTGGGCTCTCAGACCTATGACCGGGCGCTGTGGTGCATCAGTTCGGAGCGGCGCGAGGACCGGACCAAGGTGCGCTGGACCCTGTCGGAGCGGCTGCTTTACCACGTCACGCCCTTTGCGGCGAAACACTGGTTCTTCAACAGCTTCCTGAAAGCGCGGTTCGCAGCGCGCGGGCAGAAGGACACGGTCCTGCGCGACCAGAGCTGGGCGCAGGGCGGCGAGGCGGACGGTAGCCGGCCGGATCGCGGCGCGGCGGACGGCGGTGAGGAGGGCGCGCGCTGATGACGTCGGTGTTCGACCGGCAGGTGGCTGTCGCGGGCACGGCCGCGAAGGAAGGCGGCGGGCTGGCCGGTCCGCTGATGCTGCTGCTCGCGGCGCTTTTGTCCTTCACACTCCTAAAACAGGGCACGGACTTCATCGCCGTCGAGCGGCTGAACCTGATCTTCGTATGGTGCGGGGTGATCGGCCTGCTGACGCTGATATTCCTGCCGGTTCGCTATGACGCGATGCCGCCCTATGCGAAGACGGCGCTGCGCGGCGGCGCGATCTTCCTGGCCTTCTATTTTATCGTGGAGCCCTTCGCGATTCCCTATGTGACGGTGCCGCTCGATCATCCGGCGGTGCAGTTTCACAGCCATGTGCGCTGGGTCGCGGTGCCGCTGGCGCTGCTCGGCCTTTGGCGGCCCGCGCCGGTGTTTGCAGGCGCGATGGTGCTGTGGATGACGCGCGGGCTCCACAGCGAGCTGACGGGCTTCTACTTTTCCGACCTCGACATCCGCAACATCGCGGAGATCCTCAGCTTCTGGACCATCGGCTTCGTGTTCATCGCCGTCGCCGCGCGGTTCGCGGTGAAGGCGCGGGCCCTGGGGCTGGCGGGGCCGGAGCGGGCGCGCGCGGCGATCATCATCTTTGCAGCCGGGCTGGGCGCGCATTTCGCCAATTATTTCTGGTCGGGGCTGGCGAAGCTGTGGATGGACGGCGGGATCACGTCCTGGCTGTTCGACAACCAGCTGGCCGACGGCATACCGGGCGCGTTGGAGAAGGGCACGCTGCCCTATGCCTTTTCGCCAGAACTGGTGCAGATCGCCTATGACGGGCTTTACGCGCTACAGATCCCGGTCAACATCGCCGCGTTCGGCTTGCAGATCATCGCCATCGCCGCGCCGGTGCGGAAGAAATGGCTGCTGCTGGCGACGATCGGCTACGACATTTTCCACATCGCGGTGTGGCTGGCGCTCGGCCTCCTCTTCTGGAAATGGATCGCGCTGAACCTGATCATCACCGCCGTGCTGGTGGCCATGCCGGACGAGGTATGGACGAAGACCGCGCGGGTCACGTCCATCGTCTTTGTCGTGATCGGGATGCTGCTGTTCCGCACCGCAACGCTGGCCTGGTATGACAGCCCGGGCTTCACATCGCCCTATTTCGTGGCGCAGCTGGAAGGGGGCGAGCAGGTGCGCATCCCGAACGCCTATTTCCGGTCGTCGTCATACCAGGTGTCGCAGGGACGGCTGTGGTGGCCGGGCGAGGACGGGCATTTCCGCCATTCGATCTGGGGCTCGGTCCTGAGTTACGACGACCTCGACGCCGGACGCCGCTGCGAAGCGCGCGAGATCGAGGCGGACGCGCAGCCGCTCTACGGCCCGCCGTCGCGCCTCGCCGAATTCATCCGCGCCTATCATACGCAGTCCGAGCGGCTGTTCGACGAACGGGGACGCCTTGCCTATTACCGCGTCCCGCACCATCATGTGCCGAGCCCTTTCGTCGCGGATGCTTTCTACGACATCGACAAGCGCGCGATCGATACCTACCTCTTTCGCCTGGACAGTGTCTGCCTCGGAATCGAGGATGGGCGCCTGACCCGCCGCGTACTGAAACGCACGGAGGTGCCGCTCTACGACCCGCAGGCGGACCGATTGCTCACCGAAGAGGGAGCGTAGCTATGGCCGAACAAAGCGAGCGCGCAGGCGCGGAAGAGCCAATCGTCATCGTCTATGACGGCGACTGCCCGTTCTGCACGGCCTATGTGAAGATGGCGCGGCTGAAGAAGGCCGTGGGCCCGGTCGAACTGGTCGATGCGCGCGAGCCGCACCCGGTCGTGGCGGAGATCGAAGCGCTGGGCCTCGACCTCGACGAGGGCATGGCCATGAAGCTGGACGGTGAAATCCTTCACGGCGACGAGGTGGTGCACCGGCTGTCGCTGATGACGACGCCGAATGCGGGGCTGAACGGGCTCGCGGCGAAGATCCTGAAGGACAGGCGGCGCGCAAAGCTGCTCTATCCGTGGCTGCGCGCGGGGCGGAATCTCGCATTGGCGCTGCTCGGCAAGCGCAAGATCGGCGCGGCGAAGAAGGACGGCGGGACGGAGAGACCTGCGGCCTGAACCCGCGACTGGCGCCGCAGCGAGGACGAGCGCGGCTAAGTACCTGTCAGTCTGCCGACGCGTCGTCTTGGGGTGCGGGTGCCAGCGACGGCCAAGCGGCACGGGGGCAGGCCGGGGCTGCCACGGCCTCTTTTCAAACGCCGGAGAGCCCGGTATGAGCCCGCGCTTCGACCGTGGCGAAGCAGCCCGAGCTGCCCATCGCTGCGCACATGACGGACCGGCCGCCGCGCCGAGTTCCGCCCCTAGCGGAGGGGTGCCGGAGTGGTCGAACGGGGCAGTCTCGAAAACTGTTGTGCCTTCTGGGTACCGTGGGTTCGAATCCCACCCCCTCCGCCACGCAGTTTCATCAATACTCTCAGTTTGTTAGGGTGATATCGCAAGCCCGTGAAACTGCGCGGAATTTCGCCGCGAAACGGTCATGTGTACGTAATTTGTGCATCGGTTTCGGAGACGAAATCGCCCCAGAAACAGGCCGAGTCTCTGGGCGTTCGATGGTTGGTACCCTTTTTTGGGATTCGCCAGATGCGCTTCTCAGCGCGCAGCGGCGAGTTTGGCGATCAGTTCGCGCTGCTTTTTCCAGCAGATCGGCAGCTCAGACTGCTTAAGCTGTTCGAGGATAAGACTTGCTGGCTGAGTACCCTCGGTGATGCTTCTCTGGATGTCGGGAGCCAAGAAACCGAGCTTCAGGATCTGGCGGCCGTGCGGGTTTCGCGGCACGTCCATATTGATCGGTCGACCAGCCCGGTCTGACCTGATCATGGCATGCGCCCCCTTCAGAGCTTTGATTAGGGCCGCGTCGCGCCGCGGCTGCGGCGCGGATACCGAAGACAGCACGACATGCCCTTTCCGGAAGCGGGTCCTAACTGGCACGGTGACTATACTCACACCATCGACATCATCGATCCGCTCGCCATCGGCTAGGCGCGCCTTTCGGACTACTGCTCCTTCGGCTAGCCCAATCTCCAGGCGTCTGGATGGACCGTCACGCTCCTCGCGTGCTTGAGATTATCGGACTTCGTGAGCCGCGAGAGCAGTTCGCGAACGATGCTCTCGATCTCGGGCGCTGGGACGCGCCGGACGACATGTTCATCTGGCGGTAGCGTCTTGCCCTGCTGCAATGGCGCGGACACGTAGTAGCGGTAGATCTTGCCTGCCCGGCCGTAACTGAACGCCGGCGTCATCGCCTCGCCGTCGGCATCGAAGATGCGGCCCACCAGCGGCGATCGCGCCACACGGGACTTGGACTCGTTCTGCCGCCTCGCACCTTCCGCCAGCTTTCGCTGGATGGCGTCGAAGGTCGCCTCATCCACGATGGCCTCGTGTCCGCCCTCGTGGACTTTTCCCTTGTGCCGGATCCGGCCAATGTAGACCGGGTTCTTGAGCAAATGCGCGATGCGACCGCGCGTCAGCGGCACGCCGCCGGAGGTCCGCCCGCTCGCAGAGACGCGTTTCTTTGAGACGGTGCCTTCTGCTTTCAACAGCTCGCGAACCCTCGTGAGGCAGCCGAGTTCAAGGTAGCCGTCGAACACACGCCGGACGGTGTCGGCTTCCGCTTTGTTTATGCGTAGGATCCGGTCATTGCCTTCCGGCTTGTCGAATCCCAGCGGCACAAGCCCGCCCATCCACAAGCCCTTCTTCTTCGAGGCGGCGATCTTGTCGCGGATGCGCTCGCCGGTGACCTCGCGCTCGAACTGCGCGAAGGAGAGGAGGATGTTGAGTGTCAGCCGGCCCATGCTCGAGGTCGTGTTGAACTGCTGCGTGACGCTCACGAAGCTGACCCCGTGCCGGTCGAACAGCTCCACCATCTTTGCAAAATCGGCGAGGCTGCGGGTGAGGCGGTCGATCTTGTAGACCACGACGGTGTCGATCCACCCGCGCTCGATGTCGGCGAGCAGCTTCTTAAGGGCAGGCCGCTCCATCGTCCCGCCGGAAATGCCGCCATCATCGTATCGGGCGGAGAGGGCGGTCCAGCCCTCGGCCGCCTGGCTCTTCACATAGGACTCGCAGGCCTCTCGCTGGGCATCGAGGCTGTTGAACGCCTGATCGAGACCCTCGTCAGAGCTCGTGCGCGTATAGAGCGCGCAGCGGATGGACTTTCGCTTGCTCATTTGAGACCGAAGAACCGCGGGCCGTTCCAGCGGGTGCCCGTAGCGGCGGTCGCGACGGCTGAGAGGCTGCGGTAGAGCCTACCATCCCAGCGGAAGCCGTCCTCCTCGACTACAACCTCAATAAGTCTGCCTTCATGTTCGCGGCTCAGCTTCGCGCCGAGGCCGAGCTCGCGGCCAACAGGCTGCGCGGGCGCTTTTCGCTTCATCTGGCGCTTGGCAGCTGAGTCGAGCTTCGTGCCGTAAGCATCCGCCTGCAGCCGCCACGCCAGCATCAGTCTGA
Source organism: Pacificimonas sp. (assembly GCA_036351775.1). Taxonomy (GTDB): domain Bacteria; phylum Pseudomonadota; class Alphaproteobacteria; order Sphingomonadales; family Sphingomonadaceae; genus Pacificimonas. Next base: position 7,389 of record JAZBPX010000026.1, on the reverse strand, counting down.
GGAACGCCAGCGACCGGAGTTTCGTCGGCGGACCGTAATGCTGCCGCCAGATCGCGCGCAGGTCTTCGAGATGGGCGGTCTCGATCTCGCGGAGCTTGGCAGCGAGGTCAGCGGCGATGCCGACCTCGCTGCAGTGGTGAATGATAGCCATGATCAGCCGCGCAGGAAGTAGGCCGCGACGCCGTTGTCGCGCTTCTCACGCACGATGTTCTCGCCTTTCTTCCGCAGCGTTGACAACTGGCCGTGAACGGAGTGCTTCTGCCAGTCCGTCGCCTTCGTGAGTTCCGCGATCGAAGCCCCGGTCTTCCGACGCATCAATCGTTTGATCGTATTCAGCTTCGTGGCGGGCTTAGCGGCCGTTGCCGGCTTCTTGGCGTGTTCTGTTTCCGTAGTCATTTTTTGCTCCTTTCCATTGCCGGGAAGTCATCGCTTCCCACCGCTCAAAGGCCCCGGAACCGGATGGTTCGAGGCAGACGAGCGCCGCGCGCTCGGCCTGGCGTTATTGAACGGCACTACCGCTCTGCGCGCCACCGAAGTCCAGTCCTTTGTGAATGCAGCGGAAATGGGCCTCGACTGCCGCCGCGAACCGAGTGGTAGTCCATTTCATGACTGACGATGAACATGACCACGCCGACCGGGACGAAGGACTGCTCGTGGAAGAGTCGGTTCTATTGGAAGGTGCGCTACCGCTGCTGCTCGACGCGCGGCGGCCTCACCATGAGCGGATGGAAGACCTCAGTAAACTGGTTGCGAAACTGTACGGGCTACCCGAAGGCGAACGAAGACCGCGCTAGTGTCCGCTTTGCGCCGCCATCCCGGTTATTCAGGATGGCGCCGATATGACTCGGAAGCTGCCCTTCGTTTAGGATCGAGCGGAAGGCAGCTTGGTTCTGCCAAACTAAATGCATCGCTGACGATCGGCATCCGACCCGCTACCCCGATGGATGCCTCCACCGCGCAAACAAGTAAGTTCGTTCCGCTGCCTTAACTCTTCGGCGGCGGCGATCCGCACTGCGGTCATGCTCTACGTTCGGTATCCGCTCAGTTTGCGCAACGTAGAGGACCTGCTGGCGGAACGTGGCATCGACATCTGCCACGAGACGGTGCGGTTCTGGTGGAATCGGTTCGGGCCGATGTTCGCGAAAGAGATCAAGCAGCGCCGCCGGTCGTATATGCGCGGCTTTCGCCAATTCCGGAATCCGACTACATTAGTGGCCAAACGCTTTTGTGCTCGGGTGGCCTGACCGGGATCTGAGCAATGTCGCGAACTGAACCCTCGGCGAGTCCGCACGCATTTCCTCGCTCCTATCTCGTCTTCACGGGGACCGAGACCGATGCAATCTTGGTCAAGAGCGGAATAGGTCTCGCGCAATGGGCAAGAGACGATTGTGTCGGGCAGTGGAAGCTTTCTGCAGATGGCTTTCAGCTTGAGCTGCCGCAAATGACGCCGGGTGAAGCTTATGCTGCAGGGGCACGTGCGCTTGTGATTGGCGTTGCTCCGCTAGGAGGCGGTCTGGCAGAAAACTGGATTGCCCCCATGGTGCAAGCCCTTGAACACGGGCTCGATATCGTATCTGGGTTGCATTCGCGTCTTTCAGATCACCCTGATTTGGCTCCTATCGCCGAACGGGAGGGTCGCACTATCCATGACATTCGCCACGCCCGCGGGCCAATACCCCTTGCAACGGGTGAGCGCCGATCAGGAAAGCGGCTGCTCACAGTGGGGACCGATTGTGCTCTCGGAAAAAAGTACACGGCCCTCGCGCTCACTGCCGCGATGAAGGAGCGCGGTATGGACGCTGATTTTCGCGCCACTGGTCAGACTGGCATCATGATCGCGGGCGGAGGTATCGCAATCGATGGCGTCATTGCCGATTTTGTAGCAGGCGCGGCCGAAATGCTGTCACCAGCGGCCGACCATGATCATTGGGACGTAATCGAGGGTCAGGGCGCTCTCATGCATCCGGCCTATGGAGGGGTCACTCTCGGCCTATTGCACGGCTCGCAGCCAGATGTGCTGATTCTGTGCCACGACACGACGCGCCGACACATCAACGGATTTCCCAACCATGAGGTGGTCAGCCCAGTTGAGGCTATTGAGCTTTACGAACGCTGCGCGCGGGTCACAAACCCCGGTGCGAGAGTGGTCGCAATCTCGCTCAATACCTCTCGGATGACGGAGGCGGAGGCCCAACTGACGGCGAGGACGATGGAAGACGGAGTCGGCCTGCCGTGCTTTGATCCGCTGCGCTTCGGCGCAGAACGGGCGGTGGATGCGATCCTAATGCCAAATCTTCTGCCGACATGCAGCAACCTTACTCAACATCAAGCCAAGGATGACGAATGAAGAGCCTCGTCAAAGCTCAAGCCGAACGCGGTTTGTGGATGGAAGATAGCCCCGCCCCGGAAATGGGAATTAACGATGTGCTAATCAAGGTTCGCCGAACCGCGATCTGCGGCACGGATATGCATATCTGGAAGTGGGACGACTGGGCGCAGAAAACCGTTCCCGTGCCGATGATCGTAGGACACGAGTTCGTGGGCGAGATCGTCGACTCCGGGTCCAATGTCAGCGATTTTCAGGCGGGTCAGATTGTTTCTGGCGAAGGGCACGTGGTTTGCGGTCGGTGCCGCAACTGCATGGCAGGGCGTCGCCATATGTGTGCCCATGCTCAAGGTATTGGGGTAAACCGGCCCGGAGCTTTTGCCGATTATCTAAGCATTCCGGCGGCCAACGTCTGGGTACATGACCAGTCCATTGATCTGGATATCGCCTCTTTGTTCGATCCTTATGGCAACGCTGTCCATACCGCGCTGCAATTCGATGTACTGGGCGAGGACGTGCTGGTGGTCGGCGCAGGGCCAATCGGCATTATGGCTGCTGCCGTATGCCGCCATGCAGGCGCGCGGCATGTGGTAGTGACGGACCTCAATGATGATCGACTGGCACTTGCAGAAAAGATGGGGGCGACCCGCACGGTCAATGTAACGCGCGAGAAGATTGAGAATGTTCAGGCCGACCTTGGCATGAACGAAGGTTTTGATGTTGGCCTCGAAATGTCAGGTAGCGAAGCAGGTTTTTCCTCGCTCATAGACAATATGTGCCATGGCGGCAAAGTTGCGATCCTCGGCCTGCCGGCGGGCGATGTGCGGATCGACTGGCACAGGGTCATCTTCAACATGCTGACGCTCAAAGGTGTTTATGGCCGCGAGATCTTCGAAACCTGGTACAAGATGCAGGTCTTCATCCAGAGCGGTCTCGACCTATCGCCGATCATCACGCACCGCCTCCCAGCCGATGATTTCAAAACCGGATTTGAGGCAATGGCGTCCGGGGAAGCATGTAAGGTCGTGCTGAACTGGGAATAAGCTCCAAAGCTTCGCCGCCGCCGCTAATGGTCAATGTTGCCGAGGCGATCGGGAATACCCCGCTCGTCGCACTTGACCGGCTGACGGCGGGGATGGATGGGCGGATTCTGGCAAAACTTGAGTGTTTCAACCCCGGCTACTCAAAGAAGGACCGCGCGGCTCTAAGAACCGTGGAAGATGCAAGGGCAAATGGTTCGCTTGCACCCGGTCAGGTCGTAGTTGAGCTTACCAGTGGAAATATGGGCACTGGGCTAGCCATTGCGGCGCTCGCTTTCGGCCATCCATTTGTGGCGGTTATGTCGCGAGGCAACTCTGCGGAGCGCGCCACCATGATGCGTGCTTTGGGGGCGGAAGTCGTCCTCGTTGATCAGGCGGAAGGCGGCATTGCCGGGCAGGTGAGCAAAGCGGACCTTGAGCTAGTTGAAGAGCGCGCGTGCAGGGAAACTTTGAACCGCAACGCCTTCATGGCCGATCAATTCAATAACTCGTCCAACTGGCGCGCGCATTTCGACACGACGGGACCGGAAATATGGGAGCAGAGCGAACGGGCGATTACCGCGTTCTGCGATTTTGTAGGATCGGGAGGCACCTATGCCGGGGTCACGCGATACCTGAAGCAGCAGAGGCCGGATATTGCTTGCTATCTTGTGGAGCCGGAGGGTGCTGCGGTATTGAGCGGAGAGCGATTAAGAGATCCCAACCATCCGATTCAGGGCGGAGGATATTCTCGCCGCAACTTGCGATTCCTCGATAATGTTCCTGTTGACGGTTATCTTACGGTCACGGGCGAGGAAGCTCGAGATACAGCGCGGCACCTTGCTGCAGTCGAAGGCATTTTCGCCGGCTATTCGACAGGCGCTAATTGTGCGGCAGCTCTCAAACTCTGGGATGGCCCGCTCAAGGGGGCGTCCATTGCAATCATTGTCTGCGATAGCGGGCTGAAATACCTCAGCACCGATCTGTGGTCAGATATCTGAAAAAGGATATACACTCGTCATGTACGGTAACTTTCAGGCGCACCTTCAGTCCGAGCTGGATCAAATCAGGGCGCAAAATCTGACCAAGAATGAACGCTTTATCGAATCTCAACAAGATGCGAGCGTTCAGGTCGATGGACGCCAGCTGGTTAATCTGTGCGCCAACAATTACCTTGGTCTCTCAAACCATCCAGAGGTTATGGCAGCGGCGCGAAATGGCCTTGATGAACGAGGCTTTGGCATGGCGTCGGTGCGCTTCATCTGCGGCACACAGGACATTCACAAGGAGCTGGAAGCGGAGCTTTCGAGCTTTCTCGGAATGGAGGATACAATCCTCTATCCATCATGCTTCGACGCCAATGGTGGCCTGTTTGAAACGCTGCTTGGGCCGGAGGATGCCGTCATTTCGGACGAGCTCAATCACGCCAGCATCATTGATGGTATCCGCTTATCGAAAGCAAGAAGGTTTCGTTACAAAAACAATGATATGTCTGACCTCGAGGCTCAGCTTAAGGCCGCCAGCGAGACCGGGGCTCGCTTCAAGCTGATTACGACCGACGGCGTGTTCTCGATGGATGGCTACATTGCTCAACTCGATCGAATTTGTGATCTGGCGGAACAATATGGCGCGCTGGTCCACTTCGACGACTGTCATTCCACCGGTTTTGTTGGTGAAACCGGCCGCGGAACACATGAATACTGTGGCGTCATGGACCGCGTGGACATCACTACTGGAACCCTTGGCAAAGCGCTTGGAGGAGCGAGCGGTGGATACACATCCGCGCGCAAAGAAATTGTCGCCCTGCTGCGACAACGATCTCGGCCCTATCTCTTCTCCAATACAATCGCACCGCCCATCGTTGCCGGCAGTCTGAAAGCGATCGAACTGGTACGGGGAGGCACAGCTCTGCAGAGGCTCCGCCAGAATACGGCACGTTTTCGAAATGGGTTGGAAGACCTAGGCTTCGATCTTCTGCAGGGGCAACATCCGATTATCCCGATCATGTTGTACGATGCCGACAAGGCTCAGCGCTTCGCTCAACTCGCGCTGGACGAAGGCGTCTATGTCACCGCGTTTTCTTATCCAGTAGTCCCCAAGGGTCGAGCGCGCATTCGCACGCAGATGTCGTCGGCGCTGACCTTAGAGCAGGTCGAGATAGCGCTTGAGGCGTTCAAGCGAGTTTTAAAGTATCTCTGAGCCCAGTATCTTGGGCCCAATACCGCCTCGGCCACGCGCATGGCAGAGCTTACGCGCTTACTGGCTGAACAACACGTTGCCGCAGACTTGATGTGGCGCGCGCCGAGGCTGCACTGAGCGCCGCGTGTGCCGCGCGTTAGCCGCTGAGCGCGGACATCCGCGTGCGCATTGCGGCGCTGGCCACCCCGACCGGTCCGACTGCGGATCAACCGGAGCGGGTCTTGACGCCCGTGCGCACGCTGCCGCCAATGCTTGGCGCCATTCCTGCTGGCGTGCCGTCACCTGTTACGACGCTGCTCTGATATTCGCTGGGCAGAGCGTCGTCTTGCCGCCGAAACCGCCGATATCGGCGCGGAAATCGCAGACGTCTACCCGCGGTCCGGTCTGTCTGGCGCCTTTGACTTTGCGGCCGACATGATCGAGAACCTGACCGCCGCGAACGCGGAGACATGGTCGGTTTCGGGCTCGCTTAACCGGCCTGTGTTCGCGGGCGGCCGCAACCGTGCCGAAGTTGCCGAGGCGCGCGCGGCTTCGATGTCGGCGATGGTATGCACCAGTCGGCACCAGACCGCGCCTTGCTTAATCTGGGCGGCAAGGCCCACGATCATCGCCAGATGCTCCGCCGCTGTCGAAGGGCCGAATCCGGCATTTACAGACAGGACATCGGCGCGCGCGTGAACCTCGCGAAGCTGTGCGAAGAACACACGGTTATCCAGGCGCGTCGGCAGGCAGCTGTGGTTGTGCCAGACCAGCGTTCCGCGAACGAGCGTTTCGGCAGCAGTAATGTTGCTCGTTTTCGGAACCTTTTGAGACATTCGCAACCCTATCCTTATTTCCGCCATGCAGCAGTGAATGGCAAGCAGCCGGACGAGTTAAGTCGAGGCTTGGGGCCAGTGCACCAATTGCTTTCACGCGAGTTGAGATGATCGATACATTAATGTATCGCGGCTCTCGAAGCGCGCCGTATGAACTATCGTGGTGTTGCAGGTCGGGAGTAAGAAATGCCCAGCGAGATTAGCTCTATCGGCGACTATCGCCGCGACGGCGTTTCGGTAGTGCGGCAGGTGGTGCCGTCTGCTTTGGCCCAGCGCCTTGCGGAGGCAACGGACCGGGCGCTTGCCGACCCTGCGCCGGACGCTGAGATTTACGAGGGGTCGGCCGACAAGCCGTTGTCCTATGGTGAACTGCAGGTCTGGAAGCGCATTGACGGTTTTGAAGCGGCGATCAGGGAGGGTGGACTGGCGCGGGCGGCGGCAGCGCACATGGGGTCGAGCCGGGCGCAGTTCTTTTACGACCAGCTGCTGGTCAAGGAGCCGGGCGCAGCGAAACGCACCCCCTGGCATCAGGATGTTCCCTACTGGAATGTCAGCGGAACGCAGATCTGCTCCCTGTGGCTAGCGCTCGATCCCATCCCGGGTACCGCAGCGCTGGAATTTGTGCGCGGATCGCAGGACTGGGCCGAGCACAACCCGCAGCATTTCGCCGATGCTTCGCCCTATGAGGGCACAGGGCTTGCCGCGCTGCCCGACATCGACGGTAACCGCGCAGCCTACGACATTGTCAGCTTCGACCTGCAGCCGGGCGATGCGATCATCTTTCATGCCGCCATGGTTCATGGCGCGCCCGGTATTCAGGGCAGCGGTCGACGCCGTGCCTACTCCACTCGCTGGCTGGGCGATGACGCAGTCTTCGTCAGCAAGCCCGGCGAGCGGGCATTTCCAGCAGAAGATGGCAGTCAGTGGGAGGGGCAACCCTATTCCGGGGCCGACTATCCCGTGATCTTTCAAAAGGACTCACCCGTATGAAGCGTCAAGTTCTGACTCAGGCCCTTGTCATGGCAGGGGG
>JAZBPX010000025.1:0-54935 GCA_036351775.1 Pacificimonas sp. | reverse complement strand
TGGTCGGGCCGCTCCGCTCTCCCGTGACGATACGGATGCGCCGGTCGTGGACGGCGGCGGCAGCGCTGCGGGTAGCGGGGTCGTTTGGATAGACGCCGACAAATATGTCGTAGCGGCCCTGGACGAGGGTCGCGGTCAGATGAGACAGCATCCTGCCGATCACGCCGGCCTCGTCCCAGGCCGGGATGAAGATGGCGAAACGGTCGCTATTCGCGGCCGGCAGATCCCGCGCGGTCGGTCCCGCTCGCCAGGGCGGCTGGCGCACCCAGCGTTTGAAGAGCCCCGCAAAATAAAGCGCGTCGACGAACAGTTCATCGACGGCGAAGACGAGGATGCAGAGGGCGGCGAGCAGGAGAAACTCCTGCGTGAATATCCAGAGCAGCGCCGCCAGCGCCGCCGCGTCGACCCCCATCCCGCGCAACCCCTTCAAATCGAAGTGTTACCCTAGCGGCGCTTCGCAGGCTTCACAATTCGCCGGGGGTCGGGCAGTTTCGCGGCCGATCATGAAGCAATATCACGACCTGATGCAGCTGGTGCTTGAGACCGGCACGGAGCGCGGCGACCGGACGGGAACGGGGACGCGCTCGGTCTTCGGCCACCAGATGCGGTTCGACCTCAACGATGGCTTTCCGCTGCTGACCACGAAGAAGCTGCACCTGAAGAGCATCGTCCATGAACTGCTGTGGTTCATCGCGGGTGATACCAACATCCGCTACCTGAAAGCGAACGGCGTCAGCATCTGGGACGAATGGGCCGATGAAGACGGCGAGCTCGGCCCCGTTTACGGCAAGCAGTGGCGGCGCTGGGAGGGGCAGGACGGCGCGGTCGTGGATCAGCTGTCGAACGTACTGGAGCAGATCAGGAAGAATCCCGAATCGCGGCGGCTGGTCGTCAGTGCGTGGAACCCGGGCGAAGTGGACGACATGGCGCTGCCCCCGTGCCATCTGTTGTTCCAGTTCTACGTCGCGAACGGGCGGCTGAGCTGCCAGCTCTACCAGCGCTCGGCGGACATCTTCCTCGGCGTGCCGTTCAACATCGCGAGCTATGCGCTGCTGACCATGATGATCGCCAAGGTGTCGGGGCTGGAGCCGGGCGATTTCGTGCATACGCTGGGCGATGCGCATCTATACCTGAACCACCTGGATCAGGCGCGGGAACAGTTGTCGCGCACGCCGCGCGCGCTGCCGACGATGCGGATCGCGGACCGGGACAGCCTGTTCGATTACCGGTTCGAGGACTTTGCGCTCAAGGGCTATGATCCCGATCCGCACATCAAGGCCCCGGTGGCGGTTTGAAGATCGAGCCTTACCGACCGGAAATCGTGCTGATCCTGGCGCGTGCGGAGAACGGGGTGATCGGGGCCGACGGATGGATGCCATGGCACCTTCCGGATGATCTGAAGCGCTTCAAGCGAATGACGGTGGGGAAGCCGGTCATTATGGGCCGAAAGACCTTCGAGACGTTCGGGAAACCGCTGCCCGCGCGGCACAACATCGTCATGACACGGCAGGAGGACTGGACCGCTGACGGCGTGACGGTCGCCGCGAACCTGGCCGAGGCGATCGCCGCTGCGGGCCTGAACCCGAAGGCGCGCGCGCCGGTCATCTTCGTGGCGGGCGGGGCGGAGATTTACCGGCTGGCGCTGCCATCGGCGACCCGCGTCGAACTGACGGAGGTTCACGCCGCGCCCGAGGGCGATACGCTGTTCGACGATCTGAAACTGGAGGACTGGACGGAGACGTTTCGGGAGCGGCATGAGGGGCCGAATGGGCAGCCGGACTATAGCTTTGTGACGCTGGTGCGACGGGGGGACTGATGGCGAAGGGAGCGGCGAAGGCGGGGCATGGGCGCGGGAAGCGCATTGCCCTGTGGACGGCCGGCCTTGTCGTTCTGGCTGCGGTGCTGTTCTTTGCGCTCGCGCCCGGCATGATCGAGCGGTCCATGAACCGGGTCGAGGGGAGCGGACTGTGGCGCGTGGCGCCGCAGGTGCAGGCGCTGCACAACGACCTGCTGGTTGCCGACATGCACGCCGATACGCTGCTGTGGAAGCGTGACCTGACGGCGCGCGCGGGCCGGGGTCATGTCGATGTGGAGCGGCTGGTCGAAGGCAATGTCGCGGTGCAGGTCTTCGGCTCGGTCACGAAGACGCCGACCGGCCAGAATTACGATTCCAACAGCGCCGAGAGCGACAACATCACGCCGCTGGTGATCGGACAGATGCAGCCGGTGCGGACATGGGGCTCCCTGCTGGAGCGCTCGCTTTATCATGCGCAGAAGCTGTACGAGGCCGAGCGTGACGATGACCGGATCGTCGTGGTGACGACAGCCGACGGGCTGGCCGACGTGCTGGCGCGGCGGCAACGGGGGGAGGGCGACCTGATCGCCGCGCTGCTGGGCGTCGAGGGCCTGCACAATATGGAGGGCGAGATCGGCAATCTCGACCGGCTGTACGCGGCGGGGTACCGGATGGCCGGACTGACCCACTTTTTCGACAATGAGCTGGCCGGGTCGATGCACGGCGAGGCGAAGGGCGGGCTGACGGCGCTGGGCGTGGAGACGGTGCAGCGGATGGAAGACCTCGGCATGATCGTCGATATCGCTCATCTGAGCCGCGCGGGCGTCGCGGAGGTGCTGGCCATGGCGACGAAGCCGGTGGTGGTGTCTCATGGCGGCGCGCAGGCCGTCTGCGATGTGAATCGCAACCTGACCGACGAGGAAATTCGCGGCGTGGCGGCAACGGGCGGCGTGATCGGCGTCGGCTTCTGGGACGGCGCGGTCTGCGAGCCGACACCGCAGGCGACCGCGCGCACCATGCGGCACATCCGCGACCTCGTCGGCATCGACCATGTCGGCCTCGGCAGCGATTTCGACGGGGCGGTGACCACCGGCTTCGATGCCAGCGGCATGGCGGCGGTGACGCAGGCGCTGGTCGATCAGGAATTCAGCGAGGCGGAAATCCGGGCGGTGATGGGCGGAAATGTCCTGCGCCTGCTTATGGAAACGCTGCCCGCAGGGCGCTAACGCGGACCGATGGAGCGTTTCTTTGCGGATCAGCCGCTGCCCGATCCCCTGCGCGGCGGTGTGGCCGCCCTCGGCAATTTCGACGGGTTTCATGCCGGACACCAGGCGGTGGTCGGCGAAGCGCGGTACCGCGCGAAGGCGAAGGGCGGTCCGGCGCTGGTCATCACCTTCGACCCGCATCCGGTGCGCCTGTTCAAGCCCGACGCGCCGCCCATGGCGCTGACGACGATCCCGCAGCGGCTGGACCTGTTCGAAGCCTTTGGCATGGACGGCGCGGTGGTCCTGACGTTCGACCGGGCGATGGCGGCGATGAGCCCTGAAGCGTTTGTCGAGGACGTGCTTCACCGGCGGCTGGGCCTGAAGGGGGTGGTAACCGGCGAGGACTTTACCTTTGGCGCGCGCGCCGCGGGGACGGCGGCGGACCTGAAGACGCTGGGCGCGGCGCTGGGCATCGACGCCGTGACGGTCGGGGCCGTGACGGGGGCGCGGGGCGAACGGATCAGCTCGACCCGCATTCGGGATGCGCTGCGAGTCGGTGATTGCGGGGAGGCGGCGCGGATGCTGACACGGCCCTATACGATCCGGGCCGACGTCGAGCATGGCGCGAAGCTGGGCCGGACGCTGGGCACGCCGACGGCGAACCAGCGGCTGGGCGGCTATCTGCGGCCGAAATACGGGGTGTATGCCGTGCGCGGCACCCTGCCGGACGACGCGCGCGTAGACGGCGTAGCAAATCTCGGCATCCGGCCGATGATCGATCCGCCGCTGGAACTGCTCGAAACCTGGTTCTTCGACTGGTCAGGCGATCTGTACGGCCGGGAGGTTGAGGTCGAGCTGGTCCGGTATTTGCGTGAAGAGCGCAAGCTGGAGGGGCTGGACGCGCTGAAGGCGCAGATCGCGAAGGATGCCGAGGATGCGCGTGCGGCCCTCGATTCTTCGCCGCCAGCCGGATAAGGCCGTGTGCCATGCAGGGACTGAGCGAAACAGAGGCGCGCGCACTCGCGCGGATCGATAGCCGCGCGGACGATATGCTCGCTACCGTCATCGACTGGGCGAAGGTCAATTCGGGCAGCCGGAACATGGAAGGCCTGGCCGACATGGCCGACCGCGCGGTCGACGCCTTCGCGCCGCTGGGCGGTGAGGTGCGGATCCTCGATCCCGAGCCCGCCGAAACGACCGATACCGAGGGCCAGCGTGTGCCGCTGGCACATGGGCGGAACGTCCACATCTCGAAACCCGGGCGCGGCAATGCGCGGGTAATGCTGACCGGGCATCTGGATACGGTGTTTCCGAAGGATCATCACTTTCAGGATGTGACATGGGTTGAGGACGGGGTCCTGAACGGTCCTGGCGTCGCCGACATGAAGGGCGGCATCGTCGTCATGATCGAGGCGCTGAAGGCATTGGAAGCCTCGGACCTCGGGGGCCATCTGGGCTGGGAAGTCGTGCTCAACGCCGACGAGGAAGTGTCTTCGCTCGGCTCCGCGCCGCTGCTCGCAGAGGTGGCACAGCGCTGTCAGACCGGCCTGACGTTCGAACCCGCCGCGCTTCCCGACGGGACGCTTGCGGGCGGTCGCAAGGGCAGCGGAAACTTCGCGGCCGCCATCGCGGGCCGCGCGGCCCATGCGGGGCGGAACCCTGAGGACGGGCGCAATGCCATCGTCGCCGCCGCGGACCTTGCCGTTCGCCTCGACGCTATGAAACGGGAGCGGACGACGCTGTCGGTGAACCCGGCGCGCATCGACGGCGGCGGCCCGAACAATGTGGTGCCGGAAATGGCGGTCCTGCGCTGGAATGTCCGCCCGCTGACGCCGGAAGACCAGGCGTGGGCGGAAGCCGAACAGGCGGCGCTGTTGAAGGCGATCGCGGCGGAGCATGACGTCGAGATCGACGTCACCGGCAGCTTTGCGCGTCCGCCCAAGCCGCTCGACGACACGCAGCGCCCGCTTTTCGATCTGGTGCAGGCAGCCGGACATGATCTTGGTCTGACGATCGGCTGGAAGAACACCGGCGGGGTGTGCGACGGGAACAATCTTGCCGCGTCGGGGCTGGCGGTCGTCGATACGATGGGCGTGCGCGGCGGTGCGATCCATTCGGACCGGGAATACCTGATCACCGAATCGCTGACGGAGCGTGCAAAGCTGGCGGCGCTGACGCTCATGCGTCTGGCCGAAGGGCGCCTCGCAGCATGAGACTTAAAGATGGCCCCGTCCGGGCGGCACCCCCTCAGAATGTTATCCACGCGAAGGCGGGGATCTCCCGATCGCAGGCGACTGAGATCCCCGCCTTCGCGGGGATTACAACGGGGGCTGGAGCGGTTCCCCCCTATGAGGGGCGCGCCCGATGAGCCTTTGGCACATGCGCGCCGCGCGGCGCGATGACCTCGATACACTGCTGGATCTCGCCGCGCAGACAGGCGCGGGGTTCACGAACCTGCCGGAAAACCGGGACGCGATGCTGGCGCGGCTCGACTGGAACGAGCGGAGCTTTGCGCGCGCCGAGAACGAACCGGACAATGAACTGTATATCCTGATCCTGGAAGAGGCGGGCACGGGCCGTATTGGCGGCAGCGCCATGCTGTTCAGCCGGATCGGGGTGCGCTGGCCCTTCTACAGCTACAAGATGGCGAAGCTAAGCCAGCGGTCAGAGGAGCTTGATCGCACGGTGAAGCTGGATGTGCTGCACCTCGTCAACGACTTCAACGGGGCGAGCGAGGTTGGCGGCCTGTTCCTGAACCCCGACCTGCGTTCGATGGGCCTTGGCGGCCTGCTGGGACGCAGCCGCTACCTGTTCATGGGCTGTCACCGCGAGCGCTTTGCACGGCAGGTGATCGCGGAACTGCGCGGCCATATCGAGGAGGACGGTACCTCGCCCTTCTGGGACGGCCTCGGCGGCAAGTTCTTCGGCATGAAATTCGAGGAGGCGGACGACTTCAATTCGAAGAACGGCAACCAGTTCATCGCCGACCTGATGCCGAAATACCCGATCTACACCGCGCTGCTTCCCGAAAGCGCGCGCGCCTGTATCGGCCGTCCGCATGACAGCGGCGTTCCGGCGATGCGGATGCTGGAGAAGGAAGGATTTGCCTTCACCGGCTATGTCGACATTTTCGACGCCGGGCCGACGATGGTGGCGGATACCGAGCGGCTGAAAACCGTCCAGGCCGCCAAGAGCCTGCCGGTGGCCGACATCGCGGCGAATGTTGCGGGCAGCGGGCGCGGCCTGGCCAGTATGGGCTCGCTAATGAGCTTTCGAGCCTGGAGAACCGCTGCAACCATTGGCGAAGCGGGCCTGACGCTTCCGGCCGAGGAAGCTGCCCTCATGAATATCAAGGTTGGAGACACCATTACCTATGTCGCGTCCTGAACTGATTTCGACGGACCCGTCAACCGGCGAGGACGTATGGCGCGGACCGATTGCGGGCGCGGACGATGTCGAGGCGGCGGTGGCGCGCGCGCGCGCCGCACAGCCGGACTGGGAAGCCATGCCGCTGTCCGAGCGGCGGGAAGTGCTTCAGCGATACCAGAACGCCGTGCGCGACCGTGCTGACGAACTGGCGCGGATGATCAGCCGCGAAACGGGGAAGCCGCTCTGGGAAACCAAGGGCGAGGTGCAGGCGACCATGGCGAAGGTCGATATCTCGCTGACCGCCTACCAGGAGCGTACCGGCAGCCGCGAGAAAGAAGGTGAGACGTTCCGTCAGGCGCTGCGCCACCGCGCGCACGGTGTTCTGGCGGTACTGGGGCCGTATAATTTTCCGGCGCACCTGCCGAACGGACATATCGTGCCGGGCCTCCTCGCCGGGAACGCGATGGTCTTCAAGCCGAGCGAGCTGACGCCCGGCACGGCAGCGCTGATGAAGGAATGCTGGACGGCGGCGGGGCTGCCCGATGGCTGTCTGGAGATCGTGCAGGGCGCGGGTGAGACGGGCAAGGCGCTGGCGTCGGCGGATGGAACTGACGGGCTGCTGTTCACCGGCAGCGCGAAGACCGGGCACATGCTGGCGCGGCAGTTCGCGCAGACACCGCACAAGATCCTGGCGCTGGAGATGGGCGGCAACAATCCGCTGGTTTGCTGGGACATTCCGGAGGATGACCTGCAAGGCGCCGCAGCACTGATCGTGCAGAGCGCGTTCCTGACGGCGGGGCAGCGCTGTACCAATGCCCGGCGGCTGATCGTGAAGGATAAGGTACATGATGAAATCTTGCATTATCTCAATGAGTTGACGGCGGACCTGATCGTGGGGGCACCGTTTGACGAGCCGCAGCCCTTCATGGGCCCGGTCATCTCGAACCAGGCGGCGGATACGCTGCAGGAGCAGTTCCTGTCCCTCGTCATGGCAGGCGCGAAACAGATCCGGCGGCTGGACCGCCCGGACCCGACAAAACCGTTCCTGACGCCCGCGATCCTGGACGTGACGGGCGCGTCGAAACGGCCCGACGAGGAGCTGTTCGGCCCGGTGTTGCAGATGATCCGCGTCGCCGATTTCGACGAGGCGATCCGGGAGGCGAACAACACGCGCTTCGGCCTGGCCGCCGGCCTGATCGGCGCGGACGCGGAGCATTACGCCAAGTTCCGCCGCCACATTCGCGCAGGGATCGTCAACTGGAACCGGCCCACGAACGGGGCGAGCTCTGCCGCGCCCTTCGGCGGCATCGGCGACAGCGGCAATCACCGGCCGAGCGCCTATTACGCCGCGGATTACTGCGCCTATCCGGTCGCCAGTCTGGAGCATGACGCGATCAGCGGCGAGATCGGCGTGGGGCGCCAGTCGCTGTCCGAGCAGACGACAGCACCGCAATGAGCCCCGTCCCCGCCGGAACGTCGTCAGACGCCGTCGAGATCAATTTCGATGGCCTGATCGGGCCGAGCCACAATTATGCCGGCCTCAGTCTCGGCAATGTGGCGAGCGCGTCGAACAAGGGCGCGGTGTCGAAACCGCGGGAGGCGGCGCTGCAGGGCATCGCGAAGATGCGGAGGGTGATGGGCTTCGGCCTGCCGCAGGGCTATTTCCTGCCGCACAACCGGCCGCACACGAACTGGCTTCGGACGCTGGGTTTTGCGGGCACGGATGCGGAGGTCTGCGCCGCCGCTGTCGAGGCCGACCCGCAGCTGTTCTACAATGCGATGAGCGCCAGCGCGATGTGGACCGCGAATGCTGGCACGGTGTCGCCCGCCGCCGATACCGCGGACGGGCGGGTGCACATCACGCCGGCGAACCTCAGCGCGATGACCCACCGGAGCACCGAGTGGCGCGAGACGCAGCGCCAGCTGAAGCTAATGTTCGCGGACGACGCGCATTTCTCGGTCCATGACCCGGTGCCCGCGAAGTTCGGCGACGAGGGCGCGGCGAATTTCATGCGTCTGACCCGCGCACATGGCGAACCGGGCCTTGAAATCTTCGTTTTCGGCGAGAATCAGGGCGGGCGGTTCCCGGCGCGCCAGGCGCTGCGGGCATCCGAGGCGGTTGCCCGCAAGCATGGCGTGAAAGAGGCGCTGTTCACCGCGCAGTCCGCCGAGGCGATCGAGGCGGGCGCGTTCCACAATGACGTGGTCGCGGTCGCCAATGGCCGCGTGCTGTTCGCGCACGAGAAGGCGTTTGAATATCGGGATGCCTTTTACGAGGAAGTGCGCGCGGCCTTCCCCGAGGCAGAGATTGTCGAGGTGCCGGATGCCGACGTGTCGCTGGCCGATGCGATCTCCTCTTACCTGTTCAATTCACAGCTTCTGACCATGCCGGACGGCTCGCAGCGGCTCGTGCTGCCGACGGAATGCGAGGAAAACCCGCGCGTGAAGGCATGGCTGGACGCGAATGTGGGCGGTAACGGTCCGATCCACGCCGCGACCTTCATGAATGTGCGCGAATCCATGCGGAACGGCGGCGGCCCGGCCTGCCTGCGGCTGCGTGTGGCGGTGCCCGAAGCGGCTTTGGGCGCGATCGACCAGCGGTTCATGCTGTCGGATGAGAGCGCGGACCTGCTGGAGCGGGTGGTCGGCGACCATTGGCCCGAAGCGCTGGCACCGGACGACCTGCACGATCCTGCGTTCTGGAAAACCTGTTGGACGGCGCGGCAGGCGCTGTTCGAGGCACTGGGGTTTTGAGGAGCGGCGAAGCGCGCGCAATGCACGTCATCCTGAACTTGTTTCAGGATCCAAACGTCTACGCCGCGCCGGGAGCTGGATCCTGAAACGAGTTCAGGATGACGGTTCCTTCTTTGCTGCAGGGCGGCTCCTTCCGGCGGTATTGCGTTCAATTCACAGGAAGGTGACGTTCTCAACCCTGGCTTTGAAAAACGGGAAATACTCAGGCGTTCCGTAATGGTTGCCGCCGGTGACCATTGTCGGAAGGCGGAAGCCCTCGAAGTTCCGAAATTCGCTGAGGTCACCGCCGAAGGGCTGGCGGCGATAGATGCGTTCGGGGTTTTCGTTGCTCCAGCGCGGGAACACGGCGCGCAGCGGCCTGCCATCGGCGGCAAGGTCGATCCGGGCTTCCTGCACCAGACCGTCTTTCTCGACCGTCACGGCGGCGCTGTTGTCGCCCACCGCGCGCCATTCGATCCGGTCCCAGCCGACTTCAGCCGCTGGCAGGAACGCCGCCGGGGTCCAGAACAGACCTTCGCCGACCATACGGCCAAAGGACGAGCGCCGGTGATCGGCATCTTCGGAAATCCTACCCACTGGCACGAGGTCGAAGACGCGGAACCGGCTCCAGCTTTCGCCGCCCGCAAAGGCATCCGTGCCCGTGACGAACGGCAGCCCGCTGAGCCGAACCGGCCAGATTAGGCCGTGCGGGGGTGCCAGGACCTGCCGGGCGCGCATCGTCTGTTCAGAGCCGTCGCCAGACAACGCGAGCGTGCCGCTCATGGTGATGACCGCCCGGGTCTTCAGCGGCGTGCCCGGCTGGACCGCGAACCGGAAGAAGCGCGCAGCCGGTTCCGGCAGACCCTCCAGCATCGCCGCCGAAAACCGTGGGGGCGGTTCGGCGCTCGCGGATTCAAGCCGCTCTGCGAGCGCCGCGTCAGCGTGACTGTCTCTCAGGCGAAGCGCTACCAGCAGGATGAGCGCGCCAAGTGCCAGTAGCAGGAGAATGATGATGAGGGACTTGATCATGGGGAGACTTAGAACGGGGTTTGGCTAGTCTTTTGGCGGCGCGAATCAGCCACCTTCGGCGCTCTTTCCGAGCGCGGCACCCATGCGGCGGATCGCGGCGATCTTTTGGGTCAGGGGGGCCCAGTCGTCGCGGTCGGCGATGGCGGACCATATGGCTTCGACCTCGTCGATCAGCATGGAACAAGGTGCCGGGTCTGACCAATAGTCGTGATCGCGCGCGCCGGGGGCGGGGTCATAGGCCGAGAGCCTGCCGGCGAAGGTCCTGAACGCGGCGCTGTCATAGGCTGGATTTGCCGGGCCTTGCGCGCCGCCGCGCCAGTCGAAGAACGCGCGGTCGGGTTCGATGTCGAATGCGGCGAGCGCGGTTTCCCACGCCTGCACGAGGGCCGTATCCTCCTCTGACGTGCGGGCGGTGACGCCAAGCCGCCAGAGCATGCGCTCGACCAGCGCGGCCTCGTAACGGCCCGCGAAGGTTTTGAGGGCCGGGATCAGGCTGTCCGCTTCGCAGACCGTGCGAAGGGCGAGCGCGAGCTGGTGGACGTTCCATTGCAGCGCCTCCGCCTGCCGCCCGAAGGCGTAGAGACCCCATTGGTCGAAATAGGCGGCGGTAAAGCCATCCTCCCACCGCGGGGCGAAACGCCAGGGGCCGTAGTCGAAGCTTTCGCCGGTGATGTTGATGTTGTCGGTGTTGAGGACGCCGTGGACGAACCCGGCGACGCGGTAGCTGGCGGCCAGCTGCGCCGCGCCGTCCACGGCATAGTGCATGAGGGCGGCATAGGGGTCACCTTCTCCTGTCATCATCCCCGCGGAGGCGGGGATCTCTTCGGGCGAGGACGGAGATACCCGCCTTCGCGGGGATGACAATTTGGGCGGGGATGACAGGTTGGGCGGGGATGAGAAGTTGGGCGGCGATGACAAGCTGGGCAGGGATGACGAAGATCGGCCGTGAGCGACGAAATGCTCAACACAATATTCGACGAGTCGCGTCAGGGCCGCGCCCTCGTCCAGATAGGCGAGGCGCTGGAAGGTACCGTAGCGGATATGGCTGTGGCTGAGGCGGACCATGACGGCGGAGCGGGTGGGCGAGGGCTCGTCGCCGCGCTCCAGCGACTCGCCGGTTTCCACGACCGAGAGCGTGCGGTTGGTGTCAACGCCGAGCGCCTCCAGCATTTCGGTCGCAAGGATTTCGCGGACGGCGCCCTTTAGGGTCAGGCGGCCATCGCCGGACCGGCTGTGCGGTGTTTGCCCCGACCCCTTGGTGCCAAGGTCCAGCAGGCGGCCATCGGCACCGCGGATCTGCGCGAACAAAAATCCTCGGCCGTCGCCGATATCGGGATTGTAGGTGCGGAACTGATGCCCGTGATAGCGCAGGGCGAGCGGCCGGGTCAGGTTCTCCGGAAGCGGCGTGAAGGCGGCGAAGTGGGCAAGCCACTGCTCGCCCGTCAGGTGGTCGAGGCCGATTTCGCGGGCGGCGCGGTCATTGCGGAAGCGGAGGGTCTGCTGCGGAAACGTCGCCGCTTCGACCGGATCGTAGAGGGTCGGACCCAGCGCGAGGATCGCCGGGTCGGCTTTGTAAGGTGCTGAAGGCTCGCTCAGCAGAGATGCTCGACGCCGCAGGCCGCGCAGACGAAGCGGATCGTTTCGCGGCGGATCTCCGCGCGGCCCTCGTCCGACACATCGTCGCGGAAGGCGAGGTCGAGCGCATCGCCGACAACGCCGTAGGTCAGCGCGGCGGAAATCGGGACGTTCAGGGTCTTGAGGTCATGCTTCTGCTTCATGGCCTCGAACTGGCGTTCGACCCAGTCGACAACGACTTCCCGCGAGGCGCGGTAGAAGGGTTCGGCGTCCGGATTGGCGCTAATGCCCTTCTTGGTACCATCGACGCTGTTCGCCTGCATCAGCGTTTCCCACGTCTGATTGGTTTCGCAATAGTCGAAGCAGCGATCGACGCTGATGGCGGGGTTCAGGTCGTCGAGATTGTCATCACCCTGCATGGCGTTGCACATCCGTTCGCCGTACATGCGGCCCAGCTCCTCAAGGAGGGCGCGCTTCGAACCGAAATGGTAGAAGATGGACCCTTCGGAAACGTCGGCGGCGCGGGCGATATCGGCGGTGCCGGTCTTCGAGAAGCCCTGCTGGGAAAACAGGGTATTGGCGGCTTCAAGCACGCGCAGGCGCGTCTCCGCCGGATCGTAGCGGCGCGCCTTCGGTTCTGCGAGCTTTGTCGCCATGATTATCCAATCCTCCCAGTCAGCCTGTAACGATATGAGGTTTCCTGTGCCGGAGTCAAATTAGAGTAACACTCAGTTCAACTTGTCCTCGACGTGCTGGGCGAGATATTCGAGGCTGGCGACGCGGCGATAGATACCGCTGTCGCGAATATTCTCGACTTGGAAGAAGTGCCGCATGTGCGGAAAATGCAGGTCGATCACGCGCCCGAGATAGGCGTTGGAGAGAAGCCCGCCATGCTCGTCTTCCATCGGCCCTAGGCGGCGGCGGAGGGCGTAGGAGCGGCGGCGCATCCATGTCGGACGGATGCGGGTGGCGAACTCGCCCATGCGCTGGGCCAGCGACGGGGTTTCATCGAAGGCATAGCCATAGCCTGACATGTAGTGCGCAAGCTTCGGATCGATGCTTTTCAGAAGCTGCGCCTCGAACAGTCCGGCGTTTTTCAGGTCGAGCGGGATTTCGAGGGCGCGGGCGACGACATTCTGGTCGAAGAACGGCATCGCGTAGGCGCCCTGGCTGCCGACGAGGCTGATCTCGCGTCCGAAAAAGGCGCGGCAGCGCATGCGCGGGTAAAGCTGTTCGATCAGGCCGCGGCTGAGCGGCTTGTTGGGGTCGTCCTCCGACAGGGCGGCAAGCGCCTTGGTCTCGAGATTGGCGAGAAAGGTCTTGGCGTTGAAGGCGGGACCGGCATCGGACTGGGTAAAGCGGGCAAAGAACGCCCCCACAAGCTGGCGCGCGGACAGCGGGCGGTCAGGCAGGAAAAAGAAGTTGCGGTAAACCTCGCCGCAGCCGCCGGAGATGGGAAGCTGCCCGTTCGCCTGTCGCCGGTGCCGGGCGATCGCGTTGCCGCCATTGTCGAACAGGCTGCCATCCGTGGTGAGGGCATCGGTTTCGTGAAACTGCGCCTCGACGGTTTCTGTGAAGGTATCGGGACTGATCTCCGCCGCTGTCGCCTTTTCGAAGATTTCTAGGTCGAAGCCCTCCCCGTCGGCGACGCCCTTCGCGATCATGACATCCGGATCATCCGGCGAGCCGTAAACATAGACATGCGGGTTCACGCCGGCATCCCGAAGCAGGGCGAGGACGAGGCGCGAATCAAGGCCGCCGGACAGCGGACATTGGATGTTATCGCCGAACCAGTCGGTGAACGGCGTGATGGCCGCGCGAAGCTGCTCCTTATTCTGCTTGATGCGTTTCGGCACGGAGAGCGGCTGCGCCTCTTCCGGCAGCGGCTTTTCGACCGCAACGCGGCCGGGGGACGGGGCCAGCTGGACCTGGGTGCGCGGGTTGAGGCGCTTCAGCTCCTGAAAGATGCTGTCCGAACCTGTCGGATAGACGTTGAAGGCGTATTCGTAGACGCCCTGGGGATCCAGGCTGACCCGGTCCAGACTGCCAAGGGCGGCGAGCATGCTGGTGGAAAACAGCGTGTCGCCGGTATCATGATACAGATGAAAGGCGGCGAAGAAGTCCGTGAGGAGCCAGGCGTTGCCCCCACGCTTCACGAACAGGACGAACTGGCCGCCAACCCGGTCCCAGGCGTCGAAGGGAAAAGTGAAGTCCGTGAGGAGCTTTTCAAGAGCCGCGGTGCCCAGCTTGCCGTCGTAAACCAGCGTCCCGGCAACGGCGATCATGTCCTCCCCGCGGGTGAAGACCGTTTCCGGACCGCCGTGACGCGGCGCAGCGTGAAAACCGGCAAAGCCCGCCGCCTCGATCGGGGTGATGGCACCGTAGCCCTGACGGTCAAACTGGGCGCGTGCGGCGGCGATGTCCGCCGCGATATCGCTGCCCGCCGCCTGCGTTCGAAGATAGAGACCGCCCATTGCGCTGGCGGCCCTATCACACGCGCGTCACGAGGCCACTATCCTGTTCGCCAGAAGCGGGTTAGCGACGATGACATCATGACCGCGAGTGTCCCAGACCGGCCCGGCGCGCCGCCGACGATCCTGCACCTCCATTCGACGTTCGACCTGGGCGGGAAAGAGGCGCGGGCGGTACGGCTGATGAATGCGTTCGGAGGGCGGTTCCGGCACCGCATTGTCAGCGCTGTTCCGGGCGCGGTGGCGGCGCTGGCGGAGATCGACAAGGGCGTGGACGCCGCGCTCGCATATGATTTTCCGCCGCTGGCCGGGCGCTCCTCGCCTGTGCGCCTTCGTGCCCTGGCGGCGGCGATCAAGCCCTATGACCTCGTGCTGACCTATAATTTCGGCGCGATGGACGCGGTCATGGCGCGCCGCGCTTTCGGCGGGCCGCCGCTCGTGCATCACGAGGATGGGTTCAACGAGGACGAGCGCGAGAAGCAGAAATGGCAGCGGGTCGCCTATCGGCGGATGGCGCTGCCGGGTGCAGGGCGGTTGGTGGTGCCCTCCCATATGCTGGAAGACATCGCGCGGCAGAGCTGGAAACAGCCGGAACGGCGGGTCGTGCGCGTGCCGAACGGAATCGATGCGTCCGCCTTCGCCGACCCTCCGCCTGCCGATGCGATCCCGGGCGCTCGGAAGGCGCCGGATGAAATCTGGATCGGGACGCTCGCCGGGCTGCGGCCGATCAAGAACCTGCCGCGGCTGGTCGAGGCCTATGCCTTCGCGCAGAAGATTCACCGGGCGAAGGCGCGGCTGGTGATCGTCGGCGAGGGGCCGGAGCGCGGCGCGATCCGGCAGCAGGCGGACGCGCTCGGTATCGGCGACCAGCTGCTGATGCCGGGCTTCCTGTCGAACCCGGCAAGCTATGTCGGCCTGTTCGACATCTTCGCCTTGTCGTCCGATTCGGAGCAGTTCCCGATCAGCCTTGTCGAGGCGATGGCGGCCGGGAAAGCGGCGGCCTGCACGGCGGTCGGTGATATCCCGCGCATGGTGGCGGAGGAGAATGTGCCGCTGCTGGCGCGAACGGACGATGCGAAGGCACTGGGCCGCAACATCGCGCGGCTGATGGGGGACACCGGGCTGCGCGAACGTCTTGGGCAGGCGAACCGCGAGAAGGCCGCGCGTGAATATGATGAGGGCGTGATGATCGAGACTTACCGCGCGCTTTACGAGGGCGCGCTGGCGGGTCAGGGGTAAGTCGAAACAGCGAAAGAGGAACGGCGGCGATGGAGCGGAAAGTCTGGAAACTGGCGCGGCGGCCCGAGGGCGACATTGCCGACGGCGATCTGGTTTACGAAACCGAGGCGCTGCCAGAGCTGAACGACGGCGAGGCGCTGATTGAGGTAATGTACCTGTCGCTCGATCCCACGAACCGCATCTGGATGTCGGACCGGGAGCAGTACATGCCGCCCGTCGAGATCGGCGAGGGGATGCGCGGCGGCATTGCGGGGCGGGTCGTTGAAAGCCGGAACCCGGCTCTGAGCGAAGGACAGATCGTCGGCGGCCTTGGTCAATGGGCAACGCATATCATAGCCCCGGCGGGCACCGTGTCGCAGCTGACCGTGCCGCCGGGTATGGACCTGGCGACCGTCTTCGGCAGCTTCGGGGTTGTGGGAATGACGGCCTATTTCGGCCTCCTCGATATCGGACAGCCG
The DNA here is from genome assembly GCA_036351775.1 of Pacificimonas sp. Taxonomy (GTDB): domain Bacteria; phylum Pseudomonadota; class Alphaproteobacteria; order Sphingomonadales; family Sphingomonadaceae; genus Pacificimonas. The sequence goes on along the minus strand of JAZBPX010000025.1, from coordinate 39,061 downwards.
AAGGAGGGTGAGACGCTGGTCGTGTCCGCCGCGGCCGGCGGCGTCGGGCAGATCGTCGGGCAGATCGGCAAGATCAAGGGCTGCAAGGTCATCGGGATTGCAGGCGGCGCGGAGAAATGCGCGTTCATCAGGGACGAGCTCGGCTTCGATCATGCCATCGACTACAAGAATGAGGATGTGGGCGCGAAGCTGGACGAATATGCGCCCGGCGGCATCGACATCAATTTCGAGAATGTCGGCGGGCCGATCATGCAGGCCGTCATGGAGCGGATGAACGTGTTCGGGCGGATCCCGCTGTGCGGCCTGATCAGCCAGTATAACGAGACCGGCGACACGCAAGGGGGTGCGCCCGCCTATTGGGAAACGATGCTGATGCGGCGGCTGACGGTGCGGGGCTTCATCGTGACGGACTTCGCCGGGCGCTTCCCGGAGGGGATGCAGGAACTGGGCGGCTGGATCGCGGCCGGCAAGGTCAAGACGCGCCAGGATGTTCGCAAGGACCTCGCCAAGGCACCGGAGCATGTGAAGCTGCTGTATAGCGGCGGGAATTTCGGGAAACTGCTCGTCGAGGTGGCGGCCGCCTGATGGCCCGAATGCCGGTCAGTGACGGAAAGGGCGGGTCCGACATGCCGGGCCTCTTTTCGATGAAGGTCGGCGCGGACCGGAACCTCCGCCTGCGCCGGCCCGACCGGCTGTCGCCGTGGGGCAATCTGCTCCTGCGCGGCGGCCTCGTCGTGCTGCTGCTGGTGATTGCGGTTACCGGCCACTGGTATCACCGGGACGCGCTGGTCGATGGCTATGACGGCCAGATCAGCTTTGCCGACATCATCTATTTCACGGCAGTCACGATCACCACGGTCGGTTATGGCGACATCACGCCGACATCGGAAAGTGCGCGGCTGTTCGACGCGCTGGTGGTAACGCCGATCCGCCTGTTCATCTGGCTGCTCTTCATCGGGACAGCCTATAATTTCGTGGTTCGCCGCAGCTGGGAGCAATGGCGCATGAGAAGCGTACAGAAATCGCTGGCCGATCATTTCATCATTGCCGGCTACGGCACGACGGGCGGCGCGGCCGTTCACGAGCTGATCGAAAACGGCATCGACCCGAAGACGATCCTGGTCATCGACAAGAGCGAAGCGGCGCTGGAAGAGGCGCTGGCCGAAGGCTGTCTGACACTGCAGGGCGATGCGACGCGCAATGCCACGCTGTCGATGGCGAACATCGAGCGGGCGAAGAGCTTCGTCGCCTGCGGCGGGCGCGACGACACCTCGGCGCTTCTCGTCATGTCGGCGCGGCAGCTGAACGAAGAGCTGTCGATCAGCGCCATCATCAAGTCCGAGGAGAATGAGTTCCTCGTGAAGAAGGCGGGTGCGGACACCGTCATCAACCCGGTGGCGCTGGGCGGGCACATGCTGGCGCGCGCCGCAACGGGCAGTTTCGTTGTCGACTATATCCAGGACCTGGTCGTCGCGTCGGGCCGCGTGCAGCTGATCGAGCGGCCGGTCGAGATCGGCGAGGCGGGCGGGCCGCTGTCGAGCTGCAAGGGCGGCATGGCGGTCCGGATCGTACGCGGCGGCCGCTATATCGGGTTCTGGGAAGAGGAAGCGAAGCGCGTGGAGGAGGGCGATATCATCGTCGAGATCGTGCCCGTTAGCGGAAATCTGGGCGACGTGTCGCGCCACGAGGCGGAGCGTGTGGAATAGCGTTTGAGAGCGCGTTACGGGCCGGGCGAATGAACGCTTTCGCGCTGCGCCGCGTTGAGGCGCGGATATGAGCAATCCCGCAGAAGACTTCCTGACCGGCCGCTGGCGGTTTCTGTGGAACCGCTTCGTCAAGCAGATCTGGTTCCGGGCGTCGCTGTTCAGCCTTGCGGCGATTGCCGTTGCGCTGATCGGGGCGTTCCTGCCCACCTATCTGCCCTTTCCGCTCGAGCTTGAGCTTGCGGCGGGTTCGGTAAACAGCCTCCTTACCATCCTCGCCTCCTCGATGCTGGCGGTCACGACCTTCAGCCTGTCGATCATGGTGAACGCCTATGCGGCGGCGGCGACGAACTCGACACCGCGCGCAACGGCGCTTCTGATCGAGGATTCGGTAGCCTCGAACACGCTGGCTACGTTCCTTGGCAGTTTCCTGTTTTCCATCGTTGGCCTGGTTGGGATCAGTGCGCAGATCTACGGCGAACAGGGGCGTATTCTTCTGTTCGTGTCGACGCTGGTCGTCCTGTTCATGGTGACGGCGGCGCTTCTTCGCTGGGTCGAGCAGCTGACCCGCTTTGGCCGGGTGGGCGATACCATCAAGCGGGTCGAGCAGTCGGCGAGCAGCGTCATCAACAGCTGGGCGCGCAGCCCGCGCCTGGGCTGTGAACGGCGGCCGGAGGACTATCCCGATGACTGCGCGCCGCTGCATGCGACAAAGGTTGGCTATGTACAGCATATCGACGTCGAGGCGCTGAACGCGCTGGCCGAGAAAAGCGGCGGCGCGGTGCATATCCGAAAAGGGCCCGGTGCGTTCGTCAGCCCCGATACGGTGCTGGCCCTGATGGAAACGGAACCGGAGGGTGACGGGCGCAAGGACATGCGAAACTGCTTCTCCGTCGGCGCAGCGCGGTCCTACGATCAGGATCCGGCCTTTGGACTGGTGGTGCTCAGCGAGATCGCAAGCCGGGCGCTGTCGCCTGCCGTCAACGATCCGGGGACCGCGGTGCAGGTCATCACGAGCGGCGTGCGCGTGTTCCAGAACTATTGTTCAGGCATCGAGCAACGGGCCGACCCGACCTTTCATCACCTCACCATGGACGATGTCGATCACGGCGAACTGCTGGAGGACTTCTTTGCGCCGATAGCGCGCGACGGTGCGGGCCTCCTCGAAGTACAGTTGCGGGTCCAGAAGGGGCTGGAGATGATCGCGCTGGCGCACCGCGAGCATTTTGGGAATTCCGCGAAGAAGATTGCCGCGCTGTCGCTGAAACGGGCCCTGAAGGAACTGGACGGCCCGCTGGAACAGACCCGGCTGAAGAAGAGCTTCGGCTGGGACCTGCCGGACGCGGTGACGGGCGAGCGAGAGTCGGAGCTTTAATCGCCCGGAGCAGACCGCAGCGCTCATCCCCCGCCTTCGTCATCCTGAACTCGTTTCAGGGTCCAGTTTCCGGTGCTGCACGCGTCGCTGGACTCTGAAACGAGTTCAGGGTGACGGTCTTTTTTAGCGCAGGACGGGCGTCTTCACACGAAACTGTAGGGGTCGATGTCGACGGTCAGGCGCACGTCGCGGGGCAGCTGGATGTCGCCGATCCAGCCGCCCAGAACCTCGTCGAGATCGACGCGGCGGGCGGCGTGGGCGAGAAGACGGTGGCGGTAGCGGCCCCTGAGCAGGGATAGCGGCGCGGGGGCTGGGCCGATCACGGAGAAATTGTCGATGCCGCGCGGCGCGGCGCGCCCGATGGCGCGGGCGGTTTCCGCGACGCTCGCCTCGTCCGGGCCGGAGATGATGAGCGCGGCGAGGCGGCCGAAGGGCGGCATGGCGGCGGCGCGCCGGGCCTCGATCTCGGCAATGTAGAACCCCTCCGCATCGCCCCGGATCAGGGCGTCGAGGACCGGCTCCTCCGGCTGGTGAGTCTGTATGAGGACTTCGCCCGGTTTCGCGCCCCGCCCAGCGCGGCCCGACACCTGCATGATCTGCTGGAAGCTCTTTTCGCCCGCGCGGAGGTCACCGCCCTGCAGCGCGAGGTCGGCATCGACGACGCCGACGAGCGTCAGTTCGGGGAAATGGTAGCCCTTGGTGATCAGCTGGGTGCCGACGAGGATGTCGATCTCGCCAGCCTCGACCGCCGCGATGAAGGCGCGCGCGCGGGCCGGGCTGCCGATGGTGTCGGACGTGGCGAGCGCGACCTTCGCATCCGGGAAGCGGCGCTGCACTTCCTCCGCGATGCGTTCGACGCCCGGGCCGCAGGCGACGAGCGAGTCCGCTTCGCCGCATTCCGGGCAGGTTTCGGGCAAGGGTTCGACGAGGCCGCAATGGTGACACATCAGGCGTTTGGTGAGCCGGTGTTCGATCAGCCATGCCGAACAGTTCGGACATTCGATGCGCGTTCCGCAGTGGCGGCAGAGGGTGAGCGGCGCATAGCCCCGGCGGTTGAGGAACAGGAGCGACTGCTCGCTGCGTTCGAGCCGCTCGGCGATGGCCTCGATCAGCGGCTCGGCGAGGAAATGCTGCGACGGCGGCTGGTGTTCACGTAGGTCGATGGCGCGGGTGTTGGGCAGGGTCGCGCCGCCATAGCGGCTGGGCAGCGTCAGTTCTGTATAGGTGCCGCGCTCTGCCTGCACGCGGGCTTCGAGCGGCGGCGTGGCGGTGGCGAGGACGACGGGAAAGCCCTCCAGCTTGCCGCGCATCACGGAGACGTCGCGGGCATGGTAGAGGACGCCGTCCTCTTGCTTGAAACTCGACTCGTGCGCCTCGTCGACGACGATCAGGCCGAGATCGGGATAGGGCAGGAAGAGGGCTGAGCGGGCACCGATGACAAGCCTCGCCTCGCCGCCCGCAACGGCGCGCCAGGCGGCGCGGCGCTGGGACTGGCGAAGATCGCTGTGCCAGCTGACCGGCGGCGCGCCGAACCGCTGGGCGATTCGGGCTTCGAGCGCCTCGGTCAGGGCGATTTCGGGCAGCAGGATGAGTGCCTGCCGCCCCATGCGGAGCGCTTCGGCGACGGCCTCAAGATAGGTCTCGGTCTTGCCGGAGCCGGTAACGCCGTGCAGGAGGAAGGGCTCGAAGCGGCGGTCCTTCGTGGCTGCTACCATCCGCTTTGCCGCGGCGGCTTGTTCGGGTGACAGGTTGGGCGGTGCGTGATCCGATGTGAGTGGCGGCGGAGGCGTATCAGCGGGAGCCTCGACGGCTTCGATGGCGCGGGCCTTTACGAGACCGCGAATGACACCGTCCGAGACCCCGGCCCAGGCCGCCAGTTCACGCACAAGGCCCTGCTTGTCGGCAAGGGTATCCAGCGCGGCCTGCCGCTGCGGTGTCAGGCGCGCGGGCATGTCGCCGGTCAGGCGGTATTCGGTCATGGTCCGGGCGCCCGCCAGCGCGCCGTGCGAGGGAATGCACATGCGCACCACCGAGGAAAGCGGCGCGTAATAATAACGCGCGGTCCATTCGCAGAGGCGGCGCAGGCGCTCTGGCAGGGGCGGCGCATCGAGCGCACCGTTCACCTTGCGGAGTTTCGCGGCGTCCACCTCCTTGGCGGCCAGCCGGTCCGCTTCCCAGACGACGCCGATGATCTCGCGCGGACCGAGCGGGGCGCGGACGAGCGTACCGGGGGCGGTGGGCACACCCTCCCGCGGCGCATAATCAAGCGCGCCGAGCGCGGCGTTCAGGGTGAGGACGCGCAGGCGCTGAACCGGGGCCGGCCTCACGGAAGGTGACACCGGCGATAGTCTACGATGTATACACGCGCTCGCGGGGAGGCGGACGCGCGGACGGCGCGCTGCCTTGGGGCTGCCGGGGATCGGCGAAGGGTCTGCGGCGCGGGCGTCATGTCGGCCTCAATGTCGGGACAACGGTCCTGCATTGAAAGGGTCTGGTTTGAGTGTTCGGCGCTGACTTTCTGGTAGCGGGGCATTGGTAAGGACTGCCGACCCTCCCCCGGCCCTTTCCCAAGAGGGGGGAAGCCGAAGACTGTCCGCGGAGCCCGAGACGGTCATCCTGAACTTGTTTCAGGATCCAATCGTCAACGCTGCGCGTGACACTGGACGTTGGAACGAATTCAGGGTGACGGGCTAGGGGTGGACGCTGCGTTGCCGCCGACCCGCCCCCAGCCCCTCCCTAAGAGGGAGGGGAGCTTTGTGATTGCGGACGCCGCGGGGGGGGGGAAGCGGCGAGCCTTCCCCGGCCCCCTTCCCGAGAAGGACGGCGTCGGTCGTGCTGGCCGCGAATCGGAGAGGGCGCTAGGGGCAAGGCGAACGTCAGCAGACCCGCATCACAAGGAGCGCGCAGCCCATGAAATTCTTCGTCGATACCGCCGAAATTGGCGACATCCGGGAACTGGCGGAGTTGGGTCTTGTCGACGGGGTGACGACCAACCCCTCGTTGATCGCGAAGTCGGGGCGCGACTTTCTGGAAGTCATCGCAGAGATTGCGGAGATGGTGGACGGACCGGTCAGCGCCGAAGTCGTCGCGGCCGACCATGAGACGCAGATGAAGGAGGCCGAGAAGCTCCTGACGCTGGGCGACAATATCGCGGTGAAGGCGCCACTGACGCTGGACGGGCTGAAGACCTGCCGCGCGCTGGCGGACCGGGGTGTGAAGGTGAACGTGACGCTGTGCTTTTCGGCCAACCAGGCGCTCTTGGCGGCCAAGGCCGGCGCGGCGTTCATCTCGCCGTTCATCGGGCGTCATGACGATGTCAGCTTTGACGGCATGGCGCTGATCAGCGACATTCGCCTGATCTACGACAATTATGGCTTCGATACCGAAATCCTCGCCGCGAGCATCCGGCATCCGATCCATATCCTCGAATCGGCGAAGATCGGCGCGGACGTGGTAACCGCCCCGCCGAAGGTGCTGAAGCAGCTCGCCAGCCACCCGCTGACCGACAGGGGGCTGGAGGCGTTCACCAAGGACTGGGAATCGACAGGGCAGTCGATTTTGTAGGCACCGCCGCTTTCCCCTCCCTCCCAGGGAGGGGTAGGGGAGGGTGAGGCGGTCCCGCCCAAAACCGGCGTTCGCGAATGTTGCGCTGTTTCGAGCGCCGCCGACCCTCCCCCGGCCCCTCCCTGGGAGGGAGGGGAGTGCGCAGGACCGGCTTTCAGGAGCGTTTCGTCAGATTAAGGGTATTTCGTCAGGGGGTTCTAACTTCGTCGCTCCTAAAGGCTGCGACATGATCGTTTCCCTTGATGAGGCGCGGCGCGAACGTGCTGCCGCCAGACCCTCCGCCCCTGCCACGCAGCTGAGGTCTGCGCCGCGCGACGAGGCCGCATATGCGGCTGGCATCCTGAGCCTCGATGATGCGATGCAGGCCTGTGTGCTCGGCGCGCTGGCGGCTGCGGATTTCCGCAGGTTGCTACAGACCGTGACGGAAGACTGGCCGGCGGAGCTGGGCGCGGCAGCGGTGACGCTGACCCTGAAATCGCATGACGAGGCGCACCGGTTTGAACGTGGTGGGACCGCCGCGCTGTCCGCGCGCAAGGTACAGCGCTGGCACGAGGCGGCCACCGCCCCGGAACTGCGCGCGGTGCACGGCGATCATCCGCTGTTTGCCGAGGGCAGCGGGGTACGGACAGCGGCGGTGGTGCCGGTGACGCTGCCCGAACCGCTGGGCGCGGGCCTGCTGGCGATCGGGATGCGGGAGGGCGGTGCGCTCGAGGCGCTGGGCGGGGCCGAACGGCTGGGCTTTCTCGGCGCCGCGCTTTCGCGCATGCTGGGGGTATGTCTGACCCGCAGCTTCTAGGCGATTATCTCGGCTGGCTGTCCGAAACCGAACGCCGCTCACCGCATACCGTGCGCGCCTATGCGGCGACGCTGCGGCGGTTCGCGGACGATGTGGCGGCGGCAGGGAAAGCGTTTGGCGGGGAAGACCTGGCGGCCCTGAGCGCGCGGGACTTCCGGCGCTATCTGGCGGGGCGGCGTGCGGGCGGGCTGTCCAACCGGTCGGCGGCGCGCGAAGTGGCGGTGCTGAAGAGCTTCTTTCACTGGCTGCGCCGCGCGCGCGGGATCGACTGCACGGCGGCTGACCTGATTACTGCGCCCAAGGTGGAGCGGAAGGTGCCAAGGCCGGTCGCGCCGGAGGTGGCGGCGGCGCTGGGCACGGCCGAAGCGGGCGCGGACTGGACGGCGAAGCGCGACGCGGCGGTGCTGCTGCTGCTTTACGGCGCGGGCCTCCGGATATCGGAGGCGCTGTCGCTGACGCCCGCCGATGTGGACCGCGAGATCATGCGTGTGACCGGCAAGGGCGGGAAGGTGCGGCAGGTCCCGCTCCTTGCTATCGTCGCCGAGGGCATCGCGGCGTACCGGGATGCCTGCCCGCTGGCCCTGCCCGCGCGTGAGCCGCTGTTTCGCGGCATGAAGGGCGGGCCGCTGTCGGCGGGTATGGTGCGGCGGCGGATGCGGGGCGCGCGGGCGGCGCTCGGCCTGCCGGGCAGCGCGACGCCGCACGCGCTGCGGCATAGTTTCGCCACGCACCTGCTGGCGCGCGGGGCTGACCTCAGGACGATCCAGGAATTGCTCGGCCATGCCGATCTGGGCTCGACGCAGATTTACACGGAAGTGGACGCAGCGCACCTCATGGACGTGTACCGGAACGCGCACCCGCGGGCTTGAAGGGCGGGTGGCGGGCAATTCATTGGACTGTCATCCCCGCGAAGGCGGGGATCCGTTGCGAGCTACGGCCGCAAAAGCAGCGCCGACAGAGGCGAACGCTCCGGCCAATGGGTCCCCGCCTGCGCGGGGATGACAGACAGTGGCCGGGAACCATTCTGGCTGAGATCGAATGGCGAGCGGTCAGGGCGGTTTGCTTGTTCAAGGCCGGTGGGTGATGCTTCGACAAGCTCAGCATGAGCGGACTTTGGGTGGCGGGGTTTCTACTCAGTACAACCGCTCACCCTGAGCCTGCCGGCCCCCCCCGAAGGAGGGGTTCGAATGGCGAGCGTGTGAAACCTCTGCCGCTACTCGATCACCTCGTCCGGATAAACGCCCCACAGGTCCAGGGCGCGGGCGTAGCCGGCGCGGCCGTCATGGTCGAGGCGGCACCAGCCGTCGGCGCACAGCTTCACGCGGGCCACCACGCCGGGTTCGGCGCGCCAGACGGCGGGGGCGGCGGCTTCGGGGCGGGCGCGGACCGTGGTGACCTTGTCGACAAACATCGCGTAGCGCGCGCCTGACAGCAGCGCCTTGTCCATCCAGCCCTCGGCCCCGTCCGGACCGCGTACCTTCCGGTAGATGCCGTATTCGTCGATGACCTCCACGGGCAGCGTCTTGCGAACGAACAACCAGTCGACGGGAAAGTCGCGGCCCGGTCCCGCGCGCATCCGCGCCTCGCCCGCACCCAGCGTGACGAAGCGCGGGATGGGCAGGCCGGAACGGCCGCGCTCGGCCTCGGCGTTCTGTGCAGCGGCGGGTGCGGTGGGCGCGGCGATGGTGAGGGCGGCGAGGACGAGAGCGGGGATCAGGGCGGCGCGCATGGCAGCGGTATGGCGCGGCGTGGGGGGACGGTTCAAGGGCCTTCACCCGAAGCGCGATGTTCTTTGGTTTCGTCACCCTGAACTCGTTTCAGGGTCCAAACGCGCGCGCCGCCCCGAACACTGGATCCTGAAACGACTTCAGGATGACGATTGGTGCGGCCGCGCTGCGTCCTGCTCACCGGCTGTCGCGCCAGACCGAGGCGCGCGTGGTCGAGTTGCCCCGGGCATGAGGCTTGCCGATCTCGTCACCCTGAACTCGTTTCAGGGTCCAAACGCGCGCGCCGCTCCGGACACTGGATCCTGAAACGAGTTCAGGATGACGATTGGTGTGGCCGCGCTGCGCCCTGCCCCCCGGCTGTCGCGCCAGACCGAGGCGCGCATGGGCGAGTTGTCCCGGGCATGCGGCTTGCCGATCTCGTCACCCTGAACTCGTTTCAGGGTCCAAACGCGCGCGCCGCCCCGAACACTGGATCCTGAAACGAGTTCAGGATGACGGGGACGTTGATGTGGACACGCGCGAGGGGAAGGGCCGCGAAGCCGAGCCTGTGCGTGGGTGCAGCGCGGCTGGATTCCCGCGTGCGCGGGAATGACGGTTAACGTGGGGGGAGCCCCCGCCCTAGCTCCCCGCTTGTACCGGTGGGGGTGGGCCGTCTTGGGGGAGAGGGATGCGGTCGCTGTCGTCGCCGGGGACGGGCGGGAAGCGGTCTGCGCGCCAGTCGTCTGCCGCCTTCTGAATACGCTGGGGGTCGGAGCTGACGAAGTTCCACCAGATGTGCCGCTCGCCGTCGAGCGGTGCGCCGCCGATGAGGAGGAGGCGGGCGTTTGTCTTGCACTCGATCTGCTCGTCCGGACCGGCGGCGTCAGCGAACAGCATCTGGCCCTGCGAGACGCTCTCGCCGCGGAAGGTGACCTGACCGTGGGCGACATAGAGTGCTTTCTCCGCGTGACCCTCGGGAAAGGCGAAGGCCGCGCCTGTGTCCGCGTCCACGTCGACGTAAAAGATGCCGCCGGGATATTCGACGGGACTGTGATGGCCATAGGCGTTTCCTGCGATCAGGACGGCGCGCGCGCCCGGCCAGTCCCAGCGCGGCAGCGTGTCCGCCGGATGGTGGAAGAAGCCAGGGTCGGACTGTTCGGCGTCCTTCGGCATGGCGACCCAGGACTGAATGCCTTCAAGGGTCTGGCCGTCTTTCTCGCGGGCCTCGCTCGTGCGCTCCGAATGGACGATGCCGGTCCCGGCGGTCATCCAGTTCACCGCGCCGGGCTCGATGGCCTGCGCGGAGCCAAGCGAATCGCGGTGCATGATCTCGCCGTCGAACAGGTAAGTGATCGTCGACAGGTCGATATGCGGGTGGGGGCGCACGTCGAAGCGCTCGCCGGGCTGGTAGGTCTTCGGCCCGAAATGATCCCAGAAGATGAACGGGCCGACGGTGCGCCGCCGGGCGCTGGGGAGCACGCGGCGAACGGCGAACCCGTCGCCGAGGTCCTTTTCGCGGCCGTTGATGATCATGGGTTCTCTTGCTCCTCCTGATCCCAAACACGTCATCCTGAACTTGTTTCAGGATCTTATGAGGAGGACCGCGACTGGGTCTTGGCGAACCTTAGAGCGCGGAACTCGCGACGAGATCCTGAAACAAGTTCAGGATGACGGTTTGGGGGAACGAGGCCGGAAGGCGGGCTGTGCCGCACGCCGCGCCCCCTCCTAGCTTCGCTAACTCGCTTCGCTCGAAGCTGCGCTACCTCCCCCGCGGGGCGGTGGAGGAAAAACAACATTACCCCATCTGGCGCTTGACCGTTTTTTTCAGCGTGTCGCCATAGGGCGGGCGCATGCCGCCGAGTTTCGCGACGTCGATCTTCGGCTGGGTGTAGACGGACTTGCCGTGGCTGAACGTCTTGAAGCCGTCATGGCCGTGGTAGTTGCCCATGCCGGACGGGCCGACGCCGCCAAAGGGCAGGTCCTCGACCGAGACGTGGAAGATGACGTCGTTGACGGTGACGCCGCCGGAGATGGTCTTGTTCAGGACCTGGTCTTCCTCGCCGGAATCCTTGCCGAAATAGTAAAGGCCGAGCGGGCGGTCATTGGCGTTCACATAGCCGACCGCCTCCTCCGTCCGGTCATAGGTCTTGATCGGGAGGACAGGGCCGAAGATTTCCTCCTGCATCACTTTCATGTCGTCGGTGGGATTGCGGACGATGGTGAGCGGCATCTTGTTGGAGTTCGCGCTGGAAAAATCCTCGTTCGCGGGGTTCACCTCGATCACCTCCGCGCCCTTTTCTCGCGCATCGTCGACGAGGCCCTGCAGCCGCTCGCGGTGGCGGCCGTTGACGATGGAGGTGTAGTCGTCGTTCGACAGGAGCGTGGGGTACATTTCCGTCGCCGCCGCGGTCAGCCCCTCCACAACGGCCATTTCCTTGTCGCGCGGGACGAGCATGTAATCGGGCGCAAGGCAGATCTGGCCCGCGTTCAGCATCTTGCCCATTGCGACGCGCTGCGTGGTCTGCTGCACATCGGCGCTGTTGCCCATGATGACCGGCGACTTGCCGCCCAGCTCCAGCGTCGTCGGCACCAGATTGTCGGCGGCCGCGTGGAGGATATGCTTTGCGATCGGCGTCGCGCCGGTGAAGATGAGGTGATCGAAGGCGAGGGAAGAAAATTCCTTACCCACGTCCGGGCCGCCATTGATGAAGGCGAGCTCGGTCACATCGAAATATTTCGCGGCAAGGCGGCTCATCAGGTCGGAGGTTTCCGGCGTGAACTCCGACGGCTTCACCATCGCGCGGTTCCCGGCGGCGAAAATCTGCGCGAGCGGCGCGAAGGTCAGGTTCACCGGGAAATTCCACGGGCTGATGACGCCCACGACGCCCTTCGGCTGATATTCGATGCGGGCCTTCGCGCCCATCAGGTTCAGCGGGAAATCGACCTTGCGCTTCTCCGGCTTCATCCAGCTGTCGACGTTCTTCAGCGCGTGGTTCAGCGGGCCGACGGACCCGGCAATGTCGGTGAACATGGACTGGTCGTGCGAACGGTGGCCGAAATCCTCCGATAACGCCTCGACCAGCTCCTTCTGGTGGTCCTTCAGGAGGGCAATCGAGCGCTTCAGCCGGTCCTTGCGGATGTCGGCGCCGACGGGCATCTCGGCCATGAAAGCGGCGCGCTGGCGGTCCAGAATGTCCTGCATGTCCGCGGCCTGCGGGTTCTCGGTCGGCGCGATTTGCGTGGCCATGATATGTCTCCCTGAAAAAAAGAATCTTTCTTATCGGAAAAACTAGCGCACCTGGCCCCTGCCGTCACGCTGGCGAAAAGAGGCGGCGGCAGGGCCGGTGTCAGGCGGACGCGCCGAGCGTCGATGCCGGAACCGCCTCACCGGCAAACGCCGTGCGGTCGCGGCCGCGATGCTTGGCCTCGTAAAGCGCTGTGTCGGCGGCGGCGTAGGCACCCACCCTGTCCTCGGCACCGATCATGGCAATCCCGGCAGAGGCGGTAATCCCTGGCCCGAGAGCGGGGATGGCGGCCATGATGGCGGTGGGGATCGCCTGGCGCAGGCTTTCGACGATCAGGCGCGCTTCGGCACCGTTGCGCGCCGGGATGAGCAAGGCGAACTCCTCGCCGCCGAGGCGGAAGGCGCGCAGACCCCGATGATTGCTTTCGGCGGCGTGAAGGACGGAGCCGACCGTGCGCAAGACATCGTCGCCGACATGGTGACCAAGCGTGTCGTTGACGGCCTTGAACCGGTCGAGGTCGAGGATGGCCAGCGCCCCCTTCGGCCGCTCCGCCAGGGCGTCGTCAAAGGCGCGGCGGTTGGCCAGGCTCGTCAGGCCGTCGGTATCGGCAAGGCGGGCGAGCATGCGCCGCTCCTCACGCGCTCGGTCGCGTTCGCGCCGGACGATCATCATGCGGTCCGCGACGCCGAGCGCGGTCACCACCGCCTCCATGCCAAGGCCGAAATAAAGCGAGAAATCGGCCTCGGCCGGGAGGATGTAGAGGTCGAGGCCGCGGAAAATTCGCTCCATCGCGAAGATCGCCGTCAGCGACCAGCCGCCGACCAGAAACCAGACCGCGCGGGTGCCCCGGCGGAGCGCGGTGGCCACAACGACAAGGTAGACCAGGATGATGGGAAGATACGCCGCGTGATAGATGTTGCGCGACAGGAACGGCAGCGTATCGCCGAGGACGACGATGAAGGCCGCATTGGCGAAGAGGAGGAGGCTGCACGCCTGTACGGCCCGGGTCAGGCGTCGGCCGATCAGCCCCTTTTCAAGGAACGCGAGCGTGAAGAAGCCTGCAATGCCGACCCCGACGGCCAGTGTTCCGTAGGTGAAGTTGATCCGCGTTGAGAGCGAGAGGTCCGGAAACCAGCTGAAGACAAGGTTGGAGCTGGTGAAGGTGTAGAGCACGAAGGACGCGGTCATCGCCGCGTGAAGCAGCATGAAGCGCTGACGCATCGCGACGAAGAAGGACAGCGAATAGAAGACCGGGATGAAGGCGATGCCGCAATAGATCGCGAACATGATCGAGCGGTCGGTCTTCTCGCGGATCGCGCGCTCGGTCGTCATCAGCTCGAACATCGAGGCGGCACCGCGCGACCAGGGCCTGTCGACGCCGACCAGCAGGCCGGTCAGCACCTTCCCATCCGGTGACACGTCGACCGAGTAGCGGGTGCCGGCCGTCCAGTGGGCGGCAATCTCGGCGGGAGAGAAGATCCGGCGCTCGCTGCTGCCATCGGCGAAATAGCTGACGACGGTCAGCTGCGCGAAGGGCGCGATGTCGCCCTCGAGCCGCAGGGGCTCGTCCGCGAATGCGCCCGCCGGCGGTGTGACGGACAGCCAGACCGCCTCCGCATCGAGATCCGCAAGCTGTGGATCGCAGCGGAAGTCGGACGCGCGCGCCGCGGCTTCCTCTGCGGTCAGCACCCTGTCGGCGGCCAGCACGCAGGCGTGATCGAAAAGCTGCACGACGCGGTTGTTGGCCTGCGCGGGACCATAGGCCGACAGCGCGAGGACGAGGGCTGTCAGCGCAAGCAACAGCGGCAGGGCTGCTCGCCGCCATTCTGCCTTGTTGTAGACCCCGCCCGCCATGAGGCACCCCTTGCGCGCGAAGGTTTAGGAAAAGGTTAACGCAGGGTTTACACCATGCGCCGCTTGGTGGGGCCCCCTGAGCAGTGGGCCTTGAGACTGGGCGCGGGGGCTGGCAGGCGTTCGGCCATGCGCGAAAAGGAGCTCCGCCTCGCCCTCGTCTACTATGGCGGCATCAGCCTGGCCGTCTACATGCATGGCATCACGCGCGAAATCTGGAAACTGCTGCGCGCCTCCCACGCGGTGACGGGCGGCGAAGCGATCGGCCCGGGCGATACCGAAGCGGTTTACGCGGACCTGCTTCGTGCAGGCGGCGACGAGAGCCAGCTTCGCGTGGTGGTGGACATCGTTGCGGGCGCTTCGGCGGGCGGGATCAACGGCATTTTCCTTGCGGAGGCGATCGCGACGGGCGCAAGCCTCGATCCGCTGGTCGACCTGTGGCTGGGCAAGGCCGACGTCGATGAGCTGCTCGACCCCAAAGCGGTGCCGAAGTCGGGACTGACCAAATTCTACGCCAAGCCGCTGCTGCGCTTCATCGCGAAGGATCGCAGCGTCGACCTGACCACCGAGATGGTGGAGGCGGGCGCGCGCAATGAACTGCGTGAAAAGCTGAGCCGGTTCGTCCGGTCGCGCTGGTTCGAGCCGCCCTTTTCCGGAGAGCGGTTCAGCCGGTTCCTGCTGGAAGCCTTCCACGCCATGCACGGCGATGTCGGCGCGCCGCTGCTGCCCGAGCGGCAGCCGCTGGACCTGTTCGTGACGGTCACGGACTTTTTCGGCGCGGAACGACCGCTGCTCCTGAACAGCCCGCCCGTGGTGGAAGAGGTCGAGCACCGCAAGACCATTGCCTTTCGCGACGGCGGGGCGGGGCGGCGGGCGGCGTATCTCGGCAGCGCCGCGTCGCTGGCCTCGGCGGCGCGCGCGACGGCGAGCTTTCCGGGTGCCTTCCCGCCCTTTCAGGCGCGCGAGATGGAGGCGGTGCTGGACGCGCGGGGCGAGACCTGGGACGACCGGGACGCGTTCCTGGCGGCGGTCTTTCCCAACCGCCCCGCGGACGAGAGCCTGGTGGACATCCCGCTGCTCGACGGGTCGATCCTGAACAATGCCCCCTTCGGCCCGGCGCTCGCAGCGCTGAAGAACCGCCCGGCCTACCGCGAGGTGGACCGGCGGTTCGTCTATATCGATCCGAAGCCGGGAATCCGGTCCATCGGGGTCGGGAGGAGGCCGGATACAGGACCGCCGGGCTTTTTCACGACGATCCTGAAGTCGCTGTCGGACATTCCGCGCGAACAGCCGATCCGCGATGACCTGGAGGCGCTGGGCGCGCGCTCGCGGCGGGCGGCGCGGATGCAGACGGTGCTGTCCGGCATGGCGAAGGATACAGACCGCGCGATCACCGCGGCGCTCGGCGCGCGGGTGTTCGGGTCGAAGCCATCGCCCGCGAAGCTCGGTACACTGCGGAACCAGGCGACGAGCATGGCCGCGGAGCGCGCGGGCTTTACCTATCCGGCCTATGCGCGGCTGAAGCTGATCCATGTACAGGCGGAGCTGGCGCAGGCGCTGATGACGGGCGAGGGTGCCGATGATCCGCTGGCACGGGAGCGGCTGCTCTTAGAGGTTGCGGAGTGGTGCCGGAAAGCGGGTGTCGACGACATCGTGCGGGTCGCCAAACCAAAGGAGGCCGCCCGCGACCGTTACATCGGCTTCCTGCGCCGGTTCGATAACCGTTACCGCATTCGCCGCCTGCGCTACATGATCCGGCAGCTCGGCACGTTGGACGGCAGCGCGGTGGAGCCGGAGATTGCCGCCTCCGCAGAGCGCGCACGCGCCGCGCTGTTCGAGATGCTCGGCCCGTGGCTCGACCGGGAGCAGGCGAGCTTTGCAAGGACGCTGTTCGACGGGGCTACGGATGCGGGGATCGCGGAGCGGATCGAGCGGCTGGGCGCGGGGTTCGACCTGGCGGAACTGGACGAGGAGACCGAGCGGCGGCTCTCGGTGCTGGTCTGCGCGGCGGCGACCGCGCCCTCGGTTCGGCGCGTGCTGCTGCGCGCTTATCTGGGCTTTCCGTTCTACGACATGGCGACCTTCCCGCTGCTGCAGGGCGAGGGGCTGGAGGAATGGGGCGAGATCAAGGTGGACCGGATTTCGCCCGATGATGCGCCGTTCCTGCGCGCCGGCGGGGCGGAGACGACGCTGAAAGGCATCCGCTTCAACAGCTTCGGCGCGTTTTTCAGCCGCGCCTACCGCGAGAATGACTATCTGTGGGGACGCCTTCACGGCGCGGAGCGGCTGATCGAGATCGTGGCGTCGTCCCTGCCCGCGGACGCGCGGCCCGCGGGGGCGGCGCTGGACGGTCTGAAGCAGCGGGCGCTGCTGGCGATCCTCGACGCGGAGGCGGCGCGGCTGACGACGATCCCGGACCTGATCGAGACACTGCGGGCGGAGCTGCGCGGCAGGGATGCGGCTGAGCCGGTGGGTGACCCTCGACCCCCGCCTTCGCGGGGGCAGGCCGGCTCAGGGTGAGCGGGAGTTAGGCGCGGGCGCGGAGAGAAAATCGACCGCTCCCCCTGAACCTGTCGAAGGGCGAGCGTGCGGGGCGACGGCGCGTGTTCCTGCGCGCTTCCGCATTGTCATCCCCGCGAAGGCGGGGACCCATTCCTTCAAAAGCTTGCTCAGGGGCACTGCGTCCGTCTCTGCCATGTCAATGGATCCCCGCCTTCGCGGGGATGACAACGAGGGAGGCGGGGATCACAAGGAAGAGGGCGCGTATTCCGGGTTGCGGCGAGAGCCTAGCTGACCCTGTGCTGGCTGGGCGTGGTCCAGGCGGTGCGGACCATGGACTGGAGGACGGCCTCGTCCACGTCAGCGAGCTTGTTGATGTAGAGGCAGCCCGCGCCGCGTTTCCATTTTCCGAGCTGCTGCAAATCCGCTTCGTAATGGCTGAGGTCGCAGGTCAGGTAGATGGAGTGCCGCGCCTTTCGGGTCGCGAAGCCGACGTTGAAGAAATCGATCTCTCGCCCCGAGTCGTAACGCAGCGTCACCTCGCCATAGGCGATCATTCCGCCGCGGTAGATGACCGGCGTTTCGCCGTCCGTCGCTGCAGCGAAAATCTCGAGGAGGCGGCGGGCGTCCTGGCGCTTGCCCTGATGGTCGATGGCGGCGATGAGCGCCTCGACGCTCTCGCCGGTCGGTTTGGTTTTCAGGTCTGCCTTTGCCATCCCGCCATCATGCGCCGCCACCACGGGTGCGGCAAGTTCGCTAGCTGGCCTTCGCACCCGGCGCGCTGTATCGGGCGCGCCTGAAAGGAACTCCGCCCATGCCCGAACCCGATACCGAACGCGATCCGAAGGTCGTCTCGATCCAGTCCGAGCTGAAGCCCGCCCTTGGCGGCAAGGCGCACAGCCACCCGGCGCTCTCCTCCGTCGACGAGATCATCGAGGAGGCGCGCAACGGCCGCATGTTCATTCTCGTCGATGATGAAGACCGGGAGAATGAGGGCGACCTCGTCATCCCCGCGCAGATGGCGACGCCGGACAAGATTGCCTTCATGGCGAAGAATGGCCGGGGCCTTGTCTGCCTGGCGCTGACGAAGTCGCGGGTCGAGGCGCTGGGCCTGCGCGCGATGACGCCGCGCAACGAAACGCCGCTGGAAACCGCCTTTACCGTGTCGATCGAGGCGCGCGAGGGGATCACGACCGGCATCAGCGCGCATGACCGGGCGCGGACGATCTCGGTGGCCATCGACCCGAATAACGGCCCCGACGCCATCGGCTCGCCGGGGCATGTCTTTCCGCTGTCCGCGCGTGACGGGGGCGTGCTGGTGCGCGCTGGCCATACCGAGGCGGCGGTCGACATCTCGCGGCTGGCTGGCCTGATTCCGGCGGGCGTGATCTGCGAGATCATGAAGGACGACGGGACGATGGCGCGTCTCGACGACCTTGTGTCCTTCGCGCAGCTTCACGGCCTGAAGATCGGGACGATCCGCGACCTGATCGCCTATCGCCGCAAGAATGACAGCTTTGTCCGGCAGGTGGCGGAGGAGAGCTTCGAGAGCGACTATGGCGGCCGCTGGCGCGCGATCCGCTTCAAGGACACGGTGTCGAATACCGACAAGCTGGCGCTGGTGAAGGGCGACCCGGGGGCCGACGGCGCAAAGCCGCTGATCCGCATGCATCACTTCAACCTGTTCGAGGATGCGTTTGCCAGCACCGGCCCGCGCGCGGGCCAGCTCCGCCGGTCGATGGAGATGATCGCGGAGGCGGGCACGGGCGCGGTGGTCCTCATCAACCGCCCCGGCAACAACCCCATCGAAACGAGCATGAAAACGCTGGAACCGCGCAAGCCCTCGGCGGAAACTGGCGAGCTGGAAATCCGCGACTACGGCATCGGCGCGCAGATCCTCGCGCTCCTTGGCGTGCATGACATGGTTCTGCTGACCAATTCGAAGCAGAGCCTCGTCGGCCTCAGCGCCTATGGTCTCAACATTATCGAGCAGCGGCCCATCGACTAAATGCGCACTTGAACATGCATTAACGGCGTGGTTCTGTCGCACCTAAGATCAACATGGAGGGAGAGGCCGAGATGGCTCACAAGTTCGAAGTCTACGCCGACAAGAAGGGCGAGTACCGCGTCCGCTTCAAATATAATTCCGAGGTGATTTTCGCCACAGAGGGCTATTCGTCTAAGTCCGGTGCCCACCGCGCAATCGAATCGATCAAGAAGCACGTGCCGAATGCCGACACCGTAGAGCTTGAAGCGTAAGCCAGCTCCAACCCCGCCGCGCTCGCTAGCTGACTAGCTTGAGGGCGCGGCGGCGGTCATCTAAGCCTCACTCAAACCCTGAAAGGGAGGGGTGAGCTATTATGGAATATACAGACGTCCTGATCGTCGGCGCGGGCCTCAGCGGTATCGGCGCGGCCGTGCACCTGCAAAAGGGCGCGCCGTCCAAATCCTATAAGATCGTCGAGGCGCGCGATGCCATCGGCGGCACGTGGGACCTGTTCCGCTATCCGGGCATCCGCTCCGACAGCGACATGCACACGCTCGGCTACGACTTCAAACCGTGGACGAAGGCAAAGGCGATTGCCGATGGACCCTCGATCCGCGACTATGTCAACGAGACCGCGGACGAGTACGGCGTGCGCGAGCATATCCGCTTCAATCACAAGGTGACGAAGGCGGAATGGTCGAGCCCGCGCGCCCGCTGGACCGTCACGATGGAGGCACCGGACGGGGAACGGCAGATCGAGTGCGCCTTCCTGTACCTCAACTCCGGCTATTATGATTACGACCAGGGCTACCGCCCCGATTTCCCGAACGAGGACGCGTACAAGGGTGAAATCATCCACCCGCAGCACTGGCCTGAAACTCTTGACTACAAGGACAAGCGGGTTGTCGTGATCGGCTCCGGCGCGACGGCGGTGACGATCGTCCCCGTCATCGCCGAGGACGCCGCGCAGGTGGTGATGCTGCAGCGCTCCCCCACCTGGATGGTCTCACGCCCGTCGCAGGACCGGATCGGCAACCTCTTGAGGAAGCTGCTGGGCGAGAAGCGGGCCTACAAGGCGATCCGGTTCAAGAATGTCCGCATGACGGACTGGTTCTTCAAGCGTTCGCGCAAGGAGCCGGAGAAGGTTGGCGACAAGCTGCTGGACATGCTGCGGAAGGTGCTGCCGGAGGATTACGACCTCGAAACGCACCTGACCCCGCGCTACGGCCCTTGGGAGCAGCGGCTGTGCCTCGTTCCCGATAATGATTTCTTCGATGCGCTCTCGGACGGGAGCGCGGAGATCGTCACAGACCATATCGAACGGTTCGAGGAAGAGGGCATCCGCCTGAAGTCCGGCACATTCCTGCAGGCCGATATCGTGGTGTCGGCAACCGGCCTCAATATGAAGGCGATGGGCGGGGCGGAGATCGTCGTCGACGGCAAGACCGTGCACCCGAACACCACCTACCCCTACAAGGGGATCATGTTCGCCGGCATTCCGAATTTCGGGGCAACACTCGGCTATTCCAACGCCAGCTGGACACTGAAGGCCGATATCAGCGCTAAGTTCATCTGCCGCCTGCTGAACCACATGGACGAGACCGGTAGTGATATTGCGCTGCCCGGCTTCCCGGAGGGTGATTATGAGGAGGAGCCGATCCTCAATCTGACGTCCGGCTATGTCGAACGCGCAAAGCACCTGATGCCGAAGTCGACGAACAAGGCACCCTGGCAGCAGACGCATGACTATCTGAAGGACCGCAAGGTGCTGCTGGAGGGTGAACTGGCCGATGGGACGATCAGTTTCCTCCGCGCTTCGGAGCATAATATTGCGGGGGCTTCGGAAGACGAGAGCCTCGCCGTCGCGGCTGAATAGGGGCGTGCCGAACGACGACGCAGACCTGCGCACGCTCTATCCGGCAACAGAACCCTATGAGAGCGGCATGCTCGATGTGGGGGACGGGCACGAAATCTACTGGGAACGCTGCGGGACGCGGGGCGCGAAGCCGGCGGTGTTCCTGCACGGCGGACCGGGCGGCACGGCAAGTCCCGTCCACCGCCGCCAGTGGGATCCGGCAAAGTATGACATCATGCTGTTCGACCAGCGCGGCTGCGGAAAATCGACGCCGCATGCGGTGACCGAGGCGAACACGACCTGGCACCTCGTTGACGACATCGAGCGGCTGCGCGCCGTGATGGGCGTTGAGAAGTGGCAGGTGTTCGGCGGGTCGTGGGGGTCGACGCTGGCGCTGGCTTATGCCGAGGCGCATCCGGAGCGGGTGACCGAGCTGATACTGCGCGGCATCTTCACCTTTCGCGCGTTCGAGGTGGACTGGTTCTACCGCACCGGCGCGCCGCGTATGTGGCCGGACGCCTATGAAAGGTTCCTCGCGCCCATTCCGGCGGATCGCCGCGATGAGGATGCGCTGGAGGTGTATCACGACCTCCTCACTCACGAGGACGAGAAGATCCGCGCCGAGGCGGCGGTGGCCTTTTCAGTGTGGGAGGGGACCGTGGTGAAGCTGCTCCCGCGCCGGGGCGGCAAGGGCTTTGCCAACCCGCACTTCGCGCTCGCCTTCGCCCGCATCGAGCATCATTACATGCGCCACAAGGGCTGGCTTGAGGATGGTCAGCTCTTGAAGGAAGCGCACCGCATCGCGGACATTCCCGGCGTCATCGTCCACGGCCGCTACGACATGCCCTGCCCGGTGCAGAACGCCTGGGACCTGAAGGCGGCCTGGCCGAAGGGCGACCTGAAAATCATCGAAGGCGCCGGCCACGCCTTCGACGAACCGGGAATTTTGAGCGAGTTGGTGAAGGCGACGGACCGGTTTGTCTGACCGTTACTCGTCGAACCCCACGAACCTGACCGTGTCGTCCATGGGCTTCCTGTTCGTGTAGACACGGTTGGCGGGGAAGTCGGGGTCGGGGTAGCCCATGGCGACGCAGATCATGATGATCTCGTCGTCCGGGATCCGGGCATGTTCGCGCACGACCGGCGACTGCATGATGCCTTGCGAGTTGATGACGCAGCCGAGCCCGTGCGCCCAGGCGGCGTTGACGAGCGCGTTGGTGACCGCGCCGCAGTCGAACGGCGCGATGTCGGAGCCGTCCAGCTCCCGGTCGTAGGAGACAACCACACTGACCGGCGCGTCGAACTGGCGAAAGCCGCGCATGACCCAGTCCTGCCGCCCGGCCTTGTCGTCACGTGCGATACCCATCTCGCCGAACAGCTGCTTGGCGACCTCGATCTGGCGCGCGCGGTGGTCTTCGGTGGCCTCGCCCCCCTTGCGGAACTCGCGGCTGTCCGGATTTCCCGCGAGGATGCCTTCTGTATTGCCCTTGCGGATGGCGTCGAGCGCATTGCCGGTCACCGCCGTCAGATGCCAGCACTGGTTGTTGAAGCTGGACGGCGCGCGGCAGGCCATCTCGGCGACCTGTTCGAGTACGTCCTGCGGCACGGGTTTATCGAGGAACCCGCGAATGGATTTCCGCCCCCGCACGATCTGCGCGTAAGTCTGGCTATCGTCCCCGCCCATGGGCTTCGCTCCTCTTTCCGTTTCGCCCACGGTTAGCCCGGTCACCCCGCACGGCTAGTTGTCAGGAGAGGGAGGGGGCGCCGGTGCCCCCAAGGGTTGCCGCCCAGTGGCCGGCGCACCGATTGCCGCGATCTATCGGTGTCCGTCGTTCCTGCGATTGGAATCGCGGCTGCGACGCCGTAAACTGCGGCAATCTGTCAATGAACTTGTCCGGCCGGATGGGGCCGGCAGAAGGGTACATACTGTCATGTCGGGACCGGATAGCGCCGGGCGCGCGTTCAAGAAAATCCTGGTGGCAACGGACCTGTCGGCGCGGTCCGACCGGGCCATCGAGCGCGCCGTCCAGATCGCCAAGGCCAGCGATGCGGAGCTGCGCGTGATCCATATCGTGGACGACGACCTGCCCGACCGGATCCACCGCAAGCTCGTGGCGGCCGCAGAAGAGGAAATCGGAGAGGTCGACCTACCCGAAAACGCCGAAATCGCGGTGATTACCGGAAAGGACTACCGGGCGATCACGCAGGATGCCGCCGACTGGGAGGCTGACCTGACGGTGCTCGGCATCCACCGGGTCGGGTCCGACAAGCCCGTGACCGGCACAACGATGGAGCGGGTGGTGCGGATGGGCGGCCGCCCGACGCTGGTCGTGTCGGAACGGGCGCGCGAACCCTATAAGCGCGTTGTCGTCGCGACCGACTTTTCGATGCACGCGCGCTATGCGCTGCGCTGCGCCGCGACGCTGTGCCCGGACGCGGACCTGCATTTGGTGCACGTGTTCCATGTGCCGTTCGAGGGCTTTCAATATGGCTCCGAGACCCGCCGTGAGTATCGCGACGAATATGCCCGCGACCTGAACCGGCTGGTCGCCGAGGAGATGGAGGGGCTGACCAAGACCCTGTCGGACAGTGCCACGCTGAACGTTCACCAGCACTTGGTGCACGGCGATGTGGTCGGCGGCCTGTCCGAGCAGGTCCAGGAGTTGAAGCCCGACCTCTTGGCCATCGGAACGCACGGGCGCACGGGGATCGCCCGCGCGCTGATCGGCAGCGTCGCGGCGTCTTTCCTCAACAAGCCGCCCTGCGACGTATTGGCGGTGAAG
This sequence comes from Pacificimonas sp., assembly GCA_036351775.1. GTDB lineage: Bacteria > Pseudomonadota > Alphaproteobacteria > Sphingomonadales > Sphingomonadaceae > Pacificimonas. The sequence continues at coordinate 15,697 of JAZBPX010000025.1, read as the reverse complement.
GCTTGGTAGTTTGCTCCGGAACGAGAAAAGGCCCCGACGCTGGAGAGCGCCGAGGCCTTTTTTCGTTTCGCGAAAGCTGAAGCCTAGTCTTCGGACTTGATCTCTTCGACGGCTTCCTGCTTCTCGGCTGCGCTATCGCTGGCGTCGGGGACCGGGCTGCCCTGCTTCGAGTCGGCCGGACCGGTATAGCGGCGCTCGGCGATGCGGGCGGATTTACCGCTGCGCCCGCGCAGGTAATAGAGCTTCGCGCGGCGCACGACACCGCGGCGCTTCAGCTCGATGGACGCGACGTTGGGGCCGTAGAGCGGGAATACGCGCTCGACGCCCTCGCCGAACGACACCTTGCGCACCGTGAAGTTGGAGTTGATGCCCCGGTTGGAGCGGGCGATCACGACGCCCTCGAAATACTGGATCCGCTCACGCGTGCCCTCGACGACGCGGACACCGACGCGGAGCGTGTCGCCCGCGCGAAATTCCGGAATGTCCTTCGTGGCGGCGAACTTCTCGACCTGTTCGGCCTCGATTTCCTGGATGAGGTTCATGCCTCTTTATCCTCTTGCTTCTCTCGCTGCGCACCAGAGGGAGACTGAACCCGAGCGCCTGTATGACGCTCCCAAAGGTCCGGCCTCCGTAGCCGTGTGATGGTCTCCGCCTCGGCGCGCCGCCAGGCATCGATCCGCGCATGATCCCCCGATCGCAACACTTCAGGGATCCTGCGACCCTCCCATTCCGGAGGGCGGGTATATTGTGGGTATTCGAGGAGACCGTTTTCGAACGATTCGTCCTCACCACTCGCGGGCGCGCCCATTACGCCGGGTAACAGGCGAATGCAAGCATCGAGGAGCGTCATCGCCGCCACCTCGCCGCCTGACAGCACATAGTCGCCGACGGAGACTTCTTCAATCGCGCGGGCCTCGAGCAGGCGTTGATCTATTCCTTCAAAGCGCCCGCAGAGAACGGTCGCGCCGGGACCAGCGGCGAGGGTGCGGACGCGGGCCTGCGTCAGGGGCGCGCCGCGCGGGCTCATGTAGAGAAGGGGCGCGTCCGGCTGGGCGGCAAGCGCATGGTCGCAGGCGCGGGCGAGCACATCGGCGCGCATGACCATCCCCGCGCCGCCGCCTGCTGGCGTGTCGTCGACATTGCGGTGCCGCCCCTCGGCGAAGTCGCGGATCTGGACGGTATCCAGCGACCATAGCCCCTCGGTCAGCGCGCGGCCCGCCATCGACTGGCCGAGCGGGCCGGGAAACATGTCCGGATAGAGGGTGAGGATGGTCGCGGCGAAGGGCATGGCCGCCCCTCCTAGCGCAAGCGAAGCCGGGGCGCGAAACCTAAGGCGCGGCCCTTAACGCGCGAAGGTCAGGGTCGCGAAGATCGAATCGTAGACGGCGTCCGGCGCTTCAAATTCGGCGGTCCCCCAGATGGTGGCGAGGCGGAACGTGCCGGTTTCCGGAATGGGCAGGGTGACAATTCCGCGCGCGTCGGTGGGGATGGCGGCGAAGGTGCGGCTGCCGCCAATCTCGTGCAGTTTCACCAGCGCGTTCTCGAGCGGCTGACCCTGCCAGTAGACGCGAAACGGCACCTCGTCGCCAAAGGCCGGGTTGGCGATCGGCACGATCTCCAGCGTGTGCCCAACGGGGCGCAGCAGGAATTCGTTCACGCCCGCGGTGCCGTTCAGGATCGCCTTCGACCGGCGGCTGTAGCGCTCGACGCCGGGCAGCGCTTCCGAGGCGGTGCGGGCGCGGTGGGCGATGATGGGCTGGATCCCCTCCTTGACGATGTAGTCCTGAAAGCGTTCGCCCTCCAGTTCGCTGCGAGAGGGGCTCGACGCCAGCGCGATCATGGCGGCGGTGCCGGTGCCGGGAACGGCGATCTTCAGACCTTCGCTCACCGGCAGCAGCGCCGGGGACAGGTCAGCCGCGCCGTCATCGGTAATCAGCTTCAGGTCGGTGACGCGCTCGGCGGGGACGCGCCAGTCGGCGACGTCCTCGCCATGCCCGACATAGAGGGAGACCGTGGCGGTCTCGCCTGCCGCCGGGTTAAAGTTCGACGGCTCAAGCCAGAAATCATGCGCGGCGGCGGGGGCGGCCAGTGCCGCGGCAATCAACGCCAGTTTCCACATCATCCCGTTCCCTTCGTCTTGGTCGCGCCGGCTTTTGCGTGCTTCTCGATGAAGCCGATGATCTCGCCGGCGATGTCCTTGCCGGTCGCATTCTCTATACCCTCGAGGCCGGGCGAGCTGTTCACTTCCATGATGACCGGTCCGTGATTGGACCGTAACATGTCGACACCGCAGACATTCAGGCCCATTTTTCGCGCCGCTCGGATGGCCGTCGAGCGTTCCTCCGGGGTGATCTTTACCGCCTTGGCCGTCCCGCCGCGATGGAGGTTGGAGCGGAAATCGCCCTCCGCGCCCGTGCGCTGCATGACGCCGACGACCTTGCCGCCGACAACGAAAACACGAAGGTCCGTGGACCCCGCCTCCTTGATGAATTCCTGCACCAGGATGTTGACGTTTGCGCCGCGGAACGCCTCTATTACTGATCGCGCCGACTTCTCCGTTTCGCCAAGGACGACGCCGATGCCTTGCGTGCCTTCAAGCAGCTTGATGACGACGGGGGCCCCGCCGGCGATCTTCAATACCTCGTCGGTCTGCTTGGGATCGTGAGCGAAGGCGGTGACGGGGAGGCCCAGGCCCGCGCGCGCCAGGATCTGCAGGGAGCGGAGTTTGTCGCGGCTGCGTCCGATGGCGACGCTTTCGTTCAGCGGCCAGACGCCCATCATCTCGAACTGGCGCAGGACTGCGAGGCCATATTGCGTGATCGACGCCCCGATGCGCGGGATGACGGCATCATAGCCGGTCAGCGGCTCACCGTCGTAAAAAGCCTGCGGCCGGTGCGACGTGATGTTCATGTAAACCCGCAGCGTGTTCACGATGTCGAGCGTGTGGCCACGCGCCTCCGCTGCCTCGACGAGCCGCTTGTGCGAATACAGCTTCGGATTGCGGGCGAGCATCAGGAATTTCATGGTTCGGTCTTTCCGGTCGGTCCCTCGCCCTGGGCGTAGGACCTGGCGACGTCGACGAGGAAACGGCTCTTCAGCGCGCGCCGTCCCAGAAGCATGGCAAATCCCATCTGCGAGCGGTTGGTCAACGTAACTTCCGCCTGGAACCGTTTGGAGCCGACCACAAGCGGCGTTTTAATGACAAAGCGCTTCTGAGTCTCGCCATTCGAACTCTTGATCTTCCGAAGGCCAACAAGCGGCGCCTCAACCCGGTGCGCAGGGCGTCCCGTGCGCTTCGGCACCGTGAAACGGACCCATTCCGCGCCGTCCTGCTCGAAATGGTGAAGGCGGACCGCGTGAAGCGCGCTGGTCGTTGCCCCGGTATCCACCTTTGCGCGCACGAACGGGATGCCGAGGTCCGGCAGGGCGACAAGCTCGACCTTTCCGACGGTCAGCAGCTTTCGCGCCGGCTTTGGCAAGGGCGTGTCGTTCATGGAACGAGGCATTTGCGGAACAGGACGCCTTCGGCAAACAAATTCCGGCTGCCGAGCACGGCAAGGCCGTCGGAGGGTGCGCGGACGCGGATGCCGCCATCCTCGAGAGCGACCGGCAGGCGCTTCGTGGGGTCGGCAAAGCGGAAGGTCGCGCCGTCATCCTCGACGCGGCCCGTGCGGTCCCAGCCGTTGAACGCGGCGCTGACCGCGAGCTGGCGCCGGCCATCGTCGGCGATGGTGAAGTCGGGCGTCTCGCAGTCGCCGCCTTCGCTCGTCCAGCTGCCGAGAAGCGTTTCGGGGCCGAGTGTCTCGATGGCCACGAACTGGGCGTCCTCGGCGGGCGCGGGCGGCGCTTCGGTGGGCGGCGAGCATGCCGTGAACGCGGCGGCACCGATCACGAGAAGAATAGGAGTGCGGGCCGCTGCGCGTCTGCTAGTCATGCCGTGACAACAAAAAACCGATGGGGGATGGTTCCATGAAAATGATGAAGGTTGCGGGGGCGATGATCCTGGCGCTGCCGGGCGCGGCGGCGGCGCAGGATGCGGGCGGCGCGGAGACGGACGCGGCGGAACTGGTTAAAATCGTGCTGGAGAAGCGCGTCGCGGTGGATGCGCGGCCCGCTGTCGTTTGGGACCGGATCGGCGGCCCGTGCGACATCACCGACTGGCTGCCGTCGGTCACCGACTGCGCTGCGATGGAAACGGATGAGGGCGTGGTGCGCGCGCTGAACGGCGACACGATCCACGAGCTGTTCACACGCGTCGACAATGCGGGCCATTCGCACGACTATGTGATGACCAAGGGGCCGCTGGCGGCAGCAGACTATCGCAGCACGTTGTCCGTGAATGCGGGCGAAGACGGCGAGGGCAGCATCATCGCCTGGAGCGACGAAGTGAGTGTGCCGCAGGCGCAGGTAGAGGCGGTGCAGCCCATTATCGAGGGTATCCTCGATGCAGGGATCGCGGGGATGCGCGCGCTGTTCGAATAGGCGCGCGGTCCACTCGCCGACTATTCAGCCCGGCAGGAAATCCGGGTCGACGATGATGTCGGGATCGACGCTTGGCACGGCCTCCGCGCTGAACGGCACCATCGCGCGCGCGCCGCCCGCCAGCTCGATCTCGAGGATATCGCCCGCGCCGAAATTCTCGACGGCCACGACGGTGCCGAGCGGATCGCCGCCTGTGGTTCGCACGGCGCGCCCGATCAGGTCGGCGACATAGACTTCGCCGTCTTCGGGTTCGGGCAGCGCGTCGCGCGGCACGGTCAGGAGCAGCCCGCGCAGCCCTTCGGCGGCGGTGCGGTCGCCAACGCCCTCGAACCGCGCGACGAGGTTCTTCCCCGCCTGCTTCACGCGTTTCAGGACCAGCGTCCGCCCATCGACGGCGAACCGCTTGTGGCGCGTCAGGCTGTCGACGCTCTCGGCAAACAGCTTCAGCCGAACTTCACCCGTCACCCCATGCGCGCCCGCAATGGCGGCAAGGGGCACGGGCTTGTCGTCGGCCAACGCGGCTTACTCGGCTTTTTTGGCGTCGCCATCTTCGGCGGCGGCCTCTTCAGCCGGCGCTTCCTCAGCCGGAGCCTCTTCAGCGGCGGCTTCCTCAGAAGTCGCTTCCTCAGCCGGAGCTTCCTCGGCAGGTGCCTCGGCAGCGGATTTTTCCGCTTCGGCAGCCTCGGCAGCTTCGGCCTTGGCAGCCTCTTCGGCTTCCTTACGCTCGGTTTCCTTGGCGGCCTTCTCCTCGGCGCGTTCCTTGGCCTTGTCGCCCGGCTCCGCCTTGTTCGGGTTGTTGCGCGCCTTGCGCTTGATCAGGCCGGCGGCGTCGAGGAAGCGGGCCACGCGGTCGGACGGCACGGCGCCGTGGTCCAGCCAGTGCTGCACGCGCTCGGTATCGACCTTCACGCGGTCCTCGTGGTCCTTCGGGAGGAGCGGGTTGTAGCTGCCGATCCGCTCAAGATATTTGCCGTCGCGCGGGGAGCGCTTGTCGGCGACCACGATCCGGTAATAGGGCCGCTTCTTCGCGCCGCCCCGGGAAAGTCTCATTACTACTGCCATGATATTCGCTTTCTCTATCAACTCATTAAAACCAGAACCGTCACCCTGAACTTGTTTCAGGGTCTCGGTCAGAATTCGTTACTGCCCTCGCCATGAGATCCTGAACCAAGTTCTGGATGACGATGAGAGGTTGGGTTGTCCTACCTCCCGAACTTGTCGAAGCCGCGCGGAAGCTGGGGCCTGCCGCCGGGACCGCCGAGGAGGTTCTGGAGGTCCGCCGCATCGGGCGCGCCGGCTCCCATGCCGCCCGCTGCATCGCCCGCACCGCCCGCGCCGCCGCCCATGCCCAGCATGTTCATCATGCCCTTGAGGCCGCCCATCTTCTTCAGCTTCTTCATGGCGGTCGCCATGTCCTTGTGCATCTTCATCAGCTTGTTCACGTCCTGGACGGTCGTGCCGGAGCCATTGGCGACGCGGATCTTGCGTTTGGCGTTGAGGAGCTGGGGCCGTGACCGTTCCCTGGGGGTCATGGAGTTGATGATCGCCACCATCCGCCCGAGCATCTTGTCGTCGGCACCCGCCGCCTCGGCCTGTTTCCTGAACTTGCCCATGCCGGGCATCATGCCCATCAGCGCGCCCATGCCGCCCATCTTCTGCATCTGCAGGAGCTGGCTTTTCAGGTCGGTCATGTCGAACTGACCCTTGGCGAATTTCTTCGCCATCGCCTCGGCCTCGTCGGCCTGAACGACTTCGGCGGCCTTTTCGACCAGGCTGACGACGTCGCCCATACCGAGGATGCGGCCGGCAACGCGGGAGGGGTCGAAGCCTTCGAGGGCGTCGGCCTTCTCGCCGGTACCGATGAACTTGATCGGGCGGCCCGTGACCGCGCGCATCGAGAGCGCCGCGCCGCCGCGCGCGTCGCCGTCCATGCGGGTCAGGACAACGCCGGTCAGGTCGGTCTGCTCGGTAAAGCTCTGCGCGACGTTGACGGCGTCCTGGCCGGTCAGCGCATCGACGACGAGCAGCGTTTCAGCGGGCGCGGCAACCTCGCCGACCGCCTGCATTTCCGCCATCAGCGCCTGATCGACATGCAGCCGACCAGCTGTATCCAAGAGGAGCACGTCGAAGCCCTGCAGCTTCGCGGCCTGCAGCGCGCGGCGGGCGATATCGACCGGCTGCTGCCCCTCGACGATGGGAAGCGTCGCGATGCCGACCTGCTCGCCGAGGATGCGCAGCTGTTCCTGCGCCGCCGGACGATTGACGTCGAGCGAGGCCATCATGACCTTCTTGCGCTCTTTCTCGGTCAGGCGCTTCGCGATTTTCGCGGTCGTGGTGGTCTTGCCGGAGCCTTGCAGGCCGACCATCATAATCGTCGCGGGCGGGGTGACGGCGAGGTCGAGGCCCGCCTCCTCGCCGCCCAGCATCGCGGTCAACTCGTCATTGACGATCTTGACGACCTGCTGGCCCGGCGTGACGGATTTCGTGACCTCCGCGCCGATCGCGCGCTCGGTGACCTTGCCGATGAAGTCCTTCGCCACCGGCAGCGCGACGTCGGCCTCCAGCAGCGCCACGCGCACCTCCCGCATGGCCGTGCGCACGTCCGCCTCGGACAGCGCGCCGCGCCCCCGCAGCCGGTCGAATACGCCGCCAAGGCGGTCGGAAAGCGACTCAAACAAGGACCAACATCTCCAGTCTCATAGCCCCAACGCAAAAAGCGCCGGCGGGCGAGTCTTCGCTGGCCGGCGGCGCTCCCCAGTCCCATCCGGGTGAACGTCAGGTCTCACAATGTGCGCTACTTTCGTAAGCGGGAGGGCACATAGGGCGGCGTCAGGCGGGGGTCAAGCAAGAGGGCCGCGCCCTATTCGCCCGTGCCGGGAGTGGGCGGCGTCGTCCAAAAGGGGGAAACCGCCGCCGGATCGCCGGTCATCTCGTCCCGGATCAGCGCGATGGGCAGGCGGCCCGCAGCCAGGAACTCATCGTGGAAGGCGCGCCTATCGAACGGCTCACCGGCCATCAGGTCTGCGCGCGCCATGTCGGCAAGCAGGCCGTCCATCTGAACGTTGCCGATGATGCAGGCAGAGCCGTAGGCCGGCGGGCGGTGCAGGTAATCAAGATCGCCGGATGGCTGGGCAGAGGTCGAGGTTGCCGTGACAATCGTTGCGACAGACAGCGCCGCCAGAGGCGGATTACGCCGCTTCCCGCAAGGCCGCCTGCGCCGCCGCCAGCCGCGCGATGGGGACGCGGTAGGGGGAGCAGCTGACATAGGCGAGGCCGGTCTGTTCGCAGAAGGCGATGGAGGCCGGGTCGCCGCCATGTTCGCCGCAAATGCCCAGCTTGATGTCGGGGTTCGTCGCGCGCCCACGCTCGGCGGCCAGCGAAACGAGCTCACCGACGCCGCTTTCGTCGATGGAGACGAACGGATCGCGCGGCAGGATGCCCTTCTCGACATAGTCGCCGAGAAAGCGTGCGGCGTCGTCCCGGCTGATGCCGAGCGTCGTTTGCGTCAGGTCGTTGGTACCGAAGCTGAAGAACTCCGCATGTTCGGCGATCTCGCCCGCGCAGAGCGCCGCGCGGGGCAGCTCGATCATCGTGCCAACGAGGTAATCGACGCGGCGGCCGGCGGCCTCGAACGCCGTTTCCGCGGCGCGGTCTATGAGCGCGCGGATGCGCTCCAGCTCCGCTGCCGTCATGACCAGCGGGACCATGATTTCGGGAAGGACCGCCTCGCCCTCCTCGGCGACTGCGACCGCAGCCTCGAAGATCGCGCGCGCCTGCATCTCGTAGATCTCCGGATAGGTGATGCCGAGGCGGACGCCGCGGTGGCCGAGCATGGGGTTGAACTCGTGCAGCTCCGACGCGCGGCGCTTCAGCCGGTCCACGGGCAGGCCCGATGCGCGGGCGACCTCATCGAAGTCGGCGTCGTTCTGGGGCATGAACTCATGGAGGGGCGGATCAAGCAGCCGGATCGTGACCGGAAGGCCCTGCATGACGCGGAAGATGTCCGCGAAGTCGCCGCGCTGTTCGGGCAGGAGTTTCTCGAGCGCGCCGCGGCGGCCGGCCTCGTCCTCCGCCAGGATCATCTCGCGGACGGCGGTGATGCGCGCGGCGTCGAAGAACATATGTTCGGTGCGGCAGAGGCCGATGCCCTCCGCGCCGAAGTCGCGCGCGGTCTCGCAGTCGCCGGGGGTCTCGGCGTTGGTCCTGACGGCCATGCGGCGCGCCTCGTCGGCCCAGCCCATCAGCGTCGCGAAGTCTCCGGCCAGTTCCGGCTGCACGGTCTCGACCGCGCCCGCCATGACCTCGCCGGTCGCGCCGTCGATGGTCAGGAGGTCGCCCTCGGCAAAGCTGCGGCCGCCGACGGTCATGGTCTTCGCTTCCCGGTCGATCTGGAGGGAGCCCGCACCCGACACGCAGGGGCGGCCCATGCCGCGCGCCACGACGGCGGCATGGCTGGTCATCCCGCCGCGCGCGGTCAGGATGCCCTTCGCCGCGTGCATGCCGTGAATGTCCTCCGGGCTGGTTTCGATGCGGACGAGCAGCACGTCCTCGCCAAGCTGCGCGCGCCGTTCGGCCTCGTCGGCGGTGAAGGCGATCACGCCCGATGCCGCGCCGGGGGAGGCGGGCAGGCCTGCCGCCACGACATCGCGGCGGGCGTCCGGGTCGAGGGTCGGGTGGAGAAGCTGGTCGAGCGCCTGCGGATCGACGCGCAGGATCGCCTCGTCCTGGCTGATGATTCCGTCGGCGGCGAGGTCCACGGCGATCTTCAGCGCGGCAGACGCGGTGCGCTTTCCGGTCCGGGTCTGCAGCAGCCAGAGCGTCCCTTCCTCGACCGTGAACTCGATGTCCTGCATGTCGCGGTAATGCGCTTCGAGGAGGTCGAAGGTCTTCGCCAGCTCGCCGTAAACGGCGGGCATCGCTTCTTCCATGGAGGGCTTGTCAGCGCCCGCGGCGTCGCGTCCGGCCTTCGTCAGATATTGCGGTGTGCGGATGCCGGCGACAACGTCCTCGCCCTGCGCATTGATCAGGAATTCGCCGTAAGTGGCGTTCTCGCCGGTCGAGGGGTCGCGGGTAAAGGCGACGCCGGTGGCGGATTTCTCGCCCATGTTTCCGAACACCATCGCCTGCACATTGACGGCGGTGCCCCATTCATGCGGGATGTCGTTGAGGCGGCGGTAGATCTTCGCGCGCTCCGTGTTCCAGCTGGCGAAGACGGCGCGGATACCGCCCCACAGCTGTTCCTGCGGGTTCTGCGGAAAGGGTTCGCCGAGCTCCTGCTCCACAATCTCCTTGTAGCCCTCGACGAGCGTCTGGAGGTCGGCGGAGGTCAGCTCGGTATCGAGCGCGTAGCCCCTGTCCTCCTTCATGATCTCCAGCGAATCCTCGAACAGGTAATGATCGAGGCCGAGGACCACGTCGGAATACATCTGGATGAAGCGGCGATAGCTGTCGCGGGCGAAGCGTTCGTCGCCCGCCGCGCGCGCCAATCCCTCGACCGTCGCATCGTTCAGGCCGAGATTGAGGACCGTGTCCATCATGCCCGGCATGGACGCGCGCGCACCCGAGCGCACCGAGACGAGCAGCGGATTTTCCGGCGCGCCGAAGCGCTTGCCGGTGATGCCCTCGACATGCGCCAGACCGTCCTCGACCTGTTTGGACAGCGCGTCCGGAAACACCTCGCCCATCTCGTAAAAGGCGGTGCACATTTCGGTCGTGATGGTGAAGCCCGGCGGGACAGGCAGGCCGATGCCCGCCATCTCGGCAAGGTTCGCGCCCTTGCCGCCGAGCAAATTCTTGTCACCCGCGCCGCCCTCGGCACTGCCGCCGCCGAACGTGTAGACCCATTTGGTCATTCGCGCTGCCTACCCTTCGATCTTCGAGAAATCCGCCACCTCATGGGCCGCATCGCGCAGGCGGGCAAGGAGGCCCAGCCGGTTCGCGCGCTTTTCCGCATCGTCGTCGTTTACCGTCACCGCGTCGAAGAAGGCATCGACCGGCGCGCGCAGCCCCGCGAGCGCGGACATGGCATCGGCGAAGCGTTCTTCGGCGACGGCGGTGCGGGCGGCGGGAATGGCCTGGTCGAGTGCCTCTGCCAGCGCCGCCTCCGCGGGTTCGGGGGTGTAGCCGAACCTATGCCCCAACCTGTCATCCTGACGAAGGTTAGGACCCACGCCGTTACCTTGACGGCCATCCTCAACTTCGCCTGTCACGGCGTGGGTCCCGGCCTTGGGTCCCATCGAAGCCGGCTTCGATGGGTGCCCGTTCGCCGGGATGACATCAAGGGTGACACCCGGCGGCAGGTAGCCCTTCTTCGCCTCGGCCTTGAGGATGTTGTTGGCGCGCTTGTAGCCGGTCAGCAGCGCCGGGCCGTCCGGCCCCTCCATGAACGCCTGCAGCGCTTTTACCCGCGCGAGCAGGCGGACAATGTCGTCCTCGCCGCCAAGCGCAAACACAGCGTCGATCAGGTCGTGGCGAACACCCGCTTCGCGCTGCTGGACCTTTAGGCGGTCGGCGAAGAAGGCGAGAAGCTCTTGCGAAACCTGATTAGCGTGAAGCTGGACCGCAGCTTTGTTGTCGATCCCAGCGCCAAAACCCCCACCCGACATAAGAACGACAAACTGTAGATACATCTCGGTATCGACTTCAAAACCGTAACCCTCACGCTTTCGTGGCACCGAACTAAGCAAAATTCGCTCGGTCGCCTGCGCCAGGCTCAACCGCATGACACCGTCTGTGAGAAGGCGAATAGACGATAGTGCAGATCGCCGGAGAGCTTGGGGATCGCGGGAGCCGGTTGGCTGCTCAGTTGCGGCAAAAAAGCTTGCCAACGTATCCAGCTTGTCTGCCAGTGACACCGCCACCGTCACGGGCGCGGTGGGCACGTCGTCATTCTGGCCGACGGGCTTGTAGTGGTCGCGGATGGCGGCGGCGACTTCGGGGTCTTCGCCCGCCTGCGCGGCGTAGTAGCCGCCCATGATGCCCTGCAGCTCGGGGAACTCGTAGACCATCTGGCTGACGAGATCGGCCTTGGCGAGCCGCGCGGCGCGTTCGGCCTCGTCGGCGTCCGCACCGGGGACGATGCCCTCTTCGACCAGCCAGCGGGCGAGTTTCGCGACGCGCTCGACCTTGTCGGCGATGGTGCCGAGCTTTTCGTGGAAGACGATCTCGCCCAGCTTCTCGGCCATCGCATCGAGGCCGGTCTTGAGGTCCTGTTCCCAGAAGAAGCGGGCGTCGGACAGGCGCGCGGCGAGCACCTTGCGGTTGCCCTCCATGATCTGCGCGCCGCCGTCCGCCGCCTCGATATTGGCGGTGCAGACAAAGGCGTTGGTGAGGGACAGGCCCCCTCCACCCCCGGCCTTCGCCGGGGCAGGCTCGTGGCTACGCTCGGCCGCCTCCCCCGCAAAAGCGGGGGCGGAAGGCACCGCCTCGCTTCCTCCCCCGGCACCGGGGGAGGTGGCTCCGGCGTCAGCCGGGGTCGGAGGGGGAGCCGCCACCGAGAAATACTTCTGGTGGGTCTTCATAGCGAGCTGGATGACCTCTGGCGGGACCTCCAGAAACGCCTCGTCGAAACGGCCCAGCAGCGGCACCGGCCATTCCGTTAGTCCGGCATTTTCCGCCAGCAGCCCCTCATCCTCGATCAGGGTCAGTCCCGCATTTGCGCAGGCCGCCTTCGCGCCCTCGAGAATAATCGCCTGCCGCTCCGCCGCGTCCACGATCACGCGGGCGGCGCGCAGCTTGTCGGCATAGTCGTCGGCGGACGCGATCTGTACCTCGCCCTCCGACATGAAGCGGTGGCCCACGGTGGCACGCCCCGACGTGATCCCGCCGACCTCGCAGGGCACGACCGCGCCGTCCAGCAGCGCGACGATCCCCTGCAGCGGCCGCACCCAGCGCAGCGCATCCATGGTGCGGCTGGCCTCGCCCCAGCGCATCGATTTCGGCCAGGGAAAGGCGCGCACGATGGCGGGAATGGCGTCCGCCAGGATGTCCGCTGTCTTCCGCCCCGGCGTCTCGATGACGGCGAAGTAGAAGCGGCCCTTCTTCTCCTCCCGCACCTCCAGCTGGTCCCGCGAAAGTCCCGCCCCGCGCAGGAAGCCCTCGACGGCCTTGTCCGGCGCATCCTCGCGCGGGCCGCGGCGTTCCTCGCGCTTCGCTTCGGTCTCGGCGGGCAGACCGCGCGCGATCAGGGCGAGGCGGCGGGGCGTCGCGTAGGTTTCGATGCTGGCGGCGTTGACGCCGGCCTCGGCGAGGCGCTCGGTGAACAGTTTCTCGAGGTTGGAGCGCGCCTTCGCCTGCATGCGCGCGGGGATCTCTTCGGATCGCAGTTCGAGGAGGAAGTCAGGCATGGGAAATCCTCCCCACCAGTGGGGAGGAACTGCCTGGGGATCATCATGCCGACCATCCTGGATAGGTTTCGCTCCACCGCGCCTCGTTCTTCGCGATGTGCGCCTCGCAGCTGCCCTTGGCGAGGTCGCGGATGCGGCCGATATAGGCCTGCCGCTCCGCCACCGAGATCACGCCGCGCGCATCCAGCAGGTTGAACAGGTGGCTCGCCGCGATGGCCTGGTCATAGGCGGGCAGGGGCAGTTCGGCCGCGATCAGCTTCGCGCATTCATCCTGCGCGTTGCGGAATTCCGCGAACAGCTTGTCGGTGGTGGCATGCTCGAAATTATAGGCCGACTGCTGCACCTCGTTGGCGTGGAACACGTCGCCGTAGGTGACGCCGCCATCGTTGAAGGCGAGGTCGTAGACGCTATCGACCCCTTGAATATACATGGCCAACCGTTCGAGGCCGTAGGTCAGTTCGCCCGCGACCGGCTTGCAGTCATAGCCGCCGACCTGCTGGAAATAGGTGAACTGCGTCACCTCCATGCCGTCGCACCAGACTTCCCAGCCCAAACCCCATGCGCCGAGGGTGGGGCTTTCCCAGTCATCCTCGACAAAGCGGATGTCGTGTTTCGCCAGGTCGATGCCGATGGTGGCGAGGCTGCCGAGGTAGAGTTCCTGCAGGTTCGGCGGCGAGGGCTTCAGGATCGTCTGGAACTGGTAGTAGTGCTGCAGGCGGTTGGGGTTCTCGCCGTAGCGGCCATCGGTGGGCCGACGGCTGGGCTGTACATAGGCGGCGTTCCACGCCTCCGGCCCCAGCGAACGCAGGGTGGTCGCCGGGTGGAACGTGCCCGCGCCCATTTCCTTGTCATAGGGCTGGAGGATCACGCAGCCGCGCTCACTCCAGTAGCGTTGCAGCGTCAGGATGATGTCCTGAAAGGATAGCGGGTTGGTTGCGGCCACGGGGGCGGGTGTCTCGGACTAAGGGAAAGAGAAGGCCCGAGCGCTTACCCGCGCGCCCGCACTCCTTCAACCAACGGCTTCAACGAACGGCTTTACCGGATGCGCCTAGCGGCGGCGACGCGCACCGAGCAGGAGAGCGCCGAGGCCAAGGAGGCCAAGCGCGCCCGGTGCGGGAACGGCGCGCGGGTCGGGCGGCGCGACATCCTCGATAATGCCGGAATAGAGAACGCTGGCCTGGCTGTAATTGTAGAAGCCGAACGCGCCGTCATCGAAGCTGGTCAGGCCCGCATCGCTGGCGTTGATATCGAGTTCCAGATTGCCGTCGACGAAGACCTGCAGGAACGTGCTCTGGAACACCAGGTCGAAGTCGTAGGACTGGCCCCGCACCCAGCCTGTCGAGCCCAGCGTCGCACCGCGCTCAATCTCCTGGACAGGACCCGTATGTGCCCAGAAATTCGCGGCACTGGCGCCGATATTGCCGGAAACGAGGCTCACGCTGAGGCCTGGGCTGTTCGCACCGACGCCAAAACTTTTCGCGCCCTGGTTCCAGTCGATAAGCAGGAACTCGCCATTCGCGGAATTGAGGTCACCGGCGTCGTAGCCGAGGACAAAGCCGATATAGTCATCGTCAGAGCCAGTGGACAGGATCGAGCCGCTGAGCTGTCGACCCTGCGAATTCGAACCAGCCTCGAAAAAAACGCTGGGTTGGCCGTTGACGGACTGAAACACGGCGTCGTTGCCGGGGCCCTGAACCTGCCAGTTCGAGCTGCTGCTTGAACTTCCGTGATCTTCGGCAGTCCAGCTGCTGAGGTCGACGGCGGCCGCCATCGCTCCGGTAGACATCGTCGCCGCAGTCGCAGCCGTCAGAATAAAACGCATCGTCAAGCACCCCTTCATAAGCCTCGGTCACCATACCCGCCTGGCGACATTGCGTTAACCTAAAGCAAGAACCGGGCCAAAATCTCTTGCCTTTATAATTGAAGGAAAAATTGAAGGCGGGGCGACCTGGACCGCCACAAAGTGTAAAGCCTGCCGACACCAGGCGGGGCGGGCAAATGCCGGACATGGACTTTTCGCGGCGGTCCGCTTATGTGGCCCGCGACCCCGCACGGTGCACATCCCTGGAGGTGCCGTTTTCGCGGGGCTTTTGCTATTGGAGACAACAGATGAGTGACGCGATGACAATCGCGGCGCAGGTGCGCGAAAAGGCAGGCAAGGGAGCCTCCCGCGCGATGCGCCGAGACGGCCGGGTACCGGCGGTGGTTTATGGTGACAAGCAGGACGCGATTTCCGTCCATGTCGAGGAAAAGGCGCTTCGCAAGCTGCTGGGTACGGGCCAGTTCCTGTCCTCGGTCGTGATGGTCGAGGTCGAGGGCGGCGAAGAGCATCGCACCCTGCCAAAGGACGTCCAGTTCCACCCGGTGACCGACCGCCCGCTGCATGTCGATTTCCTGCGCCTGAAAAAGGGTCAGCAGATTCTCGTCAACGTGCCGGTCAACATCTTGGGCGAAGACAAGTCGCCAGGCCTGGAGCGCGGCGGCGTGCTCAACGTCGTTCGCCACGAGCTCGAAGTGCTGTGCCGTCCGTCGCTTATCCCGGATGCGATCATGGTGTCGGTCGAGGGCCTTGCCGTCGGCGATTCGGTCCACATCAGCGAGGTCGACCTGCCCGAGGGCGTCACCATCGACTGGGGCGAGCATGACTTCACCGTCCTGACGCTGGTCGCGCCGTCGGCGATGAAGTCCGAAGAGGACGAGGCCGAAGAGGACGGCGAGGATGTCGCTGCCGACGAGGTGCCCACGACCGAAATGGGTCCGGACATCGACGCCTCCGAAATGGACGGCAAGGATTAGCTTTAGCTGAGAGAGGCTGCCTTTCCGGCAGCCCCCCGCACCGCCCCGCTCCCCCTGCCCAACCACCCACAGGG
>JAZBPX010000024.1:0-2265 GCA_036351775.1 Pacificimonas sp. | reverse complement strand
GGCGAAGTCTCTAGGAGAGGGAAGCCAACGGAGGCGAATATGCGCGAGGCGCCTGCCACGGCGTGGAAACCCGGCACAGAAGCGGACCGTGGCGAGGCCGCGCCGCCAGCGGCAGACGACGACACGCCGCTCGTGACGCAACGGCGGCTACTGGCAAGAACGGGACCACGACGACCATTGAGAAGAACTTGAACATGACGATCGTACCATCGGCCGCTCCTTCCGTTCCATCGCCGCTCGGCGCGGACCCGGCCCGCGCGGTGCTGTTCCTGCTCGTCACCGGCGCGCTCCTCGGCACGTCGACCAACCTCGCCAAGGTCGCCACCGGACGGGGCATCGACCCGCTCGCCTTTCTCGCATGGTCGATCGTCGGGGCGTCGGTGCTGCTCGGCATCGCCGCGCTCGCGCGTGGCGTCCGTCCCCCGGCCGGCCGGCGCGCGGTCGAGTATTACCTCGCCGCCGCCTTCGTAACGGTCGCCGCCGTGCCAAGAGTGGGCGCGAGCTTCGTCGCGTTGGCCATCGCCTTCCCGCCGCTGCTGACCTATCTTGGCGCCCTCTGTCTGCGTATGGAACGACTTTCGGCCATCCGGGCTGCGGGGGTGGGGCTGGCGCTTGCGGGCGCGGCGTTGCTGGCCGTCCTAAAGCTGCGAACCCCGGACGCCGACCCCGCGTGGATCGCGCTGACCCTCGTCGGCCCGGTCCTGCTGGCGGTCGGCAACATCTACCGCACGCTGCGATGGCCCCCCGGCGCGAGCCCGGAGGCGCTCGCTCCGGGCATGGTCGCGACCGCTGGCCTCATGCTGCTCGCCGCGGGGGCGTTACCGGGTCTGACGCTCCGATTGCCGCTCGATGCGGTCGCGCTCGGTCTGGTTGCGCTTCAGGCGGCGGTGTTCGCAGGCCAGTTTGCGGGTCTGTTCGCCCTTCAGCGCGCTGGGGGACCGGTGCTCCTGAGCCTGCTCGGCGCGGTGGGCGCCCTCGTCGGCGTGCCGGTCGCGATCGGCCTCCTGGGCGAAGCGCCGCCGCCGGGCCTCGCACCCGCCGCCGTCCTGATCGCCGCAGGGATCGCGCTCGTAACCTGGGGAGGCCTGCGCGCGGCCGCCGCGAACAGGCGGGTGACACTCGGCGCAGAACCCGATCGCTGATTGTTGTAGTAAGTGAGTTCGCGCTACCGATACCGTAGACGAGCCGGTCATCAGGAAGCTGCGGTGAAGGGTAAGAAAGTCCGCATCTTGGTCGTACGTTGTGTGTGCAGCGAGTTTCCAAGAACTCACTTTGGTAATGGTCGCAAATCGCCACGTGTCACTGATAATCAGGAGTCGTGAGCAAGACTGAATTGATAGCTTGGAGGATGGACGGAAAACACTCCGTAGCTATAATTATCAATGATTTAGAGGTGGAGAAGGTTGGCTGTCAGGCCCATCCCCTCCGCCACATTCAAATACTGAATGCGTCCAAGGGACTCGATTGAGGCCTTTTTCTTTTGTTAAAGGGCTTTGGCAGGGCCATCCGCCCTCCGGAGACTGGGCGCTTGACGCCGAATGGGTCTCCGACTGGCCTGCGCCTCTCTTCGAGCGCCCCTCGACGGCGGCGGGACGGCGTGAAACATCCCTGCATTTCAAATGTTTTACTGCGTTCACGGGTTCGTCTTGTTCGCGAGATAATCCGGTGACGAAGATTGACACGAAGGCGCAGAGCGGTCAGAAGGACGGCTCCGTGGCGGCCGATCCTCAAGTCCGGCGGGAGCGTCCGAAGCGAGCCAGAACCCTGCCAGAAGTCTCTGATAAAAAACGAACATCGCGCCCATAGCCTGACGCAATGTCGAACGGTCCCTGGACGGATGAAGAGAACGAAATGATCGTCTCGGATTACTTCGCGACGGCGCTGTTGCACGAAGCGGTTGAAGGTCAGCCTGCCCCTTTCCCCATCTGACGTCGGCCGACGGGCTGCGTGACGGGGATGCCGAGAGCGGTGAAGCGGTTGAGGATGGCGATGCGGAGCTGGAGCTCGGCGGTCTGGCGATCGAAGGTGCGGCATCGAGCCGGTCGCCCGTTGCCGCGCCGCCGGTTCGGGCCCAGCGTGCGACGGTCCGGGGCCGATGCCGAACGGCGGCGAGCTTCCGACCGAGCGGGTTCATGCAGTTCATCCTCGCCTCGCCTCGACGCGGCTGCGGCGATGGTGGCCGCTCCAGCGGCGCCAGATCGCGCGGCCGGCGCGTCCGATGGCGCGCAGGGCCTCGTTTCGCCCCCGCGCCGGAACCGTCCTTCT
>JAZBPX010000023.1:0-162376 GCA_036351775.1 Pacificimonas sp. | reverse complement strand
GTATCCTCAGGGGTGGTTAGGGCAGGGGGCGCGGGGTGGTACGGGCTCAGGTCACCGGATAGGGGACCGCAACCAAAATGGTGCTGCCGGAGAGATTCGAACTCTCGACCTCTCCCTTACCAAGGGAGTGCTCTACCCCTGAGCCACGGCAGCATCCACATCTGGCGTGCGCGAGCCAATCGGCCTCGCCGCCCGCGAAGCGCGCCTGCTATGGTGAGAGGCGGCCAACTGTCAAGCAAAGGCATGGTATGACGAACGCAAAATCCGATGAGCAGCAGGACCGGCTGGCCAGGGCACTGCGCGAAAACCTGCGGCGGCGGAAGGCGGCCGCGCGGGGCGAGGCGGGCGGTGACGCTAGTGATGAGGGTAACGGTCCTGACGGTTCCGGTGGTGGCGGGGCGAATATGGAGCGCTAGACATCTTGCGAAGGCACGGACGCACGGCGTGGCCGCTGCACCGAGCCGGACCCTTTCAGCGTGGATTCCCGCCACCCGCCGTCGCGGGTGCAGGCCTCGTGGGAATGACTATTTTTCAAGGGGTCGGTGTGATTCTGCCCTGCTGGAGAGGGGTTCTCAGATCGCGGTCGTTGCCTGTTCCAGCCAGGCCTGGTCCTCGGGCGTCCTGAGCTGGGGGCCGATCTTTTCGCGGACGTCCTTATGATAGGCGTTCAGCCAGTCCTTTTCCGCCGGGGTCAGTAGGGCTGGTTCGACCAAACGCAGATCGATGGGCGCGAAGGTGACGGTTTCGAAGCCGAGGAACTCGCCCTCCCCGCCCGGCGTCTCGCGCGGTTCGACGATGACGAGATTCTCGATGCGGATGCCGTAGGCGCCTTCCTTGTAGTAGCCGGGCTCGTTGGAGAGGATCATCCCGGCCTGAAGCGGCTCGGACGCGCCGCCGCCGGGGTAGCTCGCCGCCGCGATGCGCTGCGGCCCCTCATGCACCCCAAGAAAACTGCCGACCCCGTGACCGGTGCCGTGGCCATAGTCGAGGCCGGCCTGCCACAGATGCTGGCGCGCGAAGGCGTCGAGCTGGCCGCCTGTGGTGCCGGCCGGAAAGACGGCGGTCGCGAGCGCGATATGGCCCTTCAGGACGCGGGTGAAGCGGTCCCGCATTTCCTCAGTCGGTTCGCCGACGATGATGGTGCGGGTAACGTCGGTGGTGCCGTCGCCATACTGCCCGCCCGAATCGCACAGGAAGATACCGTTCGGCTCCAGCTTGCGGTTCGAGCCTTCATCGACGCGGTAGTGCGGGAGGGCCGCGTTCGGACCGGCGGCGGAGATGGTGTCGAAGCTGGTGTCGCGAAGGAGGTTCGATTCGGAGCGGATCTCCATGAGCTTGGCGGCGGCACCCAGCTCGTCGACCTCGCCGGAGGGGGCGGTGTCGTCGAGCCATTTCAGGAAGCGCGAGAGGGCCGCGCCGTCGCGGACATGCGCCGAGCGGCTGCCCGCAAGCTCCGCTTCGTTCTTGACGGCCTTTGGCAGGACCACGGGGTCGCGGGCGCGCAGGACCTTTGCGCCGCCGTCCTCCAGCGCCTGGAAGATGGCCGCGACGCAGCTGTCGGGATCGGCGGCGACGGTCTTCCCGGAATAACCGGCCAGGGCTTCTGCGAACCCGTCGCGCGGTTCGATGCTGACGTCCGAGCCGAGAGCGCTGGCGACTTCTGCGGGGACCTTAACGGGGTCGATGAACAGGCGGACGGTGCCCGCACGGTCGACAATGGCAAAGGCGAGGGCGACGGGCGTGTGCTCGACGTCCTCCCCGCGGATGTTGAGGAGCCACGCGATCGAATCGAGGGCGGCGATGACGACGGCGTCGGCCTTTTTCTCGGCCAGCCACGTGGCGATGTCGGCGCGTTTCTCGGCGGAGGGGCGACCGGCGAGGTCCGTGTCGTGGATATAGATGGGCGCGGTGCTTGGCTCGGGCTGATCGGGCCAGATGGCGTCGATGGGATTGGTATCGACCGGGACGAGGTCGATGCCCTCGCCGACAAGCGCAGCCTTCGCGGTCGAGACCCAGGACGGCGTGTGCAGCCAGGCGTCATACCCCACGCGCGCGCCGGGCGGCAGGGCCTCCGCCAGCCAGTCATGTGCCTTCACGCGCGGCACGTCCTGATACTCATAGAGGTTGCCGTCCACCTGCTGGCGCACCTGCACGGTGTAGCGGCTGTCGGTGAACATCGCCGCCTTGTCCGCCGTGACCGCCGCCGATCCGGCCGACCCGCCGAAACCGGTCAGCCAGGCGAGGCGCTGGGCATATTCGCCGACATATTCCGACATGTGTTCGTCGGTAAGCGGGATGACGAAGGCATCGAGGCTACGGGCGGCAAGCTCGGTACGAAGGGCGGCGAGGCGGTCTGCATATATGGTCATGCGGGTCCATATCTGCGGCGGGGGCGGCGGCTGCAAGCGCTGCGGCAACGGAAGCCCCTTTGCAGGGCGCGGAATCTTTGGCAGTCATCCTGTCCCATGACGACCAAGACCCTGATCGCCGCGCTCGCCGCGGCGACCCTCGCCTTTCCTTCCCTAGCGCAAACGGACTCCATGCCCGCCAACCTGACCCCGCCGGACGCCGAGGAGCGTCCGCATAGCTTCACGATGCACGGGATCACCGTGGAGGACCCCTATCACTGGCTGAAGGACCAGAGCTATCCGGTCATCGATGACGAGGATGTGCTCGAATATCTCAACGCCGAGAACGCCTATTTCGAGGCGGTGATGGAACCGCACCAGGCGCTGGTCGAGACGCTGTTCGAGGAGATGAAGGCGCGGCTGAAAGAGGACGACAGCTCCGTCCCGCAGAAGAACGGCGACTTTGAATATTGGTGGGCGTTCGATGAGGGCGCGCAGTACCGCAAATGGTACCGCCGCCCGGTCACCGGCGACCGGACCGAAACGGTCATCCTCGTCGAGCCGGCACTGGCCGAGGGGACGGAATATTTCCGGCTGGGCGGCGTGTCGGTCAGCCCGGACGGCAACCTCCTCGCCTATGGGGTCGATACGAACGGGTCGGAGCGGTTCCAGCTGCGGGTGAAGGACCTGCGCACCGGCGAACTGCTGCCGGATGTGATCGAGAACTGGTGCTACGGCCTGGTCTGGGCGGCCGATTCGGACGGCTTCCTCTATACCGATGCCGACGAGAACTGGCGCTCGAAGGCCGTTTATCACCATGTCCTCGGCACGGAC
Source organism: Pacificimonas sp. (assembly GCA_036351775.1). Lineage (GTDB taxonomy): Bacteria > Pseudomonadota > Alphaproteobacteria > Sphingomonadales > Sphingomonadaceae > Pacificimonas. The sequence goes on along the minus strand of JAZBPX010000023.1, from coordinate 159,194 downwards.
CAGTCGGAAGACCGGGTGGTGTTCCGCGAGGAAGACGATGAGTTCGGCGTCGGCATCGGCCGCTCGCAGGACCGGGAATATGCGATCCTGTCGACCGGCACCAATACGACGACCGAAGCCTATCTGCTGCCGACCAGCGATTTCACCGCCGAGCCGGTCCTGATCTCCGCCCGTGAAGAGGGCCGAGAATATGACGTCGATGTCCGGTCGGGGCAGCTGTTCATCCGCGTCAACGACACGCACCCGAATTTCCGTATTGCCACGGCAAGCGTTTCCAACCCCGGCGCGTGGCAGGAGGTCATTCCCGGCAGCGATGACAATTATCTGCGCGGGATCACGACGTTCAAAGACCTGATCGTTATCGAGGAGCGGGTTGGCGGGCTGGACCAGATCCGCCTGATCGACCCGGCAGCGGGCACGGCGAGCTACATCGAGTTTCCCGAGGCGAGTTACGTCGCGGGGCTGGGCAACAACCCCGAATATGACGTGGACAAGCTGCGGCTGAGCTACGAATCGATGGTCACGCCGGACACGGTGTTCGACTATGATCCGGCAACCGGCGACCTGCAGACGCTGAAGGTGCAGGAAATCCCGTCGGGCTACGACCCCGGCGCGTATGTCACCGAGCGTATGGGAATCACCGCGCGCGACGGCACCGTCGTCCCGGCCTCCGTCGTCTACAAGAAGGGCTTCCCGAAGGACGGCAGCCGGCCGCTGCACCTTTATGCCTACGGCGCCTATGGCTTTGCCTATCCGCCGGGTTTCTCAACCACGCGCCTGTCGCTGATCGACCGCGGCTATGCCTTTGCCATCGCCCATGTCCGCGGCGGCGATGATCTTGGCTATCAGTGGTATCTCGACGGCAAGCTGACCAAGCGCGAGAATACCTTCAACGATTTCGTCGATGTCGCACGCGGCCTCGCCGCCTCTGGCTACACGTCAGAGGGCAAGATCGCGGCGTCCGGCGGTTCGGCGGGCGGCGAGCTGATGGGCGCGGCCATCAACCAGGCGCCGGAGCTGTTCGGCGCGGTCGCGGCGCATGTCCCGTTTGTCGATGTCCTGAACACCATGCTCGACACCTCCTTGCCTCTGACGCCCGGCGAATGGCAGGAGTGGGGCAACCCGATCGAGGACCCGGAGGCGTTCCGCTTCATCCAGTCCTATTCGCCCTATGACCAGGTGAGCGCGCAGGATTATCCGCCGCTTCTGGTGACAGCCGGCCTTAACGATCCGCGCGTCACCTATTGGGAGCCGGCGAAGTGGGTCGCGAAGCTGCGCGACGTGAAGACGGACGACAATGTCCTTCTCCTTAAGACCAACATGGGCGCCGGTCATGGCGGCAAATCCGGCCGCTTCGACTCTCTGCGCGAAACGGCGGAGGAGGCGGCGTTCTTCCTCGTCCAGAATGGCAATCCCTCGGCAGACGGCAGCGCCGCCAGCAGCGCGCAATAGGCCGAGTGAAGCGCGGATGCCGGAACGTCCGCGCTTCACCCTTACCCGCACCGCCGCGCCGTCCGACATCGACGAGCTGGGGCATGTGAACAACGCGGTCTACGTCCGGTGGATTCAGGACGTGGCGACCGCGCACTGGCATGCCGTGGCGAGTGCGGACATGCAGGACCGGTACGTCTGGGTCGTGACGCGGCACGAGATCGACTACCGCGCCCCCACCCTGCCCGGCGAAACCGTAACCCTGTCGACCTGGGTCGGCGAACCGAAGGGCGCACGGTTCGACCGCCATGTCGAGATTACCGGTCCCGGCGGCGCGGTGCGGGTTACCGCGCGAACCTGGTGGGCGCTCCTCGACCTCGCCACGCGCAGGCCGTTACGCATTCGGTCCGAAATGGTCGCACCCTTCCTGAAGCCCGCGGAATAGCGCGGTCCGAATCCGTCCAGATCATTAGGAAAATGGTTACACCGCGCAGCTAGGCCTGCCCGCCTGAAGGTTTGCCGACTGGACATCGGCGCGCCTGCCGAGATGGGGAAACGGGTATGAGTTCTTTCGGGCGGAAAGCGGGTTCCGGACTTGCGGTAAAGCGCGGTGCCTTTGGCGCGGCGCGGCCGCAGCAGCAGGCGCTTGCCGAAGCCGTGAAGACGTTTTCCGAGGCTGAGGCCGCGGAAGTCCCGAGCGCCGAACCGGTCACCGACCTGCCCGGCAGCAGCAACGCCGACGCGCTGACCCGGCTGGATGAACGCGGGTCGGCGGCGCAGGGCAGCGGAGAGGCAAGTCAGACCGGCGAAGACGCCGCCATCTTCAAGATCAAGGAACAGGTGATGCCGCGCCTGCTTGAGCGGATCGATGCGGAGGCGGCCGCCCAGCTGGAACGCACCGAGCTGTCGGAGGAATTCGGACCCATCATCGGCGAGGTGCTCGCCGAGCTGAAGATCAACCTGAACCGCAAGGAGCAGGAGCTTCTCGAGAAAGTGCTGGTCGACGAGCTGCTGGGCCTTGGCCCGCTCGAGGACCTGCTGGCCGACGACGATGTGACCGACATCATGGTGAACGGCCCGAACCAGACCTTCATCGAGAAGGGCGGCAAGCTGAAGCTGGCGAACATCCGCTTTCGCGACGAGGAGCATCTCTACCAGATCGCGCAGCGGATCGTGAACCGCGTCGGCCGCCGCGTCGACCAGACCACGCCGCTGGCCGACGCCCGCCTGGAGGACGGCAGCCGCGTCAACGTCATCGTCCCGCCGCTGAGCCTGAAGGGCACGGCAATTTCCATTCGTAAATTCTCCGAAAAGCCCATCACGCTCGACATGCTGCGCGACTGGGGCGCGATGAACGCGAAGATGTGCACGGCGCTGAAGGTGATGGCTGCCAGCCGCTTCAACATCGTCATTTCGGGCGGCACGGGTTCGGGCAAGACGACGATGCTGAACGCGCTGTCGAAGATGATCGACCCCGGCGAGCGGACGATCACCATCGAGGACGCCGCCGAGCTGCGCCTGCAGCAGCCGCACGTCCTGCCTCTGGAAACGCGGCCGCCGAACCTTGAGGGGAAGGGCGCGATCACCATCCGCGACCTGATCATCAACTCCCTGCGCATGCGCCCCGACCGCGTGATCCTGGGCGAGATTCGCGGGCAGGAATGTTTCGACCTTCTCGCCGCCATGAACACCGGCCATGACGGGTCGATGTGTACGCTTCACTCCAACAGCGCGCGGGAATGCCTGGCGCGTATGGAGAACATGGTCCTGATGGGCGACATCAAGATCCCGAAGGAGGCGATCACCCGCCAGATCGCCGATTCCGTCGATGTGATCGTGCAGGTGAAGCGCCTGCGCGACGGGTCGCGCCGCTGCACCTCCATTACGGAAGTGTGCGGGATGGAGGGCGACGTCATCATCACGCAGGAACTGTTCAAGTTCCAGTATCTCGACGAGGATGACGACGGAAAAATCATCGGCGAATACCAGTCCTGCGGCCTGCGCCCCCACGCTCTCGAAAAGGCGAAGGGCTTCGGCTTTGAAAAGCCGCTTCTCGAGAGCTGCCTGTAGCGGATTGAACCGGCGCGCTTTACCGGCCGTTGAGGCGGGGAAGGAGATGGACGATGGCAGGCGGCTGGTCGCGCGACGGCGCTGTTCAGGAACAGATCGACGATACGGTGAAGGACGCCGTCACGGGCGCACGCTCCCGCCTTCCCAAGGGTGAGAGCCGGACCCACTGTATCGACTGCGACGCGCCGATCCCCGACCGTCGCCGAGACGCCGTGCCGGGCGTCCGCACCTGCATCGCCTGCCAGTCCGAACGCGACGGCGCGGTCCGCCACGCCGCCTATAACCGGCGCGGGTCGAAGGACAGCCAGTTGCGCTGAGGTTGGTCTAGCCGAGGTGGATTTGCGCCTTTGGCAGCTTGATGCGGGACGGGACGGCGGCGGCCAGCGCTACGCCCAGCATCAGAGGGCCGACCCGGCCGATGAACATGATCGCGATGATGACCACGCGGCCCATTTGGTCGAGCTCGCCCGTCGCGCCGCGCGACAGGCCGACGGTGCCGAATGCACTGACCACCTCGAACAGTAACAGCTCCACATCGCCGTCGAAGGTCAGGCTGATCAGGAACGCGCCGAGGAAAATGACCATGCCGCCAATAGTGAGGAGCGCGAGAACCTTAAGAACCTCCTCGACACCAAGGCTGCGGCCGAACGCGCGGATATCCTGACGCCGCCGGATGAAGGCATAGGTGGCGAGAAGAAGGACCACGAAGGTGGTGACCTTGATGCCGCCTGCCGTCGAGGTGGTGCCGCCGCCAATGAACATGAGGGCGGTGATCAGGAACACGCTCGGTTCGCGCATCGCGTTTACGTCAAGCGTGTTGAAGCCCGCCGTCCTCGGCGTGACACCCTGAAACCAGGCGCGCCAAAGCTTGTCGTCCCAGTCCGTGAACGCGCCGAGCGTCGCGGCGTTCGACCATTCGAGGATAGCGATCAACGTCACGGCGGTCACGATCAGGCCGCCGGTCCCCACCAGCGTCAGCTTTGAATGCAGCGTTAGATCGCGCCAGTTGCGAACGGCCGCCATGTCCCAGAGCACCCCGAAGCCCAGCCCGCCGACGATAAAGAGGAGCGGTACGCTGATATTGACAAAGGGGTTGCCGCCCCAGCGCGTCAGGCTGTCGGGAAACAGGGCGAACCCGGCATTGTTGAACGCAGAGATGGAGTGGAAGACGGCCTGCCACAGCCCCTCCGCCCAGCCGAATTCCGGGATGGTGACGATGCCAATGAGGACGACCCCGATGGCCTCGCAGATCAGGACGACACGGAAGATGAGGCCAACGAGCGAGAACAGGTCGTCGAGCGAGGTCTGTCCGAGGTCCTCCTTCAGGAAGCGCCGCGCCTCGAACCCGATGGGGATGCCGAGCGACAGCATGACCAGGGTTGCGAATACCATCAGGCCGAGCCCGCCGAGTTGAATCAGCAGCGCAACAATGACCTGCCCGAAAAAGCTGAGGTCCGAGCCGGTATCAACGACGACAAGGCCGGTCACGGTAACGGCTGAGGTGGCGGTAAACAGTGCCTCGGAAAATGTCAGAGGCTCGGCGGCGGATGCGGCGGGCAGGCAGAGAAGCGCGGCGCCGGTCAGCCCGAACACGGCGTAGACCAATGTCAGGAGGAGCGGCGCGGGCAGCGGCAGGCGCGACCGGCTGGATAACAGTTTCATTGGCACGGCTGCCGCTGTCCGTTCTCTGTCCGAGCGCCGGGCCTAACCCGCGCCGCCCGCAAAAGCGCGGATCCCCGCCATTGGGCCGTGCAGGACAAGCATATCGCCGTTGGCAACAAACAGATCATTATGGTCGCCGATCGTCAGAAGCCGCCCGCTGCGGATGATTCCAAGCAGCGCGAGGTCGGCATCGTCGGGAAGGGTGAGTTCGGCATAGCGCTCGCCGCAGCGGTCCGCCGGCGCTTCGACAAGCCCGACATGGTTCTCGTCGTCGGCGCGGACAAAATTGAGAATCAGCGGATTGTTCAGACGTTCGGCCGTGAACGCCCCGGCATCATGTTCAGGCAGTATGATCGACTGCGCTCCGAGCTCCCTCAGGATGCGTTCGTGCTTCTGGTCGAAGGCTTTCACCGTGATGTCTTCGACCCCGATTGTCTTCAGGTTCATGAAGGCAAGTACGCTGACCTCAAGGTTCGAGCCAATCGCAAGGATCGCCGCTGCGCAGCCGCCGACGCCAGCTTCCCGCAGCGCGCGCTCGTCGGTCGCGTCGGCAATGACTGCCTCCGACAGGGCATCGGCAACAGCGGTGACAAGCCGCTCATCGCTATCGATACCGATGACGTGATTGCCGAACCGGGAGAGGTCGCGCGCAACTTGAGACCCGAACCGGCCAAGGCCGATTACGGCAAAACCCCTTGCAGCCTTTGCCATGTTGTTTCCTGCCAAGTGCGGCCGGTCGGCATCAACCGGCGAGTGCTCTTAAATCGAAACGGTGATCTTGCCGAAATGTTTCTGGGATTCCTGGTGGCGGAAGGCGTCGGCGAGCTGAGCCAGCGGAAAATCCTTGTCGAGGACGGGCTTGATGTCGTTCGCCTCGACCGCGCGGATCATGTCCTCCTGCATCTTCGCGGAGCCGACGGTGATGCCGTCCATGCGGAGGTTCTTGGCGAAGAACTCCGCCGTCGGGATCTCGCCTGAGAAGCCCGCGAGAACGCCGATCATCGAGATGTGCCCGCCGATCTTCGCCGCCTTGATCGACTGCGGCAGCGTGCCTGCGCCGCCGATTTCGACAACGGCATCGACGCCGCCGGTCATTTCAAGCGCCTTCTGGCCCCATTCGGGCGTGTCCTTGTAGTTTATCACCGCATCGGCGCCGAGGCCCGTCACGCGCTTCAGTTTTTCATCGGAGGAGGAGGTGGCGATAACGCGCGCGCCGAGGGCCTTCGCGAACTGCAGCGCGAAGATCGAGACACCGCCGGTGCCCTGAACCAATACCCAGTCCCCCGCCTTGACCCGCGCCTGTTCGACGATGGCGCGCCATGCTGTCAGGCCCGCGCAGGTCAGCGTGGCAGCCTCTGCATAGTTCAGGTTCGTCGGCATGCGCGTGAAGGCGCTGGCAGGCATGGCGACATATTCGGCGGCAAAGCCGTCCGCGCCGTCGCCCGGCACGCTTTGAAAGCCGGTCATCTGCGGTCCGCCCGCATGCCAGCTAGGGAAGAACAGCGACAGCGCCTTGTCGCCGACGGCCCAGCCCTCGACGCCCTCGCCGACCGCCTCGACATCGCCTGCACCGTCGGACATCGGCACGCGGTCGTCGGGCGTGGGGATGCCGCCGACCGCGACAATGTAATCGTGATAGTTGAGCGAGGAGGCGCGCACGCGCACCAGCAGTTCACCGGGGCCCGCCTCCGGCTTGTCGCGGTCCGCAAGCGTAAGATTGTCCAGTCCGCCGGGATTCCTGACTTCGATGACCTTCATGATGCGCGCTCCTCTGTATCCGTCCTGCGGGCGGGCATAGGGCGTCCGGACGCCGCGCGCTTCCCCAACAAGTGGGAGGGCGCTTTGTCGAAACCCGTGGCCGTGCCGCTCGCCAAGCCTTTCGGAACCCCTTATGCCTGCCGCGGTGGAGACAATCAGGAATGGGAGACCCCGGATCATGAGAACCGCATTTGCCCTTTGCGCCGCCTCGGCGCTCGCCCTTTCGGCCTGCGCCGCCGATGACAGCGTGCAGGACGAGATGGCCGAAGATGACATGGCGCCCGCCGCGATGATGGATGACAGTGACGAGATGGCGGCCATGGGCCCCGACTATGATGCCATCCTTGCCAGCGATTTTCGCGGCGAAGGCAATGCGGGCCGCGACCAGTATCGCAACCCGGCCGAGACGCTGGACTTCTTCGGTCTGGAGCCGGGCATGACGGTGGTCGAGTTCTGGCCGGGCGGCGGCTGGTATTCGGAGATCATCGCCCCGGCGCTTGGCCCCGACGGGCGGCTGGTCGCGCTCTGGCCCGCCGGTGAGCGCGGCGATGCCGGCAAGGCGTCGTACCAGGAACGCTTCGCAGGCCAGGAAGGCTTTGCGACCGTCGAGAGTATCTCTCTGGGTGAAGACAGCCCGCTGCCGGAAGCGGAGATGGGCGCGGCGGACATGGTCCTGACGTTCCGCAACGTGCACAATTTCCAGATGAACGACGTGACCGAGGACTACATGACGGCGGCCTATGACCTCCTGAAGCCCGGCGGTATTCTCGGCATCGTCGATCACCGTTTGCCGGAAGAGGCCGACTCCGCCCGCGAGATGGACTCGGGCTACATCAAGCGCTCGACCGTCAAGGCTGCGGCGGAGGCGGCCGGGTTCCAGTATGTCGGGGAGAGCGAGATCAACGCCAACCCGAACGACACGGCTGATCATGAACGGGGTGTCTGGACGCTGCCCCCAAGCCTGGCGATGGGCGACGAGGACCGCGAGCGCTATATGGCCATCGGCGAGTCCGACCGCCTGACCATGAAGTTCATGAAGCCGACGGCCTAACCGCCCGAAGTAAAAAAAAAAGGGCCGGGGCAGCCCGTTCAGGCTGCCCCCGTCGAATGATCCTCATTTTGAGGATCCACCGCCGGGCGGCTTAGTCGCTGCCGAAATCCAGCGTACCGTTTGCCGCAGCGCGGTTCAGTTCGGCGGTCTCGGCGCGCGGCGTCAGCGGCGCTTCGCGGTAGTCGCTGGCTGCATATTGCGCCTCGGCGATGCCGGGCGTGCCGACAATCTCAACAACGCCCTCCATCTCCATCACGCCGAAGAACTTCGCGGCAAACTCGTCCGGCAGGCGAATGCAGCCATGACTTGCGGGTTTCCCCGGCAGGTTGCCGGCGTGAAAGGCGATGCCGTCCCACGTCAGGCGCTGCATGTAGGGCATGGGCGCATTGTTGTAGAGGTTGGAGTAATGCTCCACGCGCTGCTGCAGGATCTCGAAGCGGCCGGTCGGCGTTTCATGGCCCGGTTTGCCGGACGAGATCGTGGAGACGCCAATGCGCTGGTCGCCGCGATACACGTGGACGAGCTGGCGGCCGAGGTCGACATAGGCGTGGACCTCGCCGCTCGCGGCAAGCTCCGGACGCCAGATAAACTTGCCGGGCTGCAAGTCTGCATCAAATGGCGATGCCTCTGAAGCGCTTGCGGTCACCGGTTCCGGGGCACTTCCTGCGGCAGCGGGCGAAGTCATTAAACCCGACACACCGAAGGCGAGCGCAACCACCGCGCCCTTCAATACCGATGAACCCCCGTTCGATTTCTCCTGAACGGTCACGCAACGCACAATCATTCTCCTTCTGCTTACTATCTTGCCACCAGCAACGGTTCCGCTGCTTAAGGCTCTCAGGAGAACAACTTTAGAATGGCGTTTCTGTTCCATTTGTCGATGGAAATGCACGGTTCATCGCTGGGGTGAACCCATGGCCGATTTGGGTTAGAATGGCAGCGAAGAGGAGACAGCCATGACGATACGCGCGATGACGGCCCGGAGGCTTCCGGCCCTGCTGGGCGGTCTGCTGGCGCTGGAAACGGTTTCGGCTGGGCAGCCTGCCCAGGCCGGTGTTTCGGTGTTCGGCAGCTCCAGCGCTGTCCTCTGCTATCAAACGGCCGAGACGGGCAAAGGTTACGTAGAGGGAATCAGGGAATGCGACCGGGCGCTCGATGAAGCGCTGTCACGGCCGCACCGCGCCGCGACCCATGTCAATCGCGGGATCATCCAGATGCACATGGCGCGCTATGGCCGCGCCCTTGCCGACTACGACCGCGCGCTGGCGATCGACGGGGAGCTTGGCGAGGCGTTCGTCAATCGCGGTATCGCGAAGTGGCATGCGGGCCTCGACATGACCTCGGCGCTTGCCGACCTTGACCGCGGCATCGCGCTGGGCACCACGGACGAGGAGATCGCGCATTTCATCCGCGCGCTCGTCCATGAGGAGCTGGGGAATGTAAGCGCGGCCTATTTCGACCTGCGACGCGCCGCGGAACTGAACCCCGCCTGGGAAGCGCCGCGCGTTGAGCTGCAACGCTTCCAGGTGCAGGGCTAGATCTCGCGCAGGCGGAGGGCCCGCCGGGCGCTACCGCAGTTCGAACTGCACCGTTACCATCGCGCCGAGCGTCAGCTCGCCCGCCTCGACCGGCGTGACGGCATCGGCGGCCATTTCGCTCCGCGTCGCCGTCACCATGATCTGCGGCGGACGCGGGTTCATGCCGCCGCCCTCGGTAATCGAGATGATGCGCGCCACCGACAGGCCCGCTGCCCCTGCATAAAGGTTCGCGCGCTGCATCGCGGTACGCAGCGCATCGGCGCGCGCCTCGTCCTGCGCGGCGCTTGAATCCTCGACCGAGAAGCTGGGGCCGTTGAACTGGTTCGCGCCGACGGCGACCAGCGCATCGAGCACCGACCCCATGGTGCCGAGTTCGCGAACGGTAACGCTGACCTGGTTCTGCGCCTGGTAGCCGGAGATGACCGGCGGTTCGTTTTCGCGGTAGCGATAGTCGGGGTTCAGGCGAAGCTGGCGCGTCTGGATATCGCGGCGCTCGATCCCGGCGTCGCGCAGCGCGTTCACGACGCGGTCCATGCGCTGGCGGTTGTCCTGCATCGCGGCCTGCGCGGTCTTTGCGCGCGAAACGACGCCGGCGGAAATGGTGGCGATATCGGGCGCGGCGCGCACCTCGCCCGCAGCGCTGATGGTGAGGAGCGTTGCGCCCTCGCTGACCGGAACTTCGATTTCCTGCGCGGCGGCGGGACCGGCGGCGGTGAGCGCCGTTACAACGGCAAGAGCGGGAAGGAATCGGGTCATCACAAGCTACTCCACAAAAAAGGACCCGGCGCATCGTTTCCGCGCGCCGAGCCCCTTATACGGTTGGAAAGTGCGTTAAGCCGCGCGGCTGCGGATCATCCGGTAGATGAACAGCAGAAGCACTGCGCCCAACGTCGCGATGATCAGCTCGATCACGAGCCCGCCGCCGCCGATACCGATGGCACTGGCGATGAAGCCGCCCACCAACGCGCCGGCGATACCCAGAAGGATCGTCACGATGATGCCGCCCGGGTCCTTGCCCGGCATGATCAACTTACCCAGTGCACCAGCAACGAGGCCCACGAGTATCCAGTAAAGAATGTCGCCCATAATCATGCTCCCTTTTCTTGTTACGCGCCGATCCAACGAAGAATGCGGCGCTTTGTTTCCCATAGCACAGTCAGCCGCTGCCTGGGCTTTCTATCGGGGTGCGCCCTCTCTAGAGGCTCGACGAACGGCGATATCCCTTCGACGGGCGGTGGAAGCATGCGCGCGCGGCTATTGCTGCGGGTGACCTATTTGAGTAACACACGGCATCTGGCAGACTGGGACGATGCCGACGCGAAGGCAGGATTGCGGGTATGAATATGCAAGAGCGAGTGGAAGTGGGGCGTCCGGTTGACGACCCCGCGCTCTCCGGCAGCCGAAGGCGGCCTATCATCATCGCCGTGGTCGTGATCGCCCTGATTGCCGCGGCGGCATTCTTCTTCCTGTCCGGTGGCGGCGACGAGGCCGCGCCCGGTGACGCCGCCGCTGCCGAAGCGAGTACGGCACCGCGCGTGACGGTCATGACGGCCGAAGCGCGCCCGGTTACCGCGAACGTCCGCGTTACCGGCACCATCGCGGCAACCCGCGACCTGCCGGTAGGCGTCCAGGGCCAGGGCGGCATGATCACGGAAGTGCGCGTCGATGAGGGCGACTATGTGAGCCGGGGCCAGATCCTGGCGCGGATCGACCGCCGCGTTCAGGTACAGCAGGTCGCGCAGCTTCGCGCCGGTGTCGAACGGGCACGCGCCGACCTGCAGCTTGCCGAGTCCGAACTCGACCGCGCGGGTGCGCTGGTCGACCGGGGCTTTATCTCGACCGCCGATATCGAGCGCCGCACGGCGACCCGCGATTCCGCGCGCGCTGCCGTGAACGTTGCCGTGGCGCAACTCCGCGAGGCGGAAGCCCGGCTTGGACAACTCGATGTGCGCGCGCCCGAGCCCGGCCTCGTCCTTCGCCGCAACGTCGAAGAGGGCCAGGTCGTGAGCGCCGGATCGACCGCGCTGTTCCGGATCGCCCAGGGCGGCCAGATGGAGCTGCGCGCCGCCGTTGCCGAACAGGACCTCGCCCAGCTTGCCGTCGGCCAGGGCGCGCTGATCGAGGTCGTCGGGTCGAACGAGACCGTGCGCGGGACGGTCTCGCTCGTCGAGCCGCTGATCGATCCCAACACACGGCAGGGCACCGCGCGGATTGCGATCGACGACGACCGGGCGGTGCGTTCAGGCGCTTTTGCCACGGCGACGATCGAGACGGGAACGGCTACGCGGCCCGTGCTGCCGGAATCGGCGGTGCTGGGCGAGGTGGACGACAGTTATGTGTTCGTCGCCGATGAGGATAACCGCGTGGTGCGCAAGTCCGTGATCGTGGGGGCGATTTCCGAGGAGGGTGTGGTGATCCAGGACGGCCTCGACGGCACGGAACGCATCGTGGTGACGGCTGGCCCCTTCCTGAACGAGGGCGAAGAGATTCAGCCCCGCCCGCTTGAAGCCGGGTAAGCGCGGCACGAGATCGAGACGAGATTATGCGTAACCTGTCCTCCTGGTCGATCAAGAACCCCGTGGTTCCCATCGTGCTGTTCACGGCGCTGTTCCTGGCGGGAATCGTCAGCTTCGCGCGGCTGGACATCAACGCCGAACCCGACGTCACTTTCCCGGCAGCCTCGGTAAGCGTTGTCCAGCCCGGTGCCGCGGCGGAGGAGCTGAAGACGCAGGTTACGCAGCGCGTCGAGGCGGCCATTCGCGGCGTGAACGGCGTCGACGAGATTTCCTCCACCGTGCGGGAGGGGTCCTCTAACACGATGGTGCAGTTCGACATCGGCGTGCCCATCGACCGCGCGGTGAACGATGTGCGCGACGCCGTGGCCAGCATCCGCTCCGACCTGCCGGAAGGCATCCTGGAACCGACGGTGAACCGCGTCGATTTCGGCGGCATCCTCGCCTATCTGTCGGTTTCCGCGGTCGACATGACACCGCAGCAGCTGAGCTGGTTCGTCGATGACATCGTGGCGAAGCGGCTTCTGTCGGTGTCGGGCATGTCCGGTGTCGGCCGATCGGGCGGTGTCGAGCGCGAGATCCGCGTGGAGCTGGACCCGGCGCGGATGCAGGCATTCGGCATTACCGCCAGCCAAATTTCGAGCCAGCTTCGCCAGCTGAACCTGAATGCGGGCGGCGGGCGCGCGGAGATCGCCGGCGCCGAGCAGTCCGTGCGCGTGCTCGGCAATGCAGCAAGTGCCCGCGACCTTGGTGATACGCAGATCAGCCTGGGCGGCGGACGCACTGTCAGTCTGGGCGAGGTTGCGACCGTGACGGATGGCTTTGCCGAGCAGCGCTCGCTGGCGAAGCAGAATGGCCGCGAAGTGGTCGGCGTGCGGCTGGAGAAGGCTAAGGGTGCCTCCGACGTTACGGTCTACGAGGCGGCGCAGGAAGAGCTTCAGGCGCTGCAGGAAGAATATCCGGGTGTCACCTTCCAGACGCTGTTCACGCCCTATGACTATACCAAGGAGCAGTACCGCGCGTCCATGGAAGCCCTGATCGAAGGGGCGTTCCTGGCCGTGATCGTGGTCTGGCTGTTCCTGCGCGACTGGCGCGCGATGCTGATTGCCGCCACGGCGATACCCCTGTCCGCCATTCCGACCTTCTGGGTCATGGACCTCCTCGGCTTCACGCTGAACAGCCTGTCGCTGCTTGCGCTGGCGCTGGTCGCAGGTGTCCTTGTCGATGATGCGATTGTCGAGATCGAGAATATCGACCGGCATATGAAGATGGGCAAGTCGCCCTATCAGGCCTCGATGGATGCCGCCGACGAGATCGGCCTGGCGGTCGTTGCGACCTCCATGGCGATTGTCGCGGTATTCCTGCCCGTCGGCCTGATGTCCGGGATTACCGGCCAGTTCTTCAAGCAGTTCGGCCTGACGGTGGTTGCCGCCGTCCTGTTCTCCCTCGCCGTGGCGCGCATGGTGACGCCGCTGATGGCGGCCTATTTCCTGCGCAACAACGGCAAGACACACGAGGGCGACGGCAAGTGGATGCGCAACTACCAGAAGATCCTGATCTGGACGCTCGACCGGTCCGGCGCAAAGCGGCGTATCGATGCCATCCGTGCAAACCGGGAAGCCCGCGATGCGCGCACGGGCGGCAGCTCGATCATTCAGCGTATCGGCGATTTCTCCAGAAAGCTCGGTGCCATGGTCTTCGATCACCGCATCTGGGTGATGTTCGCAGGCTTCCTGTGCCTGGTCCTGACCTTCATCCTGTTCAGCGCCCTGCCCTTTACCTTCCAGCCGGAAACCGATGACGATTTCATCCAGGTCAGCATCGAGCTGCCGCCCGGCGCGACGAAGGCGCAGTCCGAACTAGTGGCCGACGACGTGACCTCGTTCCTGCTGGAGCAGCAGGAAACCGATATTGTTTTCCAGGATATTCGCGTGGGGTCCGCAACGCTTTACATCAATCTGCGCGAGGACCGGGTCCGCGACAGTATCGAGTATAAGCGCCAGCTGAACGTCGAGCTGCAGCAGTTTGCGGATGCGCGGATCGGGTTCGAAAACTCGAATTTCGGCGGCGGGCGCGACGTCAGCGTGATGATCGCCGGTAGCGATTCCGATCAGCTTTACGAGACGGCGCTGGATATTCTCGCCGATATGCGCGACCGGGACGATGTGTTTGTCGCGCCGCGTATTTCCGGTGACCTGCAGCGCCCGGAGATTGTCGTGTCGCCAAACTTCGCGCTGGCCGCGGACCTCGGCGTGACGACGGCGGCGCTGTCGCAGACCATCCGCATCGCCACTATCGGCGACATCGACCAGAATGTGGCAAAGTTCTCCCTGGCCGACCGCCAGATCCCGATCCGGGTGATGCTGCCCGAGAGTACGCGGCGGTCGATTGCGACCATCGAGAACCTGCCCGTGCCGACCGCCACCGGGGGTTCCGTGCCGCTGAAGGTGGTGGCGGACATCGGCTTTGGTTCCGGACCCGTGCAGGTTCAGCGCTTTGCGCAGCAGGACCGGATCATCATCGCCGCCGACCTGGTCGAGGGGGTCGTCAGCGGCGAGGGGCAGACCATCGCCAACAACCTGCCGTCGATGCAGAACCTGCCGGCCGGTATCGCGCAGCCCGCCTTTGGCCAGGCGAAGATGATGATGGAGCTGGTGACGCAGTTCACCATTGCCGTGATTTCCGGCATTTTCCTCGTGTTCGCGGTGCTGGTGCTGCTGTACAAGCGGATCATGCCGCCCTTCGTGAACATGGGTTCGCTGCTGCTGGCCCCGCTGGGCGGTGCCATCGCGCTGCACCTGACGGGTCATGTGAACTCGATCCCGGTGTTGATCGGCACGCTGATGCTGCTGGGTATCGTCGCCAAGAACTCCATCCTGCTGATCGATTTCGCGCTGGAGGAAATGTACAAGGGCGTGCCGCGGCGCCAGGCGATCCTTGACGCCGGGCGCAAGCGCGCGCAGCCCATCGTCATGACGACGATCGCCATGGCCGCGGGAATGGTGCCCACAGCGCTCGCGCTGTCGGGTGACGGTGCGTGGCGGGCACCCATGGGTATCGTGGTGATCGGCGGCCTGCTCCTCTCCACCGTACTGACGCTGCTGATCGTACCCGCGACCTTCAGCTTCTCCGACGATGTGGAACGCTGGATCCGCAAGGTCTTTGGCGGGATCACCAATGAGCGGCCCGATGAAAACAAACCGCAGGACGCGGTTCTCGATCCTGCCGAATAGCGCCACCGCCCCCGGCGCGGTCCGCTATTTCGAGCCGCACCCGGCGCGCGGGATGCGCCTGGTCGCGACCGGCCTGCTGGTGGCGATGGCGGGTGCCTTCATCGTCACGCACAGCCGCCTGATGCCGGAGGACATGATCTGGGTCGGCTTTGCCCAAGCGTTTTCCGAGGCCGCGCTGGTGGGCGGGCTGGCCGACTGGTTCGCCGTCGTTGCGCTGTTCCGCCACCCGCTCGGCCTGCCCATTCCGCACACGGCGATCATTCCGAAAAAGAAGGACCGCCTCGCCGATGCCATGGCGGAGTTCCTGCAGCGCAATTTCCTGACGCCCGGTATCGTCGCGCGGCGGCTGCGCGGCGTCGACATGGCGGGCGCGGCGGCAGACTGGCTGGCGGCTCCGCCGAAGCAGCGCACGGGACGCGGGCTCGGCCGCCTGACCGCGCAGATCATCGATGCTGCCGACAATGAGGCGCTGTCCGACCTGATCCGAAGTGGCCTGAGCCAGAACATCCGGGAACTGGAGCTGTCGCCGCTTCTGGGCCGGATCCTCGACCAGTCGCTGGACGAGGACCGGTTGCAGCCGATCTTCGACAGCGCAGTCGTCTGGGGGGCGCGCATCCTCGACGAGAATGAGTATCTGATCCGCTCGCTTGTTCACGACCGGACGCAGTGGGTGCTGCGCATGGCAGGCGTGGATGACCGGGTGGCGAATGCGATTATCGACGGGCTGCGCAGGCTGCTGACCGACATGGCCTATGATCCGCAGCACCCCCTTCGCATCAAGATCATGATCAGCCTGAAGGACCTGGCCTTCGACCTCCAATATCTTCCCGAAACCAGGGAGAAGGTGGAGGGATGGAAGGTCGATATGCTCGATAATCCGGAACTTGGCCGGTTCCTCGGCGGCATCTGGGGCAATCTGCGCGACATGATGAAGCGCGCGCTGGCAGATGGCGGGGCCGATGCGCTGTCCGGCAAGGTCGGCGAGGGCCTGCGCAGCTTTGGGGCCACGCTGCAGGGCGATGCGCCCCTCCGCCGGAACATCAACCGCAACATGCGCCGCGCCATCGTCGGCGTCGTCAGCGATTACGGCGAGGGCATTGTCAGCGTCGTGTCCGATACCGTGAAGCGCTGGGACACCGCGACCGTCTCTGACCGGCTGGAGCGCGCCGTGGGCCGCGACCTGCAGTTCATCCGGGTGAACGGAACACTGGTCGGCGGCCTGGTCGGCCTGACACTGCACGGGCTGGTCCTGCTGCTGGCGTAGTAGGATCGACGCGGCAGCATAAATCGACAGTTTTGGCGGGGTGCCAGGCGATGTTACCGTACGGATATGGATACCGCGCTCGAAACCCGTTTTCGGAAGGCTGTTACAGCCATCCCGTCGCCCGCTGTCATCTCTGCCCTGTCAGCCGATCTGAAGGCGAGCAAAGCCCCGCCTCCTGAACGCCGCATCGATCTTGCCGCCGCGTTCGCGCACGCCGCCTTCCTGTCGCCGCAGCGCACGGCGGAGGTTTACGATGCCTTTGCGAGCGGCTGGCTGGGACAGGCCGTCGAGGAGCCAGCGGTTCCGCATGATGAACCGGACCCCGTTGCCGCGCCCGACGCCTTGTGGACGGACTATTTCGCCGTGATCGATGACGCGGTCGCGGGCATTCTGGATGCCGGTGCGATCACGGCGCGGACCGCGGCCCTTGCCCAGCATTTGCCGCCGGAGCACCTGGATCGGCTGATCGCGATGTCGGCGGCCTGGCCTGGAATTGACGGCGCAGCGAGCGAAGACATGCCGCAGAAGATCGAGCTGGAGACGCTGGCGGCGTGCCCGCCCGGTTCGCTCGGCGCGGAGTTCCACGCGCTGATCGTCGACAACAAGTTCGACCTGGAGGTTCTGGACCGGGAGGAGATCGGGCTTGGCACCCTGCCCCACCCGCTCGGCTGGCTGAACACGCGCATCCTGCAGACGCATGATCTGTGGCACATCACGGCGGGCTATGAGACGACGGCCCTGCACGAGATTGCCATCAGCGCCTTTCAGATGGCGCAGTTCGGGCACAATTATTCCGCGCAGTTCCTGTCGATGACGGCGGGCGTGGGCGCGGTAACGCCTGCGCGCTTATATCCCGTCCTGATGGATACGATCGCCACGGCGTGGGCGCACGGCCGCGAGACACCCGCCATGATGGGCATCCGGTGGGAGGAGGAGTGGCACCAGCCTGCCGGCGTCATCCGCCAGCGACACGGGATCGAAACCTACGACCGCCCCTACCGCGCCGACCTGATCGAACGGGGCGAAGCCCTTGGCGCGTTCGTTGAACGGGTTCGCGGTTTCGCGGCGCGCATCCTGCCATGGATGGACCGGGCAAAGGCCGCCTGACCCCCGGCGCCTTACAGCTTCTTGTAAAGATAGACGGAGGGCACCTCGCGGGTGAACCCCGCCCGGCGATAGGCCGCGCGTGCGGGACCGTGCGATTCGTCGTTGCCGGTGCCGACCTCGACCGCCTTCGCCCCGGCATCCCGCATCGCGTCGCAGGCATAGTCGGTCAGCGCTGCGCCGAGGCCGAAACCCTGGTGCGCGGGCGCAACGAACATGAAGGCGAGGATACCCATCTCGCCGCCATCCTTGATCGTCCAGCAGACGAAGCCCGCCAGCTCCCCGTCGGTCTCGGCAACGGCGCAGCGGTGCGGGTCGTCAGCATCCAGCGTCTTGCGGAAATAGTCGCCCTGTTCCTCTTCGGCACCGTCGAACGCATAGGGCGCGATTTCGTCCCCGACGAGCCGCCGGAAGCTTGCAAAGACCGGCCGGAAAGCCGCTGTCCGGATCGGATCGAGCGCCTCGATATCGGCAACCGTGGCTGACCGGATCGCATAGCCCTCTGGCAGCGGGCAGCGCGTCATTTCAGGGCGGCGCAGGCCCGCTGGATGCGGGTGCAAGCTTCCGCCAGCGTATCCCGGTCGATGGCATAGGAAACGCGGAAGGCGGGGCTCAGTCCGAACGCCGCGCCGTGCACGACCGCGCAGCCTTCGCTTTCCAGGAGATACGCCGCGACATCCTCGTCAGTGGAGAGCGTCTTGCCCTCCGGCGTCGTCCGCCCGATCATGCCGGAACAGTCGGGATAGACGTAGAACGCGCCCTGCGGCTTCACCAGTGTCAGACCGTCCGCCTGTCCCAGCATGGACATGACGAGGTCGCGGCGCTCCTGAAAGCTCGCCGCCCGGTCCTTCAGGAAATCCTGTGGCCCGGTCAGGGCAGCGCGCGCCGCCTCCTGACTGATGGCGCAGGGGTTCGTCGTCGACTGCGATTGCAGCTTGCGGATCGCGCCGATCAGCGCCTTCGGGCCACCGGCAAAGCCGATGCGCCAGCCGGTCATCGAATAGGCCTTCGACGCGCCGTTGATGGTTAGCGTGCGGTCGCGCAGGTCAGGGGCCAGTTCCGCGACCGTGTGAAAGCGAAAACCCTCGTAGATGATGTGCTCGTAGATATCGTCCGCCATGATCCAGACGTGCGGATGGCGCCGGACGACGTCGATCAGCGCCTCGATCTCAGCCTTCGTATAGGCCGCGCCGGTCGGGTTCGACGGCGAGTTGAAGATGAACCATTTGGTGCGCGGCGTGATCGCGGCCTCAAGCTGGTCCGGGGTGATCTTGAAGCCCTGATCCGCGCCCGCCGACACGATCACAGGGGTTCCGCCCGCGAAGGCGACGACGTCAGGATAGCTGACCCAGTAGGGCGCGGGGATAATGACCTCGTCGCCCTTGTCGATCGTCACCATCAGCGCGTTGAAGATCGTGTGCTTGCCGCCGACATTCACCGTGACCTCGTCGCGGGCGAAATCGAGGCCATTGTCGCGGGCGAACTTCTCGCGCACCGCATCCTTCAGTTCCGGCGTGCCGTCGGGCGGGGTGTATTTCGACTTGCCGTCGCGGATCGCCTGGATCGCGGCCTCCTGCGCATGGCCCGGCACCGGAAAGTCCGGTTCGCCCGCGCCAAGCCCGATCACGTCGCGCCCCTCCGCCTTCAGCTCGTTCGCGCGCGTCGTCACGGCGACGGTCGGCGAGGGCGCGATACGGCCAATGGCCTCGGAGAGCTTCAACATGGCGTGAGGACATCCTTTCGTAGGCAGGGGTGAAATGCCCGAAGAGGCCTAAGACGCGCCCTGCCGCCGTGCAACATGATGTGCAGGCACCAGACCGCGAAGGGCGTTGCCGACGAAAACCTCTCCGCCGCGAAGGTCGTCCACGGTCAGATCGGCCTCGACCGCCTTTCTGTCGGCAATAAGGCGCGCGCGGAGGATGCCGGGCAGCAGGCCGCTTGCCGCGTGCGGGGTCAGGAGCCGGCTCCCCCGCCGGACGAACAGGTTCGTGAAGCTGCCCTCCGTGAGCAGCCCGTCCGGACGTTCGAACACGACTTCGTCGGCGTCGGAGTCCTGGCGCGCCTGGTCGTAGAAGGCGCGGTCGCTGCTCTTGTGGAACAGCCGCCAGTCGTCCGGCGGAACGGGAAGCGGGGCGACGGTAATGTCGAGGACGGGTTTGGAGGGCGGTATCGGCGACGCGCTGACCGCCACCCGCCCGTCCTGATCCAAGAGCATCCGGATACGGGACGGCGCGGATAGCAGACTGGTCACCGACTCGAGGTCACGGACCGCGCGCTGTTCGTCGAAGGGGCGTCCGAAATAGCCAGCAGATTTTTCGAGGCGCTGCATATGGAGGTCGAGATTCGCCACGCCTTCGCTCGGCACAAAGCGCATGGTTTCGATGAGGTGAAAGGGCCGGGCGCGCGCGGTCAGGAAGGCAGCCTTCGTCTGGCATTCGCGCCATTCGTCCGCCGGGACCGAGTCACTGACAATGCCGGCACCGACGCCGAGCGAAAGGCGCTGCCCTTCGATAACGGCGGTGCGAATGGCGACGTTGAACCGCGCATCGCCGCCAGGCGCGATCCATCCGATGCTGCCGGTGTAGATACCGCGCCCCGCCCGCTCCAGCTCGTTGATGATCTGCCCGGCCCTGACCTTTGGCGCGCCGGTGATCGAGCCGCAGGGAAACATGGTTTCCAGGATGTCTACAGGTCCCAGATTTTCGCGCAGCGCGGCCTCCACGCCGCTCACCATCGTGTGCAGCGTGGGGTAGGTTTCGACGACAAACGGATCGGGAACCGTCACCGAGCCCGGTACCGCCGTCCGCGACAGGTCGTTCCGGATCAGGTCCGTGATCATCAGGTTTTCCGCGCGGTTCTTTTCGTCGGCCGCAAGAGCCTTGGCGGCTTGCCTGTCGGACGCCGCGTCCGGGCGGCGCCGCGCGGTCCCCTTCATCGGACGGGCGATGACCCGGCGACCCCCGCAGGCAAAGAACAGCTCCGGCGACGCGGATAGCAGCCAGCGCCCATCCGGCTCCCGCACCAGCGCGCCCTCGCCCATGCGCTGGGATCGCCGCAGCCGGTCCCATAACGCCAGCGGATGCCCGGCAAAGCGCCCCGCCACCTGGAGCGTCATGTTCGCCTGGTAGATATCGCCCGCGCGGATATAGGCGAGTGCGGTTTCCACCATCGCTTCATAGGCGGCCTGGTCCATGCCCGGCGTCAGATCTCTGATCGTCGTCCGTCGATGGCGGGCGGACCCGCCGACCTCGGACCAGTCACGGCGATCCGGCGCAGCGAAGACACCAAACCGAACGAGCGGCTGCGGCAGGTTTGCATCCCGCGCCATGCGCGGCTCCAGTGCGCCCGCAGCTTCATAGGCGAGCGTCCCGGCGACCCACTTGCCGTCCGCAAGCGCGGCCCGCACCGCAGACAGGGCTGGCCTGACATCGCCCAGCGCCTGCGCCTCGATCCAGCGTTCGGCACCTGCGAACAGGAGGCCCGGCCCCGCCGCGCTGGCATCCTCGAAGAAATAGAAGGGAGCGGTTGGGTCGAAGGGCATGGACACCCACCGCCCTTATGCAGCGGCAAGGGGGCTTTCCAGTTGCCCCGTGCGCGCACGCAATTGACGCGCGCCGCGCCGCCGCCCATCTCGTGGCCCATGACACAGACTGCCAATGAGACCGCTCCGCTGTCCGCCTGCATCGTGCCGGTGACGCCCCTTCAGCAGAACTGCACCCTGTTCTGGTGCACGAAGACCATGCGCGGGGCGCTCGTCGATCCGGGCGGCGACCTCGACAGGCTGAAGCAGGTCGTTGCCGAAAAGGGGGTGCACCTGGAAAAGCTGCTCGTGACGCATGGCCATCTCGACCATTGCGGGATGACGGGCGTTCTGGCCGAAGAGCTGTCGCTGCCTATCGAGGGGCCGCATCCGGAGGACAAGTTCTGGATCGACCAGGCCGAGGAGCAGGGTGCCCGCTTTGGCATGACCGGCACGAAGTCCTTCACGCCCGACCGCTGGCTCGACGAGGGCGATACCGTCACGGTCGGCGAACTGACGCTCGAGGTCCTCCACTGTCCCGGTCACACGCCCGGCCACGTGGTTTTCCACCATGCCCCGTCGAAGCTGCTGATCGTTGGCGATGTCCTGTTCCAGGGCTCCATCGGGCGCACCGATTTCCCGCGCGGCAATCACCAGCAGCTCGTGGATGCGATCCAGCAGAAGCTGTTCGTCCTGCCAGAGGATACCGCGTTCGTCCCCGGCCACGGTCCGATGTCGACCATCGGGCGGGAGAAGAAGTCGAACCCGTTCGTCGGGGCATATGGCTGAGGCTGGCGGCAAGGCGGATTTCGCCCGCCGCTAGGCTTGCACTTTGGCGCGAAGCCGCTATGTCGGCTGCCTTCGTCAGCACCCGCATGCCGGGGCCTTTGCCCTGCCTTGCGCGCGGGAAAGCGCCGACTTGATAGATTTAGTGACAGGAACAGGTGCCCCATGGCCGTCCCGAAGAGAAAAGTATCGAAGTCCCGCCGGGACAAGCGCCGTGCGCACCATGCGCTGTCGGCCCAGAATTTCCAGGAATGCCCGAACTGCGGTGAGCTGAAGCTGCCGCACCACGTCTGCGGCTCTTGCGGTCATTACAACGACCGCGAAGTGATCGAAGTCGGTCTTTAAAGCGACCTCAGCAGTTTCGTCCGCATGACAGCCGAACCCGTTCTCGCCATCGATGTGATGGGCGGCGACGAGGGCGCGGCCGTGACGATGAAGGCGGCGGACCTTGCCCGCAAACGCTACCCGGAACTGCGTTTCCTGTTGTTCGGTGACGAAGTCGTCATCGGCGAGCATCTACGCGGTCTGAAGAAGCTGGCCGCGCGTAGCGGTGTGGTTCACACCGGCGTGGAGGTAAAGGGCACCGACAAGCCGAGCCAGGTCCTTCGCCGCGCGCGCAAATCCTCCATGGGTCTTGCCGTTAATGCGGTGAAGGCGGGCGAGGCGCATGCCGCCGTCTCCGCCGGCAATACCGGCGCGCTGATGGCGATGGCGAAGCTGGGCCTGAAGACCATGCCCGGCATCGACCGGCCGGCCCTCGCTGCGCTCCTTCCCACGATGGGTACGGACAGCGTGATGCTGGACCTTGGCGCGAATTCCGAATGCAATGACGAGAACCTGGTGCAGTTCGGCGTGATGGGTGCCGCCTTTGCCCGCACGGTGCTCGGGACCGAACACCCGAAGGTCGCGATCCTCAACATCGGCGAGGAAGAGCTGAAGGGCACCGACGACCACAAGGATGCCGCCGACGTGCTGCGGGCGAATGCAGACGCCCTTTCGCTCGTTTATGCCGGGTTTGTCGAAGGCGACAAGATCGGCCGCGGCGACGTCGACGTGATCGTCTCGGACGGCTTTTCCGGCAACATCGCGCTGAAAACCGCAGAGGGCACGGCGCGGCTCGTGGTGGAGCTGCTACGCCGCGCCTTCCGCTCGAACCTGTTTTCCATCCTTGGCTATTTCATGTCGAAGCGCGTGCTGCGCCAGCTGCGCTCGCACCTTGATCCGAACGCGCATAACGGTGCGGTGTTTCTCGGTCTGAACGGCCTGGTGGTGAAGAGCCATGGCAGCGCGAATATCGAGGGGTTCGCAAATGCCATCGGCGTTGCCCGCGACCTCGTGACCGACGATATCGCCGAGCGGATCAAGGCCGACCTCGCTCGCCTCGACCAGAAACGAATCGACGCCGCTGCCATGGCGGAAGCCGCGCAGTGATGGCGAGCCCCCAGGCCCGGATCACCGGCACTGGCAGCTATCTGCCGTCGAATGTCGTCAGGAACGCCGAACTGGCCGAACAGGTCGACACGAGTGACGAATGGATCGTCGAGCGGACCGGGATCCGCCAGCGCCACATCGCCGCCGAGGGCGAATACACTTCGGATCTCGCCGTCGCGGCGGCAGGGCGCGCACTGGAAGCGGCGGGCCGGACGGCGGGCGATATCGACCTGATCGTGGTGGCAACGGCAACGCCGGACCAGACCTTCCCGTCCACGGCGACCATCGTCCAGCACAAGCTCGGCCTGAAGGACGCGGCGTCTTTCGACGTGGCGGCGGTCTGTTCCGGCTTTCTCTACGGGGTGTCGGTCGTCGATTCGATGATCCGCGCGGGGCAGCACAAGCGGGCGCTGCTGATTGGCGCGGAAACCTTCAGCCGCATCCTCGACTGGGAGGACCGCGGGACCTGTGTCCTGTTCGGCGACGGTGCGGGCGCTGTCGTGGTCGAAGCCGATGAAAGCGGTGAGGCGGGCATTCTCGCCACGAAACTTCATGCCGATGGTACGCACAACCAGCTTCTCTATGTCGACGGCGGCCCCTCGACGACGCAGACGGTGGGCAAGCTGCGCATGGCGGGGCGCGAGGTATTTCGCCACGCTGTCGCCAACCTGACCGCTGCCTGCCGCGAAGTCCTCGAGATTGCGGACCTGCAGCAGGGCGATATCGACTGGGTCGTTCCGCACCAGGCCAACCTGCGCATTCTCGATGCGACCGCGCGCAAGCTCGGCCTGTCGATGGACCAGGTGATCGTGACGGTGGACCAGCATGCCAATACGTCGGCCGCCAGCGTACCGCTCGCGCTGGATGCCGCCGTTCGCGATGGCCGCATCAAGCGCGGCGACCTCCTGATGCTGGAGGCCATGGGCGGCGGCTTTACCTGGGGAGCCAGCGCGGTTCGCTGGTAAGGCTTTGCGAATCCGCAACGCTTTTGTTAGCTGCGTTAGAAGAGAGCAGGGGAACATGTCATGGCAGAATCAAGCAGTCTGACGCGCGCCGAGCTGGGCGACGTCGTTCACGAAGAACTGGGCCTGTCGCGCAGCGAGTCGGTACAGCTTGTCGAGACTGTCCTCGACCAGGTGAGCGATGCACTCGTGCGCGGCGAGAATGTGAAGGTGTCGTCCTTCGGCAGCTTTATCCTGCGCGACAAGAACCGCCGTATGGGCCGCAACCCCAAGACCGGCGAGGAAGTGCCGATCGAGCCGCGCCGCGTCCTGACCTTTCGCCCCAGCCAGATCATGCGCGACAAGATTAACGGCAAGGGCTGACAGGCGCCCGGCGCTTGCGCCGTCTGGGGGGTTGGCGGGGACTGACAGGGGCATCGAGACGTGGTGAAGTCCGCCGACGCATATCGCACGATCAGTGAAGTGTCCGAAGACGTCGGCGTGCCGCAGCACGTCCTTCGGTTCTGGGAGACGAAGTTCGCGCAGGTGAAGCCGATGAAACGCGGCGGCGGGCGGCGCTATTATCGCAGGCAGGACGTCGACCTGATCCGCGCCATCAACCGCCTGCTCTATACAGACGGCCTGACCATCAAGGGCGTTCAGAAACTGCTGCGCGAACGCGGCGTGAAGGCCGTGAGCGAGGGCAGCGCAGAAATCGTGCCGACGTCGTCAGAGCCGGTCTTGGGCGCGGATGCCAACGCAGAACCGGTGCAGCCCGCCGAAGCGCAGGACGCCAACGGCCCGCAAGACGCAGCACTCAGCGCTCCGCTGGTCGATCTTGCCGCGCTGAAGGGCATTCGCGACCGCCTCGCCACCGCCCTTCAGGCTGCACGGCCCTAGCCTGCCCGCGCGAAGCTGGTCACCTCCCGCGACGGTCACGACTTACGCTGTAACCGCCGCATTCGCAGCAGCGTTGCCGCTACGCCGTTGGCATCGCGTCCACTGCCAAACCGTCATTCCCGCGAACGCGGGAATCCAGTGACTTACGGACCCGTGCTCAGCCGCGCACAAGGATCACTGGTACGCAGGCTGGATTCCCGCGTCCGCGGGAATGACTGAACAGCATGTGTGCAGCGTGTGCGGTCGGTCGATAGGCTCCGAGCCTCTACGCCGCCGTCGGGGCAGCCTCGCGAACGCCGGCGTCGACATGGCCTTCGAACTGTTCGAAATTGTCGATGAAGCGCTGCACCAGATCGCGCGCCTTCGTGTCGTAGGCGGCCTTGTCGTCCCAGGTCGAACGCGGATCGAGGATGGCCGTGTCCACACCCGGAACGTCGACCGGCACCTGGAATCCGAAATTGGGATCGGTGCGGAACTCGGCGTCCTTTAGGCTGCCGTCGAGGGCGGCGTTCAGGAGCGCGCGCGTCGCCTTGATCGGCATGCGGTGGCCAACGCCGTGCGGGCCGCCGGTCCAGCCAGTGTTGACCAGCCACACATCGACACCCGCCTCTGCAATGCGCTTCTTGAGGAGATCGCCGTAGACGCTGGGGTGACGCGGCATGAACGGCGCGCCGAAGCAGGTCGAGAAGGTCGCCTGCGGTTCCGTCACGCCAATCTCCGTACCGGCCACCTTCGCGGTGTAGCCGGACAGGAAGTGATACATGGCCTGGTCCGGCGTCAGCTTCGCGATGGGGGGCAGGACGCCGAAGGCATCGGCGGTCAGCATAATGACGTTCGCGGGCGGCGGTCCGAGATTCTCCGCCGACGAATTCGGGATGAAATCGATGGGATAGGCGCCGCGGGTATTCTCAGCCTTCGAATTGTCGTCAAAGTCGAGTTCGCGCGTGACCGGGTCCATGACGACATTTTCAAGCACCGTGCCGAAGCGCTTGGTCGTCGCGTAGATTTCCGGCTCGGACTCCGGATCGAGGCGGATCATCTTGGCATAGCATCCGCCCTCGAAATTGAAGACCGCCGTGTCCGACCAGCCATGCTCGTCGTCGCCAATCAGCGTGCGGCTGGCATCGGCGGACAGCGTCGTCTTGCCCGTGCCCGACAGGCCGAAGAAGATCGCCGTCTTGCCGTCCGGGCCGATATTCGCGGAGCAGTGCATCGGCATGATGCCCGCTTCGGGAAGGCGGAAGTTGAGAAGGCCGAACACCGACTTCTTCATTTCACCGGCATAGCGCGTGCCGCCGATCAGGATCAGCTTCTCTGTGAAGTTCACGGCCACGACCGTTTCCGACCGCGAACCGTGCCGCTGCGGATCCGCCTTGAAGCTCGGCAGGTCGATGATGGTGAATTCCGGGGTAAAGTCCGCAAGTTCCGACCGCTCCGGACGGCAAAGCAGCGTGCGGATAAACAAATTGTGCCAGGCGAACTCGTTGATGACGCGAACCGGGATGCGGTGTTCGGGCTGCGAACCGCCGTAAAGGTCCTGGACGAACAGCACCTCCTTTTCGCCGAGCGCGGACAGGAAATCGGCCTTCAGGTTGGCGAAGTGATCCGGCGACATCGGCTTGTTGCCGTCGTTGAACCAGACGACATCCTCGGTCGTCTTGTCCTTTACCGTGAATTTGTCCTTCGCGCTGCGGCCGGTGTGCTTGCCGGTCTCGACGACGAGCGCGCCGTCCTTCGACAGTTCCCCCTCGCCGCGCCGGACCGCCGTTTCCACCAGCGGCCCGGTCGTCAGGTTCCAGTGAATGTCCGCGCTGGTGGCGAAACCCTGCTTTGTAAGGTCATGGGCCGGAACGGTCGAATGAGCAGCCACGCGCTGTCTCCCCTAGGATTGTTGTCGCTGCAAACAGGGTCTCGCGCCAAGAGAATCGACGGGGCCTGTGCTTGGGCTCCGCGCATACACGGGCGGGCGGTTCCGGTCAAAAACGTATGCACCCGTTGGCCTTCGCATGGACCTCCCTCGTGTCCGGGCCCTATGATCGCGTCATGAGCGAGGAGCCGCCCCCCACCATCGCGCTGGTCGACGACGACCGGAACATCCTCGCGTCGCTCTCCATAGCCTTGCAGGCGGAAGGGTTTGCAACGCGCATTTACGCCGACAGCCAGGCGGCGCTGAAGGCGATTGCCGAGAATCCGCCGGACCTCGCCATTCTCGACATCAAGATGCCGCGCCTCGATGGGCTCGAGCTGCTCCAGCGCCTGCGCGAGCGGACGGATGTGCCGGTCATTTTCCTGACCTCAAAGGATGCCGAGATCGACGAGGCGCTGGGCCTGTCGATGGGCGCGGACGATTATGTCGGAAAGCCCTTCTCTCACCGCCTGCTCGTGGAGCGTATCCGCGCCGTCCTTCGCCGCGCAGCCTTTCGCAGCCAGCCCGACACGCCGAAAGCGGAAGAGAGCCGAATGGTGCGCGGCCGCCTGGAACTGGACCTTGCGCGGCACCGAACACTCTGGGCGGGCAAAGACGTAACCCTGACCGTGAGCGAATTCATGATCCTTGAAACCCTCGCCCAGCGGCCCGGTTTCGTGAAGTCGCGCGAACAGCTAATGAACGCCGCCTATCAGGACGATGTCTATGTCGACGACCGCACCATCGACAGCCATATCAAGCGGCTCCGGAAGAAGTTCCGCGCCGTCGACGACGGATTCGCCGCCATCGAAACGCTCTACGGCGCCGGCTACCGGTTCAGCGAGGGCGCTGCCGACGGATGAAGCCACCGGAGTTGCCGAGGCGTCCGACGACAGCCAGCTGAAATGGTCGCGCGGCTGGTCATTGACGACCCGCATCCTCGCGGTGAACCTGTTCGCGATCCTGATGTTCGCGGGCGGGCTGGTCTATCTGGAGAGCTTTCGCGACCGGCTGCTGCAACAACGCCTCGACGAGATGCGCGCCGGGGCCGTCCTGATCGCCAGCGGCATCCGCAACGACAGCGACGCGGAAATCCGCCGCCTGATCGGCGAAGCGGGCCGCCAGACCACCACGCGCATCCGAATCTATGATGGAGCGGGCACTTTGGCGCTCGATAGCTGGGCGGAGGCGGGGCCGACCTACACGCTGAGCGATCCGGCAAGTGAGGTGTGGCAGCTGACCGCCGCGCGCTGGATCGACAGGGTGATCGACTTCCTGGTCGTCGCCGAGAACCCGCCCTACCTCGATACCGCAAAGCCCGATGCGCTCGCCTCCTACCCTTTCGCCGTCGCGGCGCAGGCGGACGGCCGGGTTACCACCGCGCTGCGGCTGGCGCCGGACCGGACGCCGCTAACCTATTCGGCGATCCCGCTCCAGGATGGGCGCGTCCTCACGATCTCGGCGAACGCGAAGGACATTACGCAGGTGGTTCGCGATGAGCGCGCGACGCTGTTCGCGGTTTTTCTTGGCGTTCTTGCCCTGACGACGATGCTGACCAGCTTCCTCGCCCGCACCATCGTTCGCCCGCTGCGCCGCCTCGCGGTTGCCGCGCAGCGCGTGCGCCTCGGCCGGTCGCGCGAGGTGACCGTCCCCCGCTTCAAGAAGCGCCGCGACGAGATCGGCGAGCTTGCCCGCAGCCTCTCCGACATGACCGCCGCCCTACGCGGCCGGATCGACGCGACCGAGAGCTTTGCCGCGGACGTTGCGCACGAGCTGAAAAACCCGCTCACATCGCTTCGCAGCGCTATCGACAGCCTGTCGCACGTGGAGGACGAAGCGCTCCGCAAACAGCTGCTGGCCATCGCGTCTGCCGACGTGCAGCGAATCGACCGCCTGATCTCCGGCATTTCCGACGCCTCGCGCCTTGATGCCGAGCTGAGCCGCGCGCGGTTCGAGCCGGTCGATCTCGTCGACATGACATCGACCTTTGTTGCGCTTTACCGCGACCGCGGCCTTCCCGGCGGCGTTACCATCCGGGAAGAACGCAGCGGCGAGGATTTCTGCGTCCTCGGCGACGAATCGCGCCTTGGACAGGTCATGCGCAACTTGATCGACAATGCCATCAGCTTTTCACCGGAGGGCGGTGCGGTGTCGATCCTGACCAGCGCCGAGGCGGGCCGCGTCACGATCGACGTCGCCGACGAGGGGCCGGGGATACCCTCGGGTGCAGAAGAAAAGATTTTCCGCCGATTTTATTCGGAGCGGCCCGAAGGCGAAGGGTTCGGTACACATAGCGGCCTCGGTCTCGCCATTTCCCGCGCGATTGTAGAGGCTCACGATGGCGCGCTGACCGTCATATCGAGGCCCGGCGAGCGCGGCGCCCGGTTCCGCGTGGACCTGCCCGCCGCGTGAGCTTTCGGCTGCACGGCACGGCGGTCTCCGCCGGGGGGCGCGGTGTCCTGATCCGCGGGCCGTCAGGGGCCGGAAAGTCCGACCTTGCCCTGCGCCTGATCGACCGGGGCGCAGCGCTAATCGCCGACGACACCGTCATCCTGGTCCGGCACCCGGACGGGCTGATGCTGTCCGGAGACCCTGCCTTCGCTGGACAGATCGAGCTTCGCGGCCTCGGCATCGGCAAGGTCCGTAACACCGCCTCCGCGCGCCTTTCCGCCATCGTTGACCTTCGCGCAGACCCGCCCCGCTTCCCGCTGACCCGCGCGCGTCTGTTCGGCCCCTTCGCCATCCCCTTTGCCCAGATCGACCCGCGTGCCGCCTCCGCCCCGATCCTGGTCGAACTGTTGTTGAACGGCGCGGTGCTGCCCCTAGGTTGATACGGATGCCCACCCGCTCCTCAGAAGGCGAAACGCGCCGACCAGGGCTGCTGGTGGTCACCGGCATGTCTGGGGCGGGCAAGTCCACGGCGCTGAATGCGCTGGAAGACCAGGGGTTCGAGGTGGTGGATAATCTGCCGCTCTCGCTCG
This sequence comes from Pacificimonas sp., assembly GCA_036351775.1. Classification (GTDB taxonomy): domain Bacteria; phylum Pseudomonadota; class Alphaproteobacteria; order Sphingomonadales; family Sphingomonadaceae; genus Pacificimonas. The sequence goes on along the minus strand of JAZBPX010000023.1, from coordinate 129,105 downwards.
TCAGGCACCTTCTCGAAACGGCGGCGGCGGCACCGGCCCTGCAGGCCCGTCCGCTTGCGGTCGGGATCGATACCCGCACGCGCCGTTTCAACGCGGACGAGGTCGCGCAGAAAATTCGGTCGCTCAACGAGGACGGCTTCCCCACCCGCCTCCTCTTCGTGGACTGCGCGGGCGGGGAACTCATTCAGCGCTTTTCCGAAACCCGCCGCCGTCATCCGCTTGCACTCGACCGCCCTGCCGGCGACGGCATCGCGCAGGAACGGGAGATCCTCGCCCCCCTGCGCCGCTGGGCCGATGTCGTCATCGATACCACCGACTATTCGGTCCATGACCTGCGCCGCGCCGTTCAGCAGAAGTTCACGGACGGCTCGGAGCAGGCGCTCACCGTCACGATCCAGTCCTTTGGCTATTCACGCGGCCTGCCGCGCGACGCGGACCTGGTGTTCGACATGCGCTTCCTCGCCAATCCGCACTGGGAGGACGCGCTTCGCCCGCTCACTGGCAAGGACGAGGCTGTGGGCACTTACGTCGCCGCAGATCCCCGCTTCGACGCCATCTTCGCGCGCATTGCGGAACTGATCGAGGTGCTTCTTCCGGCCTACCGGGCGGAGGGAAAATCCTATCTAACGGTCGCCATCGGGTGTACAGGCGGTCGCCATCGTTCGGTCTATACGGCGGAACGACTCGCTGAGTATTTACGGGAGGCCGGTGCCAGTCCGATGGTCACACACCGCGATCTGTCCGACGGCAGCGATGCCGCCGCCGCCGCCCACGAACCGGACAAGCAAACAGGTTAGCCTATGATTGGACTGGTGCTCGTTACGCATGGCGGCCTTGCGCGCGAATTTGTGCTCGCCATGGAGCATGTCGTTGGGAAACAGGACCAGATCGAGGCGATCTGCATCTACGCCGATGACGATATGGAAAGCCGCCGCAAGGACATCGCCGACTCCATCGCCGCCGTCGATACCGGCAAGGGGGTCGTTGTCCTGACCGACATGTTCGGCGGCACGCCTTCGAACCTCGCCATCAGCCTGATGGGCGATGATTCGCGCGCGGTCGAGGTGATCGCCGGCATGAACCTGCCCATGCTCATTCGGCTGGCCAGTGTGCGGAACGAGATGGACGCCGCCGAAGCCATCGAGGCGGCGCAGGAAGCCGGGCGGAAATATATCTCCGTCGCGTCGAAAATCCTCGGAGCGGCAGCCTGAGCGCTGCGCACTCCCGGTCGGTCGTGATCCGCAACCAGCGCGGCCTGCATGCCCGTGCCAGCGCGAAGTTCGTCACGATGGCCGATGGCTATGATGCGCAGGTCATCGTCGAGAAGGACGGCAACAAGGCTGCGGGCACCTCGATCATGAGCCTGATGATGCTCGCTGCCGCGCCCGGTGACACAATCCAGATCGCCGCCACCGGCACCGAGGCAGAGGCCGCGCTCGACGCGCTGGCGGGCCTCGTCGAACAGAAGTTCGGCGAGGAATAGGCCCCGCCGGGGCGCCGTTCATGCCGCGCGAGATCACCAGCTTTTCGAACGCTGTCATCAAGCGCGTCCGTGCCCTTACCCAGAAGAAACACCGCCAGGCCGACCGCCAGTTCATGGCGGAGGGTCTGCGGATCTGCACCGAGGCCCTGGAGGCTGGCCATATCCCCCGCCTGTCCATCGCGCGCACTGGCGACGATCACGCGCTGACCCGGCAACTGGAAGCCGCCGTCGAGGACGCGGGCGGCGAGGCGCTGCGGGTGCCCCCGGACCTGATCTCGAAAATTGTCGGCAAGGATAATCCGCAGGCCGTCGTCGGCGTTTTCGACTTCCTGCCCACCGACCTTGGCCGTTTCGACCGCAGCGAATCGGGCATCTGGATCGTCTGCCAAAGCCTGAAGGATCCCGGCAATCTCGGCACCATCCTTCGTACGGCGGACGCGGTGGGCGCAGGCGGCCTGGTCCTGACCGATCAGAGCTGTGATCCCTTCAGCGTCGAGGCCGTCCGCGCCTCGATGGGCGCTGCCTTCACCATTCCCATCGCGCAGTGCAGCGGCGACGACTTCTTTGCTTGGCTGAGGGCCGGAGAGGGCTTTCTCGTCGGCACCAGCCTTCGCACCGACCATGACTATCAGGCCGTCCGCTACCCCGCGCCGACCTTCCTGTTCATGGGCAACGAACAGCATGGCCTGCCGCCCGAATATGAAGACCGCTGCGACGCGCTCGTCAAAATTCCGATGCTTGGAAAGGCCGACAGCCTGAACGTCGCTGTCAGCTGCGCGGTGATAGCCTATGAAGTCCTGAACCAGCAGCGCGGGAGCACAGCATGAGGAACCATCAGACCCGCCGCATCGTCACCGGCCATGACGCAGACGGCAACGCGGTCATCCTCCAGGACGGCCCGCCGCCGCGCGTGCATACTTACGGCGAGGCCCGCGGCACGACCTTCACGGAGCTGTGGGCCACGGCCGCAGCGCCCGCGCCCATTCGTGCAGGCAGCAGCGAGCCTGAAGACGGTCCGCCCGTCCTGCCGCCGCCCGCGAACGGAACCCGCATCCGCATCGTCGACTTCCCGCCGGAAGACGACAGCGCCAGCGTCTCACCCAAAGAGGCAAAGGCTCTGTTCGCGGAAATGGGCGCAGGCGAGGCCTCCCGCCACAGCGGGACGAACACGCGCCATGCCTTCATGCACCGCACCGAAAGCATCGACTATGGCATCGTTCTCGACGGCGAGATCACCCTCATCATGGATATCGGCGAGACCACCGTTCGCGCCGGCGACATCGTTATCCAGCGCGGCACCAACCACGGCTGGGCCAACCGCTCCGGCAAACCCTGCCGCGTCTGCTTCGTCCTGATCGACGGGGTGTTCGACGCGAAACTGGCGGCGTTGTGAGCTCCCCCTTCGACGAGACCGGCATACTGAAGCGCGACGGTGCGGCGTTCGAGCTGCTGCGCGACAATGGCGAGGGCCGTATCCGCCTGATTCTGCTGCGAACACCGGTCGACCTTGTCGAAAAACCCGTCCGCGTCGTCGGCACCCTTACCGACGACGGCGCGGTCGACGCTGACGGCGTGGCGGGGATTTAACGGCTGAGCCTGCTGGCCCCGGCCCGCGGTCCCAAACCCGAAATTGTCCTCCCCGCGCAGTTGGGGATCTAGTCATTCTCGCGCGATGGCCAGTCAGCGGTGCGCTTGCCGCGCCTGCGGTCAATGGATCCCCGCGTTCGCGGGGATGACAGGTAGGAACGGCGGGATGGCTACTCCGCCGCTTCCCGGGCCTCATCGCTCTCGCCTGCGTCAGCAGTCGCCTCACCGCCTCTGGCGTTCTCAACCTCGCCCACAACCGGCGCGGCCAGCTTCGACAGGTCCCGCGCTTCGGTCGCCGCAGGCTCAAGTACCGACAGCTCCTTCTTCGGCGGATCGATGTCGAGGTCCTTGAACCGCCGGGCGGACGTCAGGACCTGGCTTTCCAAGCTGCCCACCATCTTGTTGTAGGCGCCCGTCGCCTGGTCAAGATTCTTGCCGACGCGCGCGACATGGTCGCCCATTGTCGCCAGGCGCTCGTAGAGTTCCTTGCCGAGGGCCGCGATCTCGCGGACATTTTCCGCCGCGCGCTCCTGCTGCCAGACCATCGCGACCGTACGCGCAATCGCGATCAGGTTGGTCGGTCCGGCGAGGAGCACGCCCTTTTCGAAGGCAGTGTTGAACAACTCCTGATCTGTCTCCAGCGCGGCGGCGAGGAAGTTCTCGCCCGGCACGAACATGATGACGAAATCCAAGGTGTCGTCGAACTGCCGCGTATAGCTTTTTTTGCCCAAAGTATCGACGTGATGCCGGATCGCCTTGGCATGCGCGAGCAGGTGAGCCGCCCGCTCGTCATCCGTCTCTGCGTGCTGCGCGTCCTCATAGCTGTTCAGCGACACCTTCGCGTCAATCACCAGCACTCGGTCCTGCGGCAGGTTCACGACGACATCGGGGCGGAAGGTGCCGTCTTCGCCCGTCACATGCACTTCCTCGGCAAAGTCGCAGTGCGGGCTGAGGCCGGCCATCTCCAGCACCCGGCGCAGCTGCTGCTCGCCCCAGCGCCCGCGCGCCTTCGGGGCGTTTCGCAGCGCACCGACGATCCGCCGCGCCTCGTCGCGCACGCCCTCCTGTCCCTCGCGCACCTGCGCGATGGCGGTCGTGATCGCGCCGTAAGCGTTGGCACGCTTGTCCTCGATTTCCTTCAGCCGCTCCTGATATTTCGTCAGCGTGTCGCGCATTGGCGCGATCAGCTTTTCCAGCTCGCCCCGGTTCTTCTCGAGGCCCCGCCCCGCCGCCTTCTCGTGCCCTTCCAGAACATCCTTGGCGCGTTTCAGGAACTTCTCCGTAGAGCCTTCCAGCGCCTTCTCCGCGAGCACTGCGAAGCGCTTGTCGAGGTCGGCCTCGCGGTCCGCAAAATTCTTATCGCGTTCGGACAGCGATGACTGAATGCGCGCCAGATTTGTTTCCATCGGCCTCAGCCGTTCGATTTCCGCTCGCGCTTCAACCAGTTTTTCCCCCGCATTGGCGACGTCCCTCTCGGCGAGCGCTCTGTCCGACTTCGCCATCGCCAGATCGTCGCGGGTGGCAGCATGCGCTGCCCGCTCTTCCTCCGCCGCTGCCCGGGCCGCCTCCCGCTCGGCGCGCGCCGGACCTAGGCTCCGGCCCCAAATCAGCCAGCCCAGTCCGACCCCTAGGATCAGCGCGCCTGCTGCCAATACGATCGTCTCTGTCGTCATCATGCCCCTTCGGCTTTGACCGGATGCCCGTCGAACTGCTTGGCACCATCGCAGATCGGCAGCCAGTCCGGTTTCTCGGCGACGAACTCGTGAAACTTGACGGTCAGAGGCAGCGGATCGTCGAAACAGTTCGCCGGCACCGGAAAACTGCCGTCCTTCGCGCCGATCTCGCCCAGCGCCGTCCCGCAGCTGCCGCAAAAGGCGCGGGTATAGCGATAGCCCGATTCCGGCGCGTAGGTACGGATGGCGTCCGCCCCCGCCGTCAGACGAAACTGCGCCGCCTCGACGAAGACGAACGTGCTTGCCCCGACCTTGCGGCAGCGCGTGCAGTGACAGGTCGCCATCATTCCCGGCATCTCATCGACTTCAAATCGAACCGCGCGGCAGCAACAACTTCCCCTGAGCATTGGCGTCTCCCTGCGAATCGCGCGAACATAGCAAGAACGCAGGGGCGGTCAAACCTGGCGTTGCCCGCCGCCCGCTAATGCCGTCATCCTGAACCCCGGATCGGAGTCCGGGGTTCAGGATGACAGGGAGAGGCGCTAGGGTCTGTCCCCATGCAACTCGATTACACCATCATCGCCGACGGCCTGCGTTTCCCCGAGGGGCCGGTCTGGATGAAGGACGGCTCCATCATTCTTGTCGAGATCGAGGCGGGACGGGTCACGCGCGTTTTTCCGGATGGCCGCAAGGAAACGGTCGCGGAACCGGGAGGCGGGCCCAATGGCCTCGCGCTGGGGCCCGACGGCGCGCTCTACTGCTGCAACAATGGCGGCTTCCTCTGGTCGAAGGGGCCGGACGGCAGCCTGTTCCCCGGCATCGCGCCCGAAGACTACGACACCGGCCGCATCGAACGCATCGATATCGCCAGCGGCAAGGTCGAGCGCCTCTACGAAGCCTGTGACGGCCATGCCCTCTCTGGCCCGAACGATATCGTCTTCGAAATGAACGGCTCCGGCGCCTTCTGGTTTACCGATCTTGGAAAGGTGCGGGCCTATGGCCACGATCATGGCGGGCTGTACTGGGCTAGGGCCGATGGGTCCGATATCCGCCAAGCCGCGCGCGGGCCGAACATGAACGGCGTCGGCCTCTCGCCGGACGGGAAGACCGTTTACACCGCTCTCACCAATGAGCGGCAGCTGTTGGCTCTCGACATCACCGGAGACGGCGAGGTCGCGCCCGGTCCCCTCGCCAGTTTTCCCGGCCGCGTTGCCTATGGCTGGGCTGGGCGTACGCTTCTCGATTCGCTCGCGGTCGATGCGGAGGGGAATGTCTGCGTTGCGACGCTGATCGAGACGCCCGGCATCGCGTCGGTGAACCCCGCGGCCGGAACGGCGGAACAGTTCGATTTTCCCGATATCCTGACCACGAACATCTGTTTCGGCGGCGAGGACATGCAGGATGCGTGGGTCTGCCTGTCGACGACGGGCCAGCTGGCAAAGGTCCGCTGGCCGCGGCCCGGTTTGCGCCTCGCGCATTACGCCTGATCGAAAGCTGGCAGGCTGAGAGGCTGCCCGCTAAGACGCTGAGAATGGCCGGTGTAGAGCTTCAGGACAGCGACGATATCTCCGGCCGTACCGTGACCGTGGCAGGCCGCTTTACCGTCCGCTTCGCCGATGACTACTCGCCCACCTTTCGGAAGATGGAGGCGGACCCGCGGCCGCTGACCGTTGACCTCACCTGCCTGCGCCGGATCGACACCGTCGGGGCGTGGGTGCTCCACAGGCTGGAGCAGGAGCGCGGCGAACGCGGGTTCGAGACGACGCTTGTCGGGCTGGAAGACGGGGCGCGCGCCATGATGGTGCAGGTGGGCGAGGCGTGCGGCGATTGCCGGATGCACCCGGAACAGTCCGGGCGTTTCCTCGCGCTTCTCGAACGGGTCGGGCGCTGGATCAGCGATGGCTTCAAGCAGCTTGGCGCTTTTCTGGCGTTCCTTGGCGTCACGATGCTGGCGCTGGGCAAGGTCATTGCGCGGCCAAGGCGGCTGCGCGGCGCGGCGATGTTCAAACAGGCGGAGGCGGTCGGCGTTTCCTCGCTGGGCATCATTGGCCTGATGAGTTTCCTCGTCGGCATCGTGATCGCGCAGCAGGGCGCGGTGCAGCTTCGCCAGTTCGGTGCGGAGGTGTTCGTCATTAACCTCGTTGGCCGCCTCACCTTCCGCGAGCTTGGCGTGCTGATGACGGCCATCATGGTGGCGGGCCGGTCCGGCAGCGCCTTTGCCGCGCAGATCGGGTCCATGAAGCTGGCGGAGGAGATCGACGCCATGCGCACGATCGGCATGCCGCCGATCGAGGTGCTCGTTGTCCCCCGCCTGCTTGCGGCCGTTATCGCCATGCCGCTTCTGGCCTTTTACGGATCGATCATGGCCATTCTTGGCGGCATGTTCATCAGCTGGCTGTCGCTCGGGATCCCGCCCGCGACGTTCATCATGCGGATCCAGGAGGTCGTGCCGATTACCGACCTCTGGGTCGGCCTGATCAAGGCGCCGGTCTTCGGCCTGATCATTGCCGTGACGGGCTGCTTTCAGGGCATGCAGGTTTCCGGCAATGCGGAGGAGGTGGGCAGGCGCACCACCGCCGCGGTCGTGCAGGCCATTTTCCTCGTGATCGTGCTCGACGCGTTCTTCGCCGTGTTCTTTACCTGGCTGGGCTGGGTCTGATGCCGGACCGGATGGAAACCATCATCGAGGTAAAGGACCTGAAAAACGCCTTCGGGCCTCAGGTCGTGCATGAACATCTCGATCTCGATGTGCGCCGGGGTGAGATCATTGGCGTCGTCGGCGGTTCCGGATCGGGCAAGACCGTCTTGATGCGCTCCATCCTCGGCCTTCAGCCTTTCGCGGCCGGTGAGGTTTCCATCTTCGGCGAGCCGGTGACGGGCCTTGCGGAGAAGGAGGAGCTCGACATCCGCCGCCGGTTCGGCGTCCTGTTCCAGAACGGCGCGCTGTTCTCGACCCTGACCGTGGCCGAGAATATACAGGTTCCAATGCGCGAGTTTTTTCAGATGACGCCGGAACTGATGGATGAAATCGCGGCGTACAAGATCGGTCTTGCCGGGCTCGAACCCTCCGCCGGTCCGAAATATCCGAGCGAGCTGTCCGGAGGAATGCGGAAACGCGCCGCGCTCGCCCGCGCCCTCGCTCTCGACCCGCTGCTCCTGTTTCTCGATGAGCCGACCGCCGGTCTCGATCCCATTGGCGCTGCCGCGTTCGACCAGCTGATCCTTGACCTGAAACGCGCGCTCGGATTGACCGTGTTCCTGATTACGCACGATCTCGATACGCTTTACACGATCTGCGACCGGGTCGCGGTTCTTGCCGACAAGCGCGTCCTTGCGGTCGACACGCTCGAAGAACTGCAGAAGATCGACCACCCCTGGATCAACGAATATTTCGGCGGGCCTCGCGGCCGCGCGGCCCTTGCGGCGAGCGCGCCAAGTCCGCAAGGAACCGGCTGACATGGAAACCCGCTCAAACCATATCCTTGTCGGTGCCATCGCTTTGGTGCTGTTCGTCGCCCTGTTCGCGTTTATCCTGTGGATCGCGCGCATCGATACCGGCGGCGAGAAGGAATATGACGTCTTTTTCGAAAGCGTCTCCGGCCTCGCGACAGGCAGCGCCGTGAATTATTCCGGCGTCCCCGTGGGCAGCGTGCGCGCCATCTCGATCATGCCGGACTCGCCGGAATTCGTCCGCGTCCGCATTTCGGTGCAGGAGGATACGCCGATCCTCAGGAGCACGCGCGCCACGCTTTCCTCCGTCGGTTTCACGGGTGTGGCGATCGTCAGCCTGGATGGGTCCGAGAAGAACGATCCGCCCATTGTGGCACCCGGTGACTACGGCGTTCCGGTCATTCCCACAGCGCCCGGCACACTCGACTCGCTCCTCAATGCCGCGCCGAAGCTGCTGGACGAGGTGCAGACGCTGACCGAACGGCTCAGCCTTGTCCTCGACGACAGGAACCTTGAATCAATTTCTGGCATCCTTGCCAACACCGAACAGGTCACCGGAGCCCTTGCCGCCCGCGAAGGCGACATTTCCGCCAGCGTGACCGAGGCGCGCGAAGTGCTGGCCAATCTCAACCAGGCTACCGCGTCGGTCGCGCGTCTCGCTGACAGCTCCGCTGCCCTGATCGAAACCGAGGGCCAGCCGCTCCTGCGCGACCTTCGGGCCACCATCGAACAGGCCGACATGACCCTTGCCGAGGTCGAATCCGCCGCCGCCGCGGCCAATCGCAGCATCGGCCAGGTCAACCAGCAGACCCTGCCGGAAGTGAACCTCCTGATCCGCGATCTTCGCCGCACCTCCGCCTCCCTCGGCGCGATCAGCGCGAAGCTGGACGAGGATCCCGCCGGCGCGCTGCTCGGCGGACGCACACTGCCCACTTACGTTCCCGGAGATAGCGAGTGATCCGCGTCCTGACCCTCGCTGCGGGCATTGGGCTCGCGCTGACTGCCTGCGGCCCTATCGTGCAGATCGGCGGCAACTCCGAGGCTCTGCCAAGCCTTCTGAATCTCGATCCGGCGCGCGCGCCCAGTGGCAATACCTCTGGCCAGCCGCTGTTGATCGCGCTGCCCGAAATTCCCGGCAAGCTGCGCACCCTGCGCGTCCCCGTCACGACCAGCGGGACAGAGGTTCAATATCTCGGCGCTGCAAACTGGATCGAGCAGCCGCATATCCTGTTCCAGCGCCTGCTGATGGATGTGATCGCAGCCGATACCGGCCGCCCCGTCATCGACGAGGGTCTCGTGACCGTCGTACCCGAATATCGCCTGTCGGGCAGCCTGCGCGAATTCGGGCTGGATGTCAGTGGCAGCGACGGCGCGGCTGTCGTCATCCGCTACGACGCGGTGCTTTCAACGCCAGTTGACGGTTTTGCCGCGAGCCGCAGCTTCACGGCGCGCCAGCCGGTGTTCAGCCAGTCCGGTCCCGCCGTCGCCGACGCGTTGAGTGCCGCCGCAAATCTCATGGCGGAAGAGATCGCCAGCTGGATCGCCGCGCAGGATTGAGGGAACCCTACGGAGAACCGAGGGTCATCGCTGCGCGGAACTGACATGGCCGCCATTCGGTTGAACGGGGAAAGAGAAACAGCCGCGCGCCGGAGATATCGCCTTGTCCTCAGTATCGAAAACCACCCTCGCCGCGACCATCGCCGGTTCGCTCGCCATCGCGGGCTGCATGGGCACCTTCGACCCGAACAACCCCGGCCAGGTCACGGCGTCGGAACGGCAGCAGGGCGCTCAGTCGCATCCGCAGATCCTCGCCGAGTTTGGCGGCGCTTACAATGGGCCCGGCAGCGAGATGGTCGAGCGCATCGGCACGCGCATCTCCATCGCGTCGGGACTTACGACCGATGGCAGCGACTGCACCGTCACGCTCCTGAATTCCAGCGTTGTCAACGCCTTCGCCATTCCCGGCTGCTACACTTACGTGACGCGCGGTCTCCTCGCGCTGATGGAGAATGAAGCGGAGCTTGCCTCCGTCATCGGGCATGAGATCGGCCATGTGGCCGCCGATCATGGCAAGCGCCGCCAGAACGCCGCGCTGGGCTCCAGCCTTCTCGGCGTGCTCGCGGGCGTTCTGACCGGATCGGGCCAAGTCGCGCAGCTCGCCACGCAGGCCGGTCAGGCATGGACTCTGAAATACTCGCGCGATCAGGAATATCAGTCCGATGACCTCGGCATTCTTTACATGACCCGCGCTGGTTACGACCCCTTTGAGTCTGCTGATGTTCTCGACGCACTCGGCGCCCAGGCGGCGCTCATGGCCAAGGTTCGCGGCCGCAGCGAGGCAAGCCAGATCCCGGCCTGGGCACGCACGCACCCGCTGTCGAACGACCGTGTTCGCCGCGCCATCGCCAAGGCTGCGGAAACCGGCGTGCAACCCGGCGCGCTGGCCCAGAACCAGGCTGATTTCTTCGCTGCCATCGACGGCATGCTGTACGGCGATGCACCGGAGCAGGGCTTCGTGCGCGGCAACAGCTTCGTGCATCCGACCCTCCGCCTCGCCTTTCAGGTGCCAAGCGGATTTTACCTGAACAACTCCGCGCGGGCCGTGACCGCGACCAGCGGCAGCTCGCCGGTCCAGGTGCAGTTCTCCGGCGCTGCAAAAGATGCGAGTACGCCGATCGCCACAGTCGCACAGCAGGCATTGACCGGCATCCTCGGCGAGTCCGCACAGCGCGCACAGACGTCGCAGGTGCAGCTGACGACCATCAACGGCATGCGCGCCGCGCAGCAGCAGGCCCGCGTTGCGTCGCAGAACGGCCAGGTCGACATCACCGTCGTCGCCTATGAATTCGACGCCACCAGCACCTATTATTTCGCATTCGTCAGCCCGGTAAATGCGAATGCCGGAAGCATCATCAGCACGACGGCGCAGAGCTTCCGCAAGATCTCGGCAAGCGAAGCCGCGCAGCTTCAACCCAAGCGCGTTGATATCGTCACCGTCGGCCGCGGGGATACCGTCGCCAGCCTGTCCCGCCGCATGGCCTACGACAACTTCCAGGAAGATCGCTTCCGCGTCCTCAATGACCTCGAAGACGGCGGCGACGTCCGACCCGGCGACCGCGTCAAGATCGTGGTCGAGGGTTAGGAGGAGCGACGCCGCCTATTGGCCCGCTGCTATCAGCTCCTTGCGCGCATAGACGCGGATGTTACGGCGGACGAGGGGGACAGCCTCCAGCAGTTGATAGTCGGCGGCCAGCCGCGCTTCCATGTGACCGGCGGTCAGCGGGTTCCAAAGCGGCACCACCGGCTCGTCGGCCCACATCACCACGCCCGGCTTTGCGTCCATGATGCGCCGCACCTCCGCCAGCGTGTCGATACCGAGCGCCTCGCGCTCCATGTCGTTGTTGAGGTGATCGGGGTAGACATAGACGGTCGGGATGCAGGACTTCGTCGTCATGTAAACGGATGTCGGACCGTCGTACACGTAGAGGCAGCTGTCCTGAAGATAGGGCGCGGCGAGTTCGGTCATGCGCTCGACGGCGGCCGTGCGCTCGGCGGCCATGTCGAACGCCTCCCACCAGTGGGTCACGTACACCGCGAAGCCGAAGACGCCGAGGAAGATCGGCAGGCCTACACGCGGGCGGCCGAACAGCGGCGCGAGGATGATAACCAGCGGGATCGTCGCGGGGACGATATAGTGGATGTAGATGTTGCCGACCATCTTGAAGCCCGCAAAGCCCGCCGCGAACCACAGGAGGAGGAGCGCATATTTCGGCTCGAGGAGCGTCCCCTGCTGAAAACGCAGGATGACCGCGACGATGGCGGCGAGGAAGGGCGGGAAGAGGCACACCATCAGGTACGACTTGAAGAAATCGGCGAGACCGCCGGTCAGCGCGCCGCGCTCGAAGATCGACACGAAGTTGGCGTGGAAGAATGCTTCGAAATGCCCGACGGTTAGGTAGAACAGACCGACGAGGATGGTCGGGACGAGGCCCAGGAAAACGAAGACCGCGCCGCTAGCGACGGTGCGCGGGAGGGCGACGTTGAGCTTCCACAGGCGCCACAGGAAGAAGAGGCCCAGCAGCAGGCATTGCGGCAGGACGGTGTATTTTACCTGTAGGGACACGCCGCAGAGCAGCATCGCGCCAGCCGCAAGCCAGAGGGTGCGGCGTACGCTGGTCGTTTCGAGCGCCTGGAAGGCGAACAGTGCGGCGACGGCCATGAACAGATTGAAGAAGGTTTCCGCCTGGCCCGCCGCGGAATAGAACAGCTTCATGTAGACGAGGTAGAGACAGGCCGCGCCGACGGACGGCAGCACACCCGCGAAGCGCCGCGCGATGTGGTAGATGACAACGCCTGTCAGCCCGGCAAACCCCGCGGCAACGAGCTGGTATTCGAGGAACCCCTCGCCGCCGAGCAGGCGGATCAGGAAATACAGGAAGAACAGGCCGAAGGGCTTGCGGTCCCAGATGTCGACAAAGGGCAGCTCGCCCTGCGCCATGCGGTCGCCAACGAGGAGGTACAGCTTCTCGTCGAAGTCGACGAACAGGTTGCCGTAGTCCGGCAGGCGGAACAGGAACGCGAAGGCGACGATGCAGAGGCTGGCGACAAGCGCGGTGTTGCGCGCGAGCCAGGTATCGGCGGTCCTCGCGCGCGGAGGTGCGGGCGGCAGCGCGCCGCCGTCAGCCAGTAAGTCCCCGCTCATGTCTGTCCGTCCCCTCGCCTGACTGCGCCCGTTGGTAGGCCGCGAGGTGTGGCAGAGTTTGGTTAACGGATCGTTCGCGAATGGGAGCGGCCGAGCGAGGCTTTCGCCAACCAACAAGCTAGTCATTCCAGCGAAAGCTGGAACCCATGCTGGAGGAGATGGACCCGGTGCGGCGGTCACAGCGTGGATCCCAGCTTTCGCTGGGATGACTGTTTGCGAGGGTGTCCCCTAATATAGCCATACAGACCATCAATGCCGTCCCGCCGTCGGCGTGTCTGGTTGCGGACAAAGACCATGACAGCAATGCCTTGCGCTTATGGTCGATCGAGCGCGGCACCACGCCCGTCATCCCCTCGAAGGCCAACCGCAAGGTCCAGATCGAGCACGACCGGAAAATCTACCGCCAGCGCAATGTCGGGGGGCGCATGTTCTGCCGCTTCAAGGACTGGCGACGCGTCGCTACCCGCTTCGACCGCAATATCAAAACCTTCATGGCTACCATCGCCATCGCCGCGTTCATCACCTGGTGGCTCTAATGAGTTTGGACCCAAGTTCGGTGAGGTTGGCGGGAGGTTCACACTAATTCCGCGACCAGCGCGCGAAGATTGCCGTCGGTAACAGCAATCCGCGGGCCTCTTCGCGCACGCACATTTCGCCCGCTTCGACGGTGCCGCCTAGCGGCTCGAGCACCTGACGGAACAGCTCGCCGAGCGCGTGGGCGCTCATGCGGACGGCGTAGGCGGTCAGGACCAGATAGTTCGACTTCTCGTCGAGCAGTGCGGCGAGGGTTCGGGTGAGGTCGGGCAGGCCGGTTTCTAGGTCCCAGCGCTCACCCTTGGGTCCGCGTCCGAACTTTGGCGGGTCGAACAGGATGCCGTCATAACGGCGGCCGCGTTTCACTTCGCGCTGCGCATATTTCAGCGCATCCTCAACCAGCCAGCGAATGGGCCGCTCGCCCATGCCGGACAGGGTCTGGTTCTCGCGCGCGGCGGCGACGGCCTTCTTAGACGCATCGACATGGGTCAGCTTCGCGCCCTTGTCCGCCAGGAGCAGCGTGCCGACGCCGGTATAGCCGAACAGGTTCATGATCTCGTCGTCCGCGCCCGTGCGGTCCCGCATCCAGTCCCATTGCGGGGCCATGTCGGGGAAGAAGGCGAGGTGGCGGAAGGGCGTGTTGGCCGCTTGGAAGCGCACCGGCCCGCGCGAAAGCGGCCAGCTTTCCGGAACGGTCTTCTCAAGCTGCCAGCGCCCGCCGCCCTCGGCATCCGCGCCGGGCACGAACTCGCCGTCCGCCTGCCAGTCAGCGCTGGCGGGTTCCCACAGTGCCTGCGGCTCGGGGCGGATGAAGCGGTAGGGGCCGTAGCGCTCCAGCTTTCGCCCGCCACCCGAATCGACGAGGCCGTAATCGGCCCACGGCTCCGTGACGATTGTCGTCAGCATCGTCAGATTGCGCCGATGCGCGCTTCGGCAGGCTCACCTGCAATCAGCGCCGCGCCCGCCGCCCGGACCTCGTCCAGCGTCAGGGCATCCAGTTCCTCGACCACCTCCGCCGGTTCTACGAGGCGGCCATGGACGAGCAGCTGCCGCGCGGCGTAACTTGCCTGTCCCTCGCAGCTTTCCAGCGCCATCAGCAGGCCGGATTTGGACAGCGCCCGTGCGCGCGACAGTTCACGCTCGTCCAGCGTTTCGGCCGCCTCCGTCAGGACGCTGCGGATCAGGTCGCGGGTCTCGGCGGCGTCACCGGGCGCGGTTGCGGCATAGACCGTGAACAGGCCGGTGTCGGAGAAGGGCGCGTGGCTGGCATAGACGGTGTAGGCGAGGCCGCGCTCCTCCCGCAGTTCCTGAAACAGGCGAGAGGCCATGCCGCCGCCGACCGCTTCGGCGAAGATGCGCGCGGCGAACAGGTTGTCGTCGTACACGCCCGGGCCCTGCCAGCCGAGGGTCAGATGAACCTGCTCCGTCTCGCGGCGGCGTTCCTGGCGGCCGATGGTCCAGCGCGCCGGATCGAGCGCCGGGCGCGGGGCGGGCTTCAAATCGCCAAACCGCCGCTCCGCATGGGCGGCGAGCTCGTCATGCTCCAGCGCGCCTGCAGCGACAATGATGAGCGAGTCCGGCGCATAATGCGTGTCGCGCCAGGCGATCAGGTCGTCGCGGGTCAGGCCCGCGAGCGATTCCGCCGTGCCGAGGATCGAAGTGCCGAGCGGCTGGGCCGGGAAAGCGGCGGCCTGCAGATCATCGAACACCAGATCGCTCGGATTGTCGTTCACCTCCGCCAGTTCCTGCAGGATCACCTGCTTCTCGCGCTCCAGCTCGGTGCCATCGAAATGCGGGTCGCGGATCATGTCGGCGATTAGGTCCAGACCGAGATCGAGGTCGCCCGCCAGAAGCCGCGCCGAAAAGACCGTTCCCTCTCGCCCGGTCATCGCGTTGAGGTCGCCGCCGGCATCCTCGACGGTCTCGGCCAGCGCGCGCGCCGACCGCCCGCCTGCACCCTTGAACACCATATGCTCGTAGAGGTGGGCGAGGCCGTTCTCACGGGCCGCTTCCCGACGGGAACCGGTATCGCAGTGAAGGCCGACCGCGACCGTCTCCACGCTCGGCATGTGCCGCGTGACGACGCGCAGGCCGTTGTCGAGGACTGTCAGCCGCTGCATCAGGCCGTCCGCTCCGCCCGCGCCTGCACATAGTCACGCACCGCCTCATAGGTGCCGGGCAGGGTGTCATACTCCTCCTTCCGGTCCATCAGGCCGGACAGGCGTTTCGGCAGCTGCGGCCGCACACCGGTCGCGCGCTCGACCGCCGTCTCGAACTTTGCGGGGTGGGCCGTTGCGAGCGTCACCACCGGAACGTCATTGGGCAGGGAGGCCGCGCGCGCCGCCGCTAGACCGATGGCCGTGTGCGGGTCGATCAGGTTGTTCGCGTCGCGCAGCGCCCACTGCATGGTCATCGCCATCTCGTCGGGGTCCACGCGGGCGCTTTCGAACAGCTTGGCGGCCTTCGTGCGGATATCGTCGTCGAGGGTCAGGCGCTTCGAGCCATCGAACCCCTCCATCATCGCCGACAACCGTTCCGCATCGCGGCCCGCGAGGTCGAACAGCAGGCGTTCGAAGTTCGACGACACCTGGATATCCATGCTGGGGGCGGCGGTGGGAGAGACCGTGCCCGCGCTATAGTCGCCGACGCTCAGCGCCCGGTGAAGGATGTCGTTGACGTTGGTGGCCACGATCAGGCGCGCAACGGGAAGCCCCATCTTCGCCGCGACATAGCCCGCAAAGACGTCGCCGAAATTGCCGGTGGGGACGGAGAAGGCGATCTGCCGGTCGGGCGCGCCCAGTCGGACGCCAGCATAGATATAATAAACGACCTGCGCCATCAGGCGGGCCCAGTTGATCGAGTTGACCGCGCTCAGGCGGATTTCGGTCAGCGCCTCATCGCGGAACATGCGCTTTACATGCGCCTGCGCGTCGTCGAAGCTGCCCTCGATCGCGATGTTGTGGATGTTCGGCGCGATAACGGTCGTCATCTGACGGCGCTGCACTTCCGAAACGCGGCCTGCCGGGTGCAACATGAAGACCTCGGCGCAGTCCCGGCCGGCGAGCGCGTTGATGGCTGCGGACCCCGTGTCGCCCGACGTTGCGCCAATGACGGTCAGGCTTTCGCCGCGCGCGGTCAGGAACTTGTCGAAAAAAAGGCCGAGAAGCTGCAGCGCGACGTCCTTGAACGCCAGCGTCGGGCCGTGGAACAGCTCCAGCAGCCATTGCCGGTCGTCGAGCTGCACCAGCGGGGTGACGGCCGCGTGCGAGAAGGCAACATAGGCCTCGCCCGTCAGTGCAGCGATCTCACTTTGGGTCAGGGCGTCTCCGACAAAGCGCGCGATCACCGCCGTCGCCGTCTCCGCGTAGCTCATGCCGCGGAAGTCGCGCAGCTCCGCATCAGTGAACGTCGGCCAGCGCTCCGGCACGTACAGCCCGCCGTCGCTCGCCAGACCGGCAAGCGTTACGGATTCGAAATCAAGTTCAGGCGCGCGGCCACGGGTCGATTGGTACTGCATGGCTTGGGAAGGGCTTTTCAGGCGTTAGTCGGTTCAGAGGGGCGGCGGCTTTTCCGCCACTGCAACGTGAACAGGACGTAGATGACCGACAGGACGGCTGCAAATCCGAACCACTGGCCGGCATAGGATAGATGGCTGTTCGGGATATCGTCGATGGTCGGCGGCGCGCTCGGCATGAGCGCGGGGGTCGCCGCGCGGCTGGAGACGAGGAGGAAGCGGTCTGGCCCGTCGCCGACTTCCCGGAACCGGTCGATCAGCAGTCCCTGATAGGTGTCGCGCAGGACGACGGCCTCCACAGCATCGGGGCGCGGTGCCCAGCCAACGTCGAGAAGGACCGGTACCCCGCTATCGGGAGAGGCGCAGGGCAGGCGGTAGCTGAAGCCGGACTGGCCGTTGAGGCTGCGGCCACTAAGCGCGACGGGACGCCCGGATGTGCGGCAGGTGATCTGGGCGCGGCGGAAATTGTCCGGGGCGACCCCCTCGGCGTCGAGGTCCAGGCGCTCGGCCGATGGACGCTGCGCCAAGTCGGCCAGCGTCTCGCGCTTCCAGTCCAGCCGGTCGAGTTGCCAGAAGCCGAGCGCGATCATCACCGGAACGGCGATCAGCACCATGATGGTGGGAACGACGGGTAGCCTGGTCATAACAGGCACACCCCGCTCGCGGAGGCCCTATCAGTAAGCGGCAACGGCAGCGCCGAAGTCGCTTCCCCAGACATAGATGGCGATGAACAGGAACAGCCAGACAACGTCGACGAAGTGCCAGTACCAGGCCGCGGCCTCAAACCCGAAATGCTGTTTCGGCGTGAACGCACCGGCATAGGCGCGTACCAGGCAGACGATCAGGAAGATGGTGCCGACGATCACGTGAAAGCCGTGGAAACCCGTCGCCATGTAGAAAGTCGCGCCGTAAATGTTGCCGGAGAAGCCAAACGCCGCCTGGCCATATTCGTAGGCCTGGATGGCGGAGAAAATGACGCCGAGAATGACGGTGGCCCACAGACCCTTTTTCAGACCCTCGCGGTCGCCCTCGATCAGGGCATGATGTGCCCAGGTCACGGTCGTGCCGGAGAGGAGGAGGATAAGGGTGTTCAGGAGCGGGTAGGTCCAGGGCGAGAGAACTTCGATGCCCTCGGGTGGCCAGACGCCGCCCACCGCTGCGCCTGTGTCCGGGTAAAGCGAGGCATCGAAATAGGCCCAGAACCACGCGACGAAGAACATGACCTCCGACGCGATGAAGAGGATCATGCCGTAGCGGTGGTGAAGCTGGACGACCGGGGTGTGGTCGCCCTGGTTGGCTTCCTTCGCCACGTCCGACCACCAGAAGAAGGCAATCGCCGATACCGCCGCCAGTCCCAGCCAGAACGTGATCGCGCCAAACGCTATTTCATGCATCCACATGACGGCACCCGAAAACATGACCAGCGCGCCGATGGAGGCAAGCAGCGGCCACCAGCTGGGCTCGAGAATATGGAAATCGTGATTCTTGGCGCCGGCCATCATTAACCTCTCGTATCGGACTTTGGAGCGCTACTAGCGGTCTCGGTGGCGGTAGGGAAGAACGTATAGGACAGCGTGATCTCTTCGATCTTGACCGCGTCCGGATCGTTCAGGAACTCCGGATCGACGAAATAGCTGACCGGCATGGTGACGGCCTGTCCAGGCTGCAGCGTCTGTTCGTTGAAGCAGAAGCACTGGATCTTGCTGAAATATTTTCCCGCGGTGTCGGGCGACACGTTGAACGTCGCAACGCCGGTTACCGGATAGGGGTTTTCGTTCTTCGCCTGGTAAAAGGCGAGCTTTCGCTGGCCGACCATGACCGTTTCGCTGGTCTTCACCGGCTTGAACTCCCAGCCGAGGCCGGGGGCGGTATTCGCATCGAACCGCACGCTGATCGGCACGTCGGTCTGCTCGATGCCCGCGGTCGATGCGGCGACCTGTGTCGTGCCGCCAAAGCCGGTCACGCGGCAGAACAGCTCGTAAAGCGGTACCGATGCATAAGCGAGGCCCAGCATCCCGGCAGCGATCGCGAAGGTTCCGAAGGCGGTGCGAAGATTGGGGTTCATCGGTCTGTCCTACATGCGCACGATGGTGATGGCGTAAAACAGCGCGGCCAGGCCCAGCAGGACACCGGCGAGCACGTAGTTGCGCTGACGGCGACGCTTCAGAAGGGCTCTCTGCTCTTCCGGCGTCACGACAGGATCACCCGGTCGGCTGCAAGGGCGGCGAACAGCGCGAACAGATAAAGGATCGAGAAGGCGAAGAGGCGCTTCTCCGCGCGCATCTCGGCGGGATCTTCGGTCCGGTTCAGGCCAACGGCCACAGCAAGGACCAAAAATGCAGCATTGAGAACAATGGCAGCGACACCGTAAATCGCGCCGGTCATCCCCAGCGCCCAGGGGGCGAGCGCCGCGGCGACCAGAGGCACGGTGTAGAGGACGACCTGCCGGCGGGTTTCCGCAAAGCCATGCGAGACAGGGAGCATTGGTACGCCCGCCTTCGCGTAGTCCGTCTTCACGAACAGCGCGAGCGCCCAGAAATGCGGCGGGGTCCACAGGAAGATAGTGGCAAACATCAGGATGGGCAGCAGAGTCACATCGCCCGTCGCCGCGGCCCAGCCGATCATCGGCGGGAACGCGCCGGCCGCGCCGCCGATGACGATATTCTGCGGCGTCCGCCGCTTCAGCCAGATGGTGTAGACAATGACGTAAAATGCGATGGACAGCGCCAGAAGCGCGGCGGCGATCAGGTTCACGGCCAGCGCCATCACCGTGCAGGAGCCGATGGCGAGAACGGTCGCGAAGCCGAACGCCTGATCCTTCGTCAGGCGGCCCGCTGGAAGCGGCCGGTTCGCCGTCCGCTTCATCTTGGCGTCGAGGTCAGCCTCATACCACTGGTTGAAGGCGCCCGCCGCGCCGCCTGCAACGGCGATGCACAGGATCGCGGTGAAGCCGAGGACTGGATGAATCGAGACCGGCGCCGCGATCAGGCCCATCAGCGCCGTGAACACCACGAGCCCCATGACACGCGGCTTCGTCAGCGCGAGATAGTCACGCCAGTCGCCGAGGTCGGCAGCGAGCGCAGGGCCGCCCTGAAGGACGGGGGCCATGGCGCCGCCCGGCAGCGGGGCCATTGGCGCCGCTGGAGGGGTGGGCGCGTTGGACATTACTTGATCTCTGGCAGCGTTTCGAACTGGTGGAACGGCGGCGGCGAGGACAGCGTCCACTCCAGCGTCGTTGCGCCTTCACCCCAGGGATTGGCCGGGGCTTTCTTGCCTGCAAACAGCGACAGGAAGATGTTGATGAAGAACGGCACCAGGCCCACCACCATGATGGCATAACCCCAGGTCGCGATCTCGTTATAGGCCGCGAACTGGTCCGGATAATCCGGGATGCGCCGCGGCATGCCGTCCTGCCCCAGGAAATGCATCGGGAAGAACAGGACGTTCACGCCGATGAAGAAGATCCAGAAGTGCAGCTTGCCGAGAAGCTCGTTGTACATCCGGCCCGTCATCTTCGGCCACCAATAGTACCAGCCGGCGAAGATCGCGAAGACCGCGCCCAGCGAGAGCACATAGTGGAAGTGCGCGACCACATAATAGGTGTCGTGCATGTAGGTCGTGATGCCGGCATTCGACAGGATGACGCCCGTCACACCGCCGAGCGTGAACATGATGATGAAGCCGATGGCCCACAGCATGGGCGTTTCGAAGCTCAGGGAGCCGCCCCACATGGTGGCGATCCAGCTGAAGATCTTCACGCCCGTTGGCACCGCGATGATCATGGTCGCCGCCGTGAAGTAGAACTTCACGTTCACGTCCATGCCCACGGTATACATGTGGTGCGCCCACACGATGAAGCCGATGAAGCCGATCGCGACCATGGCATAGGCCATGCCGAGATAGCCGAACGCCGGCTTCCGGCTGAACGTCGCCACCACCTGGCTGATGATGCCGAAGCCCGGGAGGATCATGATGTAGACCTCCGGGTGGCCAAAGAACCAGAACAGGTGCTGGTAAAGGACCGGATCGCCGCCGCCCGCCGGATCAAAGAAGGTCGTGCCGAAGTTGCGGTCGGTCAGCAGCATCGTGATCGCACCGGCAAGGACGGGAAGCGACAGAAGCAGCAGCCATGCGGTGACCATGACGGCCCACACGAACAGCGGCATCTTGTGCATCGTCATGCCCGGTGCGCGCATGTTGAAGATCGTCGTGATGAAGTTGATCGCGCCAAGGATCGAGCTGGCACCCGCAATATGCAGCGAGAAGATGGCGAGATCGACCGCCGGTCCGGGGTGCCCGAGCGTCGACAGCGTTGGATAGACCGTCCAGCCTGTACCGGCACCGTCAAAGCCCGCCGGCCCCGGCACGAACATGCTGGCGACCAGCAGGATCAGCGCGGGCGGCAGCAGCCAGAAGGAGATGTTGTTCATGCGCGGGAACGCCATGTCGGGCGCCCCGATCATCAGCGGCACGATCCAGTTGCCGAAACCGCCGATCATTGCGGGCATGACCATGAAGAACACCATGATCAGGCCGTGCGCGGTAATGAAGACGTTCCACAGGTGATAGGAGGCGTCGATGCTGCCCCCGGCCATCGCGGGCAGGATCTGCATGCCCGGCTCGGCCAGCTCGGCGCGCATGAAGCCTGACAGCGCGCCGCCCACGATCCCCGCGATCAGCGCGAAGATCAGGTAGAGCGTTCCGATATCCTTGTGGTTCGTCGACAGGAACCAGCGCGCGAAGAAGCCCGGCATGTGATCGGAGCCATAATGCGCATCGTCTTCGCTGTGCGCTTCGAAGTCGTGTGTGGGGGCTGTGGTCGCCATGATCGTGTCTTTTCCGGTCTCTTCAGAAATACTTATTCGACGAGTTCGCCAACTTCGGACGGTGCGGATGCGCCAGCCTCTTCGACGACCATGCCGGTCGTCTCGCTGCCTTCCACAAACCCGTCCTCATCGCCGATTTCAGCCGTAGCCGCCGTTGTGGCCGCAACGCCGAGCTGCCCTTCGGGGTCCATGACGTCCTCATCGGCCTCGACCAGGTCGGCGGGATCGATCCCGGCATCGGCCTGACGGCGCGCGACCCAGGCGTCGTAGACATCCTGTTCAACGACCTCGACAGCGATGGGCATGAAGCCATGCTGGGTGCCGCACAGTTCGGAGCACTGTCCGTAGAACACACCGGTTTCCTCGGCGCGGAACCAGGTTTCGTTAATCTTGCCCGGCACCGCGTCCATTTTTACCCAAAAGGCAGGCATCGCCCAGCTGTGCAGCACGTCGGCGGCCGTCACCAGCACCTTCACCGTGGCATTGACGGGAACGACGACGCGGTTGTCGGTGGCGAGCAGACGCGGCTCGCCGGCAGCGGCGGCCTCCTCATCGGACAGCATGATGGCGTCGAACGAAAAGCCGCCCTCGTCCGGATATTCGTAGCCCCAGTACCACTGATAGCCGGTCGCCTTGATGGTCACGTCGGCCTCAGGCGGATCATATTGCGCCGCGAGAAGCCCGAAGGAGGGGATCGCGATACCGACCAGAATGAAGACCGGAAGGATCGTCCAGACCACCTCGATGAACACGTTGTGCGTGGTTTTCGAGGGTGCCACGCCGTCCTTGCGGCGATACCTCAGCATCGCCCATGCAAGCAGCGCAAAGACGAAAAGCGTGATGATCCCCATGACGATCAGCAGACCTGCGTTGAAGTTGTAGGCAAACTGGCCAAGGGTGGTGACCTGCGGCTGGATGTCCATGCCGCCGAGCGGCTGGCCCAGCGTCGCGTCCGACATGGTGCCGGCGTTCGCCAGACCGCCGTCGATCGACGGCACGAAGGCCGGATCGTCAGGTGTTGCCGCGATCATCGCCTCTTCGACGGCGCCGCCCTCTGTCACGCGGCTTTCTTCCTGACCCGCCGTGATCGGCGTCAGGCCATCGTCCTGCGCGGTGGCCGTTCCAGCGGCGAACATAAGCGCTGCGGCGGCTGCGATGTTTGTCCAGCGTCCCATCTGGTTCCTAATCTGTTTCGCTTTTGCCAAATGATCGCAGTCCAGCCAGCGATCGGGATTTCCCGGCGGGGTATACGTCCCGCCCCCAGCCGAAACAAGCGATAGCTTGCCGCAGTCTGGCCTACAGTCCGGCCTACCCGGCGCGCCGGGTATTCTGCATCAGGTCATCGTGTAGCGGACCGTCCCCGTGCAGGACAGTGACGTCACCGGTCGTTTCCAGAACCACCGCGCGCACATCGCCGAAATTGAGTACATTCGCCTCGCGCAGCTTCGCGATCAGGTCGTCATAGGCGACGCGTGTTTCCGCGAGCGCCTGATGGTCCACCTCGCCGTCGCGCATCAGCACGACAGGTTTATTCTGCATGATCCGCTCGAACCCGTCGACGCGCTTACGAGTGAGCGCGGTCAGGAACTGCACGCCGACAAGCGACGCCATGACGGCAAGGGCCTGGGCGAAGCCGGTCCAGCTCGAGGCGGTCCCTGCCGTGGCCAGCGCCGACCCCATCGCGACGGTCATGACGAAATCGAAGTTCGTCATCTTCGAGAAGGATCGTAGCCCGTTGATGCGGACGAGAACGACCACCCACGTCATTCCGATCGGGGTGAGGATCAGCCCCCGCAGGAGCGTATCGAAGACGGGATCGGAAACGAACATGGCGTCCCCCTAACCGGGAAAATGTCCGGGGTCGATTAACTATATCAAAGCGTTGAGATGAAGCAGTCCCGGGGTGTCCTCACAGGTTCGCGAACTTCGCTTCGCGCTTCTGCATTTGACTGGTCATCGCCTCCTTCAGGTCCTCGCCCTGAAGGAAGGCCGCGTTCCAGACGCCGACATAGTCGAGGCCCTGGCTGACACTCATGTCGCGCTGGCGGTTCAGCATCGTTTTGCAGCCCACCATTGCCACCGGCGACTTCGAAGCGATGACCTTCGCGATGTCGAATGCAGCGGCCAGGACCGCGTCATGATCCTTCGCAAGCGCATTGACGAAACCAAACTGCTTGGCCTCCTCCGCGCGGAACTTGCGGCCGGTATAGGTCAGCTCGCGAACGATCCCCTCGGGCAGCAGATAGGGGATGCGCTGCAGCGTGCCGACATCGGCGACGATACCGATGTTGATCTCCTGGATGGTGAAATAGCTGTCCTCCGCCGCGACGCGCATGTCGCAGGCGCAGATCATGTCGACGCCGCCGCCGATGCACGCGCCGTGGACCGCGGCGATGACGGGTACGCGGCAGTCCTCGATCACGTTGAACGCCTGCTGCAGGTGCTTCAGATGCTTCGTGAAGTCATAGCGCTGGCGGGCGATGTCCTTGTCTTTCGGGTTCAGGACGCTCGCGCTGTTGAGGTCGAGGCCCGCGGTGAAATGCCGCCCGGTGGAGGACAGGACGACGGCGCGGACGCTTTCGTCGTCCTCGATGGCACCGAAGGCCGCGATCAGGTCGTCCCAGAACTGGGGCGTCATGGTGTTCAGCTGCTCGCCGCGCGTCAGTTTCACGTGTGCGATATGGTCTTCGACTGTCAGCGAGAGGGTTTCGAGCTGCATGATATGGGTCTCCCTTCGTTTGCGGCTCCCTATCCGGGAGCCTGAGCTGTGCCGTCCCGCACCCCCTGCCCTGACCACCCCACATGGTATCCTCAGGGGTGGTCAGGGCAGGGGGTGCGGGACGGCACAGCTTCCCAGCGTGATCTTCACGCGCTATCCCGAAATCCATGACCCGCTTCACCGTCAACGGCAACCCTGTCGAATATCAGCTTGAACCCGGCACGCCGCTCCTCTGGGCGCTGCGCGATGCCAGCAATCTGACCGGCACGAAATATGGCTGCGGCGCAGGCCTGTGCGGGGCGTGCACCGTCCATATCGACGGCGTGGCCCAGCGCTCCTGCCAGGTTCGTATCGGTGATATCGAGGGCACTTTCGTCACGACCATCGAGGGGCTCGGTGCGGACGGCCCGCACCCGGTTCAGGAGGCGTGGATCGCTGAGCAGGTGCCGCAGTGCGGCTTCTGCCAGTCCGGTATGATCATGGCAGCGGCATCCTTTCTTGAAGAGGTTCCGAGCCCGACCGAGGACGATGTGAAGACCGGTATCACGAACCTCTGCCGGTGCGGCACCTATCCGCGCATCAAGAAGGCGGTCCTGCGGGCTGCTGCCGCGCAGGCCGCCGCCTCCATCTCGGCTCCGGCCGCCGATGACGGTTAGGGCGGATACCGGAACTCTCCGCCGACAGCCTCATTGAGGGTCTCGAACGAACAAGGATGCGGGACCCGTAAATGCAAGAGAATGCACCCCCCAATGCCGATCAGGCTCCTGCTGAGGGTGAAGGCATCGTAAGCGCCGTTGGCAGCGATGTCTCGATCGTCGGCACGTTGGTCGAAACGCTTGAGGGCATGCTCCGCGGTCTCGTGGCGGCGCTGCCGCTTATCGCCATTGCGGCCATAGTCCTGATCCTGGTCGCGATTGTCGCGCGGGGCGTATCGAAGGTTGCGGGCAAGGCCGCCGAAAAGGCTGGCGAACGCCGCACCCTCGTGGACCTGACGCAGACGCTGGCAAAGGTGGGCGTCTGGATCGTCGGCATCCTTCTCGTGATGACGATTATCTTCCCGTCGATGACGCTCGGCAGCCTGATTGCCGCGCTGGGAATCGGATCGGTCGCCATCGGATTCGCCTTTCAGGACGTGTTCGAAAACTTCTTGGCCGGGATTCTCCTGATGATCCGCGAGAAGATGCGCATCGGCGACTATATCGTAGCCGAAGGCGTGGAGGGCGAGGTGATGAACATCACGCTGCGCGAAACCTATCTCCGCCGCCTGTCGAACGAGGTGACGGTCGTTCCGAACAGCTACCTGTTCAAGAATCCGGTCGAGATCATTACCGATGCGAAAATCCGTCGGCACGAGATTACGGCGGGTGTCAGTTACGATACCGATGCCGATATGGCCCGCGACCTGATCCAAAAGACGGTGGAGAGCTGCGAACTCGTAAACGCGGACAAGCCGGTTCAGGTGTTCGCGAAGGAGTTCGGCGCCAGCTCCATCGATTATACCGTGCGCTGGTGGGCAGGTTCGAAACCCATAGACATGCACAAAAGCCGCGACGAGGTGATCCGAAAGGTGAAGCGCGCGCTTGATGATGCCGGTGTTGAAATTCCGTTCCCGTACCAGACCCTGACGTTCAAGGAGCCGCTTACGGTGAAGCAGCAGAGCCGCGACAGAGGCGTGGGCGAGGGCAGCGCGGAGAGCTAGAGAAAGGCCACCAAATTGTCATCCCCGCGCAGGCGGGGATCTCTCAAGATGCGGCATTCCAAGCTTGGTCACAGCCAAGTCGTCCCAGCATGGGTTTATCTCGGCGACCAAGCGCATCTTCCAGTCCCGGTTCCAGCGCTTGATGCGCTTCTCCCGCACGATCGCCACGTCCACGTCGCCATGGTGTTCGAACCAGACCAGCCTGTGAATGCGGTACTGTTTTGTGAAACCAGGCACTTCGCCCAAGCGATGCTCGGAGATCCGGCGAACCACGTCGTTGGTCATACCGACATAAAGCGGTCCGTCTCGCCGGTTGCAGAGAATGTACACATAATAGTCGTGGCTGCGCAACACGTGACCGTTAGCAGAGATCCCCGCCTTCGCGGGGATGACACTTTCTTCTCCCGTTCCTTCTGTCATTCCCGCGAACGCGGGAATGACGGATAGGATTTCTCAAGCGCCCGCCCTTGCCATTCCGCGCCGATCCGGTGATCCTCGCCCGCAAGGACATTCAGGGAGAGGATCGGACATGCCGGATATGGACCGCAGGCAGCTTTTGGGCGCGACCGCACTTGCAGGGGCGGCGCTGACAAGCGGGGCCACGATCGCGGCGGGGCATCAAGGCGGCGAAATGGCCGACCTGACCGGACAGACGGTTCTGATCACCGGCTGTTCCTCAGGCTTCGGCAACCTTGCCGCCACGTTGTTCGCCCGCCGCGGCGCGAAGGTGATCGCGACGATGCGCAACCTTCCGCGGCGAGAGGCGGACGATATGCTGCAGGTCGTCGCCGACGAGAATCTCGACATTCATGTCGTCGAGATCGACGTCACGTCCGACGAGTCTGTCGCCGCCGGTGTCGCGGAGGCCGAGCGGCTGGCGGGCGGGGCTCTCGACATCCTCGTGAACAATGCGGGCATTGCCGTTGGCACGACGGTCGAGCTGCAGGACATGGACGCAACCGAGCTTA
The DNA here is from genome assembly GCA_036351775.1 of Pacificimonas sp. Taxonomy (GTDB): domain Bacteria; phylum Pseudomonadota; class Alphaproteobacteria; order Sphingomonadales; family Sphingomonadaceae; genus Pacificimonas. The sequence continues at coordinate 101,950 of JAZBPX010000023.1, read as the reverse complement.
TCTTCGACACCAATGTTTTTGGACCGCAGCGCGTATCGCGCGCCGCCCTTCCCAGAATGCGGGAGGCCGGAAAGGGCCTGATTTTCAACGTGTCGTCGCAGCTCGGCCGGGTCATCATTCCCGGCTTTGGTCTCTACTCCGCTTCGAAATTCGCGCTCGAGGCGCAGTCGGAGCAGATGGCGTATGAACTTGCCCAGCACGGTATCGAGGTCTGCGTCATCCAGCCTGGCGGATACCCGACCGAGATCTGGGAAAATTCCAATCAGTTGACGCAGGCGCTTCTCGACCGCACGGACGAGGCCCGCAAGGACGCCTACGCGGCGATCGTTGCCACCGCGATTCGCAGCGAATCGGGAAGTAGCACGGACCCGATGGACGTGCCGAACGCGATGCTGGAAGTGGCCGCCATGCCCGCAGGGACACGCCCGCTGCGCCGCCCCGTGCATCCCGGAACCAAACCGCAGCTCGCAATCAACGAGGTCAGCGCGAAAACCCAGCTCGCCATGCTAGGCGGTTCGCCGTACGGACCGGCGATCAGAGCCGTTCAGAACGAAGCCTGACGAGGGGCGAAGGGGGCCAGGGCAGCCCTTGCGATGGCCGAACTCCTCCTGCTTTGTGTCGGGGCTCTAGCCGGGCTGATCGCGGGCAGTTTCATCGGCCTGGTCGGCGAGCGGTGGCCGCGCGGTGAACAGGTCATTGCGGGCCGGTCGCGCTGTGACCGGTGCCGCCATGTTCTTGGTGCGGCCGAACTTATCCCGCTGGTCAGCTACGCCGTTCAGCGGGGGCGGTGTCGTCACTGCGATACAGCCATTCCTCTGCGCCTTCCCGCGGTTGAAGCGATTGCGGCGCTGATCGGTGTTGGCGCGGTCGCCGCGGCCCAGACACCGCTCGATCTTGCTTGGGCCGCTGCGGGCTGGGCGCTGCTTGCGCTTGCCGTCCTCGATCTACGCGCCTTTTGGCTCCCGAACCGGCTGACGATCCCGCTTCTTGCTACCGGGCTCAGCTTCCACGCTGCCGGCGGGGACCGCCTTGCCTTTCTCTATGCAGCGCTCGGCGCGCTTGCAGGCCTCCTTTCCCTCTGGGCGGTCGCGGGCCTCTACGAGCTGGTCCGGAAACGCCCCGGTCTTGGCGGCGGCGACCCAAAGCTCTTTGCCGCGCTCGGCGCATGGTTCGGGATCGGCGCGCTACCGGTGATTCTGCTGGCGAGTGCGGTGATCGGTCTGCTCGCGGTTGCCGGTATGAGCGCGCGCGGCACAGCGATTTCCGGCGAGACCCGCCTGCCGCTGGGAACGCTGATGGCCATTGGCGCAGGGGTGTACGCCGTTTATGCGGTCCTCGTTCACCCCATGCCCTTCGGAGTTCCGGTCCCGTGATCGACGTCGCCTTACATCTGTCCAAGCAGGCAAAGGTCCAGCGAACGCCGACACGAAAGCTTCAGCTTTTTCGCTGCCGAGAATTTCTGCCGACCGATCACTGCCAGGAGCTGATGCAGCTCATAGACGATCGTCGGCGGCCCTCGACGATTACCGACGACCAGACCGGCGACCCCGGCTTTCGGACGAGCGAGACCTGCGACTTCGATGGCGACTTGCCCATCATCCAGGAAACGAACCGGATGATCTGCGATCTGCTGGGCCTGCCTTCGGCGCACGGCGAACCGCTTCAGGGGCAGCGCTATGCGAGAGGTCAGGAGTTCAAGCGGCACACGGACTTCTTCGAGCCGGGCGGCGACGAATGGCGGCGCAGGCAGCATACGGTGGGCCAGCGCACGTGGACGGCGATGGCGTACCTTAACGAGCCGGAAGCGGGCGGTGCGACCCGGTTCAGCGCCATCAAGAAATCGATCCAGCCAGAGGCAGGCATGATCCTCGCCTGGAACAACCTGAACGTTGATGGATCGCCCAACGCGGCGACGCTTCATCAGGGCATGCCGGTACGCGCCGGTACGAAATATGTGCTGACGAAGTGGTTCACGGAGAAGCCCGCTGGCTAAGGTTCTGTTCGTCCTGCCTTAGGGCCGCGACGGTGCGTCGCCCTATGCAATTTTCAGGCCAGTTCCTCGTTTCGGCCATTTATTCTTAACGATCCCCCTGATAGGCCGCGGCTAAATGAGCGATGTGGCAACCCTCGACGAAGCGCAGAAGATCGCGCGTGAGAGCGAGCAGGCTCCGGAGGGGGTCGGCGGGCTTGCGGTCATTTCCATCGGCAAGAGTTACGACAAGAAGGTCGTTCTTCGAGACGTCTCCCTGGGTGTGCGCCGCGGCGAGGTCGTGGGCCTGCTGGGTCCAAACGGCGCGGGCAAGACGACCTGCTTTTATTCCGTGATGGGGCTGGTCGAACCAGACCGGGGCCGCATCCTTCTTGACGGCGTGGATATCACCCGCCTGCCAATGTACCGCCGCGCTGCCCTCGGCCTCGGCTACCTGCCGCAGGAAACCTCGATCTTTCGCGGCATGACGATCGAGCAGAACATCATGGCGGTCCTCGAAATTGCCGAGCCGGACAAGGCCGCGCGCCGCGACCGGCTGGAGGAATTGCTGGAAGAGTTCTCGATCACCCGGCTGCGCGCGTCGCCAGCCATGGCCCTGTCGGGGGGCGAGCGCCGCCGTGCAGAGATCGCCCGGGCGCTCGCGGCCAATCCGTCCATCATGCTTCTGGATGAGCCCTTTGCCGGCATCGACCCCATTTCGATCGGCGATATCCGCGACCTGGTCTGGCACCTCAAGGATCGTGAAATCGGCGTCCTGATCACGGATCACAACGTTCGCGAGACGCTGGAGATCGTCGACCGCGCCTGCATCATCTACGATGGCCGCGTCCTCTTTGAGGGGACGCCGGAGGCGCTCGTTCGCAACGAAGAGGTGCGCCGCGTGTATCTCGGCGAGGGGTTCCAGGCGTGAGCGGAACCGGCTGACCGATGGTATTGGGGCCAAGACTAGACCTCCGGCAGTCGCAGCAGCTGGTCATGACTCCCCAGCTGCAGCAGGCGATCAAGCTGCTCGCGCTCTCGAACGTCGAACTGGAAGCGGTCGTTCAGGCGGAGATCGAGAAGAACCCGCTTCTCGAGATTCCCGATGGTGCGGCAGCCGGAGCGGACGGCGAGGGCCCGTCCGGCGAGCGGTTCGATGACGGCAACCAGCGCGGCACGGGCGGCGCGGATACGAATTTCGCACAAAGCGGCGCGGATGAGCTGATTGCGGCCGGGGCGGTCGACAGCGAGGCCCCGCTCGACGTCGATTACAGCGCCGAGACGTTTCATCACGACGGCGCGGCGGATACCGCGCCCTCTTCAGCGTCGGACTTCGATCTATCGCTCAACGGCGCAGGGATTGGCACCTCCGACGGCGCAGATATCGGCGCGTTCGCTTCCGAGAGCCGCTCGCTTCGCGATATCCTTGAAGAGCAGGCCCGGGTGTTCGGACAGGCTGAACAGGTCATCGCGCAGAACATCATCGATATGATCGACGATGCGGGCTATTTCACTGGCGACTGCGAGGTTCTGGCCGAACGTCTCGGCACCGAACCCGAAGCGGTGGAGGCCGTGCTCATTCGTGTCCAGCAGTTCGAACCGAGCGGTGTCGGTGCCCGCACCCTCGGCGAATGTCTTGCCATCCAGGCGCGCGACGCGGATCGCTACGATCCGGCGATGGCCAGGCTGATCGAGCGTCTGGACCTTGTCGCGCGCGGCGAATTCGGCGCATTGCAGCGGCTGTGCCGGGTGGACAGCGAAGACCTTTCTGACATGCTGGCCGAAATCCGCGCCTACAATCCGAAGCCGGGGTTCGCCTTTGGCGGTCAGGGCGATATCGCGCCGGTCGTCCCCGATGTTTTTGTTACCATGGCCGATGATGGCGGCTGGCATATCGAGCTGAACCAGGAGACCCTGCCGCGCCTGCTCATCAACCGCGAATATGCAGCCGAACTGGACAGCGGGGGCAGCGCCTCGAAAGAGACACGAACGTTCCTCGCCGACGCGCTGCAATCGGCAAACTGGTTGATGAACGCGCTCGATCAGCGGCAGCGGACCATCGTCAAGGTGACCGCGGCGCTGGTGAAACAGCAGGACGGGTTTTTCCGCCAAGGTGTATCGGCGCTCAAACCGCTGACATTACGCGCCGTTGCGGAAGAAATCGACATGCACGAATCGACGGTCAGCCGTGTGACCTCCAACAAATATCTCATGTGCGACCGCGGGCTCTTCGAGCTGAAATACTTCTTCACCAGCGCTATCCAGATGTCGGCAGGAGAGGAAATTTCCGCCGAGGCGGTCAAGAGCCGACTGAAAGCGCTGATCGAGGAAGAAACGGCGGCAAAGGTGCTGTCCGACGACAAGCTGGTGGTGCTGTTGCAGGCAGAGGGGTTCGATATCGCCCGCAGGACGGTGGCGAAGTACCGCGAGGCCATGGGCTTCGGCAGCAGCGTCCAGAGGCGCCGCTCGTACAAGCTCACCAGGGCGGCAGCGGGCGGCTAAACCGCGCTGTGGTCCTCAGGCCGTCAACAGGCCGCGCTCAAATCCTCAGGATCAGACGGTCGAGTTCCTCCGCCACACGCTCACGCACAGGATCGTGGAACAGCCAGTGCCCGACGCCGGGCAGCTCGATATAGTCGACCTCGCCTTCCAGTCGGCGTGCCGTTGCGCGGGCGGTGGCAACGGGCGTGATGCGATCCTCGTCACCCACCATCACGATGGCCGGCATGTCGAGGCGGGAATAGTCCACGTCGGTCGCCTTCTCACGGTCGGCAAAGGGCATGCCGATCTGGAACAGCACGCGCCCGGAATCCCAGACGAGATCACCCAAAGCTTCCCGTACCTCAGCCTCCGGAACGCCGTTGAAGATGCCCCAGCGCGCGCGCTGCTCATCGATCATGGTGGGGTTTTTCCACCACTTTCCCGATGTTGTTACGCCGAGAAGCGTTCGCGCCGAATTCAGGGTGAGCGAGCCGGTTTGCGCGGTCGGGGCAGGTGCCAGCAGGGCAAGGCCGCGTGCGCCCTGTTCGGCGGCCAGCTTCTGCGCCAGCATTCCGCCCATGGAATGCCCGACGATGATCGGCGCTTCGCCAACTTCGCGTCCGGCGGCGAGCAGTGCGTCGACATAATCGCGGACGCCCGTCGTCGCGAGCAGCGGGTCGGGCGGCTGCGCCCGGTCGGCATCATGAAAGGGCAGGGCGGGCGCGAAGACGCGGTAGCCGCGATCTTCATAGCGCGCCTTCAGCCAGTCCCAGACCTTGGGCGTGGACCACATGCCGTGGATGAAGAAGAGCGGCGGAAGCGCCATGCGGTTAGGGTTAGTCCGCCACGCCGCTGGCGGCAAGCACCGCCATGGTCACGATATCGCTAGTGCCCGACGTCATCGGCACGATCTGCACCGGCTTCGCCATGCCCATCAGCAGCGGGCCGATCACGCGCACCGATCCCAGCTCCTTCAGAAGCTTCGCCGACACATTCGCCGTCTGAAGCCCCGGCATGATCAGGACGTTTGCCGGTCCGGTCAGGCGGGAAAAGGGATACAGCTTCTGCATGTCGGGGTTGATTGCGACATCAGCAGACATTTCGCCCTCATATTCGAAGGTCACGCGGCGCTCGTCGAGCAGGCGCACCGCCTCGCGCGGCGCTTCCAGGTTTTCGCCCTCCGGATTTCCGAAATTCGAATAGCTGACAAAGGCCACGCGCGGCGTGCGGCCCATGCGGCGGGTGAAGGCGGCGCACTGTTCGGCGTAATCGGCAAGCTGCTCCGCGCTGGGCCGCTCTGTAACCGCGGTGTCGGCGATGACGTAGCTGTCCTGCCTCCCCACGACCATATGAATGCCGAAGGGGGTATGTTTCGGGCTGGGATCGATCACATCGACGATTTGGTCCATCGTCTGGCCGAAATGTCGCGTGACGCCGGTCACCAGCACGTCGCCGTGCCCCAGCTCCACAAGGAGCGAGCCGAAAATGTTGCGGTCCTGCTTCACCAATCGCTGGATATCGCGGTGGAGCGCCCCGCGTCGCTGTAGCCGCCGGTAAAGATGCTCGATCATGCCCGGTACGAGCGCGTTGCCGCGGCTGTTCTGGATTTCGAAAGTATCCGGCTCCGCTCCGAGCGCTTTCAGGTTTTCGCGTACGCGCTCGTCGCGGCCGACAAGGACGGGGACGCCGTAACCCTGCGCCTTGATGGCAAGCGCCGCGCGCAGGACCACCTCCTCCTCGCCCTCGGCGAAGACGATGCGTTTCGGGTTTGCCCGCGCGCGGTTGAAGGCCTGCTCAAGGACGGCCGTGGTCGGGTTCAGGCGCGCGCGCAGTTCGGTGCGATAGGCGTCCTCGTCGATGATGGGCTTGCGCGCGACGCCGGATGCCATGGCGGCCTTCGCCACCGCAAAGGGCACGGCCTCGATCAGGCGTGGGTCGAAGGGCGCGGGAATGATATAGTCGCGGCCAAAGCTGAGCTGTTCGCCGTAGGCGGCGGCCACCTCGTCCGGGACAGCTTCCTTGGCAAGGTCGGCGAGCGCGCGTGCGGCCGCGATCTTCATCTCGTCGTTGATCGTCGTCGCGCGCACATCCAGCGCGCCCCGAAAGATATAGGGAAAACCAAGGACGTTGTTCACCTGGTTCGGATAGTCCGAGCGCCCCGTCGCCATGATGGCATCGTCGCGCACGTCCGCCACGTCTTCGGGCAGGATTTCCGGTACCGGGTTCGCCATCGCAAAGATGATCGGGTCGGGCGCCATCCCCTTGACATCCTCCTTGTCGACCGCGCCCGCGACCGACAGGCCGATGAAGACGTCGGCACCCTTCATCGCATCGCGCAAGGTGCGTTCATCGGTGTCGACAGCGTAGGCGGACTTCCACTGATTGAGGTCGTCCCGCCCCTTGTGGATCACGCCAGAGCGGTCGCACATCCGGACATTCTCCCGGCGGACGCCGGAGGCGATGAACAGCTCGGTGCAGGCGATGGCCGCGGCACCCGCGCCGTTGATGACCATTTTGATGTCTTCCAGCTTCCGGCCCGTAAGCTCGCAGGCGTTGAACAGGCCGGCGGCGGAGATGATCGCCGTTCCGTGCTGATCGTCATGAAAGACCGGGATGTTCATCTCGTCGCGCAGGCGCGACTCGATTTCGAAACAGTCCGGCGAGGCGATGTCCTCGAGGTTGATGCCGCCGAAGCTCGGCTCCATCAGCTTCACGGCAGAGATGAACTTCTCGACGTCCTCGGTGTCGAGCTCGATATCGATCGAATCGACGTCGGCGAAGCGTTTGAAGAGGACCGCCTTCCCCTCCATCACAGGTTTCGAGGCCAATGCGCCGAGATTGCCGAGGCCGAGGATGGCTGTACCGTTGGAGATGACCGCGACAAGATTGCCCTTCGCGGTATAGTCATAAGCGGTGACCGGATCTTCGGCGATCGCCTTCACCGGCACCGCGACACCGGGGGAGTAAGCGAGGCTGAGATCGCGCTGCGTCGCCATCGGCTTCGACGCGACGATCTCGATCTTCCCCGGCCTGCCGCTGGAATGGAAGCGCAGCGCCTCGGCATCGGAAAACTGGACCGAACTTCCGCTGGTTTTTTTCTTGACGGCCACGGCGAATCTGCCCCTGCTAGTGCCGGTTTCTCAACCGCCGCCTTGGCGAAAGCGCTTCCACCCCGCAAGGCGTGTCGAACCTCAGATGATATCGAGGATCAGGCCCAGATCGCGGGCCTCTTCGGCCTCGATGTACCAGTTTTCCGGCGCTTTCTCGCGGATTTCATCGAAGCCGACGTTCGACTGTTCGGCGATGGCGCGAAACCCTTCTTCCTCGATCAGGATCGAATGTTCGATCTCGTGCAGCTTTGCCTTCAGCGTTGCAACGCAGGAGCGCAGCGGTCCCGACAGTGTCAGCGTCGCGTTCATCTGCCGCTCGTGGATCATCAGCCGGGTTCCGCGCGTCAGGAACCGGTTCTCACGCGGGAAGTAGCTCATGAACGTCGCCCCGGCGGAATAGACCGCCTGCTTTCCGAGGAAGAGGATCTCGCGCTGGCTATGGTCCCGCATCAGGCGGACATCGTCGCCCATCGTCCGCGCAAGCTCCGGGTCTCCGCCTAGTGTTGTTAACGCGATGACGAGTGTTTTCTCGTGTTCGCAGCGATTCAGGTCGCCGCGAAACCGGTCGTACATGTTCTGGTCAATGGGCCCGTAAAGGCGGATGTGCGGCTCGGCGAGGAGCGGATATTTCCTGGTGTCGGTCATGGCGGGATGGCGCTTCCGGTGAGGCGATGGTTCTGCCTGTAACGAAGCGCGCGGGCGTCCGTTGCTCCTGCCGTTCCGAATCGCGGGCGCGGTGGCTACAGGATGATCATGAGTTCGCGTTCAACAGCCGCTGCCACGCCCATGATGGCCCAGTATCTCGCCATCAAGGCAGAGGCCGGGGACGGCGCGCTGCTGTTCTACCGCATGGGCGATTTCTTCGAGCTGTTCTTCGATGATGCGGTGAAGGCGGCCGACGCGCTCGACATCGCGCTGACCAAGCGCGGCCAGCATGCGGGCGAGGACATCCCGATGTGCGGCGTGCCCGTGCATTCGGCGGAAAGCTATCTTGCCCGCCTGATCGCCAGGGGTTTCCGGGTCGCCATCGCCGAACAGACCGAGGATCCGGCAGAGGCGAAGAAGCGCGGCTCCAAATCCGTCGTTCGCCGCGAGATCGTCCGCGTGGTTACGCCCGGCACGCTGACCGAAGAAGCGCTTCTCGATGCGCGCGAGAGCAATTACCTCGCGGCGCTGGCCGAGGCGGGCGGCAAGGAAGCGCTCGCCTGGTGCGACCTGTCGACCGGCGCGTTCACAACGATGGCGCTGGCTGACAGTGAACGGTCCGCGCAGCTGGCGCGGCTGTCCCCGTCCGAACTGCTCGTGCCGGAGGATGCCGACCTCGAGGGCTGGCCGCTCACCCCGCTGCCGAAATCGGATTTCGACAGCGTCCGGGCGGAGGCGCGGCTGAAGGTGCGGTTTGCCATCGGTACGCTCGATGCGCTCGGCGATTTTTCGCGCGCGGAGCTGGCCGCTGCGGGCGCGCTGCTGGCCTATGTCGAGGCAACGCAGCTGTCGGCGGGCGCGCGCCTTCGTCCGCCCGCGCAGGCCCGGACTGGGGCGCACATGGCCATCGATTCCGCGACGCGCGACAGCCTTGAGATCACCCGCACGCAAAAGGGTCAGCGCGCCGGATCGCTGCTCGCCTGCATCGACGAGACGAAAACCGCGGGCGGCGCGCGGCTGCTAGCCGAGGACCTCGGCGCGCCGCTGACCGATGCGGCAGAGATTGCCCTCCGTCTCGATCTCGTCGCGGCGTTCGAGGCGGGACCGTCCGTCCGTGACCGGCTTCGCGATGCGCTGAAGGCGGTGCCGGACCTCGAACGTGCGCTCGGGCGGCTCGCGGCGGGGCGGGGCAATCCGCGCGATCTCGGCCTGATCCGCGACGGGCTGTTTGCCGCTGAAAACATCAGGACCGCGCTCGCGAAAGCCAGGCTGCTCGGCCCGCCGCCCATCCTCGCCGAGTTGCTCGCCGCCATCGGCCCGACCGGCGAGCTGACCGCAGCATTGGCGAATGCGCTGGTCGCCGAACCGGGCGTGTCGGCGACCGAGGGCGGGTTCGTCGCGGAGGGCCATGACGCCGCGCTCGACGAGCATCGCAGTCTCGCCCGCGACGCCCGCCAGCACATCGTGGCATTGGAAACCGAATACCGTCAGCAGACCGGCGTCACGGCGCTGAAGATCAAGCACAACAACGTCCTTGGCTATTTCATCGAGGTGACCGCGAAACATGCCGATGCGCTGATGGCGGCAGACAGCGGCTTCGCGCACCGCCAGACGCTGGCGAGCGCGGTGCGGTTCAATTCGGAGGCGCTGGCCGAACTTGCCCGCAAGATCACGCAGGCCCAGTCCCGCGCGCTCCAGATGGAAGCCGAGTATTTCCAGGCGCTGCGCGAACAGGTTCTCGCCGCCGCCGAGATGATCGAACGCACAGCCGCTGCACTCGCCCGGCTCGACGTCGCCGCCTCGCACGCGCACCTGGCCGCGCAGCGCGCCTGGGTGCGCCCGCAGGTCGGCGACGGGCAGGCATTCTGTATCGAGGGCGGGCGGCATCCGGTCGTCGAGGCCGCGACGGCCGCCGGCCAGTTCGTCGCGAACGACTGTGACCTTGGCCGCACGCAGCATGTGTGGCTCGTGACCGGCCCGAACATGGCCGGCAAATCAACCTTTCTGCGCCAGAACGCGCTGATCGCCATCCTGGCGCAGGCCGGGGCGTTCGTGCCGGCCACCCGCGCAGAGATCGGTGTCGTCGACCGGCTGTTCAGCCGCGTCGGCGCTTCGGACAATCTGGCGGAGGGGCGCTCGACCTTCATGGTGGAAATGGTCGAGACCGCGGCGATCCTCAACCAGGCGACCGAACGCTCGCTCATCATCCTTGATGAGGTCGGGCGCGGCACCTCCACCTATGACGGGCTCGCCATCGCCTGGGCGGTGCTGGAGGCGGTGCATGACCAGCTGCGCGCGCGCTGCCTGTTCGCCAGCCACTATCATGAACTGACTGGCCTCGCCGAACGCCTGAAACAGCTCGAACTTGCCACTGTGCGCGTGCGCGAATGGAAGGGCGCGCTCGTGTTCCTGCACGAGGTCATCCGCGGCGCCGCCGACAAGAGCTACGGTCTCGCCGTTGCGCGGCTGGCAGGCCTGCCCGATCCGACCGTCGCGCGCGCCGCCGAAGTGCTGGCAAAGCTCGAAACCCGGCGCGCCGAAACCGGCGGCATCGCGGCGGGACTGGAGGGGCTGCCGCTCTTCTCGGCCAATGCTACGCCCTCTGAAGAGCCCGCGGACAAGCTGCGCGACCGCCTGTCCGAAATCGCCGCCGACGAGCTTACGCCAAGAGCAGCGCTTGACCTGATCTACGAGCTGAAGCGGTTGGTTGCGGATGGCGACTGACGAGGCCAGCCATGCTCACGCAGTCCCCTTTGCGCCGCCGTCCAGTTCGGCGAGGATCGCGTCAAGCAGTGGCTGATACCCCGCTGCCCCCGCGACATTGACCGGCACCACGCCCGTACCCTCCAGATGCCCCTCCGGCTCGTTGCCGGTCACCGGCACGAAACGGGCGAGGTTGGGCAGGCGCGCCTTCACCAGCGGTTCCAGCTCCCGGATTCGTTCAGTGCGCGCGGCGGTCAGGACGATCGCCTCCCGGCTGGCCATCGACAGCACGTCCCAGCTGCGCGGGTCGCCCGTTGACGCATAGTGCACATCATAACCGTCTGCGACCGCCTGCTCGAATCGCGGCTGGTCGAACTCGACGGCGAGATAGTCGACCCCGGCCTCGCGCAGGCCATCGGCGACGGCGCGGCCATGATCGGCAAGGCCGAGAATGACGATTGGCGCGCGGCCCGCGCCCAGCTTCTCGTCCGCCGGTCCGGTGCGAAGCTTGCCCGCGAACCGGCGCCCGATGTTCGATACGGTCGGTGTCAGCGCAAGGCTAAGCGCGATGGCGGCGATCAGGACGGCCACGGTCTCGGCCCCCAACAGCCCGGCAACGGCTGGAATCGCGAACAGCACGAGCGCGAATTCCGATCCCTGGCCGAGAAGGAAGCCGAGCTGCACCGACCCTGGCACTGACCAGCGATTGACCAGTGCCGCGCCGATATTCAGCCCGCATTTCATCACGATCAGCAGGCCTGCCACGCCGATAATGTAAGGCCAGCGGTCCGCGAGCACGGCCATGTCGAGGCCGAGGCCCACGGTCATGAAGAAGAATCCCAGGAACAGCCCGCGAAACGCCTCGATCTCGGTCTGGACGAGAACGCGGTAGCGCGATTCGGCAATTGCCATGCCGCCGAGGAACGCACCCAGTGTCAGCGACAGGCCCGCCGCGCCCGTGGCCCAGCCCGCCGCCAGCGCCAGGAACAGCGCGGTCGCGGTATAGACCTCGCCCATGGACGTGCGCGAGATTAGGCGGAACAGCGGCTCCGTCAGGTAACGGGCAAACAGCACGGCAATCACGAACGCCGCCAGGGCCTTGACCGCAGCGAGGCCAAGCGCACCGCCAAGACTGCCCTCCGCACCGAGCGCACCCGCTGTCACCAGCAGCATGATCGCGGCGATGTCCTGAAAGATCAGGATCGACTGCGCCGCGCGGCCGACCGGGCAGTCTTCCTGGTCGCGGTCCCGGATCAGGCCGATGACGACGGCGGTGGAACTGAGGCCGAGCGCCATGCCGCCGATGATCGCCGCCATCGGCTCGAACCCAAGCACCAGCCCAAGAGCGGAAAAGCCGCCGCCCGCGACCAGCATCTGCAGGGCACCGAAGCCGAAGATGTTGCCGGCTTCCTCGCGGATCCTGGCCAGCGAGAAATGCAGGCCGAGGTTGAACAGCAGGAACATCACGCCCGCCTCGGCCAGCGTTGCGACGACCGGGCCGTCGAACTCGCCCGCGAACCCGAGCGCTGAAATCAGGGCGCCGATGGCAATGTAGCCGACGATGGGACTCAGCTTCAGAGCGTGGGACAGGACCGCGGCGCCCACGCCGAGCCCCAGAAGGATCACCGCAGGCTGGATGATCTCCACCGCGCCGTGAATGTCGCCCGCCATCGCACCCCGAGTCCCGCCTGTTCAGGAGCGACATAGTCGGGGTCTATGCGTACGGCCATAGCAGGCGGGTTGACGTGAGTTGCTGTTATATTAGTTTAAGACAGTCATGAAACAGTCCGACCGTCCCATCTACCTGCAAATTCGCGACCGTATTGCCGCCGCGATCATCGACGAGAATTTCGGTGTCGGGGAGGCGCTTCCCTCCGTCCGCATGCTCGCCGCCGAGGAAAGCGTGAACCCGCTGACCGTGTCGAAGGCCTATCAGGAGCTGCAGGTCGCCGGCATCGTCGAGGCGCGCCGCGGCCTTGGCCTCTTCGTCGTGGCGGGCGCGCGCGAGCGGCTGGTTGATGACGAGCGCCGGGTCTTCCTGACACAGGAATGGCCCCGCGTCCGTGCCCATGCCGAGCGCCTAGGGATTTCTCTCACCAAGCTGGTGGAGAAAGAGCGCGCGTAATTTGGTTTGCGCGTGCTTCCGTGTGGAAGCCGCCCTGTGCCGCCCCGCGCTTGAATCACCGGGAGATGACCGCGAACCGGAAACGACACATCGTCGCAGCTACCCTCCTCGCGCGGGGGCAAAATCTCCGTTTGCCGTAACGGAACGGCATCCCCGGACGAACAGTTTGGGGAGATGGAGACTATGATGATAATCGACCGCCGCCGCCTGATCGGTGCCCTGTCGTCCGCTGCTCTCGTGGCGGGCCTGTCCAGCCGCGCCTGGGCCAATCCGCATGCGACCGGGGACTATCCCTTCACACTCACCGACGCTGAATGGCGTGAGCGCCTGACGGACGAGGAATATTACGTTCTGCGAGAGGCCGGGACCGAACGCGCCTTCAGCAGTCCGCTCGACGACGAAAAGCGCCGCGGCGTCTTCCGCTGTGCCGGGTGCGGCAACCGCGTTTATACGTCCGCGACGAAGTATGATTCCGGGACCGGCTGGCCGAGCTTCTATGCGCCGGTCGAAAACGCGGTCGGTTATGCCCACGACCGGTCGCTGTTCATGGTGCGGACTGAGGTCCACTGCGCCAATTGCGGCGGCCATCTGGGCCATGTCTTCGATGACGGTCCCGCGCCGACGGGAAAGCGCCACTGCCTGAACGGCGCGGCGCTCGACTTCGTGCCGGTACCGAAATCCTGACACAGTCATTCACGATGAGGATATTCCGACCCATGCGCCTTTCCGCACTCGCCGCTACCGTGCTCCTGACCCTGTCCTGCTCCGCCACCGCGCAGGACAGTGCTACCGATCCCGCCAATGAGGAGCGCGCCTACTTCGCCATGGGCTGCTTCTGGTGCGCGGAGGCCGATTTCGAGAAGGTCGACGGCGTCATTGAGGCGGTCTCCGGCTATGCGGGCGGCCATACGGAGAACCCGACCTACGAAGAGGTCACCGCGGGCGGTACGGGTCACTACGAGGCGGTGCGCGTCAGCTATGATCCGGAAGTCGTCAGCTATGACGAGCTGCTGGACGTGTTCTGGCAGAATGTTGATCCGTTCGATCCGGTCGGCCAGTTCTGCGACAAGGGGTCCAGCTACCGCGCCGCGATCTTCCCGGCGAACGCGGAGGAGCGGACCGCTGCGGAGGAATCACGCGCGGAGGTTGTGCAGCGCTTTCCGAATCAGGAAGTCGTGACGGCAATCCTCGATGCGCCAACCTTCTGGACCGCGGAGGGCTATCACCAAGACTATTCGGACAAGAACCCGGTGCGCTACAATTTCTACCGCACGGGCTGCGGCCGCGATGCGCGCCTCGCGGAGATCTGGGGCGGCTGACACGCCGCCCCATGGTCAGAGGGGCCTAGCCGCGGCGGCGACGCGCACCGATCAGCAGCGCACCAAGACCGAGCAGGCCAAGGGCACCGGGAGCCGGAACTGCGGGAGGCAGCGAGCCTTCGTCGATCTCGGCAAAGCGGACCGTGCCGCCCCAGGTCAGGACTTCACCGAACCCGTCGCCCCAGAAGGAGACCTGCGAGAAGGTGTCGGTATCATCGAACGCGGCGACGAAAACGCCGGCCCCGCCATTGGAGAGGTACTGATCACCGGTTGTGTTGGACTCGCCGACGAGGATCGGCGCACTGGTCCCGAACTGGATGTAAAGGTCCGACGGCGCGCAGCAGGTGGCCCAGTCCTCGACCTCGAAACCGATCGCATTGATCGGATTGTCGAAGGTGAGCGTCAGGCCCGAACCCTTCGCCAGAAGGCCGGGGCCCGTCCCCGCGGGGTCGATGCTGATAACGCCGCCCGACGTGGAAATCGATGGGCTGGAGTTGTTGGCGATCTGCGCGCTGCCAACGGAAACTGTGGAGCCATTGTTGCGAGCGATCGTGAAGTCGCCGACGTCGAGCGGGTTGCCGCTCGTTCCCGGGACGAGGGAGAAGGTTGAAACCGTTCCGCCCGCGAGCGCCACAGTGGCGTCGAAATCGGCGGCACCCTCGACAAAGCCGTCGAAGACGACGGTGATTGTCGCTGCGGCCGGCGCAGCAACCAAAAGAGCAGAAGCGGCGGCGATTGAACGAAGCAACATAATCTTCCCCCTGAAGAGCGGATGGGTAATGACCACTAATCTAATGCAAGTTTGGTGCCAGATACTGAGTTCGCCTTAGAAACAATGATTTAGGTTTGGCTTTGCGTTCGCGCAGGTCGAAGAACGTAAAGAATACCGACACCCGCCTTCCCTTGATCATGCGGTGGCAAGGTCATGGGACGACCCAGCTTTGGGCTATCGCGGCATCCGGCACCGCAAAGCCGACGCAAAGGCCGCACCGCCATATCCATTCCGGTCCTCCCACACCGCTTGCGATTCGGTGGAGGGGGTGGTAGCCGCGCCAGCGTTGGATGGAGGGGTGCCCGGTTCCCCGTGGGAGCGGCGGTGCCCCGTTTTCTATGCCCGCCGTCTTGGCGGGCTGTGTCCAGCGAACCGAATCACTTCCTAGTCTAGGATCAGCGGAAACCAGCGTGGACACGATGACGGCGCAATCGGGCAGCATGGTACATGGTCTTGGCGGCCGGTACGCGACGGCCCTGTTCGATCTTGCAAGAGAGAAGAAGGCCGAGGGCGCGGTCGAGGACAGCCTGAAGTCGCTGAAGGCGGCGCTCGCCGAGTCTGACGATCTGCGCAGCCTCATCCGCTCGCCGCTTCTCGGCAAGGACCAGCAGGCGGCCGGCATGAACGCCGTGGCCGACAAGCTGAAGGTCGACCCGCTGACCAAGAATTTCCTTGGCGTTCTGACCAAGAACCGCCGCCTGGCGGCGCTGCCGGAGATCATCGCGAACTACCAGAAGCTCGCGGCGGCAGCGCGCGGCGAAATCACGGCGGAAGTCACGTCCGCGCATGACCTGAGCGACGATCAGGCCGGCGCGATCAAGACGATGCTCCGCGCGCGTTATCACCAAGACGTTGCGCTCGACACGCGCGTCGATCCCGGCATTCTCGGCGGCCTGATCGTTAAGGTCGGCAGCCGTCTCATCGACTCCTCACTGAAGACCAAGCTCGACAATATCGGTCGGGCCATGAAAGGCGCAGCATAATGGACATTCGCCCGTCTGAGATTTCCGACGTCATCAAGCAGCAGATCGCCGATTTCGGCACCGAGGCACAGGTCTCCGAGGTCGGCGAAGTGCTGTCCGTCGGTGACGGCATCGCCCGCGTATACGGCCTCGACCAGGTTCAGGCCGGTGAGATGGTCGAGTTCGAGGGCGGCGTGAAGGGCATGGCCCTGAACCTTGAAAGCGACAATGTCGGCGTCGTCATCTTCGGCTCGGATACGGGCATCAAGGAGGGCGGCACCGTTCGCCGGACCGGCGAGATCGTCGATGTTCCGGTCGGCAAGGGCCTCCTCGGCCGCGTCGTGGACGGCCTCGGCAATCCGATCGACGGCAAGGGTCCGCTGACCGATGTCACGCGCGAACTCGTCGAGGTGAAGGCCCCGGGCATCATTCCGCGCAAGTCGGTTCACGAGCCCATGCAGACCGGCCTGAAGGCCGTCGACGCGCTCGTCCCCATCGGCCGCGGCCAGCGCGAGCTGATTATCGGAGACCGCCAGACCGGCAAGTCCGCCGTCGCGCTCGATGCGATCATTAACCAGAAGACCGTGAACGCCTCGGACGACGAATCGAAAAAGCTCTACTGCGTGTACGTCGCTATCGGCCAGAAGCGTTCGACCGTCGCCCAGCTCGTCCGCGCGCTCGAGGAGAACGGCGCGATGGAATATTCCATCGTCGTCGCCGCGACCGCGTCGGAGCCTGCGCCGCTTCAATATCTCGCGCCCTATACCGGCTGCGCGATGGCGGAGTATTTCCGCGACAACGGCATGCACGCGCTGATCGTCTATGATGATCTGTCGAAGCAGGCCGTGGCCTACCGCCAGATGTCGCTGCTCCTGCGCCGTCCGCCGGGCCGCGAAGCCTATCCGGGCGACGTGTTCTATCTTCACTCCCGCCTCCTCGAGCGCGCGGCGAAGATGAACGAGGCGAACGGCGCCGGTTCCATGACTGCGCTGCCGATCATCGAAACGCAGGCGGGCGACGTGTCGGCCTATATCCCGACGAACGTCATCTCGATCACCGACGGCCAGATCTTCCTGGAGACGGACCTGTTCTATCAGGGCATCCGCCCGGCCATTAACGTCGGCCTGTCGGTCAGCCGTGTCGGCGGCGCCGCGCAGACGAAGGCGATGAAGAAGGTTGCCGGCTCGATGAAGCTGGACCTCGCCCAGTACCGCGAGATGGCCGCGTTCGCGCAGTTCGGTTCCGACCTCGACGCCTCCACGCAGAAGCTGCTGGCCCGCGGTGAGCGCCTGACGGAGCTGCTGAAGCAGCCGCAATTCTCGCCGATGCCGATGGAGGAGCAGGTCGTCTCGATCTTCTCCGGTACGCAGGGCTATCTCGACGGCGTGCCCGCATCCGACGTGACCCGCTTCGAAAGCGCGTTCCTGACGGACATGCGCGCCAATCATGCGGACGTGCTCGAATCGATCCGTTCGACGGGCAAGCTGGAGGACGATGTGGCGGACAAGCTGCACGCGATCCTGAAGGAATTCGCGCGCACGTTCGCGTAACAATCAATGGTCGTCACCCCGGCGAAGGCCGGGGTCCACCTCCTACTGGTGGACATAAGGCGGCCCTCTGGAGATGGATCCCGGCGTTCGCCGGGATGACGGAAGAGTGGAATGGCAAGCCTCAAGGCCCTGAAAAACCGGATCTCCTCGGTCAAATCGACCCAGAAGATCACCAAGGCGAAGAAGATGGTCGCCGCTGCGAAACTGCGCCGTGCGCAGGAAGCGGCGGAGGCGGCGCGCCCCTATGCGGAAAAGATGGAGGCCGTCATGGCGTCCCTCGGCCAGTCGGTGTCGAAGGATACCGCCTCGCCGCTTCTCGTGGGCAACGGCAAGGACGAGAATTATCTCCTCGTCATCGCCACGTCCGACCGCGGCCTTGCCGGTGCGTTCAACGCGAATATCGTCAAGAAGGCGCTGATCGCCGCCAAGGAGCTTCGCGGCCGCGGCAAGACGGTCAAATTCTACCTGATGGGCAAGAAGGGCCGCGCGGTCATCCGCCGCCGCCATCCTGAGGACATCGTCCACTTCCAGGACTTCGCCGACATCAAGAACGTCCATTTCGACTATGCGAAGGGTGTCGCCGACGACCTGCTCGCGCGTTTTGAGAATGGCGAATTTGATGTGGCGAACTTCTACTTTTCCGAGTTCAAGTCCGCGCTCGCGCAGATCCCCACTGAACAGCGCATCATTCCCGCGCCCGTCGGCGATGCCGAGGTCAGCGAGGGTGTGAACAGCGCCGTCGAATATGAACCGTCGGAGGATGCCATTCTCGACGAACTGTTGCCGCGCAATATCGCGGTTCAGCTCTTCAAGGGCCTCCTTGAAAACGCTGCATCCGAACAGGGAGCCTCCATGACCGCGATGGACAACGCCACGCGCAACGCCGGCGACCTCATCAACGACCTCACCATCCAGTATAACCGCACCCGCCAGGCCGTCATTACGACCGAGCTGGTGGAAATCATTTCGGGCGCCGAGGCGCTCTAGGGAAGAAACTTCCGTCACCCTTCCGTCATGCTGAACTCGTTTCAGCATCCAGCGACAAGTGTTGGCCGGCGGCACTGGACCCTGAAACAAGTCCAGGGTGACGGCATTAAGAAGAAGGCAAGAGGACGAGAGACATGGCAACCGCAGCAGCTCAGCCCACCACGAACAACATCGGCCGCATCGCCCAGGTGATCGGCGCCGTTGTCGACGTTCAGTTCGACACCGAACTGCCGGAGATTCTCTCCGCGCTCGAGACCCGCAACGGCGACAAGCGCCTCGTTCTCGAGGTCGCGCAGCACCTTGGCGAGAATATGGTCCGCACCATCGCCATGGACTCCACCGAGGGTCTGGTGCGCGGCGCCGAAGTGACCGACACCGGCTCCCAGATCCAGATGCCGGTCGGCCCGGAAACGCTCGGCCGCATCATGAACGTCGTCGGTGAGCCCATTGACGAGCGCGGCCCCATCGGCGCGACCAAGTTCGCCCCGATCCACGCCGAGGCGCCGCTGTTCGTCGACCAGTCGACCGACAACTCGATCCTCGTCACCGGCATCAAGGTCATCGACCTGCTCGCGCCCTACGCGAAAGGCGGCAAGATCGGCCTGTTCGGCGGCGCGGGCGTGGGCAAGACCGTCCTGATCCAGGAGCTGATCAACAACATCGCGAAGGGCCATGGCGGCACCTCCGTGTTCGCCGGTGTCGGCGAGCGCACGCGCGAGGGCAACGACCTCTACTACGAATTTCTCGATGCCGGCGTCATTGCCAAGGACGCCGACGGCAATGCCATCTCCGAGGGCTCCAAGGTGGCGCTCGTCTACGGCCAGATGAACGAGCCGCCGGGCGCGCGCGCGCGCGTCGCGCTGTCGGGCCTGACCATCGCCGAATATTTCCGCGATCAGGAGGGGCAGGACGTCCTGTTCTTCGTCGACAACATTTTCCGCTTCACGCAGGCGGGTTCGGAAGTGTCGGCGCTCCTCGGCCGCATCCCGTCAGCCGTGGGCTACCAGCCGACACTGGCCACAGACATGGGCAACCTTCAGGAGCGCATTACCTCCACCAACAAGGGCTCGATCACGTCCGTGCAGGCCATTTACGTGCCCGCCGATGACCTTACCGACCCCGCGCCCGCCACCTCGTTCGCTCACCTTGACGCGACCACCGTGCTGAACCGCGCGATTTCGGAGCTGGGCATCTACCCGGCGGTCGATCCGCTCGATTCCACCAGCCGCGTGCTTGAGCCGCGCGTCGTCGGCCAGGAGCATTACGAGACGGCCCGCGCCGTTCAGGAAATCCTGCAGAAGTACAAGTCGCTGCAGGACATCATCGCCATTCTCGGCATGGATGAGCTGTCGGAGGAGGACAAGCTGGTCGTCGCCCGCGCGCGCAAGATCCAGAAGTTCCTGTCGCAGCCCTTCCATGTCGCGGAGGTGTTCACCAACATCCCCGGCAAGTTCGTCGATCTCGAGGACACGATCAAATCCTTCAAGGAAGTCGTCGACGGCAAGCATGACGACCTGCCCGAGGCGGCCTTCTATATGGTCGGCGGCATCGGCGAGGCGCGCGAAAAGGCGCAGAAGATGGCCGCCGACGCGGCGTAGTTTCACTAGCCTCTCCTTTTCAGGGGAGGGGCAGCCAAGCGTCAGCGGCCAACAAAAGACCGTCATCCTGAACTTGTTTCAGGATCTCGTGCCGGAGGAGGCCGGACGGTCGGCAGCGGCGAGGCGGACCTCGCGAGGAGGTCCTGAAACAAGTTCAGGATGACGAACTGGAAAGAAAGCGGACTTAAGGCATGCCCCTGCAATTCGAACTGGTCTCGCCGGAAAAGGCGCTGCGGTCCGCGACGGTCCATCAGGTCGTCGTGCCGGGAACGGAGGGCGATTTTGCCGTCCTCGAGACCCACGCGCCCGTTCTCTCCACGATTCGCCCCGGCGCGATCGAGGTCTATGAAACGGCCAGCAGCCCGGCCGAACGCATCTTCATCGACGGCGGCTTTGCCGAAGTGAACGAGAAAGGCCTTACCATCCTCGCCGAGCGCGCCGAGCCGGTCGCCGACATCGACGTGAATGCCCTCTCCGAAGAGATCACCGCCGCCGAACGTGCGGTCGAAAAGGCAGGCTCCGACGGCGAGAAAACCATCGCCGAACGCCGCCTCGCCACCCTCAAGGCCAAGCGCGACGTCGCCAGCAACTAGGGCGGGGCGGGTCACCGGGACTTTCTAGGGTCCGGACCCTAGTCATCCCTGCGAAGGCAGGGATCCACGGGCCGACGAGCCATCTGACGCGAACCGGAAATTCATGGATTCTTGCCTTCGCAGGAATGACTATATCGGGGAACACTCTCGGGATTAGGGTCCGGACCCATAAACGGGATCCACAGCAGCTTCAGGATGGGATTCACCTGTCTCCAGCGAGGAGGCAGGTTGATGGCTGATTTTTTCTGGTGTTCGGACGAGCAATGGTCGCGGATCGAGCCGCTCTTGCCGACCGACACGCGCGGCATGCCGAGGGTCGATGACCGCCGCGTGCTATCGGGGATCGTCCATGCTTTGAAGAGCGGCGGTCGCTGGAGCGACTGCCCGGAACAGGTCTACGGACCGAAGAAGACGCTCTACAACCGGTTCCGGCGGTGGGCCGCCCCCGCATCCTGCTCCCGACACCCGGCAACACGCACGATGCCAAGGTCGCCATACAGACCATCAACGCCGTCCCGCCGTCAGTTTATCTGGTTGCGGACAAAGGCTATGACAGCAATGCCTTGCGCTTATGGTTGATCGAGCGCGGCACCACCCCCGTCATCCCCTCGAAGGCCAACCGCAAGGTCCAGATCGAGCACGACCGGAAAATCTACCGCCAGCGCAATGTCCCGCGAATGCGGGAATCCACGGACCAGCCGCTGAACCGAGACGCCGCGTCGGCCCATGGATCCCTGCCTGCGTAGGGATGACTACGTCTTGCTGCGTTTCTGGCGCCGAGCCGCCTTGGAACCGCCCTTGCCGCCCTTGCCGCCCTTGCGTCGGCCCTTCGGCGGGCTCTTGCGCCGTCCGCCCGGTCCAGCCGCGCCCGGCGACCCCGCGCCGTCGGGAAGCTCGAAGATCAGGCCGCCCGTCACCGGGTTCGCCTCGGCCATTCTGAGGTCGAGGCGCTGGCCGATCTTGAAGGTCGTCCCGGACCGCTCGCCGGTGATGGTTCGCGCGGTCTCGTCGAAATTCCAATATTCGCCGCCGAGCGATCGCATGGGCAGCAGGCCGTCGCCGCCAACATTGTCGACCGTCGCGAACAGGCCGTGCTTGGTGACGCCTGTGATCCGAGCCGGGACCACATCACCCGCCCGCTCCGACAGATAGGCCGCGACGTAGCGGTCGGCCGTGTCGCGCTCCGCCTCCATCGCGCGCCGCTCGGTCTTCGAGATATGTTCGCTCGTCTGTTCGACCGCGGCTTCTTCCGCTGCCGACAGCCCGCCCGGACCGAGATCGAACGCCCGCACCAGCGCACGGTGAACCAGAAGGTCCGAATAGCGCCGGATGGGCGAGGTGAAGTGGGCATAGCTCGCAAGGCTTAAACCGAAATGGCCTAGCCGCTCCGGCGTGTAATAGGCCTGCGTCTGACTGCGAAGCACCTCGGTCGAGACCTGTTCCCTTAGGATCGGATCGGTCAGCGCGTCGAGCATCCGGGTAAACAAAGCGGGCCGGATAACCTGCCCTTTCGATAACGGCACACCGAGCGTTTTCAGATATTCGCGCAGGGCGTCGATCTTCTCAGCGCTCGGCGTTTCATGCGCGCGGTAGACGACGGGCGAGCGTTTCTTTTCCAGCGCCTTCGCCGCCGCGACGTTCGCCGCGATCATGTAATCCTCGACAAGGCGGTGGGCATCGAGCCGCTCCCGCACGCCGATCCGCACGACCTGCCCCTCGGCGTTCAGCTCGACGCGGCGTTCGGGGATATCGAGTTCCAGCGGCTCGCGCGCCTGCCGCGCTTTGAACAGCGCCCGCCATGCCTCCCACAAGGGTTCGATGTCCGGCCAGTCCGCCGCCTGCTCATAGGCGATGTTCGCCGCCACCCGGATGACCGCGCGGGTAAAGCGCCAGTCCGACAGCGTGCCATCCTCCGCGATGTGCAGGTGGCAGACGAGGGCGGCGCGGTCCTCCTTCTCGACAAGAGAGCACGCCCCGGCGGACAGGACTTCGGGCAGCATGGGGACCACGCGGTCCGGGAAGTAGACGGAATTGCCGCGCTTCCGTGCTTCATCGTCCAGCGGCGTCCCACCGCGAACGTAGAAGCTGACATCGGCAATGGCGATGACGGCGTCCCAGCCGCCCTTCTTCTCGTTCCGGGCTGCATAAAGCGCGTCGTCATGATCCCGCGCATCCTCCGGGTCGATGGTCAGGATCGGCAGGTGCCGCAAATCCTCGCGGTCATCGCCGAGCGACTGTTCGGCGCTCTTGTCCGCCGCCGCCAGAACCTTGTCCGGAAAGACGTGCGGGATGCCCTTGGCGTGGATGGCGATCAGCGAAATCGAGCGCGGGGCAAAGGGATCGCCCAGCCGCTCCGTCACGCGCGCTTTGCGCCCGTCGATCTGCGCCAGAACGAGGTCACCCGCCCGTGCCTCACCAATGTCATGAACCGGGAAGGTCTTCCGCTGGCGCTTGTCGACGGGCTGCAGGAAGTGGCCGCGCTCGTCCTTCCGCAGGATGCCCATCATCGCCTCCGACGCCGTGCCGATACGCTTCATCAGGTGGCCGCGGTAACCGCGCCCGGTCTCCTCGATCCGCGCCAGAATGCGGTCGCCGACACCAAGCGCCCGGCCGCCCTTCCGCTCCCGCACCGGAACACGCGGCGGCGGGTCATCATGACCCCAGCTGTCTGGCACCGCGATGGGCCGCCCATCGTCTATGAGGACGACGCGCAGGACTGTCACGCGCGGCAGACCGCCGCCCTCATGAACGGTCTTGCCGCGTCCCAGCTCCAGCTCGCCGTCATCGGCCATCTCATTGAGAAGCGTCCGCAAATCGCGCCGCTGGTCGCCGCGCACGCCGAACGCCTTCGCAATCTCCCGCCGTCCGACTTCCTGCGGACTCTCCTTCACGAAAGCGAGGATTTGCTCGCGGGTGGGGAGGTCAGTCATTCGGGTACGATCCGGGCACGGAACCATGCTGCGAGCTCCGCTTCAGATAGTGAACCCGCGGCCAGCGAAAGGACGGTTTCCGTAGCGTCCGCTTTATCGAATGTAATCTCGATCTGGTTCAGGCGCAGAAACAGCCTGGCTGCGATCCACGCCGTCCGCTTGTTGCCATCCACGAAGGGATGATTGCGCGCAATACCGAATGCGTAGGCCGCGGCCAGATCGGCTGCGTCCGT
This sequence comes from Pacificimonas sp., assembly GCA_036351775.1. Lineage (GTDB taxonomy): Bacteria > Pseudomonadota > Alphaproteobacteria > Sphingomonadales > Sphingomonadaceae > Pacificimonas. Next base: position 77,973 of record JAZBPX010000023.1, on the reverse strand, counting down.
CGATCCGTAAGCATGCTGGTTGACCGGGCGTCCAAGGGCTGATTCCAACAGTCCGGCGTCCTTCAGGCCCGCAGGGCCGCCATGCTCCGCAAGTTGGCGGTCATGAATGGCAAGGATGCTGTCCGCGGTCAGCCAGCGAAACTCGGTCACCTCGCCAGCACACGGAGAATGTCGCGATCATCGTTCATGATCGCTTCCGCGTGCTTCATCTGTTCTTCGAACTCGGGATCGTAAGGCGACAGGCGATAACTGCCATCGGGCGCCTCGGTAACGTAAACAACGTCACCCTTACCGACCTTCATACGGGCCAGCATTTCCTTGGGAAAGATAGCACCGACCGAATTGCCGATGCCGCTGAGTTTCAGGGGCATGTTCATACGTCTGTACTAACACAGACATCTGCGTTGGACAACGCCCAGACGACCGCGCCTGTATTGACACTGCCCCTGCCCGTCCTCATATGCCGCCTTGCATCAGTGCTGCACCGCAGCATCTGGTCCGTGACCGGCGTGAAGCGCTGGCGGTTTCAACGATACCGCCGATGAGGTCCGGACCTTCAGAGTTGCCAAACTCTCCTACGTCCCAGTTCACGCGGGGCCGTTCCTGCGAATTTTCGCGCGGACCGGTCCTTTGCCGTGCCGTGCGCGCGCCTTCCCAAGCGGTGGCCGCGAACCTGAAAGTATTTTAAAATGACCAAGTTTTCCGATTTCAACCTTCATGCCCCGATTGCCAAGGCGGTCGCGTCCGAGGGTTACGAGACCCCAACCCCCATCCAGGTGCAGGCCATTCCGCCCGCGATGGAGGGCCGCGACCTTCTGGGTATCGCGCAGACCGGCACCGGCAAGACCGCCGCCTTTGCGCTCCCGATCCTCCACCAGATGGCGACGCAGCCCTACTCGCTGAAGCCGAAATGCCCGCGCGTTCTCGTGCTGGCACCGACCCGCGAGCTGGCGACCCAGATCGGCGAGAGCTTCATCAGCTACGGCCGCGGCATGCGCCTGAACGTTCTGACCATCTTCGGCGGCGTGAAGGACGGCCCGCAGAAGCGGAAGCTGGCCGCCGGCGTCGACGTTCTGATCGCCACGCCGGGCCGCTTGCTCGACCTCATTGACCAGCGCGCGCTCGACCTTGGCCGTATCGAATTCCTTGTCCTCGACGAGGCGGACCAGATGCTCGACCTCGGGTTCATTCACGCGCTGCGCCGCATCGTCCCGATGGTTCCGAAGGACCGGCAGACGCTGTTCTTTTCCGCCACCATGCCGAAGCAGATCAGCGAACTGGTCGGCAAGTATCTGACCAATCCGGTGAAGGTCGAAGTGCAGCCGCAAGCGACCACGGCTGAACGCGTCGAGCAGCGCTGTACCTTCGTCAACATGAAGGAAAAGCAGGCGCTTCTCACGCTGACGCTGGAACGCATTGACCATGACCGCGTACTGGTCTTTTCCCGCACGAAGCACGGAGCCGACCGGATCGTCCGTAACCTGGAGGGCGCGCGCATCCGCGCCGCCGCCATTCACGGCAACAAGAGCCAGGCCCAGCGCGAACGCGCCCTCGGTGCCTTCAAGGACGGGCATTGCCGCGTTCTCGTGGCCACCGATATCGCCGCGCGCGGGATCGACGTGACGGGCGTCAGCCACGTCATCAACTTCGACATTCCGGAGGTGCCCGAACAATATGTGCACCGTATCGGCCGCACCGCTCGCGCAGGCGCTGACGGCGAAGCGATCAGCTTCGTCGCGCCGCCGGAAAAGGGCGACTGGAAGGCCATCGAGAAAGTGACGCGCCAGCGCATTGCCGTCGAACCGCTGCCTGAGAACTTCAACGCCGAAGTCGAGCGCATCGGCCAGATCAAGCTGCCGCCTAAGGGTGCGAGCGGTGAAGAACGGCGGGGCGGCGGCCGCGATGCGGCACGTGGCGATCGCCGGTCGCGCGGCGGTGCCAATGGCGGCGGCCAGCGTCGTCGCCGTCCCGACTTCGCGCCGGAGCGCGAGGAGCGCGGCGGGCGCGGTCCGCGTCCGAACCCGGCCAAAGCCGACGGTCAGGATCGCGGCGAACGCGGCGAGCGTCAGGACCGGCGCGCCGATGGCGGCAATCGCGGACCCAGTGGTCCCGGCGGCCCGAAGCGTCACGGTAAGCCTGGCGGCGGCTATAAGGGCAAGGGCGGTCCCCGTGGTGGTAAGCCCGGTGGCGGCACCAATGGCGGCGGCGGTCGTCCCGGCGGCCCGCGTCCGCACAGGAAGGGCGGCGGTCGCCGCCCGGAGGGCGGCGCGCCCCAGGGCTGATCGCTAGCGGGCTAATTGCTCCGCAGCATAGAACGCATGGCAGCGGGCGCGTCCTGACCGGCGCGCCCGTTCCGTTTCCATACCCACCCCGCTAGGTGCGCGAAGCATGAGCGACCTGTCGCAGATTTTCTTCTGGTACGGCCTGATCGGTACGGCGGTCTTCGCCATATCGGGCGCGATGCTGGCCCTCAGGAAAGGCATGGATGTTGTGGGCGTGTCCTTCATCGCCACCGTCACGGGCGTCGGCGGCGGTACGGTGCGCGACCTCCTGCTCGATGCGCCCGTGGCCTGGGTTGCCCAGCCGACCGCCATTGCGGTCTGCATAAGCTGTGCGATCCTTGCGTCCGGAGCGAACCGCTGGCTGCTGGGCAACCGTATGGAATGGCTGGTATGGGCGGACGCGGCCGGTCTGGCGCTGTTCGCTGTTCTTGGCGCGGCGAAAGCGGAATCGCTCGGTGCGCACCCGCTTGTCGCCATCCTGCTCGGCGCGATGTCGGCGACCTTTGGCGGTATCATCCGCGACGTGATCTGCGGTGAGCGGCCCATCCTGTTCGCCAAGGAGCTGTACATCAGCCCCGCCCTTCTCGGCGGCGCTGTGTTTGTCCTCCTGCCCGTTGATCTGGGGTTCGAGGTTCGGGCGCTCGCGGGTCTGGCGGCCGCACTCGTTCTTCGCTTTGCGGCCATAATGATGTCGCTGACCCTGCCCTTTCCGCGTTACCGGGCGCCGACGGAATGAGCGGGCGCAGCTATGACGTGATCGTCCTAGGTGCGGGCGCGGCGGGCCTGTTCTGCGCGGCGGAGGCGGCGAAGCGCGGGCGGCGCGTGCTGGTCCTTGAACGCGCGAACCGCCCCGGCAAGAAGATCCTGATTTCGGGCGGCGGGCGCTGCAACTTCACTAACACGAACACCGCGCCCGATCGCTATCTCTCGCAGAACCCGCATTTCGCGAAGTCGGCGCTAAGCCGCTACACGGCGCGCGATTTTATCGCCCTCGTCGACAGTTACGGCATCGCGCACCACGAAAAGACCCTCGGCCAGCTCTTCTGCGACGGGTCAGCCAGCCAGATCGTCGACCTGCTCCTCTCCGAATGCGACAAGGGGCAGGTCCACCGCGCCATGTCTCAGGAGGTGGAGAGCGTCAGCCACGCCGATGGGCGCTTCCGGGTCGTGACGCAGGACGCGGAGGCGAGCGTGGACAGCCTCGTCATCGCGACGGGCGGACCGTCGATTCCGAAGATGGGCGCGACCGACTTCGCCTACCGCCTGGCCCGCCAGTTCGGCCTCAAGGTCGTCGAGCCGCGCCCCGCGCTCGTCCCGCTGACCCTCTCCGGCGAAGAGGCGCTGTTCCGTGATCTGTCCGGAGTCTCCACCGAAGTGGTTGCGCGCGCCGGCAAGACCCGGTTTCGGGAGGCGGCGCTGTTCACGCATCGCGGCCTCAGCGGCCCCGCCATCCTGCAGGTCAGTAGCTACTGGCGCGGCGGAGACCGGATCGGCATCGACTTCCTGCCCGATGCGGACGCCGACTGGCTGCTGGATCAGAAACGTTCCGCCCCGAACACCCAGCTTCAGACCGCGCTGAAGACCGCCCTGCCCGCCCGCCTCGCCGAAGCCCTGACCGAGCGTCTCGATGCGCCGGGCGCGCTTGCGGAGATGAAGGACAAGGCCCTGCGCGCGGTGCAGGAGCGCCTCAGCGACTGGCCCTTCGAACCGACCGGCACCGAAGGCTTTGCCAAGGCCGAGGTCACGATCGGCGGCATCAGCACCGCCGAACTGTCCTCGAAGACGATGGAGGCAAAGCGCGTCCCCAACCTCTACGCCATCGGCGAAGCGGTCGACGTCACCGGCTGGCTGGGCGGCTATAATTTCCAGTGGGCCTGGGCGAGCGCCTTTGCGGCGGGACAGGCCGTGTAGAGCGCGTTTATCCCCCATGCCCCTGGCGCATGAGCTGCCATGCCGAACGCATGGCTGGCCGCACGCCTCTTCAGCGGCTAATGCCGCGTCAAGCCCGCGCTGCACCGTCAATTGGCCCTGCGCATTCTCACCCAGTTTCGAACTCAGCGGCGCGGCGGCGCAATTTTACGCTGCGGTCGGCGCCATCGCAGGACAGCCATGACGGCCATCACCACCAACCGCCGCGACTGGCTCGCCGAGCCGCGCTCGAACATCCTCGCCGGCCTCGTCGTCGCGCTTGCATTGATCCCTGAGGCGATCGGCTTCTCGATCATCGCGGGCGTCGATCCGCGCGTCGGCCTCTACGCCTCCTTCTCCATCGCGGTGATCATCGCGCTGGTTGGAGGGCGGCCTGGCATGGTGTCGGCGGCGACGGCTGCCATTGCCGTCCTCGTCGTGCCGCTGGTCCGGGATCACGGCGTCGAGTATCTGTTCGCCGCGACCGTACTGATGGGCGTGTTCCAGGGCATTGCAAGCCTCCTCCGCCTCAACCTCCTGATGCAATATGTATCGCGGTCGGTCATCACAGGCTTTGTCAACGCGCTGGCGATCCTCATCTTTTCCGCGCAGCTGCCGCAGCTCATCAATGTGACCTGGATCACCTATGCGCTGATCGCGGTTGCGCTTGGCATCATCTACTTGCTGCCAAGGCTGACGAAGGCCATCCCCTCGCCGCTCGTTGCGATCGTCCTTCTCACCGCCTTCACCATGTGGTTCGGCATCGACGTGAACACCGTCGGCGAAATGGGCGAGCTTCCCTCAACGCTCCCGCTGTTCGCGCTGCCGGAGGTGCCGCTGACCCTCGAAACGCTGCAGATTATTTTTCCCTATTCGCTGACCATGGCAGCCGTGGGGCTGCTCGAATCCATGCTCACCGCGCAGATCATCGACGACCTTCTCGACAATGGCTCCGACAAGCGCCGCGAGATGGCCGGGCAGGGCCTCGCCAACTTCGTCACCGGCTTCTTCGGCGGCATGGGCGGCTGCGCGATGATCGGCCAGTCGGTCATCAACGTGAAGTCGGGCGGCTCGACGCGCCTCTCCACCTTCGTGGCGGGCAGCGTGCTCCTGTTCCTGATCGTCGTTCTCGGCCCGCTGGTGGCGGAGATCCCCATGCCCGCTCTCGTCGCGGTCATGATCATGGTGTCGATCGGCACATTCAGCTGGAGCTCGATCCGCGACATCCGCCATCACCCATGGCAGTCCTCGGTCGTCATGCTCGCCACCGTTATCGTCGTCGTCTGGACGCACGATCTGGCGCAGGGGGTGGCTGTCGGCGTGATTCTCTCCGGCCTGTTCTTCGCCATGAAGGTGAAGCGGCTGTTCACGGTTTCAAGCGACCTCTCCGCCGACGGCCGCGCGCGCACCTACCGCGTGCAGGGCCAGGTCTTCTTCGCCTCAGCCGACAATTTCGCCGGAGCGTTCGATTTCCGCGAGGTTCTGGACCGGGTCGTCATCGACGTCAGCGAAGCGACCTTCTGGGATATTTCCGCCATCGGCACGCTCGACAAGGCGGTGACGAAGTTCCGCCGCGAGGGCACCGACGTGACGATCGCGGGTCTCGGCGCCGAGAGCGCCAAGCTGATCGAGCGCTTCGCCAGCTACGACAAGCCGGGGGCGGACGCGCCCGGCGGCGCGCACTAGGAGCCTATCATGGACCGCATTCTCGCCTGCATCGACCCGTCCGCCTACGCGAACAGCGTGTGCGACCTCGCAGCCTGGGCAGCGGGGCGCCTCAACTTGCCCATCGAGCTGTTGCACGTCGTCCAGCGGCATGATCCGGTGGCGCAGCGCCGCGACCTGTCGGGAGCCATCGGGCTCGGCGCGAAGAGCGAGCTTCTCGAGGAGCTGACCGCGCTGGAGGCTGCCGACGCGAAGCTACAGGTCAAACGCGCCCGTGCGCTGCTCGCCGCCGGTAAGGAGCGCCTGCGCGAAAATGGTGCCAGCTCTGTCGAAACCCTCTCCCGCCATGGCGGCATTGTCGAAACCATCATCGAGCGTGAGGCCGGTGCCCGCGTGGTCATCATGGGGAAGCGCGGGGTCAGCCACGAATTCGCGCCCGATCATCTGGGCTCGAAGGTCGAGCGGGTCGTCCGCGCCAGTGACAAGCCCGTCCTAATCGCGTCCCGGCACGTCGAACCGCTCCAGCGCCTCGTGTTCGCCTATGACGCCAGTCCGGCCGCGGAACGCGCCATGGAACGCCTGGCCAACTCACCACTCTTCGCCGGAATGCCCGTTACGGTCGTGATGGCGGAGGCGGACACGGAGGGCCATCGGCGTGATCTCTCGCGCGCCGAACGGACGCTTGCCGCGGGCCGCGACGTCGACACCATTTTGAAACCCGGCAAGGCAGAGACGGTCATCGCCGACGTGATGGCGGGCACCACGGGCGCGTTGCTGGTCATGGGTGCCTACGGCCACTCACCGCTCCGCCGCCTGTTCGTCGGCAGCACCACGACCGCCATGCTCCAGACGGTCCGCGCACCTGTCCTTCTCGTTCGCTAGCCCCCTCCCGCCGTTCCCGCTAGGCTGCCCCCGGCAAGACAGGGAGATGGCAGCGATGGCGAAGACGGCGAAGCAGCATAAGGTGGTAGGCGAAGACTATCTGCGCACGGCAAAACAGCCGGGCGCGGCGCACCGCTTTCCCTATCCGCCGCAAATGGTCTGGAACGCGCTTCTCGACGCAAAGGCATGGTCCGAATGGCTGAAAGCGATCGAAAGGGTCGAGTGGACCAGCCCGCAGCCCTGGGGCGTCGGCACCACCCGCACCGTCCATGTCAGCGGCGGCAACCGCATCGAGGAGGTCTTCTTCGCCTGGGACCAGTGCGAACGCATGGCCTTCTACTTTGACAGGACCACGCTGCCCATTAGCGCTGGCATCGAGGACTACACCGTCCGCAAGGCCCCGGGCGGCAGCGAGCTTGTCTGGACCGGCAAGGCGAGCGCGCCGCTGATCCTTGGCTGGGTCATCACAAAGGGACTGACCAAGGGTATCGCCAGCGGCTTGCCCGACCTCGAAAAACTCATCGCCAGCGACCCGGAACGCTTCGGGGGCTAGGGTTGGCCGGGACAAAAGAAACAGGCCCCGCCACCGCGAAGCCTGTCTCAGTCGAGGCCGGGCCCTTGCGGCACCGGCAAAAATTGTCGTCGCTGCGCGCGGGTTAGCGCGTCGCCGAGCGGCCGCGCATATGCACGGCCCGGTCCCCGGCGCCGCCGCTGTGCCAGATGACGCGGTCGTCGTGTATCTCCAGATTTTCGGCGGCGGTCATCGACCCGTCCTTCAGACGAACCGCGGCAACGCGCTCGCGGCCCTTGTCGATCAGCAGGTCGTCGATAACGCCGATCTTGAACCCGGTTGTGCTCACAAGCGGTCGTCCGCGAATGTCCTGGTCATCGTTTTCCAGCTTCCAGTCATGCGCATGGTCCAGCTCTTCAAAGCGCGGCTCGTGCCGGTATCCGGTATCGCCATAGTCAGCCATGATGTCAGTCTCCCAGTCAGCGGGGGAAGCGCGAGCCGGCCGCCTGTCGCGGGCACGGCTCGCGGGCTTACCCTCAGTTCAGCATTTCGATCGTGTCGGCGTAGATATAGGCCTCGGTATCGTCCGGGACGTTCGCGAACACACCATCAGACAGTGTCCCGTCGGCGGCGCGGACTTCACCGTCCAGCGACACGCGGGAGCCGACGTTGATGTCATACTCGCCCTCGGTGGCGTCGCCGGGCGTGTAGTCCTCGTCAAACAGGACCAGCGTCCGGTTCATGCCTTCGCCGATATAGAAGGCCATGTCGCCCGCCAGTTCGGTTACCGTGACCCCGTCGAGGTCCACGTCCGTTCCAACCATCGTGGCCAGGCCGGTCAGGCCAGCGACGGTCGTGATGGGCCCAACGGCTACATCCACGTCGGCGAAATCGTTATCGACAGGCTCGATGTCGGTTACGACAGGCGTATCCACATCGGCCACCTCGGGCTCGTCCGCTTCGGCGAGCAGCCACCAGATCAACAGACCGATGACGAGCAGCGCCAGGAGCGCCCAGAGCCAGCCCATGCTGCTCTTTTTCTCTACAGGAATTTCAGCCATGGCTAACCCTTTCGTATCCAAGGAAATCCTGACCCCACAACGGTGGCTTGGCGTTGGGGTTCCTTGGCTTGCTGGAAATTTTTTGGTTCTACGCCGTGCTTCTCGCCGCGCTTTGCCGAACGTCAGCGTGGTTCGCACGACATTGACATTGTACAGCCTCCTGCACATATTATCGCGAAAGGAGCCGCCTTATGGATATTCACACCTACACCGACGCCCGCGCCAATCTGAAAACGATCCTCGACAAGGCCGTCGAAAGCCGCGCCCCTGTGGCCATCCATCGCCAAAATGGCGGCGATTGCGTCATCCTATCAATGGAGGAATGGCGCGGTATGGAAGAAACACTCCACCTCATGAGTTCCCCGCGAAATGCCGAAAGCCTGATGGAGAGCATTCGCGAACTCGATGCCGGTGAAGGCGTTGAGCGCGACCTGATCCAGCCATGAATATCCGGTTCTCCGCCCGTCCTTGGGCAGAGTATCTGGAGTGGCAGTCCGAGAGCGACCGCGACCTCAAGCGTTTGAACGCGCTAATTGAGGAATGTACGCGCAGCCCGTTCCGTGGTCGCGGCAAACCAGAACCGCTGCGCCAGAACCTGAAAGGGTGGTGGTCGCGGCGGATCACCAAAGAACACCGCCTCGTTTACCGCGTGACGGGAAGCGGGGACCAGCAGTGTCTCGACATCGCGCAATGCCGCTTCCACTACTGATCTGAACCTATGTCTTCGCCGCCTTCTTCGCCGGTGCCTTCTTCTTCGCCGACGCTTTCTTTTTCGCAGGGGCCTTGCGCTTCTTTTTCGCCGGGGCCTTCGCGGCGCGTTCGTCGATCAGGGAGGCGGCCTGTTCCAGGGTCAGGGCGTCCGGGTCCATGTCCTTTTTCAGGCTGGCGTTGGTTTTGCCGTCGGTGACGTAAGGCCCGTAGCGGCCGTCCATCAGGCGGATTTCCTCACCCGACACGGGGTGAGCGCCCATGATCTTCAGCGGCTCGGCCTTCTGACGCCCCTTGCCCTTGTTCTTTTCCGCCTCGGCCAGCTTCACGACCGCCGCGTTCATGCCGGTCTCGAAGACTTCCGCCGTCGAGGTCAGGCGCGCATACTTCCCGTCGTGGCGCAGATAGGGGCCGTAGCGTCCGATTGATGCCTCGATGTCCTTGCCTGTTTCGGGATGCGGCCCGATCACGCGCGGCAGGCCGAGCAGCTTCAGCGCCATGTCAAGGTCGACGGAGGCCGGATCGACATCCTTCGGGATCGACGCGCGGGGCGGCTTTTTCTCCTCGCCATGCTGCACGAACAGGCCGAAGCGGCCGTCGCGGATCGTCACAAGCTCGCCGTCGTCCGGGTGCGCGCCCAGCTCCTTCGGATAGGCCGCCGCCTCGCCGTCGTCATTGGGGTCAGGGCGGCCATAGGGGCGGGTGTAGGAACAGTCGGGATAGTTGGAACAGCCGATAAACGGCCCGTTGCGGCTTCCCCTCAGCGACAGGCGCCCGTCGGCACAGGCAGGGCAGGCGCGCGGATCGCTGCCGTCCTCCTTTTCCGGGAACAGGAACGGCTCCAGAAACTCGTCCAGCACCTCGGTAATCTCGGAGGGCTGCAGCTCCATGATCTCCTGTGTCTTCGGGAAGAAATCCTGCCAGAAGGCGCGCAGCACCGCCTTGTACTCCGCATCGCCCGCCGAGATATCGTCAAGTTGCTCCTCCAGCCCCGCGGTGAAATCATATTCGACATAGCGGGTGAAGTAGCGCTCCAGGAACGCCGTCAGCAGGCGGCCCTTGTCCTCTGGATAGAAGCGCTTCGATTCCATCCGCACATAGTCGCGGTCCTTCAGCACCTGCAGGATGGAGGCGTAGGTGGACGGCCGCCCGATCCCCAGCTCCTCCAGCCGCTTGACCAGCGTTGCCTCCGAAAAGCGCGGCGGCGGCTGGGTGAAGCTCTGCTCCGCGCTTGCATCCTTGATCGCGGGGCTGGAGCCCTTCTCGATCTTTGGCAGGCTGCGCTCGTCCTCCGGCGCGTCGTCCTCGTCGCGCGTCTCGGTATAGAGCGCCAGGAAACCGGGAAAGACCGTGACCTGACCGCTGGCACGCAGCTCCGCCCGGCCATGGCGGTCCTGAAGCAGCACCGTCGTGCGGTCGAACTTCGCCGGCGCCATCTGGCTCGCGAGCGTGCGCTTCCAGATCAGCTCATAGAGCCGCCGCTGCCCGTCCGGCAGCTTGGCGAGCATCTCGGGGCCCTTCGACAGGCTGGTCGGGCGGATCGCCTCATGCGCCTCCTGCGCGTTCTTCGCCTTCGACTTGTAAATGCGCGGACTGGCGGGCAGGTGCGCCTGCGAATAGCGGTCGGCAATCACAAGCCGCGCCTCGCTGATCGCTTCGCCCGCCATTTCAACGCCGTCGGTCCGCATATAGGTAATATGCCCGGCCTCGTAGAGCGCCTGCGCGGTCCGCATGGTGTCGGACGCGCCCATGCCAAGCTTGCGGCTCGCCTCCTGCTGCAGCGTTGAGGTTGTGAACGGCGGATAGGGATTGCGGCTGACCGGCTTCGTTTCGACCGAGGCGACCTGATAGTCGCCCGCCAGCACGTCGGCCTTCGCCTCGGCGGCAATCGCGGCCTTGTTCAGCGTGAACTTTTCCAGCTGCTTGCCCTGCCAGCGCACCAGCCGCGCCTCGAAACCCTGTCCCTTGCCGGTCTCGAACTGGCCCTTCACCGTCCAGTATTCCTGCGCGCGGAAAGCCTCGATCTCGCGCTCGCGCTCGGTAATCAGGCGCAGCGCCACCGACTGGACCCGCCCGGCGGACTTTGCGCCCGGCAGCTTGCGCCACAGCACCGGCGACAGCGTGAAGCCCACCAGATAATCGAGCGCGCGCCGCGCCAGATAGGCTTCGATCAGCGGCTCATCCAGTTCGCGGGGACTCGCCATCGCCTCGGTGACGGCGCTCTTGGTAATCTGGTTGAACGTCACGCGCCGCACATCAGCGGGCAGCGCCTTCTTGGCCTTCAGATGCTCATAGAGGTGCCAGCTAATCGCCTCGCCCTCCCGGTCGGGATCGGTCGCGAGGATCAGCGCGTCGGCCACTTTCGCCTTCTCGGCAATCTCTTTCAGCTGCTTCGAACGGTCCGACTGCACCTGCCATTTCATCGCAAAATCGCTGTCCGGATCGACCGAGCCATCCTTCGGCGGCAAGTCGCGAACATGGCCGTAGGAGGCGAGCACCTCGTAGTTCGAACCGAGATACTTGTTGATCGTCTTCGCCTTGGCGGGCGACTCCACAATCACGAGGCTGCTGGCGATGACGGTCTCTCCTGTGTCCGGCGGCGGGATATAGAGCGCCCGGCCCGCCCCGCAAGGCTGCATGGGTTGGCGGCGCCGCCGGAACGGTCCGCCGCAGCGAGGTGTCTGGCCGATCTGCGGCCCTGTCACTGCAAGCGTTTCCATTCGGCAGGCGACTCCCTAAGCGCGCCGGATGCCAGAAACCGAACGCGACGATGGGGCCAGGCTGACGCGCGGCTCCATTCGCGGCCATCTTGTCCAGCAGACGCTGCCCATGGTGTTCGGCATCGCGGCGATCACCTCCGTCGGAATCGTCGACGCTTACTTCGTCGGGCAGCTCGGACCGGAACCGCTGGCCGCCATCAGCTACGCCTTTCCCGTGGGCATTGCGCTCACAAGCCTCGGCGTCGGCCTTCTTGTCGGCATCAATTCGGTCGTATCGCGTGCGCTGGGCAGCAGGGAGCGGGACCTGGCGGAGCGGCGCGCCATCCAGGGCGTCGTCCTGACCGGGCTTGTCGGCCTCGCTCTCACCGCCCTTCTGTTCGCGCTCTATGGGCCCCTCTTCAACCTGCTTGGCGCGGAGGGCGAGACCGCTGAACTGATCGATCAATATATGCGCCCCTATCTGGCGGGTTATCCGTTTCTCCTGTTCTCCATGGGCTCCAATGGCGTTCTCCGCGCCCAGGGCGCCGCCAAACGGTCGAGCGCGATTCTCCTGACGCTGGCAGCGGCAAACTGGGTGCTCGACCCTCTCCTGATCGCGGGCTGGGGGCCGGTTCCGGGCTACGGAATTGCAGGCGCGGGCTACGCGTCGGGCGGCTCGTTCGTTCTTGCCGGAACGCTCGCGATGATCCTCGCGGCCCGCAGCGACCTTGGGCTCCGTGTCTCGCGCCTGAGGGACGGAGACTGGGGCGCGGGGGCCCGCCAGCTTGCAACCGTCGGCATTCCCGCCGCCAGCGCCAACGCCATCAATCCGGTTGGTCTGACGGTCCTCACCGGCTTCCTCTCGGCCTATGGAGACGATGCGGTCGCAGCCTTCGGCGTTGCCGGGCGGCTGCAAAGTTTCGCGGTCGTGCCGCTCCTCGCTCTGTCTTCATCCATTGGCGCGATCGTCGGGCAGAACTGGGGGGCGGGTCATCCGGACCGTTCGCGGGCCGCACTGAACCAGGCGCAGGCCTTCTCCCTGATCTACGGGACCGGGATAGCTGTCCTTCTCGTTCTCTTCCGCGACGAAGCAGCGGGCGTTTTCACCGATGATCTTGCCGTTATCGAGGACATCGGCCTTTATCTGAAGGTTGCCGCATGGGGCTTTGGCGGCTTCGGCGTCCTGATCGTCACCAACGGCGCGTTGAACGCCATCGACCGGGCCAGCCGCGCCTTGGTGCTTTCGGCCGCCCGCGTCCTCATCGTGATGGTGCCGGTGGCGTGGGTTGGCGGACAGCTGGCCGGGGTAGCCGGCGTCTACGGCGGAGAGCTCGCGGCCAACCTGTTCGGCTCAGCGCTCGGCTTCTTCTTCGGGCGGCGCTATCTCGCAGCTGAAAACTGCCGGCACGTTGCAACCGCCTGACCGCTGCGCCGCAGCAAAAGGGCCGCTGCGCCCACAGGCGGCAGCGGCCCTTGATCCCTAACCCTCAAGCGCCCACGCGGCGCGTTAGGCGCGGCGCTTACATCTCTTCATCGAGATCCTGCTCCATCTCGTCTGCCATCGCGTCGGCATCGGCAGCGGCCTGGTCGACGGCGGCATCAACCTCGGCGCCCAGCGCTTCGAAGTCGCCTTCGACCTCGGCGCCCATGGCGTCCATGTCCTGGCCGACTTCGTCCATGCCGGCTTCGATGTCGTCAATCGCGGCCTGCCCGGCCAGTTCCATGTCGTCGGCGGCGCCCTCGGCAGTGTTTTCCGCGCTCTCTTCCGTGCCTTCCGAGCATGCCGCGAGGCCAAGACCAGCCGTCATAGCGGCAATCGCGATACCCTTTGAAATAGTCTTCATGACAAGTTCCCTCTTCATTTTCTTATACTTAACGCTGGCAACGGCCATGACGGCTAGCGCCATCGCTCACAATAACGGACCAATATGCCGCCAGTTGCAAGTGGCTTGTGCGGCGCAGCAGCTTTCCGCAGGCGCTTAGTCCTGGGGCTCTTCCGGCGTTTCCGGCCCATCGGGTTCATCGGGTTCACCGGTCGGGGCCCCGTCTTCATCGAAATCGAAGGGCTCGAACTCCTCCATCATCGCACCCCCGCCAGCGCCGCCGGGACGTCCGGCAGCATTGTCGTTTATCTGCGCAGTGCGCGCCTGGATGTAGGACGACTTGAGCGTCGTATAGGGATCGAGCGCGTTGGCGAGGATCGGGTCCGCCGTCTCGATCAGCCCGGCGCGCTGATCGACGATGTTCAGTGCAATTCGCGGCGCGCGTTCCTCGAAGCTGAGATTGAGCGCCCGGTCCTCGAACTGGTTATACGGCCCGGCGATCTGGTTCAGGGCAAATCCGGTCGCGTCGCGCACGCTGGAAGGCCCCAGGATGGGCAGCATCACGAACGGCCCAGACCCCACACCCCACACCGCGAGCGTCTGTCCGAAATCTTCGGGCTGTTCTTCCAGTCCGAGTTCCGCCGCCCGGTCGGTCAGCCCGAACCCGCCGTAGGTCGTGTTGATGACAAACCGGTCGACAGCGCGAAACGCCCGCTTGACCTTCCCCTGAAGCAGCGCGTTCACGAAGCTCAGCGGCTCGTCGATATTGTCGAGCGCGTTCCCGACGCCCTTGCGCGCCGGGGCCGGCACCGCGGCGCGATAGCCGAGCGCGACCGGCTTCAGGACCGCGGAATCGACGGCGTTGTTGAAGTCGTAGATCGCACGGTTCACACCCTCCCAGTCGTCGCGCTGGGCGGTTTCGTAACCGGCAGGCGTTGTGGCACAGGCCGCGAGAAACGGCAGCAGGAGCAGGGGCAGATAGCGCGTCATAGCTATGCGCTTAGCGCCCTGTGTGCGGCGATGCGACCACCTGCGTGGCCGCACCGGTCCGATTGACATATAAAGAAGTCTTTATATGCTCCCGCCATATGACACCACAGGTCACACTGTTTCGGGCGCTTGCCGATGAAACGCGTCTCAGGATCGCGCGCCTGACGCACGGCTGCGAACTGACGGTTGGCGACCTGGCGCAGATTCTCGACCAGTCTCAGCCCCGCGTATCGCGCCATGTGAAGATCCTTGCGGAGGCGGGTCTCGTGACGCGCTACCGCGAGGGCGCCTGGGTGTTCGTGCGCTATGCCGAAACCGAGGAGGCGGCTGCGGTGACTCAGCTGCTCAAGCTTGGGCCCGACCACGGTGTTGACGCCGAACGACTGGCCGCGCTTCGTGCCGAGCGGCTTGCCGCCTCGACCGCCTATTTCGATGCGCAGGCCGATGACTGGGACCGGCTGAGGGAATTGCATGTCGCTGACAGCGAGGTAGAGGCTGCCGTCGTCAGTTTGCTGTGCACGCTTCCGCTTGGCCGCCTTGTCGATGTCGGCACGGGCACCGGTCGTATGCTGGAACTGCTCGCCGCGCGGTCCGACAGCGCGCTCGGTATCGACCGCAGCGTCGATATGCTGCGCGCCGCCCGGGCGAAGCTGGACACGCTCGACCTTCCGCATTGCAGCCTCAGGCACGGCGACATGCACGCGCTACCCTCCCTGGAGCAGGCGGCGGACACCGTTGTCATGCACCAGGTGCTTCATTTTGCCGAGAAGCCGTCGCTTGCGATTCAGGAGGCCGCGCGCATTCTGGCGCCCGGCGGCCGTCTCCTGATCGCCGACTTCGCGCCGCACGATCGTGAGGAACTGCGCCGCGATCACGCCCATGCGCGGCTTGGTTTTGCCGACGATGTCGTGCGCACATGGCTCCGCCGCGCGGGCTTGCAGTTAGGCGAAACCCGCCAGCTCGAAGGGCCGCTGACGGTCACGATCTGGCTCGCCGGGAAACCGCAGCGCCGCGACCGGAAAGCGGCATGACTGTTCAGCGCACCGAACAGGACCGCGCCTTTGCGCCGCCGCTGTTCGCCGACCTTGCCGGCGATATCGACGTCTCGTTCGAGTTCTTTCCGCCCAAGACAGCGAAGATGGAGGAGACGCTCTGGGAATCGATCAAGACACTTGAGCCGCTTGGTCCCAGCTTCGTGTCCGTGACCTACGGCGCAGGCGGCTCCACGCGGGAGCGCACGCACAGCACCGTCGCAAGGATTGTCAAGGAAACGCCGCTGACGCCCGCCGCCCACCTGACGTGCGTCGATGCCTCACGCGGACAGATCGACGACATCGCCCGCGAATATTGGGATGCGGGTGTTCGTCATATCGTCGCTCTGCGCGGCGATCCCCCGAGAGAGGGCGAGCGCTTCCAGGCGCACCGCGACGGCTATGACTGCGCGGCGTCGCTCGTCGAAGGTCTGAAGCGCGTCGCCGACTTCGAGATTTCCGTCGCTGCCTACCCGGAAACGCATCCGGAATCAGGGACGCGGCAGGCCGATCTCGACAATCTGAAGCGTAAGCTGGACGCCGGCGCCACCCGCGCGATCACGCAGTTCTTCTTTTCGCCAGACACCTTTCTCCGCTTCAGGGACGAGGCCGCCGCTGCCGGGATCGACGCCCCCATCGTGCCGGGGATCCTCCCTGTTTCAAACTTCAAGCAGACGAGAAAGTTCGCCGCGATGAACGGGACTGCGCTCCCTGGCTGGCTGGAGCGCCTCTTTGATGGGCTCGACGACAAGGTCGAGGCGCGCAAGCTGATCGCGGCGACGGTGGCCGCCGAAATGTGCCGCCGTCTCTATGCGGGCGGCGTGCGCGACTTTCATTTCTACACCCTCAACCGCGCCGAGCTCAGCTACGCGATCTGCCATATGCTCGGCGTTCGCGGCTCGGCGGCGCCCGCACAACAGGATCAGGCAGCATGACCATCCGCGAACGCTTCCGCGCGGCGGCGCGCGAGCAGATCCTGGTGAAGGACGGCCCCTACGGGACGGAAATCCAGTCCTACAAGCTCGCTGAAGAGGACTATCGCGGCACGCTGACCCTCGACCGCGACCAGAAGGGCAACAACGACCTCCTCAATCTGACCCGGCCCGACATCATCCGCGAAATCGCCGAGAGCTATATCGACGCCGGTGCGCGCATCCTTGCGACGAATACCTTCAACGGCACCTCGATCAGCCAGGCCGACTACGGGGCGGAAGCGCTGGTCGGCGACATCAACCGCAGCGCGGCGCAGATCCTTCGGAAAGCCGTCGACAGCCGCACGGACGGCGTCGACCGCTTCGTATGCGGGGCCGTGGGCCCGACCAACAAGACGCTGTCCATTTCACCCGATGTCAATGACCCCGGCTTCCGCGAAGTGGATTTCGACCAGATGGTCGCCGTTTACCGCGAACAGGTGGACGCGCTGCTCGCGGGCGGCTGCGACATCATCCTGATCGAAACGATTTTCGACACGTTGAACGCCAAGGCCGCCGCCGCCGCCACGATGGACGCCGGTGCCACGCTGGGGCGCGACGTGCCGGTCATGGTATCCCTTACCCTCACTGACATGGCCGGCCGCAATCTCAGCGGCCAGGGCATCGAGGCGTTCTGGTATTCAATGCGTCATGTGAGGCCGTTGACCATCGGCCTCAACTGCTCGTTCGGCGCGACCGAGCTTCGCCCCCATGTCTCGGCGCTGGCCAAAATCGCTGACGTCCCCGTCCTCGTTTACCCGAATGCGGGCCTGCCCAACGAACTCGGCGCCTATGACGAGGAGGCCGCAACGACCGCCGGCCTGATCGAGGACTGGGCGAAGGAAGGCCTGATCAATGCCGTCGGCGGCTGCTGCGGCACCACCCCCGCCCACATCCGCGCCATCGCGGAGACCGTGAAGCCTTATGAGCCCCGCACGCTCCCCTCGGCAAACCCCGCCCTTCGCCTCGCGGGTCTCGACCCCTTCCGCGTCGCCGCCTGATGTCGTCCGCCAGCTTCATCAACATTGGTGAGCGCACCAATGTCACCGGCTCTGCGCGGTTCAAAACGCTCATCATGGGCGGCGACTACGAAACCGCCGTCGAGGTCGCACGCCAGCAGGTCGAAAACGGCGCGCAGATCATCGACGTCAACATGGACGAGGGGCTTCTCGACGCGAAGGCGGCGATGGAAACCTTCCTCAAACTGATCGCCGCCGAACCGGACATTGCGCGCGTTCCGATCATGATCGATTCCTCCCGCTGGGACGTCATCGAGGCGGGCCTGAAATGCGTCCCCGGCAAGGCCGTCGTCAACTCGATCAGCCTGAAGGAAGGCGAGGCGGACTTCCTCGCCGCCGCCGCCCGCGTTCGCCGCTACGGCGCCGCCGCCGTCGTCATGGCGTTCGATGAAAAGGGGCAGGCCGACACGAAGGCGCGCAAGGTCGAGATCTGCAAACGCGCCTACGACCTCCTCACCGCGAACGGCTTCCCGGCCGAGGACATCATCTTCGACCCCAACGTCTTCGCCGTCGCGACCGGGATCGAGGAGCATGACCGCTACGGCCTCGACTTCATCGAAGCGGTCGCCGAAATCAAAGCGCTCTGCCCGCACGCCAAGACCTCGGGTGGCCTATCGAACCTCAGCTTCTCCTTCCGCGGCAACGAACCCGTCCGCCGCGCCATGCATTCGGTTTTCCTCTACCACGCCATCCCGGCGGGCCTCGACATGGCCATCGTTAACGCAGGCCAGCTCGACATATACGACGAGATCGATCCGGAGCTGCGCGAGGCGGCGGAGGATGTCGTTCTCAATCGCCGCCCCAAGGCAGGAGGCACCGCGACCGACCGCATGCTCGCGATCGCCGATCGGTTCCGCGCAGGCGGCGCGCGCGCCTCTGTTCAAGATAACAGCTGGCGCGACCTGCCAGTCAAAAAGCGCCTCGAACATGCCCTCGTAAAAGGCATCGATTCGCACGTCGTCGAGGATACCGAGGAGGCGCGCCAGTCCGCCGACCGCCCGATCCATGTGATCGAGGGGCCGCTGATGGACGGCATGAACGTCGTCGGCGACCTCTTTGGCTCCGGCAAGATGTTCCTGCCTCAGGTCGTGAAATCCGCCCGCGTCATGAAGAAAGCCGTCGCCCACCTGATCCCCTTCATCGAGGAGGAAAAGGAAGAGGGAAGCCGCGCCAAGGGCAAGATCGTCATCGCCACGGTGAAGGGCGACGTTCACGATATCGGCAAGAACATCGTCGGCGTCGTCCTGCAGTGCAACAATTTCGAGGTTGTCGACCTCGGCGTGATGGTCCCGTGGCAGACCATCCTCCAGACCGCACTCGATGAGGATGCCGACATGATCGGCCTCAGCGGCCTCATCACGCCGTCCCTCGACGAGATGGTCACGGTCGCCGAGGAAATGGAGAAGGCGGACATCCGCCTGCCCCTACTCATCGGCGGCGCGACGACCAGCAAGGTTCATACGGCGCTGAAGATCGAACCCGCCTTCAGCGGCACCACGATTCACGTCCTCGACGCCAGCCGCGCGGTCGGCGTCGCGTCCCAGCTCGTCTCCGACACCGGTCTTGATGACTACACCGCCGCTATCCGCGCCGAATATGACGAGATCCGCGAGAAACGCGCGGGCCGCGGCGACAGCCAGACCGTCAGTCTCGCCGACGCCCGCGCCAATAGCTTCCGGCCCGACTTCAGCGGCTATACGCCGCCCGAACCAAAGGCGCTCGGCGTGAAGGTGATCGATGACGTCACCGTCAGCGACCTCATCCCCTATATCGACTGGACGCCCTTCTTTCGCTCATGGGAGCTGCACGGCAACTATCCCCAGATCCTGACCGACGACGTGGTCGGCGAAAGCGCCAGCAGCCTGTTCGCCGACGCGCAGGCGATGCTGAAGACCATCGTCGCCGAGGACTGGCTGAACCCGCGCGCCGTCTCCGGTTTCTGGCCCGTCCGCCCTGACGGCGACGATATTCTGGTGCTGGAAGAGCCTGGCGGTGCCGTTCAGGCACGCCTCCCGATGCTCCGCCAGCAGGTGAAGAAGCGCGGCGGGCGCGAAAATTTCTGCCTGACCGACTTTCTGCACCCGGACGGCGACTGGCTTGGCGGTTTCTGCGTCACCTCCGGCGGTACCGAAGTCCAGACCACCCGCTTCAAGGCCGATAATGACGACTATTCCGATATCCTGTTCAAGGCGCTGGCCGACCGTCTGGCAGAGGCGTTCGCAGAATATATGCACCAGCGCGCGCGAACCAGCCTCTGGGGCTATGCACCGGACGAGGACCTTTCGAACGACGACCTGATCCGCGAACGCTACCGCGGCATCCGCCCCGCACCCGGCTATCCGGCCTGCCCCGACCATACGCTGAAGCCGATCCTGTTCGACCTTCTCGGCGCGACCGAAGCGACCGGCGTCACCCTGACCGAGAGCATGGCCATGCTGCCCGCCTCCAGCGTCTCCGGCTTCTACTTTGCCCATCCGGACAGCCAGTATTTCGGCGTTGCGAAGATCGGCGAGGACCAGCTCGTCGACTATGCCGCCCGCCGCGACATGCCGCTGGAGGAAGCGCGCCGCTGGCTCCGCCCCAACCTCGCTTGAAACGCTGGCCCCGCCGGAACCCTTCGCCTAGTAGGGACTGATGGCGGGGAAGAAGCGGAGTTTCGAGGAGCGGCAGGCGCAGCTGAGGCGTGTGCAGGCCGAATTCGAAGAGCGGAAGGGCGGCAGGCCCGGCAAGGCCCGCCGCGCGCGTAGCGCATCCGGAAAACGCCGCCGCTGGCCCCTCATCTTCACCGGGCTTCTCGCCGCCGCCCTGATCGCCGCAATCGGCTATGCCGCGCTCAGCGCACAGCAGCGTTACGGTCGGCCCGTCACCGACCTGTTCGGTGACTGGTTCGCGGTGGAGGGCGACTGGCAGGCCGGTCAGCGCCCCACCATCGCACCCGTCATCAGGGCAGTGCAGGCAGTTTTTCCGCGTTCCGACCTCAACGAGTTCACGTCCAGAACGCCGGGCGCGCCGGTTACGGTCGCGGGCCCCAGCCTCGAGATCGCGAGCGCCCCCCTCTGCTTCCAGCGCAACGGGCGGCCCATCCCGACAACCGCGGCCCCGGATCCGGGCGTCAGCGTCGATTGCAGCTACGGCCGCTCGGCAACGATCCCCGTCGCCAGTGAACAAGGCCTGGTTGCGGCCTTCCAGCGCGCTGCGCCCGGCGATGTGATTGAGATCGCCCCCGGCGACTACAAGCTTGGCGGAACGGTTTTCGATGCCCGGCGGGATGGCAATCCGCAGCAGCCCATCATTGTTCGCGCCGCTGTGCCGGGTTCGGTCACCCTGAACACACAGGCGCTCGAGACCTTTCGCCTGACCAAGCAGTACTGGGTCGTCGAGAATCTTGATTTTGTAGGGCAGTGCGGCGCGGCGGGCTGCGAACATGCGATCCACATTTCCGGACCGGCAGAGAATAACGTTATCCGCAACAACAGCTTCCGCAACTACAACGCCGCGCTGAAAGTGAACCGGGTCGCCCGCATCGACCGCCAACCCGACGGCCTTCTGATCGAAGCCAACAGCTTTCGGAACGACGCCCCCCACCCGACATCGACCCCCGTCACGCCCATCGACGTCGTTGCGACGGACGATGTCGTGATCCGCGGCAATCTCGTCGCCGACTTCGGCAAGTCGGCGAGCGACCGGGTCAGCTACGGCCTGTTCGTGAAGGGCGGCTCCGAGAACCCCGTGATCGAACGCAATCACGTCCGCTGCGCCGACAGCCACAGCGGTGGCACCCGCATCGGCGTTTCGCTCGGCGGCGGCGGCACCGGGATGTTCCTGTGCAAATCACCGAACTGCCAGCAGGAAACCATCGCCGGCACCATCCGCGGCAACATCATCGAACAGTGTTCCGACGTCGGCATTTACCTGAACAAGGCCACCGCCAGCATCATCGCCAACAATACGCTGGTGGACACCCGCGGCATCGACGCCCGCTTCGATACGACCGACGCGCTGATCCTCAACAACGTCATCGACGGCCGCGTTGCGGAGCGCGATGGCGGCCAGGTTTCGATGGCGGGCAACGAAACCTCCGGCCTGTCGGCCGCGCTCCTCCGCCGTCACAGCGACGGCCTGATCGCGAACGCGGACGGCGGCGATTACCGCTGGGCGGACAGCGCCTTCGCGGCGCAGCGCGGCGTGCCCCTGCCGCCCAGGATGGCGAATTTCCGGGATTATTGCGGCACGGCGGTCGATCTCGCGAGCCCGCCCGTCGGCGCCATCGAACAGGCGAACGGCGAAGCCTGCGCACGCAGGCCTTAGCGGCGGCTACTCCCGCCGTTCCCAGCCACCCGGCGTCAGGGCTTCCAGCGGCTTGAACCGGTGCTTGTAGTTCATCCGGTCGCAGCCATCGATCCAGTAGCCGAGATAGACATAGGGCAGGCCAAGCCGCTTCGCCCGGTCGATATGCTCCAGGATGATGTAATTGCCGAGGCCCTTCCGCGTCTCCAGCTCCGGCTCGTAAAAGCTGTAGACCATGGACAGCCCGTCGCTCTGCCGGTCGGTCAAACAGACCCCGACAAGGCGGCCGAGCCGCTTGCCCGGCTCCGGCGGCTCGCGGTATTCGATGATCAGCGTGTCGACCGGCGTCTGTTCGACCATGTCGGCATAGTCATAGGCATCCATCGAGGCCATGCCGCCGCCCGGGTGCCGGGCATCGAGGTAGCGGCGGAGAAGCGAGAACTGCTCGCTCGTGGTACGCGGCTCATGAACCGTCACGTCGAGGTCGGCATGCTGCTTGCTCGTCCGCCGCTGGGAACTGCTCGCCTTGAACTCCCGCGCCAGCACCCTCACCGATACGCACAGGCGGCAACCGTCGCAGCTCGGCCGGTAGATAACATTCTGCGACCGGCGAAACCCGATCCGCGACAAGGCTTCTGACAGCTGCCCCGCATCCGCCCCGCGCAGTTCGGTGAACACCTTTCGCTCCGTCCGGCCGTCGAGATACGGACAGGCCGACGGTGCCGTCACGAAAAAGCGGGGAAAGCGGAAACTTTGGTCGGTCACGGCTGGACTATCGCGCTGCGGGCGGCCTCATGTCTAGCAAAAGCAGGTTCGGGTCGCCGCAAGCCTAGACCGGTTCGCAACAAGATTGCGTTAAGCGAGTTCCACCATCCGCACCTCATAGCCCCGCGCGCGCAGCCCTTCGACGAGGCGCTCCAGATGTTCCTCGTCGCGCGTCTCGCACTCGATGTCGGTAATCAGGCCTTTGGCCGGCAGGTTCGTGAAGACCCGCTGGTGATAGACCTCCAGGATGTTCGCCTGGTGCTCCTCAAACAGGCGGGCGACATGATAGAGCTGACCCGGCCGGTCCTTCAGGCGGATCCTCAGGCGCGCCAGACGCCCGTTCCGCGCCAGGTCGCGCAGCAGAACATTTGCCAGCAGGCGCGTATCGATGTTGCCCCCGCATAGCGGCAGGCCGACCTTCCTGCCCTTGAACTTGCGCGGATGCGCCAGCAGCGCGGCCAGCCCCGCTGCGCCCGCGCCCTCCACGACAGTCTTCTCGATGCCCAGGAACAGCGCGACCGCGCGCTCAAGCTCGCGCTCGGCGACCAGCACGACATCATCGACAAGCTCGCGGATGATCTCGAACGTGATCTCGCCCGGCTTCTTGACGCTGATGCCCTCGGCCAGGCTGTCACCGTCGCAGACCACGCTTTCCCCGCGCAGCTTGCCGTACATGCTGGGATAGAGCGCGGCCTGCACGCCGACCACCTCGATCCCCGGTTTCATATGCTTCGCCGCAATCGCAGAGCCGGAAATCAGCCCGCCGCCGCCAATGGGCACGACCAGCATGTCGAGTTCGGGCACATCCTCCAGCATTTCCAGGCCAACCGTGCCCTGCCCCGCGATCACCTTCTCATCGTCGAAGGGGTGCACAAAGGTCAGGCCCACTTGGCGCTCTAGCTCTTGCGCATGCGCGTAGGCATCGTCGAAACTTTCGCCTTCCAGCACCACATGCGCACCGTGGCCCTCGGTCTGCTTCACCTTCACGACCGGCGTGAACTGCGGCATGACGATGGTAACCGGCACGCCGAGCCGCGCGGCGTGATAGGCAAGGCCCTGGCTGTGATTGCCCGCAGAGGCGGCAATGACACCCTTGGCGCGCTGCTCGTCCGTCAACGACAGCAGCTTGTTCAGCGCGCCGCGCTCCTTGTAGGCAGCGGTAAACTGCAGGTTCTCGAACTTCAGCCAGACGTCCGCGCCGGTAATGTTCGACAGCGTTTGCGAATGCAGGCACGGCGTGCGGATTACGCTGCCCTTGATGGCGGACGCGGCGGCTTCGATATCGGCGAAGCTGACCGGCAGGGCGGCGGTGGGTTTGAGGTTCGTAGCCATAACAGACTAGCCTTACGCGGAGGCGCAGGGGCGAACAACACAGGACGTGACCGCCCCCATCCCCCAACCTGTCATCCTGACGAATGTCAGGACCCACGCTGCTACTTCTGCGACCGGCGGAACGGTGCGGGACCGTCACGTCGTAGGTCCTGAAACAGGTTCAGGATGACAATTTGTAGGAGCTATGCCGCCCTTAACCCAGAGCGTCACCGATCGAGCACGCCGCCGGCCCGAGAATAACGATGAACAGCACCGGCAGGATGAACATGATCAGCGGCACGGTCATGATCGCGGGCAGGCGCGCGGCCTTCTCTTCGGCTGCCATCATGCGCTCGTTGCGGAACTCGCCCGACAGGACGCGCAGCGCAGACGCCAGCGGCGTGCCGTATTTCTCGGTCTGGATCAGCGTGGTCACGACGCCGCGCAGGCTTTCGAGATCGACACGCTCCGACAGGTTTTCATAGGCCTGTCGCCGTTCCTGGAGGAAGCCAAGTTCGATCGCGGTCAGCGCAAACTCGTCGGCCAATTCGGGAAAGCCCTTGCCCAGTTCCTTCGACACGCGGTTGAACGCGGCATCGACGGTCAGGCCAGCCTCCGCGCAGATCACCAGCAGGTCGAGCGCGTCTGGCAGCCCCTTGCGAATTGCATCGGTCCGCTTCTGCTTTATGTTGTTCACGAAAATGTCGGGTGCCTTGTAGCCGCCGAAGACACCCGCCATCACCATGCCGGCCTTCATCACGGCGGAATAGTCGGCAACCAGTTCCGACCCATAGACGACAAACGCGGAGATCGCGCCGAAAACAAAGGGCAGGACCAGCCGCCCGAACAGCAGGGCGACAACCGCATCCTTCGACCGGATACCGGCCTGCGACAGCTGTACGGCCGCCACCTTGGCCTGCTCGTCCTGAAGCACTTTCAGCTTCTTCAGGATAACGCGCATCTGGTTCGTGGCCTCGGCCTTGGCGGCGACCTTCGTGCGGCGGCGCGATGCCGTAATGCCCGCCTTCAGCTGCTCGCGCCGTTCCTGCAGCGCCTTTACGCGGCCCCGCATGGGGTCCTTGACCGTCGCCACGGAATAAACCGCGATCATCACGGCAAGCGCGGCCACGGCCGTCAGCATGGTCGCGATATCAATCGCGGTCAGGCCGAAAAACAGCTCGTAGGTCGACAGGTCGGTGTTGGCTTCCATTCCCGGCGGGCTCCCCTAGATCTCGAAGCTGACCATCTTGGCCATGATAAAGGCCCCGATGGACATCCAGATCAGGCCGAACACCCCAGCGATCATCAGGCGCGAATCCTCGAAGAAGCCGCCCGTGTAGGTCGGGTCCATCATGTGGATGAGGCCAAAGACGATGAAGGGCAGCGACCCGACGATGTACGCGGACGCCTTCGATTCAGAGCTCATGGCCTTGATCTTCAGCTTCATCTGCTGCCGCTTGCGCAGCACATCGGCCAGGTTGTTCAGCGTTTCAGCAAGGTTACCGCCGGTTTCCCGCTGGATATTCAGCGTGATGACGAAGAACTGGAATTCCGGCGTGCCGATGCGGTCGGCGGTTTCCTGCATGGCCTGGTCCATGGTGCGGCCGATGCGGACCTTGTCGGAAACCCCGCGAAACTCCTCACCGACGACGCCGGGGACTTCCTGGCCGACCACGCTCACGGACTCGCCGATCGGCAGGCCCGAGCGAAGCCCGCGCGTCAGCAGCTCGATGGCGTCCGGAAAGCGGTCGTTAAAATCCTTCAGCCGCTTCTTGATAAGGAAGTTCACCGTGAAATGCGGAATGAACAGGCCGAGCGCCAGGCCGAGGAAAAAGGCGAGCCAGCCCGGCAGGCCAAGAATCATGAACACAGCGACCAGCAGGCCCACGCCCATCACGTTCGCAACGGCATATTGCCCAAGACCCCACTTCTTACCGGTCTTCTTCAGCCGCTGACGCAGCACGTCCTTGTTCGGCATGATGCCGGAGAACATGGAATCGAGCTTGGTATCGCGCGCAGCGACGATCTTCCGCATCTGCGCCTGCGTTTTCACTTCCATGGAATCGGAGTGGCGCTCGCGCACGGCGGACAGGCGCTTCTCGACCTTCTTCTTCCCCCCGTCGCCGGACAGCGCGAACACGAACAGGGCGAGCGTCATGAAAATGCTCAGGCCGACCACGAGGATCAGGATGTCGGTGTTCACGAGACGCACTCCATCAGGGCGCGGCCGAGGCCGTGATATTCGGCGCGTTCGAAACAGGCCGGACGCAGGCCGCTTGGCTCGAACCGGCCAAGCAGGTTGCCGGCATCGTCCTCGCCTTCGTATTTGTAGACGAACAGGTCCTGCATGGTGACCACGTCGCCTTCCAGACCGACAACCTCGGAAATGTGGGTGACGCGCCGCCCCCCGTCGCGCATCCGGCTGACCTGGACGATCAGGTTCAGCGCGTCGGCGATCTGTGTGCGGATCGCCATCGCGGACAGGTTCAGGCCGGCCATGTTGATCATGTTCTCAAGACGGGTCAGCGCCTCCCGCGGGCGATTGGCGTGCAGCGTGCCGAGCGAGCCGTCATGGCCGGTGTTCATCGCCGCGAGCATCTCGAACGCCTCGGGCCCGCGAACCTCGCCCAGGATAATGCGGTCGGGACGCATGCGCAGCGCGTTCTTGACGAGGTCGCGCATATCGACCTCGCCCTTGCCCTCGAGGTTCGCCGGGCGCGTTTCCAGCCGGACTACATGCGGCTGCTGCAGCTGCAGCTCGGCGGCGTCCTCGATGGTGACGACGCGCTCGGCGGGGTCGATGTTCTTCGAAATCGCGTTCAGCATCGTCGTCTTGCCCGAACCCGTACCGCCGGAGATCAGGATGTTCAGCTTGATCCGGCCCGCAATGTTCAGGAACTTCATCATGTTCGGCGAGAAGCTGCCAAAGCCCTGCATCTTCTCGAGCGTCAGCTTGTCCTTGGCGAACTTGCGGATCGAGATGGACGCGCCGTCGATGGCGAGCGGCGGGATCACCACGTTAACGCGGCTGCCGTCCATCAGGCGCGCATCGCAGATGGGCGTCGTTTCATCGACGCGCCGGCCCACCGCCGACACGATCCGCTGCGCAATGCTCAAAAGGTGCTGATCATCCCGAAAGACAACGTCCGTCTGAGAAATCTTACCCTTGCGCTCGGCGTAGACCATCTTCGGGCCGTTCACCATGATTTCGCTGACCTCCTCGTCATCGAGAAGCGGTTCCAGCGGGCCTAGGCCAAGCATGTCGTTGAGAACGAGCGTCACGAGGTCGCGCTGCTCGCGCGTGTTCAGGTTGACCTGGTTTTCGGCCATCAGTTCGCCGATGACTTCGGAAACCTGCTCTGCAAGCTCGCCGCGTTCCATATCGTCGATGACGCTGGCGTCGATCCGGTCCATCAGTTGCGGCTGAAGCGTTTCCTTGGCGGCAATGACGGAGGCGGCGCTTGCCGACTGCGCGGCGGCGCTCTTCTTCTCGCTCGCCGTTTCCAGGCCGCCGATCTTCTTGATAAGGTCGTTCAAGAGGACCGTTACGGTATCGCGAATTTGGCCATCATCGATGTCCAGCGCCTCGGCAGCGGCCGTGTCGTTCACGAGTTCCTCCAGCCGTCCGGCAAGCTCGCCCCGGCTGGTCTTTTTCGCAGTCGCTGCCGGGAACCGTTTCAGGAGCTCCGGTGCCAGGATTTCGTGCAGCGCCCAGACGCAGTTCTCGGTACTGCGCCCCCGCCGCGGCGTCTCCTTTGCGTCCGGGCTGTCATCCGTCTTCGAAACGAGACGCGGCTTCGCACCGCCCTTCGCGGCCACGCCGAACTTCGCATCGCTGCGAACCGCCGGACCGCGCGTCCCGAAGCCGTTGGAGGATAGTGGCATATCTGGTCCCGGCCCGGTTTACTTCTTGCCCGCCGACTTCGCCGTGCCCTTGCTCGGCAGCAGCGCGCGCACCTTGTCCATCATCGAGGTGCCGTCGCCGGCCGCTGCCTCCTCCTCGCCGACAATCTCCGTCAGCAGGTCGGCGTAGGCTGACTTCAGCTTTCCGGTCGCGATGGCGGACAGCGCCTTGCCCTGCTTCGCGGCGTCCACGGCCTGCTTCACATCGCCGGGAACGACGACGTCGATCTTCCTTTCGATCGAGGCTTCGAAGTCCGCCTTCGACACTTCCGGCGGCGGCGACTGCGTGACCTTGTTGGCGACCACGACAATCCGCGCCTGCGGGGCGTTCTGCCTCAGGAAACCGAGCAGGCGAATAGCATCGCGGGTCGCCGCCAGCGTCAGTTCCGTGACCAGGACGATCACGCTCGACTGGGTCAGCAGATGCGGGTTCTGCACGGCGACACTGCGCGGCAGATCGACGACCAGCGCCTCGAACGACTGCGCCATCTCCTCTTCAAGCTGGTGCAGCGCGGTCCCGTCCGCCATCATCGGCTGGTTGATCGGTGCCTCTGCCGACAGCACCGCAAGCTGGTCGTTTACCCGCGTCATGGCGCGTTCGATGAACAGTCCGTCGATCCGGCTTGGATTTTCCAGCGCATCGGTCAGGCCGCGGCCCGGTTCCAGGTCAAAGCTCAGCGCGCCCGTCCCGAACTGCACATCGAGGTCGAGAAGCGCGGTCGCCCGCCCGTCCGTTTCACTGAGCATGCTTGCCATCGCGGCCGCGATGGTGGAAGCACCCGCCCCGCCCCGCGTGCCGATAACGCTGATCCCCAGGTGCGGACGGTCCTCGCCGCCCTCCTCGCCGCCACGGGGGGCCTGCAGCGACATCTGCGCGTTTAGCAGCGCCTCCCGCAGGACATCGGGATCTACGGGCTTCACCAGGTAATCCTGAATGCCGCTCGCCACGAGGTCGCGGTAGAGCGTCACGTCGTTCACCGTTCCCGCGGCCAGAACGATCGTACCCGGCTCACAGACTTCGGCCAGCGAATTGATATCGTTCAGCGGGTCCTCGGCGTCCGTCAGGTCGACGAACAGCACGATGGGCGAAGAGGTCACGGACAGCGTCTGCACGGCGTTGTGCAGGCCGCCCATGTTCACATGGTCCTCCGGCCAGCCGACTTCGGGCAGCGCCTGGCGCAGGCCTTCGGCCAGTTCGTCGTCGCAAACGAAGGCGGTAAAAACGTCGCGCGCGCCGGCGGTCACGGGTGTGATGGCGTTCATGCTTTTCTCGCCTTTCCTCAGTAATCGTCCATGACGCCGGGGCCGGTTTCCACCGGGATCACGGCATCAAGGCGATCGCTTTTATAGGGTTTGCCGCGCACCAGGTCGTTCGGGTCGGCGATCATCTGGGAAAGCGCCGTACTGTCCGCACAGCCGTAATTGCTGCTGGTGGCATTGTCGTAGTTCAGGTCATCGACGGAGGAATGGTTCGGACAATCCGGAACCGTCGCCTTCGCGCGCACCACGACCACCCGGGTCGCGCCCGCTGGCAGCGCCGGTGACGTTACGGGCGCCAGCCGGTTCAGCATCATGCCGCGTTCGCCAAGGATGGTCGCGACCTGTTCGCGCCGTTCAAAGGCTGCCGGGACCGCCTCCTGGTCCACGCTCACCCGGTCGCCGTAGCGAACATCGATGCTGTTCAGCCATTCGCGCAGCTCGTCGCGCTGCGCTGCCGACAGGCCCTGCCCCGCTGGCGGAATCAGGTCGTAAGTCATCAGGTGCTGCGTCACGACCGGTGTGTTCAGGTTGAACGGCGTCTGGTTGTTCGATGCCGATTGCGGCCCGCCGCACGCGGCAAGCGCACCGGCGATGCCAAAGGCAAGAACAGGTTTCAAAAAGCGTGTCATCGCGGTCCCTTCCTTAGTCCAGCGAGAAGCCGGGGCGCGCAGGCTGCGTGCCGGCCTCGATGGCGGATTTCTGAATGGTGTCCGTCGGCGCGCCCACATTACCGAGTAGGTAATTCTCGGCCTCGCTCGGTGCGCGCAGGCCATCGAGCGGCGTCGCGATGCGCTCAGACACCGGCTTTACGAGATAGGGCGTCACGATCACCATCAGCTCGGTTTCCGAGCGGCGGAAACTCTGCGAGCGAAACAGCGCGCCAAGCACCGGAATATCGCCCAGGATCGGGGTTTTCTCGACGGCGCTGTTGGCGTTGTTGCGAAGGAGGCCGCCGAGGACGAAACTCTGCCCGGAACCAAGCTCGACCGTCGCCGTCACCGTGCGCGTCGACAGCGCCGGGATCGAAATTCCGTCCAGCACCACCGCGCCCGCATCCGTCAGCTCGGAAACCGTGGGCTTCACCTGCAGCCGGATGCGGTTCTCACTCAGCACCTGCGGTGTGAAGTCCAGCATTACGCCGTAGCGTTTGAACTGTACGTTGATCCCGCCAAGCCCGTCGGACACGGCGATCGGAAACTCGCCGCCCGCGTTAAAGCTGGCGCGGGTGCCGGAAATCGTCGTCAGGTTCGGCTCGGCAAGCACCGTCGCCAGTCCGTCCTGTGCCAGCGCATCAACCGCGATATTGAAATCCAGGCCGAACAGGCTGCCGATCCCGTAGATGCTGTTGCCGCCAATTTCGAACTGGCCGTCGATAGCGTTGACGAAGGGGTTCCCCTCACCGCCGGTCACGGCTTCGCGGCCGCGTGTTACGCCGAAGACAAAGTCGTCGCTGACATCGAGACCCTGAAGGTTGACGCCCAGCTGCTTCGTCATCGCGCGGTTGATCTCGATGAAGCGCACGCGGAGGTTGACCTGCTGCGGGGTCGCCGCGCGAACCCGGCTCAGCACCCAGTCCTTCTCCATCCGCATGAACTTCTGGACCAGCTCCTCGACGTCCTTCACTTCCTGTTCGCTGCGGACGATCCCATCGAGTATGATGTAGCCGCCGATGGATTTTACATCGATGGTGGCGCGGGGCATGGCCAGGCGCAGCATCTCGCGGACCTGGTCGATGTTCCGCATGACCTGGACGGTCGCCTCGTAGACCGTCTCGCCATTCTCGTCGGTCGCATAGATCGCCGTTTCCCCGGCCCGCAGGCCGTAAACGAACAGCTCCCGGTTGGAGCGGACCTCCACATCCGCAATTCCCGGCGTGACAACAAAGACATCCGTGATCGGCCGCGGCAGCGACAGGAACGAACCCTTCCCCACCGCGACTTCCAGCGCCGTGTCCGGCGTCGCCGCCTCGACAAGCGCGGCCTGGGATGCGGCGGGCACGGGCAGCGCTGCGGCGGCAAGACCCGCTGCGAACACCCCGATCACCGCGTCACGAAAGATTGATTTCAGCTGCATGGTTGGCCCCTCGTCAGCGCGCTATTCGGTGTCACCGGGATAGAAATCCCCGGCATCGTCCGCGTAAAAATCACCCTGGTCGTCCAGGACGGTCGGGTCACTGAAGTCGTCCGCGGTCCGGCGCGGCGAAGGGACCGGCGCGGCCCCGGGCGCAGCGCCCGTCGCGCCCTGCAGCCCGCTCGCCAGCGCAGTCAGGAGCGCGGCCGGTGCGTTCGCCAGTCCGGCGGCCGTCGGCCCGTTCGTGCTTTCGCCAACGCGGAGCGTCTCGGCGGGTCGGCGGCCCATCCGCACCCGCACCTGTGCCCGCAGGTCCTGTTCCTGCGCACGGGCCTTCTGAATGCTGCGGCGGCTTTCATTGTCGAGCGCGAAGCGGGACACCTCGCCGCCGGTTGTAAAGGATGAGGACCCGATTTCGGGCAGCGCGGTCGCGGCATATTCCAGCGCGAGGTCTTCGGCGCTGCTCATATCGTCGCCGACCTCCAGGTCTCCGCGCGCGATGGCCGCGTCCAGCGCCGAACGCTGGTCCGCGATCGCCCGCAGGGACAGGTGAATTTTGCCGAGCATACGGGCCACGGACACTTCTTCGACCATCTTCGGCGTCACCTCGAAGGTCACCGTGCGGCCCTGCTGCGGCTTGCCCGCGGTGTCGTCGGTGCGCTGGTCGATGGCGATGACGCGGACATTGCGCGCAATCGTCTCGGCCACCTGCATGCGCTTGGCGCGCGTGTCGGCCTCGGTTTCGCCGCCCTCGCCCACCGAATGCAGCAAGAGGAGGTCGACCCGGTCACCGGGAAACACGAACCCGGCAAGCCCCGAGATGTTGTCGATCGGCACCGTCACGGCGCGCATCCCGGGGTTCAGCGCGGCGGCAAGAAAACCGCTCTCTCCGGCACCCACGAGCGTCTGGCGCGACAGCGGCTGACCCGCGCCGATGGAGATACGAACGACCTTGCCAATGGCTTCGGCGAGCAGCGCCTCCTGCGGCGCGCCCATGACGACGGGGGCGGCCTCCGCGGCCTGGGCCTTCTTGCCGCCCTTTTTCTTGCCGCCTTTCTTGCCGCCTTTTTTGTAAGCGCCTTTCTTATTACCGGTCTTCGCATCCTTGCCCGTCTTCGCCTCGGGTTGGTCGTCCTCGGCTTCGAGCTCGAGCGGCGTGTCGTCGATGAAATAGGCTTCCTGCACCATGTCGCGCGGCCACGGCTGGAACGTCAGGTGCTGCGGCGTGATGATCGTGCCGACCGGCAGCGTCGTGCTCGCGACGAGAACCCGCGGTCCAACGGCCGGTGCCGGCGACGTGACAGCCGCGATGGGCCCGGCCTGGACCGGCGGCGCGGACGTCCCGCCTGACAGGAGTGCGCGGATCGCGAACGCAGACCCGGCAGCCACGATCAGCGCGACAACCAGCAGAATGATTTTCTTTACGTCCATGGCGAAACCTGCCCCAAATTTGCGATGACCCGCATGCCGCTATGCCGGGAACTCGTTAACAATCAGTTCGCCATGCACGGCGAGAACGCCGATCACGATCGCAACGCCGTAGGGAACGCGGGTCGGCGCGGCGCGTCCGCGCCACCGATTCTCCGCCACCGCAAGCAGCGTGACCCCCAGCCCCGCCAGCGCCATCCAGAACAGCATTTCGATGTAGGGACTGGCCGGCAGCCACAGCGCCAGCGCCGCCAGCAGCTTCACGTCGCCGCCGCCCATCAGGCGCTTCTTCAGCCAGAAGCCCGCCTGCCAGATCAAAAGCAGCACGCCGACCGCCACCGCGGCGAACAGCGCCTGCGCGCCCAACTCGGCCATCGTCATGCCCCTCCCCAGCCAGTAGGGTACCGCCAGCACAGCAATGGCCAGCGTCACCGCATTGGGGATGCGCCGCTCGGTAAGGTCGCTATAGGCGGTGCAGACCAGCAGCAGGCCCAGCCCGGCAAGGGCGGCCCAGAACAGAAACGTCTCCATGGCTTCCGTGCCTAGAACCGAAAGACTAAAGAACCGGTAACCATGGTCGCAGCCATTTCAGGCGGCGCGGATCGGCCGCCGTCCCCCGTCCCTCGCACAGAAATTCCGCCCGGCGCGCGGACGAGTCTCCACCGCATGGCGGACGGTGCCACGATCCGCACCCTGGTCTGGGCGAAAGGCAGGAACCGCCCCGTGCTGTTCTCCGGCGGTAAACGTGATTTCATCGAGCGCCATGCAGAGGCGCTGCACCGCATCCGCGCTGAAGACCGGCCGGTCATCGCGGTGGACTGGCGGGACCAGGGGCTTTCCAGCCGCGCATGGACGCCCTCTCCCGATCTGTTTGACAGGATGGAGGATGACTTCGCGGCGATCCTGTCCCACGCCGCCCAGCAGGTAGACGGCCGCCTCGACCTGATCAGCCATTCAATGGGCGGCCATGTGGTCCTGCGTGCGCTCGCCGCCCGCCCTGCCTTGCAGCAGTGCGTGCACCGCGCCGTACTCAGCGGTCCGATGCTTGGATTGTCGACACCTTCGCGAGCACGTGCGATTCGCGCAGCCGCCGCGCTCTACACCGCGCTTGGCCTCGCCGAACGCCGTCCGCCCGGCCAGCCGGACTACGGCCCTGATTACCTGTCAGAAGACCGGCGCAGGCGCCTGACTGGCGACCGCGAACGGTTCCTTGAGGGCTTCACGTTCATCGATGGGGATCCGCGTCTTGCCGCGGGCGGCGCGACCTGGGGCTGGCTCGACGCCGCTTTCCGCTCGATTCAGCGGCTGCGCGAACCCGGCGTCCTAGAGCGGATCGAAACGCCGGTCCTCATGCTGCTCGGAACAGAGGAATTCGTGGTCCGCCCCGAATCGATCATCGCCGCTGCGAAGCGCCTGCCCCATGCGCAGCTGCTCAACATTCCCGGCGGACATCACGAGCTGTTCATCGACACCGATGCGGTTCAGGAGTATATCTGGCCCCGCATCTGGCGGTTCCTGTCGCCATGAGCGGAGTCCCAGCCACCGACACCGACATCGTCATCGTGGGCGCGGGGATCGCCGGGGCCAGTCTGGCGGCAGAACTCGCCCCGCACCGCTCCGTCATCCTGCTGGAGGCTGAGGACCAGCCCGGCCTTCACGCCACGGGCCGCTCGGCCGCCTTCTACGCTGAGACCTATGGCGGCCCCGGTGTCCAGCCGCTGACCACGGCGTCAAAGGCTCTCCTTTTCGCTCCCCCCGACGACTTCACCGATCATCCGTTCGTATCGGATCGCGGTGCGCTCCACATCGCGGATGCGAACAGCCGCGCGGCGCTCGCAGCCTTCCAGGCCGAATTCGCCAATAGCCCCGTCCCGCTTACGCCGCTGGTTTCGGGAGGCGCGCGGGAGCGCGTGGGCATCATCTCGGAGGCGTGGAACGGTCCCGCGATCTATGAGCCGGAGTGCCGGGATATCGATGTGGCCGCGCTTCACGCTGCCTATCTCGGGGCCGCTAGGCGGGCAGGCGCGCAGATCCGAACCGCAAGCGCTCTCACCTGCGCACGGCACGACGGCGGGGCCTGGACGGTAGAGACGGCCTCGGGCGACCTTCGCGCATCACTGCTCGTCAACGCGGCGGGTGCTTGGTCCGACCCGGTGGCGGAGCGTTGCGGCGTCCGCGCCATTGGCCTGCAGCCGCTCCGCCGCACGATGGTCGCCGCTGACATCGACGCCGAAGTCGATCCGGACTGGCCGCTCATCGTTGCCGCTGACGGCAGCTTCTACTTCAAGCCGGACGGCGGGCGTCTCTGGATTAGCCCGCACGACGAAATCCCTGACGAGCCCGGGGACGCAAGACCCGAGGAACTCGACATCGCCGTCGCCATCGACCGGTTCGAAAAAGCCACGACCGCGCGCGTCACGCGCGTCGAAACAAGCTGGGCGGGCCTCAGAACCTTCGCGCCGGACCGCCTGCCGATATACGGCTTCGATCCGGACAGCCCGGCTTTCTTCTGGTGCGCCGGCCAGGGCGGTTTCGGCATTCAGACCGCGCCGGCCGCTGCTCGCCTGTGCCGCGATCTGATCCTGGAACGCCCCGCCGAGGCCGCTATCGACGCAGCGTCCTACGCGCCCCAGCGCCTGCGCTGACGAAGGCCAAGGCCGATCGCAGCCAGCCCGAACAGGGCGACCGCGCCCGGTGTCGGCACAGGATCACCCGGCCCGCCGCCAGAAATGGGGTCGCCAATATCGACCGGTCCGGTCGACGCCATGTGCGTGGACTCGCCGCCCGACAGCCCCTGCAGCTTCGCGACCATGAACAGCTCACCATATTTGCTTGAGGTCGTGCCGAAGGAGAAGCTGTCTTCGGTCAGGTTCGTGCCGGTCAGGGTCATGGTGAACGTCTCGCCGCCCGACAGCCGGTTGTCGCTGTTCGAATTCACGAAATCGAGCAGCATGTCATACTTGCCGCGGTTGCCCTTGGCATTGAACGGCCCGCTGCTGCAGCCGCTGTCATAGGGGCACAGGTCGTAGCTGGCCGCGCCATTGTCGTCGACGATCGACGTAATCGTCGTATTGCCGTCAATGTTAAAGAACAGGTCGCGGACGAACTCGGACGACTGCATCGCGGACGCATCGACGGTGAAGAAGACCGTATTTGCCTGCTGCGCCTCTGTGACGGTCACAACCAGGGGCGCGCTGTTGGTAGGACTGTTCGCAACGAGCGTATCGAAAGTGAATTGGACGGCCGCACTCGCAGGCACAGCCATCACAGCGGTCATCAACGCCATCGAAACAGAAAGACTTTTTATCATATCGTCCCGGCCCCTTTTTCAAGGAACCGACCCAGTTAGTTGGCGGCGCACAGTATCGCGAGCCGCGCTTCCTCCGAAGATCGGTTTAGCGGCGGCGCCGCGCAAGGGCCAGCGCCGCCAAGCCGAACAGCAGGACCGCACCCGGTGCCGGAACATCCTGTTGCGGCGTAACGCTCCGATACACGTCGAACTCGAGCGTCTTAACCTTGAAGAAATCACTGTAGCTGCCATGCCCGAACAGGTCCGCAGCCACGATCACGACGTTGCCCGCGTCGCCCTCGCCAAAGTGGAAATCGTCCTGCGTGCGCCAGCCCGCAAACGACCCGCGACCGCTATTGTTGTTGAAGCTGCCGCTGTAATCCTCTTCGACCGTGAAGCCGGACTGCCAGTCGGTCAGCGCCGCGCGCGGATCGAGGTAGCTGTCGAGGCCTGTGGGCACACTGCCCATGATGATGCTCATGTCGGCGTCGCCATGACCATGAGAACCGTTGTAGACCGCCAGATGCACGCTTTCTGCGGTAACAGCGGTGTCGAATTCGAGTGCGATATATTCCCGGTGACCTTCGTTATCGAGCGCGTGATTCGGGCTGTTGTCGATCTCGTCGGGATTGGTCGCGGTTGTCGTCGCACCGAGGCCGTAGCTGTACTTGTTGATGTCGGCGCGGCTGTGCGAGCCCGCGTCGAAGCCAGTACCGCCATTGATCGACCATGCGGTTGCCTTTACGTTGACGGTCTGCGTGCTGCCATCAAACGCTTGGAAGGTTGTGGAAAAATGGCATGCATTCGAAGAATACTGGCAGTTGCCGCTGGTCAGGTGAAGGCTGACATCCTCACCGATTTTCGTGACGGATGCGCCGGACTGCGTGGCCATGCCGGCCGCGAACAGCGATGCCAGGACTAGTTTGCGGTACATTCCAACAATCCCCAAAACTCAATTACGACCCTCACCATGCAAGAAGCGCGCCAACTTCCCTGCTGCCTGTTTTCAAACGTTATTTCTCAAACCAACATTCCGCGATGTAAGATATACCGACTCCTGAAAAGGTTAACAGGAACCGCCGCGCTCTTCGATCCCCCGATTGGCCAGCGCGTCGGCCCGCTCGTTGTCCGGATCGCCCGCATGGCCTTTCACCCACCGCCACTCAATGTCGTGGTCCCGTACTGCGGTCAGCAGCGCTTCCCACAAATCGCGGTTCTTGACGTCCTTTTTTGCGGAGGTCTTCCACCCGC
Source organism: Pacificimonas sp. (assembly GCA_036351775.1). Lineage (GTDB taxonomy): Bacteria > Pseudomonadota > Alphaproteobacteria > Sphingomonadales > Sphingomonadaceae > Pacificimonas. Next base: position 40,859 of record JAZBPX010000023.1, on the reverse strand, counting down.
GCCGCTGCCATCCCGCCACCCATTTCGTGATCCCGTCACGCAGGTAAACGCTGTCGGTGGACAGCACGACATGGCAGGGCCGTTTCAGCGATTCCAGCGCCCGGATCGCGGCCAGAAGCTCCATGCGGTTGTTCGTGGTTTTCGCTTCATAACCATAGAGTTCGCGTTCGCGGCCCCCGAACCGCAGCAGCGCGCCCCAGCCGCCCGGGCCGGGGTTGCCCTTGCACGCCCCGTCGGTCGCAATCTCAACGGGTTTCGTCATGCAGCGTGGTAGTGCAGCAGGCGGCGGGCAAAGGCCATCGGATCCTTCTTGACCACCACCGCATCCGCCGGCGTGTTCAGCCAGTCATAGGCCCGCGTCAGCAGGAACCGCAGCGCCGCCCCGCGGCACAGGGTCGGCAGCGCCTCGCGCTCTTCGTCCGACAGCGGACGGTGCGAATGGTAACTTTCGACCAGGGTTTCACCGATGCCGGGCTGCAAAGCGCCCTCGTCATCGAACGCCCATGCCGCATGCGTCACCGCCAGATCATAGGCGAGCATGTCGGTGCACGCGAAGTAGAAATCGATGACCCCGCTGATCGAACTGTCCGAAAACAGGACATTATCGGGAAACATGTCGGCGTGAATGTTGCCGCTCGGCAGGCCCTGCGGCCAATTCTCCGCCAGGACCGTCATTTCCTGCGTCACCAGGTCCGGCAAGCTTTTATCGATCTCGCCGAGCCGGCCGCCCAGCGACGCGGCAAGCTCCAGCCAGCCGGACAGCGACAGCGCGTTTGCCCGCTGGCTGTCAAAGTCCGCTGCGCCCCGATGAAGTCCCGCCAGCGTCTCACCGGCCTCCCTGGCATGGGCGGCTGTCGGCGCGCTGACGGAGACGCCAGACAGGAACTCGATCAGGCAGGCGTGCCGCCCGTTCAGCATCTGCAGCGCGCGGCCCTCTCGGTCGCGAATCGGCGCGGGGACCGGCAGACCCTTTTCCGCCAGATGCTCGGTCAGCCCCAGAAAGTAGGGCAGATCGTCCGCATCCACGCGCTTTTCGTACAGCGTCAGGATGAACCGTCCGCCCGTCGTTTCGACGAGATAATTGGTGTTCTCGACGCCCTCCGCGATCCCCTTGGCGCTGACGAGCGTACCCACGTCGTAGCGCTCCAGAAACATCGCCAGCGCCTCGGCGGAAACCTGCGTGTAAACAGCCATGTCCGGTTCGGACCGTCAGGCGGTCTGCGACAGGACGCGGGGCAGTTTGAAGGTAACATCCTCTTCGGCCGTTGTCAGCGTCGAAACCGTCACGTCGCGGCCTGCTGACAGCGCAGCGATCACTTCCTGCACCAGCACCTCGGGCGCCGAGGCCCCTGCCGTGATCCCGATCGTCTCCGCGCCCGCGATCATGTCATTGGTCAGCGCCCGCGCCCGCTCGACGAGGTAGCCGCGCGCGCCGTTCCGCTCCGCGACCTCGACCAGCCGCAGCGAGTTGGACGAGTTCGTCGCGCCGATCACCAGCACCACGTCGACTTCCTCGGCCAGCGCCTTCACAGCCTCCTGCCGGTTCGACGTCGCGTAGCAGATGTCTTCACCGCGCGGGGCCTGGATGTCCGGAAAGCGTACCTTCAGCGCCGCAATGATCTCCGCGGTATCGTCGACCGACAGGGTGGTCTGGGTCAGGAAGGCGAGATTGCCCTCATTCTCGACCGCCACGTCCGCGACATCGGCCACCGTTTCGATCAGTGTCATACGTCCGTCCGGAACCTGTCCGAACGTCCCGATGACCTCGGGATGCCCGTCATGGCCCACGAACAGGATATGCTTGTCCTGCTTGATCAGGCGCTCGGCCTGCCGGTGGACTTTCGACACCAGCGGGCAGGTCGCATCGACATAGGTCAGTTCGCGGCGCTCGGCCTCGGCAGGCACGGATTTCGGCACGCCGTGGGCAGAGAAGATCACCGGTACATTGTCCGGCACCTCGGCCAGTTCCTCGACGAACACAGCGCCCTTCTCGCGCAGGCTGTCGACGACGAACTTGTTGTGGACGATTTCGTGGCGAACATAGACCGGCGCGCCATATTTCTGGATGGCGACCTCGACGATCTGGATTGCACGGTCGACCCCGGCGCAAAAGCCGCGCGGGTTCGCCACCACGATACGCAAGGGGGCGGCGTCCTTGGCGGACACTCGGTCGGAGATCAGGGGATCGCGTTCAGCCATGCGTAGGCAAATAGGCGCTTCCTTGCCGCGCGGAAAGGCGGTTCCTATAGGTTGCCGCGATTGAATTCAGTCATCGTCACGGTTTCCTCCTCATCGAAAGTCTCCCCATGCGGCGCGTCATCCTCCCGCTTCTCGCTCTCCCGGTCATCCTTGTCGGCTGCGGTCTCAACCAGAACCCGCTGCGCGTGCAGCGCAGCGCCTGCCCGGCCGTGGGCGTCCTTGAATATGCCGGCGATGCCACGCTGTTCAGCCCGGCGCAGAGCCGCGATGCCAGCGCCATTGACGTGACCGCGACGATCACCAATGTCCGCGCCTCCTGCTTCCAGGACGGCACCAGCATCATCAGCGACGCCAGCTATACGGTCCTCGCCACCCGCAGCCAGGCGGCTGGCCCGCGCACGGTCACCCTGCCCGTTTTCAGCGCGGTCGTGCGCGCAGGCGACAGGCTGCTGTCGAAGGATGTCGGCTCCGTGACCCTCAGCTTCGCGGACGGCGCCCTCTCGGCCTCCACGACCGCCAGCGCCCGCTCCGTGGTGTCGGAGGCGGCGGCCACGCTGCCGGAGGAAATCAACCGCTCCATCGATCGCCGCCGCAAGCCGGGCGACCCGGACGCCGCCATCGACCCGCTGGCCCGCCCCGAAGTGCGCGAGGCGGTGCGCGAGGCGACGTTCGAGGTTCTCCTTGGCTTCAACCTCGACGAATCGAGCCTCGCCTACAACGTCGCGAAATAAGCGTCCGCGCAGCGCAGTACGGACCGGCTCTGCCGCGATGATTCTGCTCGTCAACGGCCCCAGCAGCGCCGGAAAAACCAGCCTCTGCCGAGCGCTCCAGCGCAGCCTCGCGGGTTCGTGGATCTACCTCGCGCTCGATATGTGGCTGTCGATGCTGGAAACGACGGGCACCGACTGCATGCCGGTCAATCGCGGCACGAAGGACGAGCCCGAAATCGAGTTCGTCATGAGCCCGCTCGCTGATGAAATCCTCGCCGACATGCGGGTGACCGCCGAACGGCTGGCGCGCGCGGGCCACGACCTCATCATCGACGAGGTTATCTGGGATCCCGCCATCCTCGCCGACTACCGCCGACGCCTGGACCCGTTCGACCTGAAGATCATCGCCGCCACCGCGCCGATCGCGGTCCTGACGGCGCGGGAGAAAGCACGCGGCGACCGCCACCTCGGCGCCAGCCTCTGGCAGTCAAGGAACATGAACCTCGAAACCGGCCACGACTGGCACCTCGACACCAGTACCGGCGGCCCGATCGAACTCGCGGCAATGGTGGCGGACCATTTCGGCCTCGAACGGCGGGGCTGAGGAAGGGTCGCCACCGCTTCCCCCTTTTGTCATCCTGAACTTGTTTCAGGACCCACGCCATTTGATCGGCATAGCGCCGCACGTCGCTGGACGTAGCGGAGTGGGCCCCGAAACAAGTTCAGGATGACAGCTTGGGATTGGTGCCGTCGCCCCTTAAGCGCTCTCTTCAACGCCCTTTTCGCGCATCAGCGGACCCAGTTCGCCAGCCTCGTACATCTCCATCATGATATCGCTGCCGCCCACGAACTCGCCCTTTACGTACAACTGCGGGATGGTCGGCCAGTTGGAATAGGCCTTGATGCCCTGCCGCACTTCGGGGTCCTGCAGCACGTCGGCGCTCTCGAATGTCACGCCGACATGCTCCAGGATCGCCACCGCACGGCTGGAAAAGCCGCACTGCGGAAACAGCGGCGTGCCCTTCATGAACAGGAACACATCATGCTCGCCGACCATCTGGTCGATGCGGGCTTTCGTGGCTTCGGTCAGATCGCTCATCAAATTTACTCCTGATCGGGTGTCTTGGTGGTCAGCTGCAGCGCGTGCAGCTCGCCGCCCATGCGGCCGCCCAGCGCGTCGTAGACCAGCTGGTGCTGGCGCACGCGGCTGATCCCGGCAAAGGCGGGCGCGGTCACGGTCGCGGCATAGTGATTGCCGTCACCGGCAAGATCCCGGATCTCGACGACGGCGTCTTCGATGCCGTCCTCGATCAACGCCTGGATATCCGCAGCAGCCATCGGCATGGCGCTACGCCTGCTCGATGAACTGGCGGCGCGCTTCGACCATCTTCTCGCTCATCGCCTCGCGCACTTCGGCCTCGGTGACGCCGGTGTCCTTGGCGTTCAGGTCGCCCCAGACCTTCCGGAACACGTCCTCGTCGCCAACCTCTTCAAAGTCCGCCGCAACGACGGCCTTCGCATAGGCATCGCGCTCTTCCGGCGTCAGGCCCAGCTTCCCCGCCGCCCATTCGCCCAGCAGGCGGTTGCGCCGGGCGGTCACCTTGAACTGCAGCTCGGCATCACGGGCGAACTTGGCTTCGAAACTCTTCTTGCGGTCATCGAAATTGCTCATGTGGCCGGTCCCTTTTTCTGCCCACCTTTGCGGCTGCGTTTTGCAGATAATGATCGCCGGGCGCGCCTTCAATGCGAAGCGTGCCCGCCTTGCATCCCCCGGCCCGCCGCTGCAAACAGGCATCTGGGACTGCGGACATACGCAGGAGCGGGAACATCATGAGTGAGATGGATGCCGTCGGCGCTTTCGCGACCGCGAGCCTTGCCGCCAAGGAGATCGACACGGCGCCCGGTCGTCACGCCGCCCATGCCGGGCCAAAGCACGACATCTGCCCGAATTGCAGCACGCCCGTTCCCGGCCACTACTGCCCGGAATGCGGCCAGCACGCCCATGTCGCGCGCTCCGTCCGGCACGTGCTTCACGAATTCGCGCACGGCGTCCTCCATCTCGACGGCAAGTTCTGGCGCACCCTGCCCATGCTGTTCTTCAAGCCCGGCCAGCTGACCCGCGACTATATCGAGGGGAAGCGCGCGCGTTACGTGGCCCCCTTCGCGATTTTCCTGTTCACCGTTTTCGCCATGTATTTCACCTTCGCGGTGTTCGGTGCGCCGGGAAATCCGGCCGAAAATACGCCCTTCATGGATGGCCAGACGCTTGCGGAGATGAGCCCCGAAGAGCGCGCCGAGGCGGGTGCGAACTTCGCGGCGCAGGTCGAGACGCTGACGGCCGACATCGCCGCGCTGCGGGAGGAACGGGACGAAGCGGCCGATCCCGCCGTCCGCGCGAGACTGGACGAACAGATTCGCGAACGGCGTTTCAGCCTCCGCGCCAGCGAACGGGCGCTCGAGGGTATCGAAACGGGAAACTTCGACTGGCAGGGCCAGCTGCAGGACGTGATTGTCGAGGGCACGCGCGGAGCGGCGGACAGCGAACCGGGCGCCCCGATCGTCTCCATAGACCTTGGCAGCGACGGCGAGGCGTCTGAGCAGGCCCCGGCAACGACTAACGCAACAGCTGACGCAGCGACGGATGCTACGACCGACACCGCACGGGCGGGCGACGAGGCCGCCACCGAGAACGGCGAATTCACGATCTTCGGCGACGAACCGAGCAACGTTCCGGCCCTGCGCGAATTCGAAAAGCGCGCCGAACGCTGGACCGGCGACATGGACGGCTTCTGGTACCGGGTGAAACAGTCGGCCTACAAATTCTCTTTCCTGCTCCTGCCTCTGTCCCTTCCGTTCGTCTGGCTCCTGTTCTTCTGGCGGCGAGACATCCGTCTTTACGATCACACCGTTTTCATTCTCTATTCGCTCAGCTTCGTCAGCCTGCTGACCATCTCCCTGTGGATTGCTCTCGCGCTCGGGGCGGGGGACTGGGGACTGTTCTGGGTCCTCCTCATCTTCCTGCCGCCGCTCCACATGTACAAGCAGCTGAAATATGGCTACCGGCTCAGCCGCTTCGGCGCGCTCGTGCGGACGTTCGTGCTGTCGATACAGGCGATCATCGTTCTGGCGCTCTTCTTCGCGATCGTCGTCATCATCGGCGCGTGGTAGCCGGAGCGGCGCGGGGTACGCTGGCGCACGGCCGCCCGCTTCTATAAAGCCTGCGATTGACTTTCCGGCGGCGCGCCCGACATACGCCGCTTCGCCATCCGTCCAGACAAGTTAGGACAAGCCCCATGTCCCGCCGCCGCCAGATCTACGAGGGCAAGGCCAAGATTCTCTATGAGGGTCCGGAGCCGGGCACGATCATCCAGTATTTCAAGGACGATGCCACCGCCTTCAACAACCAGAAGAAGGGCACGATCAACGGCAAGGGCGTCCTCAACAACCGTATTTCAGAGCACATCTTCACGCTCCTCGGCCAGATCGGTATCCCAACGCATTTCCTGCGCCGCCTCAACATGCGCGAACAGCTCGTCCGCCAGGTCGAGATCGTGCCCATCGAGGTCATCGCCAGGAACGTCGCTGCCGGCACCCTCTCAAAGCGCCTCGGCATCGAGGAGGGCACGCCGCTCCCCCGCACCATCCTCGAATATTGCTACAAGGACGATTCGCTCGGCGATCCGATGATCTCCGACGAACATATCGCGTGCTTTGGCTGGGCCACGCAGGAGGAGATGCACGAAATCTCCGACATGACGATCCGTATCAACGACTATCTGTCGGGCATGTTCGCAGGGATCGGCATCAAGCTCGTCGATTTCAAGCTGGAGTTCGGCCGCATCTGGGAAAACGACTTCAGCCGCATCATCCTCGCCGACGAAATCTCCCCCGACGGCTGCCGCCTGTGGGACATGCGCACCAACGAGAAGCTCGACAAGGACCGCTTCCGCCGCGATCTCGGCGGCGAGGTCGAAGCCTATCAGGAAGTCGCCCGCCGCCTCGGTCTCCTGCAGGATGACGGGAGCGGCACCGACACCGTCCTCAACCTCGCCGAAGCCCGAAAGGCACGCAACCCGGAGTAGGGCGGTTTGATTCTACCCGATTCGTCATCCTGAACTCGTTTCAGGATCCAGTGGCAAAAGCTGCGCCGACATCTGGCCCCTGAGACAAGTTCAGGGTGACGAACGCGCCCTTGCCCGCCTCAAAAGAATAGTCATCCCAGCGAAGGCTGGGATCCATGCTGTAAGGGTCGCACCAGGCCCAGCCTCTCCAGCATAGATCCCAGCCTCCGCTGGGATGACTAACCGGCAATCATACCCCCTATCGGTTCGTCTGCCAGCCGCAGATGATCCCGAACAGGAAGGCCGCGAACAGCGCGACCTGCACATTCTCGCCCTCGATGCCGCCCACGACATCGTTGCCAAATCCGAACAGCATGACAAACATCGCGAGTGCGAGCGCGCCCATGGCAAGAAATCCCGTTACCGACCCCTAAGGGTGTCAGGCTCGCCCGCCGCCCCTTACCAGCGGCTTCAGAAACATGGTTACGGCGTGCGCCTCCCGGCTTGCCGCCCGCGGCCGGACCCAGCATAAGGCGCGGCCATGAAAGCCCAGATCTTCGTCACGCTGAAAACCGGCGTTCTCGACCCGCAGGGAAAGGCCGTCCACCACGCGCTCGGCGCGCTCGGTTTCGATGAAGCCCAGGATGTCCGCCAGGGCAAGTTTATCGAGATGGAGCTTGCCGACGGCACGCCCAAGGCGCGCATCGAGGAGATGTGCGAGAAGCTGCTCGCAAACACCGTCATCGAAAATTACGAGGTCCGCATCCTCGACGGCGAGACATGAAGGCGGCGGTCATCGTCTTTCCCGGCTCCAACTGCGACCGGGACATGGCCGTTGCGATCGAAAAGGTCGGCGGCACGAAGCCTACGATGGTCTGGCACGGCGACAGCGATCTTCCCGATGTCGACCTGATCGCGCTGCCCGGCGGCTTTTCCTACGGCGACTACCTCCGCACCGGTGCCATCGCCGCCAAATCGCCCATCATGGACGCTGTCATCAAGGCCGCTGCTGATGGCCGCCATGTGCTCGGCGTCTGCAACGGCTTCCAGATGCTGACGGAGACCGGCATCCTGCCTGGCGCGCTCCTTCGCAACGCGGGCCTCGACTATATATGCCGCGACGTCGAGCTGGTGGTCGAGGATTCCGGCACGCCGTTCACGCTCGGCTACCAGGGCGGCGAGACCATCCGCGTGCCCGTCGCTCATCATGACGGCAATTATTTCGCCAGCGAGGATACGCTCGACCGGCTTGAGGGCGAGGGCCAGATCGTCTTCCGCTACGGCGAGGCGGTCAACGGCTCCCAGCGCAACATCGCCGGCATCCGCAACCGCCGCGGCAACGTCCTTGGCATGATGCCGCATCCCGAGCGCCTGATCGAAACCGAGCTCGGCGGCGTGGACGGCCGCCCCCTGTTCGAGGGCCTCGCCAAGACGCTGGGCTGACCGGCGAGATTGCGCGATACACTTTTCGTGTATATGTTTTAACCATGGCCAAGCAGCATCAGAAGAAGACGGCATCGTGCGATATTCGCCGCGGCGACAGGGTCGGAAGTGCCAAAGTGATCGGCTTCGCTCATGATGGCACGGTTATCTTCGAACCGAAGATGAAGCCGGTCTCTGTGACCCGCGCGCAAATTCGGGACGCTGTTCGTCACGTAAAAACAAATGTGAAACGCGACACGTTGGCGACGGCTGACTGACGTTAGCGAGAAGCTCTTTGTCAAAGCTGGCTGAACCGGTCGCGGTTTTTGTGAACTGTCCGTTTGATCCGGACTATCGCCCGCTCTTCGACATCATGATTTTCACCATCGTCCGCTGCGGCTTCGTTGCGCGCTGTGCACTTGAAGTGACCGATACCGCCGAAACCCGCATTTCGAAGATTCTTCGGCTTATCGATGACTGCCCCATCGGGATTCACGACATATCCCGCACTGAACCCGACAAGGGCAGCGGGCTCCCACGTTTCAACATGCCCTTCGAACTTGGACTTTTTCTCGGAATTGGTCACGCCGCAAAGGGCGGCAAACGACGCAAGGTCTGCCTCGTTCTGGACCGCGCACCCTATAGATACCAGATTTTCCTCTCTGACATCAGCGGGCAGGATGTTTCAGCTCATTCCGACGATCCTGCACGCCTGTGTGAGAAGGTTCGCAATTTCTTGAACGCGCAGAAGGGCGGGCCTCCTCTACCTTCGGGCGCTGCCATCATGACCGATTACGCGGACTTTCGATATCAACTTCCTGCCATCGCAAGCCATCTGCGGCTTGATCCGGATGATCTTCAATTTCCGGACTATCATACCATTGCCGCAGACTTCATATCGGACGACATCCCGCCTCAGCCCACCAGTTCATGACCGCCTGGCAGTTCTGGATCGACCGGGGCGGGACCTTTACCGACATCGTCGCGCGCAGGCCGGACGGCGCGCTCACGTCCGACAAGCTCCTATCCGAAAACCCGGAGCAGTATGAGGATGCCGCCGTCGAGGCGATCCACCGCCTGACGGGCACTGCGCCCGGGGGCCCCCTGCCGCCGCTGTCCGTACGCATGGGCACCACCGTCGCCACCAACGCCCTCCTCGAGCGCAAGGGCGAACCGGTCCTCCTCATCGCCACCAAGGGCTTCGGCGACGCCCTTTCGATCGGCTATCAGGCACGCCCGCACCTCTTCGCCCGCGAGATCGTCAAACCTGCACCCCTTTACGCCGATGTCCTCGAAGTGGACGAGCGCATGAGCGCGGAAGGCGACATCCTCTCTCCCCTCGACGAAGACACCGTCCGCGCCGCTCTTACAGCCGCCCGCGAGCGCGGCCTCACCGCCTGCGCCATCCTCTGCATGCACAGCTTCGCGCACCCGGCACATGAGCAGCGCCTCGCCGAGATCGCCCGCGACGTCGGCTTCTCCCAGATCTCCGCCAGCCATGACGTCAGCCGCCTGATCCGCCTGATCGGGCGCGGCGACACCAGTGTGGTCGACGCCTACCTCTCCCCCGTCCTCCGCCGCTATGTGGACCGCGTCACCGGAGCGCTCGGCGGCGTCCGCCCGCTGTTCATGCAGTCCTCCGGCGGGCTGGCGGAGGCGGACAGCTTTCGCGGCAAGGACGCGATCCTCAGCGGCCCGGCGGGCGGCATCGTTGGCATGGCGCGCACGGGAGAGGCGGCAGGCTTCACCCGCCTGATCGGCTTCGACATGGGCGGCACCTCAACCGATGTATCGCACTATGCCGGTGCCTTCGAACTGACCAACGAGACCGAGGTCGCCGACGCCCGCGTCCGCGCGCCCATGCTCGCCATTCATACCGTCGCGGCGGGCGGCGGCTCGGTCTGCCGCTATGACGGCGGCCGCTTCCTCGTCGGCCCGGAAAGCGCGGGCGCGGTCCCCGGCCCTGCCTGCTACCGGCGCGGCGGGCCCCTGACGGTCACCGACTGCAACCTCGTCCTCGGCAAGATCCAGCCGGACCGCTTCCCGGCCGTCTTCGGCCCCGGCGCCAACGAAGCGCTCGACCCCGACGCCGCCCATGCCCGCCTTGCCGAGATCGCCGTGGCCATCGAAGCCGCCGAGGGCCGCCGCATGCCCGCGCAAGACATCGCCCGCGGCTTCCTCGCCATCGCGGTCCATACCATGGCGAACGCCATCAAGCGCATCAGCGTCGCGCGCGGCCGCGACATTTCGGGTTACACCCTCGCCAGCTTCGGCGGTGCGGGCGGCCAGCATGCCTGCCTGATCGCCGAAGCGCTCGGCATGCGCCGTGTTCTCCTCCATCCGCTCGCAAGCGTCCTCTCGGCCCTCGGCATGGGCCTCGCCAGCCGCGCGGCCATCGAGGAACGCACGACCCGCTGCGCGCTGGACGACCCGAAGGTAGAGGCAGCGGTGTCCGAACTGGACCGCGCCGCCCGCGCCGTCCTCGGCACCCCGCGCCCTGACGAAGGCCCCATCGAAACCACCGCCACGGTCCTCCTGCGCTACGAGGGCACGGAGCACCTCATTCCCGTCCCCTACGGCGCGCCCGGCGCCATGACCGAAGCCTTCGAGGCCGCCCACCGTGCCGAGTTCGGCTTCTCCGGCGACGCGCCCCTGATCGCCGAAATGGTCCGCGTCGAAGCCAGGGCTCCCGGCACCGGCGACATCGGCGGCGTCCCAACCCCCGCCGATCCCGGCTCTCCGGCCGCCACGATTCCTACCGCTATCGACCCCGAACACCCCGATACCCCCGTCTGGGACCGTTCGGCCATCGCGGTGAACCAGCGTATCCCCGGCCCCGCCCTTATCATCGACCCCGGCAGCACCACGGTCGTCGAACCCGGCTGGACCGCCCGCATCGACGACAGCGCCAACCTCATCCTCGAACGTACCGCTACAGCTAGCACCAGCCTCGCAGCCGCGACCCGCCACCCCATCCGCCTCGAACTCATGGGCGCGCTGTTCATGTCTATCGCCGAGGAAATGGGCGCGGCGCTCCAGCACAGCGCCAGCTCCGTCAACATCCGCGAGCGGCTCGACTTCTCCTGCGCGGTGTTCGATGCAAGCGGCGCACTCGTTGCCAACGCCCCGCACATGCCCGTCCACCTCGGCTCGATGGGCGAGAGCGTGAAGACTGTCATCGCCGCCCGCGCTTCGGGACCACAGGGCGATGGCCGCGGCATCCGCCCCGGCGACGTCTATGCGCTCAACAACCCCTATGCGGGCGGCACCCACCTCCCGGACATCACCGTCATCATGCCCGTCTTCCTTGACGCCAAGGACGAAGCCCCCGCCTACTGGGTCGCCGCGCGCGGCCACCACGCGGATGTCGGCGGCATCGCGCCCGGCTCCATGCCCTCCAGTTCCCGCACCATCAAGGAAGAGGGCGTCCTGTTCGACAACCTCCTCATCGTCAAAAACAACCGCTTTCAGGAGCGCGTCGTCCGCGATGTCCTCGCCTCCGGACCCCATCCCGCGCGCAGCCCCGACCAGAACATCGCCGACCTGAAGGCGCAGGTCGCCGCCTGCGCCCGCGGTGCCGCCCAGCTCAAAAGCGCCGTTCAAGACCACAGCCGCGCCGTCATCGACGCCTACATGGCCCATCTCGGCGATTTCGCGGCAGAGGCCGTCGCCCGCCTCCTCGCCCGCCTGAAGCCCGGCAACTTCCGCTACGAACTTGACAATGGCTCCGAAGTCTGTGTCGCCATCCGCATCGAGGATGACCGTCTTACGGTCGATTTCACCGGCTCCTCGGACCAGCAGCCGAACAATTTCAACGCGCCCTTCGCCGTCGTCCGCGCCGCCGTCCTCTACTGCCTCCGCGTCCTCGTCGAGGAGGACATCCCCATGAACGACGGCTGCCTGCGCGACGTCCAAATCACCGCGCCGCCGGGATCGATGCTGAAACCGCGCCCGCCCGCCGCCGTCGTCGCGGGCAATGTCGAAACCAGCCAGGTCCTCTGCGATGCCCTGTTCGGCGCGTTCGGCGCGATGGCGGCGGCGCAGGGCACGATGAACAACCTGACCTTCGGTGACGGCACGCGGCAATATTACGAGACGGTCGCGGGCGGCAGCGGCGCAGGCCCCGATCATGACGGCGCGGACGCGGTGCAGACCCACATGACCAACAGCCGCCTGACCGACCCCGAAGTCCTCGAAAGCCGCTTCCCCGTCATCCTCGAGGAGTTCTCGATTCGCAAAGACTCCGGCGGCGCAGGCGCGCGCAAGGGCGGCGACGGCACCATCCGCCGCCTGCGCTTCCGCGAGCCCATGAGCGTGAACCTCCTCGCCAACCGCCGCCGCGTCCCGCCCTTCGGCCTATCAGGCGGCGCAGACGGCGCACCAGGCAAGACCAGCATCGAGCGCGCCGACGGCACCGTCGAAACCCACGGTGGGACGGTCAGCGCCGACCTTCAGCCCGGCGATACCTTCACTCTAGAAACCCCGGGCGGCGGCGGCTTCGGGAAACCAAAACCATAGTCATTCCTGCGCAGGCAGGAATCCACGGACACGTCAGTCCCGCACTGCCAAACAAAACCGCGGAATGGGCTGCCGCACCGCTGCCTGTGGGTAACCCTTCGACAAGCTCAGGGTGAGCGGTTGGTGGGTCGCTGCAACGTTAGTGCGTCCGCTCATGCTGAGCCTGTCGAAGCATCACCCACCAGCATTCGCGCGCAAACCGGCCGCCCCCTACGCGGCCTTGCCTAAATGCTCCTCGCGGTACTTGTTGCGCAGCGAAACCTTGTCGATCTTCGCCGATCCCAGCTTGGGCAGCGGCTCCTTCACCATCCAGACATGCTCGGGCAGTTTGAACTTCGCCAGATCGCTCGTCAGGAACTGCAGCAAAGCCTCGCGCTCCACGACTTCGCCCGGTTTCAGGTAAACCACCGCGCCCACGATCTCGCCCATGCGGTCGTCGGGCAGGCCGAAGACGCTGCATTCCGCCACTGCCGGGTGCGCGTAGATCGCCGCCTCGACTTCCTGCGCGGCGATATTCTCGCCGCCGCGGATGATGATGTCCTTCTTGCGGTCGACGATGAACAGATAGCCGTCCTCGTCCAGATAGCCGATGTCGCCGGTGTGGAACCAGCCGGACGGCGGGAATGCCTCCGCCGTCGCCTGCGGGTTGCGCCAATAGCCGCGGCAGTTGGCGGCCGACTTGATGCACACTTCGCCGCGCTCGCCGCTCGGCACCTTGTTCCCGTCATCGTCCAGGATAGCGATCTCCACCATCGGTTTCGACGCGCGGCCGGTTGAATTGGGCTTGGCGACGTAATTGTCGCGCAGATTGCCCGCGCCCACGCCGTTCGTCTCGGTCAGGCCATAGCCGATCGCCGGCCGCGCCGCGAACGCTTCGGTCAGGCGCTTCACATGTTCGGCCGGACGCGGCGCGCCGCCCGCGGCAATGTCCATCAGCGTGGAGGTATCATACTTGTCGCGGTCCGGGTGCTGCATCAGCTCCAGCGACATGGTCGGCACGCCCACGAAATAGGTCGCGCGCTCCTTTTCGATCAGCTTCAGCGCATCGCCCGCGTCCCATTTGTACATGATGACAAGCTTCCGGCCCGTCGCGATCGACACCAGCAGCACCGGAACCGACCCGGTAATGTGGAACAGCGGCACGTTCAGCAGCATGACCTGCTGCTCGGGCAGCTCGGTACCCTGCTGCTCGGCCAGCGACAGCATCGCCAGGCCCATGGCAAGATAGTTCATCGCACCGTGCAGAATGCCGCCATGCGTCGACACCGCGCCCTTCGGGTGGCCCGTGGAGCCCGATGTGTACATCAGCGTCGCATCGTCCTCGGAACCCAGCGGCGGGACGTACCACATCTCCTTCGGGCTCGCCTCCAGCGCATCCTTCAGGCGGCGCGCGTTCAGCTCTCCTGCTACGACCGCGCTGGTCCGCACGCTCAGCACCTCGATGTCCAGCCCGTCGATCTTCCGGATTCGCCGCAGCCGCTCCTCGTCGGCAATCACCAGCTTCGTACCGCTGTGCGTCAGGCCGTAATCCAGCTCGTCCGACGTCCACCAGGCGTTGATCGGCACGACCACCGCGCCCAGGTACATCGCGCCCACATAGGCGCTGATCCATTCGGGATAGTTCCGCATGGCCACCGCTACGCGGTCGCCCTTCGCGATACCATATTCATGCTGCAGCATCGCGGCGATGTGCTTCGCCTCGGCGTAGATGTCACCGAATGTCCGCCGCTCATCCTCGTAGACGGTGAATTCCTTGTCCGCCTGCGCCGCAAAGAACATGTCGTAGAAGCCGCGCATCGAATCCGGCGCATTCTTGAACACCGGCAGTTTCACGCCGCGTACGTCGCTTTCGACGACTTCGAACATCGTTCCTTCTGCGGTCAGCTTTTCAATTTCGGCGTCCATCGCCATGTCGAGTTCGGTGGCCATCGGTAACGGGTCCTCCCCAGGATCCAGAAAGTTTCGATTCGTTGCCTCTACTATGGAGGGAGGCGCACGAACCGCAAACGCCTTTCATCTGATAGGGACAGCCTATGTCGCGGGTTGCGCGCGCTCACACGGTCGGCGAAACGAGGCTTCGCCAAACCGGAGCGTGACGGGGTCCACAATTAATCATGATCGAAACACTTGCCGTCATCGACTATCCGAACATCGACCCGGTGTGGTTCACCATCCCCACCCCGTTCGAGGGCGTCAGCCTGCCGATCCGCTGGTACAGCCTCAGCTATATCGCCGGCATCATCTTCGCCTGGTGGTATGTGTCCAGGATGGCCGCGCGCCCCGGCTCGCCGCTTGCCCAGCGCCATGTTGACGACCTCGTCACCTGGGCCACCATCGGCGTCATCGCGGGCGGCCGCATCGCCTATGTCCTGTTCTACGATTTCCAGCGTTTCTTCGGTCCCGACGGCAGCCTCGGGAACATCGTCCGCGTTTGGGAGGGCGGCATGTCTTTCCACGGCGGCGCCATCGGCGTTATCCTTGCCGTCTTCCTCTACTGCCGGTCGCAGGGCCTCAACTGGATGCGCGTCGGCGATTATGTCGCCTGCGCCGTGCCCGTCGGCCTGTTTTTCGGCCGCCTCGCCAACTTCATCAACGGCGAACTGTACGGCCGTCCCACCGACGTTTCTTGGGCGATGATCTTCCCCGGCGACCCGCTTCAGACCCCGCGCCATCCCAGCCAGCTCTACGAGGCGGCCAGCGAGGGGCTCCTCCTTTTCGCCTGTCTCGCTTGGCTCTTCTGGCGGACGAAGGCGCGTTACCAGCCCGGCCTTCTCGGCGGCACGTTCCTCACAGGCTACGGTCTATTCCGCTTCCTCGTCGAATATGTCCGCATGCCGGACCAGCAGCTCGGCGTCCTCGGCTGGGGCCTCACTATGGGCCAGACGCTTTGCCTCCCCATGATCATCGCCGGCCTCTACCTGATCTGGACTGCCCGGAGCCGCCGCGAGCGCATCGAGCCCATCGCCGGGTCCGCCGCGCAACAGTGAGTTTCGCCGCCGACCTCCGCGCCGAGATTAGCGCGCGCGGCGGCCTCTCCGTCGCGGACTATATGCAGCGCTGCAACGCGCATTATTACGCCACCCGCGATCCGTTCGGCGCGGACGGCGACTTCACCACCGCCCCGGAAATTAGCCAGATGTTCGGCGAACTGATCGGCCTGTCCCTCGCGGACCTGTGGCAGCGCGCGGGTGCCCCCGCACCCTTCACCATCTGCGAGCTCGGCCCCGGCCGCGGCACCCTGATGGCCGACCTCCTTCGAGCCGCCGCCCGCGTCACCGGTTTCACCGATGCCGCCCAGATCATCCTCGTCGAAACCAGCCCTGCCCTCCGCCAGCGCCAAGTGATGGCCGTTCCCGGTGCCCGCCACATCGACACCATCGAAGACCTCCCCACCGGTCCGCCCCTCCTCCTGATCGCCAACGAGTTCTTCGATGCCCTCCCTATCGAACAGCAGGTCGAAAGCGCAGAAGGCTGGACCGAACGCCGCGTGATAACCGCCGACGATGGCAACCTCGTCTTTAACCCCGAAAGCGGCCCCATCCGCGAAACGTCCCCCGCTACCCTCGCCATCGCCAGTACCATCGCTGCCCACCTCGCGGCAGACGGCGGCGCGGCGCTCATCATCGACTATGGCTATGCGGGGGGCGAGACCGGCGACACGCTGCAGGCCGTCCGCCGCCACGAACAGGTCGCCCCGCTCGCCCATCCCGGCGACAGCGACCTCACCGCCCATGTCGATTTCCGCGCCCTCGCCCAGGCCGCCGCCTCCGCAGGCGCAAAAACGAAGGGCCCCGTCACGCAGGCCGCGTTCCTGTCCGCGCTCGGCATCGGCATGCGCGCCGAACAGCTTATGGCCGCGCAGCCGGGGCACCGCGAGGACATCGCCGCCGCCGTCCGCCGCCTCACCGGGCCCGATCAAATGGGCGCGCTGTTCAAGGCCCTCGCCCTCCACGCCCCAAACTGGCCCGCCCCCGCCGGAGTCTGACCCATGACCGCCATCACCTACCGCGCGCCGACGAAGGCCGACCTCCCCGCCCTCGGCGACATCGGCCGCCGCACCTTCACCGCCACCTTCGGCCATCTCTACAGCGAGAAGGACCTGAACGATTTTCTCGAAATGGTCTGGGGCGACGCCGCGCTGGCCGAAGAATTCACCACCGGAGAGCGCGCCTGGCAGATCGCCGAACGGGACGGCCGCATGGTGGGCTATGTGAAAGTCGGCAAACCCTATACCGAGCACCCCGCCCCAGAACCCGGCCGCCGCGTCACCGAACTCGCCCAGCTCTATGTCGAAGAGGGGGTCAAGGGCACCGGCGTTGCGGATACGCTCATGACGTGGGCCATCGACTGGGCAACCGATTGCGAATTCCACGACATGATCCTCAGCGTCTGGGCCGAAAACGCCCGCGCCCAGCGCTTCTACGCCCGCTACGGCTTCACCGAAATCGGCCGTCACATCTTCATGGTCGGCGAAACCGAAGACGACGACCGCATCTGGCTGAAACGCCTGACCCCGATCGGTTGAGCAGGCCGATTATGGGGTCGGGGATATTGGGGAATGCGCTTAGCGATCCGCCGTAACCCTACGCCTCAGCTGTCATCCTGACGAAGGTCAGGACCCACGCCGTAACGATCCCGCGCGGAACCGCTCGTCGCCAACCTCATGACATGGGTCCTGAAACGAGTTCAGGATGACAGGAATAGGGATGGCGCTGCGCGCCGCCGTTCTCACCAGCCCCAGCCCTCAAATCCCCAAATCCATCTGCCGCCCACCGGTACCCTCCCCCGCCTCATCCCCTCGCGCCGACAGCGCGGATAGCGTCAGCCCCAGCAGCCGCACGCCTTTCGGCACAGGCAATTCCCGCCTCAGCAGCGCGCGCCCCGCCGCCACAAAAGCCTCCCGGTCCGCCACCGGCACCGCGAACGACGCCGCCCGCGTGATCTGCTGAAAGTCCGCGAACTTCACCTTCAGCGTCACGGTCCGCCCCGCCGCCTCGTGTTTCTCGATGCGCTCCCAGACCGCGTCCTCGATCCGCGCCAGCGCCGCCATCAGCTCATCCTCGGCCTGCAAATCCTCCGAAAAGGTCCGCTCCGCGCCGATGGATTTTCGCACGCGGCTCGACCGCACGGGCCGGTCGTCGATCCCGCGCGCCGCACTGTAATAATAGCCCGCCGACTTCCCGAAGACTTCCTGCAGGAACGCCATCGGTTTCGCGGCAAGGTCGGCGCCCGTTTGGATGCCCAGCCGTTCCATCTTCTTCGCCATCACCGGTCCCACCCCGCGGAACCGCCGTATCGGCAGCGCCGCGACGAACGCAGCGCCCTCGCCGGGCCGCACCACGCAAATGCCGTCCGGCTTGTTCTGGTCGCTGGCAACCTTCGCGATGAACTTGTTGTAGCTGACCCCGGCGGATGCGGTCAGCTCCGTTTCCGTCCGGATCGCCGCGCGAATCTCCTGCGCGATGGCCGTCGCGGGCCGGTCCTGGTGGCTGACGTCCAGAAAGGCCTCGTCCAGCGACAGCGGCTCGATCAGGTCGGTATAGCGCTGGAAAATCGCGCGGATCTGTCCGCTCACTTCGCGGTACACATCGAAGCGGGACTTCACGAAGGTCAGGTCCGGGCACAGCCGCGCCGCCGTCACCGATGGCATGGCCGAACGCACACCGAACGCCCGCGCCTCATAACTCGCCGCCGCCACGACCCCCCGCGCCTTCGACCCGCCGACGGCCACCGGCTTGCCGCGCAGTTCAGGCCGGTCGCGCTGCTCCACGCTCGCGAAGAACGCGTCCATGTCGACATGGATGATCTTGCGCACGGGCGCCGGCGCGTCGGTCATGCGCGGCTAGATAAGGGGCAACCCGAACCGAGTCATCCCGGCGGGGACGCGCGCATACCCTGCCACACCTGAAATTGTCATCCCCGCGAAAGCGGGGATCCATAGGCCAGAGCGACCGCGAGCGTCGCGACGTCCTCAGCGTCCGTCTTGAAGGAATGGATCACCGCTTTCGCGGGGATGACAATGGGTAGACGGGCAGAAAGTAATCCGCCCCCGCTACCCCTAAGCGTCCGTCGGCGCGTTCGGCCCGGCGGGCGCGGTCTTCGGCGCGATTTTGCGCAGGCGGTCCAGTTCCCGCTGGAACGCCGCTAGTTCCTCACCTTCCAGCTCCAGGCCGGTCGGCAGCTTCTGCGAGCGCGGGTTCACCCGCTTGCCGTTCACATGCACCTCATAGTGGAGGTGCGGGCCCGTCGACATGCCGGTCGAGCCCACCGTGCCGATGGTCTGCCCCTGCGAAACCCAGCTGCCGCGCGTCACACTGAAGCTGTTCATATGGCTGTAGCTCGTGACGATGCCGTTCTTGTGCTGGATGCGGACCTGCTTGCCGTAGCCGCCATTGCGCGCGGCGAAGACCACCTTGCCCGGGGCCGTCGCTTCGATCGGCGTGCCGCGGCGCGCGGCATAGTCGACGCCCGCATGCATCCGCATCCGCTTCAGGATCGGGTGCCGCCGCATGCCATAGCCGGATGACAGCCGGGCGCCGCGCACGGGGTGCGCCGACAGACCCTCCTTCACGCTGCGGCCATCCGGCAGGAAGTAGTGCGCCTGCCCGTCCTTCTCCCACAGCGCGATCTCGATGTCCTTCCCGTTGCCGTTGATGCGGGCATAGAGAAGGTCGCCGGTGCGCGTTTCGCCAGTCTCGGCCACCTTGTGCTCGACGATCACGTCATAGCTGTCGCTGGCATAGACGCTGCGCTGGAAGTTCACCTTCGGGCTCATCGCGCGGATGAAGTTCGCCACCACGCGGCTGGACAGCCCCTCGGCGCGCGCGGACTTGTACAGGCTGTCCCCGACATAGCCGCTGATGCGCAGCGGCTCGTTGCGGATCTCGATAGGAATGGCCCGCGCCTTGATAGCGCCGTCCTCGCCGCGCGACAGCTCGACCCGCGTTTCGAAGTTCGCGCGGAAAGCCAGCGATTCCAGCGGGCGCGGTTCATCGCGCTCCGGACGCCGGCCAAGCGTCACATCAAATTCCGTCCCGGGGAGCAGGCGTGCGATGTCGATATGGTTGGAGATCGCCGCGGCGGCGTCCCGGCGGTCGCTGCCCCCAACCCCGGCCCGCGACAGCGCGCCGGAAAAGCTGTCGATCTCCTTCAGCTTGGCGACCAGCTGGATACGCGGCCGTTCCGGCGCTTCGCCCAGCGGGGCCGCGAGCGCCGTCGCGCCGACACGCTGCCCCGTTACGCCGCCCTCGTCCAGCGGTGACAGGCTGACAGCCGAGACAAGCGCCAGCTGTTCAGGTGCAGGCGGCAAACCGGCATGGGCGGGCAGTTTGACGGGGCTCATGGCCAGCCAGAAACACAGCGCCAGCATACCGACCAGCGTCGCCACACCGCGCCACCACGCCTTTGAACCGATATCCGTTCCGAGGTCGACGATCAGACCGGGCGTCAGCCCATGCTGGTGAAAGTCGAAATCTCGAAATGATACCACCGATGACCCCCTCTGCCCCGTAGACTGCACCGCCAGGCGAACCCGTTATCGGCCAGTCCGGGGTCTGGGTTGACCCAGGAATGCGATGGGGCGCAATCGAAAACTCTGCCCCGATTCGATACTTGCGACCAAAAGTTAATGTCAATTCAACAGACGCGCCGTTTGTCGAAAGCTGCGACGAGTTGCGGCGAGCGCGGGCCGAAACGAGTCGGGCCTGTCACAGGGCTGTCACCTTTTGCCCGATTGCACCTGCCTTTCGGCGCTGGCAGGGTCCATTCCCATGGCCACTAACCGGCTGACCGCCGTTCTCGGACCGACCAACACGGGCAAGACCCACCTCGCGGTGACCCGCATGTGCGGCTACGCCAGCGGCATGATGGGCTTTCCGCTGCGCCTGCTCGCGCGTGAGGTCTATGACCGCGTTGTCGCCATCAAGGGCGCGCCGCAGGTCGCACTCGTCACGGGCGAGGAGCGCATCATCCCGGACGGTGCGCGCTACTGGCTCTGCACGGTCGAGGCGATGCCCGCCCAGGTCCAGACCGAGTTCGTTGCCATCGACGAGGTTCAGCTCGCCGCTGACCCGGAACGCGGGCATGTCTTCACCGACCGCCTCCTCCACCGCCGCGGTACGGCGGAAACGATGCTCCTCGGCGCGGCGACCATCGCGCCGCTGATCCGCCGCCTGCTCCCGGACGCCTTCATCGACGAGCGTCCGCGCTTCTCCACACTCAGCTTCGCCGCCCCGCGAAAGCTCTCCCGCCTCCCGCGCCGCTCCGCCGTCATCGGCTTCTCCGCCGACGATGTGTACGGCCTTGCCGAGATGCTGCGGCGGCAGAAGGGCGGGGCGGCGGTCGTCATGGGCGCGCTGTCCCCGCGCACGCGCAACAAGCAGGTCGAGCTCTACCAGTCCGGCGAGGTTGATTATCTCGTCGCCACCGACGCTGTCGGCATGGGCCTCAACATGGACATCGACCACGTCGCCTTCGCCGGCCTCATGAAGTTCGACGGCCGCCGCCGACGCCGTTTGATGCCCGCCGAAATTGCCCAGATCGCCGGCCGCGCGGGCCGTTACCAGCGCGACGGCAGCTTCGGTGCGCTCGCGCTAGGCGAGGATGATGACCCCCTCTTCACTGAGGCGGAAATCACCGCGATCAGCGAGCATCAGTTCAAGTCGCTCCGCCATCTCATATGGCGTAATGCGCGCCTCGACTGGGCCTCGCTCCCGCGCCTCATCGCCTCCCTCGAACAACCATCGGAGCGCGACGACCTGGTCCGCGTCCTCCGCGCGACCGACGAGGCGGTCCTGAAACTCCTTGCAGAGGATGACGACATCGCCGCCCGCGCCTCCTCGCGCGAACGCCTCCGCCAGCTATGGGACGCCTGCAACCTGCCCGACTACCGGAAGCGCGGCCCCCATTCCCACGCCCGCACCGTCGGCGAAGTCTTCCGCGAGCTGACTAACGGAAATGGCCATATCCCAAGGGCGTGGATCGCCCGCGAGCTGGCCCATCTCGACGACACGCAGGGCGGTATCGACGCCATCTCGCACCGCATCGCCGCCGCCCGCACCTGGACCTACATCTCGCACCGGCAGGGCTGGCTCGCCGACCAGGCCGAATGGGCGGAGCGCACCCGCGCCCTCGAACAGAAGCTCTCCGACGCCCTGCACGAGCGCCTGACCCAGCGTTTCGTCGACCGCCGCACCGCCGTCCTGATGCAGGAGTTGGCGGGCGACATCGGCCGCCTGCCCCTCGAAATCGCGGAGGACGGCGCGGTCACCATGGGCGGCGAACCGCTTGGCACCCTCACCGGCTTTCATTTCGATCCCGACCCTGAGGCGCGGGCTGGCGAGCGCAAGAAGCTCATCAGCGCCGCCGAACGCCGCCTGCAGGTTGAACGCGCCCGCCGCGCCGCCAGCCTCGCCGCCGCGCCGGACGAGGCCTTCACGCTCGACCTGCCCGCCGAATGCCCGCCCGCCATTCACTGGAACGGCGCGCCCGTCGCCCGCCTCGCCAAGGGTGCCTCTCCGCTAGCCCCGGCGCTCACCCTCGCGCCCGCCATCCGCCAGCTCGACCAGCCCGCCGCCGCCGCGATCGAGACCCGCCTCTCCCGCTGGCTCACGGCCCGGATCGAGGCGCTGCTCAAACCCCTCACGACCATCGCCGAAACGGTTACGGAGAGCACCGCCACGCCCGCCGCGCGCGGCCTCGCGCTCCAGCTGATCGAAGCGCTCGGCGTCCTCCCGCGCCGCGCCGTGCAGCCGCTCCTCGCCACCATGGCCCCGCCCGACCACCGCCTTCTCGGCAAGGCCGGCGTGAAGATCGGCGCACTCAGCCTGTTCGTCCCCGCCCTCCTGAAGCCTGCCCCCACACAGCTCCGCCTCGCCCTCTGGGCCGCCGCCAGCGAAACGGAGCGCGTCCCGGCGCCGCCCGCCCCCGGCCTCGTTTCCGTCGAAACCGACCCAGCAACGCCGCCCAATGCCTACCGCGTCTCCGGCTTCGGCCTGTTCGGCGGCCGCGCCGTGCGCCTCGACATGGTCGAACGCCTCGCCGCTGACCTCGCCAAATCTAGGAAGGGCAAGAAGCCGGTCGTCCCGCCGATGGACTGGCGCTACCGGCTCGGCGTCGATGAGGAGAGCTTCGTCGCCATCATGAAGGCGCTCGGCTACCGCCGGATCGAAGCAGGCGCGGTCCCCGCTTTCTCCTGGCGCGGACAGGCCGCCCCGCCCCGCACCCCGCGAAAGAAGCGCGCGCCGCCAAAGCCCGCCAATCCGAACTCGCCCTTCGCAGCCCTTGCCAAGCTGGGCCTTACCGAATGAGCCGCAGGCTCGTGCCGCAAGCGCCCGCCAGCCAGCGCCTCGACAAGTATCTCTGGTTCACCCGCCTGACCCGGTCGCGGAAGGAGGCGCAGGAGCTCGCGCAGAGCCGCCGCCTTCGCATCGACGGCCGCGTGATCGAAAAGCCCTCGGCGCCTGTCCATGTGGGCGACGTCCTCGCCTTCACCCGCCACGACCGCGTCCAGATCGTCCGCGTCGAGGCCCTGCCGAGCCGCCGCGGGCCGGCGGCGGAGGCCCGAACCCACTACTCCGACCTTTCACAGGCTGACCCCGCGCAGGATTGACCTTCGCTTTGCGCAGCGCTTACGGGGGGATTATATCCGCCCTTCCGGCAGAAAAAGGACGCTGAACCCGCATGACCTATGTCGTCACCGACGCCTGCATCAAGTGTAAGTACACCACCTGCGTTGAGGTCTGCCCCGTGGACTGTTTCTACGAGGGCGAGAACATGGTCGTCATCAACCCCAGCGAGTGCATCGACTGCGGCGTCTGCGAACCCGAATGCCCGGCGGAGGCCATCCTCCCCGATACCGAGGACGGCCTCGAAAAGTGGCTCGAGCTCAACAACACCTATTCCGCCGAATGGCCCAACATCACCCAGCAGAAGGAAGAAATGCCGAACGCTGACGACCATAAGGGCGAAGAGGGCAAGTTCGACAAATACTTCTCCGCCGAACCCGGCGAGGGCGACTGAGTAGGCTCTAACGCCGACCAGCGCGGGTCTTTTAGGCTCGCAAGGGCTCCCGATCCGCGAGCCTGAGCCGCAAACAAAAAATTCGTGGCACGGCCTCAGGTCACCGGACAGGTAAGCACGAATTAAACATACCCTCGCGAAAGCTGCGCGTTTCTGTTATAATAATGTCACGAGCCGGTCGTTCCGGTCGGATGGTCTGCGAATCGCGGGCCCCCGCCTGCGCTGCGCCCGGGAAAATTTGGGTAATGGTTCGGCGTCGTCCGCGCGCTGCCGATTGCCAAGGATTCAGGAAAGCGGACGCCCCGTAACGGTCTGACAGTGTTTCGCTTTTCCCGCGTTTGCGGGGAAATCGCCATTCGCTGCACAGCGCCGCCGGGGACCAAAACTAGGAGCGCTACATGGCAGCCAAGAAGCTGAGTTTCTCACCCGGGGATTTTGTCGTTTACCCCAAGCACGGCGTCGGCCGGGTCATGGAAATTCAGAAGACGGAGATCGCGGGCGCGGCCCTCGAACTTTACGTCCTGCGGTTCGAGAAGGAAAAGATGACCCTTCGCGTGCCGATCCACAAGATTGACCAGGTCGGGATGCGCAAGCTCTCCAGCCAGGCCACGCTCGCCGACGCGATGACCACGCTGAAGGGCAAGCCCAAGGTCAAGCGCACCATGTGGTCGCGCCGCGCGCAGGAATATGAGGCCAAGATCAACTCCGGCGATCTCGTGTCCATCGCGGAGGTCGTGCGCGACCTGCACCGGGCGGAGGACCAGCCCGAGCAGAGCTATTCCGAGCGCCAGATCTACGAGGCCGCCATTGGCCGCCTCGCCCGCGAACTCGCCGCCCTTGAGGGCACTGCGGAGGCCGAGGCGCAGGAGAAGATCGAAACCGTCCTCGTGAAAAAGGCCAAGGCCGCCGCCAAGGCCGCCGCCGACGCCGAGGCCGAAGCCGAGGACACCGCCGAAGCGGCCTGACCGCGGCGGCAATGGGATGTCTGAAGAGGGGCGGTCTGGTCGGGCCGCCCCTTTTCCGTTGGCGGCATCCTGTCAGCGTGCTCAGCGAAACGTGCGCGCTATTCGAACTCGGCCAGGAACAGCGGCAAGCGGGGCTCCGCGAGGTCGGCGCTGGACCCGCTATTGTCCGCTGCCACCGTCCGCACCTGCGCGTGCGTTCGCGCATCGACCACGAACCCGGCTTCCCTGTCGAAGCCGACGCCTGCGCTCGCGACGATCCGCACCGCCACCTCGCCGCTCATCCTCACCGGCTGCGCGCGGGCATCAGCCGCGCCGACGCCTGTCAGCGCGCCGCCGATCAGGGCAGCGGCCGTGAGGGCTTTGGTTAAGGGCCGGGTAACCATCCCGCTTCGGTTAACAGGCCGTTAAACATACCGTCAAGGTAAACAAGTGCTTAACAATTGAAGTTAATGCACTTTTTCATTAAGCATACAGCGCTGGTTGCAGCCCCCCGGATCCTCTGTTAGACGCGCCGCTCTTCCAGCCGCCGGAACCCCCGGGTTGCGGCGAGCGCGGCGTGCGGTCGTGGCGGAATTGGTAGACGCGCAACGTTGAGGTCGTTGTGGGCGAGAGCCCGTGGAAGTTCGAGTCTTCTCGACCGCACCACACAGTCGTTGGCTCCGAGGCCCTTGGGGACGGGCCGAGGATTGTCCATTGGAATGGCGCAGTTCCGCGCCATTCATTCTGCACATGAGCGCCACTTGCAGTCCCAGACGGCTCGCATCCATGGTGTTCTGACGCAGGAAGCGGCACCTGTCTCAGGCGCCCGGAATTCCGACCGCAATCCGATTTCCAGGCTCAGGAGAATCCGAGCATCGTATGCTGACTGGCCCAATCATCTTGTCGCGGATGCGCTCGCCGGTAACTTCGCGCTCGAACTGTGCGAAGCTCAGCAGCATGTTGAGCGTCAGCCGCCCCATGCTGGTCGTGCTGTTGAAGCTCTGGGTGATGCTGACGAAGCTTGCCCCGGCACCATCCATGACCTCCACGATCTTCGCAAAACCGGTCAGGCTTCGGGTGAGGCGATCGATCTTGTAGAGCAACAGTATGCGAATGGTGAAAGGGTCTGTCGAGCCGTGGACGATGACGTCAGGGAGCTCGTCCTCCTGTTCTTCGCCCAGGTAAATTGGCGATAGAGGATGTAAGAAAGACCGCCCTCACCGTTGGCACATTACCGGGTAAGCAGTCCGGTCTGTCCCTGACAGGAGCCAAAAGCGGGTCAGCAGATTTGGGCCATCACCGGTTCCATGCACACGCTGAGTGAATGACCGCTTTGCGCCCCTATTCTGTTGAAAAACTCCTCTAGCGAAGAGGGCGAACCGCTGATTCAGTGATCTTCGTAATCAGGAGATTTGCTGATGATGGGCGAGCGGACGGTGATGCAGGAGGCGCTGTTCTACAGCTTCCGCATTGAGGATCATGTGCCCCAGGATCACCTGCTGCGCTCGGTTGACCGGTTCGTCGATCTGACGGGTATCTGAGAGCACCTGAAGCCGTTCTACAGCTCGACCGGACGGCCTTCGGTTGATCCCGAGCTAATGATCCGGATGCTCCTCATTGGCTATTGCATGGGCATACGCTCGGAGCGCCGCTTGTGCGAGGAGGTGCACCTCAACCTCGCCTATCGCTGGTTCTGCCGGCTCGATCTCGAGGGGTCGGTGCCCGATCACTCCACCTTCTCCAAGAACCGACACGGCCGGTTCCGCGACAGCGACCTGCTGCGCAAGCTCTTCGAGATGACGGTGGAGCGCTGCATGAGAGAAGGACTGGTGGGAGCAGAAGGCTTCGCGGTCGATGCGAGCCTGATCCGCGCCGATGTCCACCGCCAGCGCTCGGTTCCGGGGGAAGAAGGTCTCCCGCCCGAAGGTGCCGGTCGTGCGGTCGCTGAGTATCTTGAGGTCCTCGATGATGCTGCCTTCGGCGGAGCCACGCCTGTCGAGCCGAAGCGGATCAACCTCACCGACCCCGCGGCGCGCTGGACTGCGGCGACGCGCGAGGCGGCCTTCTACTCCTACCCCACTAACTATCTGATCGACCTCGATCACGCGGTGATCGTCGATGTGGAGGCGACGACATCGGTGCGGCAGGCCGAGGTTCTTGCGCAGCGAAGGATGATCGAGCGAACGCAGGAACGCTTCGGCTTGTCGCCCGAGCGGCTTGTAGCCGACACAGCTTATGGCTCGGCGCCGAACCTTGCATGGCTGGTCGAGGACAAGGGTATCGAGCCCCATATCCCCGTGTTCGACAAGTCTGCACGCAGCGACGGCACCCTTGCGCGGTCCGACTTTACCTATGACGCCGAGGACAACAGTTACCTCTGCCCCGGCGGAAAGCGGCTGAGACCATCCAACCGCAACTTCAAGGCCCCGCGGCCGCTGGCCAATGCCGATGGCTTCATCCGCTACCGTGCCAGCCAGAAGGACTGTCAGGCATGCAATCTCAAGCCGCGCTGCGCACCCCGCACGGCGACCCGCAAGATCGTGCGCTCGGTCCACGAAGGCGCACGCGACCTGGCACGCGATATCTCCAAAAGTGACGCCTATCTCGTCTCACGCCGCCAACGAAAGAAGGTCGAGATGCTCTTTGCGCACCTCAAGCGGATCCTGAAACTGGACCGCTTGCGTCTCCGCGGTCCCAACGGAGCAAAAGATGAGTTCCACCTCGCTGCCGCAGCCCAGAACCTCCGGAAACTGGCCAAGATGCGGCCCATGCCGGGCCTCGCCCCCGCCTGAGAGAGGCATCGGCCTCTCTCGCCCTAGATCCGGGGAGCTAAACCAACGCAGCCAACGGCGACTTTTTCAACGGAATAGGGTCGGAAGCGGTATGACCGCATTTCGATAGAATGACCCGACAGCAGTCTAACCGCGATCGGCCCACAAAGAGATCACCTGAACCGCTCGTTCGATAACCTGACAGCCACATCGCGGCCATCATATGTCCGGCAGTGTTTGGTCGGCGAAGCCCCAGCCAGCCAGGGTCTCGCTTTGCGCACGATCAATCAGCCGTTTTGCATCGTCGATCGAAAAAGAATGGGGGTGCGTCATCGATTTCAGCTCGTGCCAGCCAATCGGCGCCGCCACCGGTGCGCCCGGGCGGGCGCGGGCGGAATAGGGGACGACGGCAGTGCTGCCGCGCTGGTTGCGCAGCCAGTCGATGAATATCTTTCCCTTGCGCTTCGCCTTGCTCATCGTGGCCGTGAATCGATCGGGTTCGGCAATGCTCAGCGCTTCGGCAAAGCGGCGCGAAAAATCCTTGTGTTCGTCCCATGAATGGCCGGTGTTAAGCGGCACCACGACGTGCACCCCCTTCCCGCCGGAAAGCATGGCGAAGCTGACAAGCCCGATATCGGACAGCCGAGCCTGAATGTCGTGCGCCGCCTGCTTGACATCGTCGAAACCGAGAGTCTCGTCGGGGTCGAGATCAAATACCATTCGGTCTGGCGCCTCGACATCGTCGCTGCGCGAGCCCCAGCCGTGGAATTCGATCGTCCCCATCTGGACGCATTGAAGAATGCCGCGCGCGTCCGCGACATAGAGATAATCCTCGGTCCCGCCGTCCTTCTCGCGGATTGGGACTAGGTGGACAGCATCGCCGAACGCCCCGCTATCGTGCTTCTGGAAGAAGCATTTCTTCGCGCGTCCCTGCGGGCAGCGCACCAGGCTGACCGGGCGCCTCCCGGCGAAAGGGAGCATGAACGGCGCGATGGCGACATAGTAATCGGCAAGCTCGCCCTTGGTCTGGCCGGTATAGGGGAAGACCACGCGGTCGCGGCTGGAGATATTGACGGCGACGGCGGGCTTCGGGGCCAGTACGGCCGTTTCCGGCGTCACCGATGCCGCGTCCTTGTCGCTCCTCAGGCCGAGATAGCTGCCATGGCGGATATTCCCGTCGGCGGTGAATTCGGCGAAGGCCACTTCGGCGACCAGCTTCGGAGTGAGCCAGGTGACGAGGCGCGCGCTCGTCTCGTCGGTTTCGACCGGCGGCGTCTTGCGCTCCAGCCGTTTCATCTTCGCCGCCAGTTCGTCGAGCTCGTCGTTGGTAAACCCGGTGCCGACATTGCCCTTGTAGACCAGTTCATCGCCTTCATGCTGGGCCATTAGCAGGGAGGCGAACGGACGCCCCTTCGCCTTGCTCGCCTTCCACCCGACAATCACGAATTCCTGGCGCCGGGTGCATTTGACCTTCACCCAGGCCTTGCTACGCGAATGGCGGTAGGGCGCATCGATTTTCTTGGCGATAATGCCTTCCTGCCCGGCGCTACACATGGAATTGTAAAGTTTTTCTCCCGCGCCGATGAGATGATCGGCGACGTGGATCGGGGGTTCGGCCGTCGAAAGCAGCGCTTCGAGATGCTCCTTGCGCTCGATATTAGGTAGGCTGGTCAGATCCTCGCCGTCGAGCGACAACAGATCGAACGCGTGGAGGGACAGCCCATCGCTCTTTGACTGGCTGCCATGGCCGCGCTTCAGGACGCGCTGCAGGGTCGAGAAATCGGGATTGCCCCTTCCGTCGTAGGCGACGATCTCGCCGTCGATCAGGCAGGCCGGAAGATGGAGCGTCGCGATTGCCTCGACAAGCGGAGCGAACTTGTCGGTCCAGTCCTTGCCGCTGCGCGTAAAAACGCGCACGTCACTGCCCTTGGCCGCGATTACTGCCCTGTACCCGTCAAACTTTATCTCGTGCATCCACCCGTTACCGGCGGGAACATCGTCGACGAGTGTCGCCAACTGGGGTTTGGCAAATTTTGGAAGGGGCGCAGATTTTCTCTTAGCGCGGGAGTTGGCCTTCTTGGCGCTGCGCGCCGAAGGCTTTTCCATCTGTTCGAGGAATGCCTTGCCCTTTTTTCCAGCAAACGGGTTGTCGCCTTTCTTGTTGGCCGCGATCTCGGCCATCGATCGCCCGGTCAGCACGCTGGTCAGCTCGCGTTCGACCAGCAAGTCGCCTTTCTGGGCGTGGTCGTCCTGCAATTTGCGCAGGAGCCAGTTTTCGCGCCTTTCGCCCGGCTTCTTCTTGAGCCTGATGAGCAACCACTCGCCCTGCATCCGCTCGCCCTCGAGACAGAAATGCAAATGGCCCTTCTCGAGATCCTTCGCGCTCTTTCCCTTGATCGGGGCCCAGCTTCCGCGATCCCACAACATCACCGTGCCGCCGCCATATTCGCCCTTGGGGATCGTCCCCTCGAACTCGGCGTAGGACATCGGGTGGTCCTCGGTCCGCACCGCCAGCCGCTTGATGTCCGGATCGGGCGAGGGCCCCTTGGTTACCGCCCAGCTCTTGAGCACGCCGTCGACTTCGAGACGCAGATCCCAATGGAGCCGTGAGGCGTCGTGTTTCTGCACAATGAAGAGATCGCCGCTCTCGCTGCTTCGTGCCGCGCCAGACGGTTCCGGCGTCTTCTTGAAATCGCGCTTGGCGTTGTAAGTCGCGAGCGGATCGAACGGCTTGCCCTTGGCCGCCATGTCAAGCGCTCTTCTTACGTTTTGAACTCGACTTGCCGCTCGACGCTTTCTTGTCCCCGACCGACTTCTTCAGCGCGGCCATCAGGTCGATCACGTTTCCACCGTCGCCGCCGTCGGGCTCGTCGACGTCCGTGACGATCGCCTTCTTGCTCCTAGATTTCGCCTTCTTGTCGATCAGCTTTCTCAGTGCATCGACATAGCGGTCCTCGAACTCGCTCGCGTCAAACGGCGCGCTTTTCTCTTCGATCAGTGTCGCCGCGAGATCAAGCAGCTCCTTCTTCGGCTTCGCCTCGTCGATATCTTCGAAGAAAACCTGGCCCTCGCGCACCTCGTCGGCGTAACGCAGCGTTTCGAGTAGCAGGCCCTTGCCGCACGGCTTGATCGCGACGAGCTTCTCGCTCCCGCGCACCGACAATTGCCCCAGCGCCACCTTCTTCGATTTCCGCAGGGCCTCGCGCAGCACGATGAAGGCCTCTTCAGCCAACTCGTCCTTCGGCGTGACATAATAGGGCTTTTCGAAATAAAGCGGGTCGATCTCGCATGCCTCGACAAATTGGACGAGTTCGAGAGTCTTTCGGCTTTCGATCTTGACCGCTTCGATCTCCTCGTCACCGAGCAGGACGTACTCGCCCTTTGAAATCTCGTAGCCCTTGATGATCTCATCGCGATCAACCGGGCCGACACCCGGAACGCTCTTCTCGTACCTGATCCGCTTGCCACTCGGCTCGTGGATCTGATTGAACCTGATCTTCGCGCCGGATTTGCTAGCCGAATATATCTCGACCGGAATGGAAACGAGGGCGAGCCTTATCTGTCCCTGCCAATATGCGCGTGCAGCCATCTAATTCTCCATTCGCCGATCCAGCGAATGAGGGGCATTTTGGTTTCGGAGAAGCAACGCCAGAAATGGATGCGTTTACCGCCAGGGGGCAACGCTACGACTCCATTCGGGCCCATCAGACTAATGGTGGACCGTCCGCTACCGGCCCAACCCTTGACGAAAATCTACGAGGCCCCAGCAAGCTGGTGGCAAACGACCGGGCGGAGACGCCATAGGTTTTCAGTCCCCGGAGGTGCTGGGCATGAGATCGAAGAGAGGGCATGAACGCTGACGGGAAACGACTGATCTCGCTGCCGCAAGACCTCGTCATACTCCATTGAGACCAATGGTTCACGCTACGAACGCTTGCCATGACCGAGCGAGTTCTCGGACAACGGCACGGTCAGGCGATGACCCTGCTCTAGGCCGAGATCGACGAGGACGAATAAACGCGCTTTTCCATTCGCTGTTCGCCTCTCAGCAGTTCCCTGATCCTTCGCCCAAGTTACCCCGCTGCCAGACACGAAATTCCCTGTTTCGCGAGTTGGGAATTTTGGGTCAGAAGTCCCGCAATGGCAGGCTGTTACGGGTTCGGGACGGCGGACCTTACCCTCACAAAATTGCGATTTCCCTGTCGATTCCTTGCAGAACAGGCAAAATCAGCCGTGAGACCGGTTCGCTCCAGACTGCGTCGCGCACCATCACCCTGATCCCCGCTTTGCGTTTGGCCGCTTCTGCGGGCAGACGGACATGACCGTTGCTGTCGCCAGCACAGAAGTGAGGGACCGGGATGTCCGAATTGCAGCCACAGGTCGACTGGATCGCCCGGCTGGTCCGGCACGACACGACGTCGCGCAATTCGAACCTGAACCTCATCGAAGACGTCGAGGGCTATCTCGCCGACCACGGCGTCGCCTCGACCCGCGTCACCAGTCCCGATGGCACCAAGGCGAACCTCTATTTCTCGGTCGGTCCCGCCGCCGAAGGGGGCGTGATCCTCTCCGGGCACACCGATGTCGTGCCCGTCGACGGCCAGCCCTGGGACACCGACCCCTGGGAGGTCGTCGAGAAGGACGGGAAGCTTTTCGGGCGCGGCACCGCCGACATGAAGAGTTTCGCCGCCATCGGGCTTTCGCTGCTTCCCGACATGCTGGCCGCCAACCTGAAGCGGCCCATCCACTTCGCCCTCAGCTATGACGAGGAGGTGGGCCTGCTGGGTGCCCCCGCCATGATCGAGGAGATCAGGAACAGCCTGCCCCGCCCCGCCGCCGTCATCGTCGGCGAACCGACCGATATGAAGGTCGTCGACGGCCAGAAGGGGATCGCGGTGTTCCGCACCGAAATCACCGGGCATGAGGCGCACTCAAGCCAGCCCCACCGTGGGGCCAGCGCCGTCATGGCCGCCGGCCGCCTGATCGCGAAGATCGCGGCCATGACCGAGGAGCGGCGCCTGGCGGCCCCTGCGAATTCGCCCTTCACGCCGCCTTACACGACCATGTCCGTCGGGGTCATCGAGGGCGGCACGGCGGCCAATATTCTCGCCCGCCGCTGCGGCTTTACCTGGGACGTCCGCACCGCGCCCGGCGACGATCTGGCCGCCATTCGCGCCGCGTTCGATGAAGAAGCCGACGCTGTCCTTGCCGAAATGCGGGCGATTTCATCCGATTGCGACATCGTCACCGAGACGCTGGCAGAAGGCCCGCCGCTGATCCCGCAGGACGAGAATCCCGCCGCAGAGCTGGCGCATAGGCTGACCGGCAGCAACGAGCGCCTTTCGGTGTCCTACGCCGCCGAAGCGGGACAGTTTCAACAGGCGGGGTTCCCGACCATCATCTGCGGCCCCGGCTCCATCGACCAGGCGCACCAGCCGAATGAATATATCACCCTCGCGCAGGTCGCGGAGGGCACCCGGTTCACCCGCCGCCTGATCCATCATCTCAGCGCGTAGCGGCGAGGCTGGAGGCTACCCGAGTTCGTCCGCCACCTCGAACGCCGCGCGCTCTCCGGATTCCATCGCGCCCTCCATCCCGCGCGATACGACGGACGTGTGCTCGCCGGCGAAGTGCACCCGGCCCGCGGGCAGCGACATCTCGTTGGCAAAGGCGGTGATCTGCCCCGGCTTCCACGCCGCATAGGCCCCGCCCGCAAAGGGATCGAGCTGCCAGGAATAGAATTTCCGGTAATCCAGCGCGCCGTCCGTACTTGGCCGCGCCTGCGCCAGGAACCGCAGCATCGCCGCGTTCGCTCCGTCCGCCCCCAGCCGGTCCAGGTGATTGGCCTGCTGCCCGTTCGCAAAGGCGATAAAGCTCGTGATCCGCTCGGGGTCCTCCGTGTCGTTCCGCAGCGCCATGAACCGCCCGGCAATGCCGTCGGTCCACATGGACGGCGGCATCCCGTCTTCCTCCCAGAAGGGGCGCGTCGGCACGTAATGCAGCTGCGTGACGTTGGTGTAGCCGAGCGTCTTGATCGCCTGCGCCTGCGGCACCGACAGCGGCGCGTCGAGGTCAATGAGGTTCAGCGCGGAAAAGGGCACCGTCACGATCACATGTGTAGCCTCCGCGACCGTTCCGTCGTCCAGCGTCACGCGCGCCATGTCATCCTCGCTGCGGATCGAGACGACCTTCGTGTTCAGGCGGATGTCGCCCTTTACGCCGGTCGCCATCCCCTCGGGAATACGCTGGTTGCCGCCCTTCGCCGCAAAGGGAGACCCGGGTAGCGACACCGCCGAGTTCTGCGATCCGAAGGCGATGATGTTGAACCACATCAGTGCCGACAGCCCATAGGGCCCCTGGCTGTCGCCGTAGCTCATGTTCGTACCCGCCGCGAGTTCCATCGCCTCCCGCGAAAAGCCCTCGTCCATCATCAGTTCGGCAACGGACCGGTCATGGTCGGCGAAGGACGGGTCGCGAAACTGCGACGGGCTCTCCAGCGGATTGCCCGCGACATAATAGCGGTACTTCAGGCTCGACGGCAGCACGTCCTTCACATCGTCCGGAAACGGGTTGCGCGGATGCGCCGCCCAGTCCTCGTAAAGGATGTTCTCGCCGCCGATGTTCAGCATCGTCAGCCCTTCGATGCTCTCGGTGCGCGGGCGGGCGCTGACCCGCTCCACGCCGAACCGTTCCATCGCGCCAAGGATGCGGCCATAGCCCGACCCGATACCGCTGCCGCCCGCCTCCGGATTGCCCGGCACATCATCGAGCGTCAGCAGCCGCCCGCCCACGCGGCCCCGGCCCTCCAGCACCGTTACGCTGTATCCCAGCTCCTCCAGCAGCAGCGCCGCGTTCAGGCCCGCCAGCCCCGCGCCGATTATCAGCACATCCGAGCGCCCGATGGGTTTCGTCGGCACGGGGACGGGCGCGGGTTCCGTCGTCTCGCTGCCACCCTCGCTGCACCCGCTCGACGCCAGCGCCGCGACCCCCGCCGCGCCCAGCGCCGCCCCGGTCAGAAGTGTCCTGCGATCGATCATGGCCAGCGCGCCTTTGTCGGTTGTGTGGGGTCCGCCCCGTTTGTACAAAATGTCCGGACAACTCTAACGTCGCCAATTTTTCGAAGTCAATCAACGCTCGCAAAAGTGATCCACGCATATCTATAGGTGCGGCATGTCCGAGGCCTCACCAGCATCCGCCGCCGTGCGCCGCGCCTTCGTGGACGGCCCCCACGGCCAGATGCACCTGCGCCTCTCCGGCGACCCCGCAGGGCCCCGCCCGCCGATCGTGCTCCTGCACATGTTTCCGCAGTCCAGTCGCAACTTTTCGGCGCTGATGACCGAACTTGGCAAGGCCCGCAGCGTTATCGCGCCCGACTTTCCCGGCTATGGCGAGTCCACGCCGCCGTCCGCGCCGATCACCGCGGAGGACTATGCCGGCTCCATCTGGTCCGCCCTCGATACCCTGTGCGTGGACCGGCGGCGTGGCATCGACCTGTTCGGCATACACGCGGGCGCGAAACTCGCCGTCGAAGCCGCTACCCAGCGTCCCGCCGCCGTCCGCCGCCTCGCCCTCTGCTCCGCTGCCCTCGTCACGGCGGAGGAAACCGCCCACATGCGCGCCGCCTTCAGGCAAACCCCGCTCGATGAAGACGGCACCCACTTTGCCCGCCTCTGGTCCCTGCTCCTGGCGAACCGCGACCGGGACGTTCCGCTCGCCGCGTTCGCCGAGGATTATGCCGAGATGCTGCGCGGCGGCGAGGCTTACGGCTGGGGCAACGCCGCCCTGTTCGATTACAATCCGAAGTTTCAGGCCGCGCTCGAGAGCCTCGACCAGCCCGTTCTCGTCATCAATCCCGGCGACGATCTCCACGCCGTCACGCCGCGCGTCATGCCGCACCTGAAACATGGCCAACTCATTGAGAAACCGGACTGGCGCTACGGCTTCCTGAAGCGCCGCGCCCCCGAACTCGCCGCCCTCCTCGCTGCCTTCTTCGACGACCCCGCCTGACACGCCCAAGCGCAAAGGACAGACCATGCCCGCCTATATGATGATCGCCTGCAGGATTAAAGACCGCGAGAAATTCGTCGCCGGCTACGGCGCGGAGGCCGCGAAGCTCGTCGCGAAGTTCGGCGGTGAATATCTCTTCGTCGCCCCCGGCGCCGAACTTCTCGAGGGCAGCCTGGAGGGCTACACCTCCGTCGCCTGCTCGAAATGGCCGGACAAGGCCGCCGCCCGCGCCTTCTGGAATTCGCCGGACTATGCGGAGGTCAGGAAACTCCGCGGCGGCATCGCCGACGTTGAGGTCCTGCTGGTCGAAACACCGGAGTAGGAACCGCGCCTAACTCTCGAACAGCTCGATCGGAAAGCCGCCCGGATCTTCCACGATCAGGCTTCGCACACCCTCCGGCAGGAACGGGCTGCCATGCACGCCCGGCGCTCTCAGCACGGTTGCTCCCGTGGCCGCCGAAACCCGCGCGTATACCGCACCAAGATCACTTGTCGGCAGCGTCCACATGGCAAGGCCCCGGCTGGCCGGCCCCAGGCGCGCCGCCGGGCTGTCCTTCGTTGCCTCGAAATGGTCCAGGATCACCAGATAGCCCGTCGCCGCGCCCGGCGCGAAGGCCTGCACGAACCGCTCCGGGCTGCCTTCCTGCAGGCGCAGTCCCGACCGTTCGCCGACGGCAAAGGTCGCGTCGCGCCGAATCTCGAGGCCCAGAACATCCCTCAGGAACCCGACGACCCCTTCGCTGTGCCTGACGCAGCGCGCGGAATAGGCAGGCGCGCCGATGCCGGTCTTCGGATCGATCGGCCCCACCGGCACGAACACGTCCGGCCGCGAGACGCCCAGGAAGAACAGGTTCTCCGGCCCGGTGAAATGCGCCTCGGCGGACACATAGGTTTCGCCCTGGGGGCTCTGGAACTCCATCTCCTTCACCCCGATGGTCGAGGTGATACCCTTCCCGGCCAGATCGTCATGCCGCCGGTGCAGGTCCGCCATCGGAAAGCCCACCGACAGCCCGCCCACATAGGTGCCGTCGATGGCAGGCCGGACCTGCGGGCACTCTTCGGAAACAGCCAGCACCCGCAGCCGCACATTCCCAGGGTCGCCGTGCCGTGTGAACAGCGCGCCCTGCAGCGCCGCGCCCTCCGGCATCCCCAGGTACGCCGCCGCCGAAGCGGCGACCGGCACGAACCCGTCCGACTCAAGACCGAACCCCTCCGTCAGCATCCGCGCCATGCCCTTCGGGTCGGCGGTCACCAGCGTAATCAGGTGCAGCGGCCCCACATCCCAGTCTTCCGGACGGCTTTCGGGGACGAAGATATCGGCAGACATGGCGCTCTCATTCCGTTCGCATCTACATGCGCGTCACATGCAGGCGCGGCTCGTACGCTGGCAAGCCTTTCTCCGTGCCTGCCTACAGCCCCGCATCCTCGATCAGGTCCACCGCGCCGTTCAGCATGCGGAAGAACATGTTGTCGCCTCGCTCGGTCTGCGTCACCAGAACCGCCGCGACATAGGCCGTCGTGAACAGCTGGTACGCCCCGGCCACATAGTGCCGTTTCAGTTCCTCCGGCTCGTAAGGCCCCGCCCCCTGCCGCGACAGCTCGTCCGTATACAGGCCGAGCAGGCGGTCCTCTTCCGCCCGCCGGACCTCGGTCGGAATCGCCGCCGCCAGGAAATAGCCGACGTCCGCCGCGGGCGGTCCCCAGCCAAAGCTCTGCCAGTCCACCACCAGCAGCGGCGCGCCGCCCGCCTCACCGCCGAACAGCATGTTGTCCGGGCGAAAGTCGCCATGCGTCAGGCTGCGCGCGCCGGCCCGCATAGGCTCATGCGCCTCCATGTCCGCCGTATAGGCATCGCCGATCCGCCGCGCCGCCTCGGTAATGCGCTCCGGATATTTCTGCACGAAGCCCTGCCACAACTGCGCGAACATCTCCGGCGACAGCACGACCGGCGCATTGGTCGTCCCCGACACCCACGGATACCGGTCCAGGCTCTCGTCATTCCAGAACGCGCCGTGCAGCTTCCCGGCCTGCCGCATCACCTCCTCGGCCTCGGCCATCGACACACCAGCAAGCTGGTCGCCCTGCTCTGCCGGGGCGGCGTCCGACATGATCAGGACGAAGTCGTGCGTGTCCTCATCGACCGCGGTGTAATAGCAGTGCGGGACCGCGATCCGCGCGCGGTGCGCCAGCAGCTGGTAAAACTTCACTTCGCGGTGGTAATTGCCCAGCGAGACGCCGGCCGCGCGGCTCTCTTCGCCCGCCGACGGAAACTTGCCAACGACGGTGGCGGGCGCTTCGGCAGGCGCGGGCCCGCCATAATCCAGCGAGAAGCGCACGCAGTCGCCGATCTGCCCCGTCCCCACCCGCTCGGCGCGGAAATCCTTAACCGCCGCATCGATCCCGTCCGCAGCCAGTGCCGCCGTCAGCCACGCCGCGTCCACATCCTGCCAGCGCCGGATGTCGGGTCCTTCATTCACCATCGACAGCGCCTCCCCAGCCGCTTGGGGATAGCCTCACCCTATTGGCGCTCTATGCTCAACCCTCTTGCTTTTGAGCCCGCTTTCGGTGGACCCCGCTCCGCCGCGCACTATAGTGTCGGCAAAGTTTGGACCGAGGACAGAATCATGCCCGTTTATCGCTCTCGCACGACCACCCACGGCCGCAACATGGCGGGCGCGCGCGGCCTCTGGCGCGCCACCGGCATGACCGACGAGGATTTCGGCAAGCCCATTATTGCCGTCGCCAACAGCTTCACCCAGTTCGTCCCCGGCCATGTCCACCTGAAGGATCTCGGCCAGCTCGTCTGCGAGGAGATCGCGGCGGCCGGCGGTGTGGGGCGAGAGTTCAACACCATCGCCGTCGACGACGGCATCGCGATGGGTCATGCCGGGATGCTCTATTCCCTGCCCAGCCGCGAACTGATCGCCGACGCCGTTGAATATATGGCGAACGCCCACTGCGCCGACGCCCTCGTCTGCATCTCCAATTGCGACAAGATCACGCCCGGAATGCTGATGGCCGCCATGCGCCTCAACATCCCCGCCGTCTTCGTTTCCGGCGGACCGATGGAGGCGGGGAAAGTCACCTGGGCAGATGGCAAGGTCCAGGCCCTCGACCTCGTCGACGCCATGGTCGCCGCCGCCGATGACAGCATCTCCGATGAAGATGTCGAGACGATCGAGCGCTCCGCCTGCCCCACCTGCGGCTCCTGCTCCGGCATGTTCACCGCGAACAGCATGAACTGCCTGACCGAGGCGCTCGGGCTTTCCCTCCCCGGCAACGGCTCGGTCCTCGCCACCCATGCCGACCGGGAGGCGCTCTTTCGCCGTGCCGGCCGCCTGATCGTTGAGAACGCCAAGAAATATTACGAGCAGGATGACGAGACCGTTCTCCCGCGCTCCGTCGCCAGCCGCACCGCCTTCGAAAATGCCATGTCGCTCGACATCGCGATGGGCGGCTCCACCAACACCGTCCTCCACCTCCTCGCCGCCGCGCGGGAGGGCGAGATCGACTTCGACATCGGCGACATCGACCGGCTCAGCCGCCGTGTCCCCTGCCTGTCGAAGGTCGCCCCTGCGAAAGACGATGTGCACATGGAGGATGTCCACCGCGCGGGCGGCGTGATGGGCCTTCTCGGTGAACTCCAGCGCGGCGGCCTCCTGCAGGACG
Organism: Pacificimonas sp.; assembly: GCA_036351775.1. Lineage (GTDB taxonomy): Bacteria > Pseudomonadota > Alphaproteobacteria > Sphingomonadales > Sphingomonadaceae > Pacificimonas. The sequence goes on along the minus strand of JAZBPX010000023.1, from coordinate 1,539 downwards.
AGGCTCCCACCGTCCACTCCCCGTCCATGAAGGCCGCGCTCGCCGAGTGGGACGTCATGCAGACCGAGAACCCCGACGTCGTCACCTTCTACCGCGCCGCGCCCGGCGGCGTGCCCACCCAGACCGCCTTCAGCCAGTCCCAGCGCTGGCCCGAGCTCGACACTGACCGGGAAACCGGCGTCATCCGCACGAAGGAACACGCCTTCTCGCAGGATGGCGGCCTTGCGGTCCTCTTCGGCAATCTCGCGCCGGAGGGGTGCATCGTCAAAACCGCCGGCGTCGATGAGAGCATCCTCACCTTCTCCGGCACCGCCCGCGTCTACGAAAGCCAGGACGCCGCCGTCGTCGGCATCCTCGGCGGCGAGATCAAGGCGGGCGACGTCGTCGTCATCCGCTACGAGGGGCCGCGCGGCGGACCGGGCATGCAGGAAATGCTCTACCCCACCTCCTACCTGAAGGCGAAGGGCCTCGGCGCCGCCTGCGCGCTCGTCACCGATGGCCGCTTTTCCGGCGGCACGTCCGGCCTCTCCATCGGTCATGTCTCGCCGGAAGCGGGCGAGGGCGGCCTGATCGCGCTCGTCGAACATGGCGACCGCATCGACATCGACATCCCGAACCGCGGCATCACCCTTGCCGTCGACGAAGCCGAGCTGACGCGCCGCCGCGAGGCGCAGGAGGCGCGCGGCAAGGCCGCCTTCACCCCGCACGGCCGAAAACGACCCATCTCACGCGCCCTCAAGGCTTATGCCCTGCTCACCTCCAACGCGTCCGCAGGGGCCGTCCGGCGTCTGCCTGACGAGTAAGGCGTCACGATTCGGCGCAGGACTCGCTCGCTTTGCCGCGCTTCCGGTGGTGCGAAAAGGCAACAATTTACGATTTAGATTAACCTTATGCCGCGTTCGCAGGTGCAACATAATGAAAACACGGCGATTCCGCACGAAAGCTGACGAATCCTTGAAATGCAACTAAGGCTTTGTGAACACGTTAGGATTATGTTAGCTCGCTGATCGCACGGTCGGATACCCGCCGCGTGTACCCGTTTCTGTGACCCTGAGGAGGGCAGTATGACCAAGACGATTCTCGCCGCAACGTCGGCATTTGCAATGGCGCTCTCCGCTGGTGTTCCTGCGGCCGCTTACGACAATCATTCCGGCATGGGTGAACTGGACATGGTCCAGGTCTCCGATGAGGAGTGTGCGCTGCGCGCCGCTGATGAGTTCCCCGAAAATGATTGCACCGAGGCCGGCATGGTTGTCGCCGGTACGGCTGCTGGCATGGCCGGTACGGCTGCGGCCGGTGCCGCGGGCGCTGCTGGTGCCGCTGGCGCCGCGGGCGCGGGTGCCGCTGGTGCCGCGGGCGCGGCCGGTGCTGCTGCTGGTGCCGCTGGCGCTGCAGGTGCCGGTATTGGTGCCGCTGCGGCCGCCGTGGGCGGCGTTGCCGCCGCTGCTGCTGCGGCTGCCGCTGCAACCGGCGGTGACGACGACGATGGCGGCGACGGCGGCAGCTCGCCCCAGTAACCCGTCAGTCAGTCTGATGTTT
>JAZBPX010000022.1:0-2434 GCA_036351775.1 Pacificimonas sp. | reverse complement strand
GAGCCCGTTCATGCCCCGGCACCTCTCGAATACCCCTTCCGCCGGGACGACCCCGCGCGCGGGGACCGTTCACTGACCTCCCGCCGTCGCTGGGCCACGCCCCGCGCGGATGTCGGTGCATGACAGCGCGTCTGCGCGCTGCTGCCGCGTTTTTTCGCGAAAGTGTTTGCGGTTTCGCGTAAGAAAACGCGCCAGATTCCATGCTGGCGCGCATTCGGACGGCAAACCGGTTTCCACTTTGCCTGAATGCGCGCTAGTCCCGCCCTTCAACCTGCCGATCCGAAGAGCCTTCATGACCGTCCATCTGCACCACAACGACCTGCCCGCCGATCTCCGTTTCGAAGGGAGCGTTGCGGTCGACAGCGAAACCATGGGGCTGAACCCCGATCGCGACCGTCTCTGCGTCGTGCAGCTTTCGGCCGGTGACGGCGACGCGCATCTCGTCAAGTTCGACGGCACCGATTATTCGGCGCCGAACCTCACCGCCCTGCTTGCCGATCAGCGGCTGCTCAAGATCTTCCATTTCGCCAGGTTCGACATCGCGGTGTTCCGCCGCTGGCTCGGTGTCGACACGCGCCCGCTCTACTGCACCAAGATCGCTTCCAAGCTGGCGCGGACCTATACCGACCGGCACGGGCTCAAGGACGTGGTCCGTGAGATCGCCGGCGTGGAGCTCAACAAGCAGCAGCAATCCTCCGACTGGGGCGCGGCCGAGCTGACCGACGCGCAGGCGGCCTATGCGGCGAGCGATGTCCTCTACCTCCACGAGGTGAAGGCGGGCCTCGACGCGATGCTGGCGCGGGAGAAGCGCACGGCGCTGGCCGAGGCATGCTTCGCCTTCCTGCCGGTACGCGCGGCGCTCGACCTGACCGGCTGGTCCGAAACGGACATTTTCGCGCATAGCTGAGCGGGATGCGTCGGCATAATCTCCGGTAAGGTCGCTGAGTGCGCCTTTCGCCCTGCGATGCGGGGTGCCATATCGAGAGATTGCTGGAGGAAAGGCGAGGCATGGACGGTGAACGGCCAGATGCGTTAAGCCCGACCGATCTCGATGCAAGGAGAGAGGCACGGGACATGCGCACCGCGCTCGCCATACCGGAGGTGAATCGGCTGACGCCCGGCGCCGCCCGACGGCATTCGCGCTTTGTCCGGCACTCGCGCCTGGCCCTGCCGGCGATCGCCGCTGGGCTCGTCGTCACCTATGCGCTCAGTGCGACACCGCCGCGCGTCGATGTGGAATTTGCGCGCCAATTCTCCGAGGTCGATGTCGACAGCACGTCCATGCGGCTCGCGCGCCCGCGCTATCTCGGGGAGGACCTGCAGGGCCGCCCCTTCGAGGTGGCGGCGCAGACGGCCGAACGGAACCCGAACACGCCGGACTTCATTGCGCTCGAGAATCCCGAAGCGTTCAAGTCGATCGAGACCGGTGAGAACGCCAAGGTGCGCGCCGCCCGCGGCCTCATGAACACGCGCGACAAGCGGCTCGACCTCAATGACGATGTCCAGCTCGACCACCGTATCGGCGGCAGCGCCTTTACCCTCAACACGGATGCGGCCGCGGTCGACCTGCAGAACCAGACAGTGACCTCGACCGTCGGGGTGGTCGGCGAAGGGGACCGTGGCAGCGTTGCGGCGGACACACTGACGGTCTATCAGGACGAGGGGCGATCCGTGCTGGAGGGTAATGTACGTCTGAGGTTCAATACCCAGACGCCTGCCGGCAAGGACCAAGGCAAGCTTCGCTGATGGTGGCGACGGGCCGCGGCACGTCCCGGCGAAACAGTGTGACGAGGTAGGGCCGGACGATGGGCGGTTGGTTTTTCTTGGCGGGTCTTCTCTTCCAGGGGGTGGGCCTTGAAGGGACCGGCGCATTGGCGCCGGACAGCGACGCCCCGATCGATCTTGCGGCCGAACGCTGCGAAGTCTTCGAGAACGAGGACACGGCCCGCTGCGCGGGCGCCGTCCGACTGGTCCAGGGGGACGCGATCCTGACTGCCGACGAGATGACGATTTTCGGCTTCTCCCACCCTGACGGGGTCCGACGCATCGAAGGCAGCGGCAATGTCCGTTACGCGAGCGGCCCCAATGCGATCTCCGGCGCGACGGCGGTCTATGACGCGTCTGCCACGACGATCACCGTGACCGGCGACGTGGTCGTCATACAGGGCGACCAGATCATGGCGGGCGGCGAACTCGTCTACAATACGGCGACCGGGGCACTGCAGTTCTCGCCGGGTGCGGACGGACGCGTTCGCGGCCTCTTCTACTCGGCGGCGCAACGCCAGTAATGGACGGCAGCGCCCTCTCACAGGAGCTCGAGGCATCCGAGCCGGAGCCAGCCCGCAAGGGTCTTTACGCGGAGAATCTGCAAAAGACCTTCCGCAGGCGGCAGGTCGTGAACCATGTCAGCTTCAGGGTGTGTCGCGGCGAGGCG
>JAZBPX010000021.1:0-7055 GCA_036351775.1 Pacificimonas sp. | reverse complement strand
CGAGCCGGCCTGGTGGGCTCCGAGCGGGTTCGCCGCCATCCCCACCGCCGCGCTCGATCCGGCCCACAGTCCGGCGTCTCCCGCGGTCCCCGCGCTTATCGGGTCCGGGTCCCCATCGGATCGACCGTGCTGGCTATTCCGCCTCGGCCGGCACGACCGACTCCATCTCGGCGATGGTCTGAAACTCGGACAGAAACTCAGGGCGCGTCTGCACCAGATACCGCACCACGCGCCCGTTCCCGAGCAGTTTGGCGACGTAGCCGCGGAGCACGGTCAGCTGCAGGTGGTCCTGGCCGTAGGTGTCTTGAATCTGTGTGATCCCTTCCTGAAGCCGGGCAAGCTCCTTTTCCATCCGAGCGACCGCCTGCGGTGTGACGCCGTTGATGCGTTTGGGCTTGTTCGCCTCGACCAGCTGCGCCTGCGGTGTTCCGGCGAGGATCGCAGAGATGTAGGCGACGGAGTAGTTGTTGGCGTTCACCATGAGCTCGGCGGCTTCGATCTGGCGCAAGGGGATCATCTTGCGCAGCGTGGTGAACACGGCCGCGGTGCACGCCTTGTCCTTGAGGATCGCCACGGCTTCTGGGCAAATACCGTCGAGCAGCTTGACCTTGCGCTGGATGCTGCGCGGATTGAGGTCCAGCGCGGCTGCGATCTTTTCCTCCGAGACACCGCGCTCGATCGCCTTCAGGATCATCCGGTGCTCCTGAATGGGCGCGATCCGGCTGACGCGCTTGTTGTAGGTGAATGCCTCATCGTCCGTCGACACGAGGCATTCGACCTGTTCTTGGCCCAGATCCTTGAGGACTTCGATCCGGACATGTCCGTCGAGCAGCAACCAGCTGCCACCGGCGTCGCTGCTGCGCGCAACCACTGGCGGCTCGACCAATCCAATCTCCCGGATCGATGCGGTGATCTGAGTGTATTTCCGGCTGGACTTGATGGACTTGCTCAGCACCCTGACCGGCAGGATGTCCGCGACCGGGATCGTGACGCAATCGTTCTCGAAGCCGAGCTGAACCTTCTTGGTCATGGCGCTGCCCCCTCGTCGAGGGAGTCCTGCAGGTAGCTGGGCATGGTTTCCAGACCTTCCGCGCGCAGCAGCGTCACGAAGTGATCGTCCTCGAGGAGGGTTCGGAATGCCTGGCAGATGAACAGGAGCCGCCCCTGCGTCAGTTCCGCTTTCTTGATCAGAAGCTTCTGACGGTCGGCCTCCTTCTGGTAGGCACGCACCAACGCCTCGCTTGTCAGCGGCCGCCGGGTGCGACCGTCACGTCCGTATGGTTTGGGATGCATCTTCTTTCCGCGGGCCTCGCGCTGCTCGATCAGGCGCCGGGCCGCGGCGAGTTTCTTCCCCCGCAGTTTCTTCTGCGTGTAGGCGTCCATCAGCGCACGCTGCGCCCCCTCGGCATCGGTTTTCGATATGTCGATGGCGAGGTTCAGGGGGAGCAGACCCGTCTCGACGGCCGTGACCAGCCGCTCTTCGCCGCGCTCCAAGAGGCCAGCGATCATGCCGACATAGTCCGGCGAAACGCCAATCTTGTCGCCGATCTGGCGGTCGTTATAGCCGCGTTCGCGGAGGGTGCCGATCTCCCGCATTAGATCGATCGGGCGGTGCTGGCGACGCGCGCAATTCTCGACGAGGCTCATGACGAGGCAGTCGGACTCATCGGCATCGATGATAATGGCCGGGATGGCTTTCTGCTTCAGCTCGATGAAGGCCTCCAGCCGCCCTTGGCCGCAGACGAGATCATACTCCTGCGGATCTGTGTCGGCGCGGCGGGTGACGGTGATCGGGCGCTTCAAACCGATCTTGGCGATGTTCTCCACCATGTCAGCAAATGTCCTGGGGTTTCGGACCCGCGGATTGAGAACGCGGATGCGGTCGGTCGGGACCAGGCTTACTTCCGTGGGGTGATGTTCTTCCGGGCTCTTTGCCATCATGCCGCCTCCGTCACCTTCGCTCGCCCGGCGAGGGCGTAGAAATCGTCAAGTGTTTCCGTTCGATAGGCATCGAGCCAAAGGCCGTTCTGTTCGGCCATCTTCAGGCGCGCGTCGGTCATGTCGATGCTGGGCAGCAGGTAGAAGTCGCGCGGCGCGTCGTTGGTCTCGTTCATCCGCACAGCAATCGTGATGTCCGGAACGAGGCCGGTGTCGAGCCGGATGTGCCAGCGCAAGGATCCAGCTGCCGTCGCCTGGCAGCGGGCCAAAACGACAGACACCGTGAATTCGTCATTCACGCGCAGCAGCTGCGTGTCGAGAGCTTGCACCGCGCAACCACCTTGGGCGGCCACGCCCTCCACGATCTCCTCAACGATCTGGGGGTGGGCCGCACGCAGCGCCTTGTTGATCTCGATGTAGCGGTAGTCCCGCTCCGGTTCATAGCCGATGAGGCGGTACGCGCGCAGCAGACTGCCAAACCGGCTGCGGAAAGCGCTGGACGAGGGCAGATCGTTCTCTTCGTCGATGATCAGGCCGGACAGCTGGCCTTGTCGTTTTAGGATCGCGCGCAGGGCATCAAGCAGCTCCTCGTCCGAGAAATGGCGGCTGCGCGCATCCACAATTTCCCGCGCACGCAGGAACAGCACCTTGTCGACGATGGCCTGATAGGCGCCCTCGGCGCGGATCCACATATCTCGCGGGTTCACGACACGGCGCTGCTTCAGCTTGAACGACACCTTATTGAAGACGTTGTTCCCGATGTACTTTTCGTTGGTCAGGACCTGATGGACAGTCGCCCGGGTCCACGGCCGCTCGAGATCCGTGCGATGTCCTTCAGCGTTCAGGATCTCCGCGATCTCGCGCTCCGGGCGCCCTTCATTGACAAACATTTCGAACATGCGCCGCACGACCCGCTGTTCCTCTTCGGGTCCTGGGACCAGGATCACGCGGTCAGTTTGAAGGCTCTTGTGCTCACCGCGCTTGAGTTCGGCTTTAACCTCGCCACGCTCGTTCAGCAGCGCTCTGCGCAACCCGAAACCGGCCGGGCCGCCTTGACGGTAGCCGAGCTCGATCAGACGGCATTGCCCCGCAAAGACCTTGACCGAGAGCTCCCGACTGTACTCGCCAGCCATGGCCCGCTTGACGCTTTTCACGATGGTGGAGGTCGGCGATCCGTCGTTCTCGAACTGCTCGGCGCAATAGGCGACCTGCATCCCGGCCTTGCGACATCGATACTCGTAGTAGGCCGACTCGTCAGCGTCCTGAAATCGCCCCCAGCGGGTGACATCGTAGACCAGGATTACGCGGTAATCGGCCGAACCTGACTCGACGTCGGAGATCATCTGCTGCAATGCCCTTCGGCCGCCGATGATCAGACCGCTTTTCGCATCATCCGAGTAGGTCTTGATGATCTCGATGCCGCGCCGTTCGGCATATTCGCGGATGGTCTTTGACTGGTTCTGTGTCGAGTACTGCTGATGCTCGGTGGACATCCGGACGTATTGCGCCGCCAGTATACGCTCAGGTGCCTCGGCCGGCTCTCCGGATATCGGTGTTCTTGTCCGAGTCACGCCCGCCTCCCGAAAATTCCACGCGCGCTGCCCAAGGCGGATGGCTTCCTATTTCTCGCCCATGCCCAAGTTCCGACTGCCGCTTTTCATGTCTCTCCAGACATTTAGCGGAGAAACACATGAAGTTGCGGGTGAAGATGGGCACAGTTGTGCCGAAGATGGGCACATTTGTGCACCCAGAGGACGTGCCGGCCGACTACCGCGCCGCCGTGGCAATGGCTTTGCATGCGGAGCTCGGGTCGACTCACAGGGCGATCAAGTCCGCCATGAGGTGGACGGGCGCCAGCGAGCGGACGGTGAAATACTGGTTCGCGGGCGAGCGTGGGCCGAGCGGCGAGCACCTGGTGTCGCTCGCGCGACATTCGGATGCCGTGCTGGTCTTGCTGCTGACAATGGCGGATCGTCTGGTTCTGGAGGATGGTGACGGCTAGGCAGAGATAACCGGCGGACTCTTGTATCGTGTTCGATATTGGTTATCTTGAAGACGCACGATGAGGGAGAGCGCCATGTCTCGGACCACCACCATGACCGTGCGCGTCAGCGGCGCGCTGAGCGAGTTCGTCGCGACCAATGTCGGCGAGGACGGCGCCTACGAGAACGTCAGCGAGTACATCCGTGATCTGATCCGTCGCGACAAGGAGCGCGTCGAGCGTGAAGCCTTCGACCGGCTTAAGGCCGAGTTGAACCGTGCCTTCGCCGCGTCCGAGGAGAGCTACAAGCCCTTAACGGCCGCCGAGGTGATCGCCCGGAACCGAACCTGAGCCGATGGCGATCCTGGTGCAGGAGGCGGCGTCCGTCCGTCTCGACGAGATCTACCGATACACGCGTGACACGTGGGGCGAGGCGCAAGCCGAGACCTACATCACCGGCTTGTTCGCCGCGTTCGAGCAGATCGAAACGCGCGGTGTGCAATCGCGGGCCGTGCCCGCCGAATTCGGGGTGGAAGGGTATTTCTTCCGGTACGAGCGGCATTTCGTGTATTGGAGGCACCTTTCGAACAGGGATATCGGAATTGTCACGATCCTGCACGAGCGGATGCATCAGATTGATCGTTTCAAGGAGGACTTCTTCGGATAACGTTCGGCGCAGAGCGTCGCGTGGACCATTGCGAAGGGTCTTGAGCCGACAACGGCGGACAGAATGCTCTTGGTTTGTATCCGTTTTGATCGTGTTTTGTTTTGCAAGCAGCGTAATCAAGCGTAGGCACGGGTGTTGAACAGAACCTCCTTGGATTCGCCGAGTTCAGAATAGATCCCGGCCGCTACTTCCAGCAGAGTTTTTAGGCGCTCCGTTCCCTCCGCCATGCATGGCGGCGGAGGCGCATTCGACGCCACGTTCCGGTCTGAAGCCGTCGAGCCGACCGCGCGACGCGATGGTTCAACGGCCGGTAGACGCGCTTAGCGCGCGTTCTCGTCGCCAGGCTCCGGCCATTCGCGCCAGGGGAAGGGGCGCTCGTCCGTCACGCAGCCCTGGAACCGCGCGACCTGAGCGAGCCAGACGGCCAGCGCGGCGCTGAACCGGGCGACGCGTGGGTTGCGGGCGCCGGTGAAGCCCAGCCACAGCGCCTGCGCGACAGCGATCAGCAGCAGCACCGTCTCGGCCACCGCCATCAGCGCGGCGAACACGATCATGATCGGCAGGCGCGGCCACAACCGGTCGCGCAGCGGCGGCTGCGATGCGGTCTGCGGGTCGGGCGTGGAGGCTGTCGCGTCAACCATGGCTCTCTCCGATACTTCGCGGCGTCGCTGAAACAGATGAGCGTCCATGGCCTCGTGCGCAAGCGTGATAGGCCGCCCGCACAGCCAGTTCGCCGAAGTACGGAGTGAGATCCCGCCGCCGGCCTCAGTCGAGGCGCGCGGCGCCGAGGGCGGGCGGCTCGATGGGGGCGTTCACCTTGGGGGCGGGGCCTTGCGGCACGGGCGTGGCGCGTTCGGCGACGATGGCCTTGCGGAACACCAGCACGGCCTGCTGGGTCTCGGTCAGGGCGCTGAACGGGCCGCGGCGCGCCTCCACAGGCAGGGTGTCGCAGCGCAGGTACTCCCAGCCCTGCGACGCCTGCTCGGTCATGATCGCCTCCATGGCCCCGGCCAGCGCGTCGCCCGGGGTGCGGTCGCCCTTGCGCTTCCTGGGGCGGCGCGGCGCGGGCACGCACTTGTAGCTATAGCGGTCCATCGGCGTCCCCCGGTCGCGGCTGTGGCGGCGAGGGATCAATGACCCGTCGCCGCCCGCGCCGCAAGCCCGGGGCGCGTGCGCGTCAATCGCAACGCAGCGCGCCGGTGACGGACTCGTCGTCGAATGACTGGACGAAGAACCTGCAATCGTCGGCTCCGACTTCGTAGTAGACGATATCGCCGACGCCGAACCACGCGTAATCCTTGTTGTTGATGCTCAATTTGAGACTAGAGCCGGAGACATGGGCGGCGACCCCGTAATCGATGCCGTCAGAGCTTCGGGCGATCAGGGCGTTGCGGTGGTGCAGGGTCAGGCTCTCGCCCCATGCATCGGCCGGCGTGACGCGCATTCCGCGGGCCGCGGCGGCGTCGGTGACGCGTTTCGAGACATCTAGGGCCGCGCGCGCCACCTCCGTCGCAGCCTCTTGCGATCCGCCAACGAGTTTCGGATCTTGCGCGATGGCCTCCGCGATCCGGTCCAACGCCGTTCGCGCGCCGTCCGCGGTGCTCAGCATCTGCGACAAGCTGTCGTCGGTGCTGTCCGTCAGGTGCTGAACCACCGCGAGCGCGGCGGCGCCGACGGTCGCCAGCCCCGCGGCGATGGCCACAACAGGCGCCAGACGGACATGGGCGCGCGCCGGCGCGCTGGGCTCGATGGTCGACATTCTGTCCTCCCTCGACTGCTGCGGGGAAGGGATGGCGTCGCACGCCCGACGCGTCTGTGGGGATTGTCACAACCGTTCGACTAGTCCAGCCCAAGCTGCGCCTTCACCGCAGTCTGCACCGCCTGGGGGTTGGCCTTGCCGCCGGTGGCCTTCATCACCTGCCCGACGAACCAGCCCGCCATGGAGGGCTTGGCCTTTGCGGCCTCGGCCTTGTCCGGGTTGGCGGCGATCACCTCGGCCACCGCGGCGTCGATGGCGGAGGTGTCGGTGACCTGCTTCATGCCGCGGTCTTCGACGATCTTCGCCGGGTCGCCGCCTTCCGACCAGAGGATCTCGAACACGTCCTTGCCGATCTTGCCGGAGATGTCGCCGCTGGCGATCAGGTCGATCAGCCCGCCCAGCTGCGCGGCCGAGACGGGGCTGTCGGCCAGCGCGATCTGGTTCTTGTTCAACCGGCCGAACAGCTCGTTGATCACCCAGTTCGCCGCCTGCTTGCCGTCGCGCCCCTGCGCCACCGCCTCGTAGAAGTCCGCGGCGTCGCGGTCGGCGCACAGCACGCCCGCGTCGTACTCGGTGACGCCGTAGTCGGTCACCAGCCGCGCCTTCTTCGCGTCGGGCAGCTCGGGCAGGGCGGCGGCGATGCCGTCCACCCAATCCTGCGCGATCGTCAGCGGCAGAAGGTCAGGGTCGGGGAAGTAGCGGTAGTCGTG
>JAZBPX010000020.1:0-2296 GCA_036351775.1 Pacificimonas sp. | reverse complement strand
TGGCCTTGTCGAACCACTCGCCGAAGGCCGCGTCCTCCTCGGAGGGCTTGAGGCGCTCGTGGTAATATTCCTCGCGGTAGACGAACATCACCACGTCCGCGTCCTGCTCGATCGACCCGGATTCGCGCAGGTCCGACAGCTGCGGGCGCTTGTCTTCGCGGTTCTCGACCTGCCGGCTCAGCTGCGACAGCGCGATCACCGGGATGTCCAGTTCCTTGGCGATGGCCTTGAGGCCCTGCGTGATCTCCGACACCTCGTTCACCCGGCTGTCCTTGGCCGTGGCCGGGCGCACGAGCTGCAGGTAGTCCACGATCAGGACGTCCAGCCCATGCGTCCGCTTGAGCCGCCGCGCCCGGGCGGCGAGCTGGCTGATCGGCAGGGCGGGCGTGTCGTCAATGTAAAGCGGGCAGGCCTCCAGCGCCTTGGCGGCATCGACGAAGCGGCGGAATTCGGCTTCGGTCATGTCGCCGCGACGGATCTGTTCGCTGGGCACTTCGGATGCCTCTGACAGAATCCGCGCGGCGAGCTGCTCGGCACTCATCTCGAGGGAATAAAAGCCCACGACGCCGCCATCCACGGCGCCCTCGCTGCCATCGGGGGTCAGCCCGCGGCGATAGGCCTTGGCGATGTTGAAGGCGATGTTCGTCGCCAGCGAGGTCTTGCCCATCGACGGGCGCCCCGCCAGGATCAGAAGGTCGGACCGGTGCAGCCCGCCCAACTTCTTGTCCATGTCGATCAGCCCGGTGCTGACGCCCGCCAGCCCGCCCTCGCGCTGGTAGGCCGCGTTGGCCACGTTCACCGCGTCCGTCACCGCCTTGAGAAAGCTCTGGAATCCGCTTTCGGTCTGGCCTTGCTCGCTCAGCTTGTAGAGTTTCTGCTCGGCCTCCACGATCTGCTCGCGCGGCTCCGACGCGATTTCCACCTTGCGGGCCTTCTCGCTGATTTCCTGCCCCAGCCCGATCAGCTGCCGCCGGATCGCGAGGTCATAGATCATCTGCGCGTAGTCGCGCACCGCGAAGGCGCTGATCGCGGCGCCGGCGAGGCGCGCGAGATAGGCGGGACCGCCCAGTTCCTTCAGCCCTTCGTCGTCCTCCATGAATGCCTTGAGCGTGACCGGCGAAGCCAGCGCGTTCTTGGCGATGCGGCTCGCGGCGATCTCGTAGATCCGGGCATGGACGGGGTCATAGAAATGCTGCGGGCCGATGATGGCCGCGACCCGGTCGTAGACGTCGTTATTGGTCAGGATCGCGCCCAGAAGCTGCTGTTCGGCCTCGATCGAATGGGGCATCGCCTCGGTCGCGGCGGTATCGGCGGCCCCCTCGGGTCCGGACGCGTTGAAGCTCGATATCTCGTTCATGATGTCCCTCGGATGGTCCGGGTTCTTTACGGGATCGCACGCCCTGCACGCAAATTGTATAAACCTGTGGATAGCCAGGCAGGCCGCGCGGAGCCTACCCTATCGGGTGTTCGGCTGGCGGCGATCTACCAGATACTGTGGCTTTCAAAGCCGGTTTTGTCAATTTGCCAGAGCGAGGCCCGCGTTTCCCTCAGGGCAGTTTGCGCGCATCCTGCCACGCCCGGGGCGCGTTCAGGAAGGTTTCGACCTCCGCCAGCGTCGCGTCGTCGAACGCCTCCGAGGCACGCGCCTCGGCCAGCACGTCCCACCAGGTGCAAAGCGCGTGCAGCGCAACGCCGTGGTCCGACAGGGTTTTTTCCGTCTCCGGAAAGATGCCGTAGGAAAAGATCACCGCCGTATGCCCGCAGATCGCCCCGGTTTCGCGAATCGCGTCGACGAAGGACAGCTTCGATCCGCCATCGGTGGTCAGGTCCTCGACCAGCAGCACCCGCTGGCCCTCGGTCATCGCGCCCTCGATTCGCGCATTGCGGCCGTAGCCCTTGGGCTTCTTGCGGACATAGGTCATCGGCAGCGCCATCCGCTCGGCCACCAGCGCGGCAAAGGGGATGCCCGCCGTCTCGCCGCCCGCAATGTTGTCGAAGGCCTCGAACCCCGCGCCGCGCATCACCGTCACCGCGAGGAAATCCATCAGCGTCGACCGGATGCGCGGAAAGGAGATCAGCTTGCGGCAGTCGATATAGGTCGGGCTGGGCAGGCCGGAGGCGAGCGTGAACGGCTCCGCGGCGTTGAAATGGACCGCCTTGATTTCCAGCAGCATCCGCGCGGTCAGGCGGGCGATCTCTTCGGCGGGCGGGTAGGAGGAGGGGATCATTGCAGGGGTCCTTGGTCAGGGCCGGGCGGTCGTGCCGTCCCGGCGAATGTCTCAGCCGGCTATCGTCC
>JAZBPX010000019.1:0-34333 GCA_036351775.1 Pacificimonas sp. | reverse complement strand
GGGCGGCCGCATCGAGGACCGCGCAGCGACCGAGCTCGGCCGCCAGCTCCGCGCCCAAGGCCTCGATGTGCGCCGCCTGAAGACCGGAACCCCGCCGCGCCTCAACGGCTGGACCATCGACTGGTCGGTCCTCGATTTTCAGGAGCCGGACGAGAACCCGCACCGGTTCTCGGTCCTCGACACCGGTCCGATCCCGCCGCAGGTGCGCTGCGCCATCACGCACACCAACCCCGCAACGCACGAGATCGTTGCCGCCAATATCGGCGAAAGCGCGACCTTCTCTGGCGACATCGAGGGGCAGGGACCGCGTTATTGCCCCTCCATTGAGGACAAGGTGGTCCGCTTCAACGACCGCGACGCGCACCAGGTGTTCCTCGAACCCGAAGCGCTCCGTTCCGACCTGATCTACCCCAACGGCATTTCCACGGCGCTCCCCACAGAGGTTCAGCAGCGCGCCGTCCGCACCATGCGTGGTCTTGAACGCGCCGAGATCGCCGTGCCCGGCTACGCTGTAGAATATGACTTCCTCTGCCCCACGCAGATGAGCCGCAACCTCGAAAGCCGCGCCGTGTCCGGCCTTTATCTTGCAGGTCAGATCAACGGCACGACCGGCTATGAGGAGGCCGCCGCGCAGGGTCTTGTCGCCGGCGCAAATGCCGCTGCCACCGCGCTCGGCGAAGCACCGCTTAGCATGGACCGCACCAACAGCTATATCGGCGTCATGATCGACGACCTCGTCACCCACGGCGTCACTGAGCCCTACCGCATGTTCACCTCGCGCGCCGAATTCCGCATGTCGCTCCGCACCGACAATGCCCACCGCCGCCTGACCCCCCTCGCCATCGACGCCGGTCTCGCCAGCGATGAGTTGCGCGACTGGTTCACCTCTCATCAGGAAATCCTGACCGCCGCCCAGTCGGCACTAGAGTCGGCGATCCTCACCCCGCTTCAGCTCCAGCAGGCTGGCGAGTCCGTTCGGCAGGACGGCGTAAAGCGCAGCGCGTTCGACTGGCTCCGCTTTCCCGAAGTAGACCCCGCAAGCGTTACCGCACTTGCGCAAGTCGACATCGATTCGGAGACGCTCGAAACCCTCACCACCGACAGCAAATACCGAACCTATATGGAACGGCAGCAGGACGATATTGACCGCTTACGCCGAGATAGCGAACGCACGCTCCCATCCGATCTCGACTTCGCGACGATCAGCGGCCTCTCCAACGAGATGGTCGAGCGCCTGACCCGCGCCCGTCCCACATCTCTTGCTGAAGCGCAGCGCGTTCCCGGCATCACGCCGTCCGCGCTTCTCCTCCTCCTCGCCCGCGCCGCATGACTGTTTCACGTGAAACAGAGGCGAAACTCCGTCTCTACCTCGACATGCTCCGCGACTGGCAGACCCGCATGAACCTCGTCGCCCCCTCGACGCTCGACAACGCTTGGGAGCGCCACATCGAGGACAGTCTCCAGCTCCTCGACCATCTCGGCGACCTGTCACCCAAAACCTGGGTCGACCTCGGTTCCGGTGCCGGCTTCCCCGGAATCGTCGTTTCCACCCTCCGCTCCGACGTCTCATTACACCTCATCGAATCCCGCCGGAAGAAGTGCCGCTTCCTCGAAGCCGTCGCCGAAGCCCTCGACATCTCCGACCGAGTCACAGTTCACCCAGCCCGCATCGAATCCCTCTCCGGCCCCAAGGCCGACGTCATCTCCGCCAGAGCCTGCGCCTCCCTCTCTCAGCTTTTCGACTGGGGCCTCCGCTTCCAGAAACCGAAAACCCTGTGGCTGCTCCACAAGGGCCGCACCGCCGCCGACGAAATCGCAGAAGCACGAAAACACTTCACATTCGACTGCGAACAGAAACCCAGCCAAACGGATTCCCAGGCCAGCATTTTGCTGATACGATCTGTCAAACGCCGGTAGGGCAGGCGGTCATAAGGGAGGGCTCGGTCACATGACGGTTCTGGCCATTGCGAACCAGAAGGGCGGGGTCGGCAAGACGACAACCGCCATCAACCTTGCCACCGGCCTCGCCGCATCAGGCCGCGACGTCCTCCTCATCGACCTCGATCCGCAGGGGAACAGCTCCACCGGCGTCGGCGTCGGCCAGACCGCGCGAACCCGGACCAGCTACGACCTCCTCATTGAAAATGATCCGCTCTCCGCCTGCATTCAGGAAACCGAAGTCGAAGGCCTCGATGTCGTTCCCGCCACCGTCGACCTGTCCGGTGCCGAAGTCGAACTCGTCGATGTCGAGCGCCGCATGCACTGCCTGACCGATGCGCTGGCCAGCGAGCACCAATACGACTTCATCATCATCGACTGCCCGCCGTCACTCGGCCTTCTTACCCTGAACGCCCTTGTCGCCGCCGAAGCCTTGGTCGTGCCGCTTCAATGCGAGTTCTACGCCCTCGAAGGCCTCAGCCAGCTCCTGAAAACCGTCGAACGCGTCCGCGCCGGGTTCAATCCCCAGCTCTCCATTCTCGGCGTTGTCCTCACCATGTACGACCGCCGCAACAATCTCTCCGAACAGGTCGCCGCCGATGCCCGCGCCTGCCTCGGCAAGACGGTTTTCACGACGTCAATCCCGCGCAATGTTCGCCTGTCCGAAGCCCCGAGCCACGGCCTTCCCGCCCTCGTCTACGACCATCGCTGCCCGGGGTCCGCCGCTTACATCGCCCTCGCGCAGGAGGTTCTGTCGCGAACGGGTGCGCCGCCGCCAAGGATGGCCGCATGACCGAGCGCCGCCGTCCCGGTCTCGGCCGCGGCCTCTCGGCCCTCCTCGAAGAAATCGAACCGGCTGACGGCACCCTGAACGCGGCCCCGAAGCGCGGCGTGCAAAGCGAGACGGTCGCCATTGGCCGCCTCCGCCCCAATCCGCGCCAGCCCCGCCGTCGCTTCGATGAGGCCGCGCAGGCCGACCTGATCGCCTCGGTTCGCGAAAAGGGCCTGATCCAGCCGATCCTCGTCCGTCCGGTCGAGGGCGGCGCTCTCGAAATTGTCGCCGGCGAACGCCGCTGGCGCGCCGCCACCGCCGCCCGCCTCGACGAGGTGCCCGTTGTCGTGCGCGACCTCGCCGACGCCGAAGCCTTCGAACTCGCCCTGATCGAGAATATCCAGCGTCAGGACCTGTCCGCCGTCGAAGAGGCACGCGGCTATCGCCACCTGATCGACCATCATGGCCATACGCAGCAGTATGTCGCCGACATGGTCGGCAAGTCGCGCAGCCACATCGCCAATCTCGTGCGCCTTCTCGATCTGCCCGAGAGCGTCCTCGACATGGTCGACGACGGCCGGCTCGGCATGGGCCATGCGCGAACCCTTCTGGGGAAGCCGGATGCCGAAGCCCGCGCGTGCCAGATCGTTGACGAAGGCCTGACGGCGCGGGACGCTGAAACGCTGGCGAAGTCAAGGACGCCGCGCTCCCCGTCCACCGCGCCGGAACCCGAAGCGCTAGAGATTGCCGCGCTCATCACCGACCGGACCGGCCTGAAAGCGTCCGTCAAACCCGGCAAGACCGGCGGCCAGCTGATCCTTCGCTACCGGACGGCGGCGGAACTGGATCACGCCGTGGCCCGTCTGACCCGGCCCGACTAGCCGCGAAGCGCGCGGCCGTCAGACGACGTCGCCGTTGCTTTTCCGCAATTCGTCACGAATCTGCTTCAGCAGCGCAATGTCTTCGGGCGGCGATGTCGGCTTGGTAGCCTCGGTTTCCGGGTCCTTCATATTGATCCGGTTCACCGTGCGTACCATCAGGAAAATGATGAACGCCAGGATCAGGAAATTGACAATCACCGTTACGAACTGGCCATATCCCCACAGCGCCACGCCGGCCTCTTTCAGCTCGGCATAGTTATCGAGTGCGCCTTCATAGCCCTCGGGAATGGGCCCCAGCCGAATGAAATAGCTGGAAAAGTCGAGGCCGCCGAACAGATAGCTGACTAGCGGCATAATGATGTCGTCGGTCAGCGACTTGGTGATCAGTGCAAACGCGCCGCCGATGATCACGCCCACCGCGAGATCCATCACATTTCCGCGCGAGATAAACTTCTTGAACTCGTCCAGCACCGCCTGTCTCCCCCAAAGATCGGGCAGACCTTACAGTTCGATAAGGCGATCCGGCAACTCGTTCGGATTCGTCGCCCCCGGGGGAAAGTGTTCGGCAAGCACTTTGCCGGATTCCGCAATAGCGAACGTGAACGCACCGGCAAAGTCGCCCGCTTTGGCTCGTTCCAGCATTCCCGCCACCGCGTCCGCCCAGACACCGGGGTCGACCTTCTCGTAAATTCCTTCATCGGCGATCACTTCGGCGAAGTGATCCCGGCGCGACAGAAAGATCAGAACGCCGGTCCGCTCCCGCGTCGTATGAATGCCGTGGGACAAAAAACTCTCGCGGGCGGCCCGCTCGGCATGCGTGTGCCGAAGCGATGCCGGCGCCAGCGCGAACCGGACGGGCAGGGGCCAAACGATGGCAAGCGTTAAAATGAAGAACAGCGCCGACAGCCCGGCATAGACGCTCGCAATAAACGGTACCGACAGCGCATTCGTATCGCGCCAGCCCGCGAACCAGGCCGGATCAACCAGATCGAACATCAGAAGGAGCGGCGGCAGCGTCAGGGCTGCGAGCGCCGCATAGGCAATGGGCACGATTTTCAGGTCGTCGGACGCTTCGGTAAACACGCAGAAAATCTCGCCTGACGTGTGTTTTTCCGCAGCCGAGATCGCGGCGCTGATCACCTCGTGATCGGAAGCCTGCATCGTCATTACCAACCTCCGCTCGCGCCGCCGCCGCCGAACGAGCCGCCGCCTCCGGAAAAGCCGCCAAAGCCGCCACCTCCAAATCCGCCGCTGCTCCGGCCGCCGCCGCCAAAGCTGGGTCCGAACAGGATAACGGGCCCGCGCCGGCGCCTGCGTCCACCTTTGCCGCGCGAGCCGCCGCTGATCGACCAGATGTTGAACCCGATAATGAGCACGACCCAGATCAGCCCCATGGGGATTCCGCCGCCCTCGTCGCCCCGTTGTGATCCCCGCGCTTCTGCAGCGGCCAGCCGCGCGGCAGCCTCCTCGGGCGGCAGTTGGAGCTGTTCGATAATCGCCTCCGTTCCAGCCGCAATGCCGCCGGGCAGGTCGCCGTCGCGGAAGCGCGGCAGGATGGTGTTGCGAACGATGTCGGAGGATAGCGAATCGGTCATGTAGCCTTCCAGGCCGTAGCCGACCTCGATCCGGACCTTCCGCTCATTGGGGGCAACGATCAGCAGGATGCCGTCATCCTCCTCCTCGCTGCCAATCCCCCATTCCCGGCCAAGCTGATAGCCATAGTCCGCGATGTCGTAGCCCTGCAGGTCGGGGATCGTGGCGACGACGAACTGCCGGCCGCTTGCGCGTTCGAACGTCTCCAGCCGCTGCGACAGGCCGACCCGCTGCGGCGCGGACAGCACGCCCGCCGCATCGGTCACCCGGCCCTCGAGCGCGGGAAACTCCTGCGCGGCAAGCGGCGCGGCGACGACCAGCGCCAGCAGCGTCGCAATCCATACAATCAGCCCGCTTGGTCCAGCGTTCACGACGGGCGCGGCGATCAGAATTCGACCGTCGGTGCGGTCTCGGCACCCTCCGTTACTGCCTCGAACGGTTCCATGCGCTCGGAACCATAGACGAAGCGCGCCGCGATCAGGCTCGGAAAGGTGCGGATCTCGGTATTATAGGCCCGCACGGCTTCGTTGTAATCGCGCCGCGCCACCGCGATGCGGTTCTCCGTGCCCTCGAGCTGGTCCTGCAGCCGCAGGAAGCCTTCCTGGCTGCGCAGCTCGGGATAGCGCTCCACGGACACCAGCAGGCGCGACAGGGCGGAACCCAGCTCGCCCTGCGCCGCCTGATAGCGTTCTATCGCGGCCGGGTCGGACAGGTCGCCCGGATCGATGTTGACCTGCGTGGCGGACGCGCGCGCCTCGATCACGCGGGTCAGCGTTTCCTCTTCCTGCTCCGCCGCGCCGCGCACGGTGTTGACGAGGTTATCGACCAAATCGGCGCGCCGCTGATACTGGCTCTCGACGTCGGCCCAGGCTGCCATCGCCGTTTCCTCGGCGGTCGGCACGGAATTGATACCGCAGGCGGAAAGGCTGAGCGCCAGCCCGGCGGCGAGAAGAAGCTGTTTCATATGCGGGTTCCCCATGTTCGCAGGCGTGTTAGGACCATAACACACAGATGGGAATAGCAGATGCTCCGCGCAAGTGACCAGCGTCTTGGGACCGCCCCCTATCTATTCCGCCGCCATCGCCAGCGCTGCCTCAGCCGGGGCCGCCTGCGGACCCCGCACCAGGATGCCGGGACGGTTGCCGGTCGGCTTGCCGTCCTCGAACGTCACGGTGCCCGACTTCATGGTCACGCGGTAGCCATCGGCCTTCTGCAAGAGCCGCTTGCCGCCCGCCGGCAGGTCGAACGCCAGCCATGGCTTGCCCAGCTTCAGATTGTCCATGTCGATGATGTTGATGTCGGCGAGCATACCCGGCTCGAGCGTGCCGCGGTCATCGAGACCGTAAAGCCGCGCGGTATCCCGGCACTGGCGCTGGATGGCGTGCTCGATGGAGATCGTCCCGCGCTCCCGGTTCCGCACCCAGTGTTCGAGCAGGAACGTCGGGGAGGCCGCGTCGCAGATCGTCCCGCAATGCGCGCCGCCATCAGACAGTGAAATGACGCAGTCGTCGCGCTCCAGCAGCGGCTTCACGAAATCGAGATTGCCGTCCGCATAGTTCAGGAGCGGCAGGTAGATGAAGCCGGTGCCGTCATCCTGCATCAGCAAATCATAGGCATAGTCCTCGGGCGTCTTGCCCGCAGCCTCGGCGCGCGCGGCGATCGTCTCGTCCGCCTGCGGCTCATAGTTGAAGCCTTCGCCCATCTCATACTGCATGCCCCAGCCCTGCGTGACGACCATGATCAGCGGAAGGAGGTCGGGTTCCACCTCCGACACGTCATTGTCCTCGGCGATCAGGCGCGCGCGGAAGTCGGGGTCCTTCAGCTTCAACAGCTGCTGCTCCCAGGGCAGCTCCTCGATCTCCTTCCACGCCGGTTTCAGGCGGAAGGGGTTCACCGTGCCCCGCCACGTCATCAGGATGCCGTTCCCGCGCAGCGCGATCTGGGCAACGATGTTCGCACCCTTCTCATTTTCCGCGGTCATGTTGGCGACCTGCTCGTCGAGGCTCTGCTCCTTGGCGATGGACTGCAGCATGGCAAAGGTCACCGGCAGCCCGGTCTCCCGGCTGAGCTCGCCCATCCACTCGAACTCGTTCCACTCCCGGACGAGGTCGGAGGCCATTTCAAAGACGCCGTGACCGACCCGGCCCATGGCGCGGCCGATCTCGACCAGCTCCTCGGCGGTGGCCGTCGTGCCGGGGACCAGCTCACCGTCGATCGACCGGTGCAGGATGGTGCGCGACGTCGAGAAGCCGAGCGCGCCCGCCCGGACGCCTTCCTCGACGATATCGCCCATCTTCTTGACGTCTTCATCGGTCGGCACGGCACCGGGCTTTTCCCGGTCGCCGAGCACATATGCGCGCACCGCGCCGTGCGGCACATGCGTCGCGACATCGACCGTCCGCGGAAGTTTTTCGAGCGCATCGAGATATTCCGGGAAGGTCTCCCAGTCCCAGTCCATCCCTTCGGCCAGCGCCGTGCCGGGGATATCCTCGACCCCCTCCATCAGGCCGATCAGCCATTCGTGGCGGTCGGGCGCGGCGGGGGCAAAGCCGACCCCGCAATTGCCCATCACCACCGTCGTTACGCCGTGCCAGGATGACGGGGCCATTTCCGGATCCCACGTCGCCTGTCCGTCATAATGGGTGTGAATATCGACGAAGCCCGGCGCGACAGTCAGGCCGGCCGCGTCGATCTCGCGCTTGCCGCTCGCCTTGACCTCGCCAACCGCCGCGATTCGGTCGCCGTCGATGGCGATGTCGCCGGTAAAGCTGGGCGCGCCCGTTCCATCGACAATAGTGCCGCCGCGAATCACGATATCATGCATCGGAGTTCCTCCCTCAAAGATCTCTCATGTGCTGTCAGGGTGACGAGGTTGCAGAGAACAAACAAGCTGACGATAATGGAAGATGAGTCGGGGAGGGCTCTGACATGATCAAATCGCTTACACTTACCGCCGCGCTGCTGCTGTCGGCTTCACCTGCACTCGCCAGGACGATCCACGTCACGGCCGAGGGCGACGCCTATGAGAACATCCAGATGGCGCTGATCGAGGCGGAGGAGGGCGATACCGTCCATCTCGCTGCCGGCACCTATAATCTGATGGACGGCCTTTCGCTCGACGTTGACGAGGTCACAGTACGCGGCGACGGGCCGGACAGGACGGTCCTGACCTTCAAGGATCAAAGCGGTGCGGGCGAAGGCCTTCTCATTACGTCCGACGGCGTCCTGGTGACTGGACTTGCCGTCGAGGATACCAAGGGTGACGGCATCAAGGCGAAGGGCGTCGACCGCTTCACCGTCGATAATGTCCGTGTCGAATGGACGAACGGCCCGGATCCGGAAAACGGCGCCTACGGCCTCTACCCGGTCGAGTCGACCAACATTCTCATTCAGAATTCCGAGGTGATCGCCTGCTCCGATGCCGGCGTTTATGTCGGCCAGTCGGATAACATCGTCGTGCGCGGCAACCGGGTCAGCTACAATGTGGCCGGGATCGAGATCGAGAACTCCACCAACGCCGACGTTTACGACAATCTCGCCTGGCAGAATACCGGCGGGGTCCTGGTGTTCGACCTTCCGAACCTTCCCAAAATGGGTGGCCATTCGACGCGCATTTTCGACAATGTGATCGTCAACAACAACACGCCGAACTTCGCTTCGATCGGCAATATCGTTCAGGAACTGCCCGTGGGCACCGGCATGATCATCATGGCGAACCGCAACGTGCATGTGTTCGACAATTTCTTCGACGGCAATGACAGCGCGCAGGTGATGGTCATCAGCTACACGCGGCCCTTCGAGGACGAGAATTACAACCCGCTGCCGCGCGATGTCGTTGTTCGCGACAATGTCTACGGCACCGGCGGCAGCGACCCGAGCTTCCCCGGCGGCAAGGAACTCGCGGCAGCCTTCGGCGGCGCGATCCCGCCCATTTTACTCGACGGTGCCGATACCTACGAGGTGGGCGGCGAGACGAGGTCCGAACCGGTCCGTATTGTCTTCGACGCGCCGGGCATCACGATGGGGATCGACCGGGCCGGGCAGGACCGGATGACCGGCACCATCGCGCCGGCGGTTTCCTATGATGGTGAGATTCCCGAGCCGAGCCCGGTCGTCCTTCCCGCGAACCAGCCCGGCATGGATGACCGTCCCACCCAGATCGCCGCTGCGGACTAGGAAGAACCCCGAAGGAACCCTTGCCGATGTTGTCCCGCTTTCCCCGGCTAGCCGCAGTCCTGGCCGGGGCCGCGCTCCTGTCCTTTGCACCGCCCGGCGGCCCTATCGCGGCGGTCAATGATGCGGCATTGATGGCGGAGCGTGCGCCCCGCGACTTCGCTGACTACGGCCTGTTCCTTGACGCGGCGATGACCCAGCCCGCCGGGCGCGTCGTGAAATACGACCTCAACTCGGCGCTGTTCTCGGACTATGCCGACAAGGCGCGCTACATCTACGTTCCTGAAGGAAAGACGATTTCCTACACCGAAGAGGGCGTTCTCGATATTCCCGTCGGATCTGCCATCGTAAAGCATTTCGGCTTCACCCGCGCCGACGGTTCGATTGACATGATCGAAACCCGCCTCCTCATCCATCAGGCCGATGGCTGGACCGCGCTGCCCTATGTCTGGGATGCGAACGACACGAAAGCGATGCTGAAGAAGGCCGGTGCCCGCGTCGATGTCGAGGGCCGCAACGCTAAGGGCGTCCCGCTCGCGCTGGGCTGGCGCGTGCCCAACGTCAACCAGTGCAAGGGCTGTCATTCCGTTGACGGCGAGATGATGCCCATCGGCCCCAAGGCCCGCAATCTATCCGGCGATGTGCACGGCACCAACGACCTCCAGATCCTTGCGGGCGCCGGTCTCCTGACGGGCATGCCCGACGACCCGGCTCACATGCCGAACTGGGAAGACGAAACCGTTCCCGTTGACCGGCGCGCGCGTGCCTATCTCGACGTGAACTGCGGCCACTGTCACAATCCGGCGGGCCCCGCATCGAACAGCGGCCTCTTCCTTGGCTGGGACGCGGAAACCGGCCCGCAGATCGGTATCGGCAAGGGCCCTGTCGCGGCGGGCCGCGGTTCCGGCGGCCGCATGGTCTCCATCGACCCCGGCAATCCCGATGGCTCAATCCTGCTCTACCGCGTCGAGTCCACCGAACCGGGCGTCATGATGCCCGAACTCGCCCGCACCCAGCGCCACGACGAAGCCGCCGCCCTCCTCCGCGCCTGGATCGCGGACATGGAGATGTAGGAACACAGCCAATGAACGCCGAACCGAAACGCCCGCGCGAGGAAACCGCCAAGGCCCGCATCGACCGCACGCCCGTCATTCGTTCCGGCGATGACTATGTCGAAAGCCTGCGCGGCCGCGACGTCACCGTCTACCTGTTCGGCGAGACCGTGCCAGAGCCGGTCGACAATCCGATGATCCGGCCCTCGATCAACGCGCTGAAGGCGACCTACGACCTCGCCGACAGCGACCCGGAGCTTGCGAGCGCGCATTCCCCCATCATCGACGCGCGCGTGAACCGGTTCCTCCACATCCCGACAAGCCCGCAGGACCTCGTGCAGAAGAACCGCATGCAGCGCCGCCTCGGCCAGATTACCGGCACCTGTTTCCAGCGCTGCGCCGGGCTCGACACGGTCTCCGTCCTCCACTCGATCACCTACGACATCGATCAGAAGCGCGGCACGGAGTACCACGACCGCTTCCTCGCCTTCCTGGCAGAGGCGCAGCGCCGCAACATCATCATCGGCGCTGGCATGACCGATCCGAAGGGCGACCGCTCCAGGCGCCCGCACGAACAGGCCGATCCCGACATGTTCCTCCACGTCACCCGCCGCACCGAGCGCGGCATCTACGTGACGGGGGCGAAGGCGCACATGACCGGCGGCCTCAATTCCCACTGGATCGCGGTCATGCCGACCATGAATCTCGGCCCGGAGGACCGAGACTATGCCGTCGTCGGCCTCGTTCCCGGCGATGCGGAGGGCATCACCTACATCTACGGCCGTCAAAGCTGCGACAGCCGCGCCTTCGAGGCGGGCGACATCGATAAGGGCAATGCGAAGTTCGGCGGGCAGGAAACGCTCACCGTTTTCGACGATGTCTTCATCCCCTGGGACCATGTCCTGATGGACGGCGAGCATGAGTTCGCGCAGGAAATGGTGGCCCGCTTCACCGCCTATCACCGCGCCTCCTATGTCTGCAAAACCGGGCTCGGCGATGTCATGGTCGGCGCGGCCGCCGCCATCGCGGAAATGAACGGCGTTGAAAAGGCGAGCCACATCAAGGGCAAGCTCGTCGAGATGGTCCACCTTAACGAGACCATCTTCTCAAGCGGCATCGCCTCCAGTCATGAGGCGATGCCGCTCGCGTCGGGCGCGTGGATGAACGATTCCATGCTCTCCAACGTCTGCAAGCACAACGTCACCCGCTTCCCCTATGAAATCAGCCGCATGGCGCAGGACATCGCGGGCGGCATCGTCGTCACCATGCCGTCGCAGGCCGACTTCGAGCACGACATCGCCGGCCCCATCCTGAAGAAATACATGAAGGGGAAGGACGACATCCCCGTCGAGCACCGCCAGCGCATGCTTCGCCTGATCGAGAACATGACCCTCGGCCGTAACGCCGTCGGCTACCTGACCGAGAGCCTCCACGGCGCGGGCAGCCCACAGGCCCAGCGCATCCAGATCGCCCGCCAGATGGACGCGGAGGGCAAGAAGAAGCTGGCGAAGGACCTGGCCGGAATCGAGGAGTAGCGCTTGGCCCTGGCGATCTGGCTGGCCTTACCTCCCTCCCACTGTCATCCTGACGAATGTCAGGACCCACACCATTACCTTAGCGTAAGGAACCACTTAACCGAGTCGCTACGGCGTGGATCCTGAACCAAGTTCAGGATGACACCGGCTTTGGGGCGATCTCTAACTCGCGCCGAGCACATCCACGAAGATCGGCGCGTTCGGCCCCATCGGAACGCCAATCGCAACCCACGCGATGATCAGCGCCACGCCCGATGCCAGCAGCCACAGCGAATAGGGCAGCATCACCGCCATCAGGCTGCCGAGGCCAAACTCCTTCTGCCAGCGCTGGCAGAAGATCAGGATTAACGGGAAATAGACCATCAGCGGCGTGATGATGTTCGTCGCGCTGTCGCCGACGCGGTAGGCGGCCGTCGTCGTTTCGGCGCTGATGCCGAGGAGCAGCAGCATCGGCACGACCACCGGGGCCAGCAGCGCCCATTTCGCGCTCGCCGAACCGACGAACAGGTTCAGCGCACCGGTAAACAGCACGATCATCGCCAGCAGCAGCGGCGCGGGCAGCGCGAGCTCTCGCAGCGCGTCTGCCCCATGCACCGCAAGGATCAGGCCGAGGTTCGACCATGCGAACATCGCCACGAAGTGCGCCGCTGCGAACGCCAGAACGAGATAATAGGCGAGGTCGCCCATCGCGTCGGTCATCATTTTCACGATGTCGCGGTGACCCGTGACCGTGCCCGCCGCACTGCCATAGGCCCAGCCGCACGCGAGGAAGAGCACGAAAAACCCTGCTACCAGCGACCGGTAGAAGGGGTTCAGCCGCGCTTCTGCCGTCGCGCTTTCGTCGATCAGGGGCGTGCCGGGCCCGAACAGGAAGAACAGCCACAGCGCGACGACACCCAGTGCAGCCATCCCAGCCCAGCGCAGCCCCTTGCGCTCGGTTTCCGACAGCGCCCCGGCCTCTGCCGTTTCCTCCGCGATGTCGGTCGACGCGGCCGCACGGTCATAGCCGCCCAGCCGCGGCTCGATGATCCGGTCGGTCACGAACCAGATGACCGGCAGGAAGATGAACGTCATCGCGAGGATGAAGTACCAGTTGCCAGCAATGTTGGCGGTGAAGTCGGCAAAGACCGTCTCGACGGCCGCCTCGGTAATCCCGAACAGCAGCGCGTCGAGCTGGCCCGGCACCAGGTTGGCGGAAAAACCGCCGGATACCCCGGCAAAGGCCGCCGCGATTCCTGCGATGGGGTGGCGTCCCGCTGCGGCGAACACGATCCCGGCCAGAGGGATCAGCACGACATAGGCCGCATCTGCGGCCAGGTTGCCGACCATGGCGGTCAGCGCGACGATCGGTGTCAGGAAGAAGGTCGGTGCACCCGAAACGGCGGCTCTCATGCCGCTGCCGAACAGCCCGGACCGCTCGGCGACGCCCGCGCCCAGCATCACCACCAGCACATAGCCCAGCGGATGGAAGTGCGTGAAGGTCGTCGGCATCTCGACCCACAGCCGCTGGATATTGCCCGCGGACAACAGGCTTTCCGCCGTAATGACCAGGGGCGCGCCCGTTTCCTCGTCAATCGCCGTCGGATGCGCCGCCGACAGGCCGGTCACCGCCGCGATGACGCTGATCAGGACTAGGACCCCGATCAGATAGGCAAAGATGAAGACAGGGTCGGGCAGGCGGTTGCCCGTGCGCTCGACCCAGGCCAGAAACCCACGCGTCTCCGCGCTCTCAGCAGTGGAAGAAGTAGACATGCCGCCATGCTAGCGCCGCCCAAACTGAATGGCGACTGAAAGCGGTGCGCGGGCAGCCGGTGCCGTCATCGACCACTGGTGCCCAGCCTTATTCGCTGCCGATCAGATGAAAACTCGTCTGCCGCCCGTCGAGATAGCGGAAGGTTTCGCCGTCGAACCAGCCATCTTCCTCGGATCGGAACGGCACCACCTGACCGCCCCATTCGGGAACGGGGGCGTCGATCTTGTATTCCACCGACCACGCCGTCATCGGGCGAACCAGATAGGCACCGGCGGGCGTTGCCTGCTGATTGTCCCAGAACCCGATGGCCGGACCTGCGCCATGGCCGTGATAGCCTAGCGGGTGAGAGTAAATCGTTGCATCGATACCCTCTGCCGCAGCCTGCTCGAGAATTTGCGACAGGACCGCGTTGCCGCTCACGCCCGCCTCGAACGCTGCCGTGTGAATGTCTCCGACGCGCAGCATCTGTGCCATGGCCGCCTTCATGCCGTCAGGAGCGTCCGCCTCGCCCGGCCTCAGGACATAGGCGATCTGCTGGGTATCCGTATTGAGATCCAGATAGGTGATGCCGAAGTCGGTCCACAGCATATCGCCGGGCTGGATCACGGTGTCGCCGGTCAGCGAATCCGCTTCACCCGCCCGAAAGATCGCCACGGAGGGATGAAACCAGACGTCCATGTCGAGGTCGGCAACGCGCTGGCGCAGCCACCAGCGCACGTCATCGGCTGTCGTCCTGCCGGGCGTGATGACGGCATTGCTGAACGCTTCGGCAATCAGTTCATGCGCGGTCGCAACGATAGAGGGATATAGCGCAAGTTCGGTCTCTGTCCGCGTTTCCAGCCAGCCAATGGCCAGTTCCTCTGCTGGTATGATCCGCGCCTGATAGCGGTCGGGCAGTGCCGCCATCAGCGCATCATATTGGGACTTTGTCAGGCCATCCGCTGCGGCCGTCTGTGGCGAAATGTTGACGGCAATCCGGGCCGGGTCGCGCTCGGCGACGATTTCGGCAAGGCGCGCCCATTGATCGGGCTGTTCCTCCGGTGCCCACGCGCTTTCGAACAGATCGGCAAGATCATAACGGCTGACCGTGAACCGCTCGACGGGTTCCCCTTCGCCTGGATCATGAAAGACGAGGATTGTCCGGCGGCGCGCGGCAAAGCTGTTCGCATCCAGCATCGTGCGAACGACCGCATCCTCGGCATATTCGCGCGCGATCAGGATCCACATGTCGATCCCGCGCGCCCTCATTTCCGCAGGCACAACGACGTCCAGCCGTTCCTTCAGGATGCTGTCTTCCAGCGGCGCGCGTTCGCGCAGGGGCAGGATCGTATCGACCTGCGCGCTTGTTGGAACAGCAAGACCGAGAGCGATCAGCGCAAGGACAAGCCGCTTCATCCCTTGGAAACACCCATAAGCGTTAGCACCTCTTTCCGCGCCGCCTCATGGTCCCGGAAGTGCCCCATCATGCGGCTGGTGGTCATGGTGACACCCGGGGTCCGCACCCCGCGCGCCGTCATGCACGCATGGCTCGCCTCGATAACCACCGCCACGCCGCGCGGTTGCAGCTTGTCCCAGATACAGTCCGCGACCTCCGCCGTCAGCCGTTCCTGCACCTGCAGCCTCCGCGCGAAGCCGTTCAGCACGCGGGCGAGTTTCGATATGCCAACCACATGATTTTTCGGCAAATAGGCGATGTGTGCCTTGCCGATGATCGGCGCCATGTGATGCTCGCAGTGCGACTGGAAGGGAATATCGCGAAGGAGGACGATCTCGTCATAGCCTCCAACCTCTTCGAAAATGCGGTCCAGATGTTCTCCAGGGACTTCTCCATAACCCTGGCAATATTCGCGCCAGGCCCGCGCAACCCGCCCCGGCGTGTCCACCAGACCCTCCCGGTCCGGGTCGTCGCCCGACCACTCGATCAGGCGCCGAACGGCCGCCAGAACGTCATCGGGAATTTCGGCATCGCGGTCGGGGGCGGCGATCAGGTCGCCGTTGCTCGGGGTATCGGACATAGCGCAGGACGCTAGGCTCGCCCTCACCTCCCGCCAAGGTCAGAATTGCCGCAGAAGCGAGATCAGGCACAGACTTTTGTCAATGGCGGCACCACGCGCGCTCGCTGCCTTCAGAAATTCGTTCAAGCCGGAAAGGGGCACGAGATGGACGGTGATGTCCTCACCATCGACCCCGCCGCCGGTTCCGGTTTGTCGCAAACCTCCCGCGGCAAAAAGTCGAAATTCTTCAGCGGCAAGCCCCGGCGTGGAAGCAAAGGTGCCAGCTTCGCGCATCACGTCCGCTCGCCAGCCAGTCTCCTCTTCAAGTTCCCGGATCGCGGCATCGGCAAAACACTCCCTGGCATCCTCGTCGCCCACAATTCCCGCCGGCAGCTCGATACAGGACCTGCCCAGCGGAACACGATACTGTTCAACCAGGATCAGTTCGTTCGCTGGGGTTAGGGCAAAGATTACTGCCGCACCGCGCCCCCCGTTGCGACGCACATATTCCCACCGCCCATCGACGACGGTTTCAAGGTACTGCCCGGCCCAGACTGTGCTCGCTGTGGTCATACGACGGCTATCATTGTGGGAGCTCTACTAAATCAATCGTGAGTGAGGTCTTGGAATCGCTTCCCGCCTCAATGCATGGCGAAGCGGTACGACGGACCGCATCAGGACCCAAGCAGGCAACGCCATCAGGATAAGAATTCCAACGACAAGCAGAAATCCACCAATCCCGGCAATCAGGAGCAAGGCTGCGTACCAGGCGGTTCGTACGTGATAAACATAATGTGAGGCTTCCCAGCAACGCGGACCGCATTCGCGGTGCCATCGGTGCGCTACATAGGCAGCCGCGCCGACCGGCAGCAACAGGACACTGCCCGACAGCATCAGCAGCGCGGCCTTCAGTGGGCGATTGCGCGCTGCGCCACGGTGAGATGGATCGATGTTGCTCAAGTCTATCTTGCTGATCATTGGTTCGATCTGGGTCCGCGCTAGCCGGTCCCGAGGCGCGGAGAAAGCGCTCTTTTCACCGGAGCAGATCAACTGCGAGCGCTTAGCTGCTGGGGCACTGGCTCAAACCAGCGAACGCGGCTAGGGCTGGTGACCGGGGATGATCCAGCTACTTTCCACGCGCCGGTTCGGGCCGCTGTTCGCGGTGCAGTTCCTTACGGCCTACAACGATAACCTATTCCGCTTTGGCCTGCTTTTCTACCTGACCTACGGTCTTATGGTGAATGAGCCTGATGCTGCGGCGCAGCTGGTTACGGTGGCTGGCGGTCTGTTCATCCTCCCATTCGCGCTGTTTTCTGGCCTCGCTGGTCAGATCGCCGACGCGGTTTGCAAGGCGCGGACCATCCGCATCATCAAGATCGCCGAGATCGTCATCATGGGCTTCGGCGTCTGGGCGCTGTGGCTTCAGTCGGTACCGTTCATGTTGTTTGTGCTGTTCTGCAGGGGCCTCCAGTCGACCTTCTTCGGTCCCATAAAATATGCGATCCTGCCGCAACATCTGAAGGACAGCGAAATCACCGGCGGCACCGCGCTGATCGAGGCGGGCACCTATACAGCGATCCTGACAGGACAGCTATCCGGCGGTATCGTGACCCCAGAGATTCTGATGGTCGGCGTGATCGTGGTCGCTGCAGTCGGCATCGCCGGCGCGTGGGCCGTACCGGCGGCCCCGCCAGTTGTTAAGGCTCCGTGTATCAACTGGAATCCGTTCGTAAGTAGCTGGCACGTCCTGCGCCGCCTCTACGAAGTGCGAGCGCTCTGGTACGCGGCCCTCTGCGGCTCGTGGTTCTGGCTCCTCGGCATCGTGTTCACCACGCTCTTCATACCTCTGGTTCGAGGCACGATCGGAGGCACGGAAGGTGTCGCCAACCTTTTCGTAGCCTGCTTCTCGATAGGGGTCGCAATCGGTTCGCTCGCCATCGGGCGTTATCTGGGACCGCGGATCACGGCCAAGACGCTTCCCCTATCGATGCTCCTGATGTCGGTTGCTGCGATCGATCTCTATTTCGCGATCCACGCCTATGCCGATGCCCGGGTAAGCGAGGAACTCGTATCAGCCATGACCTTCTTGGCAGCACCTGAAGCGTGGCGAATTGCCGTCGACCTTACAGCGTTTGCGATGGCGGGGGGCAGCCTGGTCGTTCCGCTCTACGCGATTCTTGTCGCGCGCAGCGATGCCGCCGAGCGCGCGAAAACCATCGCGGCCTACAACATCATGAACTCCAGCTTCATGGTGATCGGGGCCCTGGGTGCGGGAGCGCTCCTGACAGCGGGTCTCGACGTATCCGAGGTTCTGCTGGCAGCAGGTCTGGTCAACCTGGCCGTTATCTGGGCCGCCTGGAAGCTGAACCGGCTTTTGCAGGCCGCGCCGCATCTACCGCCGGAACGCGTCTAAGACGACTTCACAAGCGTACCGGCACCTTGCGGTGTAAAAAACTCAAGCAGCATCGCGTGGGGGACACGGCCATCGAGAATAACGGCGGCGCGCACCCCGCTTGCGATTGCCGCGAGGCAGGTCTCGATTTTCGGGATCATGCCGCCTGATATCGTTTCGTCGTCGCGGAGGGCCTGAACGGCGTCCGGCGAAAGTTCAGGGACCAAATGTCCATCCTTGTCGAGTACACCGGCGACGTCTGTCAGCAGGAATAGCCGCGTCGCGCCAAGGGCACCAGCGATAGCGCCCGCCATCGTGTCGGCGTTGATGTTGTAGGTGTGACCGTCAGCGCCGGACGCGATCGGCGCGATGACCGGCACGACACCGTCTGCGATCATGACGTCAAGGATGCGGCGGTCGACCCGGTCGGGTTCGCCGACGAAGCCGAGGTCGATTTCGCGTTCGATGGCGCTTTCCGGGTCACGGGCGGTGCGGCGAACCTTGCGCGCAGTTACCAGGCGCGCGTCCTTGCCGGTGAGGCCGACAGCGCGGCCGCCGGCATCGCCGATCCAGCCCACGATCTCCTTGTTGATCGCGCCGCCGAGGACCATTTCGGCAATCGCGGCGGTTTCGGCATCGGTGACGCGGAGGCCGTCGACGAAGGCGCTTTCGACGCCGAGGCGCCGAAGCATCGCGCCGATCTGGGGACCGCCGCCGTGGACGACGACGGGGTGGATGCCGACCGCCTTCAGGAGGACGATGTCCTCGGCGAATTCGCGGGCGCGGGCGTTGTCGGCCATGGCATGACCGCCGAACTTCACGACGAAGACGCAGCCGGCATATTTCTGGATATAGGGGAGGGCCTGGGTGAGGATCTCGGCCTTGGCGAGGAGCTGGGGATCGGGTGACGTCATGGGGCGGTTCGTTAGGGAGCCTTCGACCGGCTGGCAAAGGGAGATCTTCGAGTACCAGCTTCCCGTTGATGAGAAGTCGCAGCGGAGGGTGGAAACGGTGGTTTCCTGCGCCCTGTGCGCCGCTTTCATTTCGGATGCGGAATGTAGGGTGCCAGGCTTGCCGTGCGCAGTGCGCCCACGGTCAGGTCAGCGCGGCTCCAAGCCCCTGTAACAGCACGGCGCTCTGCTCTCCCGATCCGCCCCCCGGACCGATCCAGCGCCAGGCGAGGACCGTGCTGGCCGCGGCGACGGCGAAGCCGACGAGCATCAGGAGGCCGTCGCGGGCGGTGAGGGCGAGGCCGAAGAGGGTGATCGCGGCGGCGGGCGCGGCGACGGCGAACGGGATCACCTCCAGCGGGACCATCAGGACGCTGAGGCCGATGCAGCACAGCGCCGCGATCCAGCGCGCCGTGTCGCCCGCGGCCCATTCGAGGCGCTGCGTGAACAGCCGGTCGACCCGGCGCAGCCACTTGCCGGACTTGTCCTTGACGCGCTCCGCCTTGTCCCGGTCGAAGCCAAGGTTGCGGAGCCGCTGCGGGAGCCACGGATCGCTGCGCCCGATCAGGATCTGGGCGGCCATGATCGAGATGAGGAGGCCGATAAGAGCCGGAATACCCGGGACAGCCCCGATCGGCGTAATCGCAATGAACCCCAATATGGCGATCAGCGGGCCGAAACTGCGCGTCCCATAGGCATCCAGCAGGTCATCGACCTTCAGTTCGTCGCCCCCGGCCGCCTCCAAAGCCTCATCGAGAAGGCTTTCGAGCGGATGGTCCCCTTCGTCCTTGCCGTCTGCCGTCATGATCCCGTTCCGTTTCTCTGTTTCTCAGGCGCTGAAATGAATGAGCATGGCCGCCGTCTCGGTCCCAGATTCCGAACCCGGCCCGAGCCACCGCCAGGCGAGGACCAGACTGGCCGCGCTGATCGCAAAGCCAATCAGCATCAGGAGGCCGTCGCGCGCGGTCAGGCCGAGGCCGAACATGACGATCGCGGCAGCGGGAATATCGGCGCCGAAGGGGATCACCTCCAGCGGCACCATGAGGATACTCAGTCCAATGCACAGGAGGGCGGCCATCCACTGGGCAACATCGCCGGCAGCCCATTCAAGACGCCGCGTGATGAGCTTGTCGATCCGGCGCAGCCATTTGCCGGCCTTCTCGCGCGCGCGCTCCGCCTTTTCGCGGTCGAAGCCGAGGCGCTTCATCTGCTCCGGGATCCAGGGATCGCTGCGCCCGATGAGGAGCTGGGCGGCCATGATCGAAATCACGAGGCCGATGGCCGCTGGAATGCCCGGAATTGCGCCGATGGGAATGATGATGAACAGCGCCAGGATCGCGATCAGCGGCCCGAAGCTGCGGGTGCCGTAGGCCTCGAGTAGGTCGGCGACGCGCAGCTTGTCGCCCTCGGCCTCTTCGAGCGCTTCGTCGAACAGGGTTTCGAGCGGATGGTCTTGTTCGTCCTGGCGGTTCGCGGTCATGGCAGGCCCCTTTCCGTGTCCCTGTAACGCGGGAAGAGGGGCGCGGGGTCCGGGTGGGGGTTTGGCTAGGGGGGTTAGGGGAGGCTTGTTTGGTGCGGGGCCGGTTGGGGGGGGCTGGCGGTGGTGGGGGCGTGTTCGAGGCGTGAGTGAGGCAAACGCGCATCGACTAGCGCACTATTCTGTCATCCCCGCGCAGGCGGGGATCTGTCGACGGGGCCGATAATGAGATCCCCGCCTGCGCGGGGATGACAATGGTGGTGGCGGGGGCTGACGAGCGGGGGCCGGCGCTTCTGACCCGAACTCCCCGGGCAAGATCCCAGCTTTCGCCGGGAAGACCAGGTTTGCAGGCGGTATAGTCTGTCCCGCTTCAGCGCGTCGGGAGGGGGGGTTCGCCGCTGTAGTCGTAGAAGCCGCGGCCGGATTTGCGGCCGTACCAGCCAGCCTCGACATATTTGCGGAGGAGCGGCGCAGGGCGATATTTGGGGTCGCCGGTCTGCGCCTGCATGACCTCCATGATCGCCAGCAGCGTGTCGAGGCCGACGAAATCGGCGAGGGTCAGCGGCCCCATGGGGTGGTTCGCGCCGAGCATCAGCCCCTTGTCGATATCCTCGACGCTGCCGACGCCGTCGCCGAGCGCGAAGATCGCCTCGTTCAGCATGGGGCAGAGGACGCGGTTGACGATGAAGGCGGGGCGGTCCGCCGCCGTAATCGGTTCCTTGCCGAGGCGCTCGCAGACGGCGCGCACGGCTGCCGCCGTGTCATCCGAAGTGGCGAGACCGGGAATGATTTCAACCAGCTTCATCATCGGGACGGGATTGAAAAAGTGCACGCCCAGAAACCGTTCCGGTTCGCGCGCGGACGTGGACAGGTCGGTGATCGAGATGGAGGAGGTGTTGGAGGCGAGGATCGCGCCGTCCTTCAGCTTGAGGCTTTCGTAAATCTTGCGCTTGATGCTCTCATTCTCGGTCGCGGCCTCGATGACGAGATCGCAGCCGCCGAGATCGGCATTGTCGGCGGTGAGCGTGATGCGGGCGAGCGCTGCGTCGGCATCGGCGGCCTCGATCTTCTCCTTCGCGACCATGCGGCCGAGATTTTTCTCGATATTGGCCTTGCCCGCCTCTGCGCGGTCCATTGCGATGTCGGAAAGGACCACGTCATAGCCCGCCTGCGCGGCGACATGCGCGATGCCGTTCCCCATAAGGCCTGCGCCGATCACACCGATGGATTTCATGGGTTGGGCCTTTTTTCCCGTGGGCGTTTGGTTGGCGAGGGCCGCCCTTTCCCCTCTCCAGCCTGCGCTAGGCTGCAAGCAGCCAAGCTACGGACATCCTCTCCCCGGCGGGGAGAGGATAGCGGAGGTTGCGCGCTCGCCGCGCTACCGCAGCTTGGAGAGGGGGTTCGCGCGCCTAGAGCTTCTCGGTCAGTTCGGGGACGGCGTCGTAGAGGTCGGCGACCAGGCCGTAGTCGGCGACCTGGAAGATGGGCGCGTCCTCGTCCTTGTTGATGGCGATGATGGTCTTGGAGTCCTTCATGCCGGCAAGGTGCTGGATCGCGCCCGAGATGCCGATGGCGATGTAGACTTCCGGGGCGACGATCTTGCCGGTCTGGCCGACCTGGTAGTCGTTGGGGACATAGCCCGCATCGACCGCGGCGCGGCTGGCACCGATGGCGGCGCCCAGCTTGTCGGCGAGGGGTTCGATGTACTTTTCGAAATTCTCCGACGACTGGAGCGCGCGGCCGCCGGAGACGATGATGCCCGCGCTGGTGAGCTCCGGCCGCTCGCTTTCGGCGATCTCGGCGGAGACGAAGCGGGTCTTGCCCGCATCGCCGGGACCGGAGACGGCCTCGACGCTGGCGGAGCCGCCCTCGGCATCGGCCTTTTCAAAGGCCGTGCCGCGAACGGTAATGACCTTCTTCGCGTCGGAGGATTTCACCGTGGCGATGGCGTTACCGGCATAGGTGGGCCGGTCGAAACTGCCGTCGTCGTTGATGGCGATGATTTCCGAAATCTGCTGCGTATCGAGCCGGGCGGCAACGCGCGGTAGGACGTTCTTGCCCATGGTGGTCGCAGGCGCGAGGATGTTGTCATAGTCCGCGGCCAGCCCCTCAATAAGGGGCGCGACGTTTTCCGCGACGCCGTGTTCATAAGCGGCGTCGTCGGCATGGAGGACTTTTGCGACGCCCGCGACCTTCGCGGCGGCGTCGGCGACGGCCTGGCTGCCCGAACCCGCGACGAGTACATGGACGTCGCCGCCCAGTTTGCCCGCGGCTGTGACGGCGACGAGGGTGGCCGCGTTCAACTCGGCATTGTCGTGATCGGCGATAACGAGGGTGCTCATGCGGCGACTCCCATGTCCTTGAGCTTGGCGACGAGCGTGTCGACGTCGGGCACCATTTCGCCCGCTTCGCGCTTGGGCGGCTCGGTGACTTTCAGCGTTTCGAGGCGCGGCGTGATGTCGACGCCGTAATCGGCGGCGGTCTTCTCATCGACCGGCTTCTTCTTCGCCTTCATGATGTTCGGCAGCGAGGCGTAGCGCGGCTCATTGAGGCGCAGGTCCGTCGTGACGATGGCGGGCATGGAGAGGGCGAGCGTTTCGAGGCCGCCGTCCACTTCGCGGGTGACGTTCAGCGTATCGCCGTCCTTCTCGACCTTGGAGGCGAAGGTGCCCTGCGACCAGCCGAGGAGCGCGGCGAGCATCTGGCCCACCTGATTGCTGTCGTCGTCAATGGCCTGCTTGCCGAGGATGACGAGGTCGGGGCTCTCCTCCTCCGCGACCTTGGCGAGGATTTTCGCGACCGCGAGGGGCTCGGGCATATGCTCGGTGACGACGAGGATGCCGCGGTCGGCGCCCATGGCGAGGCCGGTGCGCAGCGTCTCGGTGGCCTTCTGCTCGCCGATGGAGACGACGACGATCTCGGTCGCGGTGCCGGCCTCCTTCAGGCGCACGGCCTCCTCGACGGCGATTTCGTCGAACGGGTTCATGCTCATCTTGACGTTGGCGAGGTCGACGCCGGACTGGTCGCCCTTGATGCGCGGTTTGACGTTATAGTCGATGACCCGTTTAACGGGCACGAGGATCTTCATGCGAATCCCTTCTTGAAGCGTTGCGCGTGGGGAAGGGGCGGGCGGCCCCCGGTCACGCCGGAAAACGAAGCGCCGCCGTCCATGCGGCAGCGCCCTTATCCGAGTCAACGCGGCAAAAGCGGGAGGGGTCCGTTCGGTTGTAGCGTCACACCGACATACTTACGCAGCTTCTTTGAAATCAGCCAAATCGACCACAAGCTCTTTCTGCGGGAAGGCCGCAAGAAAAGCAGATACAATCGAACGAGGGCGCTGCTTCGTAACCATATCAAAAATTTCGGTGAGCCGCAGTTCGGCGTTTTTTCCAACACCGGCCTGACGGAAAAGATGCCTAACACCTTTGATACAAAAGCCGACATGAACGGGATCAAACGGTTCAGCATGATTGGTACGATAAACGGTGAACAACTCGTCCAACCGCTCCTCGGTAACACTTCGGTCGCGAATCATTACCCGGATGCAATCAGCATAGGCGTCGTAGTAGGCCACCGGTTGGAATTCGTTAAGACGGACTCCATCCGGCAGAGCACCAATGGCCCTAGTCACCTCAGTTCTCCCGATTTAGGTCTCAGTCGCCTGTCCAGAGCCTGATATCATAGCGAGTCTGGTAGTCAACCGGGGCACCAGATAGGTTGGCAGCCTCCGGAAGCCAACCCCAATGCTCCGCCCAACCAAAAATATCTGGGAACTCTGAAAGCCTTCCGTTCGGGGTTACTAATACGAAGAATACGGTATCCACTTCTGCAGCTCGGTAATGGAGTTCGCCTTCAGCTGTCATGTAGGCGTCTCGGCGAGCTTTCCAGGTGAAAACCAGCTTCTCGCGGTCAGCGTCTTCGTTCTCGCCGACACACATTGGCCTGCAAACGCCCTGAAAAATGTGCCGAACTAGGATGAGACCGGGTCCAACCACCCCATAAAGCTGCCCTATCTGCCAAGACTGGCCCCGTTGCGCGCGATTTCGTATCGCATCTTTAGAAACTCCGATGCGGAGTTTCTTATGCGGGTTGTCTGTGCGCCAGTCGATCGTCTCAGCGTACCAAGGCCCGCTTTTAGATTTTAGAATTGACAAACTTCAAACTCCCCAGCCTCATTAGCGCTCCTCCCCCAAGACTGCTAAGTACTATGCTTTTTGGCCAAAAATAAAAGAGGCAGAATCCCTCATTTCAGGAGCGTAACCGAAAAACGCGAGCGGCGACAGCTGGGAAATCAGCGTCGAACTGTGCTTGCGTCCCCCCAACAAGCTCACCAGTTCAAATCATCCGCCAGCGGGTGCCAGAGTTGCAGCGAGAACAGGGCGTCGCTGTCGCGCCAGGCTTCGGTTTGGTGGTAGCCGGCGGCGCGGGCGAGGAGGGCGCTTTCTTCGACTGAATATTTGTGGCTGTTGGAGATGTGGATGCGCTCGCTGCGGGTGAAGGTGTAGCGGTCCTCGCCGAGCGTGATCGACGTGGGTTCTTCGGCGCGGACGTGCATTTCGATGCGGCCCATATCGGCGTTCCAGAAGCTGTCATAGGCCCAGGCGCTCTCGTCGAGGTCCGCGCCGAGGTCGGCCCGTAGCCTCCTGAGGATGCCGAGGATGAAGCGTGCGGTGACGCCCGCTCCGTCGTCATAGGCGGGTTCGAGAACGCCCACGTCCTTCTTCAGGTCGATGCCGATGACGAGGGGCGCGTCCTGCCCCAGCGTGGCGCGGAAGGCGCGGAGGAGATCGACCGACTCCGCCGCGGACATGTTGCCGATGGTGGAGCCGGGGAAGAAGCCCATCAGCGGCTCGCCGCGCACGGCATCGGGGAGGCTGAGGGCGTTCGTGAAATCCCCGGGCAGGGGGTGAACCTGGAGGTCGGGGACGGCCTGGCGGACGGTCTCGGCGGCGTCTGCGAGGAAGTCGGCGCTGATGTCGATGGGGACATAGTGTTTGGCCTCGACGGCGCGGAGGAAGGGCGGGGTCTTGGCGCTGGACCCGGAGCCGAACTCGACGACGGTGCGGCCCTTGCCGACCTTTGCCCCGATGGCGGCGCTGTGCGCCTCGATCAGGCCGATTTCGGTGCGGGTGGGGTAATATTCCGGCAGGTCCGTAATGGCGACGAACAGCTCCGACCCCTGCTGGTCGTAGAGGAAGCGCGCGGGGATCTCGCGGTAGGGCTTGGACAG
The DNA here is from genome assembly GCA_036351775.1 of Pacificimonas sp. Classification (GTDB taxonomy): domain Bacteria; phylum Pseudomonadota; class Alphaproteobacteria; order Sphingomonadales; family Sphingomonadaceae; genus Pacificimonas. The sequence continues at coordinate 8,593 of JAZBPX010000019.1, read as the reverse complement.
GCCGGCGCGGACGGCGGCGGCGAAGTCGGCGTGCTTGGCAGCGGGGTCGGCGGATTGGGTAGCGGGGGGATCGGTAGCGGGTGAGATGGCGGGCCTCGTTCGGTCGACGGGGGGGTGCGGGGCAGGTCCGGCCCTCATAAGCCGGTGGGTGATGCTTCGACCCGCTCAGCATGAGCGGATTTTTGGGGCTTGGGGTCGGCGGTCATCCTAATCCGCTCACCCTGAGCCTGTCGAAGGGTTGTTTGCGGGTTCGGTGGGAGTGCGGGGTAGGTCCGGCCCTCATAAGCCGGTGGGTGATGCTTCGACAGGCTCAGCATGAGCGGAAATTGGGGTTTCGGATCGGCGGTCACTCCAATCCGCTCACCCTGAGCCTGTCGAAGGGTTGCTGGCGGGTTCGGCGCGGGTCAGAGCGTCTTGGCAAGGCGCAGGCCGGTGAACTGCCAGCGCTGGTGGGGGTAGAAGAAGTTGCGGTAGCAGGGGCGGGCGTGGCCCGGCGCGGTGGCGATGGAGGAGCCGCGGAGGACAAACTGCCCGCTCATGAACTTGCCATTATATTCGCCGACGGCACCGGGGGCGGGGTTGAAGCCGGGATAGGGCAGATAGGCGCTGGCGGTCCATTGCCAGCACTGGCCGTAGGCGCCGCTGGTTTGGGGATTGAGCGCGGGGGCGGCGACTTCCCACTCCGCCTCCGTCGGCAGGCGCAGGCCCGCCCATGTGGCGAAGGCGTCCGCCTCATAATAGCTGATATGCGTGACGGGGCCGCTGGGATCGAGCGTCTGGCGGCCGCGCAGGGTGAACTGGCTGGGGCGGTTGTTCGCTTCGGCGCGCCAGTAGAGCGGGCGCTGGACCCCGTGTTCCTGCCGCCAGGCCCAGCCGTCGGAGAGCCAGAGCAGCGCATTGTCATAGCCGCCATCGTCGATGAACTCGTCCCATTCGGCGTTGGTGACGAGGCGGGTGCCGAGCGCGAAGGGTTCGAGGTGGACTCGGTGGCGCGGCCCTTCGCAGTCATAGTAAAACTTGTCCGGGTCCGCGCCGATTTCGGCGAGGCCGCCCGCGTGGCTGTGCCAGCCCATCTGCTGGCCGGGGCCGATGGGGATGGGCGCAGCGGCGTCGTAGACGGGTTCTATGGGGTTCTGCGCGAAGAGGTGCAGGATGTCGGTGAGAAGGAGCTCCTGATGCTGCTGCTCGTGGTGCAGGCCGAGCTCGATGAGGGTCAGCGCCTCGTCCGGCAGGGACGGGATCGCGCGTTCCATCGCCTCATCGACATGGGCGCGGTAGGCGCGGATGTCCTCCAGCGTGGGGCGGGTGATCAGGCCGCGCTCGGCGCGCGTATGGCGCGGACCGGCGGCCTCGTAATAGCTGTTGAACAGATAGGCATAGGCCTGATCGTAGGTCAGGTAGCCGTGAACATATTCGCCGAGCACGAAGGTTTCGAAGAACCAGGTGGTGTGCGCGAGGTGCCACTTTGCGGGGCTGGCATCCGCCATGGACTGGGGCGTGGCATCGGCGTCGGACAGCGGCGCGGCGCGGCGCAGGGTCTCGGCGCGGACGGCGGTGTAATCGGTGCGGAGGGCCGCGGCAGTCGTCGTCATCGTCTCGGCCCCTTGCTTCGTTCCAGGCCCGGCTAACCGCCCGTTTCTCAGCGGCTTGCGCCCGGCACCCATAGCACGTCGCCCGGCCCGCGCGCGTTAACATGGCGTGACATCACGAACAGGTGATCGGACAGGCGGTTGAGGTAACGCAGCGCAGGCGCGGAAATATCCGTCCCCTCAGCGGCGGCCACGGCATCGCGTTCGGCGCGGCGGGCGATGGTGCGGGCAAGGTGCAGGGCGGCGGCGAGCGGCGTCCCGGCGGGCAGGACGAAGCTCTTGAGGTCCTCGAGCGCGGCGTTCATCGCGTCGATTTCCTGTTCCAGCCGCTCGACCTGGCTGTCCGTGACGCGAAGCGCGCCCTCGATCTCGCCCGGGGTGGCGAGGTCGGCGCCGAGGTCGAACAGGTCGTTCTGGATGCGGGCAAGGCGCGCGTCGTCTTCGCCGGCACCGTCCACAGCGGCGGCATGGGTGCGGGCGACGCCGATGGCGGCGTTCACCTCATCGACGGTGCCATAGGCGGTGACGCGGGGACTGGCCTTCGACAGGCGGCTGCCATCGACAAGGCCGGTGGAGCCGTCGTCGCCGGTGCGCGTATAGATCCTGTTCAGCTTGACCATGTCGCCCCCCTTCGTTCGCCGATACGGGCGCTACATGGCACCGAGGGAGAAGGCCAGCAGCACAATGAGGGCGATGGTGCCAGCCTGAAGATAGACGCGGGCGTTCATCATCTTGTTCGACTGGCGCCCATCGATATCCTTGCCGCTGGCCATAATCATGATGCCGCGCACCAGCGCGGCCACGGTGCCGAGCGCGAACAGGACGATGAGGACGATGATGAATGTGTTCATGCATTGCTATTTCGTGACTTTCGCCCGCCCTGTGAAGGGGCGAGACGCTTTGTCCCGGATGCGCGCCCTGTGACCCTGTTTGGACAGCGGGAGACGCGGGTGCGGGCGCTGTCGGCGCTGGGGGCGGTGCTGGTGCTGGTGCTGAGCCTGTGGGCGATGGTCAGCGGGCTGGCGGTGAAATGGTATGAGGAGGCGGCGCAGACGATCGCCGTCGCGCTGGATGCGAACCTGTCGCCGGCGCCGGAGCGGGAGGACGCCGCGCCGCTCAATGAGGGCGCAGCGGCGGACCCGGCCTTTCGCGAAGTGCCGGTCGAGGTGGTCGCGCCGCCGCCGGAAATCCTCATAGAGCGGCCCGATCCGCCGCCCGCTGCGCCTGCACCGGCGACGGGCACGGCGGCAGATGCTGGCGCGACGGCGGAGCCGGGTGAGGGGCGCGGTGCGGGGTCCGGTGAGGGGACAGGCGCAGGCAGCGGCGGGACGGGACCGGGCGGCGGGGGGCAGACCCCGGCGCGGCTGGTGTCGGGCGCGATCAACGACCCGCGCATCTTCGACCGGGCGCTGTCGGCCCAGAGAGTGCGCGACGTTGCGGAATACCGCTTCGTGGTGCTGGCGAACGGGCGCATCTTCGGCTGCCGCCCGCAGAAAACGAGCGGCAGCGCTGCCCTCGATGCCCATGTCTGCGGGCTGCTGGAGCAGCGCCTGCGCTATGAACCCGCCCGCAATGCACGCGGCGAGGCCGTGCCGGACGAGAAAGCCTACCGGCAGGTCTGGCGGCGGGGGTAGGGGGGTGTTTGGGTTTTTGATTTGCGGGAGGTTTTTGGGTTCCGCGAGTCTTTGATTTGCGTCTCCCTACCGGGAGCCGCCCCGCACCGCCCCGCGCCCCCTGCCCTAACCACCCCCTAGGATACCATGTGGGGTGGTTAGGGCAGGGGGCGCGGGGCCGGTGCGGCCTCACGTCACCGGACAGGTGACCGCAAACAAGAAACTCTCTCAAACAACATCCCTCAAAACCCGTAGACGATACTGGCGCGGCTGATGATGTCGGTGGTGTCGCGGCCGGCGGGGGGCTCGCTTTCGTAGAGAACGTCGACGCTGAGGCGGGCGGAGAGGGTGCCGCCGAGCTTGGCCGTTGCGGCTGACTTCGAAAACAGGCTGCTGTTGCCGCCGGAGAGGAGGCCGCCGGCGGCCTGCGTCAGGGTCAGCGTGCTGGACGGTTTCCACTCGAGATCGGTGCGGCCGAGAAGGTCGAGACGTCCGGTTTCGACGCCGTCGGTGAAGCCCGTCTGGCGGAAGGCCGGGCCGCCCTCCACGGTCCAGGAGAAGTCGTCGTTCTGTACGAGGCGGTAGCCGAGGCCGAGAGAGCCGGTGAGGCGGTAGTCGATGCCGGAAAAGCGGTCACGCTCGAAGCTGAGCAGGCCGAATGAGAAGAAGGCGTCGCCGCTGAGGTCGAAACGGCCGGTATAGCCCGCATAGACCCGCTCCCGCTGCACCGCGCCGTTCGTTTCGAGATAATCGAAGCTGAGCCGCAGATCGTGTTCCCAGCGGGTCGTGCGCTTGTCGAGGCCGAGGGAGGCGCTGACGCCGAACTCGTCGGTGTTGCCCGACGACATCGAGCCGCCAAGCGCGCCCTCGCCGCTCCAGCCGTCGAAAAAACCCTGCGCGGCGATGCGTTCGGCCTCGCCCGCCTTGCGCGCGTCGCGGATGGATCTGGCAAGGGCGGCGATCTCGGCCTCGCTGTCCGGCGCGGCGCGCTTGGCTACCGCCTCGACCGCCCCGAGTTCGGCGGGCGAGGCCGCGCGGATCATCGCCTCGATGGCGTCCGGAATGGGCGCGGCCTGGGCGGCGGCCCCGAGGAGCGCAGCGAGTGCTGCCGTCATGACGGCAGGGGCGCGTGTGAGAACAGGCAGTCGGGGCATGGCAGGCTTCATCATTCGGTTGGTCAGAGGTCGCGGTTCGCCTTGGCGAGGGCGGTCAGGTCGCAGCGTAAGGCGTCCGGTGCAACCCCTGCGGCGCGGAGATCGGCGAGCGGGCGGGCACCGTTACGCTTTGCCAGCCGCTGGCCGTCATCGCCAAGGACGAGCGCATGGTGGCGGTAGCGCGGCTCCGGCAGGCCCAGAAGCGCCTGCAGCAGGCGGTGGACATGAACGGACGGCAGGAGATCCTCGCCGCGAAGGATATGGTCCACACCCTGCGCGGCGTCATCGACGACCGAGGCGAGGTGATAGCTGGCGGCGGCGTCCTTTCGCGCCAGCACGACGTCTCCCAGAAGCGCGGGGTGCGCCATGCGCCGCTCCCCGCGTTCAGTATAGTTGAGATGTCCGGCGAGGTCGGCGGCCTTCAGGGCGTCGATGCGGACGGCGAAGGGCTCGGTTTCGCTGCGGCGCTTCGCCTCTTCGGCGGCGAGGTCGCGGCAGGTCCCGGGATAGGTCGCGCCGTCCGGGCCGTGCGGGGCGGCGATGGCCTCGGCCATGTCCTTTCGCGAGCAGAAGCAGGGATAGGTGACGCCGAGATCGGCGAGCGCCGCGAGCGCGTCCGCATAGGCTTCGGCGCGGCCGGACTGACGCATCGGCTCGCCGGTCCATGTGAAGCCAAGCCAGGTCAGGTCGTCATAGATAGCGTCGACAAATTCGGGACGGCTGCGCTGCGGATCGAGATCCTCGATGCGGAGCTTGACGGTCAGGCCCGCCCGCTCTGCCCAGAGTTCCACCAGCAGCGCGGCATAGGCATGGCCCCGGTGAAGGCGGCCCGTGGGCGAGGGGGCGAAACGGATCACCGCCATGCGGAGTCCCGCAGAGGTCCACGAGTCGCGCCATTTTGGCGGTTGACCGATTTTCCGGCTTCTGGTGTCATTCTCTCGTCATAGGGGGGTGTCAGGGGCGCCCCAAGTCTAGAGTTCGGCAGGCCGGAATCGTACCGGCGGGCCTGATCTCAGGGACCGGGCAAGCCAGCACGGTTCCGGGTGCGATGGGTTGGGCGCGGTCAGGAGCGGTTCCCGTTTGCCGGTGCGGCGAGCGTGGGAGGGTATGTTGACCGCAGTTGCGACCATCGATCGAAGCCAGTCTCTGGAGGCCTGTCCGGCACTGGTGCTGAACGCCGACTATACGCCGCTGAGCTACATGCCGCTGAGCCTGTGGGCGTGGCAGACGGCGATCAAGGCGGTGTTCCTGGACCGGGTCGCGGTCGTGGCGACCTATGACCGGGAGGTGCACTCGCCGAGCTTTCGCATGGCGCTGCCCTCGGTGATCGCGCTGCGCGATTATGTGAAGCCGGCCGCGCACCCCGCCTTCACCCGGTTCAACCTGTTCCTGCGCGACAAGTTCTCCTGCCAATATTGCGGCGAAACGCGCGACCTGACCTTCGACCACGTGATCCCGCGCGCCTATGGCGGGAGGACAACGTGGGAGAATGTCACGACCGCCTGCGCGCCGTGCAACCTGGCGAAGGGCGGGCGGACGCCGAAAGAGGCGCATATGGAGCTGTATTCGCGGCCCGATCGCCCCTCCACGCACGAGCTGCAGGCGAACGGGCGGGCCTTTCCCCCGCATCACTGCCACGAGACCTGGCGCGATTTCCTCTACTGGGACGTCGAGCTGGAAAGCTAGGGTTCGAACCCTAGGTGGCGGGCGGTTCGGAACCCGGTTCGGCGGGGGTAGGGTCCGCGCCGTCCGCTTCCGTCTCCGCGTCCATCTCCGCTTTTGTCTCGGGGTCCGGGAGCGCTTCGGGCACATAATCCGCGCGCACCCAGAAATCGCTGTCGTAAGCGCCCGGCGCGACGTGGTCGCCGAGCGCGAGCGAACCGGCGAGCGCGACCGTGACAAGACCGTCGGCGTCGAGCCGGAACGGGCCGGTTCCGTAAAAACTGACGCCGCGTACCCAGATGGGCGCGCCGCCGGGTCCGCCCAGCCGAACCTGGCGCGGCATGTCGAGGTCGACGAGCGCGCCGGGGCGGCCGCGCACCGTGACCGTGCCCGCAATGCCCGGCGCGGCGTGACCGGCGGCGGCGCGCGCCCGGTACGGGTTCTCGATCACGGTCTCATCGGCAAGGATCGTGCGGCTGAACGTGAAGCCGACATCGAGCGTGACGTCGAGGTCGTCCTCGCCCGCCAGGAGTCCGCCGGGCAGCCCGCTGGGTCCTGCCGGCGTCACATCGCAGGTCTGGCAGGCCCGCGCGGGCTGAACGGCCATCAGCGCCGCGAGCAGCAGGGCCGCGGCCGAAGACAGAGCCCTGGATGTGAACGTGCGGGGCATGGGCGCTCTTCTGGACCGGGGACGGTTAACGGCGCGCTAATCATCAGGGGTAGGGATCGGGGTGCGATCGCGCTCGCGACCCCTTACGGTGTTGCAAACGGGACACGCCTTCCGGTTCTGTGCGCTATTCCGGAACTTTACCGGCCCGAATGCGCTGTATTTGCCGAAATGCCGCCTATGCGGCTTTGATTGAGGTAATTGACAGAGGTTAAGGCCGTGGCGCGCAGCGATGACAAGGTGAAGGAGCGGGGAGAGCGTGTGGAAACGCTCGGCTCCCTGATTGCGTCGCTGGAACAGCCGGTCGACCGCAGCGTCGTGCGCGGCGGTTACAACCAGCTTTCCGAATATCTGCAGCGGTCCGCGCGCAGCCGCTAGGGCGGGTCAGCGCAGACTTCGCCTCGCGCGCACGGAAGCGCGGCGGGCGAGTGCCAGGAAGGCCTCCGACGCCAGCAGCGCGTCATCCACTTTCCCCGATGATTTCAGGTCGCTCTCAAGGGCGATCATCCGCGCCAGCGCGCGCTCCGCATCGGCGATCGGCCACAGGGTGAGCTGGAGGGTCAGGGCGTCCTTGTCCTTCCAGAAGACGCGGCGGCCCATATTGTTAACGAAGGTCGCGGGCGGAAGACCGGCGGGCTTGGTCGCGCCGTAGACGATGAGCTGGTGTATCCGGCGGAGGAGCGCGCGGACCTGCGCGACGGGGGCCTTGCCCTCCGCGGTCAGGCGCGCCTGCTCGCGCACGGCCCGGTCCGGTGCGCCGCCAAGGACGGCATTGACGAGGTCGCTGAACGCCGCCTCTGCGAACGCCGCGCCGAGCGTGTCGAGGGTGTCGTCCTCCAGCGGTGTGAGGCCGCCTGGTTCCGCGCCAAGATAGAGCGCGTATTTCTCGATTTCCTGCTCGGCGACGGCGACGCTGGCCTGCGCGGTCTCGCCGAGGCGCGCGAGGACGGAGCGGGTGGGTTCGAGGCCGCGCACCTTGCAGAGTTCGGCGACCATGACGGCCGCCTCCTTCGCTGACGGCGTGTAGAAGCGAAGCGCCGCGCCCGTGTCCGCGCCGCCGACCAGTTTCACGAGGGCATGGGTCGGCTTCAGGTCGCCGGCAATCAGAATCGCGGGATTTTCGATCGTGTCGGCCGCAAGGGCGGTTTCGGCAGCAGGGATCACCTGCATCGCGCCTTGCCCGGCGATGGGTTCGACCCAGACGACCTTGCGCCCGCCGAACATCGAGATGGCTGCGCCCTCGTCGGCGAGGCGGGAGGGGGCGGCCTTGAGGTCGGCGGCGGTGACAGCGATGCGGGCCATGTTGTCGTCATCCTCGACGAGGCGCTTTGCGAGTTTGGCAGCGGCGGCGCGGGCGCCGCTTTCGTCGGCGCCGTAGAACAGGAACAGGCGCAGGTCCGGCGGGGGATCGGCAATCAGGCCGTCGATGGCGGGGCGCTTGTCGGCCTTCATGCCGGGCCAGAGGCAGGGGCGGGAAGGCGGGCGGGGATCGTCATGGGAGCCATCACCGCGCGGCGCGCTGGCTGATCCGAAGGGCGATGCGCTGGGTGATGTCGGCGGCGATTTCCTCCGACAGGCGCTCCAGCGCGGTATTTTCCGCCGCGACGACGGCATAGTCGGAGGAGACGACGTCGATACCGGCGTCGGAGCGGGACGTGGCGTCGATGATGACCTGGCCGGTTTCGATCTCCGTCAGCGTCCAGCGGGCGCGGAGGGTGCGCCGCTCCCGCGTGATCGCATCGTCGCCGCGGATACCGAAGCCGGTGATGTCGTCGTCGAGGCGGATGTCGAGTGTGTAGCGGGCGGCGCTGCCTTCGGGGAAGCGGTCGAGAAGCGCCTGCCGGACGAGGAAGCCCTCTCGCTGGGGGATTGGCGAGATGGTTATGGCGGCCAGCGCGCTGGCGGCGG
>JAZBPX010000018.1:0-67178 GCA_036351775.1 Pacificimonas sp. | reverse complement strand
TACGCAGTTCACCGTTGGCGTGCGCGCCGTCGTCGATCCGGACATCTTCCCGCCTTCGCCGGAAGACGGCGAGGAGGATTTCGGCCGCGCCGCGGTCTGGAACGCTTACGGCGCGTGGAAACCCTTCGCAAAGGCCGAGGCCGCGTGACGAAGGACAGTCCCAACGACGGCGAGATCGACTGGGTCGAGCGCGCCGCCGCGCGCGCCAAGGGCCGCCGCCCGGCATTTTTCGACGAGCCCGCACTCGACCGGCTTTACTCCGTCGTCTTTGCGCTCGCGGCCGAGGTGTCGGTCCTGCGCGAACGGCAAGACACGGTCGAGCGCCTGCTGGAGGAGAAGGGCGCGCTCAGCCGCGCCGAAATTGACGCCTACGTCCCGGACCGCGCGGCCGGCGAGGAGCGGGGCCTCGCCACCCGCGCCTATACCGCGCGGATCATGCGCGGCTTCCAGCAGGAGATGGAGGCGATGGCCGCGGGCGATCCGCCGATTACCGACTGGATCGACCGGATGTCGAAGGAATAGCGCTGGCTGGGGAGCCGGGGCGAGACGGAGGGGGGAGTAGCGAGGATGGAATTTCTGACGATTCACGAGCTCAGCATCCTGCGCTGGGTTCACATCCTGGCCATGGTCTACTGGCTCGGCGGGGAGTGGGGCGTCTTCCAGACCAGCTACAACGTCACCAACCCCGCGCTGTCCCTCGAGGAGCGGCGGCGGCACATGGAAACCGCCTACCGCATCGACATTCTCGCCCGCACCGGCATCGTCCTCCTTCTCCCGCTCGGCCTGCACATGGGGAAGCTCTACGGCTTCGTTCCGGCGCTGGAGGGCGCGGGCATCTGGTGGATGTGGCTGTTCTTCGCGGGCTGGCTGGCGATGACCTGGACCGCCTTTCTGAAGCGCGAGACCGATATCGGCATCAAGGTCACGAAGGCCGAGGAAATCCTCCGCTACCCGCTGATCGCCGTCCTGTTCGTGGTCGCCGCGCTCGCGACGGAGGGCATGGGCCCGGTTGAAACCGGAGAGGGCGCCTACTGGTACCCCGCCAAGATCGCCCTCTACGCCTTCGCGCTTTGCATCGGCCTGTTCCTGCGCGTCGTCATGCGCCGCTGGACCGCGCGCTTCCGCATCATCGCGGAGGGGCCCAACCCCGCCGAGGAGGCGGCGCTGGGGCGCGAAATCTTCAACGCCCGCCTCGCCGCCTACATTTACTGGATCACTATCGCCGGGGTCTGTTTCCTCGGCGCGGTGAAGCCGTTCTGACACGCGCCGGAAAGGATACTCCCCACCCATGCCCGCCTACATGATCGTCACCGCCAGGATCGCCGACCGCGAAAAATTCATCGAAGGCTACGGCGCGAAAGCCGCCGAACTCGTTGCAAAGCATGGCGGCAAATATGTCCTGCGCGGTCCCGGCGCCGAACTGCTGGAGGGCGACTTCGGCGACGGCGCGTCGATGGTCATTTCCGAATGGCCCGACAAGGCCGCCGTCCACGCCTTCTGGAACAGCCCGGACTATCAGGAGGCCAAAAAGCTGCGCGAGGACATCGCTGACTGCCAGGTGCTCGTCATCGAAGCCCCGAGGATCAACGGAGACCCCGATGCCTGACATCATCAAGCGCACCACGCTGATGGTCCGCGACGCCGAGGCCGCCGCCGCCTGGTACGAGACCGTCCTCGGCATGACCCGCTGGATGGACACGCCCTTCACCCTCTCCGGAAAGCAGCTCGCGACCGGCAAGAAGGGCGACCAGACCCGCCTCGTCATCATGAAGGCGGAGCATGACACGATCGGCATGATCGGGCTGCTGCAATGGGTCGATCCGCCCCGCGCCGATGCGCCCGCCGAGCTGCCGACCGAGATCGGTTTCGGCGCGCCCGTCTTCGTGGTGGCCGCGGAGGACTGCGTCCAGACTGTCGAGCGGGCGCGAAAGGCCGGCTCTCGCATCCACGCCGAACCCGACCCGTGGACCGTTACCGGCGCGGACGGGAAGCAGAAGGACATGATGGGCGCCAGCTTCTGGGATCTCGACGGTTATTTCTACGAAGTGAACCAGGTCGTCAGGGTTCACGGTTGATGGAGCGGCAGGCTGCCCTCGCTGCCTTCGATTCGCTCGCTGCGCGCGCCATCGACGAGGATGTGAACACCCAGTGGCGCATCGCGCGGCGGCCGGAGGGAAATGTGCGCCCGCGCGACTTTGCCTGGCACGAGGAACCGATCCCGCAGCCGGGCGAGGGCGAAGTCCTTCTGAAGACGCTCTATCTCGGCCTCGCGCCGGTCATGCGCTTCTACATGCAGGGCACTGCGAATACGGGCGACCGGACGCTGGAACCGGGCGACGTCATTCACGGGCGCGGCGTCGCGCAGGTGGTCAAATCTCGCGCGTCCGACTGGCGGGAGGGCGAGATCGTGCAGGGCCAGATGGGCTGGCAGACCTGGAAGGTCAGCCGGATGACTTCACAGGAAAAATTCTACCGCATGAAGCGAAACGGCCTGCCCGCCGCGCTCGGCGCGGGCGTCCTCGGCATGACCGGCCTGTCCGCCCATGCGGGCTTCTTCGCGTGCGGTGATCCGCGCGAGGGCGACCGGATGGTGCTTTCCGGCGCGGCGGGCGGGGTCGGCTCGATGGTCAGCCAGATGGCGGCGAATGTCGCGGGCTGCGACGTCGTCGGCATGGCGGGCGGCCCGGAAAAATGCGCCTTCATCCGGGATCATGGCTGCCGCGCGGCCATCGACTACAAGGCGGACAATCTCGAGGCGAAGCTCGACGAGCTGCGCCCGGACGGCATCGACCTCTATTTCGACAATGTCGGCGGCGAGACGCTGACCGCCTGCCTCGAACGGCTGCGGATGCACGCGCGCGTCGTCCTTTGCGGCTCGATCAGCGAATATACCCGCGATGAGCCCTACGGCCTTGAAAACTACACCCGCCTGCGCGCGACCGAGAGCATCATGCGCGGCTTCTTCGTCTACAATCATGTGGACCGCTGGGATCAGGTGATGGACGACATTGCCGGGTGGATTGACGACGGGCGGCTGAAACCCGTTCAGGATATCGAGGAGGGGTTCGGCGCCATGCCGCGCGCCCTCGCCAGTCTATATTACGGCGCCAATGTCGGCGTGCAGTGCTGCAGCGTGCGCGGCGAACCGGGGGAATGGCTATGACGACAGAGAAACCGCCGGTGCGCTTTCAGCGCGGCAATTTCGTGGTGGCGGATCTGGACCGCGCGCTGACCTTTTACGAGGGCGTGCTGGGCTTCGAAGTCACCTACCGGAAGGGGCATAACCCCGATAGCTACTCGATCCCGGTGTTCGAGATTCCGGACGGGGCGGAGCTTGGCTTCGCCATCCTGTCGCTGCCCGGGCAGCCGCGCGTCATGGCGCTGTCGGAAATTGCCGGGATTGACCTGAAACCCGTCCCGCATCCCCGCCGCGGCGCCATCGTTCTTGAAACGCAGGATCCCGACGCCGTCATGGCCGCCTCCCGCAAGCTCGGCCTGACCGTCTATGAGGAGGGGGTTCTGGAAACTCACGACGGCCGCATCGGGCGAGAGATCGGCATCGTCGATTTCGATGATAATCTGGTGGTCATCTATCTCATTCCGGACGCGGAGACCGGCTCGTGACCGCCGAGGGCGCCGCGCAGACGGAGGCCGAAGCCGCCGCCGTCGCCGCCAGCGCGGAGGTCAAACCCTACCCCTCCGCCGCGACCGGCTGGGTCATCGTCATTTTCCTGACGGTCGCCTATATCTTCAGCTTCATTGACCGTTACATTCTCGGCCTGCTCATCGAGCCCATCAAGGCGGAGTTCGACCTGTCCGACCGCCAGATCGGCTGGCTGCTCAGCGCCTTCACCATCGTCTACGGCTTTGTCGGCATCTTCATGGGCTGGCTGATCGACCGGGGACGGCGGACATGGATCGTGGCGGCGGGCGTCGCCTTCTGGTCCGCCGCCACCGTCGCGACCGGCATGGCGAAAAGCTACGGCCAGCTCTTCGTCGCGCGCATGGGTGTCGGCGTCGGCGAGGCGACCCTCAGCCCCGCCACCTTCTCCATCATCGGCGACAGCTTTCCGCCGGAAAAGCGCGGCAAACCCATCGCCTTTTATTCGAGCGCCCTGCCCATCGGTGCCGGTGTCGCGTCACTGCTGTCCGCCGGCATCATAGCCTGGACGGCGACCAGCGGCGCGCAGTCGCTGCCCCTGTTCGGCGAGCTGGAGCCGTGGCGCTTCACGCTCGTCCTCGTCGGCCTGCCGGGCGTATTGTTTGCCGCCGTTTTCCTGTTCATTCGGGAACCTGTCCGCCGCGTAACGGTGGCATCCGCCGACGTTATCGGCGGCAGCAGTTTCAGGGACGCGCTCGCCTACATCTGGAAGAACCGCGTCCTCTACTTCGGCTTCCTGATGGTCATCTGCTCTATGACGGCCATCGCCTACAGCCAGGGCTTCCTCGCCCCGACCTTTGAGCGCACCTGGGGCTGGTCGCCGCAGCTCTACGCCACCGTCAACGGCATCGCGCTCCTGATCATCGGCCCGGTCAACATGATGATCGTCGGCACGATTTCGGACCGCTGGACGTCGAAGGGCGTGCCCGACGCCGCGCTCCGCCTTCTCTACATCGGCTTTTTTATCATGGTGCCGACGGGGGCCCTGCCGATGTTCATGCCCAACGCCGAGCTCGCCTTTGCGGTCCTCTGCATCAACACGGTCGGCATCGGCATCGTCTCGGCCATCGGGGTCACCTCGCTCCTCGTCATCACGCCGGGTCAGGTGCGCGGCCAGATCGTCGCGCTCTACTATCTCACGATCAGCTGGTTCGGCTCGCTCGGCCCCATCGTCGTCGGCGAGCTGTCGAGTTCGGTCTTTGGGGAGAACGATCTCCGCTACGCCGTTGCCGCCGTGCCGATCATCTTCGCCATTGTCCCCATCCTGATGATGCCCGCCACGCGCCGCCTCTACCGCGAACAGCTCGGCAAGCTGGGGCAGGCGGCCGGATGATGGGGATAAGGGGCGCGCCACCGTGAAGAAAACCCAGGCTGCCTTCTACGCGGGCGACCTGTTCGCCGAGCTGTACGAGCCCGACACGCCGCCCCAGCGCCCGCGCCCCGCCGCCTACCTGCCCGGCCTTGTCCTGTGCGGAACGGCGGCGCTGGCGGCGGCGTGGCTGGCGGAGCATTACGGCTTCCCGATCATCCTCCTCGGCCTCCTCATCGGCCTCGCGCTCAGCTTCGTGTCGGAGGTCGAGGCCACCGCCCCCGGCCTCGACTTCGCCTCGCGCCATTTCCTGCGCGTCGGTATCGTCCTTCTCGGCCTGCAGGTCACCTTCGGCCAGGTCGCCGCGCTCGGCATCACCGCGTTCGCCGGGCTGTTCGCCGTCATGGCCGCCGCCTTCGCCGCCGCCGTCCTTGCCGCGCGCTGGGCGGGGGAGGGCCGCGAGGCAGGCATCCTCGCGGGCGGCGCCACGGCCATTTGCGGTGCCTCGGCAGCGCTCGCGCTTTACGGTGTCATCGGGAGGGACCGGCTGGACCAGGCGCGCTTTTCCGTCACCCTTGTCGGCGTCGCGCTCGCCAGCGCCATCGCCATGTCCGTGTACCCCGCCCTCGCACAGATCGCCGGCTTCACCGACGCGCAGGCCGGCTTCCTGATCGGCGCGTCGGTCCATGACGCCGCGCAGGCCATCGGCGGTGCCTACAGCTATTCCGACGCGGCCGGAGCGGACGCCACCGTCGTGAAGCTCGCCCGCGTGGCCATGCTCGCGCCCATCGTCGCCCTGACCGTGCTGTGGATCGGCGGCCCCGGCGGTCCGGGCAGCGAGGCAAAGTCGCCCTGGCGCCGCCTCGCCATGCCTTGGTTCATCACCGGCTTCCTGCTCGTCATGACCGTGAACAGCGTCGTCACCGCCCCCGCCGACTGGGCCGACACCGCGCTGTCCGTTTCAAAGGCTCTCCTCCTCCTCGCCGTGACCGCGACCGCCATGCGCTCGAACCTCGGCCTCTTGCTGGAGGCGGGCTGGCGCGCGCTGACACCCGTCGCCGCCGCGAGCCTCGTTTCCTTCGCCGCCGCGTTCCTGATTGCCGCCACGCTGCTGTGAGCATCCGCAAATCCTACATCGACGGCCCCTTCGGCCAGATTCACCTGAGAACAATTGGCGAGCGCGGGCATGGTGCCGCCGCGAAGCCCGACCTGATCTGCCTTCACCCGGCACCGTTCAGCGGCCTCGCCTTCACCGCCATCATGCCGCACCTGGCAAAGGGCCGCCGGGTCATCGCGCCGGACTTTCCCGGTCATGGCGGGTCGGACCCGTTCCGCGCCGATGCCAGCATCGCCGACTATGCCGCCGCGATGCTGACCGCCGCCGATATGCTGTCCCCGGGCGCGCCGGTCGACCTGTTCGGATTTCACAGCGGCGGCCTGGTCGCGGTGGAGATGGGCATCGCCGCCCCCGCGCGCATCAACCAGCTTGTCCTGTGCGACACGCCCGCCTTTGACGCCGCGACCCGGGCGGGGCTGCTCGAGACCAATGCCCGCGCACCCGGTTTCACACCCGATCTTAACAGCCTCGGCGAGGTCTGGGCGCGGGGTGTCGAGCGCCGCGTGGAAAGCCAGGGCATGGCGCGCAGCCTCGAGATGTTCACCGAACAGCTGCGCCACGGCGAGGCGATGAACGGCGGTTTCCACGCCGCCTTCAGCTATGATGTGGAGCGGCAGCTGGTCCGGCTCACGCGCCCCGCGACCATGATCGCCACCAGGTCGGGTCTTCTCGATGCCACCCGCCGGGCTGCCAGCCTGATCCCCGACGCCGCGCTGGTCGAACGCCTGGATGTCACCCGCGCGGTCATCGACGAGGCGGCTGAAACCATCGCCGGGGAAGTTCTCCGCGCGCTTGGCGATTGACGCCTGCGGTCAGCGCGCGCCGTGGGGACCGGGCAGCGCCGTGGTTGCCTTCAACTCCTCCATCGAAAAGCTCGCCGTCACGTCGGACAGGCCCGGCACCTCCGCGATCAGCCGCTGATAGATGCGGTCGTAATCGGCCATGTCACGCACCCGCAGCTTCAGCATATAGTCGATGTCGCCGGCCATGCGGTGGCACTCGGTAATCTCCGCAATCCCGGCGATCCCGCGCGAAAAGGCCGCCAGCCATTCCGGATCGTGACGGTTGGTGCGAATGGCGACGAAGACGGTCATGGCAAGACCGATGCTGGCCGGATCGACCAGCGCCACCCGCCGCGCAATGATCCCCGCCTCCTCCATCCGCTTGATGCGCCGCCAGCAGGGGTTCGCCGACAGGCCGACCCGCTCGCCGATCGCCTGCACTGACAGGGAGGCGTCCTCCTGCAACACAGCGAGGATTCGCCAGTCGATGGGATCAAGTTCTGCGGAACGGGCCATGGCTGGGATAAAGTAACCGCCTTTTCCGCAGTACGCCAGAAAATTGGTAGGATATTTCCGTCCAGCCAGGCTATTCCGTCTTGGAACACTGGGAGATGACAGCATGATCCGCAGGGCCTTCACGGAACATCCCGAATCCGTCGGCGAAAGCTACGGCGAACATTTCGCGCACGCGGTCGGCTTCGGCATCCGCATGGTGCTGGGCGGGTTTGCGTGTATGCTGCACGGGCTGCTCCCGTTCCTGTTCGTGAAGACCGGCAGCCAGCAGATCGAAACCCTGCACGGCCGCATGGTCGTCAACCGCAGCAAGCTGCCCCAGCCGCTCGACTTCGTGATCTGAGCGGGGCGATCCCCTTCATGCTCGTTGTCCCTTCACGCTCATTGTCATCCCCGCGAAGGCGGGGATCCATTGACCGCAACAGTCGCGAGCGCCGCGCCGCAATTTGCAAACGCTTCGTGATCTGGGGGGCGATCCCCTGCAAGCTCGTTGTCCCTGCACGCTCATTGTCATCCCCGCGAAGGCGGGGATCCATTGACCGCAACAGTCGCGGGCACCGCGCCGCGATTTGCAAACGCATTGAAGGACTGGATCCCCGCCTTCGCGGGAATGACAGGTTAGGCGAGCCCGCGCGCGTTAAGATGACAGGTTAGACGCGCCCGCGCGCGTTGACAGGTCAGGCATGCACACGCGCGTTGGATGTGCAGAAGCGCGGCCCGTCCTTCAGTCGTCGAGCAGTTGGTTCATCTCGATGGCGATGCCGTCGGGATCGAGCAGGTTGCAGCCCATGACCCGGATGTCCGGCCCGCCGTTCCGCCCCGGATAGATCTGCAGATGCGGCTCGCTGGTCATCGTCACGCGCGGCAGCTTCGCGGCGGCGGCGCACCGTCCCGGCACGTCGTCCGTGTTCAGGACGATGACCGTGCTGCCCGGTGACAGGCGCGTGGGATAGGGCTCGTCGGCCAGCGGCGGGTCGAGCAGGTGCAGGAGCCCGATCCAGCCCACATAGGGATCGTTCGAATTCAAGAGCACCAGCCGCGCGCGCGTGTTCGGCTCACCAACGGGCAGCGCGACGCCAGACAGCGTAACCTCCGCATCGTAGTTGACCTCCAGGCCCACGACGTCGCGGTAAAAGGCGAGGCTGCGATCCATGTCGCGCACGACGATCGACACGCGCCGCACATCGGTTGGGATCGATCCATCGGTCATCACGCCGTCAATGGCGCGCTTTTCGGCCTGCGCGAGCGATATTTGGGCGGGCGTGTCGGCGGGAACAGTGGTGCAGGCGGACAGCGCGGCCAGACTCACGCTCGCTAGGGCGGTACGGATCATAGCGTTTCTCCAACAGCGCCCGCGGACAGCAGGCGTTCGATACGGTCTTCGGCATAGCCCAGCGCGGTCAGGACATCGCGCGAATCGGCACCCGGCGCCGGCATGGCATGGGCGCGGACGGGCCGCTTTCCGCCCATTTCCAGCGGGATCGTCGGCAGGCGCGTATCCGTGCCGTCCGCCAGCGTGACCGGTTCCATGCCGCCCTTTGCCAGCTGCGGATCGTCGAACAGCTCTTCGGGCTTGCCGATGGGCGCAAACGGCAGGCCGGTCCCGTCCAGCTTCGCGATCACCTCGTCCCGCGTCATGTCGCCGATCAGCGTGCGGATCTGCGGCATGATCCGGTCCCGCGCCTGCACGCGCGCATTATTCTCGCGGATGGACTGGTCGGCCCACAGCTCATCGAGCCCGAACAGCGCGCAGAATTTCTGCCAAAGCGCGTCCGTCACCACGCCGATGAACACCGGCTCGTCCTTCGTTTCGAACACGTCGTAGATCGCCCAGGCCGACACGCGCGTGGGCATGGGGGCCGCAGGCGTTCCGGTGACGGCGAACTGCGCCATATGCTGGCCGACCAGATAGGCGGTGGTTTCGAACAGGCTGGCGACGACCTTCTGGCCCCTGCCGGTGCGGTGGCGCTCCTCCAGCGCGGCCAGCACGCCGATCACGCCGAACATGCCCCCGGTCACGTCGATCACGCTCGCCCCGGCGCGCAGCGGCTTGCCCGGCGGCCCGGTCATATAGGCGAGGCCGCCCATCATCTGCGCCACTTCGTCCAGTGCCGTGCGTTCCTCATAGGGGCCGGGCAGGAAGCCTTTTTCGGAACAGTAGATCAGCTGCGGATTGTCCGCCGCGCATGGCTCATAGCCAAGGCCCAGGCGGTCCAGTGCGCCGGGCCGAAAATTTTCAACCAGAATGTCCGCGCCCGCGACCAGGTCCTTTGCGACGGCCAGCCCGTCCTCGCTCTTCAGGTTCAGGCAGATCGAGCGCTTGCCGCGATTGTACATAGGGAAATAGCCCGCGCCCGATCCCAGCAGCCGCCGTGTCCGGTCGCCGCCAATCGGCTCGATCCGCACGACGTCCGCGCCGAGGCCTGCGAGGATGTGCCCGACCGCCGGCCCCATCACCATGTGCGTGAACTCGACGACCTTAAGGCCTTTCAGCGGGGTCGGGGCGCTGTCCGTCACGAGGCCAGGCGCTCGCGGTAATCCAGCATCGGTCCGGCATCGGGCGTAAAGCCGTATAGCGGCTCGCCGGGAAGCGCCTCCTCCAGGATCGGCCGCACGGCCAGCAGCTTCTCAAGGTCGATGCCGGTTTTCAGTCCCATGCTGTTCAGCATCAGGACGAGGTCCTCCGTCACCAGATTACCGCTCGCGCCGGGCGCGAACGGACAGCCGCCCAGCCCACCGAGCGAAGCGTCGAAGGTGGTGAAGCCTTCCTCCAGACCTGCCACCACGTTGGCGAGGCCGAGGCCGCGTGTATTGTGGAGGTGCAGCGTCGTCAGCTTGTCCGCGCCAATCGCCGCCTGCACCTTCCGGGTCAGGCTCTTGACCTGCGCCGGATCGGCATAACCCGTTGTATCCGAGAGACTAAAATCCGTTACCCCCATCTCGGCAACCTGCTCCGCCAGCCGCGCCACCGCATCCGGCGAGACCGCCCCCTCCATGGTGCACCCGAAAGCTGTCGACAGGCTCACGGCAAAGCCGATTCCATGTTCCCGTGCGACCTCTCCACAAGCCTTGATCTCGGCCAGCATCGCCGGGTGATCCTTCCGCACATTTTTCAGGCTGTGCGTTTCCGACATCGAGAACGGAATGCTCATCGCATCGACTCCCGCGTCAGCGGCGCGCTGCGCGCCCTTCGCGTTCGGGACCAGCGTCACGACGGTCAGCCCGTCGATGGTCTTCGCAAACTTAACCACTTCCGCGGTATCCGCCATTTGCGGCAGCAGGCTGGGCGGCACGAAGCTGCCGACCTCGATCTCGCGCACCCCGGCGGCGGCCTCGGCGGCGATCCAGCGCTTCTTCGCCGCCAGCGGCATCACGCGGTCGATGGATTGCAGCCCGTCGCGCGGACCGACCTCCGAAACCAGTATTTCGGTCATGTGGCAATCTCCAGGTAAACCAAGGGGCGGGCGGCGCGGTCGCGGGCCGTCCAGTCGTCGATCGCGTCCTGTTTGGTCAGGGTCAGGTCGATGGCGTCGAGGCCTTCCAGCAACATCTGTTTGGTCTCCGCATCAAGGGTGAAGTCGTAGCGGGCACCGTCCGCCGAAACGGTCTGCGCGGCCAAGTCGATGCTGACTGCGGCACCCGCCAGACCCTCAACGACGGCGCGCCCGAGCGTCACCGGAAGGATGCCGTTGCGGATGCAGTTGCCGCGAAAGATCGGCGCGAAACCTGCTGCGATAATCGCGCGAATTCCCCATTCGGAAAGCGCCCAGACCGCATGTTCACGGCTGGACCCACAACCGAAGTTCGCGCCGCCGAGCAGGATGCGCGCATCGCGGTAGAGGTCGTGATTCAGCACGAAGTCGGGATTTTCCTTGCGCGCATCTGCATCGCTGTAGCGCCACGGGGCGAACAGTCCGTCCGCCAGTCCCGTACGCCCCGTCGTTCGCATCTCCCGGCTGGGAATGATCGTGTCGGTATCGACATTGTCGGCGATCAGCGGCGCGGCGCGGCCAGTCAGCGGAACGGGAAAGGGTGTCATGCCGCGGCCGCCTCTGTGGCGAGTTCGCGCGGATCGGCAATGACCCCAGCAATGGCACTGGCGGCCACGGTTTCCGGGCTGGCGATATGCGTGCGGATTCCCGGTCCCTGCCGCCCCTCGAAATTGCGGTTGGTGCTGCTGATCGTCCGGCTGCCCTTCGCGAAGCCCTCGCCGCCCGCATAGAAGCAGAGCGAACAGCCGCTCATGCGCCATTCGAACCCGGCGGCCTCGAAGATCTTGTCGAGACCCTCCGCCTCCGCCTGCCGTTTGACCGCGGACGACCCGGGTACCACCAGCGCCTTCGTTACGGACGGCGCAACCCGGAGGCCCCGAAGCAGCGCGGCGGCGCGGCGGAGGTCAGAGATACGGCTGTTTGTGCAGCTGCCGATAAAGGCCGCGTCGATAGGCGTTCCGGCGATGGGCTGTCCGGGGGGCAGGCCGATATACTCGTGCACCCGCGCGCTGCCCTGCGGGACCGCGCCGGACACAGCGATGGCTTCCTCCGGGCTCGTACCCCAGCTGACCATCGGCGCGATCTCCGCGGCATCGATTTCGATCTCGCGGTCGAACACCGCGCCCTCGTCCGATTTGAGCGTCTGCCAGTAAGGTTCATCGAAGGCAGCCGGTGCGTAGCGGCGACCGGCGAGGTAGGCGAAGCTCTTCTCGTCCGGTGCGATGAAACCGGCCATCGCTCCGAATTCGGTCGCCATGTTGCAAAGGGTCATCCGCCCCTCCACGTCGAGCGCGCTGACCGCGGACCCGGCGAACTCCACCGCATGGCCTGAACCCCCGCTGGCACCGTGTCGGCTGAGGAGGTGCAGCGCTATGTCTTTCGCCGTCACCCCCCCCGCGAGATCGCCATCAAACGTCACGCGCATGGTTTTCGGCTTCTCCATACGGAGCGTGCCTGTCACCATCGCATGCTCGGCCTCCGACGAGCCGATGCCCCAAGCCAGCGCGCCGAACGCCCCTTGCGTGCAGGTATGGCTGTCGGGCGCAACGAGCGTCACGCCCGGGAGCACAACGCCCAGCTCCGGCGAGATGACATGCACGATCCCCTGATCGCGGTCGTTGACGTCGAACAGCGTGATCCCGGCCCGTTGGCAGGCCGCGCGCGTTTCGGTGATGAAGCCCTCGCCGCCCGGCATCAGCGTGCCGTCGCCGCGCCCCGGCCGCGTGTCGATGATATGGTCCATGACGGCAAAGACGCGGTTCGGGTCGCGCACCGTCCGCCCCATCTCCGCCATTCGTCCCAGCGCCGCCGCGCCCGTCCGTTCGTGCAGGAACACGCGGTCGATCGCGATCAGGCCCGCCCCCGCCGCCGTGTCGGCCACGAGATGCGTATCCCAGATCTTGTCGAAGAGCGTTTTCGGCATGGCGGGTAAGCGTGTCTCCTGTCTAGGCGGCGTGGGCGGGAAAGCCGCCAAAGGCGATCTCTCGACCCTCCGCCTCGGCGGCTTTCATCTCGGCATCAATGGCGCGCCAGTCCTTTGTCACGAAGCGCTCCTGAATGGCCGTGCGGGTTTCCAGCAGCCCGTTGCGGATCCAGTGCCAGGTGCGGCAGCGGCTCTGTCCATCGTCCGAAATCTGGATTTGCTCGTAGAGATACAGGGACGGATCGCCGGTCCGCTGCCAGTACAGCATCATCGTGCGGTTGAGGTCATCCAGCGGCACCTCCGCAGCCCAGCCCTGGATCAGCTCATTGTCCCACCAGATGCGCCCGTCGCGATATTCGGCGGGAAAGTCGCGGATTTCCGTCTTTCCATCCGCCCAGCGGTAATGGTTCGTCTGGTGATAGGGCACATCGCCCGTATCCGGTATGCGGCAGAGAAGGCGGCTGGCATGCTCGTCCACTTTCTCGTTGCGGTCGTTGAAATATGTATAGACTCCGTCCCAGACGCCCTCGTGCCGGGCGAGAAGAGGCATTTCCTTGGCGATATCGATCATTCGTCCTTGGTCCTTCGTGTCAGTAGCTCATGATAGCGATTTGCAGCATCCCCTGCACGCAGCCGGGCGCGGGCGCGCTCGGCTATGGCGGCAGGATCGAGCGCGTCCTGATCGACAGGAAGCGCATGGTCCTTGTCGGCCGCATACCAGGGCGCAAACAGCGCCTCGGCACGCGCAGCGCTCCACGCGCGGAGAAGGTGAGCGCCGAACCGGTCTGGCGTCAGGTCCCGGTAGAGCTTGTCCGGATCGCCGATCGGGGCGTCCGGCCAGTGCGTGGTCTTCGAACCGAGCGCTTCGGCGGTGGCGATGATTGCGCCCTCCACATCGTCG
Organism: Pacificimonas sp.; assembly: GCA_036351775.1. Lineage (GTDB taxonomy): Bacteria > Pseudomonadota > Alphaproteobacteria > Sphingomonadales > Sphingomonadaceae > Pacificimonas. The sequence continues at coordinate 53,480 of JAZBPX010000018.1, read as the reverse complement.
AAATCGCTGGAGAGACCGTGACCCGGCACATCGATGGCGAGATCGCCCGGCTTTGGCGCGCTCATCTCCGCCGCCGGATTGTGCAGGCTCAGCGCCCCGCCGCGCGTCCCGCGCCAGTGGATCAGCCCTTCGCCCACCGCCAGCCAGCCTTCACCCTCATCCTCGCCGAGCGCCGGACAGGGTTCATCCGGCGTATGTTCACGCAGGAAGGCGAGGCTGTCATCCTGATGCGCCTGCGGCGCTCCCACTTTCCGCGCTGCCCAACCCGCCGGCATTGCGCCCAGCCGGTCGATATGCGCCTGTAGCGGGTCGCCATCATAGGCCGTGATCAGGACCGGCGGTGTCATCATATCGGGCGAGGGGATATCGCGAGGCGCGCGGAGAACGGCACCGTATCCCGCCTGGTAGGCATTGCCGGAGTCCAGCATCTCCATGACCGCCGCCTGCACCCGGCTCACATCGGCATGGGCAACGCTCAGCCGCGCCTCGTCGCGCAAATCGAACCACGGGAAGAACCAGCTCTGCTCAAGCAGCCGGTTCCAAAGCCAGGTCAAATGCTCGCCGTAAGCGCTCGGCAGGAAGGGCGGCAAGTAGCGGTCCCCGAACAGTGCCATCTCTTCCGCGGTCCAGATCGCATAGCCGCCCACCGCCAGCGCGGAAAACAGCGCCGGGTGCCGCTTCAGCGCCGTCACCAGAATGATCCCGCCGGAATGAAAGCCATAGGCGGCGCACCGCTTCACTCCCAACGCGTTCACGAATCCCGCCAGCGCATCGGCAAAATCGGCAATCTCTGGCACGCCCGGCAGCGCATCCGATTGGCCAAAGCCCGGCGTGTCGGGCGCGACGCAGGTGAAACTCGCGCCCCAGCGCTGCATCAGTTCCTCATATTCGGCGGAACTGCGCGGGCTCTGGTGCACCATCAGCAGCAGCGGCCCGGACCCGCAGCGCCGGTAGTGCGCGCGCCGCGCGGGGGCGTCCGGCCCCGCGGGAATCGTCAGGATATGGCGCGTGATCATGACCGATAAGTTGTCCGGACAAATTATGCTCGACAAGCCCCTACGCGGCTTTATTGTCAGCTGTCAAAGCGCAATCCGTGGCGAAAGGACAGGCATGGCGGACCTTGTGGGCACGAAGATGGTCGACGACGGCAAAACGGCAAAGCAACTGTTCGAAGCCGTCATGGCAAACCCGGCGCGCAAGAAGTTCGGTTTCGGCGAAAAGCTCGCCATCGTGAATGTCGATGTGCAGCAGGCCTATACCCGCACCGACTTGTTCAGAACCGCCTATGAAACCGACCCGCGCCAGATCGAGCTTATCAACACCATTAGCCGCCTTGCGCGGGAGCGGGACATGCCGGTGATCTGGAGCCGGGTCGCCTATAAAGCCGATGCTGGCGATGCCGGCGTGTGGGGCACCCGCACCGATACCGAGGATTCGCTTCAGAACATCAAATACGCTTCCGAGCGGCACCAGTTCGACCCGCGCTGCGACATCGGCGGGGGTGACCTGACCTATACGAAGCGCATGCCGAGCGCATTCTTCGAGACGCCGCTCGCGAGCTACCTGACGTTCCACCGAGTCGACACGGTTGTCGTCACTGGAGGGTCAACCAGCGGGTGCGTGCGCGCCACGGCCGTCGATGCCCTCAGCCACGGCTACCGCACCATCGTTCCCATCGAGACCTGCGCCGACAAGCATGCCAGCTACCACTTCGCGAACCTCACCGACCTGCAGCTCAAATATGCTGATGTGGAACCCGTGCAGGACGTGATCGACTGGCTGGAGGCGCGCTGATGCGGGAGGGGGCGGCCGATCCCGGCCTTTACGACTATCACCCCTATGACGCGCGGTCGAAGATCGAGTGGCCGGGCGGCAAGACCGTGGCCGTGTGGGTCGCGCCCAACCTTGAATATTATGAGATCGACCCGCCGCAGCATCCAAAGCGCAAGGCATGGCCCACGCCTGCGCCCAGCGTCGTCGGCTATGCCCACCGCGACCATTCCAACCGGGTCAGTCACTGGCGTATGGCCGATGTGATGACCCGCCACGGCTTTCTCGGCTCGGTCAGCCTGTCCGTTGCGCTCTGCCATCACCACCCAAAGGTTGTCGCCGATGCGAACGAACGCGGCTGGGAGTTCTTCAGCCACGGCATCTACAACACGCGCTACGCCTATGACATGACCGAGGCTCAAGAGCGTGCGATCATCGAGGATTCGATCCGCACGGTGCGCGAGGCGACCGGGCAGACCATTCGCGGATGGCTTGCCCCCGCGCTGACCCATACGCCGCGCACGCTGGACCTGATCGCCGAATACGGCCTCGACTATACCTGCGACCTCTACCATGACGACCAGGTGCAGGCGGTGAAGGTCGCGAACGGCCGCCTCGCCTCGATCCCCTACAGCCTGGAGGTCAATGACCATTACGGCTTCTTCGTCTATAATATGAGCGGGCGCGACTATGCCGATACGCTGGTCCGCCAGTATGAGCGGCTCGCGACGGAGGGCGCGCGTTCCGGCACCGTCATGTGCATCCCGCTGCACGCCTATCTGATTGGCCAGCCGCACCGCATCGGTCCGTTCGAGGAGGCGCTCGAACATATCGCGAAGGACGGCCGGGCCTGGATCGCGCGGGCCGGCGAAATCGTCGACGCCTGGCGCGCGCAGGTGGGGGATGCAGCGGCATGACCCTGCCGGACGACTATCTGACCTACCCGAAACGCCGCGAAGGCTATGACCACGACGTCTACGCGTGGTCGAACATCCATGAGCGAAAGGCCGTGCGCTGGCCGGATGACCGCTCCGTAGCGGTGTTCTTGTGCGTCAGTCTCGAATGGTTCCCCATCACGCCGCAGGACGAGCCGTTCCGCGCGCCGGGCCACATGGTGACGCCCTATCCCGACTACCGCCACTACTCCGCCCGCGATTACGGAAACCGGGTCGGGGCGTTCCGCTTCCTCGAAGCGTTCGAACAGGCGGGTGTCACGGCCAGCTTTGCGACCAACGCCGCCATTGCGGAGCGCTACCCCGAACTGATCGCTGCCGTTCAGAAGGGCGGGCATGAAATCATCGCTCATTCCACGGACATGAACGGCACCATCACCTCCGCGCTCGACGAGGCGGCGGAACGGGCGCTCATCGCGGATTCCGTCAACCGGCTGGAAACCGCGACGGGTGCAAAGCCCACCGGTTGGTTGTCCATAGCCCGCTCGCAAAGCTGGAACACCCTCGATCTCCTGAAGGAGGCGTGGCTCGGCTATTGCTGCGACTGGGTGAATGACGAACTGCCCTATACGTTCACCAACGGCCTGACCGCGCTGCCCTTGAATCACGAGCTGTCCGACCGGCAGATCATCGCCGTGCAGCAGCAATCGGCGGACAGCTGGCAGCAGAGTATGGTGGACGCCTTCGACTGGCTGGCGAAGGAAACAGCAGCGCAGACGAGCGCGCGCATCCTCCCCATCCACATCACGCCTTACATTATGGGTTTGCCCTACCGCATCGCGGCGCTCGAAAGCCTTCTGGAAACCCTGACCGCGCGCCCCGAAGCCTGGTTCGCGACCGGCCAGCAGATCGTAACGAGCTGGCAGGAACAGCAATGATGCAGGCCATCAACCCGCGCACCGGCAAAGCGGACTACAGCTTCGTCCCCGCCACTTCTGTCGACGTCGAGACCGCCGCAAAACGCCTGCGCGCCCTGCAGCCGGAGTGGGAGGCGCGCGGCCCCGATGGCCGGGCCGACATCTTCACCCGGCTTGCGGACCGCGTCGAAGCGGATGGCGGTGCCGTGGCGGAGGCGCTGAGCATCGATACCGGCCGGATCGCCGTCGCGCGGATCGAGGTCGACGGCTTGGCCCGCAACCTGAGGAAATGGGCGTTGCGCGGGCCGCAACTCTTCGCCGACTTGCCGTCGGAGCCGGTCCCTTCAGCCACGCCCGGCATCGAGATCGTGCCGCGCTTCTCGGCCTATCCGCTGTTCGGGGCGATTGCACCGTGGAACTTTCCGGTGGTCCTCAGCCATATCGACGCCGTCCCTGCGATGATGGCGGGCAGTGCCGCGCTCGTGAAACCGTCCGAGGTCACGCCGCGCTTCGTCGCGCCGCTCGCCGCGATCCTCGCTGACTTTCCAGAGCTGCCCCTGACGCACGTTCTTGGCGGACCTAGCACCGGGCAGGCGCTGATCCGCGCGGTCGACTATGTCTGCTTCACCGGCTCGACCGCGACGGGCCGCAAGGTCGCCGAGGCCGCTGCGCAGGCCCTGATCCCCGCCAATCTCGAACTTGGCGGCAAGGATCCGCTGATCGTCACCGCCAGCGCCGATCCGAAACGTGCCGCCGAAACCGCACTTCGCTCGAGCGTGCTTGCAACGGGCCAGGCCTGCCAATCCATCGAGCGCGTCTATGTCGCCCGCGAAATCGCCGAAACCTTCCTCGACGAACTGGTCAAGGCGGCCGAGGCGGTTGCCCTGACCTACCCCGACCCGCAGGACGGTCATCTCGGCCCGTTCATCTTCCCCGCGCAGGCCGCGAAGGTCGCCGCGCAGATCGACGATGCGAAGGCGAAGGGCGCGCGCGTCCTGTGCGGTGGTTCTGTCGAGCAACTGGGCGGCGGCAACTACCTCCGCCCCACGGTCCTCGCCGATGTGACGCCGCACATGGCTGTGATGCGGGAAGAAACCTTCGGCCCCGTCATTCCCGTGACGATCTTCGACGATATCGAGGAAGCCATCGCGCAGGCGAACGACACCGACTTCGGCCTCGCCGCCGCGGTCTTCGCGGGCGATGTAGCGGAGGCTGCGGCGGTGGGATCGCGGCTGGAGGCGGGCGCGATCAGCCTGCAGGACGGCGCCCTCACCAGCATGGTCAGCGACGCGGCGAACCATTCGCGAAAAGCCTCCGGCCTCGGCCCCAGCCGTGCGGGCGACGAGGGTATGCTGCGCTTCCTTCGCAGGCAGGCCATGATCCGGCAGACCCGCGAAGCGGCCACCATCGACGCCTATGCGGAGCGCCCCGGCTGATGGCTAACTGTGCGAACCTGGCAATAGTTTAAGGACGGCACACCGTGGAAATGCACGCTCCGTGACCCTTCGACAGCCTCAGGGTGAGCGGGCAAAGGGGCAAGCGCGACCCGAACACTCCCGCTCATGCTGAGCCTGCCTGCCCCTGCGTAGGCAGGGGTCGAAGCATCACCCACCGGCAAAGGCTGCAAGCGCGAGCAGCCTTACCGTTCCAACTCAACCAGTTCGTACCGGTTCAGCATGTACCCGTCGATCGCGCCGTAGACGAAGATCGAGTCCGCATCCGCCGTGACCCACATGTCATAGTCGGGGTGCGTCTTCCCGCCCATGCCGTCCCCGGCATCGTCGACGAACCGGAAATGATGACAGGCAAAGCTGCCGGCGGCGCAGGACTTCTGCTCCTCGCCGACATACTCCAGCGTGATCGCATGCTCCGCGATCTGCGGCGCGGTCGCCCCGCGGTGATCCGGCGAGGGGAGAAACACGCGCAGCGTGCGCTTGTGCGGTCCCTTCGCGGTGTCCATCGCGCGGGTCAGGAAACCATCGCCCACGATCGGATGCGTGCCGAACCCGTCGAAGCTGCCAACGCCCTCCTTTCGCTCCCGGTTGCGGCCAATGCCTGGCCCATAGCTTTCGCACTCGATGGCGTTTGCATCGACCTCATGCCGCATCCAGCCGGAGCCCAGAAATTCGTCGCCCAGCGTCAGATGCACCAGCAGGTTCCGCGGCACCATGTCCGGGCCGATATGATAGACGATATCGCGCAGGACCGTCGGGTCGGGTTCCTCGATCTCGCACTGCGCGCGCATGATGATCGAGCCGTCTTCGTGATGCGTGAAGGCGAACCATTCGCGGCCGCGCTCGGCCCCCTCCTTACCCGGCTTTTCTGATGTATAGCGGATGCGTCCGCGAACCGTGCGATGCTTCATGTCAGACCCCCAGTTGATCCCCGTCCAGATGCTTGTGGCCTAAATAATTCCGGCCTTGTCGAGGCACGCGATCACCGCCTCCTGCGCCCGCCGGAAATAGTCGCGGTCCGGGATGGCAGGCGCGCCGCCCGCCAGCATGCCGTTCGCGGTATGAAAGGCCTCCGCGCTCGCGGCATAGGCCTCTGCGAACAGGCCCGGTCGCTGCCGCGCGAGCGAGTTGGCCATCGCCGGTGTCCGCCGTGCGCGCCTGAGCGCGCCGAGGTCGAGCGGGGCAAAGGCCGTCATGGTTTCGCCGCTCCCGGACTGGGCCAGTATCTTGCCGCGATAGTCGATCACCCGGCTACCGGCGTCCGCGCACAGCACCGGCAGGCCGCCGCCCGCGATCCCCGCCGTGTTCGCCGATATGACATAGGCCATGTTCTCGAACGCCCGCGCCTGTTTCGCGATGTCCTTGGCGGTGGCCAGCGGCGAGCCAACCTCCGAAGACGAATGACAGAAGATTTCCGCGCCGCGCATGGCCAGCACGCGGGCAATTTCCGGATAAAGGATTTCCTCCGATGCCACTGCGGCGATGCGCCCCAATTCCGTGTCGGCGACTGGGAACGTGCCCTCCATGCCGTAACGGTCGAGATAGGCTTCCCACACGTCATGCGGGCTCGGCGCGAACATCGAAAGCAGCCGCCGGTAGCGCAGCACCGTGTTGCCAGAGGGCGCGATCAGGAAGCTGGTCTGGAAATAGAAATCCGGGAAATACGCATCGCGTTCGTAGGCGTTCCCGGCGATGAACAGCTTCAGCCGCTGCGCGGCGCTGCCCAGCGCCTCATATTCCGGGCCGCCCGCGTCCCAGCCGACCTTCGCGGCGAACTCCGGGATCGAAATGCGCCCAGGATAGGAGGTGAACAGATATTCCGGCAGCACCGCCAGCTTCACCGGGTCGCCGCCATATTGCTCGATAAAAATCGCGGACGAGCGGATCAGCGTTTCCACCTCCGCGATATGCCCCTGCATGGCGGCGCGCGCGGCCTCGGCGTCCAGCGTTTCCAGCGACCGCGCGCCGAGCTGCATCGCGACCGCAGCGAAGGGGGTGGGGGCCGCCGTGGATTCCGCAGTCATCGGCTCAGTCCAGTCCCAGCGAACCGGGGTTCATCAACCCTCGCGGATCGACCTGCCGCTTCACCGCCTGCAGCAGCGCGTCGGCCTCCGGCGCCAGATGATCGCGGTAGCGATAGGTGCGGCCGATCTGGAAATGCGCTGCGCCATGCTCGTGAAAGATATCGACGATCCGCGCCTTTAGCGTCTGTGTCAGCGCCCAGGCCGACGGGTTCACGGGCAGGGCGGGCACCTTCTTCAGGTGAGCGGGTTCGATCGTGTCCTCGATCAGCGCGTTGCGCGCGTCCGGCCAGTAAAGGCAGGGTTCGATGACGATACCCGCGCCGCCAACCGCCGCGACCAGCGTGCCATAGTGGATATCCTCGGCGGTCATCGCGTCATCATGCTCGGCGAACAGCGACAGGAACGCCTTGAAGCAGGCTATAGCCTGACTATGCGACAGCAGCCCGTGGATCGGTGCCCAGCGCTCCCCGTCCGGGCCCAGGATCGAATTGAGCGGGCCGAAGGGATTGGCGCGGATGATCTTCGGGATGGTATTCTCGACCTCCCGCCCGCCATACGTTTTCACGATAGCCCGCGCCGCCGCGATGTCCGCATCCGCGGCGGCCTGAACGCGCGCCTCGGCCAGCACATGCAGGGAAAAGTTCGCGTCCTTCAGAAAATCGCGGCCCGCCGCGACGACCTTCGCGCCCTCCTTCAGCGCCTTCATGACGCCGCCCTGCTTCTTCATCATGCCAACAAGCTGCCTGGCATCGCTCGACAGGCTGTCCCGCTTCATGCGGATGGCGTTCAGATAGGGGTCGAAGCCGAAGCATTCCGTGGCGATTCCGGCGCGCTCGATTTCAGAGGCGGCGGTGAACCAGCCGTCATGATCGTCGAAGGCGAAGCTGGCATAGCCATGCGCCTTCGCCTCCCGGATCAGGTTCAGTGTGACGGTGGCCTTGATCCCCAGAGCGCCCGTGTCCGCGAGGAACAGCCCGGTCAGGTCGGGGCCGTAGGGCCGCATATGGTCCTTGCCGACCTTCAGCAGCGTTCCATCCGCCAATACCACCTCCAGCGCCGTGCAGCTTTCGGTCGCCGTACCATGACGCGTCGTGCCCCAGAAAATGCCGTTCTGGCTCATGCCGCCGCCTACGGTGGCTTTTAGTCCGGACAGCGTGCCCCACATCGGCGTCCGCAAACCCTTTTCGGACAGCGCGGCGTGCAGCGCGGCCCATGTGCACCCCGCCTCCACCGTGACCGTCATGTCGGTCTCGTCTATGCCGAGTATGCGGTCCATCCCGGCAAGGTCGAACAACACCGCTCCCGGCGCGTCCGGCGTATAGCCGCCGGTATAGCTCATACCCCCGCCGCGCGGGACGACCGCATGTCCTGCCGCCGTCGCCGCGCCGACCGCGGCGGCAAGCTGGTCCTTGTCGCCGGGCCGCACGACCGCGGCCAGATCTGCGCCGCGCGCGTAGATGTCATGCGCAAAATATTCCAGCGTCTCCGCATCGTCGCGGACAACAGCGCCGCTCGCACGCAGCGCATCGATCAGGGTGGGCTGGGCTTGTGTGGCCATCAGGCGGCTCCGGCAGTGGCTCTGGTGGGTTCGGGCGTGTCATCTTCCGGCAGGCTGTCTGGATAGCCGCCGAGGAACAGCAGCAGCGCGCCGCCGATCACGAAAAAGGCAATCGCCGCCTGCAACATCGGGTCGAAGCTGCCCGTACGGTCATAAACCTGCGCGTAAATGACCGGCGAGGCGGCGGAGAACAGGCCGAAAGGCATATAGAGCATGCCGTAGATCTTGCCGTAATGCGCCATGCCGAAATAGCGCCCCGTCAGATAGGCGATCAGGTCGCTTTCCGCCCCGGCGGCAAAGCCAAGGAGAAACCCGGCCGTGGCCGCCGCGGCGAAGGTGATGCTGTCGCCAAGGAGAAGAAAGCAGGAGATCGCGGGCAGGCACAGCAGCGGAAAGGCGACAAAGCCCTGCCAGAACCGGTCCAGCAGCGCGCCGGTAATCAGGCGGCCGGAAAAGATGCCGATGCCGAGAATGCCCATGACGGTCGCGGCGGTCGACGGCTCGATCCCGCGCAGGCCGAGCATCGTCGGAAGGTTAATGAACGCCCCGCCAAACGCCGTCGCGATGAGGGCAATGGACAGCCAGATTAGCCAGAACCGGTAGTCGCTGAGCGCCGCGCCGATCCGGACCCCGGTCAGGCGGCCGCTTGCGCTTTCAATAGCCTTCGGGCGCTCCTCGGGGCGCGGTTCGCGGAACAGGAAGAACGCGACGATCAGCGCCAGCACAGGGAACAGCGCGACGATGGCGAACATGGCGCGCCAGCCATAGGTCTCGATGGCCCAGACCGCGACCTGCGGCACCACCATCGCGGCAAGGCTGGTTCCCATCAGTAGGATGCCGAGCGCAAGGCCGCGATTTTTGAAGAACCACAGATTGACCGCCCGGCTCCAGGTCACCGGCGTCGACCCTATGCCGACAAAACCCACGACCACCCACAGGCCGTAATAGATGTAGAGCGTCGAGGGATCGTCCGACGCCGGGGTGAGCGAAATGGCAGCAAAGGCGATGGCGAACGCGAACAGCGACCAGAGCGCCACCGGTCGCACCCCGTAGCGGTCCGCCAGCCAGCCGAATACGGGCGCCAGCAGGCTGGCAATCACACCGAAGATCGTGATCGGGATCAGGACCTGCGTCTGGGTCCAGCCGAATTCCGCGGTCAGCGGGGCGGCGGTGAAGCCGATGACGTTGAACGGAATGGGCGAGGCGCCGCACGCCACGCCCAGCACGCCGGCCACCAGGATCGGCCAGCCCTTCGCGAACTCGCTGCGCTCATCTGCTGCTGCCGTATTCACGGTCATCCCCGCCTCCACCGCCACATCCCTGCGCCGCGCGCCCGTCGTACCGGGCCCCGGACGCTCATGTCACTTCCGCCTAGCCGGACGGCGGCTGCCGCGCCCGGCAGTCTGGCAGGTGCGAGCGCCTTCTAAAACTCGTATTTCGCGCGCAGCGTGAAGCGGCGCGGCGGGTTCAGATAGCTGAAATTCGCCAGCGTCGATTCCACCGCTTCCTGGTCGAAGCAGTTGGTGCACTCGCCGATCAGCGACCAGCCGGCATCGCTTGCCAACGTCAGCGTGGCATTGACGATCCAGCGCGCTTCGCTGAACGATCCGGTGATGAACTCGCCCGTGCCCGCCGTATTGGACGGGAACACCGCGCCGGTCGAACTCGTTACCGGCGCATTGTACAGCGTGACGTTCGAGGTTCCGGTTTCGCTGTTGTCGCGCCAGCTGGCGTTCACCGCCGGAGTCAACGTGAAGCCGCCGAGGTCCGCGACGTAGCTCGCGCCGATGGCGGCGGTCACTTCCGGCGTGCGGACCGGCGTCGCGATCGAGCCGTCCGGCGCGACGATGCCGACACCGCAGGCGGTCGCCTCCGCGCCGCCGCCGCCCGCGACGAGCCCGGCCTGAAGCTGCGACAGGCAGCGCGCCTGCTGCGACAGCACCGATTCCACGCCGAACGCGTCGAAGGTCGGGTCGCTGGAATCGAACTGATATTCATCGTCCTGATAGCCGAGCGCGGCGAACAGGTTGAAACCCGGCGCGGCCACCGCGTTCAGCTCGATCTCCAGCCCCTTATTCTCGTAATTGGCGAAGTTGCGCGTAATAAAGGCGATCGAGCCGTTGGCGCGGGTGAAGGCCGATGGCGTCTGCAGGTCGTTGACATCGAGGTAGAACGCCGTGACGTTCACGCGCAGGCGCCGGTCCAGCAGCTCGGTCTTCAGGCCTGCCTCATAGCTCCACGCAGTCTCAGCGTCGAAGGGCAGCAGTTCGCTGGCGCTGGTTCCGCGCGCATTCCAGCCGCCCGACTTGAAGCCGCGCGTCGCGCTCGCGAACAGCAGGATGTCCGCATTCGGTTCGTAATTCACCGCGAACCGCGGTGTCCAGATGCTGATATTCTGGCTCTGCGGAATGGCCACGCCGTTCGCCGCGATCAGGTTCGGGTTCGACACGCAGCTCGGCTCCAGCGTGCCGTCGTTGCACGACGCCCGGTTGTCGCTGATCGAGAAGTCCTTGGTTTCGTCGGTGTAGCGGATGCCGGCGGTCAGCGTGACCTGGTCGGTGACGTTGAAATCGCCCTGGATATAACCCGCGATGGCCTCGGTCTCGTTGGTGAGCGTCCGGTCGGCGAGGATGAGCGGCAGACCGGCGGGCAGAGGTCCGACGGGAATCGAGAAGATGTCGCCGAAATCGCTGAAATTGTCCTCGGAGAAATAATAGACGCCCCCGACGACATCGACGAGACCGGCCGCCAGGCTGCCGGTGAATTTGAGCTCCTGGCTGAACTGTTCGAACTCGCCCTCGTTGGCGATGGTGAAACCGCCATTGGTATAGCCGATGACACCCGGCACCGGCGTGCCGAGCGAGGGCAGGCCGCGCCCGTCGGCAAAGTCGAGCGCATAGTCCTGCGTCGTGTAGACATAGCCGGTGATGAAATTCACGGCGAAATCGCCAACGCCGACTTCAAGGTTCGAGGAGATGAAATCCATCGTCGTGTCGTTACCGAGGCCGTAGCCGTCCTTCTCGCCGGTCAGCAGGCCGCCGAAATCGGAATCGGTGGTCAGCCCGGTGGTGATGAAGCGGCCGTCGCTGTCGCTGGGATTGGCCGGGTCGCAGTCGAAATTGAGGATGTTCGCCGCCTCGGTTTCGGTGCGGATATAGCTGGCCGTGTAGTTCACCCTGTCGCTGAACTCGGCGTACAGCCCGGCGCGAATGCCCCAGCCGTCATTCTCGTTCAGCCGCTCGCCGGTAATCGTGTTCTCGGCGTAGCCGTCATCATCCTGCCAGTAGCCGGAGACCTTCACGGCGATGGAATCCGCCAGCGGAACATCGATGGAGCCGCGCGCGCCGAACATCTCGTAGCTGCCATAGGCGAGCTCGCCGTAACCGCCCACCGCAAAGTCCGGATCGCGCAGGAACACGTTGATCGCGCCGCCGGTGGTGTTGCGGCCGAACAATGTGCCCTGCGGACCGCGCAGCACCTCGACCCGTTCCACGTCGAACAGGCTGAGGTTGTTCGCATTCTGGCGGCTGAGGTAGATGTCGTCGACATAGGTGCCGACCGGCGGGTCGAAGGTCGGGATCGTCTCGGTATTGCCAAGGCCGCGCAGGAAGTAGGCGTTGGCGGACCCGAGGCCGGTATTGTTGAGGCCCACGAGGTTCGGGACATACTGCGCGATCTCGAGCGCCGAGGTAACGCCGCGCCGGTCAAGCTCGTTCGCGTCGAAGGCGCTGATGGCAATCGGCACGTCCTGCACGCTTTCCTCGCGCCGCTGCGCGGTCACGACGATGACGTCCAGCGTGTCGTTGCCCGCATTCTCTTCGGCTGTGTCCTGCGCCGTGGCGGGCCCACTAACGGCGAGAAGGGCGGGCGTCGCCAGCCAGAGGGAAGCGCGCGCGGCGGAGCGCAGCAGGCCGGAACGAAGCAGGTGCACCTTGGTCATTCCGGAAACTCCATTGGTACGGGTTCAGTCGTGCCCGCCGGCAACCTGTTCTCGCGCAGTGTTGTCCAGACAACTTAATTTGTCCGGACAAATTGCATATTGTCAAGCGCCGTTCTAGAAACAGCGCCGGAATCGACAGATAATTGCGCCGTGCTGCGGCTAATGCGTTACAGTCGCAGGCGCACGGTGGGCTCTCCGGGGAAGGCAGTCGCCATGATTACGCTTTATACGATCCTGGTATTCAGCCACCTTCTGCTGTTCGTGCTCTGGCTCGGCGCGGACGTGGGCGTGTTCCTGCTGGGCCAGCATTTCCGGAAACGGACGGAATATTCGCTCGACCAGCGCGTCGCGCTTCTGAAGCTGCTGGTCCTGGTCGATATGACCCCGCGTAGCGCCTGGGCGCTCATGGTGCCGCTGTCGCTTAGCGTCGTCGATGTAGGCGGCTGGTGGGATGCCCCCGGCTGGCTGGTCTGGGGCGCATGGATCATCGGCGGCTTCTGGCTCTACATCGTCTGGGACGCGCACTGGCACGATCAGACCCCCCGCGCGGCCCGGAACCGCGCCATCGAGGGCTGGCTGCGCTGGATCGTCGGCGGTTTCTACCTCTGGCTCGGGGCGCAGAGCCTTCTCACCGATGCGCCGCTGGGTCCGGACTGGCTGGCGTGGAAGGCGCTCCTCTTCGGCCTGATCTTCGTCGCGGCCATCATGATCGACGTGACCTTCAAACCCGTCGGACCGCTTCTCGTCGCGGTCATGGAGAAGGGCTCCTCCGACGAGACTGAAATCCCGCTGCTGCGCACCATGAACCGCACCCGCTGGTGGGTCTGGGCGGTCTACCTCCTGCTCCTGATCACAGCCTTCCTCGGCAATGTGAAGCCGCTGCCATGAGGGACCCGGCCATGACGATACGCACGGCATTCCACGCCGCCCTTCTGATCACTTCACCGGCGCGGGCCGAAGGCGTGGACACCGTCGAGGCAGGCCTCGAACTGCTTAGGGCCGCCGCACTGTCAGGCGACACCGAAGCCGCCGCGGCGGTCTTTCCCGATGATCTCGTCCTCGTGTCGCAATCGGGCCGGGTCTACGGCCGCGCCGCTGCGCTGGCCGATCTCGGCAACGGGTTCGAGGCGTGGGACAATGAGGATCTTGTCGTGCGCATTGACGAGGACAGTCCCGCGGGCACGGCCATCGTTACCTTCGTCAACCGCCGCACCCGCACCGGCATGGACGCCGCGGCGTTCCGCGTGACACAGGTCTGGCAGCGCCCGGATGGGGACGGCTGGATGCTCGCCGTGCAGGCCAGCGCGCGCCTTCGCGAATAGCCGGGCAGTCTAGAGCAGCGCGGCGACTCGGCGGGCGGAGCGTTCACCGGTTTCCAGCGCGCCCTCCATCCCGCTCGACTGCTGCGCCAGATGCTCGCCGGCAAAGTGCAGCCGCCGTCCCTCATAGCGCGTTGTCGAGGCCAGATCGGCGGCCTGTCCCGTCCCGATATGATGATAGATACCGCGCGCGAAAGGCGAACGCTGCCAGCTGTAGAAGCGCAGCACCTCGAGTTGACCTTTCGCGGCGGGACGCGCCGCCTCGATGGCGGCGACGATCCGCGCCTTCGCAGCTTCGGCAGGCATGCGGTCAAGAAGGTCCGCGCCCGCGCCCGTCGTCCACAGTTTCAGCATCGCCGGATCATCGCCGAGGATGAACACCCGCCCCAGCAGCGGTTCGTCGGTCCACAGCGTGCGCGGCAGGCCGTCCTCGTTCCAGAAGGGCGTTTTCGCCGCGATATAGGCAAAGCTGGCGCGGGTGTAGGGCAGCGCCGCCATCATCCGCGCGGCGGCGGGCGGGACGGGCGTGCGAACGTCGATGGTTCTCAGCGCCGCGAACGGAATGGTGCAGATCACATGCCGGGCATGGAGCGTTCCTGCCTGTGTCGTCACCGTCACGCCGTCTTCGGCTTCCTCGATGCCGGTCACAACCTGGCCGACCCGTGGGGTAACCGATAGCCGCGCCGCCATCGCCTCGGGCAGCCGCTGGGAACCGCCCGCGATCGTCGAGATCGGCCCGGGTTGGCTGCGGAACAGCGTAAAGGTCCGCGCCAGGTGAAGCTGCGACATGGCCGCCAGCGACGTTCCATTGAAATTCGCCTCGATCAGCCGCCGCGCCTCAACGCTTGCCCCGGTAGATCTCAGCGCCTCCTCGACCGAGACATCCAGCGCCGGATCGGCATCCAGCCAGGCCGCCGTATCGGCAAGCGCCGGGAAGGCCCGCGCGTAGCGCCGCAGGAGCGATGCCGGCTCCGACTCCCGCTCCGTATCTGGCAGATGGTTGGCGGCGCTTTCCGCCCACCCGCTTGACGGCACGCTGACCCCGTTCACATGATAGAGGTTGCCGGGCACCTGTACCCGCCCAGCCCCCTCGCCGGGCCCGCTATCCAGCGCAACCTCCAGCTCGGCCGCTATGCGGTGCAGCCGGGTGTACCCCGCGCCGACCTGGATCCCGCCGGCATCGGGCGCGCCCGGCAGATCATCGAGCGTGTGCAGCCGTCCGCCAACCCGCCGTTCGCCCTCCAGGATCGCGACCCGCGCTCCGGCCTGCTCCAGAAAATGCGCAGCGTTAAGCCCGGCAAGGCCTGCGCCGATAATCAGGACATCCGCCTCGGTTCGGCCCCACGCAGACCGGGGGGCGGCACCGGCGACAATCATCGCCGCACCGCCCGTCAGGACCGACCGTCTGCTGGCGAGGATTGCCCTTACTCCTCGGACGCGGGCGCTGCGCCGCTACCCGCTGCAGCCCGGCGAGCGTCCTCCAGCATCTTGAACTTGGTCCACGTCGTCTCGTTGCGGCGCATGTCGTCCTTCGGCGGCGCCTCTTCGTAAATCGGATAATTCTCGCGGATCTCGGTTTTCAGGATGTCCGGCAGTCCCTCGAAGCCGTCGCGCAGCTTGTTGCCCATGGCGTTGAATATCATCAGGCCCGGCCGCGCGCCCATCTTCATCCACGGTGCCCATGGCGAGATGCGCACCCAGCTTATCATCGGATAGGCGGTCGGCTGGGTCGTATCGAACAACTCGTCCTTCAGCGCGGCGAAGTCGAATATCTCCATCGCGTGATACTGGTTGCCGACATAATCCTGATATCCACCCGCCAGCGGGTTGGGGTAGAACAGCGGCACCTCGAACGGCATCAGCGCATAGGGTCCCGAAACGCGCAGCGAGCCGATCTCATAGGGTTCGCCGTCCGGTCCGCGGGGAAAGGTCGGCCGACTGTTCACCGGGTCGTTGTGGATCTGCATCACATCGACCGTTTCACCGGTCCAGGGGTTCTCCCAGGTATCGGCCACTTCGCCCGTTTCGGGGTCGAGCATCAGCATGATTTCCCGGCTTATGATGCGCCAGCCGGTGCCGCGCTCCGGGTCCGTGACTTCTACGCAGCGGCGGATGTTCATGCCCTCGCCCTTGAACAGCAGCCGGTCGGGCTCTCCGGTCACGCGCGAATAGATATTGCCGGACCAGTGATAAACAGCGGGCTCGTCGGCGGACACGCCGCACTGCATACGCTTCGCAATCTCCACCGCATCTTCGGGGATGCTGGGGTCAAGCATGCGCGCGGCGGCGGGCGCGCTGTTAAAGGCGAGAGCGGCGAGGCCGGCTGCGAGGCCGATCAGCTTCGGCATGTGCGTCATATGGTCTGTGTTCCCTCCCTGAATCCCGGCGACCTAGGGGCGGCGCCCAACTGATTCTGACTTGACTTTAGATTTGTCCGGACAAATTGTGAAGTCTGAAACGCGCGCCGCCTCTCGGCGTTTAGTTTAACGTCTGGTCATTCGGAAACTCCGGGGAAGTCGCCGTTCGCATGTTCGCTGCCACCAGCCTGTTGTTCGTACCCGGCGCGCGTCCCGACCGCTTTGACAAGGCGCGGGTTGCGGGGGCTGGGCTGACGGCCATCGATCTTGAGGACGCGGTGGCTGCAGACGCGAAGGATGCGGCGCGGAACGACGCGCTGGCGGCGATCGCCTCGGGTGACGGCTATGCGCTGCGCATGAACGGTGTCGCGACCCGGGCGGGTATCGCCGATCTTCATGCGCTTGCAGATGCCGAGACCCTGCCGGCCGTCATGCTCGTCCCCATGGTCGAGGCGGCGGCGGAGATCGCGGTCGTGCGCGGCGCGCTGGGAGAGCGCTGCCCTGCGCTAGTACCGCTGGTCGAAACGCCGCGTGGCCTCCGAAATGCGCTGGCCATCGCACAGGAAGAGGGCGTTACGGCGATGATGTTCGGCGGCGGCGATTTCGCGGGCGAGCTTGGGGTGCGCCTGTCCTGGGAACCGCTCCTCGCCGCGCGGCAACAGCTGCTTCTGGCCTGCGCGGAGGCGCATGTCCCCGCCATTGATGTACCGTATATCCATCTCGACGACGAGGAGGGGCTGAAGGCGGAATGCGCGAAAGCCCGCGCGCTCGGTTTCGCGGCCAAGGCGGCGATCCATCCGCGCCAGGTTGCCGCGATCGACGCGGCCTTCGAGCCCTCCGAACGCGAGTGCAATGAGGCCGCTGAAGCGCTCCGTGCGTTTGATGAGGGGGGCGGCAGTGTCGTGCGCTTCAACGGGCGGATGCTCGAAGCGCCGCTGGTCAAACATTACCGCGCCATTCTCGCGCGGAAGGAAAGGACAACCGTTCATGCGTAAGGGCAGCATCGAGGTCGCTCCGGGCCGCTTCCGCGAGACCTTCGGCCGCTATTTCGAGGATTTCGAGATTGGCCACATCTACGAGCATCGTCCGGGCCGCACGATTACCGACACTGACAATGTCTGGTTCACCCTGCTGACGATGAACACGCACCCGGCGCATTTCGACTATGAATATGCGAAGAAGACGGAGTTCGAGAAGCCGCTGGTCTGCAGCCCGTTCACGGTTGCGCTGATGGTGGGGATGAGCGTGTCGGACACCAGCCAGAAGGCGATTGCCAACCTCGGCTGGGACGAAATCCGCCTGACCCATCCCCTGTTTCCCGGCGACACGCTCTATGCGGAGAGCGAGGTGCTCGACAAACGCGAAAGCAGCAGCCGCCCGGAACAGGGCATCGTCACGGTGAAAACCATTGGCAAGAACCAGCATGGCGACATCGTCTGCACCTTCAAGCGCACGATGCTGATCTGGAAGCGCGGCTTCGGCCCCGGCGACGACTAATTTCTGACCTAGACTGAACCCCGCAAGAACACCAACGAGGAACCCCGTCATGGCCACCGCCGCCGCTCTCGAAAACCAGATCCGGTCGATCGCCCCAGAGGAAGAGCGCGCCTTCATGGATTCGATCGACCGCTGGATGGAGCGGGAGGTCATTCCCGTCATCAAGCATCATGACCACGGCGATATCTGGCCGAAGGAGCTGGTCGACCAGATGTGTGAGATGGGCCTGTTCGGCGCGACCATCGGCGAGGAATATGGCGGCCTCGGCCTTCCTGCGACGACCTATGCGAAGATCGTCATGCGGATTTCCAGTCACTGGATGGCGATCACCGGCATCTTCAACTCGCACCTGATCATGGCGGCGGCGGTCGAGCGCTTCGGCACACCCGCGCAGAAGGCAAAATGGCTGCCGAAATTCGCGACTGGCGAGATCCGCGGCGGCCTTGCTCTCACCGAACCCAATGCCGGCACCGACCTTCAGGCGATCCGCACGGTCGCCCGCCGCGACGGCGACGATTATGTCCTTAACGGCACGAAGACGTGGATTTCGAACGCCCTCCACGGCTCCTGCTTCGCTCTTCTTGCCAAGACCGATCCCGGCGCCGACCCGCGCTACAAGGGCATGAGCCTGTTCATCGCCGACAAACGCGACGGCCTCACCACCGGCAAGAAGTTCGAGAAGCTCGGCTACAAGTCCATCGACAGCGCCGAGCTGATCATGGAGGACTACCGCATCCCCGCCGACCATCTGATCGGCGGCGTCGAGGGGCAGGGCTTCTTCCAGGCAACGGGCGGCCTCGAGCTCGGGCGCATCAACGTCGCCGCGCGGGGCGTGGGCCTTGCCGAGGGCAGCCTGCGCCACGCCACCGAATATGCCCAGCAACGCGAAACCATGGGCAAACCCATCGCCCAGCACCAGGCGATCCAGCTGAAGATCGGCGAGATGGCCACCCGCGCCCGCGCCGCGCGCCTGCTGACGCTCGACGCTGCCGAGGCTTACGACCGGGGCGAGCGCTGCGACATGGAAGCCGGCATGGCGAAGTTCTTCGCGTCCGAGGCTGCGGTCGACAACAGCCAGGAAGCCATGCGCGTCTACGGCGGCTACTCCTATTCAAAGGAGTACGACATCGAACGCTATTACCGGGACAGCATGCTGATGTGCATCGGGGAGGGGACCAACGAGATGCAGCGGATCATCATCGCCAAACAGCACTTCAAGAACAATCCGGCCTGATCCGCGCGCGTGACGCTTCACCTCCCCCTCAAGGGTTTCCGGATTGTCAGCGCCGAGCAGTACGGCGCGGGCCCCTACGGCACGATGCACCTTGCCCAGCTCGGCGCGGATGTCATCAAGATCGAACCGCCGCGCAAGGAAGGCCCGGACGGCAGGAAAACGGGCGGCGGCGATACCGCGCGCGCCGTCGGCCCGCATTACCTGCGCGAGGACGAGAGCCTCTATTTCCAGTCGTTCAACCTCAACAAGCGTTCGCTGACGCTCAATCTGCGCTCTGACGAGGGGCAGGAAATCTTCCGCAAGCTCGCCGGCAAAAGCCATGCGGTCGCGAACAACATGCGCGGCGACCTTCCTGCGAAGCTCGGCCTGGCCTATGACGCGCTGCGGGCCGTGAACCCCGCCATCGTCTGCGCGCACCTGTCCGCCTATGGCCGCGATAACGAGCGCGCGAAATGGCCCGGCTACGACTATCTGATGCAGGCCGAGGCCGGTTACTGCGCGGTGACCGGCGCGCCCGGCAGCGAACCCCAGCGCATGGGGCTCTCCATGGTCGATTTCATGACCGGCACGCTCATGTGCATCGGGCTCCTCTCCGCGCTTCTCGACGCCCAGCGTACGGGGAAAGGCCGCGACGTTGACACCGACCTCCTCTCCGCCGCCATCCACCAGACCAGCTACCCGGCGCTCTGGTACATGAACGAGGGCGACGAGGCGGGCCGCGAACCCCGCTCGGCCCACCCGACGGCCACGCCCAGCCAGATGTTCAGGACGGCGGACGGCTGGATGTTCGTGATGTGCCAGCTGCCGAAGTTCTGGGACATCCTGACGACCCGCATGGGCCGGGAAGACCTGAAGGGCGATCCGCGTTTCACCGCCAATGCCGATCGCCTGGCCAACCGCGATACGCTCACCGCGATTCTCGATGAGGAGTTCGCCAAGCAGCCCATGGCGCACTGGCAGGATTTGCTCGCCGGGCACGTCCCCGTTGCGCCGGTCTATTCGCTCGGCGCTGCCCTCGACAATCCGTGGCTCCGCACCATCGGCATGCGCGACGAGGTTTCGCATCCGGACAAGGCGGACGTTCAGGTGCTGGCCAGCCCGCTGAAACTGGACGGCCAGCGGCCGCCGAACCGCGCCGCGCCGCTCCTCGGCGCGGACACCGATGCAATCCTTGAAGAGCTCGGCTATGATGCGGCGGCGACGGCAAAGCTGCGCGGCGACGGCATTGTCTAGGGCCGCTTGGTGGGGAAGCTATCCGGCCTGACCGTCGTCGATCTGACGCAGTTCCTTCCCGGGCCGATGATGACCGTCATGATGGCCGACCAGGGCGCGCGGGTCGTCAAGATCGAACCGAAGGCAGGCGACCCGGCCCGCACGATGCAGCCGAGGGAAGCCGGCCATTCCGTCTGGTTCGCGAACCTCAACCGCGGCAAGGAAAGCCGCGTCCTCGACCTGAAGAGCGATGACGGGAAAGCCGCGCTCGCCGCTCTCTGCCGGGAGGCGGATGTGTTCGTGGAGGGTTTCCGTCCCGGCGTGATGAAGCGCCTCGGCTTCGATTACGAAACAGTCAGGACCCTCAACCCCGCCATCGTCTATTGCTCCATCTCCGCTTTCGGGCAGCAGGGGGCGCTTGCTCATCACCCGGCGCATGACATGGCGGTGCAAGCCCTTGCCGGGTTCCTGTCCGTCAATGACGGCCCGGACGGGACGCCGGTCGTCCCCGGCGCGCCGAGCGCCGACATGGCGGCCGGTCTGACCGCGCTTTCCGCCGTCCTGATGGCCCTGATCGGCCGCGAGAAAACGGGCGAGGGCGCTTATATCGACTGCGCCATGTTCGACAGCCTGCTCCCCTGGGGCGTCCACACGGCGGGCAGGGCGATTGCGGGAGGCGCTAGCCCGAACAGTGCCAGCCAGCGCTCGCTCGGCGGTGCGGCGCTCTACCAGGTCTACCGCACGAAGGACGGCGGCCACATCGCGCTCGGCGGCCGCGAGATGAAGTTCGCCGAGAACCTCCTCAACGGCCTGGACCGTCCCGACCTGATCCCGCACGCGGAGCGCGAGGCCGGTGAACAGGGCGATCTCATCGCGTTTCTGCGCGGAACCTTTGCGGAGAAAACGCGCGATGAATGGACCCGGTGGTTCGCCGACAGGGACATCGCCTTCGCCCCGGTCCTCGACTTTCGCGAGGCTCTCGATGAACCGCATGTCGCGCAGCGCGGCCTGATCGTCGAAAGCAGCGAGGGTGCGCACCATATTGCCCCGCCCATCCGCTTCGCCGGCGAGCGGTGGCAGCCCGGGAAGACGCCGGATCTGGGCGAAGGCTGATGCGGCGGCTTGCCCCCGAACCGTCAGGTGTCGACGTCGATGTGCATCGAATAGGCGAAGCGGTCGCCGGGATGGTGGCTAACGGAAATTTCGAACGGAACGCCGTCGGTATCGCGGTAGCAGCGCAGGATGCGGAGAACGGGTTCGCCCTCGTCAATCTCCAGCGCCCGGGCCGTCGCGGCGTCTGCGGCAAGCGCCTGAATATCTTGCGTGACCTGCCCGATACTGACGCCCGACAGCCGCTCGATCTGGCTGAACAGCGTTCCGGCCTGCAGGTCCAGTTGGTCGACGGCCTCGCCCAGCCGCTCGTGGAAATAGGCGTCGGTCACGGCGATCGGCATCGCATCGTCCTGCGGCCGCCTTGCTCCGCGAAAACAGCGCCATTCGCCGCCCGGATTGCCGAGCAGCTGCTCGGCCACCATCGTCGGCAGGGGACCGGTTCCGCGCTCCGCATAGCTCACCGAACTGCCGCGCGCATATTGCAGCAGTTCGCCCACATTCGACAGCGGCTGGTGCAGCGCGCCGCCTCGCGCGCCGGCCGGTTGGACCGTCGTGCCGGACCCGCGCTTCCGCGCAATCAGCCCCTCGGCCTGCAGCCGCTTCAGCGCCTCGCGCACGGTAAAGCGGCTGACCTTGTAGCGTTCGCACAGCGCGGTTTCGGTCGGGAACTGATCGCCGCCCGCATATTGCCCCGACATGATCGCCTCGCGCAGCTCCGCCGCGACCTGCAGGTAGCGGGGCACCGCACGGCTCCCCGCCCCTTGGCCCGTCTGTCGGCCCCTGTTCTGGCGGGCGTCGGCCAAGCTGTGCTCCCGAAGATTCTCTGGGCGGGCGGCGCTGTCCGATGACGCAGCCGCTTATGTCTGGACTGGGCGAAAGACTAGCGCGGCCTGTCGGCGAAGGCGAGCGAAAGCGCGCGCGCCTTCACCTTTTCGACTGGTTCGCGTGCATCGCGGGTGCGCGGGACAGCGCTGCGCACCGCGCCGTATCGGCGGCGGAAACAGAGGCCTGGGCCCGCGCGGCCTATCTCGGCAATGTCCTTGAAATGGACGATGTTCATCGCACCGCGCTGCTCCATCCCGGCCCGGTGATCTGGCCCGCCGCGCTCAGCATGTCCGGTGCGGACATGGACACCGTGCTGGATGCGGCGGTGCGCGGTTATGAAGCGATGATCGCCGTCGGATCGGCGCTCGACGCCCATCACTACGCGCACTGGCACCCGACCGCCACGGCGGGCGGCGTCGGCGCGGCGGCGGCGATGGGTTCCCTCTTGAACTTCGGCGCCGAGGGCTATGTGAACGCTCTTGGCAATGCGGGGTCGGTCGCGGGCGGCCTCTGGCACATGCGCCATGACGACGTGCTGACCAAGCACTGGCACAGTTATCACGCGGTCCGCACCGGCCGCGACGCCGCGCGCCATGCAAAGGCGGGCATCACGGGACCCGCGGCGCTTCTGGAGGGAGCGCAAGGCCTGTTCGCGGCGATGACCGACCATCCCGGCGATCTGGGGGGCGAGCCGGAAGGCTGGCTGATCCATCAGGTCAGCTTCAAGCCGTGGGCCGCCTGCCGCCACGCCCATCCCGCCATCGACGCCGCGCTGGACCTGCGCGCCGCCGGAAACCTTCACGCGCCCTTCCATGTGGAGACCTTCGCCGACGCCCTGACTTTCTGCGACCGCCCCGACCCCGAGACTGAACTGCAGGCCAAATTCTCGCTGCAGCATGCCGTTGCCGTCATCGCGGATGGCCGCGCTGCCGAACCGCCCGACTTCACGCGCGAAGCCATCGCCGCGCTCGCCCCGCTCCGCGCGCAGGTCACGGTCGCCGAAGCACCGGACATCACCGCGCGCTACCCCGCCCATTTCGGCGCGCAGGTGAACGGCCATGAGCTGATCGACACACGCGGCGATCCCGAACGCCCGCTGGGTAGCGAGGGCCACCGCGGCAAGCTGCACAGCCTCGTCGCGTGGGGCGGCCTTAGCGCCGCCGAAGCCGACCGGGCAGCGGATTTAGCGCTTCATGGAACGGATGCCGGGGCGGTAGCCGCCATGCTGTCGGACTGGCTGTCATGACCGCCACGGAAGACCTCCTCGCCTTCGCCGCAGCAGACCACCGCCTGCCGCCAGACCTGCGCGCCCATGCCGAGCGCCTCCTCGGCGACACCCTCGCCATCGCTGCCGCCGCTGTCGGCGCACCGGGAGAGCCCGCGATCCTCGACACCGCGCGCCGGTTCGGCAGCGGCGATGACGCGCGCCTGATCGGAACCGCCGAGCGCCTGCCCGCGCCCTCCGCGGCTTTCGTCAACGGCTACCGAATCCACTGCCTCGAATGGGACGCCGTCCACGAACCCGCCGTCGTTCACGCCATGAGCGTCGTCACCGCCGCTCTCGGCGCGGCGATTGACCGGCGCGGCGGCTGCGACCGCAACGAAGCGCTGACCGCCCTCGCCATCGGTGTCGATATCGCATCGGGCCTCGGCCTCAGCGTTACCAGCGCCATGCGCTTCTTCCGGCCTGCCATCACCGGCGTCATGGGCGCGGCGGTCGCGGTCGCGCGGCTGGACGGCGCGCCCATCGCCGACGCCCTCGGCCTCGCCTACTCCAGCGCGGCAGGCACCATGCAGGCGCATGTGGAGGGGTCGGAAACCCTGCCCTTCCAGATCGCGAACGCCGCCCGCGCCGCCGTGACCGCCGGTGACCTCGCCGGTGCAGGCTTCTCCGCGCCGAAAGACGTTCTCGAAGGCCCCTTCGGCTATTATCAGCTGTTCGAAACCGGCGACCTTGCCCGCTACACCGCGGGCCTCGGCACTGTCTGGCGCATCGCCGAGGTCAGCGTGAAACCCTTCCCCTCCGGCCGCGCCAGCCACGCCGCCCTCGGCATGCTGCAGGACCTCGCTATTGATCCCGCAAGCATCGAGCGGATCGAGCTCGCCTGCCCGCCGCTCATCCGCCGCCTCGTTGACCGCGCCTATGCGCCGGACATGAGCGTCGCCTGGGCGCGGCTCTGCATGCCCTATCTTGCGGCGCTGATGCTCGTCGACGGCCGCATCGATCCGCGCCGCTTCACCAGCGAGGATTTCGCCGACCCGCAGCTTGCTGCCCTCGCCGCGAAGGTGCGCCTGACCGATGACGGCAACCCCGATGGCAACGCGCTGTTCCCGCAGCGCCTGACCATCACCCAAACGAACGGCGGCCGCACCGAACACCCCGTCGAGCGCACCCCCGGCAGCCCGGAAAACCCGCTCGGCCCCGAACAGGCCCGCGCAAAACACAGCCTCGCCCGCGACCTCGCCCCGCCGGAGGCCGACCCCCGCATTTTCACGAACCCCCTAAGCTATTTCACGGAGCCTGCATGAGCTTCCCGACCTATTTCGAAGCGCTCGATCACCGGCAGATGCTGGCCGACTATCCCGTCGGCGACGCCTTCACCGCGCGCTATGCAAAAATGAGCCGCGACGAGC
Source organism: Pacificimonas sp. (assembly GCA_036351775.1). Lineage (GTDB taxonomy): Bacteria > Pseudomonadota > Alphaproteobacteria > Sphingomonadales > Sphingomonadaceae > Pacificimonas. The sequence continues at coordinate 28,733 of JAZBPX010000018.1, read as the reverse complement.
TGTTCGCGCTGCAGGACGCCCAGTTCGTGCGCCTGATGCGGCGCGCGTGGCAAATCCCCTTCTACCAGCGGCTGTGGCGCGCGCAGGGTATCGAGCCGGGCGACATAAACGGCCTTGCGGACATCGCGAAGCTGCCAGTCTACGACAAGTCCGACCTGATGGCCTCCATCGCCGAACACCCCCCCTATGGCGACTTCCACGGCATGGGCGGCCCGGACCGCGCGCCCACCGTCTTCCACACCACCAGCGGTACGACCGGCAAGCCTCAGGTGCTGATGTTCGGGCCAAAAGGGCGGGAGGTCGGCAACCTCCTTGTCGGGCGCATGTACCGCTGGATGGGCCTGGCGCCCGATGACGTCGTCCACTCCGTCTACGGCCACGGCATGATCAACGGCGGGCATTATATTCGGGAGGCGGTGACGAAGTTCACCAACTCGATCTTCCTGTCCGCCGGCACTGGCATCGAAACGCGCAGCATCAACCAGGTGCGTCTGATGGCCGATTTCGGCGTCACGACGCTCGTCGGCTTCGTCGATTATGTCAGGAAGCTCGCGGATACCGCGGAGGCGGAGGGGCTGTTCGACCGCATCGACATCAGGATGATCATCGGCCATCTCGGCACCGAGGACCGCAAGAGCACCGAGGACGCCTGGCACGGCGCAAAGGCCTATGACTGGTACGGCGTCGGCGACACCGGCTCGATCGCGGGCGAGGGGCCCGACCGCGACGGCCTCTATGTTTGGGAGGATGCGCAGTATCTCGAACTGCTCGACGTCGACACCGGCGCGCCCGTCCCGCCCGGCGGCACCGGCGACATGGTCGTCACCTGCCTCTACAAGGATGACATCGCGCCCTGCATCCGCTTCAACACGCACGACATTACGCACGAACTGGACGGGCGGGGCGAGATCGCCTTCAAGCGCGTCGCGGGCTTCAAGGGCCGCAGCGACAACATGGTGAAGCTGCGCGGCATCAACGTGTTCCCGCATGCCATCGGCGCGATCATCGAGAACCGCGCCGACCTGACCGGCGAATATGTCTGCCACCTGACGCGCGACGCGCAGCAGCGCGATTCCATGCGCGTGACGCTGGAAAGCCGCGGCGGAACGGACGCGGCAAAGCTCGCTGAAACGCTGAAGCAGGGTCTCGGCGTGGAGGTCGAGGTCGCGCTGTGCGAACCCGGCGGCACGGCGGCGGCCACCGAGATCGACAAGCGCCAGAAGCCGCTCCGCTTGATCGACGAGCGCGGCGTCTGAGCGTGACCGACTTCGCCGTCCTCCGCGCCCTGAACCCGCCGCTGAACGCCTTCCTCGCCTATGATGAGACGGCGGCGGGCGGCGCGGGCGCGCTTGCGGGCGTCACGGTCGGCGTGAAGGCGAACATCATGGTGCGCGGCCTGCCCTTCCACGCCGGGATCGGCACCTGGGCGAACCGGATTGCCGACCGCGATGCCGCCACGGTCGCCGCGCTGCGGGCAGAGGGCGCGGAAATCCTCGGTATCCTCAACATGGAGGAGGCGGCGCTCGGCGCGAAGACCGACAACCCGCATTTCGGCCCCGTCCAGAACCCTCACCGCCCCGGCTATTCGCCCGGCGGCTCATCGGGCGGCAGCGGCGCGGCGGTCGCGGCCGGCCTTTGCGACCTCGGCCTCGGCACCGACACGATGGGCTCCGTCCGTATTCCGGCCGCGCATTGCGGCGTCTACGGCTTCAAGCCCGCCACGGACCGCGTCAGCCAGGACGGCCTCGAACCCGCCGACCTCATCCTCGACGCCGTGGGGCCGCTCGCCCGTGATCTGGACCTTCTGGAACGCGCCGCCCGCATCATGTCGGATGTCGGCGAGGGCGGCATCGATGGAGGCGGCGCGACCCTGACCCATCACGGTGTCAACCTTCATCCCGATGTCGAGACCGCCTTCGCCCGCGTTCTCGCCCTTCTCAAGGACGAACCCACCGCCGTCGAGCTTGGCACGAAAAACTCTCGCATCCGGTTCGCCGGGTTTATCCAAGTGTCAAAGGCAATGGCCGCGCATCTCGCCGGCGTCGAAACCTCCGCTCATCTCGCGAAACTTCTCACCTACGGCCCGCGCCGCGCCGATGCGGACTGGTCCGAAGACCAGCGTATCCTGACCGAAACGCGCGCCCGCGTCCGTCAGATTGTCGGGGCGCACGGCTTCCTCATCATGCCGACCGTGCCGAACCCGCCCTTTCCGCACGCCGATCTCGAACCCGCCGCGCAGGCCGATTTCACCTGCCTCGCCAACATCGCGGGCCTGCCCGTCATCAGCCTGCCGATGGGCTGGAGCGCCGATGGCCTGCCGCTCGGCGTCCAGATCGTCGGCAAGTCGGGGCATGAGGCGGGCCTGTTTGCGCTCGCCCGCACACTCGATCAGAAACTGGGTAGCTACCGCGCGCCCGCAAGCCAAGGAGACTGAACCATGCGTATCATCTGCCTGTTCAACCTGAAGCCCGGTGTCAGCGCCAAAGACTATGAGGAGTGGGCAAAGACCCGCGACATCCCCGCCGCCAGCGCGCTCGGCTCCGTCACATCCTTTACCGTGCACAAGGCGACCGGTGTCTTCGGGGACCCCGAGGCGAAGCCGCACTACGACTATATCGAGGTCATCGACGTCTCCGGCCTCGACGAGTTCGTCACCGACGTGTCGGCTGAGGACTTCCAGAAGGCCGCCGCCCCGTTCCAGGGCTATGCCGACGCGCCACAGTTCATCCTGACCGAGGATCTCTAGCGCGATGGGTCGCTTTTCGGGAAAGACCGTCGTCGTCACCGGCTCCGGCAGGGAAAAGGGGCTGGGGCAGGGCATCCTGCAGGCCTTCGCCGATCAGGGCGCGAACTGCGTCGTCTCCGACCTCAACATTGATGCCGAGGCGGAGGGCGTGGCCGAGGAGCTGCGCGGGCGCGGCGCGGACGTCGCCACAATCGCCTGCGATGTCTCCGACGTCGCCCAGTGCCGCGCGCTGATCGGGCAGGCGGCGGAGCGCTTCGGCAGCGTCGATATCCACGTCAACAATGCCGGCATCGGCTTCAAGATGAAACCGCTTCTCGAGGTCGATACTGCGGAGGAGTGGGACCGGGTGCTCGCCGTCAACCTCTCCGGTGCCTTCTACTGCACACAGGCCGCCGCGCGCGCGATGGTCGGGCGCGGGCAGGGCGGACGCATCATAAACATCGCCAGCCAGGCCGCGAAGACCGGCTTCCCCCACCTTCCGGCCTATGTCTCCTCGAAGCACGGCATGGTCGGCCTGACCCGCGCCAGCGCGGTCGAGCTCGGCGCGCACGGCATCACCGTCAACGCCATCTGCCCGAACCACGTCACCACCGGCCTCGGCGCGCAGCAGAACGCCTATTTCTCGAAGCTGCTCGGTTTCGAGACCGTCGAGGCGTATCTCGAGAACATGGCCACCAAGAACCCCATGGGTCGCCCCGGCCTCCCTAGCGACACCGCCGCCGCCTGCCTCTGGCTGGCCTCGGACGACGCCTTCTACGTGACCGGCGAGGCGCTAAACGTCTCCGGCGGGGAGGAGATGCACTGATGGCGTCACGGATCATCTCTCCCCTCCTCCACCCCCGTCATCCTGAACTTGTTTCAGGATCCAATCATGAGCGACGCTTCGGCCACTGGGTCCTGAACCGAGTTCAGGATGACGGTCTGTCGAAGGGAGACCCGTCATGCCCCTGACCGAAGAGCGCATGGACTGGCCCGGCGGCGCGAAGCTCGCGCTCAGTGTCGTCGTCAACGTCGAGGAGGGCAGCGAGATGACCATCGCGCGGGGCGACCGCGGGATGGAGCCAGTCGACGAACTCGGCGTCTTCGTGAAATCGAAGATGCGGAACTATTCGAACGAATCCAACTATCTCTACGGGATCAAGGCGGGCGCGCCGCGCATTGTCGGCCTCCTCAAGACATACGACATCATGGCCAGCTGGACCGTCGCCGCGCTCAGCCTCGAAAATCATCCGGAGATCGCGGGAGCGCTCGTCGACCTCGGTCACGAACCGATCAGCCATGGCTGGCGCTGGGTTCACCAGTTCAAAATGACCGAGGATGAGGAACGCGACTTCATCCGAAAGGCGGTAACCAGCATCGAGAAGACCTGCGGCGTCCGCCCGTATGGCTGGCTCAGCCGCTACCTTCTAACGGACAACACGCGCCGCCTCCTCTCAGAAGAGGGGTTCACCTATCACATGGACGACTATTCCGGCGACGTGCCCTTCTGGGACCGCGAGACCGTCCCCGGCAGGCCGATGTGCATCGTGCCCTACCAGCTCGACAACAACGACATGAAGATGTGGACCGACCCCGCGCTCACGCCGGACCAGTGGCTCGACTATGCAAAGGCGAATTTCGACCAGCTCTACCGCGAGGGGGAGGCGGGCAGTCCCAAGATGATGAGCCTCGGCCTCCACCTCCGCATCATTGGCCGCCCGGGCCGCATCTGGGCGCTGGAGGAGTTCTTCCGCCACGTCCGCGCCCATGACGATGTCTGGGTCACGACCCGAAAGGCCATCGCCGATCACTTCACGGCGGCACACCCCGCATGACCATCCGGCTGCAGATCGAGGGACGCACCGCGCACCTCCTCATCGACCGCGCCGACAAGCGCAACGCCCTGAACATGGCGATGTGGCAGGCGATTCCCGATCTGCTGAAAGAGGCGGAGGGTTCGGACGCCCGCCTCCTTATCCTGCGCGCGGCGGAGGGCGGTTCCTTCTCTGCCGGGGCCGACATCAAGGAGCTCCTCGCGCACAAGGATGACGCCGACTGGCGCGCCGCCAACCAGACCGCCATCAATACCGTCCAGCACGCAATCGCCCGCCTGGCCCTACCCACCATCGCCTTCATCGAGGGGGACTGCGTCGGCGGCGGCTGCGGGCTCGCGCTGGCCTGCGATCTCCGCGTCGCCGCGCCCTCCGCCCGCTTCGGCATCACGCCCGCAAAGCTCGGCCTCGTCTATCCGCTGCACGACGTGAAGCTGCTCGTCGATCTCGTCGGACCGGGACAGGCGAAGCGCATCCTCTACACCGGGGCGCTGATGGACGCCGCCGAGGCCTACCGTATCGGCCTTGTCGAGGAACTCGCCGACACGCCGGATGCGCTCGCGAACGCCATCCTCGCCGCCAGCCCGCATTCCATCCGCGAGACCAAGCGCTTCGTACGCTGCGTGCTCGATGGCCAGAGCGCCGACGACGACGAAACCCGGCGCATCTTTGCCGACGCATTTCAGGGCACCGATTTCACCGAGGGCACCGCCGCCTTCGTCGAGAAACGCCGCCCGGAGTTCGGCGATTGAGGATCCCCCACGGCACCATCCTCGGCGGCCTTTCGACCGTCCCCGACCTCGCCGCGGCGCTGACGGCCTACCAGGGCACGCTCGGCCTCGATCTCGTGGAGGAGGGGACGCTGTCGGCCGATCTGGCCGCCAGCTGGGGCTGCCCCGCGAGCGCCGGATCGGCCTATGCCGCCCTGCGCCCCCAGAGCGGCGAGTCCTGCTGGTTCCGCCTCGTCGAACAGCCGCCGCACCCGGATTTCAGACCCACGACCAGCTATGGCTGGGCCGCGTTCGAATGTACCGTTCAGGATGTCTGGGGCTGGCCGGACAAACTGCCGCCGGACCAGTTCGAGATCGTCGGCCCGCCCAAAAAGATCGAGAATATCGAACCCGCCTTCATTCCCATGCAGGTGCTCGGCCCGGGCCGCGAAATGGTCTATCTCAACCAGGTCCTCAGCGACATGCCGGACAGCGACCTGCCGCGCGCAAGCAGCCCCGTGGACCGCATTTTCATCTGCGTCCTCGCCGCGCCCGACCGGCAGGCGAGCATTGCCTGGTACGAACAGCGCCTCGGCCTCGACCGGGGCAGCGATTTCACCATCCCCTACACCATGATTAACAGGGCGTTCGGCCTGCCCGATGGCACATTGACCACGCTCACCATGGTCAGTGCGGGCCGCCTGCCCATCGTCGAGGTCGATGACTATCCGGACTTAGCCACTCAGCGCCCGCGTCACCCCGGCCTGCTCCCGCCCGGCAACGCGCTCGTGACGCTGGCCGCCCGCGATCTCGACGCCTGCAAGGTCAACTGGATCACGCCCCCCGCCGTCCGGAAAGGCGCGGTTTACGAGGGCCGCCGTGTGGGCACCACGACCGGCCCGGCAGGCGAGCTTCTGGAACTGGTGGAGACCGCCTGATGCCCCTCTTCGCCTTCACCTGCACCGACGGCCCGGCGTCGGCCGCCCTCCGCGCCGAGCATCTCAAGGCCCATCTCGATCATGTTGAAGCCCATATCGACCGCTACGCCGCCGCGGGCCCGCTGAAGGACGGTGAGGCCACCATCGGCTCCCTCCTGATCGTCAAAGCGGGCTCCCTCGCCGAAGCCCGCACCTTCCTCGAAACCGACCCCTATTTCACCGCGGGCGTCTGGCCCACCATAACCGCCGCCGAGTTCCGCGCTGTCGCCGGCGATTGGGTCGGCGGCACCGCGTGGAAGAACGCACCTAAGCCCAAATAGTCATACCAGCGAACGCTGGGATGACCAGAAAGTAGGGCACTAACTTGGCCCGCACCTCCGAACGCCCGCGCGCCCAGCTCTTTCCGCCAGCCGCGCACCCGCAAACCCAGTCGCTCCGCGCCACATCCGCCGCCCGGCCATCGTTCCCACGGCTAAGGCGCGTTACGGGATCAGGACCGTCGATCCGGTGGTCTTGCCCGCCTGAAGGTCGCGGTGCGCCTGATCCGCGTCGGTCAGCTTGTAGGTCTGGCCGATCGTCACTGACAGCGCGCCCTCCGCGAACAGCTCCCAGACCCGCGCCGCGCCCGCCGCGCGCTCATCGGGCTCCTCATAATAGTGAAACAGCATGGGCCGCGTATTAAAGAGCGACCCCTTCAGCGCCAGTACGCCCACATCGACCTCGCCGACCGGGGCATCGGCATTGCCGTAATTGATGATCAGGCCGCGCTTCCCGGTTGAATCGAGCGAGGTTTCCCATGTCGAGCGGCCGATGCCATCGAACGACACGCGGACACCCGCCCCGCTCGTGATCGCGCGCACGCGCTCGGCGGTGTTCTCTTCCTTGTAGAAGATGATGTGGTGCGCGCCCGCTGCCCGCGCGGCCTCCGCCTTGGCCTCCGTCGAAACCGTGCCGATCACTTCCGCGCCGATATGCTTCAGCCACTGGACGAGCAGCAGGCCGGTCGCCCCGGCCGCGGCATGGACCAGCACGGGCCAGCCCGCCTCGACCCTGCCGCAGCGTTCAATCAGGAATTCCGCCGTGCAGCCCTTCAGGATGGCGGCCGCGGCGGTCTGGTCATCGATACTGTCCGGCAGGCGGAACAGGTGCTCCGCGCCGATATTGCGGTGCGTTGCATAGGCGCCCAGCAGCGGCCCGAAGGTCGCGACCCGATCGCCCACCTTGAAATCCGATACGCCATTCCCGACCGCGACGACCTTGCCCGCCGCTTCCAGTCCCATCCCGCTCGGCAGCTGGACCGGATAGATGCCCCGCCGGTGATAGGTGTCGATGTAATTGAGGCCCACCGCGCCATGTTCAATGGTCACTTCGCCGGGGGCAGGGGCGGGCTGCTCTTCGGTCACCCATTTGATGACCTCCGGCCCGCCAAGCTCTGAAAATTCCGCGCGCGTCGCCTGCATGATCCCGGTCTCCCTATTCGCCGTCCGGCTGGACCGGGCTGCAACTGCCCTGCACCCAGCGAAGGTTGATGCCCACCATGCCCGCATCGGGCGAGGTCCAGGCATAGCTTTCCGCCCGCGCCGGATCGTCCCTGTGCGCGTAAAGAACGAGCGCGGGCCGCGTGCTGCTCCCTTTCGCCCAGGTCACATTGCGAACGCGCATGGTGACGTCGGGGGCAATACCTTCGCCGTCCAGAAACACGCGCCCGCCCTGGTCATAAACCGGCAGGTTGTTCGCGAACGTCCAGTCGTCGCTGCCATCTGGCTTCGCCGCGAATTTCCTGACCGAGAACCAGCAGGTCATGTCCCGCGCCCGGCGCAGCTCGCTCGCTCCGATCTGCCAGCCATCCTCGCCGCGCCGCGAGAGGCCCGGGATCGGCTCTGCGCTCAGCTCCGTCAGCCCCTCGCCAAAGGCATCGATCCGCTGCCAGCGGCCATCGTCCAGCACGCGGAAGGCGGTCCATTCCTGCGCGGGGCGGCCCTCCCCTTCGGCGAAATAGACGTCCTCCATATTGGTCCACACACCCCGCGGCAGGCTGTGAGCCGCAGAGAGCGTGGGCGCAGCCATAAGCAGGGCGGCGGCAGAGGCGAGAGCTAGGGCGGGCGCAGGAGGAAAAATCTTCATCGGACTTGCCTAACCCGGACCCCGCTGATTGGAAAGAGTTGTCCGGACAAAGGTAAGGAGGAGGCGAATATGACAGCGATCATCCGCGGCGGACTTCTTCTTGCCGTTGCCCTTCTGGTTACGGTCTCCGTTTTCGCGCACACGCAGAATGACGACCCCGCCCGCACCATTGTGGAGCGTGCCGTCGCGGCGCATGGCGGCGATGCATGGCTGCGTCCCGGCACGCTGATCCTGTCCGGTGAGGCGGTATTTTACAGCCCGGACAGCGCCGAACCGCGCAGCCGCGCCGACGATTACCGCATGTGGCGGGTCATGGACCCGGACCGCACCTCCTCGCACGGCGCGGACGGCAAAGTCCGCATCCATGCGCAGACGGGAGGCGAGACCATGTTCGAGGTCGGCTATGACGGCGAAACCACATGGACCGAGCAGGGCGTGATGCCAAAGGCGGAGGCGGACGCCTATTGGGCCAGCAGCTTCGGCTTCGGCATCATCCGCTCCGCGCTTCGGGACGGTTTCACGCTCGAAAGCGCACCGCCGCGCTCTGTGGACGGCCACGCCATCGACCTCGTCCGCGTCATCGCGCCGGACGGGCAGACCACGCTCTTCGGTTTCGACCGGGACAGCGGCTTCATCCGCTATATGGGCTTTGGCTCGCCGCGCGGCTGGCATGAGCGTCACTATGACGACTTCATCCGCCTGCCCGGCACCGGCTGGGTACAGGCAACCACCGTGACGCTCTTCTACGACGGTATCCGGTCGAACACGGTCTACTGGCGCGGCGTCAAGGTCGGTGAACCCATTCCTGACACCGTCTTCAAGCATCGCGGCGACTGACGCGCGCTACCAGTAGCGGACGACATCGCTCAGCTCCGGCCGGGGGCGCTCTTCCAGCGGTTTCGCGGGCGATCCGATAAAGAAAAAGCCGACGACGCTCTCGCCCTCCTCGCACAGCCGCGTCCTTACCCCCTCCGAATAGGCCGCCCAGCCCGTCAACCAGCCCGACACGTAGCCCGACGCCGTCGCCGCATTCTCCAGCTGCATCGCCGCCGCCGCCGCCGAATCGCGCTGTTCGGACAGCGGGATCGTCCGCTCCGGATTGGGCCGGTAAAGAACCGCCACCAGACACGGGGCCTGCTGCGCGAACTGCGCATTCGCTTCATACTCCAGCCGCCCGGCGTCCGGCTTCTCCTCGCGGTAGGCCTCGTCGAGTAGCGCCTGAAACGCATCCCGCCGCGCCGACCCGATCACCAGAAACCGCCACGGCGCGATCTTGCCATGGTCCGGCACCCGCGCCGCAATGCGGAGCATCCGGTCAAGCTCATCCTCGCTCGGACCTGGCGCCGCCATGTCGCGCGGACGCCCGGACCGCCTTGTTTCCAGCATGGTCAGCGGGCTGGTCAGGTCGTTGAAGTCGGTCACGGGCGGGTGCGTCCTGTGGTTTGGCATGGGTTGCCGATCATATGCGAAGCCTGCAAGGCGCTCGCCAGCCCCTTTTCCCTCCGATTTCGCGAGTTTGCCTCCCCATGACCCCGCGCGCCCTATCGCTGGCCTCCGCCGCCATCCTGCTTACCGCCGCCGCTCCGTCCGCCGCGCAAGAGATCGTCGTGACCGGCCAGCCGCTGGCGAATGCGCCGGGCGACGCGGCCTTCGCGCTGACCGTCCTGCCTCGCGATGTTCTGACCACCGAACCGTCCGGCCAGCTTGAAAACGCCCTTCGCGACCTGCCGGGCTTCCAGCTCTTTCGCCGCTCAGATGCGCGCGCCGCCAACCCGACCAGCCAGGGCGCGACCCTGCGCGGTATCGGCGGCAACGCTTCCAGCCGCGCACTGGTCCTGCTCGACGGCGTCCCCATCGCCCACCCCTTCGCGGGCTGGATCAGCTGGCCGAGCATTCGCCCGGAAACCCTCGCCGCGGCCCGCGCGACAACCGGCGGCGGTCTCGGCGCATTCGGCGGCGGCGCGCTCACCGGCACCATCGAGCTCGTCTCTGCCGGTCCGGCCCTTCGCGGCGACTATCTCGCGGGACGCTATGGCAGCCGCGAGAGCGTCGATCTCTCCGCTGGCGTCCTCGTGGATGCTGGCGAGGGCTTCCTGACCGCGGACGGCTATTTCGCGCGCGGCGACGGCTTCTTCACCACCGCCCCCGCCGATCGCGGCCTTGTCGATACCGCCTCGCCCTACGAGCAGGCCAACGTCACTCTGCGCGGTGTTTTCCCCGCGGCAGGCGGCGAGGTGCAGGTCCGGCTTGCGGGCTTTCAGGACGACCGCCAGCGCGGCCAGCGCCTTGTTACCTCCGGCAATGACGGTGCCGACGCTTCCCTCCGATACGTCCGCCGCGACGGTCTGCCGCTCGAGGTCGTCGGCTATGTGCAGGCCCGTGAGTACCGCGCGACCTTTGCCCGCACCGCCGCCGACCGCTCCACCGAACAGCCCGCGCTTGACCAGTTCAACACGCCCGCCCTCGGCATCGGGGGCAAGGTCGAGGTCCGCCCCAGCGTCGGCCGCACCCGCCTCTCGCTCGGCGCCGATATTCAGCACCGCGAGGGGCGCACCAACGAGCGCTTCGATTTCGACGGCAACGCGCTTGTCAGCACCCGCCGCGCGGGCGGCGAGAGCCTGACCTACGGCGCGTTCGCCAGCGCCGACGTTCCGCTATCGGACGCAGCGACGTTCACCCTCGGCGGACGGCTCGACCGCTGGGAACTGTCCGAGGGCTTCCGCGAAACCGTCGACCGCTTCCCCGGCCCGCTCCGCGAAACAAACGACGTCTTCGCGGAGCGGAGCGGCTGGGAGCCGTCGGGCCGTGTCGGTGTCGCCTACGAGGCGGCTGGCGCGGTGACGCTCCGCGCCGCCGCCTATTCCGGCTGGCGGCTGCCGACGCTCAACGAGCTGTACCGCCCCTTCCGCGTCGGTCCGGACGCCACGGCGGCGAACGAAGCCCTTGACCCCGAACGCGGCTATGGCGGCGAAGTCGGCATCGACTACCGCCCGCTCTCGACCGCCAAGCTCTCCTTAACCGCCTTCCGCGTCCACGCCGAGAACGCCATCGCCAACGTCACGCTGGCGCAGGGTCCGGGCGTGTTCCCCGGCGTCGGTTTCGTATTCGGCAGCTACCGCCAGCGCCTCAACCTCGACGCCATTGACGCGTGGGGCATAGAGGCCGCCGGCTCTCTCGATATCGGCGCGGTCGATCTGTTCGCCAGCTACGCCCTCACCGATGCCGAGGCCGAGGGGTCTGGCCCGACCGCCGCGCAGGATAGCTTCACGCCGCCGCAGGTGCCGCGCCACCGCGCAAACCTGACGGCAAGCTGGGAGGAGGGGCCGCTGCGCCTCGGCGCAAGCGCGCGCTATACCTCCAGGCAGTTCGAAGACGATCTGGAGGCGCGCCCACTGGACGATGCCTTCGTCGTGGATGCCCATAGCCGCCTTCGGCTCAGCGAGCATGTAGCCCTGACCGCGGCGGCGGAAAACCTGTTCGACGAGCGCGTCGAGGACGGCATCGACGTGCGCGGCGCAACGACCCTCGCCCAGCCGCGCACCATCTGGGTCGGCGTGCGGTTCACCCGCTAAGGGCGCAGCCCACCTTTCGTCGAAGCGCGGCTTTTCTTACCGGGATGTGACGGTTAGGAGTTTCCACCATTCGGATGCGGGCCCGGACATGCCGCCGAGGGAAGGGCGGCCGGTTTCCCGCACAAGCCTATTCGTCTGGGGAACCCCAATATGGCCAATACCAATGCGGTCTCGCCGGCAGGTCTGCCGCCGACCGACAGTGCCGGCACCTTCTTCGGGCATCCGAAGGGCCTGTTCGTACTGTTCTTCGCGGAGATGTGGGAGCGCTTTTCCTATTACGGGATGCGCGCCCTCCTGATCTTCTACCTTGTCCAGCACTGGATGTTTTCGGACTCCGAAGGCTCGATCATCTACGGCGCTTATACCGCGCTCGTTTACATCACCCCGGTCATTGGCGGCTATCTGGCCGACAAGTATCTCGGGCAGCGAAAGGCGGTGCTGTTCGGCGCGGTTCTCCTGACGCTCGGCCACTTCTTCATGGCGTTCGAGGGCGACGGTTCGCTCGGCCAGGACAATCCGTTCATGAGCGTGTTCTGGCTCGCTCTCGCGCTCATCATTGTGGGTTCGGGCTTCCTGAAGGCGAACATCTCGGTGATCGTGGGCCAGCTTTACACCCGCACCGACATTCGCCGAGACCCCGCTTACACCATCTTCTACATGGGTATTAACCTCGGCGCGGCGCTCGGCGCGCTCCTCTGCGGTTATCTCGGCCAGACCTACGGCTGGGCCTACGGCTTCGGTCTTGCCGGGATCGGCATGCTGGCCGGTCTTGTCGTCTTCATCTGGGGCAAGCCGCTCCTCCTTGGCCGCGGCGAAGCGAAGGACCCGGTGAAGCTCGCGCAGCCGGTCGCCGGTCTGAAACTCGAATGGTGGATGTATCTCGCCGGACTGGGGATGGTCGCGCTGTGCTGGCTCGCCATCCAGTATCAGGAGGTCATCGGATTTGTCCTTGGCGGTTTCGGCGGTGTCCTTGTTCTCTATGTTCTGTTCGTCTCCGTCGCTCGCTTGCCTTCGGAGGACCGCGACCGGATCTTTGCCGCGCTGTTCCTGATCCTGACGTCCATCGTCTTCTGGGCGCTCTTTGAACAGGCCGGTTCGAGCCTGAACCTCTTCACCGACCGCCACGTCGATCGCGGCGGCGTTCCGGCGGCAACCTTCCAGTCGATCAATGCCATCTACATCATCCTCCTGGCGCCGCTGTTCGCCATATTGTGGACCTGGCTGGCGCAGCGCGGGAAGGAACCATCGACGCCGCTGAAGTTCGGCCTCGGCGTCGTCCAGGTCGGGCTCGGCTTCCTCGTCCTCGTCTGGGGCGCGCGTTCGGTCGGCATCGACGTGCCGACGCCGGTGATCTTCATCTTCCTCATCTACCTCCTGCATACGACCGGCGAGCTTTGCCTCAGCCCCGTCGGGCTCAGCGCCATGAACCGCCTCGCGCCTGCCCACATGGCATCGCTGATCATGGGCACCTGGTTCTTCGCGGCGGCGACCGGCAACTTCGCCGCGGGCCTGATCGCGGCGGCGACGGGCGCGGAAGGCGTCGGCGAGGAGGCGGGCAAGACCGTCGTCCTCGGTGTCTACGAAACCGTCGGTCTATACGCGATCGGTATCGGCATCGCGGTCATGCTGGTATCGCCGCTGATCAAGAAACTCATGCATCTCGACACACTGAAAGACGATGAACTCGCCGGCGAGGCCGAACTCGCCGAACCGCAGGCGGCGGGTATGCATCCGGAGTTAGAGGAGAAAGGCCGTGCCTAGAATGAAGCTGAACCATATCGGGCTTTTGCTCGGCTCGCTCGCCCTCGGTGCGTGCGCGACGGCGCAGGCAGCGGGCGACCGCACCAGCGCCGCTTCGGACGAACCGCTGCCGGTGATCGCGGAAAATCCCTATGCCTCGACCTATCAGCCCTATGGTTCCGCGCCGACGGTGCTGACCGGTGCGAACATCTATGACGGCGCGGGCGGCGCGATCATGGGCGGCGAAGTCCTGATGGTGGACGGCCGCATTGCCGCTATTGGCCAGCGCATCGACGCCCCTGCCGGTGCGGACCGCATCGATGCCAGCGGCAAATGGGTGACGCCCGGCGTCATCGACGTGCACTCGCACCTCGGCAATTATCCCAGTCCCAGCGTCAACGCCCATTCCGACGGCAACGAAGTGACCGGCCCGGTGACCGCAGAGGTCCACGCCGAGCATGGCGTCTGGCCGCAGGATCCGGGCTTCACCCGCGCGCTCGCCGCCGGAATAACGACGCTGCATATCCTGCCGGGCTCCGCGAACCTCTTCGGCGGGCGCGGCGTCACGCTGCGCAACGTCCCTGCGCGCACCGTACAGGGCATGAAGTTCCCCGATGCGCCCTACAGCCTGAAGATGGCCTGCGGCGAAAATCCGAAGCGGGTCTACGGTTCCCGCGGCCGCGAACCGGGCAGCCGCATGGGCAATTTCGCGCTGTACCGGAAGACTTGGCAGGATGCGGTCGAATATGACCGCAAGTGGGACCGCTGGGAGGCAAAGGTCGAGGACGGAACGGCGGAGGCAAAGGACATGCCGAACCGCAACCTGCGCATGGAGACACTGCGCGGCGTGCTCGACGGCGAAATTCTCGTCCACAATCACTGCTACCGCGCCGACGAGATGGCGCTGGTGCTCGATCTGGCGGAGGAGTTCGGCTATCACGTCACCGCCTTCCACCACGCGGTCGAGGCCTACAAGATCGCCGACCTTCTTGCCGAGGCGGGGACCTGCGCGGCGATGTGGGCCGACTGGTGGGGCTTCAAGATGGAAAGCTATGACGGGATTCAGGAAAACATCCCGTTCGTCCATGCCGCGGGCGGCTGCGCGATTACCCACTCCGACGACGACATCGGCATCCAGCGCCTGAACCAGGAAACGGCAAAGGCGATGGCCGACGGCAACCGCGCGGGCCTCGATATCCAGCCCGAAACCGCCTGGACGTGGATCGGCATGAACGCCGCGAACGCTCTTGGCGTTGGCGACGAGGTCGGCAGCCTCGAGGTCGGCAAGCGCGCCGACGTCGTCCTGTGGAACGCCGATCCGCTGTCGAACTATGCCCGGCCTGAGAAGGTCTGGATCGACGGCGCGCTGATGTACGACAGCGCTGGGGGCCTGCGCCCGGTCAGCGATTTCGAGCTCGGCCAGCCCGGCGAAGGAGACGTAAAATGATCCGCAAGGTTCTCACTGCAGCCGCGCTGATGGCGGCGCCGCTATCGCTCGCAGCCCCCGCCGCCGCGCAGGATTTCACCATCACCAACGCGCGCATCGCCGACGGTCTCGGGGACGAAATCGAGCGCGGCACAATCACCGTTCGCGGCGGACGGATCGAGTCCGTCACAGCAGGCGGCGTCGCGCCGAACGCCATCGACGTCGGCGGGGCGTGGGTCACACCCGGCCTTATCGCGGCCTATTCGGAGCTCGGTCTCTCCGAGGTGAATGCCGTCGCCAGTGCCAGCGACCGCGATGCCGACGACAGCCCGTTCAGCGCGGCCCTGCGCGCTGCCGACGCCATCAATGCGGCATCGGCGACGGTGCCGGTTTCGCGCCTTGACGGTATCACGCGCTCCGCCGCTGTCATTCGTCCGGGCGACGATATCTTCGCCGGGACGGCCGCTGTCTTCTCGATGGCCGACGGTCTTGCAAACCCGGTCGTCGTGCCGGACGCCTATCAGACCATTGCGTTCGGGGAGCGCGGGGCGGGTCTTGCGGGCGGCGCGCGCACGGCGACCTTCGCACGCCTCCGCGATGCCTTCCAGGAGGCGGAGGTTTTCGCGCAGAACCCGAACCGCTACACCTTCGGCCGTACGGAGGACGCGCTCCTCACCCGCGCCGATGCCGAGGCGCTTGTCGATGTCGTGCAGGGCCGCGTGCCCGCTGCTTTCCTCGTCGACCGCGCCAGCGACATTCGCCGCGTTCTTGCCCTCCGCGAGGAGTATCCGCGCCTTCGCATGATATTGTTCGGCGTCGCGGAGGGCTGGCTGGTCGCAGACGAGATCGCCCGGGCGGGTGTCCCTGTCATGGTCACGCCGATGAAGAACCTGCCGGAAAGTTTCGAGACGCTTGGCGCGACCCAGTCCAATGCGGGTCGTCTGATGGCGGCAGGCGTCGATGTGGCGGTTGTCGATATCGGCTATTCCACCATCTCGCCGCGCCTTGCCCAGCAAGCGGCGCAGATGGTCGCCCAGGCCCGCGTGCCGGGGGCGACCGGTGCGAGCCACGGCGAGGCGCTGAAGACGATCACAAGCGTTCCCGCCGACATGCTCGGCATGGACGATGCCGGTCGCCTCGCGCCGGGCGCGCGCGCCGATATCGTGGTCTGGGACGGCGATCCGCTGGAGGCGACGTCCGCCCCCGTACGCATCTTCATCGACGGTATCGAACAGCCCATGGAAAGCCGCCAGACGAAGCTTCGCGACCGCTACAACCCTATCGCCGCGGAGACCGGCCTGCCGCTGCACTATTCCGTGCCGCGCTAGGGACAAAAGCCCGCCCTACCTGTCATCCCCGCGGAGGCGGGGATCTACGCTCCCGCGCCGTTTGCTTCTGACCGGGGGAGATCCCCGCCTCCGCGGGGATGACAGAGGGGTTGGGGCGGACCCGCTCCCGGCCCGTCACAACATGGATTCCCGCCCGCGCGGGAATGACTATAAGGCTGGCAATGCCTTCCCGTCTCCCCGCTCGTATTGCCCTCCTTGCGCCGCTGCTCCTCGCCGCCTGCATGACGCCGGAGCGGCCGCCGCTCCCCGGCACCCCTGCCGATACCGCCGCGCCGGAGACCCCCACCGAACCGGTCCTGCCCGAAAGCGCCGCCGAACTCGGCGCGCGCGTCGTCAGCTTCGCGGGCCTCCCCGGCTGGCAGGGCGCGCATGTCGAGGGTGCGCTCACGGCCTTCCGGAAAAGCTGCTTCGCCGTTCAGCGCCGCACTGACCGCACCGGAATCGTCACGCCGGAGGACTGGGCCGCCCCCTGCGCCGCCGCCGCAGACCTCCCGGATGACCCGGCCACGGCCCGCCGCTTCTTTGAAACCGCCTTCCTGCCCGTCGCCATCGGCGATACCGAGGCGTTCGTCACCGGCTATTACGAGCCGGAGATCGAGGGCTGCCGCGAACCGCGTCCGGGCTGCAACGTGCCCATCCACGGCATGCCGTCCGACCTCGTGCGCGTCGAACAGCCCGACCCTGACAATCCCGGCGAGACCATCACGCCGCTGGGCCGCATCGACGACAATGGCGACTACCAGCTATACTGGGACCGCGCCGCCATCGCCGCCGGAGCGCTCAAGGGCCGCAATCTCGAGATCGCCTACGCCAAGGATTACATCGAACTCTTCTTCCTGCAGA
The DNA here is from genome assembly GCA_036351775.1 of Pacificimonas sp. Taxonomy (GTDB): domain Bacteria; phylum Pseudomonadota; class Alphaproteobacteria; order Sphingomonadales; family Sphingomonadaceae; genus Pacificimonas. The sequence goes on along the minus strand of JAZBPX010000018.1, from coordinate 11,474 downwards.
TTCAGGGCTCCGGCCGTGTTCGCATGGATGACGGCAGCGTCATGCGCATCGGCTATGCCGGGCAGAATGGCCGCGAATATGTCGGCATCGGTCGCCGCCTCGCGGAAATGGACGCCCTCGCCCCCGGCGAAGCCTCCATGCAGGGCATCATGCGCTGGCTTCGCGCCAATCCCGACGATGGCCGCGCGCTGATGTTCGAAAACAAGAGCTACATCTTCTTCCGCGAACTGACGGGTGAAGGCCCGCTAGGCGCAATGAACGTCGCCGTCACGCCGGAGGTGTCGCTCGCCGCCGATCCGCGCTTCACGCCGCTCGGCGCGCCGGTGTTCCTGACGACGCGCTATCTGGACGAGGACCGCATCTACAAGCCGCTCTCAAGGCTCATGGTTGCCCAGGACACCGGCGGCGCGATCAAGGGCGCGAACCGCTTCGACTTCTTCTGGGGACCCGGCCAGCGCGCCCGCACAATCGCCGGCGGGATGGCGGAGGACGGCGAGGCCTACATCCTCCTCCCCCGCGCCGCGGCGCAGCGGTTGCAGGCAGAGGCGCTGATCGCGTCGCTTTGATGCGCGGCTAGGACTACCGCACCGGCGCACTTATATCCGCCCCATGGCCGACAAACTCCCGCCCAAGGACGCCGCGCTGTGGCAGCGGGTGGCGCAGACCGTCCGTCCGCTCGGTACGCCGAAACCGGCGGCGGGCGCGAACCCCCTGCCGCGCGTGCAGCTTCGCCCCCGCGCGCCAGACGAGCCAGCCGCCTCCCGCTCTGCTCCGCGTTCGCCGCTCGACGGCACGCTCGATGGCGGCTGGGACCGCCGTCTCAGGAAGGGCCGGGCCCGCGCCGACCGCACGATCGACCTGCACGGCGACACCCAGACCGTTGCCCACGCCAAGCTCGTTCGCGGTATCCAGAGCGCCTATGACGCGGGCGCGCGCATCGTCCTCGTCATCCACGGCAAGCCGCGCGGCCCCGACGAGGCCCCGCGCGGCATTCTCTCCCAGCGTTTCCCGATATGGTGCGAAGGCCAGGGCCTCCGCCCCTACATCGCCGCGATCCGCCCCGCCCACCAGACCGACGGCGGCGCGGGTGCGAGCTATGTGGTGCTTAGAAGAAAGCGGTAAATTTCCCCTCCGCGCCGCGAGGCGGGGAGCGGCAGCGAGACTTGGCAGCTTGCCTGCCTAGTCCTAGCGGGGTGGTCCTCGGCGAGGCAGGGCGGTTGCAGAAAGCCCCTCCCCTAGCCCCTCCCCAAGAAGGAGGGGGAAAAGACGTTTGTCTTTCCGTCAGCCCAGCAAGACTAAACTGTGAAGCTCTCGCCGCAGCCGCAGACACCCGTCGCGTTGGGGTTTTCGAAGACGAACCCGGCGGTGAAATCGTCTTCCTTCCAGTCCATCCGGCTGCCGATCAGGTAGAGGAGGGAGGGGCCGTCCACGAACAGCGGCCCGGCGGGCGTCTCGATTCGCTCATCGGTCGCTTCGGGCGCGTCCACATAGTCGATGGAGTAGGCGAGGCCCGAACAGCCGCGCCGCGGCGTTGACAGGCGCACGCCCGCGGTGCCGTCCGGCGCTTCGGTCATCAGTTCATCGATGCGCGCCACCGCACCCTCGCTAAGGGTGATCGGCGCGGGGCGTTCGCGGGTTTTCGTGGCCATCACAGCATCCCCAGTTCGAGTTTCGCTTCATCGGACATTTTCTGCGGGTCCCACGGTGGGTCCCAGACGAGGTTCACTTCCGCCGACGCGATCCCCGGCACCGAGCCCGCACGGATCTCGACCTCCGCCGGCATCGACTCCGCGACCGGGCAGTGCGGCGTCGTCAGCGTCATGGTCACGATCGCGTGATCCTCGACGATATCGACGCCGTAGATCAGGCCGAGGTCGTAGATGTTCACCGGGATTTCCGGGTCGTAGATTTCGCGCAGGGTTTCGACGACCGCCTCATACTGCTCGCCGCCCGGCATCCCCTTCACCGGCGTGTTCGGCTGCTGCTTCAGGAAGCCGTCGAGATAATCCTTGCCGCGGTCATCCGCCGGCGCGCCTGCTTTTGCATCGCCGCCGCCAGCCTTCGCATCGGGGCCGGAAAAGAAGTCGCTCGGCGCGCGGTCCGTCGTCGTCAGGTCGTCATCGGGCATATCGAGGCTGGCGGGGTCGGGCGCCATGGGCCGCTGCCGTGTCGTATCGCTCATCCGAATATCCTTTGGACCCGTATCAGGCCCTTCACCAGTTTTTCAACGTCTTCCGGGCCGTTGTAGATCCCGAAGCTCGCGCGCGCCGTCGCGGGCACGCCCAGCGTCTGCATCAGCGGCTGGCAGCAATGGTGCCCGGCGCGGATGGCAACGCTCTCTTCATCCAAGATGGTGCCGATATCGTGCGGGTGAACCCCCTCCATCGCGAAAGAGAGGATGCCGGTCCCGTCCGCCGGCCCGAACAGGGTCAGCGAGTTGATGCCGTGCAGCGCCTCGCGTGCCGCCGTCGCCAGTGCCCGCTCATGCCGGTCGATCGCTTCGATGCCGATCCCGTCCACATAGTCGATGGCGGCGTGGAGCCCGACCGCGCCGACGATATGCGGCGTGCCGGCCTCGAACCGCTGCGGGGCGGGGGCGTAGGTCGTGCCGTCCCAGCTGACCGTCTCGATCATCGATCCGCCGCCTTGGTAGGGGGCCATGTCGCTCAGCAGGTCAGCTTTCGCATAGAGAACGCCGATTCCGGTCGGTCCGTACAGCTTGTGCCCCGACCAGACGTAGAAATCCGCATCCAGCGCGCTCACATCGACGGGAATGCGGGGCGCGGCCTGGCAGCCATCAAGAAGCAGCATCGCGCCGACCTTGTGCGCCGCATCCGCGATACGCCTTCCATCGACAATGCTGCCAAGGACGTTCGACACATGCGCCAGCGCAACCAGCTTCACCCGCTCGTCCAGCATGGCGATCAGCGCATCCTCGTCGATCCGGTGGTCATCGGTCAGCGGCGCGACGAGGATCTCCGCGCCGACCCGCTCCGCCAGCATCTGCCACGGCACGATATTGGAATGATGTTCGAGCGCGGACAGCACGATCCGGTCGCCCTTGCCGATATTTGCCGTGCCCCAGCTCGATGCGATCAGGTTGATGCCCTCGGTCGCGCCGCGCACGAAGACGATTTCGTTCGCATTGCCCGCGCCCATGAACCGCGCCGTTCGTTCCCGCGCTGCCTCATAACGCTCGGTCATCGTCGCGGAGCGTTCGTAAACGCCCCGGTGCACCGTGGCATACTCGTCGCCATAGGCGCGCGCGATGGCGTCGATCACCGCCTGCGGCTTCTGCGCCGTCGCCGCCGAATCGAGATAGGACCAGCCGTCCGCCAGCCCCGGAAAATCCGCGCGATGGCTTTGGAAATCCCGCTCACCCTTAGCGTGTCGCAGGGCGGGCGAACCGGCTTCGACAGGCTCAGCCTGAGCGGGTTTGGTGTGAGCGGCATCCATCACCGCAGACCCTCCAGCACCGCCAACGCGTCCGCCTCCAGCGCCTCGCGCACCGCGTCATCGCCGACCTCGACAAAGGCATCCGCGACGAAGGTCTGCAGCATCAGCCGCTCTGCCATTTCCGGCGGGATCCCGCGCGAGGCCATGTAGAACAGCGCCCGCCTGTCCAGCTCGCCGACGGTCGCGCCGTGCGCGCACTTCACATCGTCGGCGTAGATTTCCAGCTCCGGCTTCAGGTTCGCCGTCGCCGTGCGGTCCAGCAGCATCGCCTTGGCGGACTGCGACCCGTCAGTCTTCTGCGCGGCGCGCGCGACGTGCACCTTGCCGAGGAAGCTGCCCACCGCCTTGTCCGCCAGCACGGAGCGGACGGTCTGGTTCGACGTGCCGTTCGGCTCCAGATGGTTCACCCGCACGATGAATTCATTGGTGGAGCGCCCCGCGCCGATGATCGCGCCGCCAAACTCGAAATGTGCGCCCTGGGCCAGGTCGGCTTCGATCTCCAGCCGGCCGTAGCGGGAGCGCGCGGCCAGCGCGAACAGCTCATAGCGCCCGCCCGCGCCGATGGTGACCTTCACCCGGTCCACGTCCGACACCAGCGCTGCGTCCGGCATCATTCTCAGCGTATCGCGCTGCGTCTCGCCGGCCGCCACATCGACCGCGCGCCAGCCATCCGCCGTCTCCGGCCAATGCTCACCGAGCGCGCCAAAGTCGGCATAGCGCCAGGCCTCGTTCTTCTTGGTGGGGCGAACGGTCACAGACGCTCTCCCATCGTCTTCGCCGTTGCCAGTGTGAAGAGATAGGACAGCACCACAACAGCGCATATCGCCGTGCCTACATAGGCGTCCGGTGCGAAGGCATAGGCGAGATAACAGCCGACCGTGCGGCCAATGGCGTGCCGCATCCCGGCGGGGTCGTCCGCGGCCCAGCCATAGGGAATCCAGATCACGCCTGCGAGGATCGCCATGCCCAGCAGGATCAGAAGCGGCTGCTCGGCGGACGTCGCTGCGACGATGACCAGCGGAACGATGGCGCCGATCATCGCGATTGACGAGAGGAACAGCTTCACCAGCGGATTGTCGCCGCCCGCGAACAGGTTCCGGCCCTGCGCTCTCTCGATCAGGAAGGCGAGCGGCATGATCGCAACCATGATATAGAGTGAGAGCGTGCCGATGGTCCGTTCCGGGAGGAACAGCGCCGCTATGCCGAGCGCCGCCCAAGTGATCGCGCCCGCAATCGGCATTGCGTTGGTGCTTGTGCCGAGGAAATCGGCGCGCAGCTCGCCGAGGGAGTGGGCGTTCAGGTCCTTCACGCGGCCTTCGCGATGGCGTCATAGCCTTCGCGCTCCAGCTCGTGCGCCAGTTCCGGGCCGCCCGTCCTGACGATGCGGCCCGCCTTCAGCACATGAACCTTGTCCGGCTTCACATAATCCAGAAGGCGCTGGTAATGTGTGATGAGCAGGATCGAGCGGTCCGGTGAACGCAGCCGGTTGATGCCGTCCGCCACCACGCGCAGCGCGTCGATATCGAGGCCGGAGTCGGTCTCGTCCAGCACCGCGACCTTCGGCTGGATCATCGCCATCTGGATCATCTCGTTGCGCTTCTTCTCGCCGCCGGAAAAGCCGACATTCACGCCGCGCTTCATGTGATCCATGGAGAGGTCAAAGGCTTCGGATTCCGTCCGCATCGCGCGCAGGAAATCCGCCGCGCTGATCTCGTCCTCGCCGCGCGCCTTCTTCTGCGCGTTCACGGCGGTGCGGAGGAAGGTGAGGTTCGACACACCCGGGATCTCGACCGGATATTGCAGGCCGAGATAGAGGCCAGCCGCCGCCCGCTCATGCGGCTCCATGTCGAGAAGATCCTCGCCGCCGAGCGTCGCGGTGCCGCTCTCGACCGCATAGCCGTCACGGCCCGACAGCGTGTAGGCCAGCGTCGATTTACCCGACCCGTTCGGCCCCATGATCGCATGCACCTCGCCCGCAGGCAGGCTTAGAGACAGGCCGTTCAGGATGGTCTTGCCGTCCACACCGGCGGTCAGGTCATTGATTTCAAGCATATCCGTTGTTCAGCCCGCTTGGTGGCGGGCCCTCTCCTACATTGTCATCCCGAACTTGTTTCGGGACCCACGCCGTTACCTTCGTAACCGTCGCAGCGACGCTTGAAGTCATGGCGTGGGTCCCGGCCTTCGCCGGGATGACAGGTTTTCGTGTTCTGGTTCCCATCACGCCGCCCCCCGCTGCCGCGCCAGATTGGCCTCGGCCCAGTCGCGGAAATGCTGCACGGTTTCGGTCAGGTCTTCCGGCCCGCAGGCGCCCTGGATCATCGTGTCCTGACGGCGCAGGTCGATCCAGCCTTCGGGGTCGTTGATCGTGTTCTTGGTCACCGTCTGAAAGCGCGTGTTCGCCAGCGGTGTGCCGAAGGTGTCGAACTCGAACACCCAGCCGGGATTGTTCAGGCTCTCGATGCGGCAACCATTGGTATGCTCCCACTCCCCGTCGCAGAAGGAGCGGTAGAAGCTCTGGAGCCAAGCCCAGGTGTCGTCAGCCACGGCGAGAACCCGAAAGGCACAAAAGAGATGTCATCCCGAACTCGTTTCGGGACCCACGCCATGACGTGCGCCCACAGCTCAGCTTTGCCAGCCGAATTGGCGTGGGTCCCGGCATCCGCCGGGATGACAGATTGGGGGTAACAAAAATCACCCCACCGCCCCCTCGAGGCTAATCCCCAGCAGCTTCTGCGCTTCCACCGCGAATTCCATCGGCAGCTGCTGCAGCACTTCCTTCGCGAATCCGTTCACGATCAGCGCTACCGACTCTTCCTCATCCAGCCCGCGGCTCATGGCATAGAACAGCTGGTCGTCGGAGATTTTCGATGTCGTCGCCTCATGCTCGATCTGCGCCGAGGGGTTCTTCACCTCGATATAGGGCACGGTATGCGCCGCGCAGTCGGAACCGAGCAGCAGCGAATCGCACACTGTGAAGTTCCGCACGCCCTCCGCCGTCGGCGCGACCTTTACGAGGCCGCGATAGGTGTTTTCCGACCGGCCCGCGCTGATCCCCTTCGACACGATGGTCGAGCGGGTGTTCTTGCCGAGGTGAATCATTTTTGTGCCGGTGTCGGCCTGCTGCGCGTTGTTGGTCAGCGCGACGGAGTAGAATTCGCCGACGCTCTCCTCTCCCGACAGCACGCAGGACGGGTATTTCCACGTGATCGCGGAGCCCGTCTCCACCTGCGTCCAGGAAATCTTCGACCGCTTGCCGAGGCAGTTGCCGCGCTTCGTCACGAAATTATAGATGCCGCCGACGCCGTTTTCGTCGCCCGGATACCAGTTCTGGACGGTCGAATATTTGATCTCCGCATTGTCCATCGCGACCAGCTCAACCACGGCGGCGTGCAGCTGGTTTTCATCGCGCTGCGGCGCGGTGCAGCCCTCCAGGTAGCTGACATAGCTGCCCTTCTCGGCGACGATCAGCGTGCGTTCGAACTGGCCGGTATTCTCCGCGTTGATGCGGAAATAGGTCGACAACTCCATCGGACAGCGCGTGCCCTCCGGAATGTAGACGAAGGTGCCGTCGGAAAAGACCGCGCAATTCAGCGCTGCGAAATAATTGTCGCGCACCGGCACCACCGTGCCGAGATACTTTTTCACCAGTTCCGGATGTTCGCGGATCGCCTCGGAAATCGACATGAAGATGACGCCGGCCTTCTCCAGCTCCTCGCGGAACGTCGTCGCGACGGATACGGAATCGAACACCGCGTCGACGGCGACCTTCCGCGCGCCCTCCACATTGGCGAGCACCTTCTGCTCCTCGATGGGAATGCCGAGCTTCTCATAGGTTTCCCGGATCGCCGGATCGAGGTCATCGAGGCTGTCCAGCTTCGGCTTCGCACGCGGCTCGGCGTAATAATAGGCATCCTGATAATCGATCATCGGGATGTTCAGCTTGGACCAGTCGGGGCTCTCCATCTGCTGCCACAGGCGGAACGCCTTCAGGCGCCAGTCCAGCATCCACTGCGGCTCGTTCTTCTTTGCCGAGATGAAGCGGACGGTATCCTCGTTCAGCCCCTTGGGCGCGAAATCCTGTTCGAGGTCTGTGGAGAAGCCCCACTTGTACTTCGAGGCGTCCTCGGCCGCGGCCAGCGCCTCGGCGTTCGTCACGTCTTTGGGGGCGTCCTTGTCAAGGACTTCGGCATTCTGTGCCATGATCTATCGGATTCCTTCGGCATGAGGGGGCGGGGCGGGGCGCGCGGAAGAGTTGGAGGCAGAGCTCGAGGCAGAGAGCTCGGCAGAAGTCGGGCCAGAAGTGGGAGTAGCCATATGGTCGGTCTTGCGGGCTTCCGCATTTCCGGGCGCGCCCAGCATGTCGGCCAGTGTGGCCCTTGCGAGCGCGCCGCGAACCGTCTCGTTGATGACCGGCCAGTGCGGCTTCACCTGGCAGCTGTCCGACAGGGCGCAGGGTTCGCTCCCGCTATGGGTGCAGGCGACGAGGCCGATGGGGCCGTCGACCGCCTCGATGATGTCCAGCATACTGACATCGGCGGCGGCGCGCGCCAGCATCACACCGCCCGCCGCGCCGCGCGTAGAGGTCAGCAGTCCGCTGCGCGTCAGCGCCCCAGTCAGCTTCGCCATGGTCGGCGCGGGCACCTGCGTCGCCTGCGCCAGTTCGGCCGCACTCAGCCGGCCGCCGGAGCGGGCAAGGGCCGTACAAGCAACAACGGCATAATCGGCAAGGTTCGAGAGACGTAGCATATCGGACTAACGCTGTCCGATATAGAAAGTGCCCCACGAATCGCAACCGCCTGCGGCAAGCAGGCCCACCCTTTTCCCCTCCCTCTAGGGGAGGGGCTAGGGGAGGGGCTTCCTCCCACCACGCTGCCGTCGCAGAACACCACCCCGCTGCGACCAGGCAGACAAGCTGCCAGGTCTCGCTGCCCCTCCCCGCCATGCGGCGCGGAGGGGAAACGGCCGCCTACCCCGCCTGCCGGGCCACCCAGGCGTCGATATTCTCTTCGAGGATCGACAGCGGCACCGGCCCGGTGGCGAGGATCGCATCGTGGAACCCGCGCCAGTCGAAATCGTCGCCCAGCGTCTCCATCGCCTCGGCGCGCAGGTCCATGATCTTCTGCTTGCCGATGGTGTAGGCGGTCGCCTGCCCCGGATAGACGGCGTAGCGCTCGATCGCCTTTCGGATATCGCCGTCGGGATTGGGCGTATTGTCCTTCAGATACTGGATCGCCCGTTCACGGCTCCAGCCCTTGCTGTGCAGCCCGGTATCGACGACCAGGCGGCAGGCGCGCCACAGCTCCATGCCCAGGCGCCCGAAGTCGGAATAGGGATCGGTATAGAAGCCCATGTCCTTGCCCAGTTCCTCCGAATAGAGGCCCCAGCCTTCGGTATAGGCGGTGAAGCCGCCGAACCGGCGGAAGGCGGGCAGACCCTCCATCTCCACCTGCAGCGCGCGCTGCAGGTGATGACCCGGCATCGCCTCATGATAGGCCAGCGCCTCCAGCTCGGTCTTCGACATGTCGTTGAGGTTGTAGAGGTTCACATAATAGGTGCCCGGCCGCGATCCATCGGGGGAGGGCGACTGGTAGAACGCCTTGCCCGCGGACTTCTCGCGGAACGCCTCGACCGGCTTCACGATGAAGTCCGATTTCGGCAGCGTCCCGAAATATTGCGGCAGGCGTTCGGCCATGCGGTCGGTCACGACCTGCACTTCGGCGAGATAATCCTCGCGGCTGGTGTGGAACATGGCCGGGTCGGTGCGCAGCTTCTCGAAGAATTCCGGACGAGTGCCGGTAAAGCCGACCTCATTCATGATCGCCTGCATCTCGCTATGGATGCGCGCCACCTCGCGCAGGCCGAGATTGTGAACCTCCTCGGCGGTCATGTCGGTCGTCGTGTAATAGCGCAGCCGCTCGTTATAATAGGCTGATCCGTCGGCAAAGCGGTGGATGCCGTCCACCGTCGGCGCGGTGGCCTGCTCGGTCGCGATGGCCGTGCGCAGCCTGCGGTAAGCGGGGCCGACAATTTCGGTCAGCGCCTGCCGCCCCTCGGCAATCAGCGCGGCCTTCTCCGCCTCCGGAATATCGAGGCCGTTCGCCTTGGCCGTGAAGTCGGCGAGCAGCGCCGTGGGTTCACCATCCGTGAACGGGGCGCCCGACAGCAGGTTGTCGACGTCGCTGAGAAGATAGGGATAGACCCAGTCCGGCGGCTGCACACCGGCAGCTGTGCGGATGGCGGCTTCCTCGATCAGCGTGTCGATGACGCCGCCCATCCCCTGCAGGCGGCTGATATAGGCGCGCGCCTGGTCGACATCGCGCACGCGGTGGATGTTGATCAGGAACGCCGGCAGCTGGGCGTGCGCGCCGTTCATCTGGTCGAACACATAGGCGTTGCGCCGGAACGGGAAGGCGGCGGCGCTGCGCTGCATCATCGCCTCGAACAGGCGGTAGGAATCGCGCGACTGCGCCGACAGGTCGGCACTCGCGAATTCGGCCCGCATTCGCGCCAGAAAGCGCTCGTCCTCCTCGCGCGCCGCAATCGCGGCCTCGTCCGACCAGTCGCCCCAGCGGCCGTAATCCTCATCGACGATCCCGCGATAGGATTTCGACAGCGGATTGCGCGCCAGCACCGCCTCGTCATACTCTTCGAAAAATGCGGAGAGACGCGCGTCGGCAGACATCTCCGCTTCGGACATCGCCTCTTCAGGCATGGCGGGGGTCGTAGAGGCGGCGGTAGTCGCCGTGACCGGCGCGTCATAGGTGGCCGCGCAGGCGGATAGCGCGGTGGCGGCCGCGGTGGAAAGCAGCAGGCGGATCATCATCGAATCATTTCCCTAAATTGGCCCTCGGAATGGCTTGGACCGTAGAAGCGCGCGCCCGTTTTGACTAGCGGGGGGCCATGACGTCGCTCTTCGCCGCCGCCCGCCCCCTCCTGTTCCGGCTCGATCCGGAGCGCGCGCACGAGTTGACCCTCGCAGCCCTCAAACGCGCGCCGCTGCCCGACCGGACGGTCCGCGATCCGGTGCTGGAAACCACCGTGGCGGGGCTCGGCTTTCCCAATCCCATTGGCCTTGCGGCCGGCTTCGACAAGAATGCGGAGGTGCCGCACCGCATGGCGCGTCTCGGCTTCGGCTTCGTTGAGGTCGGTTCGCTGACCCCGCGCCCGCAGGCGGGCAACCCGAAACCGCGCGTCTTTCGCCTGCCGCAGGACGGCGCGGTCATCAACCGTCTCGGTTTCAACAATGACGGCATCGAAAAGGCCTTGAAGCGCCTTCGCCGCTGGCGCTTTTCGCACGGCGCGGCGCGCATCGGCATCAATGTCGGCGCGAACAAGGATCCCGCGGACCGAATCGCCGATTACGAAAATGGCGTCACGCTCGCCGCGCCTGTCGCCGACTATCTCACCGTCAACATCTCCTCGCCCAACACGCCGGGCCTGCGCGATCTCCAGTCGAAGGACGCCCTCACCGAGCTCCTCATCCGCTGTCTCGCGGCGAGGGCAGGGCGCGCCGTCCCCCTGTTCGTGAAAGTCGCGCCCGATCTGACCGACAGGGACATCGCCGACATCGCGGAGGTCGCGCTGGCGACCGGCGTCGACGGGATCATCTGCTCGAACACGACCGTCAGCCGCCCCGACTATCTCAGCGGCGCAGCGCGGGGGGAGCAGGGCGGCCTCTCCGGTGCGCCGCTGAAACCGCTGGCCCTCGCCGCACTGAAGGCGCTCCGCCAGGCGACAGGAGCGAAACTTCCCCTTATCGGCGTTGGCGGTATCGCCACCGCAGACGACGCCTATGAGCGCATCCGCGCCGGCGCTTCGCTCGTCCAGCTCTACTCCGCGCTCGTTTACGGCGGCCCGGGCCTTCCGGCGCGCATCGCGAAAGGCCTCGCCGCGCATCTGAAGGCGGACGGCTTCGCCAATGTCGCCGATGCCGTTGGCGCGGATAGTTAAGGCAGGCGGACGGGCCCCCTCCGACTTCGCTGCGCTCAGCCACCTCCCCCGCAGGGCGGTGGAGGGAC
>JAZBPX010000017.1:0-2242 GCA_036351775.1 Pacificimonas sp. | reverse complement strand
GCCCTCGACGATCTCGGAACGCGCGCCGATGAAGCAGTCGTCCTCGATAATGGTCGGCGTTGCCTGAAGCGGCTCCAGCACGCCGCCGATCCCGGCCCCGGCGGAGATGTGGCAGTTTTCGCCGATCTGCGCGCAGCTGCCGATGCTGGCCCAGGTGTCGATCATGGTCCCCCCGCCGACATGCGCGCCGAGATTGACGAAGCTGGGCATCAGGACGGCGTTTTTGCCGATAAAGGCGCCGCGCCGCACGATGGAACCGGGAACGGCGCGGAAACCGGCCTTGCGGAAATCGTCCTCGGTCCAGCCGAGGAATTTGGAGGGTACCTTGTCGAACCAGGGCGCGCCGCCGGGGCCGCCCTCGATCAATTCCATGTCATTCAGGCGGAAGGAGAGAAGCACAGCCTTCTTCAGCCATTCGTTGACTCGCCAGCCGCCCTCGCCGTCCGGCTCCGACACGCGGGCTGACCCATTGTCGAGGGCGGTCATCGCCGCCTCAATGGCATCCCGCACATCGCCGGTCGTCTCTGGTGTGATGGACGCGCGGTCGTCCCAGGCGCGCTCGATCAGGGCTTCGCTCGGCCGGTCACTTGCGGAATCGGTCATTTCGCAGTCAGATCCTCCAGAAACGCCCCGAGATCGTCGATCACGAGGTCGATGGCATCATGGTCGGCGTCATAGGCGGCGCTTTCGCTGCCATTGTCGATCCAGACCGTCGTCATGCCCAGCGCCTTTGCGGGCGCGAGGTTCCGCGCCATGTCCTCGAAGAAGATGGCGCGCGCGGGCTCGATGTCATGGCGCTGGCAGAGCGCGGCATAGGCGTTCGGCTCCGGCTTTGGCCGGTAGTTCATGGCGTGAATGTCGTAGATCGCCTCGAAATGCGCGTGGAGGCCGAGAGTCTCGAGTACGCGCTGCGCGTAGTTGGTGTCGCCGTTGGTGAAGACCAGCTTGCGGCCCGGCAGCGCTTCGACGCCGGCGGAGACGCGGCGGTCCTCGCTGAGCGCGGTCATTTCGATATCGTGGACGAAGTCGAGAAAGTGGTGCGGATCGACACCGTGCTCGTCCATCAGGCCGCGCAGGGTGGTCCCGTGGCGGTGAAAGAAATCCTTCTGGATCCTTCGCGCCTCAACTGCATCGACGCCGAGTTCGCGCGCGATGAAAGCGCCCATCTTCCGGTCGATCAGCGCGAAGAGGTTCGCCCTTGCCGGGTAGAGCGTGTTGTCGAGGTCGAAGAGCCAGGTGTCGACATGGGCGAGGTCTATCTCTGCGGTCTTCATCGTTTCAGCCGCCGCTCGATGCTGAGCGCGTGGGCCGGGAGCTGTTCGGCGTGGGCGAGCGCGGCGGCGGGCGGGCCCAGCTGCGCGAAGCCGACCTCCGTCATGCCGAGGAAGGTCGTGCGCTTCATGAAGTTCGCAACGCCAAGGCCGCTGGAAAAGCGCGCGCGGCGGCCTGTCGGCAGGACGTGGTTCGGCCCGGCGAGGTAATCGCCGATCGCCTCCGGCGTGTGATAGCCGAGAAAGGCGCTGCCCGTGTGACGCACCCGCTCGAACAGGGGCTGGGGGTGCAGCATGGAGAGGAGGAGATGCTCGGGCGCGAGGGCGTCGATCAGCGGGGCGCTTGCGTAGAGTTCGGGCACGATGATGATTGCGCCGTGCGCGTCCCAGCTCGCCCTTGCCGTTTCCGCGCTGGCCAGTCCGGTGAGCGCGCGCGGAACGGCGGCCTCGACGGCGTCAGCGAGGTCCGGCGAGTCGGTGATGAGGATCGACTGGCTGGTCGGGTCATGCTCGGCCTGGCTGAGGAGGTCGGCGGCGAGAATGTCGGCATTCGCGCCCGAATCGGCGACGACGAGGATTTCCGACGGGCCCGCCACCATGTCGATGCCGACGCGGCCGAAGACCTGCCGCTTTGCCTCCGCGACATAGGCATTGCCGGGTCCGGCGATCACATCGACATTCGGGACGCTGTCGGTGCCGTAGGCGAGGGCGGCGATGGCCTGCGCACCGCCGATGCGGAAGACCTTCGAAACACCGGCGAGTTTTGCCGCATGGAGGATGTGCGGGTCGATGATGCCGCCGCGGGCCGGCGTTGCCATGACGATCTCAGCCACGCCCGCAACCTGCGCCGGGATCGCGTTCATCAGGACCGAAGAGAAGAGCGGCGCACGGCCACCCGGCACATAGATGCCCGCCCGGTCGACCGCGGTGTAGCGCCAGCCGCGAATGCTGCCGGAGGCTTCGCGCTCCAT
>JAZBPX010000016.1:0-12564 GCA_036351775.1 Pacificimonas sp. | reverse complement strand
GCAGATCTTCGCGGCCTGACCGTTCCCGGCATCGCCCGCGTGGATCACCGCCTTGCCCATCGCCTGAAGGATCGGCTCGGCGCGCGAGAACGCCGTCTCCGTCCCGCCCACCATGAAGGTCAGCGAGCCCGCTTTCGCCGCCGCGATCCCGCCTGACACCGGCGCATCGACCATGTCATAGCCCGCGCTCTCGGCGGCCTCGATCACGCTGCGCGCCGTCGCGACGTCGATCGTCGAGCAGTCGAGCAGCACCGCCCCCGCCGGTGCGCTCCCGATCACGTCCGCCTCGTAAACCGCTTTCACGATCTCCCCATTGGGCAGCATCGAGACGACGGCCTCCACCCCGGCACACGCCTCCGAAGCGCTGGAGAAACCAGAACACCCCTTCGCCTCCGCCGCCGCCAGCGCCGCCGCGCTCAGGTCGAACGCCCGCACCTCATGCCCCGCCCCGGCAAGATTGGCGGCCATCCCCCCGCCCATATTCCCAAGCCCGATAAACGCGATTTTCATGACAAGGCCCTCCAGAAAGCACCCGCAAGGCGCGTCGAAATAGTTTTACCTGCTCTGCAAACGTGCGATCAGTTCTTCCAGCGCACGCGCTTCCTCCACCCGAAAAAACTTCAGACCCGGCCCGGTGGATGGCAGCCAGTAGCTGAATCCGGTGAAATCGAATGCTGGCGCGTCTCCGAATGTCAAAGTGCCTCGCCCATTCCGGGAGATCGAAGCACTGACGCTCGCATTCTCTAATCGAACCACCTTTGTTTTCGTCCCGAAAACAGATTTGGTGATTGCGAGTGCGCGCTTGTTCGTGACTGCGTAGATGGTGTTTTTTCGAAGCCAACGATCATGGAAAAGGCGGCCGACACTGACATAAGCGCCGACAATCAGAAACGGTAACCCAAAAGCGCCAAAAGCAAAGGGCGTCTCTCCGCCGTCAGCAAACCAGACAAGAAGATTCCACATTCCCGCAAACCCTGCCCAAAGAAAGCTGAAGGGAACTAAAAATACATCAAAAGCTGTGAATGCGAATCCTTGGCAAGGCCGTCCCGCCCATTGCGTGATCTCCCCTTGATGTATGACACCCGCGAGCAGCTCATTCTCGTCGATCACCACACCCTCACCCCATCGTCGGAATGACGAACGCATTCCCGTCATCCGCGCCGCCGTCGGGCCAGCGCTGCGTCACCGTTTTCAGCTTGGTCCAGAAGCGGACGCCCTCCATGCCGTGCTGGCCCTGATCGCCGAAGGCGGAGCGCTTCCAGCCGCCAAAACTGTGATAGGCGACCGGCACCGGGATCGGCACGTTGATGCCCACCATGCCCACATCGACGCGGGCCGCGAATTCGCGCGCGGCGTGGCCGTTCCGCGTGAAGATCGCGACGCCGTTGCCATACTGATGCTGGCTCGGCAGCGACAGCGCCTCCTCGAAGCTCTCGGCCCGCACCAGTTGCAGGACGGGACCAAAGATTTCCTCGCGGTAGGACGACATTTCGGGCGTCACATGATCGAACAGGCTGGGGCCGATGAAGAAGCCGTCCTCATGCCCCTGCATCGAAAATTCGCGCCCGTCGACGACTAGCTCCGCGCCTTCCTCGACGCCCTTCGCGATCCAGCCCTTCACCCGCTCGCGGTGCTCCGGCGTCACGACCGGGCCGTAATCGGCGTCGGGGTCGCTGGACACGCCTACGCGCAGCTTCTCGATCGCCGGGATCATCGCCTCGCGCAGGTCATTGGCCGTTTTCTCGCCGACCGGCACCGCCACAGGCAGCGCCATGCAGCGCTCGCCCGCCGATCCGAACGCCGCGCCCGACAGGTCGTTCACCACCTGGTCGAGGTCGGCGTCGGGCATGACGATGCCGTGGTTCTTCGCGCCGCCCATGGCCTGCACGCGCTTGCCGTTGTCGACGCCGCGGCGATAGACATAGTGCGCGATGTCGGACGAGCCGACGAAGCTGACGCCCGCGATATCCGGATGATCGAGGATGGCGTCGACCATCTCCTTGTCGCCATTCACAACCTGCAAGATGCCCTCCGGCAGGCCGGCCTCCAGCATGATCTCGGCCAGCTTCATCGGCACCGACGGGTCGCGCTCCGACGGCTTGATGATCATCGCATTGCCGACCGCGACCGACACGCCGAACATCCACATCGGGATCATGGCCGGAAAGTTGAACGGCGTGATGCCCGCGCCGATGCCGAGCGGCTGCCGCATGGAATAGACGTCGATCCCCGGCCCCGCCCCTTGCGTATAGTCGCCCTTCAGGACGTGCGGGATGCCGCAGGCGAACTCGATCACGTCGAGCCCGCGCTGCACATCGCCCTTCGCGTCGGCGATCACCTTGCCATGTTCGGATGACAAGAGCGCCGCCAGCTCGTCCATGCGCCCTTCGACGATGCGCTTGTAGTCGAACATCACGCGCGCGCGCTTCTGCGGGTTCGTCATGGCCCAGGCCGGCTGCGCGGCCTTCGCGTTCGCCACCGCCTTGTCCAGCTCCGCCGCCGTCCCCAGCAGCACCTCCGCCTGCACCTCGCCGGTGGAGGGGTTCCAGATCTTGTGCTTGCGGCTGCCGCCCGGCGCGGGGCCCCCGCCGATGAAATGTTCGATTTGGCGCATGGCCAGACTCCCTCATCAGATTACCGGCCCGCCCTGTCGGCTGCGCAGAGTCGGTGCAAGGCTTGTGGTGCTCCACGAGCCCCCTCCCACTGTCATCCTGACGCAGGTCAGGACCCACGCCGTGACTTCTGCACCAAACCATCGGGTGCCACCAAATATGGAGTGGGTCCTGACCTGCGTCAGGATGACAGGTGAGGGCTACGCGCCCGCCGCCTCGTGCAGCGCCAAGGTCCGCCGCGCCGCCTTCAGGTGCGGCCGGTCATACATCTTCCCGTCGATCCCTACCGTCCCCGCGCCCTCCGCCCCCGCAAACGCCGCCACGATCCGCCGCGCCAGCGCCGCCTGCTCGGCGGATGGCGAGAAGCTCTCGTTAATCGCCGCCACCTGCGCCGGGTGGATCGCCAGCCGCCCGGAAAAGCCTTCACCGAACGCCTCTTCGCTCGACGCCCGCAGCCCTTCGCCGTCGCGAAAGTCCGCATAGAGCGTATCGATCGCGGGCACCCCCGCCGCATGCGCCGCCATCAGGGTCAGCGACCGCACCAGCCGGTAGGTGAACGCCCACTCCCCGCTGGGTGCCCGGTTCGTCGTAGCCCCCACCGCCGCCGACAGATCCTCTGCGCCCCAAGTCAGACCCGCCAGCCGCGGCAGCTCCGCCTCCGCGAAATCGCCCAGCCGGAAGGGCGCCGCCGCCGTCTCCGTCGCCACCGGAATGATGCGCGTCGACCCGGCCTCAAGGCCCGCCGCCGCCTCATGCCGGTCCAGCACCTCCGACAGCGCCGCCACATCCGCCGGCCCGTCGATCTTCGGTTGCATCAGGCCGTCCGGCGCGCCCGCCATCACCGCCGCCACGTCGTCTTCGGTCAGGTCGGTATCCAGCGGATTCACCCGCACCCAGATCTCCGGCCCGGTCCGCTCACCCTTTGGATGCGCGTTCAGAAAGTCCGCCACCAGCCCCCGAGCCGCGCCCTTGTTCGCGGGCGCTACCGCGTCCTCCAGGTCCAGGATCACCGCATCCGCGCCGCAGCTATCGACCTTCGCCAGCTTCTTCTCGCTATCCCCCGGAATGAACAGCAGCGACCGCAGCGGCTTAGGCGCAGGCTCCGTCACGCGGCAGGCTTCTTCAGCTGCAGCCCCGTCCGCTTGCACGACCCCACCAGCACATCGTCCTGATTATAAGCGCGGTGGATGAAGGTCACGATCCCCGCACCCGGCCGCGACTTCGATTCGCGCAGCTCAGCCACCTCGGTCTCGATCCGCAGCGTATCGCCGATGAACACGGGCGCCGGAAACCGCACCTCGTCCCAGCCGAGGTTCGCCACCGCCGTCCCCAGCGTCGTGTCGCCCACCGACACCCCCACCATCAGGCCCAGCGTAAAGGTCGAATTGACGATGATCCGCCCGAAATCCGTCCCCTTCATATATTCCGCGTCCAGATGCAGCTGCGCCGGATTATGCGTCAGCGTCGAGAACATGACATTGTCCGTCTCGGTCACCGTGCGGCGGATGGCATGATCGAACACCTGCCCCACCGTCAGCTCATCGAACCAGATTCCGGCCATGTGCGGCACCCCCTTAGTTCTGCCAACGCGTCGTAAAATTCAGTGCTTTCAGCATGCTGAATGTATCCACGCACCGCACGTTCATATCTTCACAAACATCGGGTATGCGGCGGTTCTGCCTTCGCGTCGTTCGCTTGGAAACTTCCGTCGTTACGACGCAGCGGTTGGCTGGATCGGCCAATGCGTGGGCGATGAGAAACGGATCGCGGCCGATCGCATCCAGCTCGTCATCTCTCAAGTCCGGCGCGTATCGCGCTGTCACCTCCTGAACAAGCTGAGGCACTACCTCGTCTTCTAACAGGATTGCTGCTTTGTTAGCGGTGTCTCGAACCCATGCGTAAAGTAAAT
This sequence comes from Pacificimonas sp., assembly GCA_036351775.1. GTDB lineage: Bacteria > Pseudomonadota > Alphaproteobacteria > Sphingomonadales > Sphingomonadaceae > Pacificimonas. The sequence continues at coordinate 8,043 of JAZBPX010000016.1, read as the reverse complement.
CAGTCTCTACCTTCCTGCCGCCGTCCTTGACCTCTTCAAAAGTTTCAGTCGGCATTTTCAGGTTCCCGACTTCTCCTTGATGCGCGAGCCATTCCCAAAACTCAGGTACTGCATCTACTGGATAGTATAGATTGTGCGCCGTGATCAGAACGTTGGCGTCCAGAAGGTAGAGCATCCGTTAGCCACCATTCTCGAGTGGCGGCGCGCCACCAGTCAACAGTGGGTGTACACTGCGAGGTTTGACGCCGAGGAGCTTGCTCGCTCTCGTCGGCGTCAGGACACCCTCACTCAAATTTCGGGCTACGAAACTGAGCAATGCAGACCCCAACCTGTGCCGCCTTACGACGTAATAGTTTGGTCCGCCGTCTTGTGCGCGCGCTCGTTCGCGTCGTGCCGCGCGACTAGCCAGCCACTCATCTGCAAAACGACTTGTCAAACTCTGCCAAATTGCGCGGTCGAGAGTTCCGGTTTTGTAGAGACGGTACGCTACCAAAGAACGACTGATTAAACGCTCGTTGGCAAAATCCGTGATCTTGCGAGCGGCTTGTTCTTCAGTCCCGCCCACGCGAACCTGAAGCTGCCTCAGATCCTCCGCAGGCAACAGAAACTCGCTCGCTACGTCATTACAGAATTGCTCTGTAGCGCCTTCTAGGTCACCTCCACTGACGCCGGTCTCCCCAAGCCAGATATGCGCCAGTTCGTGCATGAGTGTGAACGACCACGCGGTTTTGGCATCTTGGTCATTTATGACGACAAATGGCGCGACCGGATCGGCAAGTGCGAACCCGCGAAAAACGTCCACGTCCAGCGCTGTATGATGACTGCCCAGATTTCCGATCAACAGAACATAGATGCCAGCCTTCTCCGCTTGTCGGCGAACAAGAGCGAAGCCGTCTTCAGGGGACGCTTGGGCGCGAAACTCCGCAAGATCGAGACCGAGAGTTTCTGTGATCGAAGCCAGAACAGAGGCGACGCCCGCGTCTCGGCCCATCGAGTTCACGAACGGAAGCGGCCGAACCTCTTCTTCGTCCAGCAGAACGGATTTGACCATCGCCTGCCGTACACGGATGTCACGAACTAAAGCGTCCACCAGAGGTTCGCTATCCGAGCTCCGGTCGGGCAGCGTTCGAAAATCCTCGCCGCGTTCACCGCGCAGGGGCGGTTCGTCGAGATAAAAGGAGACGAGCGGACGTCTGTAAGCCCGGACCATTTTCAGCAGGACCGGCCGAGACACTTCACCTTTTTCGCTTTCGAGTGCCCGGAGTCTGTCAGCGCCAGAAACGCCCCGCGCTGCGTTCAGACCGACTTTGGCTGCCGCTTCCTCAACGGAAAGCCCCGCGCTTTCGCGCGCCCATCTAAGGACGGAAGGCTCCACAGTCGGCATGCTTTTGACTCTTGCACAGCGGTCAATGGCGGGGCGAGCAGAAAATATCTTGGATCAGATGGGCAGCCATCACCCCTCCTTCACCAGTTTATGCCACCCAAAACTCCCCGCCGTGCTCCGGAATTCGCCGGTTTCGGCGTTGACGATGCGGTCGCGGTACCAGAATTCATCGGGGCCCAGGATCACCTGATAATCGAACATGGTGCTGCCGAACACGCACTGGTCCTTCGGCATCTTCATCTCCAGCCGCCCGTCTTCCATGGGCGTGACATACAGGTCGCAGTTGTCGGGCAGCGGCGACATGTCGTCGGGCGTCAGCGCGGCGAGGCCCGACAGGTCGTTCCAGGTCCCCTCCAGCCGCTCCTTGTCCTCATCCGAGAAGTAATAGAGTTTCACGCGCACCTGTTCCGCCTCGGGATCGTCGATGACCGTATAGATGCGGTGGCGATAGGGGTCGTCGCCGAAGGTGAACTCCTCCAGATACAGCACCTCGCCGCCGAACGCGGGCAGGTCGACCGTGCGGTAATAGGAGGTGACAGGCAGGAAGCCGCCCATTGACGGGCCGCCATTTTCGGACTGGCCCTGCACCCAGATGGGGACGCCGTCCTCGCGAAAGGCCGCGATCTGCGCGTCATTGTCATAATCGCCCGGCCACCAGTCCAGGATCGTCGCCTTGATGTCCTCGCGCGCGATCATCGCCGGTTCGTTCGCCATCATCGCGGCCTCTGCATTCGCCTGTGCGGGCTCATCGGCGGTGGGGGTGCAGGCGGCCAGGGCCAGTCCGGCGGCGAGCAGCAGCGCGGGTTTTCCGGCAATCGTCAGGCAGTGGGGTCGCATCATGGGATCGGCTCTCTTCGGCTCAGGGTCGGTATCGGTCCGGAGGCTGAAACGAAGCGCCCCCACGAACGGATAGATTAAGCGACGATGCCCATCTATGTCGAGTTGTATGGACAACTGGCGGATGCGCGGCATGATACGAACCGGATTTCTGGCACTTTGCGGGACGGCGGCCCTCCTGATGCAGGGCTGTGCGAGTACGCCGCCACCGGCGGGGGCAGCCGTGACCATGACCGGGGCGGCGGACAGAACCATCGCGGCAGCTCCCCCCGCGTTTGCCCCGGCCTACGAAGCCGCCGATGCCTGCGAGGCCGAAGCCGTACCCACGGCACCGTGCCTCCTTGCCCAGACCGCCGCCATTCTCGAGGAAACCCCGGACGCTTTCGCGTTCGCCAGCGGGGCGGGGGAACTCGCCTTGGCCTATGACGCCCACGGACAGGCGGATGCCGCCGCCGCGCTGATTTCCCGCGCGATCGGGCGCAGCGACTGGATTGCCGACGCAGGCGTTCGCGGCCGCGCCCTCGCGGAGATTGCCGGGACGCTGGCCGACCTTCAGCCGCACGGCCTTGCGCCCGCCTGGATCGACGGGATCGCGGCCCGCCTGCCGGGCCTCGCCGAGACCCAAGCCGCCGACATCCGCGCCCGCCTTGCCGCCGCGCATCTGGCGCAGGTCGACGCCGCGGACGGCCTTGCGAAAACCGTCGCCCTGCCGCAGGGCACCGATACGGAAGCTGGCTACAAGGCCGTCGCCCTCCGAAAGGCAGCTAACCTTTTGGCAAAAAAGGGATATTTTGGCGAAGCAGCACAGGCCGTCGATGCCCTCACCATGAGCATCGAATACTACCGTTCCACCGTCCGCTCCGACCTCTCATCCCACGCATTCCAGGCGGGCAAAACCCCTCTCGCCGCAGCTTGGCTCGCCGAGGCTGAAACCATCGCCCGGAGCCTCGAGGACGGCTATTTTCGCGCCGGCGCCCTCCGCGACATCGCCATCGTCCAGATCGAAATGGGCAACCTCGGCGCTGCGGGCACCCTGATCGCCGACGCCCGCAACGCCGCCGCCGAGGCGGAAACTCCGAACGAGCAGGCCCGCGCCACCAGCCGCATCGCAACCCGCCTCGCCGATGCTGGTCAAACCGGCGCGGTTCCCGCCATCCTCACCGATGCCCGCTCCCTCGCGGCGGCCATCGAGTCCGACATGATGAAGGGCTACACCGCCTACGAACTGGCAGGGTCCGCAGCGTTCGCGGGCGACATCGCGCTCGCCGAGGCTTTGGCGGCGGCGGTACCGGACACGCCGCTAGGCTCGACATCGTCACTCGCCGCGGTCACCCGGCGCGACCGGGCCTGGGCCCTCGCACGGCAAGGCGACCTGACCGGGGGCACGGCCCTGGCACTGCAGATCCACCCGGCACGCGAGCGGGTCCACGCCCTCAGCCGGATCATCAGGCTGATCGCCGACCCGGACATGGCCGCCCTTCCCCGCTACCTCTGACAACTCTGCGCCGCGCGGTCCCTGTCACAGGTGAGTGAGCGTGGCGCCCACCCCTGTGACCACAAAACGACACCCCGCAAACTTGTCTGGACAACTTCAGGACATTTGTCTGGACAACATTTGGAGGCCCGCTTACCCCTTACCGCACTGGGGTGTTTTGACGCGGGTGAATTCCGCGTTCGGCGAGACCTCAAATCGCGGGGTCTCGCATAGGGAAGCGCAGATGGTGGGGAGCTGCTCCAGAACGGGGCCCAGTCCCAAATCGTCATCCGCGAAACGGGTTTTGAACGATGAGGGAGGACCACATGATCTCGACGAAGAACCGAGGCGTTTTGCTTGCCACCACCATGATGGCCACAGGCACGATGCTTGTGCCGAGCGCTGCCCATGCGCAGGCCGCCGTAACGGCCGATGACGCAGAGGAAACCAGCGTCAGCAACCTGACCGACCAGAATGTCATCGTGGTTACCGCCCGCCGCCGTGAAGAGACGCTGCTCGATGCGCCGCTTGCAGTTTCCGTGATTGGCGAGCAGGAGCTGCAGCGCGGTGGTTTCGATGACATTACCGAGGTTACCAAGGCCGCGCCGGGTGCTTTTGTCGAAGAGTTCAACGACGCCTTTGCCCGCGTGGACTCGACCCCCCGATTCCGCGGCGTCACCGTGCTGACAGGCGACCGTCTGCAGCAGACGGCGACCGTCTTCCTCGACGGTATCTACCTTAGCAACGGTGCATCGACCATCGCGCTCGGAGAGCTGGAGCGCGTGGAGATCATCAAGGGTCCGCAGTCAGCCCTGTTCGGCCGAAACACCTTTGCCGGAGCGATTAACTACGTCACGAAAGACCCGGCCGACGAGTTCACCATCAGTGCCGCCGGCACGGCGCAAACGCGCGGCGAATATAGTGCCGACGTCGCCGTGGAGGGGCCGATTTTCCCCGGGGCCAGCGCGCGGCTTTCGGGCAGCTACGATACCAAGGACGGTCACTATGATAACGTCGCGGTACCGGGCCAGCGGCTCGGTGACGAGGAGCAGTGGACAGTCGTCGGCACGCTGCTGATCGAGCCGACCAGCAATTTCCGAGTGAAGCTGCGCGGCTCCTATCAGGAGATCGATGACGGTCCGCCGCCCGCTGCCTTGGCGGTCGGCATCGCGGATCATAATTTCGGCGGTTTCCTCATCAACCCCGACGGCAGTGTGAACATGGCCGACTCCATCGTACCGAGCCCCGGCGGCGCGACCCGCACGGAATCGGTGTTCCGCGGGCGTATCCCAACGCCAAGCGCCGCCGAAATTGGGCAGAATAGCGGCCCGGCAAACGTCGCCCAATATAACGGGTTCATGAACGACCCGCGGTTCAGTCCTGATGCCGCGGTGTTCGATTTCCGCTACAACCCGATGAACAAGGACGATTTCGGGCTTGATCTCGCGTCATTGCGGCTAAGCGCGAATGTCGAGGTTGGCATTACCGAGAACATCGATTTCAAATTGCTCGGCGGGTACAACCGGGAGGAGATCGGCCGATTCTTCGACTTCGATCTGTCGCCGGACAATTCCTTTCTGTCCTTCGCTGCACGGGACATTCAGGATTATACACTCGAGGGTAAGTTCCTGGGCAATTTCCTCGATGGCCGCCTGAACGTCCTCGTCGGTGCCAGCTATGTCGAGCTAGATATTGAAAGCGCGTCGGGAACCTCAAGCTTCTTTGGCAACCCGATCTATTTCAACGATATCTTCCGCCTGGATCCGTTCACCTCAGGTGCCAAGACGACCGGCGTTTTCGGTTCCGTCGACTACCAGTTCACCGACCAGCTGTCGCTGACACTCGAGGGCCGTTACCAGCGCGATGAAATACGGGACGGAGACGTCAATGCCGGTCTTCCCGCGCCGATTTCTCCCGCAACGATCGAGAACTTTCTGCCGCGCGTCACCCTGCGCTATCAGCCGTCGGACTATTCAACCTTCTACTTCACCTATGCAGAGGGCAACCTTCCCGGCGGCTTCAATGAGCAGGTCGGGACGCTGAACGCGGCGCAGCTTGCCGAACTCGAGGCGCTGGCCCCCGATGCCGGCATCACCTTCGACGAGGAAACGCTGACCAATTATGAGTTCGGCTGGAAGCAGCAGTCGCCGGACGGCGTCTGGGGCTTCAACCTCGCCGCCTTCTACATGCAGCGCACCGACGAAATCTTCCGCTCTCTGGAGGTCGTCTCCGAGGTCGTCGGTTCACCCAACGCGACGCGTACGGTGGCGTTCACATCGAACGGGGCATCGACCGATATTTACGGTGTCGAGTTCGATGCCACGGTGAACATGACGCGCAACTTCTCGATGCAGGGTTCCTTCGCCTATATCGACGCGACGATCTCGTCCTTCCCGCCGGATGGCGGCACGGGCGACTTTGGCGATATCTTCGGTCCGAATGCGGACATTGCAGGGCAAGAGGCTCCACGCTTCCCGCCGCTCACGCTGTCCCTCGGCAGCACCTACACGCGGGACTTTGACGGCTTCGGCGACATGTTCGACAGCGTCTTCCTGCGCGGCGACCTCTTCTACACAGGCGATTTCTACATCAGTAACGCCAATGTTGCCCGCATTCCTGACGCGACGGATGTGAACGTACGCCTCGGCATCACCGGAGAAAATGCGGACATCGAGTTCTTCGTGAACAACCTCCTCGATGAAGACTCGCCCACATCCGGTTTCAACTTCTCGGATCTCAGCTTCGATGTCCGGACCCGGCCCGGCGGCTTCTTCGACTTCTCGAGAGAGGGCGCTCAGGTCGGCCTTCGCGACAAGCGCCAGTTCGGCATTCGCCTTGCCTACCGGTTCCGCTAGAAGCTGAGGCCAGCATCTTGAAACAACTGGCGGCGCTTTCACCATCCGGTGGAGGCGCCGCCGTCATTTGGAGAGAGTTGTGCACCGCCTCCTCACATTGATGCTTGCCGTCGGTCTCGGCGCGGGGTGCGCGGCGGTTTCGAACGCGCAAACCCTTCCGGCCAATCATGAAGAGCGGCGCTTTACGGCCCTTGAACGCCAGATCGAGAACCTGATGCTCACCATGCCGGGCGAGTATGACAATATCGAACAGCTCGCTGCGGCGGACCCCGCCTCACTCGCGCCTTACCGCGCGGACAACAGCCCGGCCCGCGTCTACGTCCGTATCGAGAAGACAGAGCGGCCGGATCTTGCGCCCTACGCGCTTCGGATATCGCTTTACCGCGGCAACGACCGGACGACACCGATCGCATCGCGGCTTTATGCTATCCTTCCCGATGAAGAGGCCGGTATCATCCGCATACGGCAGTTCACCGCGCAGGGAACGGCGGACGAACTGCCGACGGTGCCGATCCCCGACTGTGACCTCGTCTTGAGACGGGACGGCGATGCCATGGCCGCGGCGCTCGCGAGCGACACCTGCGCGGACCCGTTGACCTTGACGGAATTTCGTTCGACGCCGGACCAGTTCTGGCTCCGCACCGCAGAGGAAGCAGGCGGCCCGTGGCGCTATGCCGAAAGGGCGCGGCGCTTCGCCTGCATGATCGACGTTCCGGCAGAACCCGGCGCGTTCCCGCGCGTCACACAGCACTATATTTCCCTGCACGATCAGGGGGGCGAGTTCACCTTCACGCATCCCGATGGACGGGGCATGCTCGTCTTCTTAAGGAACACGTGGTCGGACGGGATGTACCGGGAGACGTTCGTGGTCGGCATTCTCGACCGTGACTATAGCGGCAAGACGCTCGCCTACGCGTGGGCAGAGCCCGGCGCCAACCGGATCGGCATCAACCCCATGTTCCTGCGCGTGCAATGCGACATCGACTCCCCGGCAAACCGCAAACTGCAGCAGAACCTGCGCCCGAATTCGTAACGGAAAGCGAAGAGCCGTTAAAGCACGTGTAGAGCGCTACTCTCGCAGGTCCGACGTTCCATTGTCATCCCACTCAATTCCGTTGGCACCCGCCCGTGACTTCCCGAAAGCGATCAGACATCGCATGAACTGCGGATCGAAGGACATATCCCCAAGAGAGTTTCAACCAACAAGTAAAGCCATTCGCACGACGGCAGCCGAATGGGTATGCGCCACGGACATGCTCGACATTGACGAGGTTCGTTCGTGGATCGTCGAAGATAAGGAAAAGCAGGCAGTCAGATGCACGAAAATCTTTCCGTCATAACCTTCGCCGAGCGGGGTTCGGGCCCGAGATAGGAAATGGCGCACCCGACAGGATTCGAACCTGTGACCTCTGCCTTCGGAGCTGGTCAAATGACCTTTCCGAATTGCGCGATAGGGTACGCCAGAGCACGATAACCATCTGAAATATATTGCT
>JAZBPX010000015.1:0-12608 GCA_036351775.1 Pacificimonas sp. | reverse complement strand
AGGCGGACTGCTGCTGGTCGCGGGATGCCAGACCCAACCAGACGCGAAGGCCGCGCAAACCATCCCGGCCGTCGCCGCGGTCGATGCCGCAGCGCAGCTTTCGTATCTCCATGATCAAATGGTTGAGGCGCTACTGCCCTATGACCTGTCGCTGCGGAGCCAGAAGGGGGAGCCGATTGCCATCCTGCCGCCGGACAGCGCGGAGTTCTGGGCGGGGGTCGCGAACGACGGCGCAGCGTTTGGCGCGGCATTAGCCGGTATCGATCCCGCGGCTCTGAATGACGACGATGCGCTGACACATGCCTACCTGCTCCGGCTGGCGGAGAGCATGGAGGCATACCCCGATTTCTGGCTCTATAGCTTTCCGGTCACGCCCTATGCTGGCGGCTGGCGGCACAACAACATCCGCATCTCGGCAATGTCGTCGCCGCTATCGACCGACGAAGAACGCGCGCGCTACCTGGCTGCGATGCGAGCCTATGCGGAGCATATCCGGTCGCAGCGGGACAAGCTGGTTTACCAGGCGGAGCACGGCATACGCGTCGCGCGCCCGGCCATTCCCAGTGCGCGGCTGGTGGCATCGAACCTGGAGGCCGCGGCCGAGGGGCTGGTGCCCGCACCCGAGCGGCTGTCCGCCGTGCCAGACGCCCAGCGCTCCGCCTTTCAGGCAGCGGTCGAGGCCGTAGTCGAGGGCGAGATCAAGCCCGCCTTCCGCGCGCTTCGTGGTGTCATGGACGAGACTTATGTCGAGGCCGCTCCGGAGCGTGTGGGCCTGATGCACCAGCCAGGCGGTGCAGAGCGTTACCGGGCGTGGACGCGCCTGCATACCAATACCGATCTCTCCCCCGAAATAATCCATGCCATCGGACAGGAGATCCTGAGTGACGCAAAGGCCGAGCTTGAGAATATCAAGGCCGATGTGGGTTTCGAGGGCACGAACCGGGAGTTTGCCGCGCTGGTAGATGCCGATCCGCGCTTTTCTGCCTCCACGCCCGATGAGGTCGAGGCACATTTTGCCCGCGCAATGGAGCGCATCAAACCCGAGCTGCCACGCTACTTCTCGCTGCTGCCCGAGGCACCCTATACCGTCGAGCGCGCACCCCCTCAGGTCGAGCAGGGGATGACGTTCGGCTATTACCGTCCGCCGACACCCGAATTGCCGGTCGGTGCCTATATCTACAACGGGTCGCAGCCAGAAAGCACGTCCTATGCCAATGCTGCTGCGCTGATCTATCACGAGCTGCTGCCCGGCCACCATTTCCAGATTGCGCTTCAGGTCGAGAATGAGGACCTGCCGCTGCTGCGCCGCGCCAATGCCTTCGTGCCGCTAACCGCCTATGTCGAAGGCTGGGCGGAATACGCAGCCGACCTGGCCGGGGAGATGGGCATGTATCGTACCCCGTACGAACGCTATGGCCGGTTGTACTCGAAGATGTTTCTGGCGAACCGGCTGGTGGTCGACACGGGCATGAACGCATTGGGCTGGTCGCTGGCGGAGGCAAAGGCCTTCATGCAGGCGAACACCTTCGCCTCCGAAGCGGAAATTGATAGCGAGTTGCTGCGCTATTCAACCGATATTCCGGGGCAGGCGTTGGCCTATGCGATGGGGCAGCGGGAGCTGCTGCGAATGCGGGACGATGCCCGCGCCGTGCTTGGCGATGCCTTCACCTTTCCCGCGTTCCATGCCGAGGTGCTGGCACCGGGCTCGCTTCCCATGGACCTGCTCGATGCGCGGCTGAAGGCGTGGAGCGGGCAGGAGTAGATCGGTCCGCCCGCGTGCTCACCACCCAGGGGCCGATCAGATGAAGGAGGCGATCTGGGTCAAGGGTTTTTTATTGAGCGCGTGAAGCGGGATGGTAGCGCCTTCCGCCGGGTAGCCAACGACGAGCAGCAAGTACGGCTTTTCGCTTTTCGGCCGGTCGCAAAGGTCGTGCAGAAAAGTCATCGGCTTTGGGGTGTGGGTTAGCATGCAGAGACCGGCATGGTGCAGCGCGCTGATGAGGAACCCCATCGCAATACCCACGGATTCCGGAACATAGTAATTCTGCTGCGTTTCATCCTCCTGAATGCCCCCCTTTCGCTGGCCGAAAATCGCGATGATCCACGGGGCGTGTTCGAGATAGGGCTTCCGATCGTCGGTACCGAGCGGATCGAGCGCGTCGAGCCACGCCTCGCTTGCCTTGCCGCCATAGAATTCGCGTTCTTCTTTCTCTGCCAGTTCCCGCAGGGTCTTCTTCTTCTCCGGGCTGCCGATGGCGCAGAAGTGCCACGGCTGATGGTTGGCTCCACTGGGTGCGAGACCCGCAGTAGCGATCGCATCCTCAATAATTCCCTGATCGACCGGGCGGTCTGAAAAATCCCGGACCGTATGCCGTTTCGCCATGCGATCAAGAAACGCCTTCGCATCCGCCGCCATCTGCGTCGGCGCGCGCTCCTCAAAATCCGTTAACGGCGTGTGTTCGTGGTTCTTCAAAGCGCACCTCTATCATTTGCCTTGGCGCTCAAGCCAATACCTAACCGTTCGTAACGCTGTTGCGTTCTGGTGACAGTCACCCGGAGCATTCCCGATACAGCATTGCATCGAACGGTATTTTTATACTAGAGCAATGGCAAAACACTAGTGTATCGCGCGTCTTCAAACGGGATAGAGGCTGCTTGATGGACGTTTGGGGCGGGGTGAGCCGCCGGTATCTCGTCTTAGGGAGGGACAGTATAATCATGAGAAATGCACCTATCGGCGGCCTGTCACTCGGCGCGGTTCTACTCAGCAGCGCGGCGCTCGCAATGCCGACCATGGCACAGAATATGGGCGACGACACCGAGGTCGAGGCGGAGAGCGGCGGGTCCGGCCCCACCATCGTCGTTACGGCAGCGCGGCGTGAGCAGAATATCGCCGATGTGCCGATCGCGATCTCGGCGTTGACGTCGGAAGAGCTGGAGCGGCGCAATGCCTTCAGCCTCGACGATGTGCAGGCGGCTGTTCCCGGCCTGCGCCTGGTCGACATCGGTCCCGGATCACAGCGCATCCAGCTTCGTGGCGTCTCCCAGTATCTGGGTCAGGCGACGGTCGGAAATTACATCAACGAGTTCTCCGCAACGAACATCGGCCCGGCCGGCGTCGTCGAGGTTCAGTTCCTCGACATGGAGCGGGTCGAGGTTCTGCGCGGGCCTCAGCCGACGCTCTATGGCGAGAACTCAATGGGCGGCACCATCCGTTACATTACCGCCAAACCCGACCTTGACGAGTTGATGGTCAGTGTTGCGGGCGAGGTCAGCACAATCAATGACGGGGAAATGGGCTACCGGGCGGAGGGCGTCCTGAACGTGCCGATCGCGCCGGGCGTTGCCGGTTTGCGGATCGCGGCGCAGCGGCGCGATATCGGCGGGTGGGTCGATAGCCCGACCGAGGACGACTATAACGACCGGCAGATCACGACGCTCCGCGCCACCCTGCTCGTCGAACCGACAGACCGCCTCTCCCTGACCGCCATGGGCATGTACAATGAGTCCAAGCAGGACAGCATCGGCTTCTCGCTGGACGGCCTGAACACGGCGCAGACGTCCCTGACGCCGGGCGAGCAGAATTACTGGCTCGGCACGTTCGACGCGACGTATGATTTCGGACCGTTCAGCCTGTTGAGCGCGACGGGCTACATCGACCAGACGAACACCGCGCGGAGTGATACCGCCCCGTTCTTCAATACGCTGTTCGGCTTCCCGGCCTTCACCGAAGTGTTCAGCGATTCCGATGGCGGCTTCGAGCGGTTCTCGCAGGAGTTCCGGATCACATCGGCTAGTGCGCAGCGTTTCCGGTATCTGCTCGGCGCGGTATATGCCGACGCGGAAACGAGCGGGACCAGCTTTTCGATCTACCAGCCCGCGCCGATCCCCGACTTTGGCATTTTCAACGATCGGTTCGACTCTACTACCTCCAGCGAAACGATCGCGGTCTACGGTGAGCTGGAATTCGACATCGTGGAAAACCTGACCATCGAGGGGGGCGGGCGCTATTTCCGGGAGGATCTGGAACAGCGATCGCTGACGACCAATTTCGATGGCCTTGGCCCGGGCGCCAACCAGCTCCTGCCGGTCGGCCCCGCCGACGCCACTTTCGACACGTTCAACCCCAGCGTGTCCATCACGGCGACCATCGACGACGCCATCTTCTATGCGTCAGCCGCGCGCGGCTTCCGCTCTGGCGGTATCAACCTGGCGGCGGATGCCCAGAACCGGACCTTCGATCCGGAGAGCCTGTGGACCTATGAGGCCGGAACCAAGTTCTCGGCCATCGATGGGGCGCTCTATGTCGAGGCGGCGCTTTACTATCAGGACTATACCGACGTGCAGTCGACAAACGTGACGGCGACTGCCGGTACCGCGGTGTTCAATTCCGGGGCGGCCGACGGCTTCGGCTTCGACCTCGCCATCGTGGCCAATCCCAGCGATACGCTGCAGGTCAGCGCCAGCATGGGTCACAACGACGTGACCTTCTCGACGACGAGCGTGGACAAGATCGCCGGTGACCCGCTCGACCTGGTTCCGCCTTATAATGTGTCGGCGGCCGTGGACTGGACGCCCGAGGTTTCGGACAGCTTCGACCTGCTGCTGCACGCCGATATCAATTACACGGATGAGGCCGCTATCATCCTGCGCCAGATCGGGGCGCTCGGGTTCGACCCGGTCACGCCGAATGAATCGCGCGTTCTGGTCAATGGCCGGGTAAGCGCGGACTTCGACCAGTTCCAGATCTACGCCTTTGCAACCAACGTCTTCAACGAGCTGAAGGAAGTGAACCCGGACTTCGGTGCCTTCGTCGAGCCGATCTTTACGCAGCCGCGAACCATCGGGGTCGGGTTCCGGGCCGGCTTCTGATGCGGCGGACCGGCATCATGCTTCTGATTGCCGGTCCCATCGTGGCGGCGCTTCTCTCGGTCGCGTCCACCCCCGCGCTTGCCGAAACTGACGGCGCTGCGGCAGATGGCTATCCGGTCGCGATAAACTTTGTCGATAATTTCACCGCCAGATTCGCGGTTCCGCCCGATTTTCTGTGGGCGGAACTGAAGCGGATGTATGTGGACGGCAACAAGTATCGTGACCTGGGGTTCGCCGTCGAGTTGATCGAGCCGAGCGCCACATCTTGGCTTGGCGGGTCGGTCGTGACTAGCACTGCAGGCGGTGTACTGGACCGCCGGGAAGCGCACCTGACCAGCTTGGACGACGAGCTTCAGTTTATGGCCATTCGTGTGGTCTACAGCGATGGATCGGCGATTTCCGTGAGTTATGACGTCCGTCCCGCGGGTGAGGGTTCGCTGATGCAGCTGATCGTGCACGCCAGGCAAACCGTGCCTGTCGCTGCTGCAGACGGCGCGGCAGGCGAACCCCCCTCCGCCGCGGACGTGCGCGCGGCCGCTGAAGCGCTGAGTGCATATCATTATGGCCAGCTGGAAGAGGTTTGGGCTGCGGACATCGCCCGGATCGAAGCGCTGTATGCCGAGACCCGCTGAACCCCGAAGCGCGCCAGTGGCGACCGGATGACGGGGTAGATCACTGCCGTTGCGGCGCAGACGCCTGTGAGCGCGGCAAAGATCGGGGCATATCTGAACGTGGCGGCGCTGGCACCGATTTGGCCGGACAGGAACCCACCGACACCGAGCGCGAGGTAGAACAGGCCGACGGAGAGGCCGCTATGGGCGCGCAGCATGACTCGGGTGATTGTCGATAGCGCCGTGGGGCCGATGAACAGCTCCGCTAAGGTGATCATGATCAAGGCGGCGGCTTGGGCGCTTGCGGGTCGAGCGCATCGCCGGCGTTCTGATGGACTGCGTAGAGAAGCGCGAAAGCCAGCGCCATAACGAGGAAGTCGAACCCCGCCTTCGCACTCATCGACCAGTTATGGACCGCGCCGTGCCGCAGCCCACGCTCCGGTCCCAGTTAGCGGTCTGCCAGGGCACCGCTAAGCAGGGGTAGTACCTGCAACGCAGCAATGAGAACGCCGGAAAGCTGAAGGGCGTGAACGTGGTTCCAGCCAAAGCCCCTCGGAAACCGGTGCAGTTAGGAACAGCACCAGCAGCGTGATCAGAAGATAATAGCTAAGCCGCTCCCAAACCTCGATCGACGACAGGCGGTAAAGGGAAGCGAACGCAAAGCGGTTCCGCGCTGCTGCATTGAATGGGTCTCCATCGGCGGGCCGGTGCGTTTGGTCATCCGGTGTTCGCCCCCGCGACCCTATTTCGAGTCTTCGGCGCCGAGGTCGAACCGGCGGATCAGCGCGCCCTCATCGGGGGGTCGGCCGTGGAACTCCCGGTAGGCCTGTTCGACCGGCACCCTGTTTGCGCGTGAGAGGATCTTATCGAAATAGGCCGCCCCGACCCCGGCATCATGAAGGCCGCCCTCGGCGCGCAGAAACACTTCGGCAAGGTCTGCCGCCAGAATGTCCGACCAGAGATAGGTGTAGACGTTTGCCGCATAGGCCCGCGTCCAGGTATGAACAGCGGCGGTGGCCTGCATCATCGGATCTGCCGAAGCAGGGAACCCGTATTCGGCGAGCAGCGCGGCCTGGAACTGGTTCGCGTCGCGCGGAGGATCGGCCGCCAGATGCAGCTTCAGGTCGGTCAGGGCGACGGCCATAAACTCCGGGTTTACGCTAAAGACGCCTTCATACTGCAGGGAGGCACGGAAGTTTTCGCGGACCGCAGACGGCATGGCTTCGCCGGTCACATAATGGGGCAGGCGGTCAAGCGTCTCGTCGCTGAGCAGCCAGCGTTCGTTGAGGAGCGACGGCACCTCAACGAAGTCCCACGGCACCGTCAGCGCCGCCGTTCCATTGTAGCTTGCGGTGCTGGACATGGTGTGAAGGATATGCCCGAATTCGTGAAACAGAACATTGGCATAGGGGAAGGGAAGAAGAATCTCCATTCCCGGTGCGGCAGGCGGCGGGCTGGAATGAAGCGCGAGAACGGGCAGCTCACCGGGTTCGAGATCGCCCGCGCGTCGGTACTCAACCGCCCAGGAACCCAGCTGCTTCTCCGGGCGCGGGCGAATATCGATGTAGATGACAGCCGCCGGTTTACCGCCTCGGCTGGCAAGGAGAACCTCGATATCCGGACTGACGGTGGCGATGCCGTCCAGTGGCTCGAAACGATAGCCAAAGCTGTCGGTTGCGGCTGCCAGGAATGCATCACGAATGTTCGGAAGTGCGAAATAGGCGGCGATCTTTTGCGTATCGATGCCGAAGGTTTCGTGTTTGTACCGCTCAAGATAGTAGATCCGGTCCCACGGCTGGATCGCGTCGATTCCGTCCGTACGGGCAAGCGCGGCAAGGTCGTCAATCCGGGCCGCGTCTGCGCGCATGACCGCCGTCCAGTTCGCATCAAGGACCTCCAGCGCCTTTTCAGGTGAGCCAACCATGCGCGTAGCCAGCACGTAATCAGCATAGGTCGGGTAGCCGAGAAGGTTCGCCTTCTCTGCGCGAAGCGTCAGAATACGCGCGGTCACAGGCCGGTTGTCGAGCGCGCCGTCCGATGCGCCGCGGTCCATCCACATACGCCAGACCGCCTCTCGCGTAGCGCGGTTGGTGACATGCGTCTGCACAGCGAAGACCTGCGGTCGGCGGTTGGGGATGGCCCATGCACAGCGCCGGCCTTGCTGTTCCGCAAGGTCCGCCGCGGCGGCAAGCTGCGGCGCGGGAAGGCCGTCAAGTTCCTCGGCTCCTGTGAAAAATGCGAACTGGCCAGCAGCCTCTTCGCCGAGGTTCTGATTGATGGCGGTGCGAAGTTCGGCGAGTTCCTCGTCGATCGCGGCAAGGCGTGCGCGGCCGTCTGTATCGAGCCCCGCGCCTGCATATTGCATGGCTTGGTAGGTGAGCGTGGTCAGCCGCGCCTGTTCGGCATCAGAGGTCCCTTCTGGAAGGGCTTGGTAAACCGCCGCGACGCGGGCGAAGATAGCGGGATCTGTCAATGCGCGGGTCCGAACCGCATCGGCAAGCGGGCGGAGCGTCTGAGCCGCCGCACGCCAGTCGTCATCAGCCTGCGTTGTCGCGAATATCTGAAGGATGGTGGACAGGCGGCGAAGACGCTTTCCGGCCCGGTCGATCGCAGCGACGGTGTTGTCGAAGCTCGGCGGTGCGGCCGTGTTCGCGACGGCATCGAGCTCAGCCTTATAGTCAGCGACGGCTGCCTCGAACTGCGGGGTCAGCAGCTCGGGTGTGGCTCGGTGGACCGGCGGCAACCCACCAAAGGGACCGGTCCAGTCGGCAAGATCGACATACGTAAATTCTCCGCCTGCCTGCGCATGGACGGGGGGTGCCAGCATCATGGTACCGACGGCCGCCATAACGGCGAGCAGGGCGCTTGTGATCAAACGCATCATTCGGAGAGGTTCGTTTCGGCCACTTCTGATGCTTCTGCCACCTCAAGGTTTTCTGCGGTCGCGGTAGCTTCGGAGGGCGACTCTTCTACTTCGCCGTAGGTACCGGCGGCAATCTGTTCGAGAATATCGATTGTGTAATCAGGCAGTTCGTAAAGAAAATTATGCCCCGACCCCTCCGGCGCAACGATCCGGGTCGAGTTGTTTGAATAGTCCAGAAAGCGCTCCCGCATCACACTATAGAGCCGCTGAAGGCGCATCGCTTCTCTCTGCTCGGCGTCCTGAAAAGCAGTGACTTCCTCCATTCCCACCTGATTTTGCGGCGCAAAGAGGAAGAGTGGCACCTCGCCAAGTTCGCCGGTGAAAAAGCCGGTTTCGTAGCCGACCATTGCCATGCCCTGCGGGGTCAGTTCTTTAAAAATAGAATGGGCCGCCATGTGCGCGCGCGGCCGCGTCGCATAGGCCTTCTGAATCTCATAGGCCGGGCCCATAGTGGCAGCGATCTTCTCCTCCAGCATACGATAATATTCCGGCTCTTCTTCCGCGCCCTTCAACGCCTGATAGTCGAGCGCGAACAGGCGGAAAAATCCGTTCCACCACGGGTCGGAAGATAGGCTGGACAGTTCATCCAGCCGCGGCCCGTAAAGAATGACATCCGGGGGCGTTGGATCCATCGCAACGAGCGCATGAACAGCCTGCGGCCGCAGCCGCGCCATGTTGGCGGCTAGCAGACCTCCAAAAGAGTGCCCGGCTAGCATGATCGGCCCTTCGACGCCGACCTGGTCGAGGGCGCGCCAGATCTGGCTCGCCTCCCGGTGCGTGGAAACGGGGAAACTGGCAGGGCCACTCCAGCCCATGCCCGGCCGGTCGATCAGCACGCTGCGATAATCTTCCTTGAGCGCGTCGTGGAGAAACATCATCGACGTGCCTGGCGCGTGACCACCGCCGAAAAGAACGATCGTTGGGCCGTCATTGACCGGCCCTTCGGCGAGGACATGAAGCTGCTGACCGTCGACCTCGACAAAAGTACCCGGCGGCGGGAACTCGGCATCGACTGCGCGCACCTGCAGCAGGTGCACGATGCTGCCGCCTGCCATAGCGAGTGCAAGAAGCCCGCCGACAGTAGCTGGCCACCTCGGACGGAGCGCAATGAAAAGAGCTACCGCGATCACGGCGACGCCGGCAGCCATAGCCAGTCCGGCCCAGTCATGACTTAGAAATCCGTGCATCCGCCGTCTCCCGCTAGACTAGAGAGCCTACAATACACACATGTCTGCCGCAATGGCGACGGACGGTTGGCACTGGCGGATCGGCGCCAGCTAGGTTTCGCCCTCTCCGAAAAGAACGCGAGTGTAATGAGGGGTGAGGGCCTGACGCTCTTCCGGCAGCTCGCCTAGGTCAAGCGCGTAGTAGCCAATCTGGTGGAAGTAAGTAATGCGCGCCCGGATCAGCGCTTCCACCTCGTCGCGGCCGGTTTGCCGAAAGATGTCCGCGATGGCCTCGATCCGGCCCTGATCAATCGTCTGAACACGCTGCCTGACATCGCTGTCTATGCGCGCCCATTGACGGATCGCGGCCTCCAGTTGTGGATCGAACTGCTTCTCTTCGATCCACAGCCGGACCAGACGCTCCCAGCGCTCCTGCGGTGTGCCCGGCTCGGCAAGGCGGTCCAGAAAATGGCGGGCGTTTGAGCTTTCCCAGTCGATAAGGAGGTTCTCAAGAAGTTCCCGCCGGTTCTTGAAGCGCCAATAAAAGCCGCCGCGCGTTACACCGAGGCGCATTGCCAGTGGGTTGATCTGCACGGCGGCGATGCCGCCCTCGATCAGCATGTCGCGGGCCGCGGCTATCCAGTCCTTTTCAATGGGGGTGTCGCGGCCCCTGGTTTTCGGCTGAGCGTTCTGCGCGGGTCTGGCCATCGCTCAGCCTCGTCGGGTACCGGCGCCCCGCTGTCAATCGGCTGCCTCGAGGATTGCGCGTTCGCCGGCGAAAATCTGATCCACCTCGCTGTTGTGAAAAGCGACGTCAGCAAGCATCTTTTCACGCACATAGTCAGCGGTCAGCTCTCCGCCCTCGGGCGCGGATACGGGCATCTGCGTCTGAATGATGGTTTGGTAGACCGAAGCCGCCTCTCCATCGGGCCTTACCTGATGAACGACGTAGATCGGCGTCATGTCATCCAGCGTGATGAAAAGTGCCATGAGGCGCGCCTCCTCGTCGAGAGCGCTAACACGTATAATGACTTCCCTGCGGCTCTCGAGGTCCGGGTTCACCGCGCGCGTGCCTCCAAGATAAGCCGTAATGTCATCATCTAGGGGCATGACATCATAGCCCTGCTGGCGGGTGCGTCCGCCCTCGATGTACAGCCCCTTCAGATGGGCCCAAACGGCATCCGCCGAGGCCTGAACCGTCGTTGTATAAACATCGGTAAAGGGGACCATGACGATATCCAACGCGTCAGACGATACGGCACCCTCGGCGGCGTCGTCGTCAATGGCGGTTTCCTTGGCAGCAGGCTCCTGGGCCGGGGCGGCATCGCCTTGCGCGCAGGCACTTATAGTTCCGAGCAAAAGTGTAGCCGCCGCGGCTCTCGCGCTGGTTGTCAGAACCATTTTCCCGCTCCTTCGCCCTCCATCCGCCTTGGCCGGCGGTTGATATTGCGAGCCCGCAATACAGAACTGCATCGATACGTCAAATGCAGCGGGTGACGCAGTTTCGGTGACAATGTCCGCGTGGGTTTGGCTGAGTTAGCAGCCTAGGCTGTGACGAGAACAGCATGAGGGAATGCCTGTAAAGGAGACTTCTGCGCGTCCCAATTCCCGCCGGTCTGCTCGCTTGTCACAACCGGAGATTGCCCGGGTGCGGTAAGACGTTCCGGCGGCCGTCCGAAGGCTTGTGGAATACACCTCTGTATTCTAATGCGCCCGCGTGACGAAGACCTCGCCCTTCAATGCGCTCGGCCTGCTTCGGGGTGGCCTCGGAAAGCAGCAGCACTGGCGGCCGCAATGGCGCAAATCCGAGCTGAAGCGGCGCTACGATGTGGTGGTGATTGGCGGCGGCGGGCATGGCCTCGCGACGGCCTATTACTTGGCAAAACGCCATGCCACCTCGAACGTCGCGGTGCTGGAGCGCGGCGGGGTTATATTTGGCGACCGGGTCCGCCTCCAGTCGCCTCGCCGTTGCGCGCATCAGCGCCGCATCGCCGAGTAGCATCGCGGCAAAGGCGCGGTGAATCTCAACCTCGAAGCCGAGCGGATTCAGGGGATCGAGCCGCGCGGCCATATCGGCATGCTCAAGGCCAGCAGCAGCGTCTCCCATGAAGATGTTCTGGCCGGACAGCATATAGCGTGCGCCGGACGAGTGCGGCGCGAGGGCGACTGCACGGTCAGCGAAGATCTGGGCGGCGGTCATGTCATGGCTCATGCGAAGGGCCTGGCTGCGCATGACATTGGCGAAGGGGTCGTAGGGGTCCAGGTCGACCGCCACTTCCGAATGGGAGAGTGCGCTGTTCAGCGCCGCCAGAAGGTCCGTATCGCCGCCATTGAAAATGCGGGCCACCTCCGTGCGCGCAATGCCGGCGTGGGCCCGGGCAAAATCCGGCGAGCGAGAAACGGCGCGTCTAAAAAACAGTCGCGCCGCGCCATAATCCGCATGGATACGCCCGGCGAGTTCGGACATTCCAAGGTGATAGAGGGACCATGCGTCATGATCGGCCGCATCGTTCCTGTGCAGCCGCCGAGCGGAATGCTGCTCTACATTGCGCGCTAGGTTCTCGGCCACCTGCGCGGTCACAAGGCTTCGTGCGGCATGCATTTCCGAAGCGCCTACTTCGAACCGGTCGCTAACGAGAGCTTCGTGCGTATTCGCGTCTACCAGCTCGTAGCTTACACTTGTCTTTGCGCCGATAATCTCGACGGTGCCGCCAACGACATAGTCTGCCGACAACACACTCTGAACGCGGTCGGTATCGGCGCCCGATGCGGCGATATGAAAGCTGGATACCCGTGCGATGACTTCGACGCTATGAAGGCGTGTGAGGGCAGAGATGATGTCCGCTGCCAACGCTTCGCCGAGCGCCTCTGCAGGACTATGGGCGGCGGCAGTGAAGGGCAGAATAGCAATCCTGGGCAGGGCACCGTGCTGCGGCACGCCCACTGGTTCCGCGCGCGCAGCTTCCGCACTCGTCCGCTCCTCGACGGCCGCCAGAAAGCGGAAGCCCTTCCCATGGACCGTCCCGATCAGGCGGT
>JAZBPX010000014.1:0-4107 GCA_036351775.1 Pacificimonas sp. | reverse complement strand
CTGCCGACGATGCCGAAATCCGCCGCGCCGTGCGCCACGAAGGTCGCGGCGTCGAAGGCGCGGACGCGGATGATCGACAGGCCCGGAACATTCGAGCCGAACTGCAGCGCGCGGCTGCCCTTGTCGTGAAAATCCGGCGACGGCTCCAGGCCCGCGCGCCCCATCAGCGGCAGGGCCTCATCGAGGATACGGCCCTTGGGGACCGCAAAGGTCAGCGCTTCGGTCATTGGCGGACTTACTAGCATGGGAAGGCGGGGGGAGGGCGGTAATGGGCGGGCGGGGTCGTTTTGACGCGTCGATCTGCTATAGACCGCCGCCAGCCGCTTCAAGCGCCCGCGATAGAGGTGCCGTGTCGCGGTGCTGGGAGATGGGCCCTTCGCAACGAAGGGGTAAGGGAGACAGGTACTGATCGATGGTTTTTTCCTGCTGGATCCGGCGCAGGTCTATGAGACCGGCCAGCGGATGACGCGGCTGTCCATGCGCTGGACGGAAACGATGGCCGCCAGCGCGTTCGTGATGAACCACCGCGCCGGGGTGATGATGCGCGCGGCCGAAAATCCGGTGCAGGCCGATGTCGGCGAACTTGGGCGGATGATCCCTGAAAAGGCGGACGCCTTCTATCGCGGATTTAAGGATATGGGACACGCGAAAGACCCGCTCGATGCCGCGGAGCGCCTGCTCTCGCCGATCCACAAGCGGGCGACGGCCAATGCCAAGCGGCTGAAGTCGAAGGGTCGAAAGGCCCGCACCGCTTGAGCGCGCGAGACGGGGAAGGCGTTCGCGCCGTGTTCGCCGGATGGGCGGACGCCTGGGAGGCGATGGGCTCGCCGTTGATGGGCGCATTGGGGCGCGCATTGGGCACGGTCCTCGACGAGACCACGGAGACCGGGCGGCGGGTGCTGAACTGGCAGGGTGATTTTCGCGGCGATGCGGTGCCGATCCGGGTGACGGGCGGGTTGAACGCGCTGAGGCGGAGCGGACAGGCACCGGGCATCGAGGCGCTGTATCCGCCAAATGACCTGCCGCCGCAGGGCGAGGTCGAAGCCATCCTGAAGCGCGAACTGCCAAAGCTGGATGCGGCGCTTGCCCCCTGGCTGGGTCATGCACCGCAGACGAACGAGGTCGGCCGTTCTGGCGTGATCTGGCCCGCGTTGATGCTGATTTCGGCGCGGACCGGCCTGCCGCTGCGGCTGTTCGAACTGGGCGCGAGCGCGGGGCTGAACCTGAACTGCGACCGGTTCCGCTATGATCTTGGCGGCGCGAAGGCGGGTGCGGTGAAGAGCGGCGTGCACCTGTCGCCGGCGTGGCACGGGCCGCCGCCACTCGTCGCGCAGCCGGTTGTGGCCGAGCGGCGCGGCGTCGACATCAATCCGCTGGATGCGACCGATGCCGCCGTGGGCGAGCGGCTGATGGCCTATTGCTGGCCGGATCAGGAAAAGCGGATCGAGCGGCTGAAGGCGGCGCTGGCGCTCGCGGCGGCCTATCCGCCCGCGCTCGATGGCGGCGATGCGGCGGACTGGACCGAGGCGCTGGTCGAACCGCAGGCGGGCCATGCGACGGTTGTCTTTCATACCATCGCGCTGCAATATTTTTCCGCCGACTCGAAGCGGCGAATCGCCGATCACCTGCACCGGCGCGGCAATGCGGCGAGCGCGGATGCGCCGCTATTCTGGGTACGGTTCGAGGATGAATATGAGGATACGGACATCGCGCCCACGCTGAAGATGACGAGCTGGCCCGGCACGCATGAGGAGCATCTGGCCGATGCCCATCCGCATGGCAGCCGGATTACCTGGCACGGACCCGCTGCGTGACTGGGGCGGCCTGATCGCGCCTCAAAACTGGAAAATCTTGCCTTCCGCCCCCATTTGAGGGAGGAAGCCGCCGCTTTACCGGCGGCGGATTTCGCACGTCTGAAATGATATTGGGAGCCGAATGGCCAAGGAAGAACTCATCGAAATGCACGGACAGGTGATGGAATTGCTTCCGAACGCCATGTTCCGTGTGAAGCTGGAAAACGACCATGAGGTCCTCGGCCATACCGCCGGGAAGATGCGCAAGAACCGCATCCGCGTCCTAGTCGGCGACGAGGTGCTTGTCGAACTGACGCCCTACGACCTGACCAAGGGCCGTATCACTTACCGCTTCAAGTAGGTCCGGGAGCGCGGCCTGATGCGTGCGCCGCCCCAGAATCCGACACTCATTCTGGCCTCGTCCAGTCCTCGCCGCCGCGATCTCCTTGCGCAGATCGGCATCGTTCCGGACCGGATTTCCTCACCCGATATCGATGAAACCCCGCTGAAGGGTGAGCTGCCGCGTGTCTATGCCGAGCGCATGGCGCGGGAAAAGGCGCTGGCCGTGACGCGCGCTGACGGCGAATGCCTGCTCGCTGGTGATACGACGGTAGCGGCGGGGCGGCGGATTTTTCCCCCTGCTGAAAGCGAGGAGGACGTGCGCACCTTTGTGGGGGCGCTGTCCGGACGGCGGCACCGCGTGTTCGCCGCCGTCGCGCTGATCGATGCCGAGGGCACGCTGCGCACCCGGGTCGCCGAGAGCATCGTCAAGTTCAAGCGGCTGCACTTCGATGAACTGGATGCCTATGCGCGGAGCGGGGAGGGCATCGGCAAGGCGGCGGGTTACGCCATCCAGGGCTGCGCCGCCGGCCTGATCAGCTTCATTTCCGGCAGCTATACCGGTGTCGTCGGCCTGCCGCTCTACGAGACCCGGACGCTCCTGAAATCCGCTGGTTACGATGTCTGAGTGGATCGCCGAGCGCGGGATCGGGGAAACCCGGCTCGCGCTTGTCGAAGGTGAGCGAATCCTGTCCGCCCGCATGATCCGTCCCGAACGCTTTGTGCCCGGGGAAAGCGTAACTGCAAAACTCGTTCAGAAGAGGGGCGGCCGCGGCGTTGCCGAACTGGACGGCCGAACGATACTCGTCGATCCCTGGCCAGGCAGCGCAACCGAAGGCCA
Organism: Pacificimonas sp.; assembly: GCA_036351775.1. Classification (GTDB taxonomy): domain Bacteria; phylum Pseudomonadota; class Alphaproteobacteria; order Sphingomonadales; family Sphingomonadaceae; genus Pacificimonas. The sequence goes on along the minus strand of JAZBPX010000014.1, from coordinate 1,134 downwards.
GACCATCGATCTTGTCATCACCCGCAGCTCGATACCCGAACGGGGGCGGCCCCGCGATGCGAAAGCGCGTCCAGCGCTGCTTAAGGGCTTATCACCCTCCGACGCCGGTGAGGGCCCGGTGGACGGCGACCTGTCGGCCCATGGCTGGGAAGAGCTGCTTGAGGAGGCGCGGACCGGCGTCGTGCCCTTTCTCGGCGGGCTGCTGTCCATCGTGCCAACGCCGGCAGGCACGACGATCGACATCGACGGCGATGCGCGGCCGCTGGAGCTGGCAGGGCGGAGCGCGGTAGCCTGCGCGGACGCCGTGCAGCGCCTCAACATAACCGGGTCCATCCTGATCGATTTTCCGTCGGTCGAGGGGCGCAGCGACCGCGTCCGGATCGCCCAGCTGTTCGACGAGGCCATGAACGAACCCTTCGAGCGGACAGGCATCAACGGGTTCGGCCTGATGCAGGTTGTTCGGTCCCGGCAACAGGCCTCGCTTGTTGAACTGGTGCAGAATGCGCCTGCAGAGTCCGGCGCTCTCGACTTGCTTCGGCGCGCGGAGCGGTCGGTAGCAGGACCTGTTCTGGAGTTGCGGGCGGGGGCGAAGGTGTCGGGCTGGCTTGCGGCGCGGAGTGATCTGCTGGCCGCGCTGGAGGCGCGGACCCGGGCGCGCGTAACCATGAAAGCGCACGGGACCGACCCCTTATGGTGGGGCGATGTCCACAGCGCGCACTAATCCAAAAACCCGCTGCCCGATCTGCAAGGCTGGCAGCGTGCATGATCACCGCCCCTTCTGTTCGCAGACCTGCCGTGACCGCGATCTTCTGAAATGGATGAGCGAGGATTACCGCGCGCCGGTCGCCGCTGAGGAAGAACCGGGCCGCGACGACTGAAGTGTCCTTGGGCCAAGGCGCTGGACAGTGCGCGGCCGCCCGCTTATGTGACCGCCTCTCCGCCCGATAGGCACCGTGCCCAGGTAGCTCAGTTGGTAGAGCATGCGACTGAAAATCGCAGTGTCGGCGGTTCGATTCCGTCCCTGGGCACCACTTCTTATTGCGGTCACCGTTCGGTGACGTGAGGCCGTACCGCCGCGCACTCGAGTCTTTGATTTCCGTCTCCCATCCGGGAGCCGCCCTGCACCGCCCCGCG
>JAZBPX010000013.1:0-39850 GCA_036351775.1 Pacificimonas sp. | reverse complement strand
TCCATCGGCGAGCGTGATGCCTGTGACACTATCCCCGTCGAGCACCAGCGCGGCGACTTCGCCTTCGATGAAGGTTACGCCTGAACCGGGCAGCCAGCGCGCGATGGCGGCGGCGTAGAGGTCGCGGTCGATCTGCGCGCGCGGGCCCCGGACGGCCGGGCCCTTTCGTCGGTTGAGAAGGCGGTAGCCGATGCTGGCCTGATCCGCGGCGCGGGCCATAACACCGCCCAGCGCGTCGATCTCGCGGACCATGTGGCCCTTACCCAGACCGCCAATGGCCGGATTGCAACTGAGCTTGCCGAGGTCCGCGCGGAAGAAGGAGACGAGCGCCGTGCGCGCGCCGCGCCGTGCGGCGGCGTCGGCAGCTTCAACACCGGCGTGACCTGCCCCGACGACGAGAACGTCGAACGACTTCATGAACCGCTCCGGCACCAATGTTTCACGTGAAACACCACATTATTTCCCCATACAAAACCGCGCGAAGACCTGGTCGAGGATCGCCTCCGCTTCGACATGGCCGCTGAGCGCACCCAGCGCATGAAGCGCCGTGCGCAGATGTTCGGCGCGCAAAACCGTGTCGCCTTCGTCGGCAGCATTATGGAGGGCTGTCTGGCACGCTTCAAGATGACCGCGCTGGCGTTCGGACGTGGTGACCAGCCCCTGCGACGGGGCGAGCCTGTCGAGGCGCTGCCGGATCGCGGCGAGCAGGTCGTCGAGACCCGCTCCGGTTTCCGAGGAGACTGCGAGGCCCTGCCCTGACCCGCTGAGATCGGCCTTCGCGTGGACCGCGAGCGTGCGGTCGTCATCCGCAGCGTCCTCGGCAAGATCGAGGACGAGGTCAGCCGCCTCCGCGCGCGCCAGGGCGCGGCGGATGCCTTCCCGCTCTACGGGGTCGCTGGCCTCATGAAGTCCGGCGGTGTCGAGGAGATCAACGCGGTAACCGCCAATGTCGAGCGGCACGGTCAGGACATCGCGCGTCGTCCCGGCCTGCGGCGATACGATGGCGGCGTCGGATTGCGATAGCGCATTGACAAGGCTGGATTTCCCGGCGTTTGGTGGGCCAATAACGGCGATGGTAATGCCGCGCCTGACGAGCCTCGCCGCATTGTGCTGGGCGAGGGTTGCGGCAATTTCGGCGGCGAGCGCCTCGATCCGCGCGGTCCCGTCGGCGGCGATGCGGTCCGATATGTCCGCCTCTGCTTCGCCGAAGTCGAGTTCGGCTTCGATATCGGCGAGGAGAGAGATGAGCCGCGTGCGCCAGTCCTCGGCGGCGCGCCGGAGCGTGCCGCCGGCCGCCATGAGCGCCTGCGTCATCTGCATGTCGGTTTCGGCGTCGATCAGTGCCGCGAGTCCCTCCGCCTCGGTCAGGCCGAGCTTCCCGGCGTGGACGGCGCGGCGGGCGAACTCGCCAGGCTCCGCGATGCGGAGACCGGGCTGGGCGGCGAGCTCGGTCTGGAGTCGGGAGACGAGCGCGGCGCTGCCGGTCACCTGGAGCTCGACGACATCCTCGCCGGTGAAGCTGGCCGGGCCGGGGAAGCGGAGGACGAGCGCGGTTTCGAGCGGATCGCCGTTCGCTGCGACAAGCGGGCGGAGGGTCGCGCGGCGGGGGTCGGGGAGCGCCCTGCCCCCGGTCAGCGCGGAGAGCGCGCGATCGGCGCTCGGGCCTGAAATCCGCAGGACCGCGACCGCTGCGGGCGGGGCGCCGCTGGCGAGCGCGAAGATCGTGTCCGCCGCCATGACGTCACCCATAATCCCTTGCGCTTGTTCTATTTCTTCTTGTCTTCGCTATCTGGAAGCCCGCCGGTCATCGCGGCGAACATCGCCTTCTGCATGTCGGCGAGGCCGCCGACGGAGCCCATCCAGCCCTTCATGGCCTGCTCGACGTCCGCGCTCGACATCCCCTCCTCGGCAAAGCGGGTCATGCGGGCGACATAGGCCTCGTGAACCGGCGTGAGATCGGGCAGGCCGAAAAAGCGGCGCGCCTCCTCCGGCGTGCAGTCGATTTCCACGTTCACCTTCATGAGCATGTCACCTTTCGCGGCCTTGCGGCGTTCAGAAGGGAGCGCTTTAACCGGCGCGGGGGCAATAGGCGAGAGGAGCGACATTACCCATGGGTGAGACAATCAGGATCGATGCGGCGGACGGAAGCGGGAGCTTCGACGCCTATCTGGCGAAGCCGGACACGGACGGGAAAGCCGCGACCATCGTGGTGATCCAGGAAATCTTCGGCGTGAATGGCGGTATCCGCAAGAAATGCGATGACCTCGCCGCGGCGGGCTATGCGGCCTGCGCGCCTGACCTGTTCTGGCGGCAGGAACCGGGCGTCGACATCACCGACAAGTCGAAGGCGGAATGGGACAAGGCGTTCGAACTGATGAACGGCTTCGACGCGGACAAGGGCGTGGAGGATATCGAGGCGACGCTGCGAATGGCGCTGGCGCATGACGGCAACAATGGGAAGACCGGCTGCGTCGGCTACTGCCTGGGCGGGAAGCTGGCCTATATGACGGCAGCGCGCACGCAGGTGGACTGTTCCGTGGGCTATTACGGCGTGGGTATCGACGAGATGCTGGACGAGGCGAAGGCGATCGCGAACCCGCTGCTCTTGCACATCGCGGAGGAAGACGGCTTCGTCGACAAGGATGCGCAGGCGAAGATGCACGCCGCGCTGGACGACCATCCGAAAGTCACGCTGCACGACTATCCGGGCGTCGACCATGCCTTTGCGCGCGAAGATGGCATCAGCCGGGTGGAAGCCGCGGCGCAGTTGGCCGACGAACGGACGATGGCGTTCTTCGCGGAGCATTTGCGGTGAGTACGGGGGCGTCTCCGGAAGCGGGTGTGGCGGCGGCTGGGATGCAGGATGCGGATGACGGCTTTCCGCGGCACGGCGACAAGCGGGTGGATGCGTGGATCCAGCATGCCAAGGCGCATGACAGCGGGTTCCTGCGGGACGTGCTGGCGGCGGATGCGGTGTTTCACTCGCCGGTCGTGCATACGGCGCAGGTGGGGCGCGACAAGGTGTTCGGCTATCTGGACGCGGCGGGGCATGTCTTCGCGGGGTCAGGCTTTCGCTATGACCGGGTGATCGTCGACGGCGACGAAGCGGTGCTGGAATTCTCCGCCGAGAAGAACGGCATCCATATCAACGGCATCGACATGATCCGCTGGAACGCCGACGGGAAGATCAGCAATTTCAAGGTGATGGTGCGGCCGCTGAAAGCCGTGCACATGCTGTGGGAGGAAATGGGCGCGCAGCTGAACGCGGCGGGCGGCTGAGGGCGGGCGCGGCCGGGGGGCGGCAAAGCGCTCACCGGGCGGCGGGGTCCGCAATCATCGGGCGTTGCCATCACGCCAGTTTGTCATTCCCGAGAAGGCGGGAATCCAGGCGCGCGGCTTTCGAAAGACCTGGCTCAGCATCCGAAGGCTCTGACAACTGGATTCCCGCCTTCGCGGGAATGACGGTTTTTTTGTTTGAGGGCTGCGTTTGCGTCGATGGATGGCGGGGTTCGCGATGGCGATGCGTCGAAACACTCCGAACGCGTCATCACCGCGCAGGCGGGAATCCAGACGCACTACGCTCAACGACGGAGCTTCGCACGCATCAGCATTGGAAACTGGATCCCTGCCTGCGCGGGGATGACAGCTCTCTTTTGAGCGGGAATTGTGACAACACAGCCGCTCTCCTTGCGGCTGTCACGGCGCGGGCTCCGCCCCCACCTTCCCGGGCACATGACCTCGCAGAGATGACATGTTCCGAGCTGCTCCGCCCCCAGGGAGGCCCTGCCCCCTACTGGTTCATCGAGGAGAAGAAGTCTTCGTTGGACTTGGAATCCTTCATCTTGTCGAGGAGGAATTCCATCGCGTCGACGGTGCCCATCTGCATGAGGATGCGGCGGAGGACGTACATTTTCGAGAGGGTGTCCTTGTCGACCAGCAGCTCCTCCTTGCGGGTGCCGGACTTGCCGACGTCCATGGCCGGGAAGATGCGCTTGTCGGAGACCTTGCGGTCGAGGACGATCTCGGAGTTACCCGTGCCCTTGAACTCCTCGAAAATGACCTCGTCCATGCGGCTGCCCGTGTCGATCAACGCGGTGGCGATGATGGAGAGCGAGCCGCCCTCCTCGATGTTGCGCGCGGCACCGAAGAAGCGCTTGGGACGCTGGAGAGCGTTGGCGTCGACACCGCCGGTCAGCACCTTGCCGGACGACGGCACGACGGTGTTGTAGGCGCGGCCGAGGCGGGTGATGGAATCGAGAAGGATGACGACATCCTTCTTGTGTTCGACGAGGCGCTTGGCTTTTTCGATCACCATGTCGGCGACCTGGACGTGGCGCGTGGCGGGCTCGTCGAAGGTGGAGGAGACGACTTCACCCTTCACGGAGCGCTGCATGTCGGTGACTTCCTCGGGCCGCTCGTCGATCAGGAGCACGAGCAGGAAGACCTCGGGATGGTTCTCGGTCAGCGCGCGGGCGATGTTCTGGAGGAGGACGGTCTTACCGGTGCGCGGCGGCGCGACGATCAGCGCGCGCTGACCCTTGCCCTGCGGCGCGATGACGTCGATCACGCGGGACGACTTGTCCTTGATAGTCGGGTCGGCGACGTCGAGGTTGAGCTTCTCGTCGGGATAAAGCGGCGTCAGATTGTCAAAATTGACGCGGGTGCGGACAACATCGGGATCGTCGAAATTGATCTTCGTGACCTTGGTGAGGGCGAAGTAGCGCTCGCCGTCCTTCGGCGCGCGAATTTCGCCGTCGACCGTATCGCCGGTGCGAAGCGAGAAGCGGCGCACCTGGTTCGGCGCGACGTAGATGTCATCGGGGCCGGCGAGGTAGTTTGCCTCGGGTGAGCGCAGGAAACCGAAACCGTCGGAGAGCACCTCCAGCGTGCCGGCGCCCATGACCTCGGTGCCCTCATCGGCCTCCGCCTTCAGGATGCCGAAGAACAGATCCTGCTTTCGCAGCGTGGAGGCGTTCTCGACACCGCGCTCCTCGGCCATCGCCACAAGCTCGGCGGGCGTTTTGTCTTTGAGATCCTGAAGATGCATGGACGGATTCCGTTTGTCGGGGGAGGTGCAGGCCGCGGCGGCGATGGCCTGACTGGCTATGTGAGGCGGAAGGCGAGCCTCAAGAACGAGGCGGCCCTGAAAGGTGGGACTCGGTTCGGCGGAGAGCGGAACCAGATGCTAAAGTAGGGCGAGGCGCGGCGGCGGTCAAGGAATTGGGCAACCTGCAACGCGCTGTCATCCTGACGAAGCCTGCGCCCGCGAAGGCGGGGGGTCAGGAGCCACGTCATTATGTCGGCCAAGGGCCGTGCGACGCCAGCGTCATGGCGTGGGTCCTGAAACGAGTTCAGGATGACAGTCTGTTTTGCAGAGAGACGCGCGCGGCTAGAAGGGTTTGAGGATGCCGAGGGGGACGATGAGGATGATGGCGAGGGCGGGGGCCTCGTTGAGGAGGCGGAGGGTTTTGGGCGCGTAGGGGCGCTCGCCGCGCGCGAGTTTCTTTGACGTGGCGACGGCCCAGCCGTGCCAGCCGGTGAGAAGGACCACGAAAAGCAGCTTCGCGTGGAGCCAGCCGCCGCTGTCCAGGCCGATGTTGACCGTCAGCGCGAGGCCGAGGGCCCAGCTGACGAGGAGGGCTGGCGTGACGATGATTTTTCGCAATTTCGCCGTGCGCTCGATCCACTGGTGGTGCTCGGCGGAGCCGGGTTCGCATTCGCGGTGATAGACGAGGTAGCGGCCGAGGGTGAACAGGCCGGCCATCCAGAAGATGATCAAGATGATCTTCGCGGAGAGGATCCAGTAGGTATAGCCGCCGAGAAAGCCGGTCATGCTGACGGCTCCTTCCTGATTTCCTGAAGTGCGGCCTCGACATGGGCGATCGGCGTGTCCTTGGAAATGCCGTGGCCGAGATTGAAGATGTGCGGGCGGTCCGCGAGCGCTTCTCTGATCGTGCGGACTTCCTCGGCGAGACGCGGGCCGCCCGCCAGCAGCACCATCGGATCGAGATTGCCCTGCACGGGAAGGGCGGAGGGCAGGTTCGCATGCGCCCAGGCCGGGTCCATGCTTTCGTCGATGCCGACGGCATCAACCGCGGTTTCGCGGGCATAGGCGGGGAGTTTCTCGCCTGCGCCCTTCGGGAAACCGATGATGGGAATGCCGGGGTGCTTGTCGCGGATATGATCGACGAGGCGCACAGTCGGGGCGATGACCCAGCGTTCGAATTCACGGGGCGACAGTGCGCCCGACCAGCTGTCGAAGAGCTGAACCGCCTCGGCGCCCGCCTCGATCTGCCCGGATAGGTATTCCGCAGTGGTGTCCACGATGCGGTCGATAAGGGCGGCGAAGCGGGCGGTATCGCCCAGCGCCATCAGGCGGGCCGGACCCTGGTCCTTCGTACCCTCGCCCGCGACCATGTAGGTCGCGACGGTCCACGGGCTGCCCGCAAAGCCGATTAGGGCCTTTTCGGGCGCAAGACGGGCGCGGACCCGCTCGACGGTGCGGTAGATGGCTGTGAGGCGCTGAGGGACGGGCTGGAGGCTGTCCACGTCCACATCGCTCATGAGGGGCGCGAGGCGCGGGCCTTCGCCGGCCGTAAAGGTGAGATCCTGGCCGAGCGCATGGGGAACGATCAGGATGTCGGAAAACAAGATGGCGGCGTCGAAGCCGAAGCGGTCGATCGGCTGGAGGGTGACCTCCGCCGCCGCCTCGTGATCGTAAACGAGATCGAGGAAGCCGCCCTTTTCGGCGCGAAGGGCGCGGTATTCCGGCAGGTAGCGGCCCGCCTGGCGCATGAACCACACGGGGGGAACATCGAGCTGCTCACCGCCGAGAACGCGGAGAAAGCGGGCCGTGCGTTCAGACTGGCTCTGACTGGTTCGATTCGCCATCGGCGTGGGACCGCCCCTCAATATCTCTATCCTTATGTAAAAGGATGGGAGTGGTAGTTGGTGTGGTGAAAAGCGGGGCTTAGCGATTTGTCCCCAGCCTTGCCAACAGGGCGCGGACGGGTGCGACTCACGGGCGGCGCGCGAGTCGCGCAAAGCTGTCCCCGATTCGCCCATCTGTGCTTCGCGGGCTGGCCGATCTGTGGACGAATCGCGCGCCGAATCTCTTGCGAATCTGCTTGACGGGCCCGCGGCGTGAACGGGGCCGAGTCGCGCGCCGGTTTGTCCACAGCTTTGCGCGAGAGGGCTTGGCGCGGCGCCGGGTTCGCGCGTATGCGAGCGCAGCAAAATGGCCGAACGCATTCATCTGCATCTGATTTCCGACAGTACCGGCGAAACGCTGGAGTCGGTGGCGCGCGCGAGCCTTGCCCGGTTCGAGGAAGTCGAGGCGGTGAAGCATTTCTGGCCGCTGGTGCGGACGACCGGGCATCTCGACCGCGTGCTGGAGGATGTGGGCGGCAATCCGGGCCTCGTCATCTTTACGCTGGCGACGGGTGAGGTGCGCGACCGGCTGGAGGCGCGGTGCGAGGCGCTGGGCATTCCGGCGGTGTCGGCGATCGACCCGGTGGTGGCGGGCCTGTCGATCATGCTGGGGAAAGCGGCGACCGCGCGCCCCGGGCGCCAGCACAAGCTGGACGATGCCTATTTCGCGCGCGTCGAGGCGATCAACTACACGATGGCGCATGACGACGGGCAGGGATCGGAGAACTGGAACGAGGCGGATATCCTGCTGCTGGGCGTGTCGCGCACCTCGAAGACGCCGACGAGCATTTACCTGGCGAACCGCGGCTTCAAGACGGCGAACTATCCGCTGGTGCCGGGGCGCAGGCCGCCGCCGATCCTGTTCACGCTGACAAAGCCGTTCATCGTGGGGCTGACAACAACGCCGCAGCGCCTGATCGAGGTGCGGCGGAACCGGCTGCTCAGCCTCGCGCAGACGCCGACAACGGATTATGTGGATGAAGAAAATATCCGGCGCGAGGTGGCGGATGCGCGGCGGCTGTTTTCCGACAATGGCTGGCCGGTGATCGACGTGACGCGCAAGGCCATCGAGGAAAGCGCGGCGGCGGTGATGCGCCTGATGAACCGCGAGGATCCGGGCTGAGATGGGCGGGGCTTACTTGGCGGAAGGGGCCGCAGAGACGCCGCAGCTCGTGCTGGCCTCGACCAGTGCGTCGCGGCGGGCGATTCTGGACGCGGCGGGCGTGCCGCACGAGGCCGTGCCGCCGATGGTGGACGAAGAGCAGATGAAGGAATCGCTGCGTGCCGAGGGGCTGTCGGTGCGCGACCAGGCGGACGCGCTGGCCGAGGCGAAGGCGGTGAAGATCTCGCGCAAGCTGCCGGGCGCGCTGGTGCTGGGCGGGGACCAGATGCTGGAAACGGGGGATGGCCGCGCGCTCGACAAGGCCGCGGACATGGCGGCGCTGAAGGCGCAGCTGATGGATTTGCGCGGGAAGCCGCACATGCTGCGGTCGGCCATCGTGATTGCCGAAAACGGCCGGGCGGTGTGGCGGCAGCTCGACAGCGCGCGCTTGTGGGTGCGGAATTTCAGTGAGGACTGGCTGGACGGCTATCTTGAGCGCGAGGGCGAGACGCTGCTGTGGGGCGTCGGCGGCTACCGCATCGAGGAGCGCGGGGTGCAGCTGTTCGAACGGGTGCAGGGCGACCAGTTCACCATTCGCGGCCTGCCACTGATCCCGCTGCTCGGCTATCTGAGAGCACGCGGGGTGATGCCCGCATGAACTGGCGCGACCTGCCGCCCATGGCGCTGCCCTATGCGGAAGTGATCGGCGACCCGGTGGCGCATTCGCGGTCGCCGGATATCCACCGTCACTGGCTGGCAGCGCTGGATATCGCCGGTGATTACCGGACCGCGCATGTGACGCCGGACGACCTGCGAGCCTATCTGGCACATCGGCGGCAAGATCCGTACTGGCGCGGGTGCAATGTAACCGTACCGCACAAGGAGGCGGTCTACGCGCTGCTGAAGGATCGGGTAGAGGCGATTGCGAAGCCTCTCGGGGCGGTAAACACCGTGTTTCGGAACGGCGAACGGCTGGGCGGGACGAATAGCGACGTGGCGGGCGTCCTGAGCGGGCTGGACCGGCTGAGCCTGAAAGGGCGAACCGCTGTGGTTGTCGGTGCAGGCGGGGCGGCGCGCGCGGTACTGGCGGCGCTGCAGGCGCGGGCAGTCAGCAGCGTGACCATCATGAACCGGACGCAGGACAAGGGCGTGAAGCTGCTGACGGACCTGGGCCTGACCGGGTCGGTCCGGTCCCTGACGAGCGGCGTTCCCGCAGCGGCGGTGCTGATCAATACCAGCAGCCTTGGCATGACGGGTATGCCGCCGCTCGATCTCGACCTGGACCCGCTGCCGGATGACGCGGCGGTGATGGACATCGTCTATGCGCCGCTGGAAACGCCGCTGTTGAAGGCGGCGCGGGCGCGGGGGCTGCAGACCATGGACGGTCTGACGATGCTGATCGGGCAGGCGCGGCCCGCCTTCGAGCGGTTCTTCGGAGCCCCGCCGCCCGATGGTGACGATGACCTGAGAAGGATCCTGACGTCATGAAGCGGATCGGCCTGACGGGCTCCATCGGAATGGGGAAGTCGACCGCGGCCGGCTTCTTTAGAGGTGAAGGCGTGCCGGTGTTCGATGCGGACGCGGAGGTTCACCGGCTGCAGGCACTCGGCGGCCGGGCGCTCGGGCCAATCTCGGAGGCGTTTCCCGGGGTCGTGCTGGACGGGGTGCTGGACCGGGCGGCGCTCGGCAAGGCGGTGTTTGGCGATCCGGCGGCCCTGAAGCGGCTGGAGGCGATCGTGCACCCTCTGGTGGGACAGGCGCAGGCCGCGTTCCTGCGGCGGCACCGGCAGGCGCGGCAGCCCTTCGTGGTGCTGGACATCCCGCTGCTGTTCGAGGGCGGCGGCTGGAAACGGGTGGATGGGATCGTGGTGGTATCGGCGCCGGCGCATATCCAGCGCGCCCGCGTTCTGGCCCGCCCGATCATGACGCCGGAGAAATTCGCCGACATCCTGAAGCGGCAGGTCCCCGATGCCGTAAAGCGGGCGCGCGCGGACTTCGTGATCGAGACGGGACGCGGAAAACGCCATTCGCGCCTGGCCGTGCGCCGGTTGACCGCTTGCCTAAGCGCAAGCAGCGTCCGATACTGCCGGGAATGCTTGAAATCGTCTTCGACACCGAAACGACGGGGTTCGACCCGGATGAAGGCCACAGGATCTGCGAGATCGGGGCAGTAGAGCTGGACGGGCTGATGCCCACGGGCCGCAGCTTTCACCGCATCATCAATCCGCGCCGGGACATGCCGGCCGAGGCGGCGAAAATCCACGGCCACACCAACGAAACGCTGGCAGACAAGCCGTCCTTTGCCGACATTGTCGACGAGTTCCTGGCCTTTATCGGTGAGGATGCGAAGCTGGTCGCGCACAATGCGATGTTCGATTTCAAGTTCGTGAATGCCGAACTGGCGCTGGCGGGCCGTAACAAGCTGTCGGTCGACCGGATCGTCGATACGCTGGTGATCGCGCGCGACAAGTTTCCGGGCAAGGGCCATTCGCTCGACGCGCTGTGCGGGCGGTTCGGGATCGACCTGAGCCGCCGCGAAAAACATGGCGCGCTGCTCGATTCGGAGCTGCTGGCGGATGTATATGTCGAGCTGCGCGGGGGCCGGCAGCGCGGCATGTCGCTGGACACGCCGACGCTGTCCCCGCCCGCCCTGGTGGCTGCGGCCAACGCGCGCCGTGTCTGGCCGGTACGGACTTTTGCGCCGAGCGATGAGGAACGCGCGCGCCACCGCGCGTTCGTAGACACGCTGACGAACCCGATGTGGAAGCGGGTTCCCGGCTATCAGACCTAAACCAGAAGGAGGGCCAACCGCCCCATGGACATTCGGATTTCCGGTCATCAACTGGACGTCGGCGACGCGCTGACCGCGCATGCCGAAGCGAAGATCGCCGATCTGGCGGAGAAGTTCACTGTCGGCGTCACCGGCGCGACGATCACCTTCGCCCCCGGCCCGCACGAACATGAGTTCGACGCCACCATCGTCATGCAGCTGTCGCAGGGGCTGATCATGAAAAGCCATGCCCATGCCTTTCAGAGCGCGCGGGCGAGCTTTGACGGCGCGGCGGAACGGATCGAGAAACAGCTGCGCCGCTACAAGCGCAAGCTGCGCGACCGGGCGCGGACGAAGCCGGACCCGGCGGCGATTGCCGAGCTGGATTCGACCTACCGCGTGCTGCAGGCGACGCCGGAGGCCGACGAGGTTCCGGAGGACGATGCGCCCCTTATCATCGCGGACATGGCCGAAAGCATCCCGCAGGTGACGGTGTCGGACGCGGTGATGCTGCTGGACCTGAAACACACGCCCGCCCTGATGTTCCGCAATGCGCAGACCGAGGCGCTGAACATGGTCTACCGGCGCGATGACGGCCATATCGGCTGGGTCGAACCGAAATAGCGTGTCCCGGCAATGACCGACGATGAGACAGCGGCCGATCCAGCGATCGATCCTGCGGTCGTGCACGCGCACCTGCGCGGGCTGGAGCGCCTGTACGCAGCGGCGCCGATCAACGGCAGCTTCGCGTCCCGCCTCGTCATTCTGGAAGAGGGGCGCGCGCAGATCCACTTTACCGTGGAGCCGCGGCATTTCCATGCCGCCGGGGCCGCGCACGGCACGGTCTATTTCAAGATGCTGGACGATGCGGCCTTTTACGCCGTCAATACGGCCGTGCGGGACGTCTTCATCCTGACAACGGGCTTTAACCTGCAGATGGAGCGGCCCCTCACTGCCGGGCCGCTGATTGCCGAGGGCCGACTGGTCAGTGGGCGGCGGCGGCTGTTCGTTGGGGAGAGCCGGCTGATGACGGCGGACGGCGAAGAGGTGGCGCGCGGGACGGGGAACTTCATGCGCTCCAAGATCGCGCTGGGCGACCTGCCCGGCTATGCGGGCGAGCCCGGCTGACGCCCCCCGCTACCGGACGCCTGCCCACGAAGGTCTGGGTCGACGGGCTGCGGCGAACGCTGGCCGCCGAGGGGCATTTCGTGACCGTGCTGACGAAGGGTGAGGCGAGCGGGGGATCGGTCATCCTGGTGCTACGCGACCGGGCTGGTCTAACGACGGTTTTAAGCCGCACGAACCTAGGCGACGGGCGCTCGGAATGGCGCGAAATCGTGGGAAATCTGCCTGAGCGCGATCCGAAACTATTGGAAACGCTGGAAAAACAAAGGCGCTACGACCCCGATTTGTGGGTCGTGGAACTGGATATCGCTGATCCTGCACAGTTCATCGCGGATTTGCCGTCGCTGAGTTGACCCTGCCCGGCCCGGCAACATATCAGGGCGGCAACTGAACGGGACGCAATAGGCGTGCCCAACGCGAAACGAAGACAGACATCAGGTACCGCCCGCGTAAGAGATCGGGTCACTTTATAAGCCTAACTGTCGGATAGCACAGGATAATCACATGTTGAAGTCAAAGCGGGCCGTTGCGGCGGCCCTGGCCGGTCTTGGCCTGATGGCCGCTGCGGACCTACCCACCGATATCCAGGCGGTTCCCGCCGCCACGCTGCCGGTGACCGCCGAAGCGCAGTCGGCGCTTCCCGTCGACACCATCGAATATGAAGCGCCGCTGTTCGGCGACAGCGTCGAGGCCGACGTGTCGCTGCGCACGCTGGTGGACCGCGTCGCCGATTACGGCGATGTGGAGCTGGACGAGGAAATGCGCTGCCTGGCGAGCGCGGTCTACAACGAAGCGCGGGGCGAGCCGCTGGAGGGCCAGCTGGCCGTGGCGCAGGTCGTCCTGAACCGCGCGGATGACAGCCGCTGGCCGGACACGCTGTGCGCGGTCGTATACCAGCGCTACCAGTTCAGCTTTACCTTTGACGGGAAGCCGGACTTTCCGACCCACAACCGCGCCACGTGGCAGCGCGCGAAGGCCGTCGCCATCGTCGCGGCGACCGATACGTGGGAAGACGTGACGGACGAGGCGGTGTTCTTCCATGCCGACTATGTCAATCCGAAGTGGCGCAGCGCCTTTCACCGGACGTCGACCATCGGGCGGCACATCTTTTACCGGTAAGCGCCGGGGCAAAACCGGATCCCGCGAGAGCGGACACGAGAAGGGCGGCCATCCGGGGGGTTGGGCGCCCTTTTCTTTTGCGCCCGTTCCACTAATGTTCCGCGGGAGATGGCCAGTATCGTTCCCGAACCCCCCGCCGCCGAGCGGCTGACCGCCGCCGACGTGGCGCGCGGCGTCGGTCGCTGGTTCTGGCAACGCAAGGCCGTGTGCCTGACCGAGGTCATGCTGCCCGGCGGCCGCCGCGTTGACGTCATGGCGCTGAATGCCGACGGCACGCTGACCGTGGTCGAGATCAAGGTGGCGGTGGGCGACCTGAAGGGTGACCGGAAGTGGCCCGACTATCTGGAATGGTGCGACGAGTTCTACTGGGGCATCCCGGCGGGGTTCGACGCGGGGCTGCTGGACGAGGACTGCTATGAGCCGGGCAGCTGCGGTCTGCTGATCGCGGACCGGTACGAGGCGACGGCACTGCGCCCGCCACGGCCTGACAAACTGTCCGCCCCGCGCCGAAAGCGCGCAACGGCCCTGTTCGCGCGCGCGGCAGCATCGCGCCTGATGCAGGTCCGCGATGAGTATCTGCTGACGGTACCGGGTGGATGGGGGTGAGGGCGTTTCCTCCCGCCGCAGCGAGCCCCGTCATTCCCGCGCAGGCGGGAATCCATCTTTTGTGGGTGGACCGGGGCGCACGCTTCGGAGGTGGATCCCCGCTTTCGCGGGGATGACGATCCTAAAAGAGCAAACGCAAGGCCTCCCCCTAGCGCGGGCTGCGTTTGGCCAGGATGCGCTGGAGGGTGCGGCGGTGCATTTTGAGGCGGCGCGCGGTTTCCGAGACGTTGCGGTCGCACAGCTCGTAGACGCGCTGGATATGTTCCCAGCGGACGCGGTCGGCGGACATTGGGTCTTCGGGTGGCTCCGGCTTTTCATCGCTGCTGGCGGACAATGCCTTGATGATGTCGTCCGGATCGGCGGGCTTGGCGATGTAATCGACCGCGCCGGCCTTGATGGCGGCAACGGCGGTGGTGAGATTGCCGTAGCCCGTCAGCATGACGATGCGGATGTCGGGGCGCAGCGCACGCAGCTCGGTGACGAGCTCGAGGCCGGTGCCGTCCTCCAGCTTCATGTCGAGGACCGCATGGGTGGGGTTCACCTTCGCGGCGAGCGCGCGGGCGGCCATGACCCCCTCCGCCGCGGCGACGTCATACCCCTTTCGCGACAGCATGAGTTCGAGGCGATTGCGGAAGCTCTGGTCGTCGTCGACGAGGAGGAGCGTACCCATGTTGGCGGCGGGGTTTGCGGTCGTGCCGGCGGTGTCTGCGGTCTGGGTCATGACGTGGTCTCCTTGGGCTCTAGCGGCCAACTGATCTCGACGCGGGCTCCCCCGGTCGCGCGGTTGCGGAAGCGAACCCGGGCGCCGGTGCGCCCGAGAAGCGTGGTGGCGATGAACACGCCAAGTCCGGTCCCGCCGCCGCGTGAACGGGACGGACCGAGATAAGGTTCACCGAGGTGCGGCAACAGGTCGCCGGGAAAGCCGGGCCCGTCATCCTCGACGAAGATGGCCATGCGCTGCGTATCGGACATGGCGGCAAGGACCACCTCCGTCTCCGCAAAACGCACGGCATTATCGACGAGGTTGAGGAGGCCGTGCTTCAGCTCGGTGCTGTTGGTCATCGGCGGCAGCGGATCGTCGGAGGCGGAAATGCGCATGGGAACGCGCGGCTCGTTGAAGCTGGCGGCGATTTCGTGAAGCAGGGTGTGGGCGTGGATTTCCTCGAACGGGGCATCGCGTTCGGAGCGGACGGCGATGCCCTTCAGGATTTCGCGGCAGCGGTCGGCTTCGGCGGCGAGAAGGTCGACGTCCGGGCCGAAATCCGGATCGCCGGCAAGTTCGGTTTTCAGGTCCTTGGCAATGAGCTTGATGGTGCCGAGGGGGCCGCCGAGCTCGTGCGCGGCCGCGGCGGCGAGGGCGCCGAGGGCGGACATCTTGGTTTCGCGTTCGAGCACGGCCTGCGTGGTGACGAGGGCCTGCTGCCAGCGCCGCGCCTCCAGCGAGACCTGAAGGACGTAGCCCGCGATGAAGCAGATCGAGAAGGCGAGGGCGGCGAAGGTGGCGACCTCGTAGGTGAACGGCATGGCGGGCGGTTCGCCGTCCCAGGGCAGCGGCTGCGCCCAGCCCCAGAGAAGCAGGAGGATGACGAGGGCAAGCGCCATGAGGGCGACGGTTGCGCGCTTCGTCAGGAGGGTGGCCGACACGGTGACGGGGACGATGGCGAGTACGACGAACGGATTGTTGATGCCGCCCGTCAGGAACAGCAGCACGCCGAGCTGAACAAGATCGAAGGCGAGGTGCAAGAGCGCCTCCGACCCCACGAGGCGCGAAGAGCGGGGGTAGAGGTAGAGAAGGCCGAGGTTGAGGAGCGTCGAGGCGAGGAGAGCAAGCGCCACGCCGACATAGGGAAAGGCGAAGCCGAGACCGAAATGAACGACGAGGAAGGTCAGCGCCTGTCCGCCGATGGCGAGCCAGCGGATAAGGACGAGCGTGCGCACCCGGACGCCGGGCTGACCAAGCGCCGCTGGAATTTGAGGGCTCGCCGAAGACATAGTGGGCTCTATACCGCGCCGAAAAGGGGAACGACATTGGCGAAAGAGCACAGGGACGAAAGCGCCGTGGTCACGCGCTGGCACCTGGTGCGGCACGCACCGGTCATCGGTGCGGGGAAGGGAGCGCTCGGCCTTCTTTACAAGACGCATGACGAGCCTGCGGACGTGAGCGATGCGGCGGCGTTCGGGTTCCTGGCGTCATGGCTTCCCAAGGGGGCGCTGATGATCTCGAGCGGTCTGACGCGGACCAACCAGACGGCGGATGCGATCGTGGCGGCGGGTTATGAGCCGGCCGAGCGGATCGAGGATGCGTGCTTCCAGGAGCAGTTTTACGGTGACTGGCACGGGGCGGACCGTAGGGCGCTGCAAGGGGACGGGGATGGGCGCGCGGACGTCACGCCGCACAACTTCTGGTTCCATGCGGCGGCGGACGCGGTGCCGGGCGGGGAAAGCTTCCTGGATGTCTGCGCGCGGGTCTCCGCGGGGCTGGCGGCGCAGACGGCGGCCCATGCCGGGCGGAACATCGTCCTGGTCGGGCATGGCGGGACGTTTCGCGCCGCGCTCGCCCATGCGATGGGGATCGAGCCGGACCGGGCGCTGACGATCAGTGTCGATAATCTGTCGGTGACACGGATCGACCACCGGCCGGGCACGGGGCGCGGCGGGCACTGGCGGACGGTCTATGTGAACCGGCGGCCGGGGTAGGAGGTCCGGTTCTCGCGGGGGAGGTTCTGCTTGAGGAAGCCCCTCCCCCGGCCCCTCCCCTAGAGGGAGGGGAGGAGGTTAGAGTGCGGGGCCTTGCAGGTCGGCGTTTGTTTCGGCGGTGCCCTCGAAGGAATCGATGATTTCCCGGATGCGGGTGCCGCGGCGGTCGCGTTCGGCATAGTCGCGGGCGGAATAGCCGGCATAGTTGTCGCGCTGGTCGGGGTCAGCGCCCGCCTCCATCAGGACGCGCACCATTTCATAGTCGCGGCGCTGCACCGCGCGGATCAGCGGGGTTTCGCCGCGGCGGTTGGCAACGTTCGGGTCCGCGCCGTAGTGCATCAGCAGGCGCACCCCGTCGGTGAAGTTCATGGTGGAGGCGATGAGGAGCGGCGTGTTGCCGTCATCGTCCTGCACGTTCATGGATGCGCCCTTCTGCTGGAGAAGGTTGATCCACGGCACCTCCTGCCGCTCCACCATGACATGAAGCGCGGTCTTGCCCGAATTCGGCTCCTTTGCGTTCACGAGCGTCTGGCCGGGGCGGGACAGCATGTCGATGACCTCTGCCGCCTCTTCCTTCCGCAGCGCTTCGAAGAACTCGAAGCGCTCGGAAAACTGTGCCTTTGCGGGCAGGGCGCTGGCGCCCATGACGAGGGCGAGCGCGCCGAGGACAATCCGTCCCATCATCTTGCGTGTCACTCCGGTTAGCGTAGGGTTTCTGCGGATTTCTGCGATCCTAGCATATAGAGGGCATGGAATGAACAACAGGCAACCACGGGGCCGGGCGGGGCTGGTCTGCGGCGCGGTGGCGCTGGTATCGGTGCTGGCGCTGAGTGCGTGCGGGCCGGGGTCGGCGGTGGCCGAGGCGCCGCTCGCCGGAAGCCCCATTGGCGGGCCGTTTACGCTCCAGAATGCGGACGGCGAGACGGTCACGCGCGAGACGTTCGAGGGCTCGTGGCGGCTGGTCTACCTGGGCTTTACCTTCTGCCCCGATATCTGCCCAACCGACATGCAGCGCGCGGCGAGCGCCTACCGGACGCTGGAAAGTGAATCGCCGGCGCTGGCGGCGCGTCTGCAGCCGATCTTCATCTCCATTGATCCAGAGCGGGATACGCCGGGTATCGCGCAGGAGTTCGCGGCGGCGTTCCACCCGGACTTCGTGGGCCTGAGCGGGACCGAGGACCAGGTGCAGGACGCCGCGAACGCCTTTGCCGCCTACCGCGCGAAAGGCGAGACGCGCGACGACGGCTTTTACCTGATGGACCACAGCGCGTTCATCTACCTGCTGGATGCGGACAGCAACCCGATCAACTTCTACAGCCACGAGGACAGCGCGGCGGAGATTGCCGCCGATATCGAAAGCTGGATGACGTCATGACGGGCGGCGCGGCATGAGCGACACCGCCTTCTGGCGCACCAAGTCACTGAAGGAGATGAGCCGCGCGGAGTGGGAATCGCTGTGCGATGGCTGCGGCAAATGCTGCCTGTTGAAGGTGGAGGATGAGGGTACCGGCGAGGTGACGCCGACGAACATCGCCTGCCGCCTGCTGGATACCCAAAGTTGCCAGTGCTCCAACTACCGCGCGCGGCATGCGCATGTGCCCGACTGTATTCGCCTGACACCGGCAAAGATTCCGGAGTTTCACTGGCTGCCGACGACCTGCGCCTACCGCCTGCTGGCCGAGGGCGATGACCTGCCGGACTGGCACCCGCTTGTGACCGGCGATCCGGAGAGCGTGCACGAGGCGGGGATCTCGGTGCGCGGCTGGGTCATCAGCGAGACCGACGCGGGGCCGATCGAGCATCACCTGGTCGAGCGGGAGCTGTGAGCGGGCTGGTGCTGGAGACAGAGGCTCCGCCGGTTCTGGAACTAGCGGGGCGGCAGGTTCCTCTGGACGTGACGCGGTCGCGGCGGGCGAAGCGGATGACGCTGACTGCCGATACGGCGCGCGGGATCGTGCGGCTGACCCTGCCGACGCGGGCGAGCGCGCGGCGGGCGGAGGCGTTCCTGAAGAGCCGGACCGCATGGCTGACGGAGCGGGTCGCGGCGTTCCCGGCGGCGATGGCCTATGCGCCGGGTGCAGCGATTCCGTTTGGCGATGACGTCATGACGCTTTGGCTGGTCGAGGGGGCGGGGCGTTCGGCGCGGCGGGAAGAGGGCGCGCTGGTGCTCGGCGGGCCGCCGGAGCTGTTCGCGGGCCGGGTGGAGCGCTGGTTCCGGCGGCGGGCGCAGAAAGTCATGCTGGACGACTCCGTCGAACTGGCGGCGGCGGCGGGGATGGACCTGACCGGCTGGCGCGTGCGGGTGCGCGATACCAAGCGGCAGTGGGGCAGCTGCTCGTCGAAGGGCACGCTGAGCTTTTCGTGGCGGCTGGTCCATGCGCCGGTGTTCGTGCGGCGCGGCATCGTCGCGCATGAGCTGGCGCATATTGCCCACCGCAATCACTCGGCGGCGTTTCACCGGGAGGTGGACCGCATTCTCGGCACCTCGCCCCGGCCTGCCTATGACTGGCTGAAGCGCGAGGGCGCGCAGCTACATTGGATCGGGCGGGAGTAGGCTGGTGGGGGCGTCACTGGCAGGCGGTTCGCGGGGCGTATCCTGCGCGGGCGGCGGCGCGGGGTTGTTCGCCGGACGCTTCGCCCGCGTTTCGGGCGCGCGCGCGCCGCGCCGCTCCCCGCGGACGGGATCGTCGAGCCAGGCATCGCCGCCGCGCGGACGCGTCGGGATATCGGCGCTGCGCATACGGCTCGGGAGTTCGCGGCGCGCGCTGGGTTCGGCGTCGTAGACCTCGCTCTGGCGGATACGGTCGCCAAAGTCGGCATCGCCGCCTGCGCGCGGGTCGCCGGGTTCATAGACAGGGCCATATTCGTCGAGTTCGCCGTTGACGGGCAGGCCGTCGGGACCGATCTCGCCGCCAAAGTCGCCGCCGAACTCACCGCCGAACTCACCGCCGAAGTCGTCCCAGCCGACACCGTAGATTTCGAGGTCAGGTTCGGCGAACAACTCGTCATCCTCGCCGATGTCGCTGTCGAGCGGGCGGGCGGGCATACCGCTGGTCGCCGCCGTCATGAAGCTGGCAAAGGCGCGCGCCGGACTGCTGCCGCCGGTCAGGCCCGCCACGCGCTGGTTGTCGTCGCGTCCCATCCAGACGCCGGTGACGAGATCGCGGGTGAAGCCGACGAAATAGCCGTCCTGGTTGTTGCTGGTGGTGCCGGTCTTGCCGCCCGCTGGCTTGCCGAACGCCGCCGCCCGCCCGGTGCCGGCGGTCACGACGCTTTCGAGAAGGTGGGTCATGTTCGTGACGACCCAGGGCGAGAGGACAACACGGGCAGGCGCGGTGCGCCGCTCGTAAAGGACGCGGCCATCGGCGGTTTCGATCTTCGTCACGCCGTAGGGCTGTACCGCGCGCCCGCCATTTGCGACGGCGGCATAGGCGGCGGTCATGTCGATCAGGCGGACGGTCGAGGTACCGAGGGTCATGGCGGGCTGGCGCGAAATCTCGGTCTCGATGCCGAGGCGGCGGGCCATCATGGCCACATTCGTGAAGCCGACCCGCTGGCCAAGCTGCGCCGCGACGGTGTTGTAACTGCCCGCAAAGGCCTGCCGGACCGTGACGGTCCCGCGGTGGCCGCGGCCATAGTTGCGCGGCGTCCAGCCGTCGATGGTGATCGGCTCATCCTGAACGAAATCGCGCGGGCCGATGCCGTTCTCGACGGCGGCGAGGTAGACGAACAGCTTCCACGCCGAGCCCGGCTGCCGCTCCGCGACCGTGGCGCGGTTGTAGTTGGAATCGACATAGTCGCGGCCGCCCATCATGGCGCGGATCTCTCCGGTCGGGGTCATGGAGACGAGCGCGCCCTGCGCCTCCTCCGGCGCGTAGTCCGTTATCGACGCTTCGGCTGCCAGTTGCATCTCGGCGTCGAGCGTTGTGGTGACGATGAGCGGCGCGACGGTCTCGCTGGTCAGGCGGTCGACCTCCGCCAGCGCCCAGTCGGTGAAGTAGCGCACGTTGTTCTGTTTCGGCTGGGGCGCGAATTCGAGCGCGGCAATCTCTCCGCGTAGCTGGGCCGCGCTGTCCACGACCCCGTCGCGGGCCATGGTGAGCGCGACGACACCGGCGCGTTCGCGGGCGCGCTCCGGGTCCGAGGAGGGGGCGAAGCGGGACGGGGCCTTGACGAGGCCGGCGATGATGGCCGCCTCGGCCGCATTCAGCTCTCTGGCGCTGTGGCCGTAGAAGCGGCGGGACGCGGCGTCGATGCCGTAAGCGCCGCCGCCGAAATAGACGCGGTTCAGGTAGAGTTCGAGGATCTGGTCCTTTGAAAAGCGCTGTTCCATGGCGACGGCGATCAGCGCTTCGCGCGCCTTGCGGGCAAAGCTGCGCTCGTTGGTCAGGAACAGGTTGCGGGCGAGCTGCTGCGTGATGGTGGACGTGGCGCGCAGGCGCCCGCCGTCCGTGCTGCTGACCCAGACGGCGCGGGCGAGGCCGCGGGGATCGACGCCGAAATGCGAGTAATAGCGGCGGTCCTCCACCGCGATCATCGCCTGCTTCATGACGTCCGGTATTTCGTCCGCGGTCAGCCAGCCGCCATAGGATGGCCCCTGGTTGACGAGGACCGTGCCGTCGCGCGCCACGACGCGGACAGCCTGGCCGTTGGGGGATTTCATCAGCGCCGAAAAGCTCGGCAGCGTCGTCATCGTCCAGGCGACCGAGACGACGAGCACAAGGACCGCGCCGATGCCGATGAGAAGCACCGAGCGCCAGAGGGTTCCCCAGACGGACCGGGGGCGGAAGAGGCTGAAGCTGCTCATGGGGTGATTCTGCTACTCTCCGGCTGTGCGCCTTGTTCCGCCCTATCCGGCGGTACCCGGTTTCTGGCAGGGCGAAGATGAGCGCAAGGTGAAACGCCCGGATCGCTCCCGCTTGGTTCCTCACGGGCCACTGCCACCTGGTTCCGATACGCCTGCGCATTGCCGCGCCCCCTGCGAACCGGCTATGCCGCACGGGCCGTGACCGCCGAGACCGATCCGCCGCCGCAAGGCGCTGCCCCCGATACCGGCGCGCGCCAGAGCGCAGGCGGTGCGCCTGACAATGGCGGCGATACCCGCGCGCTGGCGAAGGGCGGACGCACGAATTTCTTCGGCTTTGTACTGAGACTGCTGGCCCGGGTGCCGTTCCTGATCATCGCCGGTCAGCTTTACGGCGCGGAGGCGCTGGGGCGGTTCGCCTATGCCGTGATGATCGTCGAGCTGATGGCGGTGGTGGCGACCCTGGGGCTGAGGCGCGGGCTGGCGGCAGAGCTGGCAAAGGAGCGGCGGCCTGCGGCGGAAACGATAAGCGATGCGATGCTGCTGGGCATGATGCTGTCGCTGGCAGGCGCAGCGATACTGATCGCGGTGCCGGAACTCTTGTTTCCCAATTCGAAGATCAGCGGCCTCGACCGGCTGTTTCCGCTGGCGGCGGTGTTCTTCGTGGCGTGCGAGGTGCTACTGGCCGCGCTCGCCTATCGGCACAATGTCCAGGCGACGGTGACGGCCCGCGCGCTGGTCGAGCCGTGGACGATCACGATCGCGGCAGGCGCGCTGGCGGCCATCCCCGCCTGGCAGCCGGACGGGCTGATCATCGCCTACGCCGCCTCCATGGTGGCCGCGTTCAGCGCCGCGGCCATTCCGGCGCTCCGGACCTTCGGCCTGCCGAAAGCGTGGAAGCCGCGCGTGCCGGAGCTGTTCGCCATGACGAAGGCGAACTGGCCGCTGGCCGGGGCGGACGCGGTCGACTGGGCGATGCGGCGTATTGACGTCATCATTCTTGGCCAGTTCGCTGCGCCCGCCGTGGTCGGCGTCTATTATGTGGCGCAGCAGTTCGCCTCCCTGCCGCAAAAGCTGAAAGTGACGTTCGACCCGATCCTCGCGCCGGTCATCGCTCATGGGGTCAAGAAGGGCAATTATACGGGCATCGCAAAGCAGCTGCGGCAGGTGGGGTTCTGGATCATCTCCGCGCAGCTGGGCATCGCGCTATGCCTCGGCTTTACCGGCGAGGCGTCGCTGGAAGTCGTGGGCGAGGGGTTCGGAGCGGGGGCCGGGGTGCTGTTCCTGCTGCTGGCGGCGGAGGTCTTCTACGTCACCGCCGCCGTTACCGAGGGGGCGCTCGTCTACATGGCGCGGCACCGGAACCTGGTGGCGTCGCTGATCGCGCTGTCGGTACAGATCGGGCTGACGATCCTGTTCGTGACCGGCTTCGACGCCTTGTTCCCGGGCGTCGCGGAGGACCGGCCGGTGCAGGGCATCGGCGCGGCGCTGGCGCTGGCCGTGGCGGCGATCATCGCCTCGATCCTGAAGGTGGTGCTGATCCACCATCTGATCCCGGAGCAGGTATCGGGCTGGCGCTGGGTGTTCGTGCCGGCGACGGCGATTACGGGCGGAGCCGGGTGGCTGGTGATGACTTATCTGCCGCCCTTCTGGCAGCTGGCGGTGGGCCTGCCGGTGCTGGTCATGCTTTACGGCAGCGTTGTCTGGTTCCTGGGTTTTCGCGGCGAGGACCGGCTGCTGTTCACGCGCCTGTCGAAGGTTAAAGCCTAGGCCTTCGCCTCTTCCTGGTCCTCGTCCTCGGAAGGGTCGGGATCGTCCTCATGGTCGGGGCGCGCCTCGACGGGCCACGGATCGCCGATATCGTCGAGCATGATGTCGATGCACTCCACGCGCGCGCGAATCGCGGTGCCGCCAGCAAAGACGAACTCGATTCGGTCGTCGCCGTCATCCTCGATGTGGAGGAGTTCGAGAACGGCGGCGGCGCTTTCGGGCCAGGAGCGGCGCTGGACCTTTTCCACGCCGAGAAGGCGCAGGACGCAGAAGCCGCGCTTCGGCTCCATCTCCTCCCAGCGGAAGCGGTTGATAAGCAGCGAGAAGGTGCGGCGGCGTTTGTCGAAATCGGTGTCGCAGGCGCGCAGAAGCGCATCCTGTGTCAGCGCGGCGACCGTGATAAGGTCTTCATGGTCCGTGGCGAGGAGGCGGGCCATTGTTTGCTTACTCCCCCGAGGCGCGCTGGATGTTCGCGCCGACCTTCGAAAGCTTTTCCTCCAGCCGCTCATAGCCGCGGTCAAGATGCTGGACGCGGAGGACCTCTGTGGTGCCCTCGGCGGCGAGACCGGCGATGATGAGGCTCATCGAGGCGCGGAGATCGGTGGCCATGACGGCGGCGCCCTTCAGCTTCGAAACGCCGCGCACGGTGGCGGTGCGGCCCGATACGTCGATGTCGGCGCCCATGCGCTCAAGCTCTCCGACGTGCATGTAGCGGTTTTCGAAAATGGTTTCCGTGAGGACAGACGAGCCCTCCGCAAGGGTCAGCATGGCCATCATTTGTGCCTGCATGTCGGTCGGGAAATCAGGGTGCGGCGCGGTGGTAATATCGACGGGGCGAATGGGGCCGTCGCGGGTGACGCGGACCCCTTCCTCGGTGGGGGTCACGGTGACGCCCGCCGCCTCGAGCTTTTCGATGACGGGGGCGAAATCGGCGGGGTTCGCGCCCAGAAGTTCGAGGTCGCCGCCGGTGATCGCGGCCGCGCAGGCATAGCTGCCCGCCTCGATCCGGTCGGACATGACGCGGTAGGTGTCGCCGTGGAGGGTCGGGACGCCCTTGATGCGGAGCGTGCCAGTGCCGACGCCCTCGATTTTCGCGCCCATGCCGATCAGGCAGTTGGCGAGATCGACGATTTCCGGTTCCTGCGCCGCGTTAACCAGCTCGGTGTCTCCATTCGCGAGCACGGCGGCCATCAGGGCGTTCTCGGTCGCGCCGACACTGACGATGGGAAATTCGAAGCGGCCACCGGTCAGGCCGTTCTTCGTGGTGGCGTGAACGAAGCCGTCCGCCACCTCGATGACCGCGCCAAGCGCCTCCATCGCCTTCAGATGCAGGTCGATGGGGCGCGCGCCGATCTCGCAGCCGCCTGGGAGCGGCACCTTCGCTTCGCCGCAGCGCCCGAGAAGGGGGCCGAGAACGAGGATGGAGGCGCGCATCTTGCGGACGATATCGGGAGGGGCGGAAATCGACGTAATCCGCCCTGCCTTCAGCGTCATTACGCGGCCGAAGACCTCCGGACGCTTGCCCTCGATTTCGGTGGATGTACCAAGCTGGTTCACGAGATGGCCTAAGACATCGACATCGGCGAGGCGGGGCAGGTTGCGGAGCGTCAGCGGCTCCTCGGTCAGGAGCGCGGCGGGGATCAGCGTCAGCGCCGCGTTCTTCGCGCCGGAAATCTGCAATTTTCCGGTCAGGCGGTGCCCGCCCTCGATGACGATCTTGTCCAAGTGCCCGGACCCCCTTGTTTGTCGCTTCGACAGACTAGCGCGCAGCGGCCGCCTTCCGTTCCCTCAAACCGCCATAGGAGAACGCGGCGAGGCCAAGCCAGATGAAGATAAAGGCGGTGAGGCGCCAGCCGTCCATCGCTTCGCCGTAGACGAAGACGCCGAGCAGGAAGACGATGCTGGGGGCAATATATTGCAGGAAGCCGAGCGCACTGAGCGAGATACGACGCGCGGCGTGGCCGAAGAGGCCGAGCGGAACGCAGGTGACCGCGCCGGACGCGACCAGGACGAGGGCGAGCGGCCAGCCATGCCCGAACAGCCCCTCCGGCGTCTGAAGCAGCCACCAGAGCGCCAGCGGGGCAAGAAGCAGCGTCTCGATGAAGAGGCCGGTCAGCGCATCGACGGCGGCGCGGTTGCGGGCGAAGCTGTAGAGCCCGAACGCCGCGGCGAGGCCGATGGAGACAAGCGGCAGGCCGCCAAGCGCCGCCGTCATGACGCCAATGCCGATGATGGCCAGCGCGATGGCAATCCATTGCCAGCGGGTCAGGCGTTCCTTCAGCAAGATGACACCGAGCGCGGTATTGAACAGCGGCTGGATGAAATAGCCGAGGCTGGTGTCGAGGACGCGGCCCGCGAGCACGGACCAGGTGTAGAGATACCAGTTCGCGCCGATCATGGCGGCGGAGAACAGCAGCCAGCCGAGGAGGCGCGGATTGCGCAGCGCGGCGCGGACCGGCGGCCAGGCGCGGAGGGCCGCGATGACAAGAAGGAGGGTGGCGGCCGCCCAGAACACGCGGTGCGCCAGAACGTCGAGCGCGGGCACGCCCTCGGCCAGCTTGATGTACACCGGCATCAGGCCCCAGAGGACATAGGCAGCCAGCGCGGCGGCGATCCCGGAGCGGCGGTCCGCCTCTGTCATGAACCGCGCCGGGCCATCAAAGGGGTCGGCGCTACAGCTTCGGCAGGGTCACGCCGCGCTGGCCCTGATATTTGCCGGCGCGGTCGGCATAGCTGGTCTCGCACGGCTCGTTCCCCTGCAGGAACAGGAACTGGCACGCGCCCTCGTTCGCGTAAACGCGCGCGGGCAGGGGGGTGGTGTTGGAAAATTCCAGCGTCACATGCCCCTCCCATCCCGGCTCCAGCGGCGTGACGTTCACGATGATGCCGCAGCGGGCGTAGGTGGACTTGCCGAGGCAGATGACGAGGACGTCGCGCGGGATGCGGAAATATTCGACTGTCCGGGCGAGCGCGAAGCTGTTCGGCGGGATGATGCAGCAGTCGGTCTTGCGGTCGACGAAGCTGTTGTCGCTGAAATTCTTCGGGTCGACGATGGCGCTGTCGACATTGGTGAAGATCTTGAAGTCCTCGGCGACGCGCGCGTCATAGCCATAGGAGCTGAGGCCGTAGGAGATGGTCCCCTCGCGCCGCTGACCGTCCTCGAACGGCTCGATCATCCCGTCGGACAGGGCTTTTTCGCGGATCCATTTGTCGGCCATGACGGACATTGGTGCAGGGCTTTCCTGGTTTGGGGCGCGGGGGTCAGCCGCGGATGTGGAGGACGCAGATGAGGGTGAACAGGCGGCGGGCGGTGTCGAAATCGACCTCGATCTTGCCCTCGAGACGGGTTTTCAGGAGCTCGGCCGCGTCGTTGTGAATGCCGCGGCGCGCCATGTCGATGGTCTCGATCTCGTGCGGCGCGCGCTCGCGGATGGCTTGGTAGTAGCTTTCGCAGATGCCGAAATAGTCGCGGATCGTGCGGCGGAAGGGCGAGAGGGGCACGACGACCGTGTCAAGCATGCCACCGGCCTGCGTCTTCACGTCAATGGCGAGGCGGCCGTCGCGCACATGCAGGAAAATCGAATAGGGCCCGGGATGGTCCGCCGCGCCCGCCGTCAGCACGCGAAAGCTGTTCGCCTCCAGAAGGTCGAAGATCGCAACGCGCCGCTCCTGCTCGATATCGGCATTGCGCCAGAGGATCGTGCGGTCGTCGAGCTGGATATCCGCGATGCGGTAGTCGGCCATTGGCGGTCTGTTAGCGATTGGCGCAGGTCAACGCCACTGGCACCCGGGGTGCGGTGCCTCTAGGTTCCGGGGACGGGCAGGTTTGGGGCAGTCATGGTGAACCGTGCCCCGCTTACGCTGTTGAGGGAGGACCGCACGATGCTGAAACGCCTGCTTGGTCGCAGGGGAGCGGACCGGTCGGTCGCAAGCGCGGCCGAAGAGGCAGCCGCCGCCGCGCGGCTGGACAGACTGTCCGTGGGCGATCAAGGCAAGATCGCGCGCATTCCGGATACGGACATGATCCAAGCCCGTTACGACCGGGTCGATGCGCCGACGCCGACGAAGCTGCTTCTGATCTTCTCCACGCCCCGCAGCGGCAGTACAATGTTGTGTGACCGGCTATGGGCGCTGGGTTACGCCCACGCACACGAATATCTGCAGGATTCGCAATATTTGCAGATTCTGGCCGGGCGCTGGCCGTTTCTAAGCCGAACCCGTGAGATCGACTGGCAAGAGTTTGCATCGGCACTGGCCGCACATCGCACGTCGGACAACGGCGTTCTGGGCATCAATGTCCACGGTGAGCATGTCGGCCGCCTAGCCCGCCTGTGGCCGCATCTGTCAGGACTTGAGACGACCGCTATTCGTATCCATCGGCGGGATCGCGCCGCGCAGGCGCTGTCCTTTGCCGAGGCCTTGCAAACCGAGAACTGGTCAGCTGATTTCGAGCCGCAAGGGGAAGCGCGCTATGATTTCAATCAAACGAGACGGTGCATCGAACGGATTGCATGGCAAGAATTTCGCAGCGATGCGTTTCTGAACGAGGTCGGACTGACAGCCCGCAGCCTTCACTATGAGGACTTCGTTTCCGACGAAGCCGCCCATCTTGCGGACCTGACGGGATTGAGCGCGGCGGACGTCGCAGACATGTTGGCGGCACGGCAGGAAACCGGCCTGAAACGACAGGCTGACCCGGGCGCACGCCGCCGACTTGCCGCACGCTTTCTGGGCGATGCGGTCACGCTTAGCTAATGCGATGGCGGCTGGAGCCGCACGATGATGGGGGCGCGTCGAAGGCGGGAACATCGATCGCCGTGACACTTGAGCGGCGGCCATGAACCGTGCGGTATCGCTGTTCGTCATGCTACGGGGGATGCAGTGGGGGACCTAGGTCGATCCTCGCAGCCTTCGTCAGCCAGCTGCGGAACCGCGCCCTAATTTCGAGCGTAACGCCTTGCCGACAAGCGAAAAGATTTCCTGTTCCGCTCCCGGTGGACGCCCGGCGAGAAGCCAGAGCGAAAGGTGCGTGCCGACATAAAGCATGGCACCGACCGCTGCGGCTGCAATCAGTTCCAGCCACATGCGCGCCGTGTCGCCCACGGACCAGCCGACCTGCCATTGCCATGCGACCAACACGCACGACATGGTCATCCCGCTGACGGTGCTGCGGATGGACGAGCCGAGCTGTTTTCGGAAACCGAGCCCGATCAGGCGGCGCACCATGTCCGCCGTGATGGCGGTCATGATGATGCCGGTCAGAAAGCGGCCCGCCAGCAGCCCGGGAATGCCAGCCAAGAGCAGGCCGCCGATAGCCAGGGGCATTCGAATGAGAAAGTTGACGAAGGTTCGGTTGAACAGGGTTCGGGTCGCCCCCAGTGTCAGCGCGATGGAGTCGGCCGGCATGATGAGGGTGCGGATACCGAAGAAGGCGCTGAGCACCTGGATCACGATGATCGCGCCCGCCCATTTTTCGCCGAGAAGAAGAAGCACGACCGGTTCGGCGACCAGGGCAAATCCAAGACCGATGGGAAGGCCCACGGCATAGATCGTTGTCATCGCCCGCAGATAGGTACGGCGCAGCTCGCCATGATCGCTCTTCATCGTCGAGAAGGCCGGATAAAGGATCAGACCGAGCGGCGTCGTCGCCTCCCTGACGGGGAGGGCGGCGAGGTCGTCGCCCACGACATATTGACCAAGCGTCGATTGTCCCTCGACGCCGCCGATGATGAACTGGTCGATCCGCAGGTTCAGCGTGGTGAGGACGGAGCTGCCCGACAGCCAGCTGGAAAAACCCCAGATCGTGCGCGCCTCGGAGAATGAAAGCCTCGGCACGTAGGGTCTGATCACATAGGATGCGATCAACTTTGCGACACGGCCCACGATGGTGCCGATAACTAGCGCCCAATAGCTTTCCGTCACCAGGGCGATCAGGACAGCGGCGGCCACCGCCGCAACCTTCTCGCTGACCTGCAACACGAATTCGGGGCGGAACTGCAGGTCGCGCTGTAGCTGGACCAGCGCGGGATTGAGCAGACCAGGCAGAATCATGCCGCCAGCGATGGCGAACAGCAGCGGCGCCAAGCGCGGATCGTCGTAAAATGCCGCGAAAGGCACGGCTGCAGCGCACAAGGCCGTCGCAATGAGCAGCGCGCGCGCAAGCCCGAACGTGAAAGCGGTATCGAGATGAGCCCGCGTAACCTCATCGAGGCGAACAAGCGCCGCGCTGGCCGAAATGGTGAACAGTGAGGACAGGACCCCGTTCACCGATACCGCCAGGGCAACCAGACCAAAATCGGCTGGAACGAGGATCCGGGCGAGGATCAGCGTACTGACGAAACCGAGCAGGTTAAAGGCAATGCGCGCCGCGACAATCCAGCCGGCACCGCGCAGCAGCCTCGGCAATAGTGATGCCATGCGTCGATCCCGCGCGTTACCCTGCCCGCCGGAAACCAGCGGGAAACCTAGCGTTCTAGGGTAGGCATTCGCGAAAGAAAATGCCCCGGTTCCGCGTTCAGATCAGGGGCGTGGTAGAGGCCAATTGCTGATCATCCGCAACAACCGCTGCCTGAGGAGCCGGGGCCCCCATCAGGTCACCTTCACCGGAGAAGACGAGCCAGGCTATCGCTTCATCAACGTGAAGGAGTTCGGCGTCCCGGCTCGTGTCCTCCTGCGAGCGTAGAAGCACGGTGTCGAAATCGAGCCATTCAAATGCCGCGAACGCAGGATCCAAACCGGTCGACGTTGCCATGCTTGCAAAGAACAGCGAGGTCGGATCCGTCCAGCCGGGAATATCGACAGCTGTTGCCTGATCACCAATCGCTTCAGCCGTTTGCCCGGCCTGCAGCGTCAGTCCACCCGAACTTGCACTGCCGGTTTCGATCGCAATCCAGCCGACGGATTCGACCGCATGGCCGCTTCCCGCCTGTCCTTCTTCCTCTTGCAGGCTGACATCGAAGCCATCGCTGTCCGCACCGGCCTGCCTGGTGATGACATAGGATGTGCCGTTAAAGGATTGCACTTGAGAGAAAATCGCCGGCGTCGTCGCAAAGTCGTGAGCGAAGGATATCGCCTCGCTACCGGACCCCAGTTCCCTGTTAGTGTTCGTGGTACCTGCTTCGATGCGGGTGCCGTCCTCGAGGAGATAGGTTCCGGCTTCCACTACAAGGTATGAAATGGCCGTCGCGGGGTGTGCGCTGGCCTGGTCGAGCGGTGCCTGCAGGGCAAGGGTCGCCCCGGTCGCCGTCACGTCCATAACGCGAACCACCAGCGCCCCGGCACCTGGTCCCGTTTCCGCGATCGCGATGATGACCGGATCGACATACGTGTTGTCGAACGCGATGGTCGCAGGGCCCGAGCCCGACAGGACCGCGGAGCCGAGCTCTCCGATCTCAGCGAGGCTTGTGGGCGTAGGCGTCGGTGTTGGTGTTGGTGTTGGTGTTGGTGTCGGTGTCTGACCGGGCGCGTTGCCGCCGCTGTAAAGCAGACCCGAGCCGCCAAGAGCCAGCCAATCGAAGCCCTCGTTCACATGCGCGGTTTCGGCATCGAAGCTCGTCTCCTCGGTCAGTATTAGCGCCGCGGTCGACGTGTCAGCCGAAACCAGGCGCAGAGAGGCCGGATCGCTGCCGTTAAATTCGCTGGTGCTGGCGAATATGTGCGGCGTCTGGGCAAAGCTCGCGCTGAACGTCACCGCCCCGCCGGTGTGCGAGATACCAGCCATATTCTTGCCGGCAATCGCCTGTAACGTGCCGAAATCGATCGTGCCGCTGTCCATGGCGACCCACCCGAGGGTTTCCGGCACATGGTCGCCGCTGTTGCGAAGTTCCTCTTCCTGCATCGCGGCGGAAAATCCGGTTGCACCGACCCCGTCATGCCGGAGCCAGGTGAAATCCAGCCCGTTCGACGACTGCAACTGAGACAGGACGACGGGGGCGGCGGTGAACCCCGCGGAAAAGGCGATGTCGGTAAACCCATCGCCGGTCAGGCCGGAAATCGTGGTCGTGCCAACCTCGATCCTGGTCCCGTCGGCCAGCGTATGCAGGCCTGCCTCGAACACGACGTAGCTAAGCGTCTCGAAAGGATGAATATTGTCGAGATTGCTGGGTTCCTGAAGGCTGACGTCAAACGACGTACCGGTCAGGTTGTCGATGCGAACGGTGACCGGGTCCGCACCGTTCATGGTCGGTAGCATCGCGAAGACAACCGGGTTCACGAAGTTGTTGGTGAGATTGACGGTCACCGCGCCGCTAGTGTCGATCTGTAGCGAACCTGCCTCCCCGATCACAGGGTCACCCGTGCCTCCGGACCCACCGGGACCGCCGGAACCGCCGCCGCCTGATGAAGCGAGGAGGTCGGCGTAGAGGATCGTCTGGTCGAGGAACTGGACCGCCTCGATGTCGTCGGCGACAGTGTCGCTGCCCTCACCCGCAATGACCAGATGGTCGCCGCCATCGGTGATGGTGACGCTGGCGAAATCGAGTGCGATGACGGCGGTGTCGTAACCCGCGCCGCCGGTCAGATGGTCGCTGCCGCCGCCGCCGACCAGGGTGTCGTTGCCGTCGCCGCCATCGAGGATATCCGCGCCGCCGAGCCCGGTCAGCACGTTCGCTGCCGCATTGCCGGTCATGACGTCGTCAAAGTCGCTGCCGACGCCGTTTTCGATGACCGCGCCAAAGGCGATGGCGACATTCTGCGTCAGGTCGACGCCGACGTCGGAATAGGCCCCTTCTCGCAGGTCGAGGCGCTGGCCGCCTGCGAACCCGCTGAGGTCGACCGTGTCGATACCGCCGCCGTCCCAGATGGTCAGGACCGGCAGGCTGTTGACGGCGAAATCGTAAATCGCATCGCCGTCATTGCGGTTGAAGCCGTAAACCGTGTCACCGGCCCGGGTGGTGTAGTCCGCGCCGTAAATCTGCTGGATTGCGAGAATGTCGTAGAGCATCGGCGTATGCGCGCGGCTCGACTTGCCGCCGCCCACCCAGTCGGCACCGGTATTGCCCGCCGAGAAATAGGACATCACCGTGTACTGCCAGCTGTCCTCCGTATACAGCCAGCCGGTGGCGCCGTTCCCATATTGCGGGGTGCCGCCATTGTAATTGCCGGCATGATTAAGGCCGAGCGCATGGCCGAGTTCGTGAATGATCGTCTGGAAGCCGTAGTCGCCGGGCTCCGGCCGGTTGAAGTTGGTGTTGTTCGACCGCAGCCAGACCGAGCCGACGATACGGTCCACCGACGTGGTTTCCCGGGACACCTGGTCGGGCAGATAGGCCTGCGCGTAGTTGACGCCGGTGCTGGAGCGGGAAATCTTGATGTCGGCGGTGTCGCCGGCAAGGGTTTCCGTCAGCGATACCGGGATCAGGTCGTCCCAAAGCTGCGCGGCGAGGCGCACCGCGTCCTGAAGCTCCGCCCCGGCCTGCTCGAAACCAGCAGCCTCCGCAAAGCCGGTGGCGAACAGCCCGGAGGTGGGGAAGCCGTAGGTAACGCTCGTCGCAGGGTTGCCAGAGGCATCGTACCAGAAGGTGCCGCTGTCGAGCTGGTCGACGACGTCGCTATTGATGGTTGTCGGCACAGACTGCTGGCCGCCGCTGCCACCGCCAGCATTCTGATACGCCGTCACATTGACGAACGCATTCAGGTTAGAGGCACAGACCCCGCACATGTTTTCGCCCTTTCACCCATTGGTCGGCCCGGTTCCCCCGAACCGGGGCCTGCCCATGGCCCCTCGCATCCCTGTTCAGCGCCGGAAGTACGGCGGCACCGCGCTAGGCCTGCACTTAGCGCCGAAGGGCCCACATTGAGAGTCGTTTGCGGATGAACCGGTTCACGCAGGCGGCGAGCCGAAGATTTCTAACGATCCTGCTTTAGATCAAGACTTCACAATAGCAGAAGAGGGCGGATTTCAAGCGCCGAATCAGGCCCGACTCGCGATGTAAGGAGGATGGCGCGCCCGAAAGGATTCGAACCTCTGACCCCCAGATTCGTAGTCTGGTGCTCTATCCAGCTGAGCTACGGGCGCGCAGAGCGGCGCTCCTTAAGAGAAGCGGGCGCGGCGTTCAAGCCCGTGTCTTCCATGGGCGTCGGTGCGCTGTCTCCTTGCCGCTTGCATGGCCGCGCACAGCGTCGCAGAGCAAAGGTCATGAGCTATCGCCCCGCCCGCCTACTCGTTCTGCTGCTGACGGCGCTGCTGATTGGCGGCTGCGCGGGCGAACCGCGAAACAGCTTCCCCAGCCTCGCCGTTCGCCCGGGCGAAAGCGCGCCCTGTTCGCCCGAGCGGCTGGCGGAAAGCGGGACGGCCGAAATAGGCGCGGCCGGTGAAGCATCGCCGGCGTTGGAGGCGGAGCCGGCAGCAGTGCCGGGCGCCGAGCTGCCGGATATCGAGGACTTGCGCGCGCGTTTCGAGATGGTCCTTGACGAGTGGACCAGCGCCGCGGCGCGCTACGAAGCCGCCAGCGGGGAGCGGGCGTTGCAACTTTGGCTGGGCCGGGTCGAAGCGGTTTTCCTGCGCGCGGCCGCCATTGAAGCGGAGATCGCCCCGGCGCGGGCGCGCTATGAGAGCGCGGATACCTTCGCCGCGGCGGCGCCGGACCATGCCGCGCTGTGGGAGCGGATCGGGACGCTGCGTGAACGACATACTGCGCTGCTCGGCGTGGACGGGCGTGAAGCGGTCGCTGTGTCGGACGCCGCCACCTTTTGCGGATTGCGAACCCTAGTCCCGGCCTGACATCGGGTCCGGGTGTGGGTTGCTACCCGGCGGTGGCGGCTCGGCGGCCGCGATCCTGAGCGGCGGGGCGAGTGTGACGGCGCCGAGATTGGCGATGTCGTTCGCGGCGGAAATCTCAACCGCGCGGGAGAGCGGCGCTGCGCCCGTTGCGGCAAGGGACGTGTCCGCAAGCTCGACGCGGTAGCGGCCGTAGCGGACCGTTTCGAACAGGAAGAAACCGTCATATTCGCTGCGGGTGCGGGCGACGATTGCGCCCCCGTCGTCCTTCAGCACGAGCGCCGCGCCGGGCAGCGCGCGCTGGCCCATGAACAGGACGCCCTCAATCTCGCCGGTCGGGGTGAGCGGGATGTCAACGCGGGTGGTGATCCCGCGCCGCGCCTTCACGACGGTGGGCTTGGCGGCAGGGAGGAGGAAGGGGTCGGGCAGGCTGCCGCCCGCAATCTCGACGCGCGCCCTCTGGCCGGAAGGAAAGCCGGTCAGGATCGCGGCGCCGTCCGGACCGGTTTCGCCCGCGGAGAAATTGTTGCGCTTCAGCTTCACGCCCTCGTGGACGGGCTCGTCCGACTGCCACGCGCCGTCCATGTTGCTGTCGGTGAACACGCGCGCGGCGACCTGGCCGTGGGAGGCGAGTTTCTCCGAGGTCACATGGCCGAAGCGTCCGCGCGTGTCGGGCCCGACGGCGACGGTGACGTTCAGGAGGCCCGAGACCTCACCGCCGGTATCCGCGCGCACGCTGCCGCCCACCGCGAACCGGTCGAAGCGCTGGGCGTAGCCGAGGCTGAGCTGGCCGCTGTCATTCTTCAGGTTATAGCGCGCTTCTCCGCGGATCATGCCGTTTCGCGACAGCCGGTAGTCCGCCGTCGCGCGCAGCTTCTCGACGTCCGGCCCGCCGGAGAGGCCGTATTCCGCTTCGCCGCGCAGAAGGACCGGCCCCATGCGGCCGCCGACGATGGTTCGGCCGCGCAGGCCCTCATTGCCGCCGGAATCGGAATCCGACTGCCAGGAGACCTCCGTAGCGACGTTCAGCCCGATGACAGATGTCGTGAAGCGCCCGTCGACGCGGAGCGGGTCGGGGGCATCGATCCGGTTCCGGTAAACGACCCCGCCGCTGAGCGCCGCCGGACGGCCGCCCATGTCGAACTCGCGAATGGCGCGCAGCTCGATGCGGGACCGCTCGTCGGTCTCGCTGCCGTTCCGAAGGCGGAGGCTGTCGCGAAACAGCGTGGTGGCAAACAGGCTGAGCGAACCGGTCTGGGCGGCGGCCGACGCGCTGACGGCATAGCCGCCGCTTAGGTCGCCTGCCGCGTCGATCTCGACGACGCCGTTATCGAGAAGGGCGCGGACGCTCGCCTCGATCATGGTGTCCGGATCGGCGTCGATCTGCTCTGCGTGGGTAAGGTGGAGGCCGCCGGAGAGGCGCTTCGACAGGCCCTGTTCGACAGACGCCGAGGCAATCCAGCGGCCCGGCTCCTCCGGTTCGTCGCGCAGGTCGATCAGCGACCGGGCATCCTCTAGGATCGCGGCGCGAACCCAGGTCTGGCCGGCGGGGACGGCGTCGCGCGCCACGTTTCGGTAGACGGTCTCGCGGCGGATCTGGCCCTGCGGGCCGTAAAGGACGATCTCGAAACGGTTCTCCTGAAAGGTCAGTGGAACGTCGCGAAACTCGTAGCGCCCGGCGGACGTCGGCTCGGATACAGCGATGAGAGAACCATTGCGGTACAGCTCCGCGTCCCAGCCAACGGGTAGTTCGCCGAAGAAGTCGGTCGTATCGAAATTGGCCGAGCGGTAAAGCGGCGCATTCGAGATGAACGCGCCGCGGCCAACGGCGGCGGGCGTCGTCAGGCCGCGCGCCTGGAGCGTCACATCGCCCGCGACTGCTTCGGTAACGCCCAGCGAACCAAATAGGCGGCCCTCCGCGTCGCTGCGATAGGCGCGCAGGCGGATGATTTCGGGAATAAGGTCCTGACCGCCGGCAACGCGCATGTCATAACTGAGAAAGGCGGCCTCTCCGGCAGCGAGCGCGCCGTAGGTAAAGGCACCGCGCATATCCTTGTCGCTGTTCCGCTCGCCCTCCAGTTCCAGGCTGATTTCAACAGAGGGTGTCCGCCAGATCCGGT
This sequence comes from Pacificimonas sp., assembly GCA_036351775.1. Taxonomy (GTDB): domain Bacteria; phylum Pseudomonadota; class Alphaproteobacteria; order Sphingomonadales; family Sphingomonadaceae; genus Pacificimonas. The sequence goes on along the minus strand of JAZBPX010000013.1, from coordinate 4,090 downwards.
AGGGTTCGACGATGGCTTCGTAGCGGTCCAGATCGATGCGTTCCGCGCGCGCGGCGAGCATGGCGCGGCGGCGTTCGCGCTCGACTTCGGCCTCGAAGGGCAGCGGCGTTTCGGATGTGACCGTGACAAGCGCCGCCGGAAGGTTGGGTTCGAGCGTCAGATCGAACCACGCGGCAATCGAGTCGACATTCGCGCAGAGGCCCCCGGCGTGGGCGAACAGCTCTGCGCCCTCCAGACGCTCGGACTGGTCGCCGTAGCGGACCCGGCCGGGTTCCAGCTCGAAACGGTGCGCCTCGCTTCGTGCCCATCCGGACGCGGACTGTTCGTCGGGACTGACCGCTATGGGGAAGTCGAGTGCGGCGACGGTCTGTTCGAGATCGAGGCACAGGCCGCCGCCGGGCAGGCGGTACCCCTCGACGTCCTCAGCGAGGATCCAGCGGCGCATTTCCAGCCGCAGGATGACGTAATCGTCCTCCGATACCGTCGAAAGGGTTTGCACAGGGGCAGCCACCTCAGCCGCTGACGCCGGGACGCCGGGTGCGGCGATGGCGACGCTCGCCGCGATGCCGAGCGCGGTGAACGCTCGCCAGGGAAAGAACCTGCTGACCCCCATCGTGACCGGCGCAGCGCGGCGGCTCAGCCGAGCGGCACGCTCCGTTCCTCAATGAGAGTCCGGGCGGTCCCGTTCAGTTCGTAATAGCGGAGCGTGACCGTCTCCCCGGCAGAAACATTCGCGTCGGCGCGAACCGGAATGGTGAATACGCGGCGTTCGATTTCCGGGTAGAGCGCCACGCCGCGAAGGAGCGCGACCGGGCCGTTGTGCCCCTCTGCCGACAGTTCGAATTCGCCGTAGCTGGAGCGGGTGCCCGTGCGCTGGAGCGCGACCGAGACGCCAAGGCCCTCATTCGCCATGTCCGGCTGTGCGTCGGCGATGGCGACCCCGGCATCGAGCGCGCCGTGGCGGACGATGATCGGAATGGTGACGCCGTAGATCGGGGTCAGGCGGATCGAAAGCGCGTCGGCGGCCTCGACATCGATTTCGTCCTCGACGTCGTTCACCTCCGGCACATTCTGGAACATCATGTGGATGCGATATTCGCCGTCGGCCAGGTCGGCCGGTTTTCGCACGGCGACCCGGATCGCCTGTGTCTGGTTGGGCGCGAGGCGGATCGAACGCGGCGCGTAGCGGATCATCTGCTGTGCCAACGCCTCGGCTTCGTTCGGGTCATCGACCTCGATAATCTCGCCGGTGGGGCTCATGCGGCGGGCAACGAGCGACACGCGGTAGGTGGTTTCCCTGTCGCCAGCGTTTTTCAGGACGACCTCGGTAGCGCGTTCGCGGCCCTCGAAGGTGACGCGCGTGGGCGCAACGAGAAGATCGCTGGCCCCCGCGGGAAGCGGGGCGAGAAGCGCGCCCGCAACCAGAAGTTGCGCCGTTAACCCGATCTTAAGACCGCGCGCCCAGACAGGCTTTCGACAGGAGGGTCGGTGCATGAGATTTCTTCCCGTGACATTGGCCAAACCCGCTGGTCCGGCGGTTCCTGTTGCTGTGATTCGAAAGGCGCGCCGAACATCCCCGTCCTCTGCGCGCCCTTCGAACCGAAGCGGCACATGAAGTCCCGTCGCCGGGCCGGACATCGTTCCGGCCACTCACCCGTTCCCATGGCGGAGGGTGTCAGGCCCGGCGGCGGGCATTCACCGGCAAGGCGCGGCGCGGGTTAAGCGCTATCCTTACCGGCGCCTTCATGATTACGGCGGCGATGGTTGACGAAGTGCTAAGGCGCGGGCGCGACCTTGAGGAAGTCTGACGTCGAAGCGTCACCGGCAACGGAAAAAGGGTGCCGCCCGTCATGGACGACACCCTTTCAGCCGGGTTGAAATCTCCGGTCGGGCTGCCGCAGATCAAGCCGCAGGAGCCCAGTCGAAGAGTTTACTCGTAGCGGACATCCACGGTGAACGTGCCGCTGTAGGCGTCCTGAGCGGCGCCGTCCGGAATGGTGAGCGTGCCGCCGACGTAGAAGGTGTGCTCGTCGCTGTCGGTACCATCGTCGAGCGCCTGCGTGCCGGCCTCTGCCAGCGTAAGCGACGCGTCGAGCTCGTCGGCATTGCCGGTGGGGTTCGTGACCGCATCGAAGGCATTTGCGGCAGAGGCGAGGGTGATGTCCTCATTCCCGTTCAGGAACGCGATCTGCACGTTGCGGCCCGCGGCGCCCGTGATCGTGAAGCTCCCCTGAGAGGCAGTCCCGAACTGGGTAACGCCGGAGGTAGCAAAGGTCGCGGTGGTCGCGCTCGGCGTGATCGTTACGGTACCGGTCGAGCCCGAGGGCGAACCGACCGCGCCGAAGTCGACCGACTCCTGGCTGACGACGGTGATGGCCTCGACGATCTCGACGCTGGCGGTGCCGTCGAAGTCGGCGGCATTGGCGGCGGTCAGGGCCGATGCGGCCAGCGCAGCGGCGGCGAAACCCTTGAAGAACTTGCTCATAATTTCCGTTCCCAAATCCTGTTTGATCCGTTCGCAGGTGACGGGTCCGCGTCTCTGCTGGGATGTTGATTACGGAACAGGACTGAAAGTTCGGGTACTGAACAGGGTTAACCGGCCTTAAGTGTTTCGGACGCGAAATAGCCCTCGATGATGCGGCGGTAGATGGCCTGCAGGCGGGCGATGTCGGCAACGGCGATCAGCTCGTCGAACTTGTGCATGGTCTTGCCGACGGGGCCGAACTCGATCACCGGGCAGAGCGCGCGGATGAAGCGGGCGTCCGAGGTGCCGCCGGATGTGGACAGCTCCGGCGCGCGGCCCGTTTCCGCTTCGACGGCATCGACGATCACCTGCGAGAAGGGGCCGGGACCGGTAAAGAAGGATTCGCCGGAAATGATGGCGTTCACCTCGGCGCGGTCATCGACGGCGGCGGCGGTCTCCTCGATCCAGGCCACGAGGTCCGCCCCGCGGTGGTGGTCATTGAAGCGGATGTTGAGGCGGGCGTGCGCCTGTGCGGGGATGACGTTGTGCGCCGGGTTGCCGACGCTGAGGTCCGTCACTTCGAGGTTCGAGGGCTGGAACCAGTCATTGCCCTCGTCGAGGGTGCGCGCCGTCAGCCGGGACAGGATCTCTACGAGCGAACCGATCGGGTTGTGCGCCATGTGCGGGTAGGCGACATGGCCCTGCGCGCCGTTCACGGTGATCCAGACGTTGACCGAGCCGCGCCGCCCGATCTTCACCATGTCGCCAAGCGATTCGCGGCTGGTGGGCTCGCCGACGAGGCAGTGGTCAGGCACCTGCCCCTCCGCCTGCATCCAGTTGAGAAGCGCCTTCGTGCCGTAGGTGGCGGGCCCCTCCTCGTCGCCGGTGATGACGAAGCTGAGCGAGTTGTCGCCGATATCGGCCTCCGCCGCAGCGGCGGTAAAGGCTGCGATCGACGATTTCATGTCGTTCGCGCCGCGTCCGACCAGAACGTCGCCGTCGATCCGCGCTTCGAATGGGGGCGCGCTCCAGCCCGCATCGGCACCGGGCGGGACGACATCGGTATGACCGGCGAAGGCGAGGTGGCGACCGCCGCTCCCCTTGCGCGCGAACAGGTTGGCGACGGGGCCGTCAGGCTTTTCACCGTCGAGGTGCCGCCAGACCTGAAAGCCTGCCGACTCCAGGGCATCCGTAAGAACGGCCTGCGCGTCGCCCTGGTCCGGGGTCACGCTCGGCACGCGGATCAGCGCCTGGGCGAGCGCAAGGGCGTCAATCACGCAGAAGCTCGTTGATCGACGTCTTCGAGCGTGTGCCGGCGTCGACCTGCTTGACGATGACGGCGCAGGCGAGGGAGGGGCCGCCCTGCGGATCGGGTAACGTGCCCGGCACGACCACGGAATAGGGCGGGATCTCGCCGCGAATCACCTCGCCTGAGTCGCGGTGGACGATCTTGGTGGACGCGGTGATGAAGACGCCCATGCCAACGACGGTGCCCTTGCCGACGCGCACGCCCTCGACGATCTCGGAACGCGCGCCGATGAAGCAGTCGTCCTCGATAATGGTCGGCGTTGCCTGAAGCGGCTCCAGCACGCCGCCGATCCCGGCCCCGGCGGAGATGTGGCAGTT
>JAZBPX010000012.1:0-28323 GCA_036351775.1 Pacificimonas sp. | reverse complement strand
GCGCCGATTCTACTGCACTTTTTCCCATATTTATACGGCATGCCGTGTTCGGTGTGCTCTTGCGAACGTCGGACCCCCCTCCCCCACAGCCTGCGGCTGCGGTCCCCCTCCCCCGAGTTGGGGGAGGAAGGGGTTGGGCGTTGCGGGTTCACGGCAGGATCTCGGCGGCAAGGTAGAAGGAAGAGAGCGTGGCTGCCCTTCCTCCCCCTGTCTGGGGGAGGGGGACCGCGCGCAGCGGGGTGGAGGGGGGTTGGGCGATAGCGGGTTTGGTGTGCTCTTGCGAACGTCGGACCCCCCTCCACCACAGCCTTTGGCTGCGGTCCCCCTCCCCCGAGATGGGGGAGGAAGGGGTTGCGGCGGCGTTCTTCACAGCATGGTCTCGGCGGCGATGAAGTCGGTGACGAAATCGTCTGCGGGGGCGGTTTCGAATTCGGTGTAGCTGCCCTGCTGCACCACCGACCCGCGGCGCATGAGGACGAGGCGGTCGGAGAAATAGCGCGCCTCCGACAGGCTGTGGGTGACGAGAACCGCGGTCGTGCCGAGCGTGCTGATGATCGTCTTCAGCTCCTGTGCCAGTTCGGCGCGGATGATGGGGTCGAGGGCGGACAGCGGCTCGTCAAGGAGGAGGACGTCGGGTTCGAGCATGAGGGCGCGGACGATACCGACGCGCTGCCTTTGCCCGCCGGACAGCTCCGCCGGATAGCGATCGAGCTGCGCCGCCGACAGGTGAGTGAGCGCGGCGAGTTCGGTCACGCGCGCGGCGGCGGTGTCCCTGTCGCGGCCCAGCTCGCGGCTCATCAGCATGACATTTTCGCGGGCGGTCAGGTGGGGGAACAGGCCGCCGTCCTGAACGACATAGCCGATGCGGCGGCGGACGGCCTTCCAGTCCGTGACGGGCTCGCCGTCGAAGCGAAGGTCGCCGTTGGGGCTGACAAGACCGGCCATGACACGGAGCAGCGTTGTCTTACCCGATCCCGACGGCCCGATCAGGACGAGCGTCTGGCCAGCCGTCACGGACAGGCTGACCGGCTCGAGCGCGACGGTCTCGCCGTAGCGGACGGATACATCGGTCAGGGTGAACATCTGCGGGAACCCTTCCGCAGTCGACGCGCTTTTTCAACCTGTGGTCTTGTGTGACATATGCGCCACACCATATTGCCGCTGTAACACAGTTGAACGGTTGGCGGCGGGATCACTAATCCGATGCCGAAACAGGGGATTTGAAGCCTTATGAATATCGAGAAGTTCTCCGACCGCGCGAAAGGTTTCCTGCAGGCCGCGCAAACGGTCGCCGTGCGGGAAAGCCACCAGCGCGTGGAGCCGGTGCACCTTTTGAAGGCGCTGCTGGATGACGAGCAGGGCATGGCGGCGGGCCTGATTGCGAAAGCGGGCGGCGATGCGCGGACGGCGGTGCAGCTGACCGACCAGGCGATTGCGAAGATCGCGCAGGTCTCCGGCTCCGGCGCGCAGGACGTGTCCTGGGCGACCGATACGGCGCGTATCCTCGCCAAGGCCGAGGAGAGCGCGGAGAAGGTCGGCGACAGCTTCGTCACCGTGCAGCAGATCCTGCTCGCGCTGGCGCTGGCACCCGGCGATACCGGCACGATCATCAAGACCGTCGGGGCGACGCCGCAGGGGATCAACGAGGCGATCCGCGAGCTGACCGGCGGGCGCACGGCGGACACGGCATCGGCGGAATCGCAATATGACGCGCTGAAGAAGTTCGCGACCGACCTGACCGCCAAGGCGCGGGAGGGGAAGATCGACCCGATCATCGGGCGCGACGAGGAAATCCGCCGCACCGTGCAGGTGCTGGCGCGGCGAACGAAGAACAATCCGGTGCTGATCGGCGACCCCGGCGTCGGCAAGACGGCAATCGCCGAGGGTCTCGCGCTGCGGATCGCCAATGGCGACGTGCCGGACGGGATCAAGAACCGGACGCTGATGAGCCTCGACATGGGCGCGCTGATCGCGGGCGCGAAGTATCGCGGCGAGTTCGAGGAGCGGCTGAAGGGCGTCATTGACGAGGTGAAGGCCTCCGACGGCAATATCATCCTGTTCATCGACGAGATGCACCAGCTGGTGGGCGCGGGGAAAACCGACGGCGCGATGGATGCCGGCAACCTTTTGAAGCCCGCTTTGTCGCGCGGCGAACTGCACACGATCGGCGCCACGACGCTGGATGAGTACCGCAAATATATCGAGAAGGATGCGGCGCTGGAGCGGCGGTTCCAGCCGGTCGTCATCGACGAACCGAGCGTCGAGGACACGATCTCGATCCTGCGCGGGATCAAGGAGAAATACGAGCTGCACCACGGCGTGCGCATCGCCGACGGCGCGCTCGTGTCCGCCGCGCAGCTGTCGCACCGCTACATCTCCGACCGGTTCCTGCCGGACAAGGCCATCGACCTGATGGATGAGGCCGCCTCGCGCATCCGCATGGAGGTGGAATCGAAGCCGGAGGAGATCGAGACTCTCGACCGCCGGATCATCCAGCTGAAGATCGAGGAATCGGCGCTGGAGAAGGAAACCGACGAAGCCTCAGAAACGCGGCTGGAGAATATCCGCAAGGAGGTTACGGACCTGGAGGAGCAGTCGAACGCGCTGACCCAGCGCTGGCAGGCGGAGCGGGACAAGATCGACGCCGAGCAGCGGCTGAAGGAGGAACTGGACCAGGCGCGGATCGAGCTGGAGCAGGCGCAGCGCGCTGGCGACCTGCAGCGGGCCGGTGAGCTGAGCTACGGCGTCATCCCCGACCTGGAGGCGAAGGTGGCGGACGCGGCGCAGGCGACGGAAGGCGCAATGCTACGCGAGGAAGTGACCGCCGACGACATCGCCTCCGTCGTGTCCCGCTGGACCGGGATCCCGGTCGACCGGATGATGGAAGGCGAGCGCGAGAAACTCCTCAACATGGAAGAGGCGATCGGCAAGCGGGTGATCGGCCAGACGGAGGCGGTGGAAAGCGTCAGCCGCGCCGTTCGCCGCGCGCGCGCGGGTCTGAAGGATCCGAACCGGCCGCTTGGCAGCTTCCTGTTCCTCGGCCCGACCGGCGTCGGCAAGACCGAGCTGACGAAGGCGCTGGCGGAGTTCCTGTTCGACGATTCGAACGCGATGGTGCGGATCGACATGTCGGAGTTCATGGAGAAGCATGCCGTCAGCCGCCTGATCGGCGCGCCGCCGGGCTATGTCGGCTATGACGAGGGCGGCGTCCTGACCGAAGCGGTGCGGCGCAAGCCCTACCAGGTGGTGCTGTTCGACGAGGTGGAGAAGGCGCACCCGGACGTGTTCAACGTGCTGCTGCAGCTGCTGGATGACGGGCGGCTGTCGGACAGTCATGGGCATACGGTCGATTTTTCCAACACGATCATCATCCTGACCTCCAACCTGGGATCGCAGGCGCTGTCCGAACTGCGCGCTGATCAGGATGTGAAGGACGCCGAGGATGCGGTGATGGACGTCGTACGCGGTCATTTCCGGCCTGAATTCCTGAACCGGCTGGACGACATCATCCTGTTCCACCGGCTTGCCGAGGACCATATGGCACCGATCGTCGAGATCCAGATGGGCCGCGTCGAGAAGCTGCTGGCCGACCGCAAGATCGAGCTGGACCTGTCGGCGGATGCACTCGCCTGGCTGGGCCGCGTCGGTTACGATCCAGTCTACGGCGCGCGGCCGCTGAAACGCGCCATTCAGCGCTATGTGCAGGATCCGCTGGCAGACAAGATCCTGTCGGGCGAGGTGCCGGACAATTCGGTTGTGACGATCGAGGAGGGTGACGGCGCGCTCAGCTTCTCGGTTCGGGAGGCTGCCTGACGGGAACACTGATTAAGCGAAGGCCGTCCCCCCTTCCCCCGCTAGCGCTATCGTTTCACCTTCATTAAAGTGCGTGCAAGCATAGTGGGCTGGGGCAAAGCGCGGCATGGCCGGAGCGAACATGGTTTTGGAAGACGCCCCCGCTGAGCGCGCGGTCGGGGAGCCAGTCCGCGCGCGTAGGGATACGGGCGCGAGGCCGTTCGCCGATGACCGTCCGGCGCTGCTGCCCTACCGCGATCTGAGCGGGAATGAGCTCGTTGCAAGGCTCTATGTCCGGCAGGCGAGAAGCAGCCTTGTGTTCGCGGTTGCCGGCTGGCTGGCGACGGCAATCATCCTTGTTGGCAAGCTACCCTATTATACGGGCGAATTGTGGACAGCGGTAATCGGGCTGTTCATCGCGATGCAGGCCTGGAAACGGTATCGCGGCCGCCAGCGAAAAATGACCGAAGCGCGCGCCGACCGCCTGCTGGCGAACGCGCCGCGGCTGGCCGCCTTCAGCGGCGTTTCCTGGGGGATCACCGCGCTTGCAGTTCCACTGGTCGGGGAGCTGGAACGGGCGGTCCTGACGATCATCACCTTTGCGATGGTGGCGGCCGCATCGGCTACGCTGAGCGTGGTTCCCCGCGCGGCTCTGTGGTTCATGGGAACCGCGGCCATCCCCTATCTGGCGGCGCATTTCCTTGTCGAGGAGGGGATCAACGTCGCGCTGGTGACGCTGTCGGTCCTGTACCTTGCCGCCATGATGATCAGCCTGCGCGGGAACATGGAAAATATGCGGGCCGAGGTGGCGGTCCACGAGGCTGCGGCCCGCATGCGCGCGGAAGTTATGGAATCCCGCAGCGCCAGCGCGCGGTTTCAGGAATTGTGGCGGGACTATTCGGGATCGGTGGAAGCCTTCGCGCTGTATGACGAACAATGCCGCCTGCTGCTGTGGAACGATGCCTACCGGCGTCTGCTCGGCGTGGCTCCGAACGCGCTTTCAGAGGGCGTGAAGCTGGGCGCGCTGGAGCCGCAGGACGGCGCCATGCTCGCCGAGTTTCGCCAGTTCGAACAGAAGGGCCGCCTCGATACGCCCGTTGCCGAAACCGTAGAGCGCGGCGGCCGCTGGTACCGCTGCGTCATCGCGCCGGTCGAAAGCGGGCATGTCGTCGTCACCCATACCGATGTCAGCGAACTGAAGGGCAATGAGCAGAAGCTGCTGAGCCTGCGCGATATCCTCGTTGCGGAACGGAACCGGGCGGAGGGAGCGAACCGGGCGAAGTCGGACTTTCTCGCAAAGATGAGCCACGAGCTGCGCACGCCGCTGAATGCCGTGATCGGGTTCGCCGATCTGATGGTTCAGGATTATGACCGGGGGCGGTACGAGAAGCAGCGTCACAGTGGTTACGCGCGGCTGATTTCCGACAGCGGCCGGCACCTGCTTGCGATCGTCGACGACCTTCTCGACCTGACGCAGGCGGAAACCGGGCGCGTTCCTATCCGCGAGGGCGAGATCGAGGTCGTGGACCTCGTCCGCACCGCGCGGCAGATCGTCGAGGCGCGCCATAGCGGGCGGCAGGTCGCATTTATCGAGACCTACCCCGAAACGGCCGTCGACATGTGGGCGGACCGGCGCCTTCTGAAGCAAGCGCTTCTGAACCTGATCGAGAACAGCGTGAAATTCAGCCCCGAGCCGGCCGTCATCCGAATAACGGTCAGTACCGGTGAGGAGGGAGAGGTCCAGATTTCCATCGGCGACAATGGTATCGGCATTCCGGAAGAGAAGCTGGCGCAGGTACAGGAGTCGTTCGTGCAGCTGGAAACCTCCGAGGCGCGCCAGTTTGGCGGCCTTGGCCTTGGCCTGTCGCTGGTGCGCGAGTTCGTCAAACTGCACGGCGGAACGCTGGCGCTGGAATCCGAAGTCGGGACGGGCACAACGGCAACCATCAGCCTGCCCGGATCGCGAAGGCTGGCAGCGTGATGCTGGCCCGGGCCGATGCGCAGACCCGGTTCACGGCTGCGGAAACCGCCTTTCGCAGCGGCAGGTTCGAGGAGGTTTAGGAGCAGCTTCGCCGCCCGAGGCTGGAGATGCCGGGCACCGTTCCGGTCCTTCACCTGTCGGCGCTGGTGACGGAGCGGTGCGGGCGGCGCGATCTGGGGAGATTAGCTCGCTCGCCGACGTGAAGACAGTGGTCGCGGACACGCTGACCGTAGAGCGGACGCGCAGGTTCGCGGCTTGAACACGGTACCAATGCCGCGCCGGCCCTCGGGCTGCCGGATCGGGATGGCCGAGCAATACGGGCCCAAAAGCAGCGGGCTGCGCGCCACGAAGCGGCGCTGCCCCCTGCTATGCCGCCGCGCGTCCAGGCGAACCATTCCAGCGCGGTAAGGGGGGCGGCTTCCTGTCTGTGACCACTGCGGGTCTTCGTTCACAAGCCACCGCACCGGCCGTCCCGCCGCGGATTGAACAGGTTCCAAATAGAAGAAGGGGCGGAAACCTCGCGGCTCCGCCCCTTCTCTTTTCGGCGTTTGCTCAGACTAGAAGTTGAACTTCGCCGACACGCCGTAGCGACGACCGATGGTGTCGTACGTCGAGGGGTAGGTGTTACCGCTGTTGAACGCCGTCGAACCAATGTCCGAACCAACGATCGGCGGCTGCTTGTCGAACAGGTTCTGTACGGTGAACGTCAGCTCGACGGGATCAATGCTATACTGCAGCGACAGATCGAAATAATTGAACGAGTCAATCTGCGTGAAGTCGACATCGCCGAACAGAGGCGAGTTGCCGGAGAAGGCCGCACCATTCTCAATGATGTCACGCGGCTCCTGCTCCACGGCATCGAGGTAGCGCCACAGCAGTGACAGGTTCATCGACTCGCCGAAGAAGAGCGTCGTCCGCTGGTTGAACACGAACTCCGGCTGGATCGATCCGCAGTTCACGGAATAGAAGCCAACGCATTCACGGAAGTCCGAGTCCGGCGTTGCCTGGAACTCGTTCGCGAACGTCCACGTGCCCGAGAAGGCAAGACCAAGCCCGATGTTATCGGTGATCTGGGCGTCGTAGTTCGCCGTAGCGTCGATACCGTCCGTCCTGATCGTTCCGAGGTTGGAAAGGCCCAGCAGCAGACCCGGTGTGGAGTCAGGCGAACCCGACAGCCCACCAGCGAACGGATCGCGTCCGATCAGCTGACAGAAGTCGTTCGTGGCAAAGTTCAGGTTTCCGGAGAAGAAACAGCCGTTGATGATGTCACCGATGGCGGGAGTGGTAATCGCATCCGTGATCTCGATGTTGAAATAGTCAACGGTCACGGCCAGGCCCGACACGAAGTCCGGCTGGAACAGAACGCCAACTGTCCACGTGCGCGCTTCTTCGGTCCCCAGATTGGGATTGCCGCCGGACGTAACGTTGATCTGACCCGCGGCAGGAGCCTGGATCAGGCCGGCGTTGACGACGGCTGCCGGAGCGCCCTGCGCGATACAAAGCGCAGCGAGAGCCGCGTCGTTGACCGGCGCATCACCCTGACAGGGATCATTGGCAAGGTTATCCAGACCGGTCACGACCGGAAGGAACAGTTCGCCAATGTTCGGAGCACGCGCAGCACGCTGGTAGTTGCCGCGGACCGTGAGGCCGTACAGCGGCGTCCAGGATCCGCCGGCTTTCCACGTGAACTCCGTACCCGCAGTGGAGTAATCGGAGTAGCGCGCACCAAGCTCGAGCGTCAGTTCCTGAGCGCCTGGCAGACCGGCAAGAAGCGGAACGTAGAGTTCGCCGAAGACGTCCTTCACGTCATACGAGCCGTCCACGTCGGGAGCGGCACCGCCACCTCCGACAACAGCGCCCGGGGTCTGCGAAGCTTCGTCCGACTGGCGTGTCGCGGTGAACTCACGATATTCCGCACCGACGGCGAAACCGATGGCCTCGTCGGCCAGGCGGAAGTCACCCAGATCACCAGAAATGGTAGCGTTGACCGTCTTGATCGTCGCCTGGTTGATGACCTGCTGCGTCAGACCGAAGACATAATCCGCGCCGTCTGCGTTCAGCGAGCCGCCGGGACCGAAGATGTCGAGCGGCACACAGCCGCCGCTGGGATCGATACAGGAAACACCGCCAGAGGGACCCGGAACCGCGAGCAGCGACTGCTGCAGGCGATCGAAACGTGCAAAGCCGCCCTGGCGCTGGATACGCTCTGATTCGCCATAACTGCCGTAGATGTCCCACGTGATGTTGTCGGTAATGTCACCGCGGAAACCAGCGACATAGTTGAACAGCTGCGTGGTGAAGTCGGATGTACGCGTACCCGCCTCGACTGTACGGCGGCGTACCTGGGTGGAGAATTCGACATAATCCGGGTTCGCCGTCCCATCAGGCAGGGTCGGTCCGAATTCCGTCGAACGGCCAGCGGCGCACTCGGCGGCAGTCAAGCCAAGGCCCTCACAGAAGGCATCGACGGTACCCGCGCCAAGGAACGGGTTGTTGAGGTTGAGGCTATACGTATTGAAGAACGAACCGCCCGGCGCGATGATCGTGCTGACGGTCTGCTTTGAGAACGTACCCTGAGTATAGAACTCGGCACCCGGAGTGATCTCGTACCGCGCGCTGCCGAAAATGTTGAACCGGTCGAACGGCGTGGCGAAGATGTTGAACGGATTGAAGTTGAACGGATCAAACGTGCCGCTAACGAAACCGCGGTCGGGAGTGATCTGACCGAAGCCGCCCGGAACCGGGCCGACGATCACCGCAGGAACAGCGTTCGACGAACCCGAAGCTTCGCCGGAGAAGGAACCGACGTTGAACTCAGAGAAGTCGCGGTCGCCCTGAAACACGGGATCCTGCTTCTGGTAGCCGATCGAGAAGACCGCGTTGCCGCGGCCGTCATCGAAGTTCGCGCCGATCGTGCCTTCGATACGGTAGGTCTTGGCATCGCCGTCCTCGCCGATCTGCATGTTGGCGGCGAGTTCAGCGCCTTCGAAGTCGTCCTTGGTAATGAAGTTCACAACACCGGACACGGCGTCAGCACCGTAAGTCGTCGTCGCACCGCCGGTCAGGATGTCGGTACGCTCGAGGACCGCAAGCGGGATCGAGTTGAGATCGACGCGGCCAGTGGTATCGGCCGGAACGAAGCGACGCCCGTCCAGGAGGACCAGGTTGCGCTCAGAGCCAATACCCCGAAGGTTGACGAAGGAGGCGCCGCCATTGCCGTTGTTGACCGCCGAACCAATGCTCGGAACGGCGCTGGGGATTTCGCGAAGAAACTCCTCGGCCGTGTTGGTCTGGCGATAGGTAAGCTCTTCCTGGCCGATGACGGTCACCGGGCTGGTCAGCTCAAGGTTCGGGTTCGAAATGCGCGAACCCGTCACAACGATGACGTCACGGGTCAAAGCCATGTCGGCGCGCGTTTCCGCGCCCGGCTCGATGGTTTCCTCGGCGGTATCATCGACCTGTGCGAGTGCCGGCGCCACAAACGCCGTCGCCGCCACGAAGGCGGTGCTCGTGCGGAGAGCCGCACGGAAAATTGTTTTGGTCACGTCCCAATCCCTCTACTAAGATCATGTCTTAATTCGCACTTTTCGCACGCAGGGTTGGTTTTCTCTGTCGGAAACCTGGACCCCCGCGGTGCATACTGGGCGCAAACACCGGTGCCGATAACGGCATGGGGCGACATGTAGAGGGGCGCTCGCAAGGCTGTAAAGCGCTCGTAACAGTCCAGCCGATTTACGGATCAGGGCTGTGGATTTGCCGCAACAGTCAGTGCCTGCCGCGTCCGCACCCTCATTGCCGGGCCAGAAGCGCCTGCGGGTCGAAGCGCACGCCCTGCCACCACAGACCCCAATGGAGATGCGGCCCGGTTGCCCTGCCCGTCGCGCCGAGCTCTCCAATCGGGTCGCCCTGGTCGAGCGTGTAGCCCACACTCACGTCAACGGCGGAGAGGTGGAGGAACGCCGAGTACAGGCCAAGGCCGTGGTCGAGTATGACGAGCCCGCCCTCGTAGGAATAGCCCTCCCCCGCCAGGACGACCGTGCCCGAGGCCGGCGCGATGACGGGTGTGCCGACCGCGCCGTCATAGTCAGCGCCGCTGTGCGGACTGCGCGCGACCTCCCCGTAAAACCGCTGCGCGCCGAAGCGGCTCGTCAGATTCCCCGGGACCGGCTTTATGAAGGGCTCAGTCCAGCCCGTCAGGCCCGACGGCTCTGCGCGCGCGGCGCGGATTTGGGCGAGCTCGTCGGCGCGGCGGCGCTCGAACGCCGGATCGCTTTCGATGCCGGTCGTGGTGGCGGCGGGCAGGCTGCTTTCGGGAAAGCTGGTGTCGGCAAGGGCGAAGGTCTGCGCGAAGGTGTCGCCGTCGGCATATTCGACGGCGAGCTGCGCCTCCAGCTCGGCGTCACGGCCGAAGGCGATGAAGAAGCGGCCATCCTCCAGCGTCGGGATCTGCTCGCCGTTCAGGAAAACGCCGTTGAAGGCCCCGCCGCGAACCTGGCCGCGGGCGAAGCCGCCCTGCGCAAGAACGCCAATCAGGTCGACCGTGCGGACCTCTTCGCTTTCGACTGGATCGACCGAAGGCGTCGCGCCTCGACCGGCGGTCGGCGCGCTCTCGCTGCGGGCTTCGTCGCGAGGCGGCGCGGCATCGGCGCAGGCGCTAGGAACCAGGAGCGCGGCAAGCATGGCAGTTAGCAGCTTCACAGGGTGCCCTCCGCCCGCGCCTCGGCATAGCGCCGATTGGCCGTGACCGCATCGACATAGGCCTCCTGAAGCTCATGGCTCCAGTAGCGAAGGTCGTTCAGCATGATCTTGTGCCCGGTGACCGCGCAGAGGACATGGTCGCCCTGTGAGAGGACGCGAAAGGAGCCGGAGCGGTAGTCGAGCCGCGCGAGGCGGTCCTTGCCAAATCTGAGCATGGGGCGGGGCTTAGTGCGAGCGGCCGCGACGCTCAATGGGCTGGCGCGGGGCGATCAGAAGAGACTGTCCTGACCGGCGGGCGGTTTGGCGGCGCGGCGTTTCGGTCTGGCGGGCGGCTCCGCCCCCTGATGGACGGTCACTGCGCCGTCGCGAAACTTGATGATGAGCGGTGACGTTCCTGCCGCCGCCGCCGCGGAAGGGACCAAGGCGCCGCCCTGATCCTCGACCATGGCATAGCCGCGCGCGAGCGGGGCATCGGGATTGAGCGACACGAGAAGGCGCGACAGATCCGCGAGGCGCTGGTCCGCGCGGCGGGCCGTGCCCTCGATCAGCTCGGGGCGGAGCCGGGCGAACAGGCTGGCCCGGTCCCGCTCAGCGCCGCGAAGGCCCTGCCCGGCGGCGCGGACCAGGCGTTCGCCAAGCCCGGACAGCCGCTCCTGCCGCAGGGCGAGGATCTCGCGCGGATTGGGAAGGCGCGCGGAAAGGTCGTCGAGCCGCTGCTGCCGCGTCTCGACGAGTTGTGCGGGATCGGGCAGGCGCGCGGAAAGCATCTGCACGCGCTCCGCGGCGCGGCGGCCGCTTGCGAGAAGGGCCGCGTCGAGGCGGGCGGCCTGCTCGGCGGCCCAGGCGCGAAGGTCGGCGCGGACGGGAACGGCGCGTTCGGCGGCGGCTGTCGGGGTCGGGGCGCGGAAGTCGGCGGCGAAGTCGCAGAGCGTGGTGTCGGTTTCGTGGCCGACCGCGCTGATGACGGGGATCGCGCTGCCCGCGACGGCGCGGACGACCGCCTCTTCGTTGAACGCCCACAGGTCCTCGATGGAGCCGCCGCCGCGCGCGACGATCAGGAGGTCGGGGCGCTCGCCGTCTGGAAGCGCGTTCAGTCCGGCGATACCGGCGGCGATGTCCTCCGCCGCGCCGTCGCCCTGCACCTTCACGGGCCAGAGGATGACACTGCTCGGGAAGCGGTCGGACAGCCGGTGGAGCATGTCGCGAATCACCGCGCCGGTCGGTGACGTGACGATACCGATGCGGCGCGGCAGGAACGGCAGGCGGCGCTTGCGATCCTCCGAGAACAAACCTTCGGCGGCGAGCGCGGCGCGGCGTTTCTCGAGAAGCGCCATGAGCGCGCCCGCCCCCGCCACGCGCATGCGGCTGACGACGATCTGGTATTTGGAGCGGCCCGGATAGGTGGTGACCTTTCCCTCCGCGATGACTTCGAGGCCGTCCTCCGGCTGGAAATCGAGGCGCGCGCGGCCGGTTTTCCACATGACCGAATCGATAACGGCCTTCTCGTCCTTCAGGCTGAAATAGGCGTGGCCGGAGGCGGGCACCTTCCAGCCGGAGATCTCGCCGCGCAGGCGGACATGGCCGAAGCGGTCCTCAACGGCGCGTTTCAGTTCGGTGGAGAGTTCGCCGACGGTGAATTCGTGCGCGTTGGAGGGGGCGTCCGCGTCGGCGGGGGTTTCGGGAGGAGAGCTGGCCATCGGACCGTTGTTATGAAGCGCCGCGCCGCGCTACAAGCCGCCGCCATGAACATACTCCTGATCGGCGGCGGTGGCCGCGAACATGCGCTGGCGTGGAAGCTGGCGCAGTCCCCCCTCCTGACGACGCTCTACGCGGCGCCCGGCAATCCGGGCATTGCGAAGCATTCGACCCTCGTGTCGCTGGATGTATCGGACCACGGGGCGGTGGTGGCGTTCTGCCGCGAGCTGGCTATCGAGCTGGTGGTCGTGGGGCCGGAACAGCCGCTGGTCGCGGGGCTGGCCGACGCGCTGACTTTTGCGAACATCCGCTGCTTCGGCCCGAGCGCGAAGGCGGCGCGGCTGGAGGGGTCGAAGGGCTTCACCAAGGATCTGTGCGCGAAATACGAGATCCCGACCGCCGCCTATGGCCGGTTCACGGGTGCGGATGCGGCGAAGGCGTTCCTGGACGGCCGCGACCCGCCCTTCGTCATCAAGGCGGACGGGCTGGCGGCGGGCAAGGGCGTCGTCATCGCGGACAGCCGCGCCGATGCCGACGCCGCCGTCGATGACATGTTCGGCGGTGCCTTTGGCGGCGCGGGCGCGGAAGTCGTGATCGAAGAGTTTCTGAGGGGAGAGGAAGCGAGCTTCTTCGCGCTATGTGACGGCGAGACCGTCCTGCCGCTAACCGGCGCGCAGGACCACAAGCGGGTCGGCGACGGCGATACCGGGCCCAATACCGGGGGGATGGGTGCCTACTCGCCGGCACCGATACTGGACGCGGCAATGCAGGCGCGCGTGATGCGGGAGATTGTTGAACCGACGGCGCGGGCCATGGGGGCAGAAGGCGCGCCCTATGTCGGCGTCCTTTATGCCGGGCTGATGATCGGCGCTGACGGCCCGCAGCTGATCGAGTATAATTGCCGCTTCGGCGACCCGGAGTGCCAGGTCCTGATGATGCGGATGCAGTCGGACCTGCTGCCGCTGCTGGTCGGTGCGTGCGATGGGACACTCAATGAGCTTCAGGCCGAATGGCGCGCCGAGAATGCCATGACGGTCGTGATGGCCGCCGAAGGCTACCCGGGTCCGCCGAAAAAGGGCGGCGTGATCGATGGGCTGGGCGAGGCCGAGGTGGCCGGTGCCACGGTTTTCCATGCCGGTACGCAAAAAGACGGAGACAGGCTGGTCGCGAACGGGGGCCGTGTCCTGAATGTGACGGCCACCGGGACGACCTTGCGGGAGGCCGCGGACCGGGCCTATGCCGCCTGCGCGAAGGTCAAGTGGGACGACGGCTTCTATCGCCGGGACATCGGTTACCGGGCGCTGTAGTCCCTGACTTCTAGCGCAAGACGACGAAGGCCATCTCGCGAAACTTGTCTTCATCGAGGATCTGGCACTCGCCGCGTTTCACGGACAGAACGCCGTCCTCTCGCAGATCCCTCAGGACCCGGCTGACATGGACGTTGGTCAGGCCAAGGGAATGGCCGACTTCCTCCTGCGTCATGGGAAAGCGAAAGCGGTTCTCCTCCTCATCGACGTGGCCGATCAGGCGCAGGCGTTCGCGGGTCTGGTAGAGGAAGGTCGCCATGCTGTGCGTTCCGCGCTGCGACCCCACGGCGGTCAGCGCCTCTCGCAGGAGCTCCGCCTCCTTGGTCAGAAATGCCATGACGGCGAGCATGGCCGGTCTGCTGCCTTGCATGAATTCCAGGAACTGCGTGCGCCGACAGGACAGCACTGCGCATTCGCTGAGGGCACGAACGAGCTGCCGGTTGACCGGCTCCGTCAGGCAGGAGACGTTGAGGATGTCACCCGGCAAATAAACCGCCGTAGTCTGGATAGCCCCGATCGGATCATGATGTTCGCGAACCGCCCAGCCATTTTCGAGAATAAGAATATCGTGGCACGGTGTGTCCCGCTCGACGATCGTCCGGCCTCTGGAAATAGTGTCCCGCCTGCACCGGCTCATCACGAAGTCAGCGAATGCCGGATCGACCACTGGCCGCTCGTGCGTGGCGTCGCCCCCTCTGCTCATTTACTGCAAACACACATGGATTAACCCTGCCCTACAGTAGGTTATCAGCTTATGCCCTTACGAGACGGAATTGTGAACCGAATATTTACGTAGATGAAAGACGCGCGTTACGGCGCGTTCTAACGTTCGATTCGGAAGGGGCACACCAATGACTATTCCTGCCGATACCTATTACAGCCGACGGGCGCATGACGCGGAAAGCCGCGCCGAAACCGCTACTCACCCCGCTGCGCGCAAGGCGCACGAAACGATGGCGGAACTTTACGCCAAGCGGGCAAAGGACTTCGAGCCAGTTTCGCGCGCTTAACGCAGGATGGCTGCGACATTATGAGCCAGGCCGGCTGGCGGTCATCGCCCAGCCGACGCCGCGCACCATGGTGGCCGCACCGGCGCGGATGGCGGTGCGCTCGCCGGGCAGAAACCGGAACCCGTGCATGGCCTGCGCCCAAGGCGGGAGAAGGTCGGCGCCCGCGCGCATGATGAGCGCGAGGGCGGGCTGGATCGCCGGGTTTCCCGCGCGGTGCTTCATCAGGATTTCGCGGACGGTTCTGACGCGGTCGTCGGCAATAAGTTCGCCGCGGATGCCGCGCAGGAAACGGTCGACATCGGCTTTCGAAGCGGGGACTTCGGCTGCGCCAAGACGCTCCGCTACAATAACGTTTTCGGCGAAATAGCGGTCGGTATCGGCGGGCGGGAGGCGTCCCCGGTAGCGTTCATGCGCGGCGAGGAAACTGGTGAGTTCGGTGATGTGGACCCAGTTAAGGAGTCTCGGATCGTCCGCGGCATAGGGCGTGCCGTCCGGAAGCGTGCCCTTCACCTGCTCATGGACCCTGCGCACCCGCGCGATCGCGGCGTCGGCATCCTGTTGCCGGCCATAGGTCGTGGCGGCGATGAAGCGCGCCGTGCGGCGCAGGCGGCCGAGCATGTCCTGCCGGAAGTTCGAATAGTCCCATACGCCGCCAAGCGCGCCGGGATGCAGCATCTGGAGGAGAAGCGCCGAAACGCCGCCGATCATCATGGCCGCGACGTGACCGTGTACCGTGCGGGAGATCGCATCCTCGGGAAACAGGCCGACGCCCATCTCGAAATTGTCGCTGCCATCCTCCGCAGGCGCGAAGAGGGTGCGGATTTCCTTTCCGATCAGGCGGGCAACGGGGCGCATGACCGCCAGCCTTAGCGCCGCGTACGGCGAGGTGAAGCGGCGGCGTAAAGTCACGGCCCCTCATTTTCGCGGCCTTTCCAACCTGCGGGCCGGGTGGCACACCCTGTTGCCAGGGATCTTTGGGAGAGACGCGCCAATGAGCGACAAACAAAATCAGTTCGCCGGAACGCAGGAAGTGCGCGAGGCGCACAAGTTCGACGAGGCGCGCCTGACGGACTGGATGCAGGCC
Organism: Pacificimonas sp.; assembly: GCA_036351775.1. Classification (GTDB taxonomy): domain Bacteria; phylum Pseudomonadota; class Alphaproteobacteria; order Sphingomonadales; family Sphingomonadaceae; genus Pacificimonas. The sequence goes on along the minus strand of JAZBPX010000012.1, from coordinate 12,756 downwards.
AATGTCGAGGGCTTTGCCGGGCCGCTGACCGTCGAGCAGTTCAAGGGCGGACAGTCGAACCCGACCTACAAGCTGATCACACCGGGCCAGAATTATGTCCTGCGCCGGAAACCGCCGGGCAAGCTCTTGAAGTCCGCCCATGCGGTCGACCGGGAATATAAGGTCATCACCGCGCTGCACGCACAGGGCTTTCCGGCGGCGAAGACGTTCGGCCTGTGCACCGACGAGAGCGTGATCGGCACATGGTTCTACATCATGGACTGCGTCGAGGGGCGAATTTTCTGGGATACGACCTTTCCCGAAGTGCCGACCGAGGACCGGCGGGCCTATTTCGACGCGATGAACGCGACCATCGCGGAGCTTCACAGCTATGACCCGGACGCGATCGGGCTCGGCGACTTTGGCAAGAAGCAGGATTATCTGGCGCGCCAGATCGGGCGCTGGGGCGGCCAGTACCAGGCCGACGAGCAGGCCGGCCATTTCTACGAGATGGACCGCCTGTGCGAATGGCTGCCCGCGAATATCCCCGACGAGGGGACGGCGCGCGTCGTTCACGGCGACTATCGCTGCGACAACATGATCTTTCACCCGACCGAGCCGCGCGTGATTGCCGTCCTGGACTGGGAGCTGTCGACGCTGGGCGATCCGCTGGCCGACTTCACCTATCACCTGATGATGTACCGGATGCCGCCGACCGAAACGGCCGGTCTTGTCGGCCGCGATCTCGGCGAGCTGAACATCCCGACCGAGGAGGAATATGTCCGCGCCTATATGGACCGGACGGGCATTTCCGACCTGCCGAATGTCGATTTCTACATGGCCTACAACATGTTCCGGCTGTGCGCGATCGTTCACGGGATCAAGGGCCGCTACCTGCGCGGCACGGCGTCGAACAAGCATGCCGAGGCGATGTCGGAGCGGGTGGAACCGCTGGGCAAGCTGGCGTGGGAGCAGGCGAAGAAGGCGGGGGCGAAGGACAAGTGATGGAAAGTCATGAACTCAGTATCCCGGCAGGGACCGTCAATTCGAAGAGCCTGATGGTGATGCCGAAGGGGGGCGGCCCGCATCCGGCCGTCCTGATCTTTCCGCAATGGTCCGGGCGCAGTCCGGCGGAGGACGAGTTCGCCGAGAAGCTGGCAAAGCTCGGCTACATCGCGGTGTCCTGCGACCTCTATGGGGACGGCAGGCGGGGCGCGGACCAGGACGAAAACCAGGCGCTGATGAACGTCCTGATGGAGGACCGCGGGGAACTGCGAACGCGGCTGACCGACCTGACCAGGGCCGTTTCGGAAACGCCGGATGTGGACGGCGAGCGGGTGGGGGCGGCGGGCTTCTGCTTTGGCGGTCTGTGCGCCGTCGACCTTGCCCGCGCCGGGGCGGACATCCGCTGCGCCGCGAGTTTCCACGGGTTGTTCGGCAAGCCGGACGGCCTGCCAGAGCCGGACATCAAGGCCTCGATCGCGCTTTACCATGGCTGGGCCGATCCGATGGCGCCGCCCGCCGACCTGACCATGATCGCCGAGGAACTGACGGCACGCGGCGCGGACTGGTATGTCATGGGCTTCGGCCATGCGGTCCACGCCTTCACCCGCGAGGATGCGGGCGACGACCGGGGCAGCGGCATCGCCTATGACGTTGAGGCTGACCAGCGAAGCTGGCGCGATTTCACGGGGCTTTTGGAAACGACGCTTCACCGCTAGGCGGAGGCGTGCCCAGAACACTATTCACTCAGTTCCTAAGGGTGGCGGCGATTGCGCTGCTGGCCCTCGCCGTGCTGCCTGTCTTGGATGCAGACTGGTGGGTCGTGCGCTCGCTCGATTTCCCGCGGGTGCAGCTTTTGGCGTTGACGATCCTGGTTGCCGTCGGGCTGGCGCTGTTCGAGCGGCGAAGCCTCTATCTATGGCTCGCCCTGATCGGCGCGGCCTTTGCCTTTCACCTGGACCGGGTGTTGCCGTTCACGCCGCTTTTTTTCGAAGGCGTTAAGGACGCCGAGACGTGCCAGCCGGACCGGCAGATCGACATCGTCCTCGCCAATGTCCTGCAGGACAACCGCGATTTCGAAGCCACCCTGACAGAGCTGCGGAACGCCGATGCCGACCTGATCCTGGCGATGGAAACCGACGAGCGCTGGCAGGCGGCGCTGTCGCCGCTGCGCGCAAGCCATCCCCATGGTCCCGCCGTCCCGCTCGACAACAGCTATGGCATGATCCTCTATTCGCGCCTGCCCCTGTCGGACGTCTCGGTCCGCTACACGGTGGAACCTGACGTGCCCTCCATCGCGGCCACCTTGGAAACGGAGGGGGGCAAGCCGGTCCGCTTCATCGGCATTCATCCGCGCCCGCCCCTGCCCGGGAAAGACACCGGCACGCGCGATGCAGAAATCGTCATGTCGGCGATCGACTTCAACAACAATGCCGTTCCGGTGATCCTTGCCGGCGACATGAACGACGTGCCGTGGTCAGGGACGAGCGACCTGTTCCGGCAGGTCAGCGGCGCGCGCGACCCACGCTTTGGCCGGGGCATTTACCCGACGTTCTTTACCGGCGTTCCCGGCCTCTCCTGGCCGCTCGACAGCGCGTACCTGTCAGACAATTTCAAGGTGCTGGCGCTGGATACCCTGCCGCGCCATGGCAGCGATCATGCGCCCCTGTTCCTGTCGCTGTGCCTGACCGACGCCGATCCGGTGTTCGAGGAGGAGGACCTTGTCGATCCAACGGCGTCCACGGAAGCGCGGGAAGAGATCGAGGCCGGGCTGGAGCAGCAGCAGGAGGAGATGGCCGCGGGCGAAGACGAAACCATGACGCCCGCCGAATAGGCTAGTCGTCGGAAGGCGGGCTGGCGTCCTCGTCCCTCTCGTCATCAGCCTTGCCGGAGCGCGCGCGCTGCGGGATGGCCCTGACCGTGCCAATCTTGTTGTCGTCGACGCTGACCACCTCGAACGTGCAGCCGCCATAGTCGAACGTCTCGCCCGCAATGGGAATGTGGGTCAGCACGGCCAGCGCAAAACCGGCAACGGTTTCGAAATCGCGGTCGTCCGGGTCGGGTATCGAGACGTCGAGCCGGTCGGCCATTTCGTCCGCATGCATGGCGCCTGACAGCAGCCACGATCCGTCGGGGGCCTGGACGGCGGGCTCGTCCTCCCCCTCGTCGACGTCGGAGGCAAATACGCCCGCAATGGCGGCGAGCAGGTCGGCGGGGGTGAGCACGCCCTCGAAATGGCCATATTCATCGAGCACGAGCCCCATGGGAATGTCGGCCTTTCTGAGGATGTCGAGCGCATCGGAGGCGTCCATGACATCCGGGATCAGCGGCGCGTTCCGCATCAGGTCGCGCAGCGAGAGCGGCCCGCCCTTCAGGACCGCCACAAGAACGTCGCGGGCCTGGATCACGCCGATGATCTTGTCGACCGTGCCATCGGCGATGGGCAGCCGGGTGTGCGGACTTTCGGCCAGGTGCGCGCGCACCGCCTCCGGCGCGGCGTTCACGTCCAGCCAGTCAATCTCCGTTCGCGGGGTCATCACGCCGCGGACCGGCCGGTCCGCAAGCCGCATGACGCCTGAAATCATGATCCGCTCGGTTTCCTCGATCGCGCCGGACTTCTGCGCCTCCGCGACAAGCAGGTGCAGTTCCTCGGCCGTGACCCGCTTGTCGCCGCTCTCGCTGCCGCCCGTCAGCTTGAGAAGGAGGCCGGTCGTGCGGTCGAGAAGCCAGACCATCGGCGCGGCGATGCGCGACAGGATCGACATCGGCGCCGCGACGACCGCCGCAATCCGTTCCGGCGAGCGAAGCGCAATCTGCTTCGGGAACAGCTCACCCACCGTAAGCGTCAGATATGTGATCGAACCGACAACCAGGATCAGGCCAGCCGTACCGGCAATCTCGGCAGGAACGCCGGCCTCGCCGAGGATCGCACCGACCGGCTCAGCAAGGGTCGCGCCGGAATAGGCGCCTGCGATGATGCCGACGAGCGTAATGCCGATCTGAACCGTCGACAGGAACGGCCCCGGCTTGCGGTGCAGCTCAAGCGCCTTGGCGCTGCCGCGCTCTTCGCGGTTCACCATGGCCTGCAGCCGCGCCTCCCGCGACGACACGATCGCCATCTCCGACAGGGCAAAGACGGCATTCGCGGCGATCAACGCCAGAATGATGAGAAGATCGGACCAGGGAAATTCTGTCATGGACCGCGGGGTCATAGCGCGCCGCGCGGCGCTTGGCGATTGGTCTTGCGAAAAGACGCGGCATCCGGGTCCTTCCGGTACCGCAACGGGGAACTGCGGCCGCGATCCTGCGTAGAGAAGGGGAGACCAATAACCGTCATCATGAATCAAAGGGGTTCAAACATGCGTATGCGTACTTCCCTCATCCTTCTTACGGCCGCCTCCACCTTCGCGCTGCAGGGCTGCGTCACCGATCCGGTGACCGGCGAGCGCACCGTCAACCAAGCGGTCTACACCGGCGCGGCCGGCGCGGGCGTCGGCGCCCTGCTGGGCGCGGTCCTCGGCGGATCGAACAGCCGCAGCGAAGTCCTGATCGGCACGGGTATCGGCGCGGTCGCCGGCACCGCCGTCGGCCTCTACCTCGAAAACCAGCAGAAAAAGCTGGAAGAGGTTACGGAGGGCACGGGGATCGAGGTCGAGAACACCGGCGATGCGCTGATGCTGAACGTACCCAGCGAGGTGACGTTCGCGTCCGGGTCGTCAACCATTTCGCCGGAATTCCGCGCCACCCTGAACGACGTCGCCGATGTCCTCGTCGAATATGAGCGCAGCTTCGTCGATGTCTACGGCCATACCGATTCCGATGGCAGCGAAGCCTTCAACCAGACCCTGTCGGAACGGCGCGCGAATGCCGTGGCCGATGACCTGGTTGCGAACGGCGTGATCCGTCAGCGGATCGCGACCCGCGGCTTTGGCGAAAGCCAGCCCATCGCGACCAACGAAACGGCCGCGGGCAAGGCGCAGAATCGCCGCGTCGAGATCAAGATCGTACCGATTACCGAAGAACCCGCCGCGTAGAGCGGTTATAGAGGGCGCGTCACAGAACGCAGGGGGCCAAAAGGGTATGGGCGTGCGGGTCGGGTCGATCGCAGTCATATGTGTCATCGGTGCGCTCGTTCTGGGGGCCTGCGCGGTGCCCCAGCCGGCACGGCCGCCCGTTGCCGCGGCGACGATCGCACCGCCGCCGCAGCCGGCCCCTGCCCTGCCGCGCTCGCTTCCGCCCATCGGCGGTTTCGCGGAGCGATTCGATATCATCCGGAACGAGGGGTCGATCACTGCCCTGCCCCCGGCGCAGGTCGAGGCCTATCTGGACCTGCAGGCGGAACGCTTTAAGAGCATCGCCGGTGTCAGTGTCGAGCGTGAGGCGGCGGCGCTGAACCTGTCCATGTCCGAAGTTGCCGCCTTTGCAGTGAACAGCGCGGTCATCACCCCGGGGTTTCGCCGGACGCTCGACGCGGTATCCGCCGTCCTGGCGACCTATCCGCAAAGCTATGTCGATGTCGTCGGTCATACCGATTCGTCCGGTTCCGATGCCGTGAACCAGCAGGTTTCGGAACGCCGCGCGGCGAGCGTTGCGAATTACCTGGCCGCCAAAGGCGTGAAGCGCGTGCGCATTGCCGTGCGCGGCGCCGGGGAAGCCGAGCCTGTCGCCTCCAACGCGACGGAGAGCGGGCGGGCGGCTAACCGGCGCGTGGATGTTCGCATTGTCCCGATTACGACGGGCCTGGTGTCCTGAAGGCGAATCGACCGGCTTGACTCTGCCGAACGCTTCTGGATTTATGTAGAACATATCATGAACATTAGATGCCTGCGGATCCATGCCGAAGATCGAATTTCCTGCCCTGTCCGGCCTTGCAAAGGCCAGCGACCTGCTGCCGCCGGGATACGGCTCCGGGGCCGGCGAGGGTGACAAGCAGGGGCGCGGCGCGTCCGATGCCCCCGCCCTGCCCGTCGACCCAACCTATTGGGAGGTGTTCGGCGCGGCGATGGACGCGTCCGCCATCACCTTCACCCTGGCGCAGATCCCGCATGGCGCCATCCTGTGGATCCAGGACGAGATGAGCATGATCGAGATGGGGATGCCGACCCTGTCCATGAGCCGGTATGGCCATGATCTGGAAGAGCTCCTGTTTGTGAAAGCGAAGAACGCCGACGACGTGCTGTGGGCGATGATGGAGGGATTGTCCTGCACAAGCCTGACCGCCGTTGTCGGTGAGATTTACGGCGACCCGAAGGCGCTGGATTTCGTGGCGACGAAGCGCCTTCTCCACCGCGCGGAACAGCAGGGCATCCATGCCGCGACCATCCGCTGGGCAGCGAATGTCTCCCTGTCCGCCGCGCGGCTGCGCTGGCGGGTGACCTCTCTGCCATCCGGGCCGTGCCTGTACGATCCCCAGTCCATTGGAGAGCCGCGCTGGCGGGCCGAACTGTTCCGCGCGCAGGGCCGTGCGCCCGGCGTCTGGCAGGCGGAATATGACTGGGACGCCGCGCGGGTCAGACTGGACAGGTTGCCCCGCGCGTCGCAGCGGCAGCCCGTTCCGGATGAAGACGAGATGACCTTCTGAGGCGGGGCGGAAACTTACTGCCCGCGACGCGGCACAAACGCGGCGCCCACCGGTTCACTGCCTATGAAAATCAAAGTCGAAGCCGAGCTTGATTACGCGCTCGAGGCCCCCGCCGACGTTCTGCTGCAAATGGAAACGGCGCGCATTGCCGGTCAGGAAGTCACCGGCGAACGGCTGTCCATCGAGGGCGATCTCGAAAGTCATATGATCAGCGGCGAGGACGAGATCGGCGTCCGCCGCTGGATGCACTGTGAAGGGCGGCTGAGCGCGCATTATTCAGCCAGCGTCGCCATCCACCGCATAGCGACGGATTGCACGGTCCTGCCGCAGACCAAGATGCATGACCTGCCATCCGAAACTATCAAATATCTGATGGGCTCCCGCTATTGCGATGTCGCGAAGTTCCAGAGCTTCGTGGCTCAGAAATTCGACGACCTGACCGGCGGCGAACGTGTCATCGCCATGCGCGACTGGGTCGAAGAGAAACTGAGCTACACGCCGGGATCGAGCACGGCGGACACGACCGCCATCGACACCTTCGTAAGCCGCCGGGGCATCTGCCGCGACTATGCCCATGTGCTGATCTCGCTCGTTCGCGCCTCCGCCATCCCGGCGCGCATGGCGAGCGTTTATGCCATCGGCGTGGAGCCGCAGGACTTTCACGCGGTTTGCGAGGTCTATCTTGACGGGGAATGGCACCTCGTCGATCCGACCGGCATGGCGCAGACCGACGGCATCGCCATCATCGGCGTCGGGCGGGACGCGGCCGACATCAGCTTCATGACCGTCTACGGCCAGGCGGACTTCCGCAACCAGTCGGTGTCGGTGACGAAAATAGGGTGAGCCGCGAGGGCTTCTGAGACAGTGTCGTCATTCCCGCGTGCGCGGGAAAGACGAAGAGGGGGCGGAGCGATGACGACTCAGCAGCTAAGCCTCCGCCTCGTCTGCGGTCAGGTTTTCGCGGGTGGCGTGCTTGTGGCCCTTGGCGAGGGCGAACACGACGCCGGACAGCGCGGCCAGGGCGATCAGGTTCGGCAGCGCCATCGCCGCGTTCGAGATGTCGCCGAGGCGCCAGACCAGCTCCAGCGGCTGCGACGCGCCAACGAAGATCGCCACGCACCACAGGACCCGCCAGCCCATGTGAAGCACCTTCTCGCCCGCCATCGTCGCGCCCGGCGTGCGGTCGTAGATGAACGTAATCGCCCGTTCGCCGTAATAGCTCCACGTCAACAGCGTGGTGAAGACGAATAGGATCAACGCGGTGGACGCGATCAGCGTGCCGAGCGGGATGCCCGCGATCAGGAACGGGAAGGCCGCTGCGAACGCGCCCGACGTCATGGCGAAACCGTTGAGGTCACTTTCCCATGCGTGCAGCACCTGCTGGCCATTGCCGACAAAATCGCCCTGCACGGTCAGGATGACCAGCGCGGTCATGGTGCAGATGATGATCGTGTCGATGAAACAGCCCATCATCGCGAAGCGGCCCTGAAGCGCCGGATCGTTGGTTTGCGCCACGGCGTGCGCGATGGGGGTCGAGCCCTGCCCGCTTTCGTTCGAGAAAAGGCCGCGCGCTACACCGGCGCGAATGGCGAGGATGACCGCCGCGCCGAGGAAGCCTCCACTGGCCGACTGGATGTTGAACGCGCCGTAGAAGATCTGGCCGAAAGTGGCCGGGATGTCGGCGATGTTCAGCATCAGGGCGATGAAGGCCATGACGAGGTAGGCCGCGGCCATGATCGGCACGACCTTCTCCGCGACCGAACCGATGGACTTGATGCCGCCGATGATGACGATGAACACCGCGATGGCCACGATCAGACCCCCGATCCATTCCTCGATCCCGAACAGTTCGTTCAGGCCGTCGGCGACGGCGTTCGACTGGATGGAGTTGCCGGTGACGAGGGCGGAGAACAGCGTGCCGAGACAGAACAGGATGGCAAGCCAGGTCCACTTCTTGCCGAGCCCCATCATGATGTAGGTCATCGGGCCGCCGCGATAGGTGCCCTCCGGCGTCTTCTCGCGGAACCGCACGGCAAGCGACCCCTCGGCAAAGGCGAGGGCCATGCCGATGAGTGCGGTAATCCACATCCAGAAGATCGCGCCCGGGCCGCCCAGCGAAATGGCGGTCGCCACGCCGGCAAGGTTACCAGTACCGACCTGGCCCGAGAGAGCGGTCGACAGTGCTGCGAAGGGTGAAATCTCACCGGCACCCTGACCCTTTCGGCCCGCGAACAGGCCCGCAAAGGCACTGCCGAGCATCCGGATCGGGTAGAATTTCAGCCCGGCCATGATGTAGAGGCCGACACCGAACAGGATGATCACCATCGGCGGGAAGGGCATGACCTCCGCGCCTTCCCAGGTGCCGCCCCAGATGAAGTCGCTTACATTGGTAACTTGGTCGATCAGGCTCATGCCAGCATCGCCCCCCGCGTTCGCTGTCAAAAAAACGTCACGCGCGGCCTAGCGCTTTTTGCGGGTCTGTCCAGCGGTCAGAACAGGAACTCTGCGGGTTCCAGCGCCAGGGACGGCGCGGGCGATAGCGGTATGTCGATCGCCCCATTGGCAGCCGCGAAGGCGGCGGCCGGCGGCGCTTCCTCCCTCAGCGTCACCGATAGCTCGCCAGAGGCAAGATCGAACAGGATCTCGTAGAGGCCGTCGTCGAACTGCAGGAGCGTCGGGACTGCGGCCCCGATGGGAAGGGCAATGGCGGTGGTCGCATTGTCGTAGATGGTGGCTGTCGAGCCCAAGAGAACGATCTCGAATGACGTACGGTCGCCGCCAAGAACCAGGGTATCGCCGCCGCGATTGAAACTCGCGTCGAAACGGGCGGTCGTCCCCTCGCCAATGGCAACGGTTTCGCCGGTAAGGCCGCGCCCGGCAACTTGCAGGAAGCCAGGTCCGATGTCGACGCTCTCGCCAGCGCCGAGATTGAGGCGAGAGCCGCCCGAACCGGGGATCGTGGGCGGATCGCCGGTGGGAACGGCCGGCAGCGGATCGATGATCGCAATGTCGCCTTCGAAGACCGGCTGGCCAGCCTGCGTGTCGAAGCGAAGCGTCTGGATCGTATCGCTGAAAACGAGGGTGATGGGCTGCGGGCCGAGCGGTATCGCTGCCTTGAAGCCGTCATCGGCGAACAGAACCATGCGCGAGCCGTCGAGCTGGGTCGTCAGATCGCTGAAGGCGCGGTCGAGATAAATACGGTCGCCGCCGGCATTGAAGCTGGCGTCAAAACTATATTCGCCCGCCGCGCCGATGCGGACCCATTCACTGCCGCCCCGCGTACCGATAATTTCAAAGGTTGCTCCGCCAATGCCCGCCGTCTCGTCGCGGCCAACGACCAGCCGCGAGCCTGCGGGGGCGAAAACGGGCGGCGCGCCCACCTCTTTCACCTCGACCGTGACAACGCCGGCACCGACAGCGCCGGACGGGTCGGTGACGGTGAACAGGAACCGGTCCGTGCCCGCAAACCCCTCGTTCGGTGTGTAGGTGACGGTGCCGTCGACGTTTAGGACAGCTGCGCCATTCTCGCCGTCCGCAGCCGCGATGACGGTCACCGTATCTCCATCAATATCCGTGCCGGACGGCGTGAAGGTGACCGCGTTGTCGAAGTTCGTCTCGACAGATAGCGACGTTCCCTCCGGCGCGTCATTCACGGGATTGACCGTGACGACGACCTGCGCGCTCGCCGTAACGCCCGCCGCATCGGCAACGGTGTAGCCAAAAACCGCGGTCCCGTTGAAGTTCGTGAAGGGCGCGAAGAGGATCCGTCCATCCTCAACGGCGGTGAACCCGGCGCCGGAAGGCGTTTCCACGCTTTCGAGAGTCAGTGCATCGCCGTCCGGATCGCTGTCATTCGCAAGAACATCGATGCGAAGCTGCGTGTCCTCATCGCTTGTGACCGCATCGTCCACCGCGACAGGGCCCACATTCTCGCCGACGACGGTTACCGTCACGACGCCGGTGCTCGCCAGCCCCTCGCTGTCGACGACGGTGTAGCTGAACGTGTCGGTCCCGCGAAAGCCGCGGTCCGGTGTGTAAGCAATGGTGATATCACCGGGGGCGAAGCTCGCCGTTCCCGACGCCGGGGCACCGACGGACTGAAGGGTGATTTCGGGACTGTCGACGTCGAACGCCTCGACCGGGATCAGGATCTCTTCGTCGGGCGCGCCGGTGGCGGAGAGGTCCGGTGTTTCCGGCGCATCGTTGACGGGCGTGATCTCGATAGCAATCGCTGCGCTCGCGACAAGACCGCTGGCGTCGGCGACCTCGTAAATGGCGGTCGTGGCCCCGAAGGCATTGGCGTTCGGGATGAAGCTGAGCCGGCCGCCTTCGACGATCGCCAGCGTCCCAAGTGCGGTCTCCGTGATGGACACGAGCGTCAACGCGTCGCCGTCCGGGTCGCGGTCGTTGGCCAGCGGATCGAAGACGAGCGGCGTATCCTCTGCCGTCGTGACATTATCGGCCTCCGCCACAGGGGCGTCGTTCACCGCCTGCAGCGTGAACGTCGCCGTGGCGGTCGCCTGTCCGCCTGCCCCGTCGCTGACGGTGAACAGGCCGGACGTTGTCCCCACAAAATCCGCATCGGGCTGGAAACGAAGGGCGGTACCGCCCTCGATAATCGACAGCGTCCCGCCCGCTAGCTGTCCCACGGACTTAATCGATACCGGGTCGCCGTCGATGTCCGCTAGAACGGGCCGCGCGGTGAGGACCGTGTCCTCGATCCCCTCCGCGCCAACGTCCGCGGCGGATGGGTTGTCGTTCACCGCGATAACCGTAATGCTGACCGTCCCCTCGGACAGCGTGCCGTTGTCGTCTGCCAGCGAATAGGTAAAGCTGTCATCGCCGTTGAAGTTCGCGGCCGGGGTGTAGGTGATTGTACCGTCAGCGCCGAGGACAACCTGCCCGTTCTCGGCCGCGCCCACAGCCGAGACGGACAAGGCGCCGAGGCCGCCGGAGTCGTTCGACAGGGCGTCGATCACGACTGCGTTATCCTCGTCGGTTGTCGCCGCATCGGCAGCGGCGATCAGGGGCGGCGGCGGCGCTCCGAGATAGAAATCGACCTTCACATTGGCATCGCCGATAGTCGCGATGCTCTGGGTGGGAACGGCCACGCCCGGGCCGGCGATCGCGACCGCGTACGTGCCGGCTGGAACGACGGCCTGGTAGCCGCCGGACTCCCAGCTCATGGTGGAGAAAACCGCGCCGCTATCCTGGTCGGTCAGGGTGACGGTGACCCCGCCAAGCCCTTCTCCAAGATCGTAAAATCCGTCCTCGTCGTCGTCGGCGGCGATGACGCCGACGATCTGCGCCTGGTAATCAGAGCGGAGGCCGAAATTCTGTGTGACCACCCAGGGGCCGACCTGCGTCGAGGGGTCGGTTTCCGCGATGGCGCCAATGCCGATCTCGGTCAGTGTCGAATTGATGAGGGTGATCCGGTGGCCGGGCGGGTCCTGGATGCCGTCGCCGGTCGCGCGAAAATCGCCCTTCGGATCATCGACATCGTCAAAGCCCCAGTCGATGATGAAGCCGGCGTGGCCCTGTAGCGGGTCATCGGTGAAGGCGTAGACATTCTCGCCGAGCGCGCGCGCGTTGTTGTACCCGGCATCGAGTATGCGCTCCGCCGCCGACGGTTCGCCGGGCGCCTGGTGGGTCTGGATGTCCTGCTGGATCATGATGCCGGAATGAAAATCGGCGGCGTCGGCGAGCGCGGTGTTCCACGCGAACGGGGCAACCGGCGTCAGCGTTGACAGCTGGCTTTCGAGAACGGCGATATCCACGCCGAAGAATGCAATCGCGGCCTGGACCTCTGCCGTAGTGCCCTGACCGTTGATGACAAGGCGGTCATACTCGCCGGCCGGATCCAGCCGAAAGCGGTTGATCAGCTCCAGCTGAAGCTGTTCGAAGGCCGTTGGTTGAAACCCCATCCTGTCCGTTCCTCAACGTAAGTCAGCAAAGCCCGGTATAACGCCGTTGCTGAACAGAAATAGAATGCGGAAAGGTGAACGGCCCTCCCGCGCCGACGAATAGAGGCAGGCAGGCAGGCCGACAGACAGGGGCAGTCCGATCATGTGGGTGCGGCGGATAGGACGCCCGCCGCGAGGAGGCTGAGCCCAGAACGCAAAAAAGCCCGCCACCGGATGGTGCGGGCTATATCATCTTCATTTTTGACCGGGTTGGTTGCGGGAGCAGGATTT
>JAZBPX010000011.1:0-3020 GCA_036351775.1 Pacificimonas sp. | reverse complement strand
GTGCTCCAGCGCTTCGAGCTGCGCCCTGCTGTCCGCATCCGCAATCGGGATCCTCTCGCCCGACGGCGTGCGTCTCGGCGTCGTGGGAACGTTATGGTCCGGCACCGCCAGCGTCAGATCCGGCCGCCTTACCCGCCGACCCGCCAGGCGGAGCGCCTCGAAGGCCTGCGGGCTGGTCACCTCATGGACGAGATGCCGGTCGATATACAGAAGGCACATGCCGTCGGCGCGCCGCTCGACCACGTGATCATCCCAGATCTTTTCGTAGAGAGTGCGCGGTTTCGAAGCCATCTCAAACCGAACTATGCGGTCCCGCGGCCGCCCCGGCAAGACAATCGCCCTTACCGGGCACGAAAGTCATGGAAAGGTAACGTTCGAGCGGCTAGCTGACAGCAATGTCAGTCCCGTTCGCCTTTCCCATCCGCATTGTTCCCGATGACATCGATTTCATGGGACATGTGAACAATGCCCGCTACCTGTCCTGGGTCCAGGACGCGGTCCTGGCTCACTGGCAGAAGCTCGCGCCCGCCGAGCTGGTGGCAAGCCGGGCGTGGGTCGCGCTGAAGCACGAGATCACCTATCGCAAGCCCGCCTTTCTGGAGGACGAGGTCGTCGCACGCACGGTGCTGGAAAAGGTCGCGGGGGTTCGCGCGTTCTACACGACGGTCATCGCAAGGGGCGAAGATGTGCTTGCGGAGGTAAAGTCCGCATGGTGCTGCCTCGATACCGCGACCGGCCGACCGGCCCGGATCGGTGCGGAAGTCGCACGGCGTTTCCTGCCGGCAGAGAAGCCGCTGGCCGCGAAGGGCTAGACACGTTTGCCGCGGCGCCGCCCGCTGCCTATATGGTGGGCATGCGCCAGCCTGAGTTCCGCGCCGGAGTAGCGACGGGAGGCCCCGGCCGCCTCCGCTGGCAGACGGCGATCGGCCTGACGCTGGCGGCCCTCATCTTCGCCAGCTGGATTACACTGCATGTCTACGGCCTGTTCGTTTTCGAACTGAGCCGGAGCAGCGCGCCGCTTGGGCTGCTCATGGCAGCCGCCCTGTGCTGGCTATCGGTCGGTCTCTTCATCGTCAGCCATGACGCGATGCACGGTTCGCTTGCTCCTGGCCGCCCTCGCGTCAACGGCGTCGTTGGGGCCGTGCTCCTTTTCCTTTACGCGGGTTTTGCGTGGCCGAACCTGCGCGCGGCGCACTTCTCCCACCATCGGCATGCGGGGCGCGAGGGCGATCCGGACTTCGACACGGCGAATCCGACCCGGTTGTGGCGCTGGTACTGGACCTTCTTGAAGCGCTATTTCGGCTGGCGATCGGCGCTCTTCGTCTTAACCGTGGTAAGCCTTTACTGGCTGGCCTTTGGCGTTCCGATGGCCCAGATCGTCCTTCTCTACGGCCTGCCGGCGATCGCATCGTCGCTGCAGCTCTTCTATTTCGGTACCTACCGACCGCATAATCACGTGGGAGGCCCCTTCCGCGACCAACATAACGCCCGCAGTGAGGGGTTCGGAACGCTGGCCAGCCTCGCCACCTGCTTCCATTTCGGCTATCATCACGAACATCACGCCGCGCCTCATGTGCCATGGTGGGAGCTTCCCGCCTACCGGCGAGGCGCGGCCGCGCAGGCGCAGGACGAAAGCGCAGGAGTATGAGCATCGCTGCGATCATCGCCACCGTTCTTGCCGCCGTTGTCGGCATGGAACTGTTCGCCTGGGCGGCTCACAAATACATCATGCATGGTTGGGGGTGGGGGTGGCACCGCGATCATCACGAACCGCATGACAACCGGCTCGAGAAGAACGACCTCTACGCGGTCGTGTTCGGCGCCATCGTCTTCGTCATGTTCGCGATCGGCTATGTCTGGTCCGAAGCCTTGTGGTGGACCGCATTCGGGATCACGCTTTACGGCCTCATTTACACTCTGGTGCATGATGGCCTCGTCCATCAGCGCTACTGGAAATGGACGCCGCGGCGGGGCTACGCCAAACGGCTCGTCCAGGCCCACCGATTGCACCATGCCACGATCGGCAAGGAGGGCGGGGTGAGCTTCGGCTTCGTGTTCGCACGCGATCCGGCGAGGCTAAAGGCCGAACTGAAGCGGCAGAGAGAGGCGGGGCTAGCTACTGTGCGCGAGAGCGCCGACGCCTGAGGCGTCGCGGACGGCGACCATACCCGAGCGCGGCGGCTGCGATGATCGCAATCCCCCCGATTTCCTGGATTGCGCCGTAGTCCAGCCGGCTCCAGCCACTGCCCAGCCAGTGGTCGAGATGGTGGAACGATGCCGCCCTTGCCAGCACGAACACGGCAATGAAGGCGAGACCGGCAAGGGCGATGCGAACCGGAAGGGCGGTGCGGCGCAGCCACCGCAAGCCTATCAGCCCGGCGAGGGCCGACCCGCCGGCAAGCGCGACGACAAACCAGAACTGGACATCCCTTCGCGCTTCGTACCAGCCATCGGCTTTTGCAATGACTTTCGCCTGCTCGGTCAGCAGGGTCTGAAGGTCGAGAAGATCATTGATAGCCAGCAGCCCCAGCAGGACCGTCGTGGCCCACCAGAACGCCGTCTCCCGGGTGGTTTGCCATTGCCGCGCTCGACGCGCCGCGAACGCGGTGCAGGCCATGGCCGCTATATAGGCGGCGACCGTGATCCACTCGCTGGATGTCGCCTCGGCGATCTGCCGCTGCCAATCATAGACCAAGGGGGGCTGCCGCTAGGACATCGCGGCGAGCCGCTCCGCATGTTCGCGAACAAGCGCGATCATGTTCGGCACACCCTGCGTGCGGTTGCTCGAAAGCTGATTGGCAAGGTCGAACGGCGCCAGCGCCCCGGCGACGTCCATCGTCGCTACCGTTCCGGGCGGTTGATCCTGAACCGCGGCGATCACAAGGGCGACGATCCCCTTAGTAATGGCGGCGTTGCTGTCTGCCAGGAAATGCAGCCTGCCTTTCTGCTCTGTCGGATAGACCCAGACTGCGGCGCTGCAGCCCCGAACCAGCGTCGCGTCGGTCTTGAGCGCATCGGGC
>JAZBPX010000010.1:0-36358 GCA_036351775.1 Pacificimonas sp. | reverse complement strand
CTTCCCCTCCACCACGCTGCGCGCGGTCCCCCTCCCCGGGGCGGGGAGGATTACCCCGAACTCGAACGCTGGGTTCTCCACCGCCTGACTGAACTCGACGCCGAGCTCCGCGCCGCCGCCGATGATTTCGACTGGACCGCCTATATTGGCGCCATTGAGACGTTCGCCGTGCGCGATCTGTCCAGCTTCTATTTCGACGTGCGCAAGGACTCGCTCTACTGCGACGCGCCCGGTGATCCGAAGCGGCAGGCCTGCCTCGAAGTCATGGACGTACTCTGGCACGCGCTGGTGCGCTGGTGCGCGCCCATCCTCTCCTTCACGGCAGAGGAAGTCTGGCTGACCCGCTACCCGTCGGAGGACGGCAGCGTCCACCTCGCGGACTGGCCGGAAATCGACCCGGCATGGGCCGACGAAGCCCTCGCCAGAAAATGGGATTCCCTCCGCAGCATCCGCGCCGCGGTGACCGAAGCCATCGAGCCGCTGCGGCGCGAGAAGGTCATCCGCTCCTCGAACGAGGCCGACGTCGCGCTCGTCCTTTCCGACGTGGAAGACCTTGGCCGGGTGAACAGCGTCGACTTCGCCGAACTCGCCATCGTCAGCCGGGTCGATGCCCGCACCGACCCCATCGGGGGCGCGGAGGCGTCCGATGCGTATGAGGGCGCATGGGTGAGAGTGGACCGTACGGAGCTGGAGAAATGCGCGCGCTGCTGGCGGCACACGCCGGACGTCGACACCGGCCCGCAGCTCTGCAAGCGCTGCCGCACGGTCCTCGTCGAATGACCGCGCGTCTCGCCTATGTGATCGCGCTCGCCGTCTTCGTGATCGACCAGGTCACGAAGTGGCTGATCATCTCGGTTGTGGAGCTGGAATCAAGGGGCTCGATTCCCATCATCCCTTCGCTCAACCTGACCTGGGTCGAGAATACCGGCGTCGCCATGGGCCTGTTCCAGGCCGGCGACGTTGATTTCATGCGCTGGTTGCTCGTCGCTGTCACGGTCGCCATTGCCGGCGGCATCGTCTGGTGGATCAATTCAGAGCGTGACCGCGTCGACCTCTTCGCCATGGCGCTGATCCTCGGCGGCGCGCTCGGCAACATCCTCGACCGCGCACGCCTCGGCTATGTCGTCGATTTCGTGCATTTCTACATCGCTGACTGGAGCTTCTACGTCTTCAACGTCGCCGACGCGTCCATCACGGTGGGCGTCACCATCCTCCTCCTCCGCGCCTTTCTGTGGCCGGAGGGTGAGAAGCGGCGTAAGACGCAAGCCACTGGAGAACCCTCATGACCCGTTCCGCCTATTCATTCGTCCCTGCGGTCCTCGCGCTGGGCCTCAGCGCCTGCGGCGGCGGTGCCGGTGCGATCGGCAACCGCAATGCGCCCGACGAACTCGCCGTCACCCGCAACGCGCCGCTGGTGGTGCCGCCCGATTTCGCGCTGCAGCCGCCGCGCCCCGGCGCGCCGCGCACCATCGAGTCCGATGCGCAGACGCAGGCGATGGAGGCGCTGTTCGGCCCCGGCGTTCGTCCGCCCGAGGCCAGCCGCTCCGAACAGCTCCTGCTTCAGGACGCCGGTGCAGCAGACACCGACCCCACGGCCCGCGCGACCGTTGGCGACGTGGACACCCTCATGATCAACAAGGGCGCACAAGTAAAAGACATCGTCGCCGCCCCCGCCGGAACCGAAGACGCCTCGATCGCCCAGGTCCAGATCGGCGGCTAACGGCGGACAGGCCCCCTCGACCCCGGCCTTCGCCGGGGCAGGCTCTCCCCCGCGAAAGCGGTGGAGGAAAAGCGCGTCCCTCCACCGCCCCGCGGGGGAGGCTAGGTGGGGGCCAGTAGTCAAACAGACCCAAAGCCCGCCGCGCCAGCACTCGCGCGCCCCCCTGCGGCACCGCCACCTTGGACAGCGCCGCCTCCGCTACGCTAGGGCGCGCGCCATGACCGCGACCCGACCCCAGCACGCCCCCGCCGAACACCCGCCGATCCCGGCACCAAAGGTCGGCGTCCTCCTCGTCAATCTCGGCTCCCCCGACGCACCGGACACCGCGTCCGTCCGCCGCTACCTCGCGCAGTTCCTCTCCGACCCGCGCGTCATCGAGATCCCGCAGATCGCTTGGCAGCCGATCCTCCGCGGCATCATCCTGCGCACGCGGCCCGCCAAGAGCGCGAAGCTCTACGCGAAGATCTGGGACCGGGAGCGGGACGGCTCGCCGCTGAAGCTCATCACCGCCGACCAGGCCGAAGCCTTGCAGACCCGCTTCCCGGACTGCCGCGTCGACTACGCCATGCGCTACGGCAACCCGTCCATCCCGGACCGCCTCGACGCGCTGAAGGCGGAGGGCTGCGAGCGCATCCTCATCCTCCCCATGTACCCGCACTTCTCCGCCGCCACGACCGCGACCGTCGTTGACGAGGCGAACCGCTGGCTCGCGGACCAGCGCTGGCAGCCGACGCTCCGCACCGCGGCGCCCTGGTATGACGACCCGGCCTATCTGGACGCGCTGGAGACGGACCTGACCGCTCAGCTCGCTGCGCTCGCTTTCGATCCGGAACTCCTCGTCCTCACCTTTCACGGCATGCCGCGCCGCACCCTTGAGCTCGGCGACCCCTATCACTGCCACTGCCAAAAAACCGGCCGCCTCCTCGGCGAGCGGCTGAACATCTCGACCCGCACCGTTTTCCAGTCCCGCTTCGGTCCCGCAGAGTGGCTACAACCCTATCTCGACAAGACCCTCGAGGCGCTTCCCAGTGAGGGCATTAACCGCGTTGCCGTCGCCGCCCCCGGCTTTACCGCCGACTGCCTCGAAACCCTTGAGGAAATCGCGCTCGAAGGCCGCGAACAGTTCACCGGCGCAGGCGGCACCGACTTCGCCTATCTCGACTGCCTCAATGCCAAACCCACGCACATCGACCTTCTCGCCCGCCTCCTCACGCGCGAACTCGCAGGCTGGCGGGAAAGCGGCTAAGGCGGTTCCCTCGACTCGAAGACAGCCTGGGGAGGCACTAGACTCATGAGCGAACATGTCGCCGTCGTTACGGGGGGCACGCGCGGGATCGGCGCGGCGATCTGCCATCATCTGAAGGACAAGCTCGGCTATACGGTCGTCGCCAATTACGGCGGCAATGACGAGAGGGCGCGCGCTTTCTCCGACGAAACCGGCATCCCGGTGAAGAAATTCGACGTCGGCGACTATGATGCGGTCCAGACCTCGATGGCCGAGATCGCCGAAGAACATGGCCCCGTCGATGTCCTCGTCAACAATGCCGGCATCACCCGCGACGGCACGCTCCTCAAGATGGACCGGGAGATGTGGGAGGACGTCATTCGCGTGAACCTCGGCGGCTGCTACAATACCGCAAAGGCCGTGTTTCCGGGCATGAAGGAAAAGGGCTGGGGCCGCATCGTCAACATCGGCTCGATCAACGGGCAGGGCGGCCAGTACGGCCAGGTCAACTACGCCGCCGCGAAGTCCGGCATCCACGGCTTCACCAAGGCTCTGGCGCAGGAGGGCGCGCGTTTCAATGTCACCGTCAACGCCCTCGCACCGGGCTACATCGACACCGACATGGTCGCTGCCGTGCCGGAACCGGTGCTTGAGAAGATCGTAGCGAAAATCCCCGTCGGCCGTCTGGGCCAGGCGCAGGAAATCGCCCGCGGCGTCGCCTTCCTCTGCTCCGACGAGGCCGCCTTCGTGACCGGCTCCACGCTGTCGATCAACGGCGGCCAGCACATGTATTAGCCGGGTGGGTAAGGGCGCGGATCAGGTTGCGGACAGCCTTGTGCAGAACGGTACGCAGAAACGCTCCCTCACCATCGCCGGCCACCGCACGTCGATCAGCCTGGAACCCGCCTTCTGGGACGGCTTGAAGGCGGCGGCCACGGCCCGCAACCAGTCCGTCGCGGCCCTCGTTGCTGAAATCGACGAGGCCCGCACCACCGCTCTCAGCTCCGCCATCCGCGTGTGGCTGTACGAGCGGGCACAGACGGGCCTGCCCTAAAGGTCAAGGCCGGTCCGCCTCTGCAATCGCCCATAGCTGGCCGGACGATGGCGAAAGCCGGCGCGGTACTCATCGACAATTGCAGAGAGGCCATTGCCCCATCCGCACTCGGCTTCGGCGAGGCGGAGGATTTTTGCGTTCGGCCACGGCTTGTTGGTGATCGCGAGCAGATCCTCAAAGGCACGCTTCGCCTTCCCACGATGATATAGCATCAGCGCGATCAAAGCGGCCGCGGTCGACCGGCTGATCCCCTGATGACAATGGCTGAGAACGCGTACGGGATCGCCCGCTCTCACCTGCGCGATAACGGGGCTGAGCCATGCGATTAGATCAGCGACCGCCGCGGCATCCGGGGCACCTTCTTCATCGCTGTTGACATCATGCCGGACCATCTGGTGCACGGCGGTGTCGCGTGGAAAGCGGGGCTGTCGGTCGGTGCTTAGCCCTGGATTGACAAGCGAAACGATATGGGTCGGGCGAAACGCAGCAACGTCCCGCGCCAACCGCCCCTCGGCAAGTGAACTTACGCGAAGCCATTCAGAGGGGCCATGCTCGCTCATACCGACTGTCACTCCGCTTCGTATCGCCTTGCGATCTCATCGAGCAGGCGCACGCTATAGCCTGTCGCGCCGGTCGGCTCGGTTGGATACTGGCCGTCGCTCCAGTCCTTGCCCGCGATGTCGAGGTGCACGAACGGCACATCGTCCTGCGCCCATTCCATGACGAAGGCCGCGCCCACCGACGCGCCCGGATTGCCCGACGCGCCGTTCAGGACATCGGCGAGATCGCCTTCCAGTGCCTCGACGACGCTCTCATGCACCGGCAGGCGCCATAGCGGCTCGCCGCTCACCTCGCCCGCGTCGAGGAACAGTTCCGCTAGATCGTCGTCATGCGTGAACAGCCCGGCATAGTCATCGCCAAGCGCGCGAAAGACAGAGCCGGTCAGCGTCGCAACCGTCACCGCGAGGCGCGGGTTATACTCTTCCTGCGCAAACCACAGCGCATCGGTCAGGACCAGCCGCCCCTCCGCATCCGTGCTGCGAATCTCGAAGGTCTTGCCGCTCATGGTTTCAACGACATCGCCCGGCTTCTGCGCGCGGCTGCCCGGCATGTTCTCCGCCATCGCGGCGACCGCGACCACGTCGATCTCTGCCCCGCGCATCGCTAGCGCCTTGACGGTGCTGAGGACGGCCGCAGCGCCCGCCATGTCCTGCCGCATCTTCCACATGTCCGACGTCGGTTTCAGGCTGATGCCGCCGGTGTCGAAGGTGATGCCCTTGCCAACGAAGGCCAGCGGCGCGCCGTCATAATCCGGGCTGTTGTAGCGTACCGCGATCAGGCGCGGCGGGTTGGCCGAACCCTTGCCCACGCCCAGGATGCCGCCCATGCCCATGCGCTCCATCTCGTCTACATCCAGGACGCGGACGGACGTGTTGGGCACATCGCGAAAGGCGCCGCGAATCTGTTCCGCGAACCATTCCGGCGTCTTCTCGTTGGACGGCGTCCAGGTCAGGTCGCGCGCCATCACGACGCCTTCGGCCACTGCCGCCCGGTCGCCCGTCCATGTCGCCTCGCCATCGCCGTGGAAGGTCAGCGTGGGGCCGTCGTCGGCATCGCTGTCCTCGCTGTCCTCGATCGACTTCCAGCGGCCGAAGTCATAACTACCGAGCCTTGCGCCCAGCGCCGCATGCGCCGCGTCGCCCTCGATGGTCGCGATCTGCGGTACGGCGACGGACACGGTCCCGGACCAGCCCGACGTCGCGCCGGCGACATACGCGCCGTAGTCCTGCAGGTCAGCGGCTGTCTCCAGACCCTCGCCCGTTCCGACCAGCAGTACCGCGTCGAACGGCGCCACGCCGTACAGCGCCAGCGTCGAACCCTCGCCGCCCTCGAAGTCCGCGGCCTCGACCGCCCGGGAAAGCGCGCCGTCGGCCTGGCTGTCGGCAACGCGCGCTTCGCCCGACAGAACGCCGTCCTTCGATACAGGCACCACGATCCGCCCGCTATCTGGCAGCGCGCCGGTTGAAAAGGCGATGTCAGAAGCGGCGGCCAGCGAGCCGGCAAAGGCGGTCGTGGCCAGCGCGGCGGCGATCAGGACGGTCTTACGCATCGGGAAACTCCTCATGAAACACTGCAATTGATATGGTGTTACATCGGGCTGGAAACCCGCACCAGTCTCTTGTTCTCAACATTGGGGACAGAGCGCTCAACCGCTCGGCACGTCGTCAATCTCACTGGCCAGGCCCAGCGGCGCAAAGGCCGCCATCACCGCGCGCCAGTCCGCGCCGCGCCCCGCCTCCCGCCTCAGCGCGCCTGTCTCGTGCAGGTCCTTCGCCCGGGCAGCAAGGCGCGGAAAGCGCCGCTCGTAAAAGGCATAGCCGCGCGGATCCAGCACCTCGGCAAACACGCTGAACGCCAGCAGCGCCGCAAAGACCGCGCGCTCGCCCGCCGGTTCTGCCTGCTCGTAATCCGGCTCGGCAATCGCCGCTTCCTCGTCACGGTCGCTCGCGCGGCTGATCGGCCAGCGCGGATCAGGCACCAGGAAGCGGCACGTCGAAACCTCCGCCCACTGCGCCGCGCCGAAGCACATCAGGCAGGGCTGCAGGCTGGTCCACATGGTGCCCTTCGCGGCGTCGGTTCCGGCGACCTGCTGCAGCGCGACCGTCTCCGCATGCGCAATGGGCGATCCGGCAAGCTCGTCCGGCGCGCCGCTCCCGGTCCGGTTGCCGCCAACGGCAATGATCGCGCCAGCCGCGTTGGTAACGGCCGCACCGATCCCGCCATCGCCGCCCAGGAAGGACTGCCAGGCCGCATCCAGCACCGCGTCCCAGATCTCGGTTTCGCTGGCCACGCGCTACAGGATCAGCCGGGTGACGTGACCCATCTTGCGCCCGGCGCGCACCTCGCCCTTGCCGTAGATATGCATGTGCGCGCACGGGTCATTCAGGATGTCCGGCCAGCGCTCCACGTCCGCGCCAATCAGGTTCTCCATCTCGACCCGCGATGCGCTCAGGCTCGTGTCGCCCAGCGGCAGGCCGCAGATCGCGCGGATGTGGTTCTCGAACTGGCTCGTCCGCGCGCCCTCGATGGTCCAGTGGCCGCTATTGTGCACGCGCGGTGCCATCTCGTTGAAGACCGGCCCCTCCGCGCCCGCAAAGAACTCCAGCGTCAGCAGGCCGACATAATCCAGCTCGGCCGCCACCTCCCGCGCCAGCGCGGCGGCCTCTTCGACCTGCGCCGTGACGGGCGGACCCGCCGGCACGGTAGAGCGCGCCAGGATACCATCCTCATGCACGTTCATCGGCGCAGGATAGACGACGCTCTGCCCATCCTCACCGCGCGCGATCATGATCGAGAATTCCGCTTCGAAGGTAACAAACCCCTCATAGATCGACGGCTGCCTGCCAATCGCGTCCCACGCCGCGTCCGCATCGTCCCCGGCGGTCAGCCGCTGCTGGCCCTTGCCGTCATAGCCGAAGCGCGTGGTCTTCAGGATGCCCGGCGCGCCGATCTCTGCCACCGCCCGCGCCAGATCGTCCGCCGAGCCCACCGCCGCAAAGGGTGCCGTCCGCCCGCCAAGCTCTCGCACGAACTCCTTCTCGCCGATCCGCTCCTGCGCCAGCGCCAGTGCCTTCGGGCCCGGCGCCAGCTTCACATGCTCCGCCAGATAGGCGAGCGCTCCGGCATCCACATTCTCGAACTCGAACGTCGCGACATCGACGCTGCCTGCAAACCGCCCCAGCGCCTCCAGGTCGTCATAATCCCCGCGTGTCACCAGCGCCGCGACATCGCCCGCGGGCGCATGGTCGTCCGGCGCATAGATGTGACAGCGATAGCCGAGATAAGCCGCGGCCACCGACAGCATCCGGCCCAGCTGGCCGCCGCCGACAATGCCGATGGTCGAACCGGGCGGGATCAAGACGGCTCTTCGGCCACCGCCGCGGTCTGGTCGGCCCGCCACTGGTCCAGCCGCGCCGCCAGCTCCTCGTCGAACGCCGCCAGGATCGCCGCCGCCAGCAGGCCCGCATTCTTCGCACCCGCCTTGCCGATCGCCAGCGTCCCGACCGGCACACCGCCCGGCATCTGCGCGATGGAGAGAAGCGAATCCTGCCCCGACAGCGCCTTCGAGCGGACCGGCACGCCAAGGACGGGCAGGGGGGTCAGCGCCGCCGCCATGCCCGGCAAATGCGCTGCGCCCCCGGCACCGGCCACGATGACCTTCAGCCCGCGCCCCTTCGCACGCTTCGCATAGTCATACAGCCGGTCGGGCGTGCGGTGCGCAGACACGATCTTCACCTCGTGCGGTACATCGAGCGCGGACAGGACCGTCGCCGTTTCCCGCATCGTGTCCCAGTCGGACTGCGATCCCATGATGATGCCGACGAGCGGCTGGCTATCGGTCATTTGCCTCGGCGGTCCCCACCGCGTGTCAGGAAGCGATTCCGCCTATCCGAGCGCCCGCGCGAAGTCCATGGGGGCAGCGCTAATTCCACGGCATTATAAAGACCGTCATCCTGAACTTGTTTCAGGATCCAGTGTCCGAAGCAGCGCCGACGTTTGGCCCCTGAAACAAGTTCAGGGTGACGAACCTAGTATCCCGCGCCGTCACCCAAGACCGTCATCCTGAACTCGTTTCAGGATCCAGTGTCCGAAGCGGCACCGACGTCTGGACCCTGAAACAAGTTCAGCGTGACGGCCTTGGCGATCCGCGCCTTCGCCCCTCTTCGCGCCTCCGCTACTCCCGGTCCTTCAGATAATACCGGTCCACCGCGCTCAGGTCGTCCGCCAGCTCATAAACGATCGGCTGCCCCGTCGGGATTTCGAGGCCCGTAATCTCGTCATCGCCGATGTCCGACAGATGCTTCACCAGCGCCCGCAGCGAATTGCCATGCGCGGAAATCAGCACCCGCTTCCCGGCCTTCAGTTCCGGCGCGATGATCTCGTTCCAGTAGGGCAGCACCCGCTCGATGGTCAGTTTCAGGCTTTCCGCCTTCGGCACCGCCACACCGGCATAGCGCACGTCGCCCGACAGGTCATATTCCGATCCCGCCTCCATGTTCGGCGGCGGCGTGTCGAAGCTGCGCCGCCAGATATGCACCTGCTCGTCGCCGTGCTTGTCCCGCGTTTCCTGTTTGTCGAGGCCGGTCAGCCCGCCATAGTGCCGCTCGTTCAGCCGCCAGTGTTTGGTCACCGGCAGCCACAACCGGTCCATCTCTTCCAGCGCCAGGTTCAGCGTCTTGATCGCCCGCGTCTGATAGCTGGTGAAGCACAGGTCGAAATCCATCCCGCGCTCGGCCAGCAGCCGCCCCGCAGACTTCGCCTCGGTGACGCCCTTCTCGGTCAGGTCGACGTCCCACCAGCCGGTAAAGCGGTTCTGCAGATTCCATTCGGACTGGCCGTGACGGACGAGGACGAGCGTGGGCATGTTATTCTCCGATTTTTCCCCTCCGCGCCGCAAGGCGGGGAGGGGCAGCGAGACTTGGCAGCTTGTCTGCCTGGTCGCAGCGGGGTGGTCGTCGATGGTAGGCGCAGAGGCCCACCCCTACCCCTCCCTGAAGGGAGGGGAAAAAGATCAGGTGCGCTCTCCTTCGATTTCATCGAGCATATCGAGCGTCGCGCCAAGGCACGCTTCGGCCAGCCGCACGCAGCGCATCGGGCTCCAGCCGCGCTCGGTGTCCGGCGTGACCTTGGCGTCCTTGAACGGCATTTCCAGCGTCATGGCCAGGCAGCCATAGCGCTCCGCAATCTGGTTGGTGCAGACCGACAGGTTCGCCTTCCCCGGCGCATCGATCGGATAGCCCTCCTCGACCTGAAAATCGGGCGACCGGGCGAGAAGCGCCGCCTTCCAGCCATCGAGCAGCCGCTGGTGCCCGTCATGCCAGCCGGGAATTCCTTCCGCGCCCGCAATGAAATTGTTCGCAATCGCCTCGTCCCCGTGAACGTCGAGGCAGAAATCGACGCCGGTCTCGTCCATCTTGTCGCGCACTAGCTTCACTTCGGGGGAGCGCGCCATCGACGGCTCGTGCCACTCGCGGTTCAGGTTCACGCCCTCCGCGTTCGTCCGCAGGTGCCCGCGCCGCGACCCGTCGGGGTTCATGTTCGGCACCACATAAATCGTCGCCCGCTCGCGCAGCTTTCGCGCCACCGGGTCGGCCTCGTCGGTCAGCGCCGCCAGCGCGCCCTCCATCCACCATTCGCCCATGCTCTCGCCGGGATGCTGGCGCGCGATCAGCCACAGCTTCAGCGGGCCCTCGCCGATGGTCAAGAGGTCCATGTCCTGCCCGTCCAGCGTCTGGCCCAGAACCGTCAGCGTCACGCCGTCCGCCTCGGCGGTCTCCGCGATCAGGTCGTGGTGCCGCTCCATCGAATAGGGCGCGAAATAGGCCAGCCACAGGGAATTCGTGCGCGGCGTCACTTCGATGGTCAGCGTGCCGCTGCCCGCGTCATAGGACGTATCGGTGCGCAGCCAGTCGATCCGGTCCTCCGACATCACCGCTCGGTAATCCGGCCAGCCTTCGGGGTAGGCGCTGTCCTTCAGCCCCGTGATGCGGATCGTCACGTCCTGGTTCGCCGCGCCGGTCAGGCGGAAATAGAACCACTGCGCAAAGTCCGACTTGCGATCCTTCGGGATCGACAGCTCGATATTCGCCGGTCCCTCCAGCCGCTCGACCTTGATGTTGCCGGCATCGAAGCTGCTCGAAATCGCGATGGTCATGGCCGCTCCTCTGCAACGCCTTCGGGAAGGCTACGCAGCGACGTCCACGCCCGTTCCGTCCTCAGCGCATCCCACCAGGTACCGGGGTTCAGATATTCGGTCGAACCATCGACGCTGAACGTGATCAGTTCCGCACGCCCCGACACATTCTCCACCGGCAAAAGGCCGAGCCCCAGGCTGCCGCGCGCCGGAAAGCGGCTGTCCGCCGACCGGTCGCGGTTGTCGCCCATCAGGAACACATGCCCCTCCGGCACGGTAACGGGCCGGGTATTGTCCCCCACCGTGTCGCCAAGATCGAGCACTTCGTACTGCCGCCCGTTCGGCAGCGTCTCCAGGAACCTCGGATAGCGGCAGACCGCCGTCCCGTCGTCGCGAATCACGCGGTAGCGCGCGGCGCGGCGGTCGCAGGGCAGGTTGGGGCTCTCGACGATCTCCGTCGGCGGCAGCGGCTCTTTCGGGATCGCCTCGCCGTTCAGGTAGAGCTGGCCGCCGCGCATCTGCACGGTATCGCCGGGCAGCCCGATGACGCGCTTGATCCAGTCCTCATATTTGATCGGGTCCTTCAGCACCACGATGTCGCCGCGCTCCGGATAGCTGCCGAACAGCCGCCCCTCCATCTCCGGCAGCACACGCAGGAACGGCGACAGATAGGAATAGCCATAGGGGTATTTCGTCACGATCAGACGGTCGCCGGTCAGCATTGTCGGGAACATCGATTCCGACGGAATGTAAAACGGCTTCGCCAGGAACGACCATATCCCCATCACTGCCAGCGCGAGCAGCGCGATATGCTTCAGCTCGTCCAGCCAGTTGGTCTGCTTCTTCGGTTTCGTCTTCGCCGCCTTTACGGGCGCGGGGGACGGATCGGCCTGTTCCGCGATGGGATATGCTCCGGGTCAGTCAGAGGTGGGCAGCGCCTCTATGATCACAAATGCCTGCGCCCAGGGATGGTCGTCCGTCATGGTCAGGTGGACGACCGCCCTATGCCCCGCCGGGGTTAGTTTTTCCAGCCGCTTCGCCGCGCCGCCGGTCAGTTTCAGGGTCGGCGCGCCGGACGGCAGGTTGGCTACGCCCAGATCGCGGAAAAACACCCCCTGCCGAAAGCCGGTACCCAGCGCCTTCGAACAGGCCTCTTTTGCAGCAAACCGCTTCGCATAAGTCCCCGCCCGCGTCAGTTCGCGCCGCTCCGCCTTCGCCCGCTCGGTGTCGGTAAAGCACCGCCTGATGAACCGCTCCCCGAACCGGTCCAGCGACCCCTGTATCCGCTCGATACTGCACAGGTCGCTACCCAGCCCGATGATCATAAGGCGCGACCGGTCCTCAATTTAGTCATCCCAGCGCCCCCGAGATTAGTCATCCCAGCGAAGGCTGGGATCCACGCTGAAAGCGCCGCGCCAGGTCCAGCCTTCACAGCATGGATTCCAGCCTCCGCTGGAATGACTAGCGTGGGGGAGGGCCAAACCAACCTCACCCCCGCGCCGCTTCCATCCGCGCGCGCATCTCGCCGATCGCTGCGTCAAGCCCGACGTAAATCGCCTCGCCGATCAGGAAATGCCCGATATTCAGCTCGCGCACCTGCGGAATCGCGGCAATCGGTCCGACATTCTCTGTCGTCAGGCCGTGCCCCATATGCACCTCCAGCCCCTCGCGCACCGCCAGCCGCGCCGCCGCGCGCAGCCGCTCCAGCTCCGTCCGCTGCTCCTCGCCGGCGAGTTCGGCGTAGCGCCCGGTATGCAGCTCGATGACCGGTGCCTTCAGGTGCAGCGCCGCGCCGATCTGGCGCTCGTCCGGCTCGATGAACAGGCTGACCCGCGAGCCCGCCGCGCCCAGGTCCTCCACGAACCGCATCAGGCTGTTCTGCTGCCCGTGCGCATCGAGGCCGCCCTCGGTCGTCCGCTCCTCGCGCTTTTCCGGCACGATGCAGGCGGCGTGCGGCGCATGGCGCGTCGCAATCGCCAGCATCTCGTCCGTCGCCGCCATTTCCAGGTTCAGCGGCAGGTCGATCTCTTCGATCAGGCGAGAAATGTCATCGTCCGTGATGTGCCGCCGGTCCTCGCGCAGGTGCGCGGTGATCCCGTCCGCCCCGGCATCCGCGGCTATCTTCGCCGCGCGCACAGGGTCCGGGTGCAGCCCACCCCGCGCGTTCCGGATCGTCGCGACATGATCGATGTTGACGCCGAGGCGTAGCAGGTGAGGGTCGCTCTTGCTCATGGCACTCTCCGGCAGCTTGGTTTGCTCAGGCGGCCTTGCGGCTGCCGGGCTTCACCGCTTCGATTGCCGCCAGGTCGGCGGGCAGGGCGTCCGCCTCATAGGTCGCAACGTCCATTGCCAGCAGCGAATAGAGCGGGACGCCGATGTCCGCCGTCCCGTTCGACCGGTCGACGAGGCAAGCCCCCGCAACCACATCGCCGCCGGCCTCCGCGATCGCCGCAATCGCCTCGCGCGAAGACAGGCCCGTCGTCACCACGTCCTCCATCATCAGGACCTTTGCGCCCGGCGCCAGCGAAAAGCCGCGCCGCAGTTCGAACGTGCCCGCTGGCCGCTCGACGAACATCGACGGCACCTTCAGCGCGCGTGCCATCTCGTAACCGACAATCACCCCGCCCATTGCGGGCGCGATCACGCAGCCGATATCCCGCCGCAGTTCCTCAGGAAATTTCAGGCACAGTCCGCCGACCAGCCTTGCCGCCCGCATCGGGTCCATCAGGACGCGCGCGCACTGCAGGTACTGCGCGCTATGCAGTCCGGACGACAGGATGAAATGCCCCTCCAGCAGCGCATCGGCTGCGCGGAATTCGGCCAGGACTTCGTCTTCGGTCACTGCTTTTCGCGCTCCACGCTGGTGACGGCATCGCTGGCCCGCAGGGCGGCGATGATATGGTGGAGGTGGTCGACATTGTCCACTTCCAGGTCCAGCTGGAACGTCCCGAAACTGCTGTCCCGTTCGCGCGTCCTCAGGTTGACGATATTCGCGTCCTCCCGCGCCAGCACCGACGTCACGCGTGCCAGCGATCCGGACTGGTTCGGCAGCACCGCGACCAGCGTCGCGACGCCCGCCGCCGCTTCCTCGCCCCAGCTCAAATCGATCCACTGCTCGCTTGGGATCTCTGCCAGCGCAGAACAGTCGGCGACGTGGACGTCGATACCGCCAACCTTGCGCCGCACGCCCACGATCCGGTCGCCGGGAATGGCGTGACAGCAGGGCGACAGGTGCACCGACACACCGGGCGTCAGGCCCTTGATCGAAATCTGCCCGCGATTGCCGCGCTTCGCCTTCGACCGCCGCCAGGAGGAGAAGATGCCCGGTGCCAGCGCATCGATCAGCGTCTTGTCGGAAATTTCCTGCTGGCCCAGCTTTTCATACAGGTCCTCTTCACCCGACACGCCCAGCCGTTTCAGCGCGTCGCGGTACGCCTTTTCCGACACATCGCCGTCCAGCCGCGCGACCGCCTCGTCGTACAGCATCCGGCCAAGGTTGATGGTTTCCTCGCGGCTTTTCAGGCGGATGTGCCGCCGGATCGCGGCCCGCGCCTTCGCGCTCACGACGAAATTCTCCCATTTTGGGTCCGGCTCCTGGAATTCGGAGCAGATGATTTCGACCTGGTCGCCGTTTCGCAGCGGCGTTCGCAGGGGCACATCGCGCTTGTTTACCCGCGCGCCCACGCAGGTCGCACCGATGTCGGTGTGCACGGCATAGGCAAAATCCACCGGCGTTCCCCCACGCGGCAGCTGGATCAGCTCGCCCTTCGGCGTGAAGCAGAACACCGTGTCCTGGTACATAGCCAGCCGCGTATTCTCGAGAAGCTCCTCCGGGTTCTCCGTGTGGTTCAGCATCTCCATCAGGTCGCGGATCCACGGATATTCGCCCTCGGCCGCGCGGCCTTCTTCGCCGCGGTCCTTATAGGCCCAGTGTGCCGCCAGCCCGTGCTCGGCCTGTTCGTGCATCTGCTGCGTGCGCAGCTGGATCTCGACGCGCTGCTGCTCGCCGATATGGACGGTCGTGTGCAGGCTGCGATAGCCGTTCGGCTTGGGCGTCGAGATGAAGTCCTTGAACCGCGCCGGAAAGACGGGCCACTTCTGGTGGATATAGCCCAGCGCCCGGTAACAGTCGTCGGGCGCCTCGACGATACAGCGAAACGCGATGATGTCCGACAGCTGCTCGAACGGAATGTGCCGCTCCTGCATCTTCCTGTAGATGGAGAAGGGCGCCTTTTCGCGCCCGGTGACCACGGCGTTGACCCCGTGCCGCGCCAGCAGCTGTTCGATCTCGCGCGAAATTTCCTCCACGCGCACGGTGCCTGTCTTCCGCAGGCTTTCCAGCTTCCTCATGATCGTGTCATAGGCGTCGCGGTTCATCTCCCGGAACGCGATCGCCTTCATCTCGTCCATGAAAGAATACATGCCAATCCGCTCGGCCAGCGGCGCGTAGATCTCCATCGTCTCGCGCGCGATCCGCTCGCGCTTTTCCGGCTTCTCGATAAAGTGCAGCGTCCGCATATTGTGCAGCCTGTCGGCCAGCTTCACCAGCAGCACCCGGATATCGCCCGACATCGCGATCAGGAATTTTCTTAGATTCTCCGCCGCGCGCTCATTCTCGCTCTGCGCCTCGATCTTCGACAGCTTGGTGACGCCGTCGACCATCCGCGCGACATTCTCCCCGAACAGCTCCCGGATCTGCTCCGGGGTCGCGACGGTGTCCTCAATCGTGTCGTGCAGGATCGCCGTCGCGATCGTCTCGTCGTCCAGCTTCAGGTCGGTCAGGATCCCCGCGACCTCCACGGGGTGGGAGAAATAGGGGTCGCCGCTCGCGCGTTTCTGCGACCCGTGCGCCTGCACAGAAAACACATAGGCGCGGTTCAGAAGGTCCTCGTCCGCATCCGGATCATAGGCCCGCACTTTTTCGACAAGTTCATACTGGCGCAGCATCGCCGCCTATATGGTGGCGATGCGTCCGGTTTCACAAGGCGCAAAGCCGCGCGGCTGTCCCGGACCATCACGCACGAAAAGGGGCCCCGCAATCCACGCGCGAGGCCCCTTTTTGCTCTTCGCTGTTCAACGCTGGCTGGTTCAGCCCTCGACGTCGCTGACAATGGGCGCGGGCTTCGGCGGCGCGGCGGCCGTCACGCGCAGCGCCTCGGCGGAGCGGGCGAGGTTGTCCATCTCCTCAGGCGCATCCTCGTCATCGACGATCACGCGCTGCAGGCCGGACACCAGCACTTCCTTCAGCTGCTTGGGCTTCACATTCTGCTCGGCGATCTCGCGCAGCGCGACCACCGGGTTCTTGTCGCGGTCGCGGTCCAGCGTCAGGTCGGCGCCGGAGGAGATCTGCCGCGCACGCTGGCCGGCCAGGAGAACCAGGTCGAACCGGTTCGGAACCTTGTCTACACAATCTTCAACGGTAACGCGCGCCATGCGGGGGCACCTCTCGATATTATTCGGAATGTTGGAATTACAGGCCTTCGCAGTTAGGGGCCGCAGCGTGCCGGGTCAAGGAATGACCGGCGATCCCGCCCCGTCCACCCCGCCAGGAGCGCGCGTTTGAAGGACCGTCTTCTCTACGAGGATGCCGAGCTGCTGGTGCTGAACAAGCCGGCGGGTCTTGCCGTGCATCCCGGTCCCCGCACGCCGCACAGCCTCGAAGATCATCTGGACGAGCTCCGTCTCGGCTTTCGCCGCGCGCCCGTTCCCGTCCACCGTCTCGACCGCGACACATCGGGCTGCCTCGTCCTAGCGCGCAATCCGAAGGCCGCGAAACGTCTCGGCGCGCTCTTCGCCGCCCGCCAGGTCACGAAGCTCTACGCCGCGCTTCTTTCCGGCACGCATGAGGGGGAGGGGCGCATCGACATGCCCCTTCGCAAGCAAAGCACGAAGGAGCGCGGCTGGTGGATCGAAACGCACGCGGACGGCAAGCCCGCCGCCACCCACTGGCGCGCGCTTCAGCGGGCGGAGGGCCAGACCCTCGCCGCCTTCTGGCCCGAAACCGGCCGCACGCACCAGATCCGCGTCCACGCGGCAGAGGCCCTGTCCCCCATCGTCGGCGATCCCGTCTATGGCAGCGGCGAAAAGCACAGCGCCACCCGCCTCCATGCCTGGCGCATCGGCTTTCCCTGGAAACACGGCCAGGTCGACGTGACCGCGCCGCTCCGCTGGCCGGAGTTCAGCAATATCCAGCCGCCCGCCCGCTAGCAGTTCGGCCAATTGCCCGGTCGCCGCTCAGAGGGCAGGGCAGGGGCATGACAGACTGGTCCTGGACACCGCCGCCCGAGCTCAACGCCGAACAGCGCATGATTGACGTCGGCGAGGCGCCCGGCGAAACCCAGCTCGAAACCGTCATCGCCGGACCGAAAGACAGCGGCAGGATCGCCGTCTGCCTGCACGGCTTTCCCGAACTCAACATCTCCTGGCGGCACCAGATCCCGCTGCTCGCCGGGAAGGGCTACCGCGTCTATGCGCCCAACCTCCGCGGCTACGGCGCCTCGTCCCGTCCGAAGGGTATCGGGAACTACCACATCGACAAGCTGACGGCAGACGTCGGCGGCCTGATGGACGCCGCGCGGGCAGAGGCCGAGGCGGCTGGAACGCCCGCGACCGAAATGCTGCTGATGGCGCATGACTGGGGCGGCGCCGTCGCCTGGGATTTCGCCATCAACCGGGTGCGGCCCATCGACCGGCTTGTCATGTGCAACATGCCGCATCCAGCTACCTTCGTCCGCGCGCTCCGCACCTCCCGCGCGCAAAAAAAGAAAAGCTGGTACATCCTCTTCTTCCAGATTCCGAAACTGCCCGAATGGCTCCTGGGCCGGAACGGCGCCGATCCCATCCGCCGCGTCTTCCGCGACACCGCCACGAACCCCGACCAGTTCCCGCCCGAAGTCCTCGACGTCTATGCGAACGCGGCCGCCCGCCCCGGCGCGCTCACCGCCATGATCAATTACTACCGCGCCGCCGCCCGGTCGCGCGGCCGCATGGCAGAGGTCGGCGACATGCAGGTCGACACGCGGACGCTGTTGATCTGGGGAACGGGCGACACCGCACTCGGCATGGAGACGGTGGACGGCATCGAGGACTACGTCCCGAACATCCGCAAGGAATTCCTCCCCGGCATCTCCCACTGGGTGCAGCAGGACGCGCCCGCAGAGGTCAACGCCCTGATCGCCGACTGGCTCGCCGCCCAGGACGCCGCATAGAAAAAGGGGCCCGCCACCGGCGAGCCCCCCTTCTGTCATCGAATGTGCCGAGAGGCTCAGGCAGCCTTGCGGCGACGCGCAGCGGCAACGCCCATCAGGCCAAGACCAAGAAGGCCGAGTGCGGCCGGGGCCGGAACATCGACCGGAACGTCAACCGAGGCACTGTCGATCTCGAAATCGAGCGCGCTCGGTCCGTTGATCTGGAACGTGAAGCGGTCGTTCACGCCGTTCAGAAGGTCGGTGTCGAACGTCAGGATACGCGTCTCGTTGCTGCCGAATGCGACCGGGCCGCTCTCGGTCAGGCTGTCCGCGAGCACGTTATTGATCGACAGCGAGAGCCTCCGCATGTTGGCGTCGGCGAAGTTCGTGAAGATCCGGAACGAACCCGTCGTGTCGCTTCCGGCTACGGAGGAGAAGGCGGCACCCACATCATAGGTCAGCACGGCGGTCGCGTTGACACCCGGGTCCAGGGCAAGCGACAGGATGCTGTTGTTGATCTCAAGGCTGCCGCGCGTGTCAACGCCGTTGATCGAGTTGGCGGCGAGGACAGCCGTTCGGCTGAAACCTGACGGGCTAACGCTTTGTGTGTCGGAGATATCGAGGGTCTCGACGGTCTGGCCGCCATTGCCATCATCGAAGCTGCCGACCAGAAGGGTAGCATCGGTAACCGTCCCGCCATCAGTCGTGAAGCGGGTATCGAAATCGTCGAACGACAGAACGAGCGCGTTTGCGGGAACGGAAGCGGCGAGGGCCGCGGCCGAGGCGAGAAGGGTTTTGGTAAGAAAAGTCATGTGGGCACCTGTTACGCTATACAATCCAGCCGCTCCGCATGAGCGGCCGGTGCCGAATGCCATGCAGGGATCATGCCAACCTGATTTTCCCGAGTGATTCCGACCCCGTTCCGAGTTTTCGACCCCTTTCTTCGACAGAAAACGTAAAGAATACCGACGCTTACAAACTTAACACGTATTGAAGAGGCGAAAAGGTTCCGCGTTTCCGAAAAAAATTCCGCCGCATCGCGGAGAGAGCAGGGTTGCCGCGGCCCGCGGAAGACCAGGGGCGGGCCGGGGCACTGAGGTTCAGGGTCCGGACCCATGAATGGGAATACGCCTGTCACTGGCCCTTTTGTCCGGCACGAGGTGGACGGCCCCACGGCTCGCGCGATCCTAGGACGGCGGCGTTTGCGGCACGCGCCCGTACATAGGGCCGTACACGGGCCCGCGTACGCGGAAATGGGAATGAACGGGATCGCGTTCGGGGCCGGTTTGGCCAGAAGACATCGCGCTGGCAGGCCTGGCGGTTCGGCGAGCGGCATCAACGTAGCCAGACCGGCCCTGAGTGCGACCGCGTCACGGCAATGCGCTTTTCCTCGCGGGGGAGTGCATGTCGTCAACCGCGATGCCATGGGATCGCTCCCTTCCCGGCGCTTTGCCAGCGCACGAAGTCCCCATCGTCGGAAGCGTTCCGGTTTGTCAGGGTAAGGCCTGGAGCCCTTGGGCACCCTCCGGGTTGGTCTGGAGATGACAGACAGTTCGACGACGACGTCCCGAACGCCCTAGAGTGGATTTGTCCCGGGCCTCTCTGACTGACTTGGAGCGGGACGCCTCGAAATAGGCAAATGTCCTGATCGCTGCAGAGTTCGCCGAAAAAACGCCGCACAGAAAAAGGGGCCCGCCAACGGCGAGCCCCTCGATCTTGCGTACGAAGCGCGGTGTCGCTTACGCAGCCTTGCGGCGGCGGGCGAAACCGATACCGGCGAGGCCAAGACCCAAAAGGCCGATGGCACCCGGTGCCGGAACTTCCGGCGGCGCATCGTTGAACTGAGCTTCCAGGAACTCGAAGGAGACATCGATACCCGCCTGCGCATTCAGGCCGAGCGAGAAGTTGTTCGGGCCGCCCAAATTGTAGTCCGACACGCTGAACAGAAAGCTCACCCTCTTGGAGGGCGGGCCGAGAATGCCGCCATTGCCGTCATCGACATTGACCTCGCCGAAGCTGGACACTTCACCGGTACCGGAATTGTAGGCTACCGCACCGTCGCTCGTGACCGAGTCCGGATTGAAGCCGTTGAACGTCGGCGTGAAGCGACGCGTGCCGCCATCGGCGAACACTTCCAGCACACTGATCGAGAAGGTCGAGGCACCCGGATCGGCCTGGATCGCCAGGTCGAACAGGTCGCCGATGTCGTAGTCGAGATCCAGCGCGGCCGTGACCTGCTGCTGCGTCGACAAGCCGAGACGGCCGGCGGCGATCGAGATCTCGGCCTGGTTGTCGGGGATGCCGTCATTGGGCGCAACGTCGGGGCTGGAGTTGCTCGTGACCGAGAAGGTCACGTTGCGAACGACCTGAAGGCCCGTCCCGACATTCGTGGGCCCAAAGAAGTCGGTGCCCACCGTCTGACGCGTCGCGGTCGGCACGGTATTGCCGTCGAACAGGACGTTAAAGCCATCGACCGAGACGGTCGCCGCGGAAGCGCCGGTCGAGAGGAGCGCCGCCGTCGTGAGAGCGCCAAGGGTGCCAAGGATACGCATGGTGTTTTGGTTCCTACTGCTAAATTCGGTTTCGGGCTTCACCATGCACGGACCGTGCCAAAAGATGAAAAAGCTTACCCATCATAGGCATGGCGGGGTTGAACCGATTCAGAACCTTGCCGAATGTAAAATTCTCCGACACCCCGCTGCCGATGTATTGCGCCTCCGCAACGACCGCCTGCGCGGCCGACAAGAGCCTCCGCCAGCTCGCCTTCGCAGCCGCCAGCCATGGCGCGCCCCATATTGCGCCCGCCCGCCCGCTACCTTAGCTGCGGCGCATGTCAGACAGCACCGGCGCGGTCCCGCGCGAAAACATCCGCAATTTCTCCATCATCGCCCATATCGACCATGGGAAGTCTACCCTTGCCGACCGCCTGATTCAGAAAACCGGCGGGCTCCAGGACCGCGAGATGTCCGAGCAGGTGCTCGACAGCATGGATATCGAGCGCGAGCGCGGCATCACCATCAAGGCGCAGACCGTTCGCCTTAACTACACCGCGAAGGACGGCGAGACCTATCAGCTGAACCTGATGGACACCCCCGGCCATGTCGATTTCGCCTATGAGGTTTCGCGCAGCCTCGCCGCCTGCGAGGGCGCGCTGCTCGTCGTCGATGCCGCCCAGGGGGTCGAGGCGCAGACCCTCGCCAACGTCTACCAGTCCATCGAGCACGACCACGAGATCGTCCCCGTCCTCAACAAGATCGACCTGCCCGCCGCCGACCTGGACCGCGTGAAGGCCGAAATCGAGGACATCGTCGGCCTCCCCGCAGAGGACGCCGTCATGACCAGCGCCAAGACCGGCATCGGCATCGAGGATGTGCTGGAGGCCGTTGTCACCCGCATCCCGCCCCCCACCGGCGACCCCGACGGCCCCTTAAAGGCCATGCTCGTCGACAGCTGGTACGACCCCTATCTCGGCGTCGTCATCCTCGTCCGCATCATCGAGGGCACTATAAAGAAGGGTCAGCAGGTCAAATTCATGCAGGCCGGCACCACGCACCTGATCGACCGCGTTGGCTGCTTCACGCCAAAGCGCACCGACCTCCCTCACCTCCGCGCCGGCGAAATCGGCTTCATCACCGCGCAGATCAAGGAGGTCGCGGACACCGCCGTCGGCGACACCATCACGAGCGCAAAGGGCGGCGTCACCGAACCCTTGCCCGGCTTCAAGGAAGTCCAGCCCGTCGTCTTCTGCGGCCTCTTCCCCGTCGACTCTTCCGAATTCGAGAAGCTCCGCGAAAGCCTCGGCAAGCTCCGCCTCAACGACGCCAGCTTCCACTTCGAAACCGAAAGCTCCGCCGCCCTCGGCTTCGGCTTCCGCTGCGGCTTCCTCGGCCTCCTCCACCTCGAGATCATCCAGGAGCGGCTGACCCGCGAATACGATCTCGACCTCATCACCACCGCGCCGAGTGTCGTCTACAAGGTGCACATGACGGACGGGTCGACACAGCATCTCCACAACCCGGCCGACATGCCCGACATCGTGAAGATCGAC
Organism: Pacificimonas sp.; assembly: GCA_036351775.1. GTDB lineage: Bacteria > Pseudomonadota > Alphaproteobacteria > Sphingomonadales > Sphingomonadaceae > Pacificimonas. The sequence continues at coordinate 14,430 of JAZBPX010000010.1, read as the reverse complement.
GTCATCGAGGAGCCCTGGATCGAGGCGGTCATCTACGTCCCCGACGATTATCTCGGCCCCATTCTGAAGCTGTGCCAGGACCGGCGCGGCATCCAGAAGAACCTCACCTATGTGGGCGGCCGCGCCCAGATCACCTACGAACTCCCCCTGAACGAGGTCGTCTTCGACTTTTACGACCGCCTGAAATCGATCAGCCGCGGCTATGCCAGCTTCGATTACGAACAGACCGGCTACCGCCAGGGCAATCTCGTCAAGATGAACATCCTCGTCAACGCGGAGCCCGTCGACGCCCTATCCATGATCGTCCACCGGGATGCCGCGGAATCGCGCGGCCGCGCCCTCTGCGAGCGCCTGAAGGACCTCATCCCCCGCCACCTCTTCAAGATCCCCATCCAGGCCGCCATCGGCGGCAAGGTCATCGCCCGCGAAACCATCTCCGCCATGCGCAAGGACGTGACGGCCAAATGCTACGGCGGCGACATCACCCGCAAGAAAAAGCTGCTGGAAAAACAGAAGGCCGGCAAGGCAAGGATGCGCCAATATGGCAACGTTGACATCCCCCAGGAAGCCTTCATCGCCGCGCTCAGGATGGGGGAGGAGTAGGCTTAGGCCATAGTGTGCGTGCGAACTTGGTCACCACGCGATATGGCTCCTCGTTGCGTAAGACTTTGGACAGGAATGCTCAGCGATGCCAAGCGATCTAGTTAACCAGTTCAAAGCTGAATCCCTTAGCGCTCGGAAGTTGTTCTCGAACGCCAAAAAGATGATACCGAGCGCGACGGACATTGCCGCCGCAGCAATTTCTCAGGCCTTATCTGACCGCCTCACAGACCGGGAATACCTGAAAAGCAATTTCAGCGATCTAGTCAGCGACATTCAGATAGCTGCCTATAACGCTTATCTATCCCATGAGCGCAAGGCATGCGGTGAAGTGCTTGGGCAGCTAATCGACGAGCAGTTGCAAGCGGGGGTAAGCGCGTCAGTAAAACATGCCGTTACGGACCGGTTTTTCACTTTGGATCGCTTTTTCCTAAGCCTGACGCAAAGCCGGAGGGTTCGCGCTGGTAAAGCGTTTGAAGCCGTCGTCACCGCACTTTTCGATGCGCTTGGATATCCGCACACCCCACAGCCAGTTATCGGGGAGAGCCAGCCGGACTATGTACTGCCCAGCATAGAGCATTACGAGAATTTCTCGACGGATTGCCTGATATTCACCTGCAAGCGGACTTTGCGAGAACGCTGGCGGCAGGTCGTCACGGAAGGAATGGCCGGACAGGCCTTTTTCCTAGCTACGATTGATGAAGGCTTGTCGAAGCCCGAATTGAAGCGAATGCAATTGAGAAACGTGATCGTTGTAGTTCCGAAAGCAATTAAAGACCGGCACTACTCCAATACACTTAACGTTATTGGTTTTGAAGCATTTTTCGAACATCATCTGGATCCAGCGATGGCCAGATGGACGGCAAATGGCGCTATCTAGACATTACGTTCCACGCGGACCCAGCGAGCGGTCTTGTCGGCGATTTCATCAAAAAGCTCCTGAGACAGGCGAGTTTCGCACTCCCAGATTACACGGACCCGATATCCGGCGGTGACTAGGGCAGCTATATTTTCTTGGTCGCGATCACGGTTGCGGAGTATTTTCGATTTCCAAAAAGTCTCTCTAGTTTTAGGCCACTTGAACAAGTGGCACTCATGCCCATGCCAAAAACAACCGTGAACAAAGACTGCCGCCCGGTATCTGGGGAAAACCAGATCGGGCTTTCCGGGAAGTTGTTTCTCGTGAAGTCGAAACCGTAAGCCACGAGCATGCAGGGCCCGTCGGACGACGATTTCCGGAGTTGTATTCTTCGATTTGATTTTGGCCATCATACGACTGCGAGTGGCCTCCGGCACTACATCAGTCATCTACGCTGCCTGATGCAAAGGCACGCAGTCATCCAAGGTGTTGAGAAGGTGCGGGCGCATTGCTTTGGCTATGAACTCAACAACTGGCGGAACAACCGCATTTCCGAACTGCCGATAAGCCTGAGTATCTGAGACAGGAATATTCCACTTACGGCTTTCTGTCTCAAAGCCCATCAGCCGTGCACATTCACGCGGGGTCAATCGCCGGGGGCGCTCGCCGTCCTGCCTCACCAGTATTTCCGAGCCGTCCTTATAGTATCTCGCAGATAGCGTGCGCGCCACGTCATCCGGCCCACAAAGGCCAAAGCCAAAACCGTTACCTTTTGCTTCGTGTTTGGCGCGATAGGCCTGAAGGTACTCCCACAGCCGGGGCGTTAACGTGTATTTTTTATCGACGTCATCATTATGATCGAGGACGGAGCGCATCTTAGGCTTCGCGTCTGGAGGCGTCAGAGCCCCAAGGTCGAACTCAGTTCGTTCCCGGAAGCCAACGAGAAAAATTCGTTCCCTTTTCTGCGGTACCCAGTGCGCAGCGCTGATAACTCGCTTCTGGACATGATACCCAAGCTCATTCTCCAGTACATTCATGATCGTGGCGAATGTCTTGCCTCCATCGTGGCGCTCAAGGTTTTTGACATTCTCCAGTAAAAACGCCGCTGGTCGATGATAGGCGATAATGCGCGCAGTATCGAAAAAGAGGGTACCCTGTGTGTCGCACAGAAAACCGTGTGGCCGCCCCAATGCATTCTTCTTTGATACCCCTGCGATGGAAAAGGGCTGACAGGGAAATCCTGCAAGCAGAAGATCGTGCTCAGGAATAAGGTTCGGGCTCTCTGAAAATTGCCTAATGTCCCCCTCAATCGGATGATTGTCTCGAAAGTTGGCCGCATAGGTTTCCTTGGCGAATTTGTCCCATTCCGATGTGAAAACGCAGCGCCCCCCGATCTTATCAAACCCGATCCGCAAGCCGCCGATTCCGGCAAAAAGATCGATGAACCGAAAGGCGCGGGGCTCGCTTTGCTGCGGACGGAACTCTGCCAGTAATTGCAGCACCTTCATCGCAGCGGGCTTTGCCGGGACATCCCCGCGCTCCCAGCGATAGATGGTGCTTTGGGAATATCCTAGCTCACCGATAGCAGCCTCAATACTCATACCGGCCATCTGTCGAAGCTCGGAAAAACTGAGGTCACGCATTGGCTATCCATATCTGGGTCGGTTTTTATCACTATGAGAGTCAGCGTCACAGCGCGCAAGAACAAATAGTGAAAATTCTGTGGATAAGTCCGAAAAAATCCTGATCTCCCGCCATGTGAACAACCAACAGGAGGCGGAGCGGATTGTGAGGGGGGACCGCCGGCTTATCCTGCCGGCAGACCGCCGCCATCATCCCCACCCCGCCTTCCTCGCCTGGCACCGCAACACGATCTTCAAGTCCTTAGTCGCTGTTAGACCCGGGACGCCCCCGCAGACACCGCCGGACCGGACGATGATTTTCGCGCGCCGACCGGCAGGGCGCGGCCGTCGGAGGTCAAGGTTTTCGACTACAATTACGGCGTGCTGCATTCCCCGGACTACCGGGAGACGTTCGCGGAATTCCTGAAGATCGACTTTCCGCGCATTCCCTTCCCGCCGTCACCGGTCGTCTTCGCGCAGGTCAGTGAGAAGGGAGAGGCGCTGCGGCGGCTTCAACTGATAGAGGCGGCGGCCATTGGCGATGCGCCCTATCCCTTCCTGAATGCGGAGGGGGCGGAGCGGGCGCAGGCGGATGACGTGGTCGCGCCTTCGCATCCGAAATACCGGGACGGGCGCGTCTACATCAATCCGCACCAGTATTTCGGCGGGGTGCCTCAGGTGGCCTGGGACTTCTACATCGGCGGCTACCAGCCCGCGCAGAAATGGCTGAAGGACCGGAAGGGGCGGGCGCTTTCGATGGCCGACATCACCCATTATCAGCGGATCGTGAAGATTCTCCTCGAAACCGACCGCATCATGCAGGACATCGACCTCCCCCTCGATACCGCCCCCGCGCCCTGAACCCATTCCGTATCCGAAACGATAAACCGTCCGGACCCCCGTTTCGACCCTCCGCTCCGACCTCTCATCAGGGGTCTGGCCACCACCCCCTTCCCCCGCTAAACGCCCCCGGTCCAAGGTGCGGAGCGGTGGCCGAGTGGTCGAAGGCGCACGCCTGGAAAGTGTGTAAAGGGTAACCCCCTTTCGTGGGTTCGAATCCCACCCGCTCCGCCATACAGTCGTCGCCAGAGTCTCGGTTTGTCCGGGCGGTCCGGCAGGCATCGAAAAAGACCCGGAGGTTTGCCTCCAAATGCACTGCTGATGATCGGTCGCTGACCTATTCGTCCGGGGAGATGCCCGGGTCGTGCAAATCCGCCATCCCATCCCGATGTCTTCATTCGGCGAGGCGATCTTCGACGTTGCGCAGGCTGAGCGGTTGGCGGACGCAGGGCATTAGCGCCGCGCGGCTCGCCTCTGGCAGGTGACGCGCCGCTCCGCCGCTCGGCCGCCCCGTGGCCTGAACTGCGGCGGAGAAGAGCATGTTGAGCGCGGGGGATACCGGTTGTTTTTCAGCGCGCCGCCTTGCGTGCGCCCAGCTGGCGCAGGTTCTCCTCGTGGCCCTCTCGCGACACCTCATAAAACGAGATGCAGGCGATGACGGAGAGGAACAGGCCAAGGACGATCGGCACGTAGACAACGCCCAGCAGGAACAGGGTCTGCTCCGACACTTCGCCCTGCTGCAAACCGGCACCCAGCCCGATTCCGGACAGGATGAAGCCGGCAAGAACGATGCCGAACCCTTCGCCCCATTTGCGCACGAAGGTGGACGCCGAGAAGAACAGACCCTCCGAGCGGCGATCGGTGCGAACCTCGGCCTCTTCAACCAGATCGGCAATCATCGAGCCCGCGAGAACCTGATAGCAGATGATCAGCGCGACATCGATGACGATGGCGGCGAAGATGATCGGAAACAGTAGCGGGTCGCCATTTTCCGGCATCAGGCCCATCAGGCGCAGCATGATCGGCAGCGGAGAGCCGATAAAGGCCACCAGTCCGATGATGATTGCCCCCTTCTTCTTGCCCCAGCGGCGGCTGACGATGGGCGCGAGCGGGGCACCGATGGCCGCCGACAGGAAAACACCCGCCGTCAGCAGGCCAATTTCGGGGGGAGAGAAGCCCCAGAAATAGGTGCTGAAATAGAAAGCGAGACTGGCCCCGAAACCGCTGGCGATGAACCCGAGAAGGGACGCGATGAAGAGGGCCGCGAATGACCGGGTCTTCAGCGTCTCCATCATTTCGACGAAGATGGTGCGCAGCGTCAGCGTTCTTTGCGGCGGTGCCTTGGGGAAATGCGGAATCTGTCCATGCGTTCCGATGGCCGAGAACATGATGGCGCAGAACATGACCCCGCAGGCCATCATCGCGTAGATCCGGTAGCTTTCGGGGTTGAACTGGCCGTTCGGTATGGTCGCCGTGGCCATCGCCGGAAAGATCACCAGGAAGCTGACGACGGTGAGGACATTGCCGCCCGACCAGCCGAAAAAGGCCCGCCAGCTCATCAATGTCGCCCGCTCGTCATAGTCCGAGGTGATCTCCGCTGCGAGTGCGGCTGCGGGCGTTTCGTAGAAGGTGATGAGCGTGCGGACCACGACGGTCATGACCAGAAGGTAGACGAACAGCGCTTCATCGCCCCACCCCTGCGGCGGAACCCACAGGAAATAATAGGCGACGGTAACGGGAACCGCCACGGCGTACATGAAGGGATGTCGGCGGCCCCATCGGGAGCGGAGATTGTCGGACCAGTAGCCGACCACCGGATCGGAGAATGCGTCGGCGACGATCGCGATCAGCAGCGCGGAGGAAACGAACCTGGGATCGAGCCCGATGACCTGCGCATAGAAGATGAGCAGGAAGTATTTCAGGCCGTGGTCCTTGACCGCATAGGCGACCATGCCGAAACCATAAGCGAACTTGGTCAGGAACGAGGGTTTGGGAGGCCCCTCCACGGCGGCGGCGGCGTTGGTCCCGTCCGGCCTAGTGACCCTGCGCACGGCCAAGGGCCACTCCCTCCACGATCTGGTCCAGATACTCGCTCATGCCGTAACCGGTCAGCCCTTCGCATTCATATTCGGTCATCGCCTCCGTGATGCGCGTCATCAGTTCTTCGCCATCCGGAGAGGTCCGGCGATTGCGAAGGGGGATGAGAGACAGCACGCGGCCGGTGATGTCGTAGGATTTGCCGCCTTCCGTCTCGACGCGCGCGCGAAGCGCGGTCTGATAGCCATTCTCGTCCCAGGAACTGTCGAGCGTGCAGGACGAGATGTGATCGTACGCGCCGTCGCGGAAGACCATGCCGCTGGCGCGGACAGCGTCATTGCCGGTGCCCATGACCGTGAACATCATGCCGAAATCCTTGCCGAACGACATGGGGCACCAGCGATACCAGCTGATCGCCTGCCAGTGCCGCGGCCCCCAGCTCTTGTCGCGCAGGCCGTAGCCGTCGAGTTCGTGGACGTCGCCGTCCACTTCGATCCTGCCCGCGACCGCGCAATGCTGTTCATAGTGCGCCTTCGCGAACGATTTCTCGGGATCGATCTCGATTGCCGTCCCGTCGGTGCGCACCGCTTCGCCGCCGTACATGGGCGAGACCCCGGTATAGGTCAGCTCGACGCGGCAAGGGACACGCGGGTTGCTGCGAAACGCCTCCCTGGGCCGAGCCATCTCTTCGGGATTGTCGAGCAGGAGGACATCGCCCTCGTACCGCACCGTCAGCTGCTTGAATGGCTCATCGACGGTGATCGAAAGACCGTCGGCGTCCAGTCCGTCGTTTGCGGCAATAGACGGTCTGGCGAACATGAAGCCGACCCGTCCGCCGGGCAGGTAAAGGCAAACCGTCATCTCGGCATAGCCCTGGTTCGGGCGGTTTCCGATCCGGAACCACGCCCCCAGTTTAGACTGCGGATCGAACCCGTTCAGGTACATGCTCTCGTTATAATTTTCGGCATCGCCCGGGTCGTGCGGAAATTCGTCTTCCGGGAGCAGCCGGTATTCCATGCCGTCGGGCAAAGCGGCCATCTCGCGATCCTCCCAAAAATCATGTTGCGCGAAAAATTAGAACATGTTCCAATCTTTGGAAATCAGCGAATGTGGGAGGGCCCTCCAGAAATGAGCGAAGCGGGACTGGCAACGGTGCGGAAATCGGTTCTGCCGCAGCCTGGCGATGACTGGGCGGCCATCGCCGCGCGGGAACTGCCGACCGTGGAAGAGGACCAGGCGGTGCAGCAGCTGCAAAGCTGGAACCTGCATGTGTTCATGCGCGCGCCGGCACCGGAAGGCAGTCCGCGGGCGGGCAACCCGATCCTGCCTAGCGATGTGATCTTCATCGAGCCGCCGGCAGCCAAGCCGTGAGCGGTGCCAGGATCGAGCAGGTCGAGCTGGCCGCGGCCCATGACGGGGTGGCGGAACTGATCGTGACGCTGGCGTTCGAAAATGGCGGCAAATCGCTCGTAACGCTTGATGAATATGCGGCCCGCAACCTGATGGCGGCGCGCGGTGTCGATGACGCGGACGCGCTGCGCGGTACCAGCTGGGAATATGTTCGCGACGCGCTGGCAGCGGCCTCCAGCCGCCATCAATTGGCCGCAGCGGGATAATCGAAATCAGACGCGACTGTTGGAGGGACGAATGTACAACCTGATCATCCGCGGGGGCACCGTCGTCGACGGCAGCGGCATCCCCGCCTTTACCGCCGACATCGCCGTGCAGGGCGACCGGATTGCCCGCATCGGGCGCATCGACGAAAGCGCAGAGCGGGAGATCGACGCCAGCGGCAGGATCGTGTCGCCTGGCTTCATCGACCCTCACACGCATTTCGATGCGCAGATGCTGTGGGATGGTGCTGCAAAGCCGGCCCTGTCGCACGGTGTGACGACGATCGTGCAAGGCAACTGCTCGCTTTCGCTAGCCCCGCTGAAGGCCGAGCACCGCATGCGCCTGGTCGGCATGTTCAACCAGATCGAAGAAATGCCGCTGAAGGCCTTCAAGGAAGGGGTGGTCTGGGACTGGGAAGACTTTGCGGGGTATCTGACGCGCATCCGCAAGGGTCTGGCGATCAATGTCGCGCCGCTCGTGGGTCACAGCGTCATTCGCCTGTGGGTCATGGGCGATGCGGCGACGGAACGCACCGCGACCGGTACCGAGATCAGCGAGATGCAGTCGGTCCTGCGCGAATGTCTGGACGCGGGCGCGGTCGGTCTGTCCACCAGCTACGTCGACATGGACGAGAAGCTGCAGCCGGTACCCAGCCGCTATGCCGACGCTTCGGAAGTGGAAGCGCTTGCGTCCGTCCTCGGCGAATATGGCCGCATGCTGCAGATCGTGCCCGAGTTTTACGATCCCGACCTGACGATTGCCCGCCTGGACCAGCTCGCCGATCTGTCCATTGAATATGGTATTCCGACGACCTTCTCTCCGCTGTTCGTGACCGCTGACAATATCGGTGCCGTCGATGCTGTCATGGCGCGCGTCGACGAACAGTTCGCCCGCGGTGCGCGGGTATGGCCGCAGGTTCAGACACGTCCCATCGATATATCGTTCTGCTTCGCGGTTCCCAGCCTGCTCTTCATCCGTTTCCCCGGCTGGTACCAGATCATGCGCTTTGGCTCTGCCGAGGAGATCAAGGCCGCCTTTACCGATCCGGACAAACGCAAATCGCTGATCGCGGAAGCCAGGGAGTACGAGGCGCTGTGGCCGTCGCTGACCCTGCGGAAGGTGAACAGCGACGCAAACCAGAAATATGTCGGCAAAACTCTCGGTCAGATCGCCGAGGAGCGGGGAGCGTCCCCCGTCGATGCGATGATCGACATCAGTCTTGAGGAAGACCTCGACGCGCATTTCTTGGCCGCCGGCATGGGCCATAATGATAATGAGAAGGTTGGCGGTCTGCTTCGCCATCCGCGCGTGCATATCGGTGCCAGCGACGGCGGCGCGCACATCCTGTCCTTCTCCACATATGGCGACACGGGCTATCTGTTTGGCAATTTCGTCCGCGACCAGAAGCTGATGTCGATGGAAGAAGCAGTGAAGAAGATCACCTCAGATACCGCCGCGATCTGGAACATCCCAGAGCGCGGCTTCCTGAAGCCCGGCTATATCGCCGACATTGCCATCTTCGATCCGCAAACGATAGCGCGCGGCGAAGAGAAGTTCACCGGCGACGTTCCGGGCGACGGCTGGCGCTATGTTCGCGATTCCGTGGGCGTGGACACCGTTCTCGTGGGCGGCAACGTGGCCTGGTCGGCAGCAGACGGCTACCAGGCGAAGCGCGGCGAGATCGTGCCCGGCGCGGTCGAGACACCGCAGCTGATGGCAGCCGAGTAATGAGCTGGCCGGGGGTTGCGGAACGCCGTGTCGCGACGAACGGGATCGAGCTGAACATTGGGGAGGCGGGGGATCCGAACGACCCCCTCATAATCCTCGTTCATGGCTTTCCGGAAAGCTGGTTCAGCTGGCGGCACCAGTTCGTCCCGCTGTCAAACGCTGGTTACCACGTCGTCGCGCCCGACATGCGCGGCTACGGCAAAAGCGACAAACCCCAGGCGATCGAAGCCTACAACCAGGTCGAAGTCGTCAACGACATCGTCGGTTTGATCCCTGCGCTTGGCAAGGAACAGGCCGTCGTGATCGGCCACGACTGGGGCGCCCCTACGGCATGGGCCTCGGCATTGCATCATCCCGGAAAGGTGCGCGCGGTGGGCGGCCTGTCCGTACCGTTCATGCCGCGCTCTCCCGTGGAACCGATGGCGGCGATGCGGGCGATGTTCAAAGGCCAGTTCTTCTATCAGCTCTATTTCTATGACGAGGGTGTGGCGGAGGCGGAGTTCGAGAAGGATATCCGGTCGGCACTGCGGAAATTCTACGTTCTTGCGGGCGGTGAATATGACCTTGCAAGCTTGGCGCCAAAGAGCCCGGACGACGACATGTTCACCAGTATTCCCTATCCGGAAACGCTGCCGCCCTGGCTCAGCGAGGAAGAGCTCGACTTCTATGAGGGTGAGTTCAAGCGCTCGGGCCTGAGGGGACCGCTGAACTATTACCGCAACCATGACCTGACATGGAAGCTGACGGACGGCGCGCCGACCGAAATCATACAGCCGGCCTTTTTTGCCGCGGGGGCGAATGACGGGGTTATCATGATGGCCGCCGCCGCGCGGGAGGCGATGCCAATGTTCGTGAAAGACCTGCGCGCGAACGAACTGCTGCCCGGCATCGGTCACTGGATCCAGCAGGAGGCGCCGGAGCGGACAAACGAGATCATTCTCGAATTTCTGAAGGAGATCGATGGGTGACGGAGACGGTTCTCGTCATCGGTGCGGGGATCGGGGGGCTGTGCGCCGCACTGTCGCTTTCCCCGAGCGGTCGCTCGATCACACTTCTGGAACGCGATGGCATGCCGCCCGCTGGCGACGCTGAGGAAGCGTTCGAAGGCTGGCGCCGGGTCGGCGCGAGCCATGTCCGGCAAAGTCACGCCTTCCTGGCGCGGCTACGCAACATCATTAAGACGAAGCACCCCAAGTTACTCGAGGACCTGAAGGCGGCGGGCGTCCGGGAACTGACCTTCGACATGATGATGACGGAGGAGCAGCAGGCCGGTTACCGGCCCGAGCCCGAGGACAGCGACCTGACGATCATCACCAGTCGGCGTACAACGCTGGAACTGGTGATGCGGCGCTATGTCGAAGCCCTGCCGAACGTAACAATTCGCGCAGGGTTCAAGGTGGGCCGCTTGTTGACCGAGCCTACCCCCGAAGGTGCAGTCCGCGTTACCGGCGTCGCGGGAAGCGCGAGTGAAGAACCGCTGACCCTGACCGCGGATGTCATCGTCGATGCCAGCGGCAAGAACGGCACCATCATCCGCCAGCTCACCGAACAGGGGGCGAATATCGTAGAGGAAGAAGAGACTGCCGGTATCCTCTATTTCACGCGCCATTATCGCCTGCGGCCAGGGCAGGAGGAACCGTCCAGGGCCGACCACCCGCCGGCCAGCGGCGATCTGGGCTTCATCAAGTTCGGCGTGTTTCCCGGCGACAATGGCTGCTTTTCCATCACGCTCGCAGTCCCGGAGGTCGAGAATGTCCTCCGCAAGCGCGTGATGGACGAGGACATCTTCCACGACATCACCCTGCAGTTGCCGGGTCTCCAGCCCTGGACGAATTCGGTCCGATCAGAGGCGCGCGGGAAGGTCTACGGCATGGGCGACCTGCATAGCCGCTGGCGTGACATGCTGCCGGATGGCAAGCCTGTGGCCGAAGGGTATTTCGCGCTCGGCGATACGCTGGTGCGAACCAACCCGCTTTACGGACGCGGCTGTTCCTTTGCGGCCGTAAGCGCCGAGGCGCTGGCAAGGGCGCTCGACGGGTCGCGTGATCCGGCAGTGCGGCAGGTTAGTTACCTGTCAGCCATTCGCAGGGAACTGCGGCCGTTCTACGATAACCAGCTGAAGCAGGATCGAAGCGCGATCAAACGCGCCCGCGGCGCCCTGACCCCCGGTTACATCAGGACGCGCCGCGCCCGCATGCTGGAAAGCTTTTTCGAAGACGGGGTCCGCATCGCCGTTCGCCGCGACGTGGCGTTGCTGCGGGAGGCGATGCGCGGATTTCACATGTTGGAACACCCCGACAAATGGCTGGCCAGGCCGCGCAATCTGGCCAAGGTCATTTATTGCTGGAGCCGGGGAAAACGGCGGAACGCATCGGCCTATCCGCCAGTATCCGGACCCGGGCGCGACGTGATGTTTCGGACCCTCGGCCTCGATGCCGACGCGGACCGGCTGGCGTCCGCCTGATGGCAGCCTCGATTGGCGTTGCCGCGGAATCCGGAAGGCGGGAGCAGGCAAAGGAAGAGCGCAGGCTGCGTATCATCGCCAGCGCCCGCGACCTGATCCGGGAAACCGGCGAAACCGACCTGTCCATGCGCGCGCTGGCGGAGCGGGCCGGTGTCAGCGTGGCGACGGCGTACAACCTTTTCGGGTCGAAAAGGGCCGTCGTCCTGTCGGTTCTGGAGGACGAGCGAGACTATCTGGAGCGGTTCGCCAAGCTGGATCCCGGCGACCCCATCGCGCGCATATTCTCCGTGCATGAGCTGTCGTTCAGCTATTACACGGCGGATCCCGATTTCTACCGGACATTGTGGCGGTCGCTGCTGAACACCTCTCAATCCGATGAAACCGGGCTGGCGAGCATCGAAAGGCTGGCGCGTACGCAGGCGATCTGGTTCGACCTGCTGGCCACCGCCGTGAAGGATGATTGTCTGCGCGCGGACCCCGGCCCCGCGCTGCTGCTGGAATCGCTGGCACAGGTCACGGGCGGGGCGCTGCTGGGGTGGGCGACGGGAAGCCTGCCGACGCGGCGACTGACGGCCTCGGTCGGGTTCGGATATTCGCAAGTCCTTCTGGGGAGCGCGACAGAGCACGGTCGTCCGTCCATTCAAGCGGCGAACGCCGCTTATGCCCACGTGCTACGCGATAACGGTGTCGCACCCGGCCTGCGAAGCGCGGAGATGTTCTGACGGTTCTGTAAGACTAGGGTCCGGACTCATTAGGGCCACCAGGTGACGAACGCGGCGATGGCGATGGTAGCCATGAAGGTTTTGATGTTGCGGTCGAAGCGGGTAGCGACGCGTCGCCAGTCCTTGAAACGGCAGAACATGCGCTCCCCGATATTTCGCTGGCGGTAGATTTTCCGGTCGTGCTCGATCTAGACCTTGCGGTTGGCCTTCGAGGGGATGACGGGCGTGGTGCGGCGCTCGATCAGCCATAGGCGCAAGGCATTGCTGTCATAGCCTTTGTCCGCAACCAGACACGCCGACGGCGGGACGGCATTGATGGTCTGTATGGCGACCTTGGTATCGTGCGTGTTGCCGGGTGTCAGGAGCAGGATGCGGAGGCGGCCCTTCTCGTCGCAGATGGCGTGGAGCTTGGTGCTCCTGCCGCCTTTAGTGATGCCGATACCATGAGCCAGAGCCCCCTTTTGCGCCGCCAGCGGTACGGTGGACCTTGATGTCGACGTTCCCGCCACTGGGCGAATTACCCTGTTCGACCAGGTTGTCCGATTGCGCGGACGGCCGACCTTCGTTCACCAAACTTTTTTGGTGTGCGCGGAGCCGCACAGGCCGCTCTGCTTTACGATCCGCCGCTTGAACCCGCTGATACCGACAAATGACGTTACTAAGCAGGCTGAAGGCGCGCGCGCTGGCGGGCGCTGCTGATCGTGTCGCGGAGGAGCTGGGCCGCCGCCGAAAGGCTCGGCGCCACCAGCATCGCCGTTTCGATTTCGGGTAGGGCAGGCAACATCCCGGCGGGCAGGACCCTCAGGTCGGCAGGCACCATTTCGAGCGGTAGCGGTGCAGCACCCAGGCCGGCGCGGAGGGCCGCCAGGTTGCCCGCCAGCGATCCGCTGCTGAACGCGATGCGCCAGCCAATCCTGCCCCGCTCTAGCTGCTTTGTCGCCAGGTCGCGCAGTACGCACGGGCGCGGCGCACATACCAAGGGAACCGGGTCGGGCTTCGCGGGCAGCTTGAACCCCGGACCCGAAACCCAGCCCAGCGTTTCACGCAGGACCGCCTCGCCGTCATCGGCACCGGGGCGGCGCTTGATCAGGATCACGTCGAACTGTCCGGCATCGAACCGTTCGAGGAGCGGCAGGGTCAGCTCGCAGGTCACCTCAAGCGAAATGCGCGGATGGGCATGCGTAAAGTCTGCCAGCATGCCGGGAAGGTGCGTGGTCGCGAAGTCCTCCGGCACACCGAGCCGCACCGCCCCGGAGACTTCCGGCATTGCCGCGCTGGCGGCGAGACTGCGGTGCAGCGCCAGGATCTGCCGCGCCTTGTCGATCAGGCGCTCCCCGGCCGGAGTCAGCCCGATCTGGCGGGTGCGCCGGTCGAGCAGTTCAACGCCAAGCTGATCTTCCAGCCGCTTCACCTGGAGCGAAACCGCAGACTGGCCGCGCCCCAGTCGCTCTGCCGCCGCGGTAAAGCTGCCGACTTCGGCGGCCGTCACGAAGGCGCGAAGGCAGGCAGGATCGAGATCATGTGTGCTCACTATTGATATTCTTAATGGAAGTCTTCTCGATTATCAATTTCCATTCGGAAGACGCGCTTCTTAGGTCGAGAACATAGCAAACAGGAGCAGCACATCATGGCCACCATCCCCGCCGAAGCGACCGCCCAGACGATCCAAGCCCGCACCCTGCCGCGCATTGCCATCGCGCATGGCGACGGCATCGGGCCGGAGATCATGGATGCCGCGCTCCGCGTGCTCGACGATGCAGGCGCAAAGTTCGAGGCCGTGCCGATAGCGGTTGGCGAAGAGGTTTACCTGTCCGGCCATTCCTCCGGCATCGCCGATGAAGCGTGGGAGGTGCTTGCCAAGGCCGACGCCCTGTTCAAGGGGCCGATCACGACGCCGCTCGGCTCAGGCTACAAGAGCCTCAATGTAACGCTTCGCAAGACGCT
>JAZBPX010000009.1:0-29277 GCA_036351775.1 Pacificimonas sp. | reverse complement strand
TTCTTAAAAAATCGATTTTTGCGGGATAAAAAGCCCCGGCGATTGCGGCCGATCTCGGTCATCGCCGAGATCCCTTGGAACTCGCCAAGGTCATTTCCAAGCCGCGAAGCCGGACCGATAGCCTCACTGCTCTGATCCATCTACAAATTGGGCACGGCCACGATTTAACCCCGGGCAAATTTTGCCTTTATAACCTTTCCTCCTGAGCGGAGTTCATCAAGGTAGTTGCTCCACCATTGCGCCATGCGCACCCGCTCATCCCAGTGCTTACCGCGATGATAGATACCGCGCACCGCATTGCTGTCGCCGTGCGCCAATGCGCGCTCGATGGCATCCGGGTTCCAAATTCCTGCCTCGTTCAGAAACGTCGAGGCCGTCGCCCGCAAACCGTGAGCGGTGACTTCATCCTTGGAATACCCCATGCGACGAAAAGCGGCATTGAGTGTGTTCTCGCTCATGGGACGCTTTGAGCTGCGAGCCGAAGGGAACACGTATCCTTCATAGCCGAGCAATTCGGCAAGGTCAGTGAGGTAGCCAACCACCTGCTTTGAGAGTGGCACCGCATGCGTACGGCGTGCCTTCATTTTTCCAGCAGGGATCTTCCAGACGCCATCGACGAGGTCGATCTCGCGCCACTCGGCATGCCTGAACTCGCCAGGTCGCACAATACATGTGGTGCGATCTGCAACGCGAACTTGGTCACCATGTAGCCGGTGTAATCATCGATTGCCCGGAGCAGGCCGCCCAGCTCCTTGGGCTCCAGAATGGCGGCATAGTGAGTGGCTTTCGGCGTTATGAGTGCGCCTTTCAGCATACTGGTTGGATCGGATTTGCAGCGAGTTGTCGCAACACCATATCGAAACACCCGACCCGCAAACGACCGGCACTTCTTCGCAGTCTCGTGCTTACCAGTGGCTTCAAGCCGCTTGAGGGGAGCCAGCACTTCAAACGGCTCGATCTCATGGATGGGTCGATTCCCGATGGCAGGTGCGAGCTGATCGAGAAAGTAGTTGGCCTTGATGATCGTGCCTTCTGCGCGGCCATTCTGCACCATCATCTGCTCAATGTACTCGCGCGCAACTGCCTCGAATGTCTGGGCGGAGAGAAACTCCTCGCGAATCTTCCGCTTGCGCTTCTCGAAAGCCGGGTCGCCCCCTGAGGCGACAGCCTGGCGCGCCTCGAAGGTCACGTCTCGCGCCTCCTTCAGGCTGACTTCGGGATAGCTGCCGATCGCGAGCTTCTTCTCAAGCTTGCCGAGCCGGTATCGGAAACGCCACAGCTTACTGCCTGCTGGCGTTACTTCGATGTAGAGGCCTCGTTGGTCAGCGACCTTGTAAGGCTTGTCTTTCGTCTTGAGGGCGCGGAGCCGTGTTTCGGTTAGAGGCATTTGCGGGCCTTTTCCCAATGTGGTTTTCGCAAAGGCCCGCAAAAGGCCCGCAAAAATGTCTGGAACCCCCGAGAACAAACGGGACGATCCGGAACTACCGAAGGGCGGAATCCCTAGGGTTTCTGCGGGTTTTATAGATTATCTGGGAGAACAAGAGAAGAACAAATGGTGCCCAGAAGAGGACTCGAACCTCCACGTCCATACGGACACTAGCACCTGAAGCTAGCGCGTCTACCAATTCCGCCACCTGGGCCGGCACCCGCCTGACTTGCCGGCATCCTTAAGGGGGATACGGGCGCGCGGCGGGGCGCGAAAGAAGGCGGGCAGCTAGGGACGTTTCGCCCACTTGTCAATAAAGCGGGGGCAGGCTTAGGGCGGGCACGAAATGCGCGCACACTCTTGCGCGCTCGGGATCAAGGGACCGCCCCATTATGGCCAAGCTCGTTACCGTCTTCGGCGCCGCCGGTTTTATCGGCCGCTATGTGTGTCAGGAACTGGCGAAGTCGGGCGCGCGGGTGCGCGCTGTCACTCGCGACCCGCATAGCGCGCTGTTCCTGAAACCGCTCGCCAATCTGGGCCAGCTCGCGACCCTGCGCGGCTCGCTGGCCGACCCTGCGCCTTTGAGCGAGGGCGCGGATGCGGTCATCAACCTTGTCGGCGTTCTCGACGAAGGGAAGCAGTCGTTTCAGGCCGTGCATGTCGACGGCGCGCGCCGGGCTGCGGAGGCTGCCGCCGTTGCAGGTGCCAGCGCCTTCGTACAAGTCAGCGCGATCGGTGCCGATCCGGAGGCAAAGGCGGCCTATGCTCGCAGCAAGGGCGAGGGCGAAGCGGCGGTGCGCGAGGCATTCCCGGGCGCGACGATCCTGCGCCCCTCCATCGTATTCGGGCCGGAGGACGATTTTCTCAACCGGTTCGCGAAGCTGATCAGGATGGCGCCTGTGATGCCCATTATATCGGGCGACTCGCGGTTTCAGCCGGTTTACGTCGCGGACCTGGCCGAGGCCGTTGCGGCAGCCGCGCTCGATCCGGTCACACATGGCGGCGAGACGTACGAGGTTGGCGGCCCTGACGAAGTCACCATGCGCGAGCTGATGAACTGGATCAAACGCACCATTGGCAGCGATACGCCGCTGATCGATACGCCGGACAATATGGTTGCGTGGGTGACGAAGCGCTTTGGCTGGCTGCCCTTCTCGCCCATGAACTGGGACCAGTGGCTGATGCTGCAGGAACCCAACGTCGTCACCGGCGCAAACGGCCTTGCCGCCTTCGACATCGCGCCAACACCGATGCAGGCGGTCGCGCCCAACTGGATGGTCCATTATCGCCGCCACGGGCGGTTTACCGAGATCAAGGCTTAGGCTGAATGCGGACGTTCTTGGTTGCGGTCACCATCCGGTGACCTGAGGCCGCACCACCCCGCTCCCGCGCTTTGGTTGCGGTCACCAACCGGTGACCTGAGGCCGTACCGCCCCGCGCCCCCTGCCCTAACCACCCCTGAAGATACCATGTGGGGTGGTTAGGGCAGGGGGCGCGGGGCGGTACGGGACGGCTCCCGGATAGGGAGACGCAAATCAATCAGCTGAAGAACAGCAGCAGCACGATGCCCAGCGCGACGCGGTAGACGACGAAGACCGTCATCGACGCGCGCTTCAGGAAGTTCATCAGGAACACCATGGTCAGGATCGCCGCCACGAAGGTCAGCGCACCGGCGATCAGGGCGTCCTGCTGCATTTCGGCCGTCGCATCGGCGAGATCGAGCACGGCGAGGAGCCCCGCGCCGGCAATGGCCGGGATCGAGAGGAGGAAGCTGAACCGCGCCGATTCCACGCGGCTGTAGCCCAGGAAGCGCGCGGCGGTCATCGTCACGCCGGAGCGGCTGGTGCCGGGGATCAACGCGCAGGCCTGCGCCAGGCCCACGATAATCGCGTCCTTCAGGGTCAGATCCTCAAAGCTCTTCACCTGCTTGCCGACGCGGTCAGCGATGCCGAGGAGGATGCCGTAGACGATCAGGTTGACCGCCACGAGCGTCGTGGAGCGGAACCCGTCGAGATAGCCGCCTGTCTTCAGGAAGAGGCCTAGCAGGACGGCGGGAATCGTGCCGATCACGATGTACCAGAACAGGCGGCGTTCGGACGGGGCGCTGCCGATGCCAACGGTCGCAAAGCCGCCGCGGGCGAGGCCCCAGGCATCGCGCCAGAAATAGACGATGATCGCGGCGAGCGTACCGACATGGACGGCGACATCGATCATCGGCCCCTGGTCGGGCAGATCGGTCAGCTTCGGGATCAGGATCAGGTGGCCCGACGAACTGATCGGCAGGAACTCGGTAATGCCCTGAATCACCGCGATCAGGAGTAGCTGGATGAACGACATGGAGGCTCCCGGGCGCTGGACTGGCGGGGCCATAGCATGTCGGTGCAGACAGTCTATAGCGCGGCCCGGAGAGTACATTGTACCGGATTGCAACCAATATACTGCGGCGCGGCGAGGATGGCTACGCGCGGAAGGTGGCTTCCCAACAAGTCGTTACCACGAACTGTCCTAAAAGCGGCTTTGTTCGTGACAGATGGGCTTCGCGACGCTATCGGTCGTAACCGACACCCGAATCGCGAAAGTTTGCCCATGGCAAAGGACATGCTCGCCTTTACGAAGGTTGCGCAGGATTACCCGACGAAACGTCCCGCCGAGGAGCGTGACGATGATTTCCTGGAAATCGCCCGCCCGTTCATCGTGGAGAAGGCGGAGGAGCAGGCCGCGCGCTGTTCGCAGTGCGGCGTCCCCTTCTGCCAGGTACATTGTCCGCTGCACAACCACATCCCCGACTGGCTGATGCTGACGGCGGAGGACCGGCTGCAGGAAGCCTATGACCTGATGGCGTCCACCTCGACCATGCCGGAGGTGTGCGGCCGCATCTGCCCGCAGGACCGTTTGTGCGAGGGCAACTGCGTCATCGAAATGTCCGGCCACGGGGCCGTCACCATCGGCAGCGTCGAGAAGTTCGTGACCGACAAGGCGTGGGAGGAGGGCTGGGTCGAGCCCATCAAGCCGCTGCGCGACCGCACGCACCGCTCCGTCGGTATTATCGGCGCCGGGCCGGCCGGCCTGACCACCGCCGAGCTGCTCCGCCGCAAGGGTTGGGCGGTGACCGTCTACGACCGCTACGACCGGGGCGGCGGGCTGCTGACCTACGGCATCCCCGGCTTCAAGCTGGAAAAGCATGTCGTCGGGCGGCGGTTGAAGCGCCTGGAAGAGGGCGGCATCGCGTTCGAATATGAGTTCGAGGTGGGCCGCGATGCGAGCCTCGATGACCTCCGCGCCAGGCATGACGCCGTCCTGATCGCGACGGGCGTCTACAAGGCGCGAGACCTGAAGGCACCGGGCGTCGGTGCGAGCGGCATCGTTCCGGCCATGACCTATCTGACCGCGTCGAACCGCAAGGGCTTCGGCGACGATGTACCCGCCTTCGATTCGGGCGAATTAAATGCGGAAGGCAGGCGCGTCGTCGTGATCGGCGGCGGCGATACGGCGATGGACTGCGTCCGGACCGCCATTCGGCAGGGCGCGGCGAGCGTGAAGTGCCTCTACCGCCGCGACCGGGAAAACATGCCCGGCTCCGCCAACGAGGTGAAAAACGCGGAGGAAGAGGGGGTCGAATTTGTCTGGCTTTCCGCCCCCGCCGCCTTTGAAGACAAGGGCGGCGCGATCGCGGCGGTGCGCGGGTCGACCATGAAGCTTGGCCCGCCCGGACCCGATGGCCGCCGCCAGCCCGAGGCGCTTTCTGACTCTGGGGGCGGCGAGGAGTTCCGCGAGGCGGCCGACCTCGTCATCATGGCGCTCGGCTTCTCGCCCGAAGACCTGCCAGTGCTGTTCGGCGCGCCCGACCTCGGCGTCACCCGCTGGGGCACGCTCCGTACCGATCACAAGACGCTGATGACCAGCGTGGACGGCGTCTTTGCCGCCGGCGACATCGTGCGCGGTGCCAGCCTCGTCGTCTGGGCCATCCGCGACGGCCGCGACGTGGCGGCGTCGATGCACAGCTACCTGATGGCGAAGGACGCGGAAGAGAGGGTAGCAGCGTGAGGTTGATGAATTTCTTGGCTACAGTGCTGCTCTGCGTCGTTGCGCAGTCGGCGAAGGCGACCGATCAGCAAGCGCTCGGGGGAGCCGATCTGAACTACGAGCCTCTCGTTCTCCCCCCCTTCTCCGGGATCGACCCGAATATCGACTCAGATCGGCTACGGGATCGTCTGCTAGGTGCAGACTACGCCCCTCTTGGCCGGTCCTGCGATCCGAGCCTCAGTGCCTGCCAAGCAGCAGCTGGTCAGGCTGCGCGGAATCATGCCGATCGTTCGCGCGCTTACGCGCTTGCGCTCACCCGCCAGCTACTACGAGCGGAGCTGGAGACGTTGGCCACCGAGGATCAGCTCCGAGATATCCAAGACTTCCTCAATTCGGACGCCGGTGAAGTTCTGAACCGGGCCGTGCGCTCGGTGACCATCGAAGACTTTCTCCGCGCTATCGCTGACGGGGGCAGCGGCGTCGATACAGCTCACCTACCTACTCCTTCAGCCCTTTTCGAGGAATTCTACGCACTGTCAGAGGGTTTACCCAGAAATGAACCGCGTAAGTTTCCGCCACCGCCCGCCCCGCCACCGCGCGTAGTCGTGCCGGACCAACCTGAGGATTAGTAAGAACATCTATGACGATCGCTAACGAACACGAACGCCTCGCCGCCGAAGGCATGTACCCGCCCGAATTCGGGTCCAATGCGTGCGGCGTCGGCATAATCGCAGGGGCGATGCCCGGTCATCTGATTACCAAGGACTCGGAAGAGAGGGTCGCGGCGTGAGGCTGACGGCCGCCG
The DNA here is from genome assembly GCA_036351775.1 of Pacificimonas sp. Taxonomy (GTDB): domain Bacteria; phylum Pseudomonadota; class Alphaproteobacteria; order Sphingomonadales; family Sphingomonadaceae; genus Pacificimonas. Next base: position 23,023 of record JAZBPX010000009.1, on the reverse strand, counting down.
AGATCGACGCCATCAAGACTGCGGCGCGGGAGACGTTCGGTCCGGCTGCAGTCGTGCGCCTGTTCGGCAGCCGGGTGCACGACCACCTCAAGGGCGGAGACATTGATCTCCATGTCGAAGCGGGGGCGGGTGACGACTGTTTTGAGAAGCGGTTCGCGATGCGAGATTTTCTTCGTGCGAAGATCGGGGAGCGCAAGATCGATATCCTGATCTCGGAGGCGGGCCGCCAGAAGCGGGGCTTCGAACGGATCGCCGTTCGCGATGGCGTAATTCTATGAAGCGGAATGTGATCGATGCGATCAGCGTTGGCCGCGATACGCTGAACTACTGCCGTGAAAGCCTGGCTATCGCCATTCGCCTGCAGGAGGACCGGCCGCCGTTTACCGGAGAAAGTCTGGCCGCGCTGTCCGACGCCCATAGCCTGGCCGCCTCCGGTTACCTCAAAAGATTCGAGCAACTGGAAGATATCTGCACGCGCATGATGCGTTCCATTCTTGCTTATGACCGTGTGGACATTGCGGAGCTTGGCAATCTCGCGATGTTCGACATGATCGAGAAACGTCGCCTGATCGCCGAAGCCCGCGAATGGCGGAAAATCCGGGACCAGCGCAACGAACTGGTGCACGAGTACCCGTCGAAGATGGCCGACCGGGCAAACCGGTTCAATGTCGCATGGCAACTCCACGATAGCCTGCTGGAAACCGCCGACAGTATAGCGCGAAAGCTAGATGACATTCTGGATGAGGCCGCCAATGACTGAATTTACCTCCGAACACGAACGCCTCGCAACGGAAGGCATGTACCGGCCGGAATTCGAGTCCGATGCCTGCGGCGTGGGCATGATCGCGGCCACCGATGGCGTCGCGTCCCGCCGCGTCGTGCAGCTCGGGATCGATGCGCTGAAGGCGGTCTATCACCGCGGCGCGGTCGATGCGGACGGGAAGACGGGCGACGGCGCGGGCATCCATGTCGAGCTGCCGGTCCCATTCTTCAATCGCCACATCGAGCGCGCGGGACACAAGCCGAAGAAGGACGCGCTCCTTGCCGTCGGCATGCTGTTCATGCCGCGCACCCATCTCGACGCGCAGGAAACCTGCCGCGCGATCGTGGAATCGGAGATCATCGCGTTCGGCTACCGCATCTATGGCTGGCGGCAGGTGCCAATCGACCAGAGCGTGATCGGCGACAAGGCGCGGCGCACCCGGCCCGCCATCGAACAGATCATGATCGAGGGGCCAAGGCCCGGCAAGGGCTATGCGAACCAGGCGAAAATGGAGAAGGACCTGTACCTGATCCGCCGCCGGATCGAGAAGCGCGTGATCGCCGCGCAGGTGAAACCCTTCTACATCTGCTCGCTCTCCTCGCGCTCGATCATCTACAAGGGGCTGTTCCTCGCCGAGGCGCTGGCCGAATTTTATCCCGACCTGAAGGATGACGCGTTCGAAAGCCGCTTTGCGATCTTCCACCAGCGCTATTCCACCAATACCTTCCCCGAATGGTGGCTGGCCCAGCCGTTTCGCGCGCTCGCCCACAACGGCGAGATAAACACCGTGCGCGGCAACAAGAACTGGATGAGAAGCCACGAAATCCTGATGGCCGCCGAAGCCTTTGGCGACCTGTCGGAGGAGGTGAAGCCGGTCATTCCGGCCGGCGCGTCCGACACCGCGGCGCTCGATGCGACGTTCGAGGTGCTGGTGCGCTCCGGCCGTTCGGCCCCGCTCGCCAAGCTGATGATGATCCCCGAAGCCTGGTCGAAAGATTCGACCCTGCCCGAGCATCACCGCGCCATGTACGCCTTCTTCGCCTCCGTCATGGAGCCATGGGACGGGCCGGCGGCGCTCGCGATGACTGACGGCCGCTGGATGGTGGCCGGCGTCGACCGCAACGCGCTCAGGCCCATGCGTTATACCATCACCGGCGATAACCTGCTTCTGGTCGGGTCGGAAACCGGAATGGTTCCCTTCGCAGAATCGAACGTCATCGAGAAGGGCGCGCTGGGGCCCGGCCAGATGATCGCCGTCGATCTCGACGAGAAGCGGCTCTACCACGACCAGGAGGTCAAGGACCTCGTCGCGGGGACAAAGGATTATGCCTCGCTGATCGCCAATTTCATCAAGTTCGAGGAACTGCCCGGCGGCGACGGGCCGCAGCCGGATGCGGCCTATGACGCGGCGGACCTCAGGCGGCGGCTGGTGGCCGCGGGCATGACGCTGGAGGACATCGAGCTGATCCTGTCGCCTATGGTGGAGGACGCGAAAGAGGCCGTGGGCTCGATGGGCGATGACACGCCCTTGGGCGTCGTCAGCCCCAATCCGCGCACCTTCAGCCATTTCTTCCGGCAGAATTTCAGCCAGGTCACCAATCCGCCCATCGATTCCCTGCGCGAATCGCGGGTGATGAGCCTGAAAACGCGCTTTTCGAACTTCACCAATGTCCTTGACGAGGAAGCCGACCAGAAGGGCGTGATCGTTGCCAAGTCGCCCGTCCTTACGAACCGCGACTGGGAGCGCCTGCGTACGCATTTCAGTGACGCGTCGGCAGAAATCGACTGCACGTTCGACGTGGGCGAACCCAGCGGCCTGCGCGCCGCCGTGAAGCGCGTGCAGACCGAAGCCGAGCGCGCCGTGCGGCAGGGCAAGGCGCAGCTGTTCTTGACCGACGAACATATCGGGCCGGAGCGGCAGGGCATCACCATGATCCTCGCCGCCGCTGCCGTGCACACCCATCTGGTTCAGAAGGGGCTGCGCTCCTTCGCGTCGATCAACGTGCGGTCAGCCGAATGTCTCGATACCCATTATTTCGCCGTGCTGATCGGCGTCGGGACGACAACGGTGAACGCCTATCTGGCGCAGGAGGCGATCCGCCAGCGGCATGCCAAGGGCCTGTTCAGCGACATCAGTTTCGAGGATGCGATCCAGCGCTTCAAGGCCGCGATCGACGGCGGGCTTCTGAAGATCATGTCGAAAATGGGCATCTCGATCATCTCCTCCTATCGCGGCGGCTATAATTTCGAGGCGGTCGGTATCTCCCGCGCGCTGGTGAACGAGTTCTTTCCCGGCATGCCCGCCAAGATCTCCGGCGAAGGGTTCGCCTCGCTGCAACTGTCCGCCACCGACCGACACGAACTGGCATTCGACGAGGATGTGACCGCCCTGCCCGTCGGCGGCCTCTACCGCTACCGCTCCGGCGGCGAACCGCATGCCTATCAGGCGAACCTCATTCACCTGCTGCAAAGCGCGGTGGAGAGCGGCAGCTATACCAAATATCTGCAGTGGAGCCGCGGCTGCGCTGACTTGCCGCCCATTTACCTGCGTGACCTTCTCGACTTTACGCCGCAGGAACCGATCGCCATCGACGAAGTCGAGTCGATCTCCGAAATCCGCAAGCGCTTCCTGACGCCGGGCATGTCGATGGGCGCGCTGTCGCCCGAAGCGCATGAAACGCTAGCCATCGCCATGAACCGCATTGGTGCAAAGGCCGTGTCAGGTGAGGGCGGTGAGGATGTGCGCCGCTTCACCCCTTACGACAATGGCGACAACGCCAATTCGGTCATCAAGCAGATCGCGTCGGGCCGCTTCGGCGTCACGGCGGAATATCTGAACGCCTGCGAGGAAATCGAGATCAAGGTCGCGCAGGGTGCCAAGCCCGGCGAGGGCGGCCAGCTGCCCGGCTTCAAGGTCACCGACCTGATCGCGCGGCTGCGCCACTCCACCCCCGGCGTCACGCTGATCAGCCCGCCGCCGCACCACGACATCTACTCGATCGAGGATCTGGCGCAGCTGATCTACGACCTGAAGCAGATCAATCCGAACGCCCGCGTCTGCGTGAAACTCGTCAGCTCGGCGGGGATCGGCACGGTCGCGGCGGGCGTTGCGAAGGCGCATGCCGACACCATCCTGATTGCCGGCCACACGGGCGGCACCGGCGCTAGCCCGCAGACCAGCATCAAATATGCCGGCACGCCGTGGGAAATGGGCCTGTCCGAGGTGAACCAGGTCCTCTCCCTGAACGGCCTGCGCGGGCGCGTGAAACTGCGCACCGATGGCGGCCTGAAAACCGGCCGCGACATCGTCATCGCCGCGATCCTGGGCGCGGAGGAGTTCGGCATCGGCACGCTCAGTCTCGTCGCCATGGGGTGCATCATGGTGCGCCAGTGCCACTCCAACACCTGCCCCGTCGGCGTGTGCACACAGGACGAGGCACTGCGGCAGAAATTCACTGGCAGCCCTGACAAGGTCATCAACCTGATCAGCTTCATGGCCGAGGAGGTGCGCGAGATTCTCGCCTCGCTCGGCGTCCGGTCGCTGGACGATGTCATCGGGCGCACCGAGCTCTTGTCACAGGTCAGCCGCGGCGCGGAACATCTCGACGATCTCGACCTCAACCCCATCCTTGCGAAGCCCGCCGCGGAGGAGGGCGACCACCGGTTCAACATCGAGGGCTTCCGCAACGAAGTTGCCGACACGCTCGATGCGGCCATGGTAAAGGACGCGCAGCCCGTCTTCGACCGCGGCGAGAAGATGCAGCTAACCTATGCGGTTCGCAATACCCACCGCGCGGTCGGCACGCGCCTGTCGCACCACATCGTCAAGCATTTCGGCATGACGGGCCTGAAGCCAGGTCATGTCCATATCCGTCTCCGCGGCTCGGCGGGCCAGTCGCTGGGTGCCTTTGCGGTTCAGGGGCTGACGCTGGAAGTCTTCGGCGATGCCAATGATTATGTCGGCAAGGGCCTGTCGGGCGGCGAGATCATCGTGCGGCCGCTCGTCTCCTCGCCGCTGAAATCGAACGAGAATGTCATCATCGGCAACACCGTCCTTTACGGCGCGACGGCGGGCACGCTCTACGCGGCGGGCAAGGCCGGCGAGCGCTTCGCCGTCCGCAATTCGGGCGCGACCGTGGTCGTCGAGGGCTGCGGCGCGAATGGCTGCGAATACATGACCGGCGGGCTTGCCGTCATCCTCGGCCCCGTGGGCGACAATTTCGGCGCGGGCATGACCGGCGGCATGGCGTTCGTGTACGATCCGGACCGCCAGTTTGACACGCGCGTCAATTCCGAAAGCCTCGTCTGGCAGTCCGTCCAGACCGAACACTGGCAGGCGGTCCTCCGTAGCGTGGTCGAGGATTATGCCGCGCGTACCGAGAGCGCCTGGGCGCGCGGTATTCTCGACGACTGGACGGACCGCATCGGCGATTTCGTGCAGGTCGTGCCGAAGGAAACCCTGCCCCACCTCGCCATGCCGCTGTCGGACGAGCCGGAACTCACCGCGGCGGAGTAGGTGGAGGCGAGTAGCCCACATATCCTACCACCTCGACCACCTCAAATCAGAAGCGGAAGGACATTTCCGACGGAGTGGAGGATGACGGGCAGAAGGAGGCTGCCTGTTCTCAGGCGCATCCACACCGCCAGAAAGGACGGCACGGCGGTCAGCGCCATATAAACCGGGTCGAACGAAAGGGCCCCGTCCCCGTAGGAAAAGGCATGCGCAAGCCCGAACAGGGCACAGGAGATGACCGCACCCCATCGCCACTCGACTCCCAGCCCCCTCACGCCGCCAGTGAAGGCCTGGTAGAGCGCGAACAGCAGGATGCCCCGATAGAAGGCCTCTTCCTCAACGCTCGGCATCGTCAGCTGAAAGGCGATGGTCTCGGCCGATTCCGCGTCCCCCGGGAAAATGACCGCGATCATCAGGAAGAACAGACAGTAGGCCAGAGCCGCAGGGATGCAGCTTCGCAGGCTTCCGCGGGCCTGGACGAGCGTCAGACCCGTGCGCCGCCAACCGAAGGCTGGCAGTGACGCGATCGCCAGCGTGCCGCCAAGCGCCAGCAGCTTGCCCTGCCAGTTCCAGTCGGACGCGGGGAGAAGGCTCGGGAACAGGCCATAGCCGTTCGTCAGCAGCGCATCGTTCAACAAAACCAGTGCGGCCGCAGCGAGCAGCCAGCGCGGCGAGAACCGCCGCGGGTCGAGCAGGCCGATCGCGGTGCCGCCAGCCAGCAGCAGGACAACAATGGCACCGATACTGACAAGACTGTCCGTCATGCTTTCCTTCACGCCAGCCAACGGCATGGCACGGCTGTGATGCTGTCGCAATATGGCGTTACAGTTGGGGAGATGAAATAGAAGCGCGCTCGACGACCTGCCGTTGCTGTCGTAGCCGGTAGGGCAAACGCATGGAGGGCCGGAGCAGCTTGGTCGTCGATACTTATCTCAACGCACTGACCGAGCGCGTTCGGGGTTTGCTCGGCGATGATCTCCTTGGGCTTTATCTGCACGGGTCGGCGGTTCAGGGCGACGTTCACCCGGGCGCGAGTGACATCGATATTCTTGGCGTGTTGGCTGGTCCGCTCGGCCCGGACACCATAGCGGGCCTCGAAAGTGCTCTGGCGGATAAGGCTCTGTCCGTCCCCGCGGCGGGGCTGGAGTTCATCCTGTGTACGGAGACAGCGGCGCGCCGACCGGCGGTGCCCTTCCCCTTCGCCTTCGCACTTTCGACCGGACCCGCCTGGACAACATGCAGCGAGCCAGCGGGCATCGCGAATGACACACTGATCGATATTGCGCTTTGCCAGAAGGCGGGCCGCACGCTGTATGGGCCGCCGCCGTCATCGCTTTTCGGCCCTGTCTCCAAAGCCGATCTGCGCGCCGCGATCCTCGAGGAACTGCAATGGCACCGCGATCATCTGGACCGGCCCGTTGACGGCCTCGGTGCCGAGGATGGCGTGCTCAATGCCGCGCGCGCGGTTCACGCAGCCCAGACGGGCAGGCTTGCGTCGAAGAGCGAGGGCGGGCGGCTCTGGCTGCGGCGGCATCCCGGCGACGATCTGGTGGCGGAAGCTCTGGAGCGGCGCGCCGACATGAGCACGTCCGCGCTCGACCGGGACCGGGCGGAGGCCTTCATCGTCCGCGCGATCCGGCAGATCGAAGTCCTTCCCCAAGACGGTTCTTGATGGGCGGCGGGGCGCCTTGCTGATATGCGCGCGCCGACGATGTGGACGCTTTATCAATTCCCGCTGTGCCCGTTCAGCCGCAAGGTGCGCATCGCGCTGGCGGAGAAGGACGTCGAATTCGCGCTAGAAACCGAATATCCCTGGGCGCGGTCCGACCGCCTCGTCGACCTGAACCGGGCGGGGCAAACGCCGGTTCTGGCCGGGGAAAAGCCGGGTCCCCTGGCAGACAGCCAGGCGATCTGCGAATTTTTCGAGGAGACCATCGAGAAGGCACCCCTGATGGGCTCCGGCTCCGCCGCGCGCGCCGAAGTGCGCCGCCTCACCGCCTGGTTCGACGAGAAATGCTATGCCGAGGCCGTCAACCCGCTGATGATGGAGCGCATGTACAAGCGCATCGTGCTGCGCGAACCGCCCGAGGCGCGCGCGCTGCGCGGGGCGGCGCAGGCGGTGGTCGTGCACCTGGACTATATCGAGTATCTGCTGGGTGATCGGCGCTGGCTGGCTGGGTCGACGTTCACGCTGGCCGATATCGCAGCGTTTTCGCAGCTGTCGGTGGCGGATTATCTCGGCGGGCTCAGCTTCTCCGGCTATCCGGACGCGAAGCAGTGGTACGCGACCGTCAAATCCCGCCCGAGCGTACGGCGGCTGCTGCCCGACCGCATGGAGGGGCTGGTGCCCCCGGCCCACTACGACAAACTGGATTTTTGAAGGGGAGCGGGCCGGTACCGGCTCCTAAACCTTGGACTGCACCACGTCGCCCCGGATCCAGGTCTTCATCGTCTTGCCGAGGTCCTTCAGGCTGGGCGGCGGGCCGGAGCGGAGGACACCATAGCGGAACAGGCGGGCCGACACGAAGATAACGCCGCTCGCGAAGACCAGCAGCCAGACATAGGCGATGATGTGCGGCAAGATATCGGTCCCGGCCCCTGCGCGCGCCGCCATCATATAGGGCGCGGATAGGGGGAACCAGCTGATGACCGTCTGCATGGTGCCGGGCCCCGCTGAAATCGCCTGCAGCGTCAGGACGAGCACCAGCATTTGGAGGATCGTCACGGGCATGGAGAGGGTCTGCACCTCCCGGATCGAGGAGCACAGGCTGCCGATGCCTAGGAACAGCGCGCCAAAGATCAGATAGGCGCAGATGAAATAGCCAAGCCCGAGAAGAACGAAGCCGAGCCAGCCGCGCTCCGGGTCGGGGATCAGGCCGTCGGGCAGCTGACCGAGCAGCAGCGCCGCGCCGCCGCCGAACAGCACGCCCCAGACAATGATGCCGATCAGCGACACGATCACCATCGCGATCAGCTTGCCGGCGAAGATGGCCGGGATGGGCACGCTGGCGACGAGGATCTCGATGACCTTGTTGCCCTTTTCCTCGACCATGTTGGAGAGAAGCGCGCCGGCCAGCAGCGAAATCAGCATGAACAGGACCATGACCGCGCCCGTGCCGAGCGATTCGGCGCCCTGGTTGCGCTCTGGCTGCGGTTCGGGGGGCGCGCCCGGTTCACTGGGCCGCGACGGCACCGACACATCGATGCTCGGCGCGGCGCGGCGAAGGTCGAGCAGCTGGTCGGTGAGGCCCAGCCGGTCGGCATTGCGCCGCTCCCAGGCCGTTGTGGCAATGACGCGGATACGCTCGATGTTCGTGCCTGGGCTCCTCCGCAAAAGGACCAGCCCGCCCTCCTCCTCGAGAAGTACGGCGCCGAACCGGTCGGCTTCGGGCGCGAGCAGCGCCTCCGCCTGCGCGCGCGGATCGGCGGCAGCGACAATGACCGTCACGGCGGCCTCCCGCCGGTCGAGGCCGAATGCACGCGCCGCTTCGCCGGTCCCGAGGTCATAGGCGGTTTCGACGCGCTCCAGCTCTCCCGCGGCAAGCTGTTCGAGATCCGGAACGGAGAGAAGCGGGGCCGGGGTTTCGAGTTCCGGCGGCAGGCTGTCCTCTGGGCGGAGCGTCTCGAACCGGGCGCGCAGACGGCCATAGCGGCTGCGTGCACGCTCGACGCGGGCGGTGGATTCGACCCAGTCCGCATAGCCGGTGCCGGTGTCGATCACCGCAACACTGGTGGGCGCGCTCGGTTCAGGGTCGCTGCCCGTCAGGAGCCCGATCAGGAGGCCGAAGCCGAGCGCGAGGATCGGCGTTGCGAGCCAGATCAGAAAGCCCTTTGAAACAACTGTCGCGACGATGTCGCGGCGGGCGATAACGGCCATACCGCGCGCATAGGTAGCGAGGCTGCTCATGCCGCCGCCCGTTCTGCGCCAGGATCGGCTGCATCCGCCGCGTCCTGCCGCTCTTCGGCGAGGGCCGCGTCGTCCGCCTCCGGATCGCCCACCATCTCGACGAAGGCATCGTGAAGTGTTGGGCGCTCCGTCGTGAAATCGCGAAGGCCCGCGCCGGAATCGATGATACGCCGCAAGAGCGCCTCCACGCCCATGTCGGGCACCGGAAAGCGCCACTCGCCGGACGGCACCTGATGCGCGCCGTCGGGCAGCAGGTTCGGCGGAATGGCGCGCTCTGTGGTCAGCGCGACGACGGCGGGCAGAACACTGCGCGCTTCCGTAACGGTCCCGGTGAAGCGCGTGCGTCCGCCCGCCACGACAACCAGCCGGTCGCACAGCCGCTCCGCATGACCCATGATGTGCGTGGAGAAGACGATGGTCGCACCGCGCTGCCGCTCCGCTTCGATCATCGCCTCCAGCGCCTGCTGGTTTACCGGGTCCAGACCGGAAAAGGGCTCGTCGAGGATGATGAGGTCGGGTTCGTGCACGAAACTTCCGAGAAGCTGCACCTTCTGGGCCATGCCCTTCGACATGGTACGGATCTTCGCGTCGATTTCCGCGCCAAGGCCGTTGGCTTCGAGAAGCGTTTCGGCGCGGCGGCGGCCCTCGCTCAGCGGCAGCCCGCGCAAGGCACCCATGAAGGCGATGGTTTCGCGCGTCGACATGGCGGGATACAGGCCGCGCTCCTCCGGCAAGTAGCCGATGCGGTGTGCGATGGAGAGTGGATCGGTCGAGCCCAGCACCTCGCAGCGCCCCTCGTCGGGGCTGAGAATACCCAGCAGCATGCGGATGGTCGTCGTTTTGCCCGCGCCGTTCTGGCCGAGAAAGCCGAGGATTTCGCCCTCGCGCGCGGTCAGGTCGATGTCATGCACCGCCAGCTTGTCGCCGAAGCTCTTCTTCAGTCCGCGCGCCTCGACGGCGATGTCGCCTGCCAACCTTCAGTTCCTTCCGGCCCCTATTCGTTCTGGTGCCTCCCGCCATGCTGGCCAAGGACGCCTGTAACGCTACATATCGGCCCGTGCCGGATAACAAACTCTCAACGGCTTTGCGACGGGAAGCCGCAGCCGCCGGTTTCGCGGCCATCGGCGTGTGCCGGGCCGATGCCATTCCGGAGGCAGGGCCGCGCCTCGACCGCTGGCTGGCCGAGGGAATGCACGGCGATATGGCTTGGATGCCGGAAAAGGCGGAGCGGCGGCGTTCGCCCCGGGACCTGTGGCCCGATTGTCGAAGTGTCATCATGCTGGGCATGAGCTACGCGCCGCCGATCGATCCGCTGCGCCATGCGGCCTGCCCGGAGATCGGCGCGATGTCGGTCTATGCCCACGGCGCGGACTATCATGTCATCGTCAAGAAGGCGCTGAAACGGGTCGCGCGCTGGCTGGTTGCCGAAGAACCGGGCGCGGAGGTGAAGGTCTTTGTCGATACCGCGCCGGTAATGGAAAAGCCGCTGGCGGCGGCGGCAGGCGTCGGCTGGCAGGGGAAGCATACGAACCTGGTGTCGACCGATGAGGGCTCTTGGCTGTTCCTCGGCGCGATCTACACAACGCTGGCGCTGGAACCGGACACGCCCCATGCGGATCGTTGCGGCAGTTGCACGGCGTGCCAGGATGCCTGTCCCACCGATGCGTTCCCGGAGCCCTACCGCCTCGATGCGCGGCGCTGCCTCGCCTACCTGACCATCGAACATGCCGGGCCGATTCCCGAAGAGTTCCGCCGTCCAATGGGGAACCGGATCTATGGGTGCGATGACTGTCTGGCGGTCTGTCCCTGGAACAAGTTCGCGAAGGCCGCGCGCGACATGCGGTTCCACCCGCGCCGCGGTCTTGATGCGCCGAAGCTCACCGAGCTCGCTGCGCTGACGGACGAGGCGTTTCGGGAACTCTTCTCCGGATCGCCGGTCAAGCGGATCGGTAGGGACCGGTTCGTGCGGAACGTCTCCTACGCGCTTGGCAATAGCGGCCGGGCCGAGGCGCGCGGACCGCTGACCGCGCTTCTTAGCGATCCCGACCCTGCCGTGCGCGACGCGGCGCAATGGGCGCTCGCCGAACTCGACAGCGCCCCCGGCGCAACCTAGGGCGCGCGGGCAATTCTTCCTACAAATCGATCCGGAGAGTCCCCATGAGCGCAGCGCCCATCGTCTGCATCGGCAACGCCATCGTCGATGTGATCGCAAAAGCGAGCGACGACTTTCTGGCTGCCGAGGGCCTGGAAAAGGGCTCAATGCGGCTGATCGATGCCGAAGAGGCCGAGGCGCTCTACGCAAAGATGGGCCCGGCGCAGGAAAGTAGCGGCGGATCGGGCGCCAATACCGCGGCGGGGATCGCGGCGCTCGGCGGCGATGTGCACTTCATCGGCCGCGTCTCGAAGGACCAGCTTGGCGAGGTGTTCGCTCATGATATCCGCGCTGCCGGCGTCGGCTTCACGACCCCGCCGTCAACGTCTGCCGTACCGACCGCGCGCTGCCTGATCTGCGTCACGCCCGATGCGGAGCGCACGATGAGTACCTTTCTCGGCACCAGCGCGGACCTTGCCGAGGCCGACGTAGACTATGACGCCGTCGCTGCCGCGCCGATAACCTATCTAGAAGGCTATCTGTGGGATTCAGACAGTGCGCGCGCCGCGATGGTGAAGGCGCGCGACACGGCGCGCGGCGCGGGCCAGCGTGTCTCCTTCACCCTGTCCGACATGTTCTGCGTCGACCGGCACCGGGCGGATTTCCGGGCGCTGGCATCGGGCGGGGTCGATATCCTGTTTGCCAACGAGGCGGAACTGATGGGCCTGCATGAGGCCGGCGATTTCGGCGCGGCCATCGCGGCGCAAAAGGGTGGCTGCGACCTTGCCGTCGTGACACGCGGTGCAAAGGGTGCGGTGGTCCTCTCCGGCGACAAGGTCATCGAAGTGCCCGCACAGATGACCGGGCGGCTCGTCGACACGACCGGCGCGGGCGACCTGTTCGCGGCGGGCTTCCTCGCGGGGCTGCAGCAGGGCCGCAGCCTGCATGACAGCGCCGTCCTCGGCACCGTGGCGGCCGGCGAGGTGATCTCTCACTTCGGCGCGCGCCCGCAGGCTGACCTCAAAACCCTCGCTGCAAAGGCTTTGGGCTGACCGGCGCTCGCCGCAGAGGCTGTCGGTAGACTTTACACCTTCGCAGCGGTGCACTTTCTATCCCGATGACAAATTCCTGAATCCCAAGTGAAAGCTAAAACTGGCATGCCGTTTGCATTAGCGCGGGCATAAAGCGGTGGGGAATGATCGGGAGATTCTCGCATGTTCCGTAAGTTTGATCGTTTTTCTGTATCGCGTTCCGCCCTTCTGGGGGCCTGCGCGCTCGGTCTCGCCTTGCCAGCGTCTGCCATGCCGCTCGTTGGGTCTGCGCGGCTGTTCACGTTCGATTTCCAGATCACAGAGGAGATTTCGGACAGCGGTCCGCCGACGTTCGTGCCGACCTATGGACCGCAGGTGGCGACAGTATCTGGCAGCCTCTGGCTTGCCGACCGTGACCGCAATGGTGCCTTTCTCGACAGCGCCGGTTCAGTGGTCGACAATCCGGGTGCCCTTTCGACGATCGGGAATGACGAGGTCGAATTTCTCGATCTGACCGTGACGACCTCCTCCGGCTCTTTCGTTTTCAGTGCGGGGGACATTGTTGCCTTCGCCGCGCCCTGGGTGAATTCGCCGGTCCTGATCGACGGCGCGACGCGGACGACGAATGTCGGCGACAATGGGCCGGACACGACCGGCTATGTACCGTCGCTGTTTCTGGCGAACGGCACAGGGGCCCAGCTGGTTCTGGGGTTCACCTCCGTCGGCGAAACCGATCCGTGCGATATCGTCAGCGTTGGCGGCTCCGGTGCATTGGCCGGTCCGGCACGCTGCGGCGCGTTTTTCGACCCGTTTTCCGAGGCCACCTTCTCGACCATTGAGTCCGTGAGAATGGTACCCGGTCCGGGCGCGGCCGGTCTGGCCGGTCTTGGGCTTCTCGGACTTGCAGCCTTGCGGCGACGCCGTAACGCCTGAGCCCAGTGATGGCTGATTAGATCAGGGGCGCCGGGCGACCTGCCGGGCGCCCCTTATCTGTTGGCGCTGGCCGCTCAGCCGCCGGTCAGGCCGGGAAAGATGCCCACGAGCAGGATGACCGTCAGGACCAGCGGGCACAGCCACGCGATCAGGAACCGCCAAAGGATGTGCAGGCCGCCGGAAATGCCGTTTTCCGCATCGAGCAGCTTCTTGTCCGCCACCCAGCCGGTGAAGATCGCCACCAGAAGCGCGCCGATGGGCAGCATCAGCTTGCCGGTGAACGTGTCCAGTATGTCGAAAATGCCCAGCCCCTCGAACAGCGGGATGAAGCCGAGCGGCTGGAACTCCGCCAGGACGTTGAAGCTCAGTGCGGCGAATGCGCCGATGACGAAGGCCAGAACCGCGAGCACGATAACCGTTGGCGCGCGCGCGGTGCCGAACGTCTCCATGGCCCAGCTCGTCGGCACTTCCAGCAGCGAGACCGAACTGGTCAGGGCCGCGATGAACACCATGATGAAGAACAGGAAGCCGATGAACACCCCGCCGGGGATGGAGGCGAAGGAGGTCGGCATGCTGACGAACATCAGGCCCGGTCCGCCCGCCGGGTCGAGCCCCGCGGCGAAGACGATGGGGAAAATGGCAAGGCCGGCGATCAGCGCTACCGAGGTGTCGGCGACCGCGATGATGCCGCTGGTGGAGCCGAGATTGATGCCCCGCTCCGCATAGGAGCCGAAGACGATCATCAGCGCACCGCCGAGGCCGATGGAGAACAGCGCCTGCCCAACGGCGGCCAGCATCACTGGCCCGGTCAGCGCTGAGGCGTCCCAGGTGAAAAGGTAGGTCGCGGCACCGCCGATGTCGCCGGTGAACGCGCCGTAGATGACGAGCCCGACCAACAGCACGAAAAAGCCCGGCAGCATGTAGGTCGCGACGAACTCGATCCCCTTCGACACGCCGCGCAGAACGAAAAAGGCGGTAATCGCCATGAACAGGCCGTGTAGCACGATCAGGAGCACGGGATTGGCGACCAGCGCATCGAATATGGCCGGAAAGTCGCCCGCGCCGCGTTCGGTATAGCCGCCGGAGAGCATCTCGCCCCCAAAGAAGCCGATATAGTAGAGCACCCAGCCGCCGAGCACCGAGTAGAAGGTCAGGATCAGGAACACCGCCAGCGTGCCGATCAGCGCCAGGATGGCCCAGTTTTCCGACGCGCCGCTTTCCCGCGCCACGCGGCGCACGCTTTCCGGGGCCGACGCCTGTCCGTGACGGCCGATCAGAACTTCGGACAGCAGCACCGGCAGCCCGATCAGAAGCACACAGGCGATGTAGAACAGGACGAACGCACCGCCGCCATTCTCGCCCGCCTCGACCGGAAAGCGCCAGAGATTGCCGAGGCCCACAGCAGAGCCGATGGCTGCCAGAATGAACGCCGTGCGCCCGGACCAATGTTCGCGCGCGCCTGCGCTCTGCGTGACCGCCATAAATCCTCCCCGAAGCTGCTGGGCAAACGCCTTACAACAAATCCGTCATCATTGAAGCGCGAAGGTGCGGGCGGCGCTTATCCCTCTGCGGCGGCCCGTTTCAGGACGCCTGCTACGAATGCGGCCTTCGCATCCGTATAAGCTTCGCGGTCACTGGCATGAGTCTCCGCCAGTTGCTGTTTCAGAGCCGCATAATCGGCGGCGGCGGACGGGTGCGCGCGCAAGAAATCGCGGAAGTGAACCTCGTCCCAGTCCCCCGCCGGGCGCTCCCGCACATGAACATGGTGCGTACGGCCAGTCCCGTAGGGCGGCATGCCCTTCACGAAAAACAGCCGGTCGGTCCGCGGGTTCTCCGCCCAGAACACATAGTCCAGTGGCCGGAGCAGGTCCGGAAACCGCTCGCGCGCCACCGCGACGGAGGGAACGGCGATCAGGATGTCAATAATGGGTTTGGCGGCCAGGCCCGGCACCGCCGTGCTGCCGAAATGAACGATGTCGCCCACCCGCTCACCAGCCAGCGCCTGCTGCAAGCGATCCCGCTCCGCCTCGAACTGCGCGGGCCGGCCGGGATCGGCGGGAACGATGCGAATATGGTCGTCCGCCATCGGCCCTTATCAGCCGTTCGCGCCGCCTGCCAGCATCGGGCCGAGCGGCTTGCCGCCGAAGAGATGCACATGAAGATGCGGCACCATCTGGTGGGCCTGTTTCCCCGCGTTCACGAGCAGGCGGTAGCCGTCATCCTCCAGCCCCAGTTGCCTGGCGACCGCGCCCACCGCGCGCACGAGGCCCGCAATCTCATCCGCCGACGCGGTCTCATGAAAATCCACCCAGGACCGGTACTTGCCCTTCGGAATTACGAGCACATGGGTCGGTGCCTGCGGGTTGATGTCCTCGAAGGCGTAGGACCACTCGTCCTCATAGATCTTGGTCGAAGGGATCTCCCCGCGCAGGATCTTCGCGAAGATATTGTCGTCGTCATAGGGTCCGACGGCATCAACGGCTTCCATGTGTTCAGCTCCCTTTTCGCGCGGCCTTTTCGGCGTGGCCGCCCTGTCCCTCTCGCCGCGCCAGTTCGGCGGCGATGTCGTCCGGCGTCAGGCCCGCGGCCTGCCACAGCACGGTCAAATGATAGAGCAGGTCGGCGCTTTCCGCGATGAGCGCGGCGCGGTCCCCCTGCACGGCGGCGATGACGGTTTCGACCGCCTCCTCGCCAAGCTTTTCGGCGACCTTCGCACGGCCCTTGCCAAGGAGCGCCGCGGTATAGCTCTCACTGGCGGGCGCGGCGGCGCGGTCTGCGACGATGGCCGCGAGGCGCTGCATCATGTCGGTCTGATCGCTCCGGTCGCTCATGCCGCAAGCTCGCCCGGCAGCGTCCGGACCGCAAGGCCCGCCTTCGCCATGGCCGCCCGCGCCTCCGCCAGTGTGACTTCGCCAAAGTGGAAGATCGACGCGGCGAGAACCGCGCTGGCATTTCCCTCGGTGACACCCTCAACGAGGTGCTGGACGTTGCCGACGCCGCCCGACGCGATCACCGGCACCGGCACCGCGTCTGCAATGGTCCGGGTCAGGACAAGGTCGAAACCGTCCTTCGTGCCGTCGCGGTCCATGGAGGTCAGCAGGATTTCCCCCGCGCCCTCCGCCACGCAGCGCCGCGCATGGGCGAGCGCATCGACGCCCGTCGCCTTGCGTCCGCCATGAGTGAAGATTTCCCAGGCGTCCGGGCCGGTCTGCTTGGCATCGATCGCCGCGACGATGCACTGCGAGCCGAAGGCCTCGGCCAGCACGCCCACCAGCGCCGGATCGCGCACGGCGGCGGAGTTCACCGCAACCTTGTCTGCGCCTGCAAGTAACAGCGCACGGGCATCCTCCACCGAGCCGACCCCGCCGCCGACGGTCAGCGGCACGAAGCACTGGTCCGCCGTCCGCCGCACGATGTCCAAGAGGGTGCCGCGCTGTTCATGCGTCGCCGTAATGTCGAGAAAGCAGATCTCGTCCGCGCCCGCCGCGTCATAGGCCTTCGCCACCTCCACCGGATCGCCCGCATCGCGCAGCGCCACGAAGTTCACGCCCTTAACAACGCGCCCCTCGGCCATGTCGAGGCAGGGTATGATCCGAACGGCGGCCATCAGGCGGTCGCGGCGAGGGCCTGTTTCAGCTTCAGCTTACCGGTGTAGAGCGCGCGTCCGACGATCACCCCGCTGATGCTGCCGCCATTCTCCCCCTTGATCGCTTTTGCGGCTTTTTTCAGCTGGCGGATGTCGTCCATGCCTGCCACGCCGCCAGAGGCGATCACCGGCAGCTTGGTGCCTTCGGCCAGCGCCGTCGTCGCCTCGATATTCACGCCGGTAAGAAGGCCGTCGCGGCCGACATCGGTGAACAGCAGCGCGGCCACACCCGCATCCTCGAAGCGCTTCGCCAGGTCCAGCACCGGCATGGCCGACGTTTCCGCCCAGCCCTCGGTCGTGACGAAGCCGCCGCGCGCATCCACGGCGACAACGATATGACCCGGCATCGCTTTTGACGCCTCCCGAACCAGTTCCGGGTCTTTCAGCGCCACCGTTCCGAGCACCACGCGCTTCGCCCCGGCCTCCAGCCAATTGTCGATCGCAGAGCGGGAGCGGATGCCGCCGCCCATTTGAACCCGGCCGGAAAAGGCGAGAATGGCCTGTTCGATGACTTCGCGGTTCCTGGACTTGCCCTCGACCGCGCCATTCAGGTCGACGACGTGCAGCCATTCCGCGCCCGCCTTTGCAAACGCGCGCGCCTGCTCCGCCGGATCGTCTCCGTAGACCGTGGCCGTGTCCATCTCGCCCTCCGACAGGCGCACGATCTGCCCATCCTTGATGTCGATGGCCGGGTAGATGGTGAAGGGCATGGGCGTCCGGTACTGCTGGGGAAAGCGCCTGCCCTACTGGCGCGGCCCTAGGGTTTCCAGTCGAGAAAGGCGCGGAGGAAGCGAAGGCCGTAGCTCTGGCTCTTTTCCGGGTGGAACTGCGTGCCGATCATCGTGTCCCGCCCGACGACCGCCGTGACCGTGCCGCCATAGTCGCAGGTCGCGAGCTGGTGCGCGCCGCACTCGGGCCGGAACTGGTAGCTGTGGACGAAATAGGCCTCGCCATTATCCTCAAGCGCGCCGAGCACGGGGTGTTTCAGACCCGACAGGCGCTGCGAAATCGCCGACCAGCCCATGTGCGGGATCTTCAGGCGCGGGTCAGAGGGGTCCAGCTTCACCACCTCACCGGAAATCCAGGCGAGGCCCGCATGCGCGCCGCGTTCTTCGCCCGATCCGGCCATAAGCTGCATACCGACGCAGATGCCGAGGAAGGGGCGGCCCTTGCCGTTCACCTGCCGGTCCAGCATCTCCACCATGCCCTCGATACTGCGAAGCGCCGCCGCGCACTGGCCGAAGGCGCCGACGCCGGGCAGTACGATCCGGTCCGCGCCCGCGACCACCTGCGGCGAATCGGTAACGAGGATCTGCGCCTCGCCCCCTGCATCCCTCGCGGCGGTCTCGATACCCTTCGCGACGGAGCGGAGATTGCCTGCGCCATAGTCGACGATGGCGATTTTCTGGGCCATGCGCCCCGGTCCCCTACTGGTCAGCCATGGGCTGCCTAAAGCGTGCCCTTCGTACTCGGCACCGTGCCCGCGATGCGCTGGTCGATCTCGACCCCGGCCCGCAGCGCCCGCGCAAACGCCTTGAAGGCGGATTCGATGATATGGTGCGAGTTCTCGCCGTATAGCGTTTCGAGGTGCAGGGTCAGGCCCGCCGTCTGCGCGAGGCTTTCGAAGAAATGCGGAAACAGCTCGGTGTCCATCTCGCCGAGAAACCCGTGCGGAATCTCCACGCGGTAGACGGTATAGGGCCGCCCGGAAATGTCGAGCGCGCAGCGGGTCAGCGTCTCGTCCATCGGCGCATAGGCGCTGCCATAGCGGCGAATGCCGCGCTTCTCGCCCAGCGCCTCTTTCAGCGCCTGGCCGAGCGCGAGGCCGGTATCCTCCACAGTGTGATGCTGGTCGATATGAAGGTCGCCGACGGTCTTCAGCTTCAGGTCGATCAGCGAGTGGCGCGACAGCTGCTCCAGCATGTGATCGAAAAAGCCGATGCCGGTGGAAATCTCATAAGCGCCGGTGCCGTCAAGATCGATCTCGATGGCGATCTTCGTTTCCTTGGTATCGCGGCTGATGCTGGCGGTGCGGGTCATGGGGTGCCTCTTAGCGTCCGGCAGGCGCGACGCGCCAGATGCGGTCGCCGCTGTCGTCGGTCACGAGAACCGCACCGGTGCGGTCAAAGGTCACGCCGGTCGGGCGGCCCTTCGCTTCGTCACCGATCAGGAAGCCGTCGAGGAGCGTTTGCGGCAGGCCGTCCGGTTCGCCGTCCGCAAAGGGGATATAGACCACCTTATAACCGCTGGCCGGCTTGCGGTTCCAGGAGCCGTGCTGCGCCACGATCGCGCCGTCGCCCGACGGCGTGAAGGCCAGCCCGAGCGAGGCGGTGTGCGCGCCGAGCGCATAGTCAGGCGTCAGGATGGGCTGGTCCGGCGGGGTGCCCGGCGCGCGGTCGTCCATCACATCGCCATAGTAGATCCACGGCCAGCCATAGAAGCCGCCGTCCTGAACGCTCGTCATGTAATCCGGCACGAGGTCGGAGCCGAGGGCGTCACGCTCGTTCACCGCGGTCCATAGCTCGCCCGTCACCGGGTTCCAGTCCATGCCAACCGGATTGCGAAGGCCCGTCGCGAACAGACGCATCTCGCCCGTGGCCACATCATATTCGTGGATCGCCGCCCGGCCCTCCTCGACCTCCAGCCCGCTCTCGCCGACATTCGAGACCGACCCGACGGAAATGTAGAGCTTCGATCCGTCCTCGTTCGCGATCACATTGCGGGTCCAGTGCCCCGCCTTGTCGCCAATGTCCGGGAACGCGGCGACCAGTTCCCCCTCGCCGATGACCGACGTCGCGTCCTCCTCATAGGGAAAGCGCAAGAGACCGGCGTAGTTTGCGACGTACAGGTCGCCGCCCGCGACCGCCATGCCGAAGGGCGAGGCAAGCCCGTTCGCCGCCGTTGCAAAAACATGCGTTTCATCGACCACACCGTCCGCGTCATTGTCGCGCAACAGGGTAATGCGGTTTGCCGTCTCCGCGCCCGCACCGGCGCTCGACATGACCAGTTCCTCGATCCAGCCGCGGATGCCGCCGCCCTGCCCCTTGGGCGGCTTGTTCGTTTCCGCCACCAGCAGATCGCCGTTCGGCAGGCGGTACATCCAGCGCGGATGATCGAGTTCGGGGCCGTACTGCGTCACCGTCCAACCCGGTGCGGCGCGCGGCGTTTCACCGTCCGCCCAGCCGATCACGTCGGCGATGTTCACCGTCGGCAACAGGGTTTCCGTCGGTTCGGGGAGGGCGGGATTGGTGCCCATGCCCTCGGCAACCGACAGCTGCGCCGTGTCCCCGCACGCCGCAAGCAGGGCCAGGGCAGACAGGGCGGAGACGGGTAGCGAGAGAATGGTCTTTCGGGTCACGGCAGTGCCCCCCCGGGGCTATCAATTGAAGCGGTTTCTCCCATTCCTATATCGCCAAACAGCATCCGCGCCATTCCCGGCGACAATTTGAACGAGGATCCATGTCAGACATTCAAACGATGCACGGCACGACGATCGTCTCCGTGCGCCGCGGCGACCGGGTCGTGATCGCCGGTGACGGTCAGGTCTCGCTCGGCCAGACCATCATGAAGGGCAATGCCATCAAGGTTCGCCCGCTTGGCGACGGCAGCGTCATCGGCGGCTTTGCCGGCGCGACCGCCGACGCCTTCACCCTGTTCGAGCGGCTGGAAACAAAGCTCGAACGCTTTCCCGGCCAGCTGAAGCGCGCCTGTGTGGAACTCGCAAAGGACTGGCGCACCGACCGCTATCTCCGCCGCCTCGAGGCCATGATGATCGTCGCCGACAAAGACGTGACGCTGGTCCTGACCGGCACCGGCGATGTGCTCGAACCCACCCACAATGTAACGGCCATTGGCTCGGGCGGGAATTACGCGCTCAGCGCTGCCCGCGCGCTAATGGAGGCCACAGATCTTCCCGCCGAGGACGTTGCGCGGAAGGCGATGGCCATCGCCGCAGAGGTCTGCGTCTACACCAACGAAAACCTGACGGTCGAAAGTCTGGAGGCCGCGTGAGCGCCATGAACGAACAGTCCGCCATTGTCCCTGATCACACCATCGACGGCCTGACCCCCCGCGCCGTCGTCGCCGAGCTCGACCGCTATATCGTCGGACAGGATGAGGCGAAGCGCGCGGTCGCCGTCGCGCTGCGTAACCGCTGGCGGCGGCAGCAGCTGCCTGCCGACCTGCGCGAGGAAGTGAACCCGAAGAATATCCTGATGATCGGACCCACCGGCTGCGGCAAGACCGAGATCAGCCGCCGTCTCGCCCGGCTCGCCGAAGCGCCCTTCATCAAGATCGAAGCCACGAAGTTTACCGAGGTCGGCTATGTCGGCCGCGACGTCGAACAGATCGTCCGCGACCTCGTCGAGGAGGCCATCCGCCTCGTCCGCGAGCAGAAGCGGGAGGCGGTGAAGGCCGACGCCGAACAGGACGCGGAAAACCGCCTGATCGATGCGCTTGCCGGGAAGGACTCCTCCTCCGCCACGCGCCAGCGGATGCGCGAGAAACTCGCGGCGGGTGAACTGTCCGAAAAAACCATCGAGATCGAGGTCGATTCCGCCCCGCAGATGCCCTTCGAAATGCCGGGCATGTCGGGCCAGATCGCCACCATCGATATCGGCAGCATGTTCGGCAAGATGGGCAAGCAGACGAAGCGCCGGAAACTGACGGTGGCGCAGGCGTTCGACGTGCTCCTCGCCGAGGAATCCGACCGGCGTCTCGACGATGAGGAAATTTCCCGCGAGGCCATCGAGGCCGCCGAACAGAACGGCATCGTCTTCCTCGACGAGATCGACAAGATCGCCGTCAGCGACGTGCGCGGCGGTTCGGTCAGCCGGGAGGGCGTCCAGCGCGACCTCCTGCCGCTGATCGAGGGCACGACCGTCTCCACGAAGCACGGGCCGGTGAAGACCGATCACATCCTCTTCATCGCCTCGGGCGCGTTCCACGTCGCCAAGCCCTCCGATCTCCTCCCCGAACTCCAGGGGCGCCTGCCCATCCGCGTCGAGCTGAAGGGCCTTACCGAAGAGGATTTCCGCCACATCCTCAAGGATACCGAGGCGAGCCTCATCACCCAGTACCGCGCGCTGATGCACACCGAGCGGGTGACGCTGGACTTCACGGACGATGCCATCGACCGGATCGCGCACCTCGCCGCGCAGGTGAATGCGGGCGTCGAAAATATCGGCGCACGGCGGCTGCAGACGATCCTTGAAAAGCTCGTCGAGGAGATCAGCTTCTCGGCCAGCGAGCGCGGCGGCGAAACCGTCACCATCGACGCCGCCTATGTCGACGGCCAGCTCGCCGAGATCGTCAAGGATCAGGACCTGTCGAAGTTCGTGCTGTAGCCGCGTGGTCCCACCTTGAGATCAGGGCAGTCGAGGCGACGTCTTCTCTAACCGCAACTGAGTGCGACAATCGTGCCGGTCGTTGGCTCCAGTTCGACGTTCAGGCGGTCGGGGCGATAGTCCATCGTCACCGGGTCGCCGGTTTCGTAGACGCGCACGGTTTTCGCACCGCTCCCTTCGGCGAGTGCGTCACTGGTTTCGTCACCATAAGAACGGCCGAGCCAGTCCTGGACGGCCTCCGCGCCGCAGACATCGTCTGTTCCGCTCGGGCTGCCGACAGCATCGTCCGGTTTTTCGGTCATGGCGGCGGCCCGCACATTCGGATCACCGGCGCGGGCGAAGCGCATGGCGAAGCGGTTCGTCTGGCCCCGTACGGAAGGGTCAAACACGAACAGGTCCGGGTCGTCCGCCGGGTTTTCGTGGAATATCTCCTGTGCGACGAGCGCGAAGCCCGCCTTCCGGAAATCCTCGATGACGACGGCGGGATCGATGCGGTGGATATCATGCGCGATCTGGCGCACGTCGCCACCCGGCGCACCGACATGGTCGATGACGGTTACGGTGCCGCCGGCGGTCAGGCCCGTGTTGATCGCCGCCAGAACGTCCTGCGGATCGGCATGAACGAGGCCGAATTCCTCGCTGGTGACGTAAATGTCATGATAGACGAGGTGAAACAGCACATTATCGACGCTGTCCGGCGCGAGCGCCAGATCGGCGAAATCGGCATAAAGCTCGCGAACATTCGGCAGCCGCTCCGCACCATAGCCCCGCTGAACGCCCGCCGCCTCCAGCC
>JAZBPX010000008.1:0-2219 GCA_036351775.1 Pacificimonas sp. | reverse complement strand
TTGTCCCTCCTTGGACTAGTGATAATCTTCGATATCGACATCGACGGCATCCTCGCCGTCGAAGGCGAAGGTCAGCCGCCAGTTGCCCGTGACCCGGACGCTGTAGCGCCCCGCCGCCGTCCCTTTCAGGCCGTGGAAGTGCAGGCCGGGCAGGTTCATCTGATCAGGAGCGCTCGCGGCATTCAGGCGGGCGAGCAGGCGCGCGACCTTGCCCTTGTCGGCGACGGGCAGTTTCCCGGCATTCCCGGTCTGGGCGAACTGGCGAAGGGCCTTGCTGCGGAAGCTCCTGATCATGTGTAAACTTATAGGTTACACATGATGGCGTGTCAACAGAAAGTTTACATGCAGAACCGGCGCTCGCGGATCTCGGCTCTGGCGTGGATAAGCCTTATCCACGCCTCTCCGCATTGCACCGGTAAGCCTTCGCGCGCTGGATGGCGCGCATGGCGGTTTCCAGCGATCTCTTCAACGGTGTCGACCTGTCGCGGCTGCCGCCGCCGACAGTGGTCGCGCAGCTGTCCTATGCGGACATCCTCACCGCCGCGCTGGCCGATGCCGAGGCGATCATTCCGGACTTCAACGCGCGCACCGACGCCGACCCGGTCGTCAAGCTGGTGCAGTATCTGGCGGCGAAGGAGTTCTTCCTGCGCGCGCAGTTCAATGCGCAGGCGCAGGCCGTCCTGCTGCCCTCCGCCACCGGCCCGGATCTCGACGCGCTCGCCGCCTTCTACAACCTCGAGCGATTCATCGTCACGCCCGCCAATGAGGATACGGGCGCGCCCGCGGTCCTCGAAACCGACGAGGCCTTCCGCGCGCGCATCGTTCGCGCCCCGGAGGCGCTGTCTGTGGCGGGGCCGGTCACCGCCTATGTCGCGCTCGCCCTGCAGGCCGATGCGCGGGTCAAAGCCGCCAGCTGCATCAGCCCGAACCCCGGCGAAGTGCTGGTGTCCATCCTGTCAAACGAGGGCGACGGCGCGGCCGACGCCGACCTGATCGCGACCGTGAATGCTTTCCTGTCCGCCGAGGAACGCCGCCCGCTGACCGATGCGCTGACGGTTCAGAGTGCAACCATCGTCCCGTTCCAGATCGAAGCTGAACTGCGTACCTTCTCCGGCGCGGGCAGCCAGGTTGCCATCGCCGAAGCGCGTGCGCGGCTGGATGTATGGTTGGCGGAGAATCACCGGCTGGGCCGCGACATCACCGAAGACGGTGTCCTCGCCGCGCTTCGCGGCACGAATGCGGGCGTTAGCCGTGTCCAGCTGATCGGCTGGCAGGACGTGGTCTGCGACGAAACCGAAGCGGCATGGGCAAGCCAGATTACCACGACGCATATCGGAGCCGGGCAGTGAAGAATTCTTTTTCATGCTCCCGCCATCCGGCGCTCGCGGCCACACCGCCCCGCTCCCCCTGCCCAACCACCCACAGGGTATCGTCAGGGGGTGGTTGGGCAGGGGGAGCGGGGCGGCACGGCTCAGGCTCCCGGACAGGGAGCCGCACACAAAAAGCCCCACAGCGAGCATCAACATGATCTCCCCCGATACCTCCCGCCTGCTCCCGCCGAATAGCACCGCGCTCGAGCGCGGGCTCGCCGGTGTCATGGCGTCGCGCATGGAGGGCATCGATCTGCCCGTGCGGGATCTCTGGTCGGCG
The DNA here is from genome assembly GCA_036351775.1 of Pacificimonas sp. Classification (GTDB taxonomy): domain Bacteria; phylum Pseudomonadota; class Alphaproteobacteria; order Sphingomonadales; family Sphingomonadaceae; genus Pacificimonas. The sequence goes on along the minus strand of JAZBPX010000008.1, from coordinate 569 downwards.
GAGCGCTGCCCCGAACATCTTCTCCCGTGGCTAGCATGGGCGCTGTCGGTCGACGTATGGGACGAACGCTGGACCGAGGCGCAGAAGCGCGCCGCCATCGAGGCCAGTTTCTTCATCCACCGGCACAAGGGCACCATTGCCGGCGTCCGGCGCGCGCTCGCCGCCGTCGATATCGGCCTTGATATCGTCGAATGGTGGCAGGACGCATCACCACCCTACACCTTCAGGATCACCGCCTTTGCCGACGCGATCTTCGACGCGGGTCTCGGTATCGACGACGAGCTGCTGGCGCTGATTGCCGCGCAGATCGACACCGTGAAGCCCGCCCGCGCACACTACACCCTTGAAGTGGGCGAGCGGTTTACCTCGCCGGTCGCAATCCGGTCGGGCACGCGCGTCCGCCGCCGCGACCGCCGCGTGCTGGCCCTCGACGCGGAAAGGCTCGCCGCCTGATGCCCGACGCGATCATCACCGACCTCGGCATCGAGAAGCTGCGCGATGCGGCCGGGACGGACAGCAGCGTCGCGATCACCCATGTCGCGCTCGGCGACGGGCTCGGCGTGGAATAT
>JAZBPX010000007.1:0-12876 GCA_036351775.1 Pacificimonas sp. | reverse complement strand
GGTCAGCGCCAGCGCGCCCGCGGCGAGGGTCAGTGCCAGCCTCACTTCCCCGCCGGCCCGATCTTGCCGAAGCGCGCCTCATATTCCGTCACGCGCCCGGCGGCGAGCAGCTTGGCCTGTTCCTGCACCTGGTCGCGCTGGATGCGCCCCTTGAACGCGCCGACCTTGGAATCGACGACCCGCAGGTCATTCTCGTCCCAGTCCGCAATCTGCGCGAACTTCCAGACGCCGAGGTCATGCAGCGCCGCCTCCAGCTTCGGGCCGACCCCTTTCAACAGCGACAGGTCATCCGGGTCGGCGGGCTTTTCGTCCAGGAAGGCGGGCAGCGGCTTGGCAGGCGGCGCTTCGGCGCGCGGCGTGGGCGCGGCGGCACCGGCGGGGGCAGCCTCCGGCGCCCGCGTCTTCATCGCCTTCAGCCGGTCCACTTCATCAGCGAGCGGTTTCACCTTGTCGCGCTCCATGGCGACCTGCTGCTCCAGCTTCGCCTGGTTTTCCTCCGCCGCCCGCAGCGCGGCGACCTTCTCGCCCAGCTCTTCCCGCAGCGCGGCGCGCGCCCGCCCGCCGTTGAACAGCAAATATCCCAGCACAAGTCCCACCAGCAGCGCCGGGACCGCGTAAATCGCAAATGTCGTCAGATCGAAAGTCATGACCGCCCTTCGACCGGTTCACGCTTCGCGGATCAAGAGGGAAAAGAAGCGCCCCGCTCACCGCGCGAAATCCTCCGCGGTGCCCGCCGCGCTGATGGCCGTGCAGATCCGCTGCATCGCCGCGCCGTAGGCCGCGGTTCGCATGTCGATGTCCTTGTCCTTCGCGGCCGCCAGCGTCAGCTTCGCCGCAGCTGTCATCCGGTCCTCCAGATAGTCCGCCACCCGCTCCCCGGACCAGGCGAGGCCCTGCCGGTTCTGCACCCATTCGGCGTGGCTGACGGTCACGCCGCCGCCATTTGCGAGAATGTCCGGCACCACCTCGATCCCGGCGTCGCGCAGCGCCTCGTCGGCTTCCGGCAGGACCGGGATGTTCGCGATCTCCAGCACCGCCCTGCAAGCGAGGTCGCCTGCATTGTTCGCCGTCACCACGCCGCCGAGCGCCGCCAGCGCCAGCACGTCGCAATCCGCCGACAGGATCGCCTCGCCCGCATCCTCGCCGCCGCCGAAATCGGTGACCTGCCCGCCGTCCGCCTTCAGCGCCGCCAGCGCGTCCACGTCCAGCCCGTCCGCATTCCGTACCATGCCCGAGCTGTCGGACGCCGCGACGATCCTGTGCCCGGCCCCCGCCGCCGCCTTCGCAAACCAGATACCCGCATTACCCAGGCCCTGCAGCGCAATGGTCAGCCCGCCCTCAGGCAGGTCCAGCCTTTCCCGCACCGCCTGCAGCGCGATCAGCGCGCCGCGCCCGGTCGCCTCGGTCCGCCCCTCCGCGCCGCCGAGCACCACCGGCTTTCCCGTAAAGGCCGCCGGGTGCAGGCCGCCGGCGAGATTGTTATACTCATCGATCATCCACGCCATCTCCGGTTCGCCGGTTGCGACATCGGGGGCGGGGATATCGCGGTCCGGGCCAAGGATACGCATGAAGGCCCGCACATAGCCGCGCGCCAGCCGCTCCTTTTCCATCGTCGACAGGCTGCTCGCATCGACGCACACACCGCCCTTGCCGCCGCCAAAGGGCAGGCCCATCAGGCTGCATTTCAGCGTCATCAGGAACGCCAGCGTCTGCACCTCGCCCGTATTGACACTGGGATGAAAGCGAATGCCGCCCTTCGTCGGGCCCAGCGTGCTGTTGTACCGGCACCGCCAGCCCTTCAGCTGCATCAGCGTGCCGTCGTCGCACCGTAACGGGATGGAGGCGGCCAGCGTCTCGGACGGATAGTCCAGCCGGTGGACCAGCTCGTCCGCAACCTGGAAATGGTCGGCGGCGCGGTGCATGCGGCTGCGGGCGGCGGTCAGTTCATCACTCATGGATACCCATCCTCATTCTCTCGTTTCCAAGCGAACGGGCGGCCCCCTCGGGCGTTGCATGGCAAATGCGCGCGCCCTATGCGCTGCACCGCACAAGACAAAAAAGAAGTGGACCGGATCATGGGCTATCGCGTCGCCGTCGTCGGAGCGACCGGGAATGTCGGGCGGGAGATGCTGGCCATCCTCGCCGAGCGCGAGTTTCCGCTCGACGACATCGCCGCCGTTGCCAGCCGCGCCAGCCAGGGCCGCATGGTCGATTTCGGCGATACGGACCGCGAGCTGAAGTGTCATGCCATCGACACCTTCGATTTCTCAGGCTGGGACATCGCCCTGTTCGCCGCCGGTTCCGGCCCGGCAAAGGATTATGCGCCAAAGGCCGCGGCGGCGGGCTGCATCGTCATCGACAATTCCTCCCTCTACCGCATGGACCCAGACGTGCCGCTGATCGTGCCGGAGGTGAATCCCGGCGCGATTGCACAGATGAAGAAGAACATCATCGCCAACCCCAACTGCTCCACCGCGCAGATGGTCGTGGCGCTGAAGCCGCTCCATGACGCGGCGAAGATCAAGCGCGTCGTCGTCTCGACCTACCAGTCCGTCTCCGGCGCCGGAAAGGCGGCAATGGACGAGCTCTTCACGCAGACCCGCGCCATCTTCGTCGGCGACCCGAAGGAAACCGAGCACTTCACGAAGCAGATCGCCTTCAACGTCATCCCGCATATCGATGTGTTCATGGAGGACGGCTCCACCAGGGAAGAGTGGAAGATGGTCGCCGAGACCGCGAAGATCCTCGATCCCGACATCGACATCACCGTCACCTGCGTCCGCGTGCCGGTGTTCGTGGGCCATTCGGAGGCGATCAATGTCGAGCTGAAAAAGCCGCTCTCCGTCGAGGAGGCCCACAGGATCCTCCGCGAGGCCCCCGGCATCATGCTCGTCGATAAGCGGGAGGATGGCGGCTACGTCACGCCCGTCGAATGCGTCGGCGAATATGCCACCTACATCAGTCGCGTCCGGAAAGACCCGACGGTGAAGCACGGCCTCAACCTCTGGTGCGTCAGCGACAACCTCAGGAAAGGCGCCGCCCTGAACGCCGTCCAGATCGCCGAACTCCTTGGCCGCGAACGCCTCAAGAAGGGGTAAGGGCGGCTACCGGTCCTCGCGCTGGTGAAAAACGCGCAGGATGATGACCCGTTCTTCGGTCACTTCGTACCGAATTTCGTATCGACCGAAGACCAACCGCCGGACTCCGTCTTCTTCATGTCCTTCGACAAGCGGCCCTAGGCGCGGGAAGTCTTGAAGCCGCTCTGGGGCGTTCAGGAGCTCTGCCCGAATGCGCCCGGCCAGTTCTGCGTCAGCTGACAATAAAAAGCGAACGACCCGTTCAAGGTCGTCCAGCGCCACGTTCGACCACGTGATTGGCGTCATTTCGGGCGAGGGCGAGGCAACTCATTTTCGGTGCCGAGGCTCAGGGCCCATTCCACGACTTCTTCATGCGGGACCACGCGCCCGGCCGCCACATCTGCCAGCGCTTCCCGAGTCATCGCGTCCCGGTCCTCCTCCCGGGCGATCCAGTCACTGACGGCACGCCGCACGATCCATCCGCGCGAGCGGTCCTGCCGCGCCGCATAATGGTCGAGCTTCTCGGCGAGCTCTTCCGGTAGGTGAGACGTGACGACCCGCGTAGCCATGGCAATTCCAATCATCTGCAATCGGCCTGATTATATCCGATTGGGCCTGGCCTCGCAATCGCACGGCAGCCCTCTTTTGCGGCAGGCGCGGCGGGAAGCGGTTTCGCGTATCCAGTCCCGCATGACCGACTTCAACAACCGCATCGCACTCATCACCGGCGCCGCCGGGGAAATCGGCACGGCTACGGCGAAGGTCCTCGCCGGGCGCGGGGCGACCATCGTCGCTGCCGACCGCGCGGGCGCCGACTGGTCCGACTTCGACGCCGCTGTCCAGACCAACCACAAGCTGGAGGGCGACGTGCGGGAGGAGGCGGACTGGGGCCGCATGCTCGGCGAATGTATCGAGAAAGCCGGCACGCCCACCCTGTTCTTCAACAATGCCGGCGTGGAGGGTTATGTGAAGCCCATCCACGAATATGAACTGGAAGAATTCGAGCGCGTACAGGCGATCAACGTGCGCGGCGTCTTCCTCGGCATGAAGCACGTCATCCCCGCCATGCTCGGCGCGGGCGGCGGTTCGGTGGTGAACACGTCCTCGGTCGCGGGGCTACAGGGCGGCCCCGGCATGGTCGCCTACAACACCTCGAAGCACGCCGTCGTCGGCCTCACCCGCACGGCCGCGGCGGAATACGGCCCGCTCGGCGTGCGCGTGAACAGCATCCATCCCGGCCCCATTGAAAGCCGCATGATGTCGGACCTTGAAAAGGACATGGGCGAGGGTTTCGAGCGCGAAATGATGACCACCCGCATCCCGCTCGGGCGCTACGGCACGGTCGAGGAAGTGGCCGAAATGGCCGCCTTCCTCCTCTCCGACGCCGCCAGCTTCTCGAACGGCGGCCGCTACACCATCGACGGCGGCATGACCCAGATTTGAAGGCTGGCCTGCGAGCGTCCCGCACGCCCACCCTTCGACAGGCTCAGGATGAGCGGTTTTTCTGTCGCCGCAAAACCCAAATTTCCGCTCACCCTGAGCCTGTCGAAGGGTCACCCACCGACCTTGACGCAGCAACAGCACCCGGCCTGCCCCTAGCCAGGGCTTGCAGCCCCAACTCACCCCAACCGTCATCCCGGCGAACGCCGGGATCCATCTCCTCGAAAGCGATACCGACCCGAACCCCAACGAGGTGGATCCCGGCGTTCGCCGCAATGACGACGTTGCGCTGAAAAGAGCCCGAGTAGGCTCTCCCGCCAGCGCCGCGCGAACCTATCCGAACACAGACCACCCCGTCCGGTCCGCAATCGCCTTCAGCGCCTTGGCCCCCACCAGGCTCGTGCCCTCCTTGTTCAGCCCCGGAGACCACACCGCGATCGTCGCCTTGTCAGGCACCACGGCGAGTATCCCCCCGCCGACGCCCGACTTGCCGCAAAAGCCCACCTCGAACGCGAACTCGCCCGAATTGTCGTAATGCCCGCAGGTCAGCATCAGCGCGTTGATCCGCCGGGCGCGGTCGTCCGAACACATCATCTGCCCGGTCACCGGATCGCGGCCATCGAAGGCCAGGAACAGCGCCGCCTCCGCCAGCTGCTGACAGCTCATGGACAGCGCACACTGCCGGAAATAGACGCCCAGCACCGATTCCACCGGGTTCATCAGCCGGTCGAACCCGGCCATGAAATAGGCAAGGCTGCGGTTGCGTTCGCCCGTGCGGCTTTCCGAATGCGCCACCTCCTCGTCGATGGCGACGCTCTCGTCCCGCGCCATCCGCCGCAGCGCCGCCAGCAGCTCGTCCACCGCATCCTCCGGCGGCCGGTCGTCGATGAAGCGGTCGGTCGTCACGATCGCGCCGGCATTGATGAAGGGGTTGCGCGGGATGCCCTTCTCCCGCTCCAGCTGGACGATGGAGTTGAACGGATCGCCCGACGGTTCGCGCCCGACAACCTCCCACAGCTTCGACCCGTGCCGTTCCAGCGCCTGCGACAGCACGAACACCTTCGAAATGCTCTGGATGGAGAAGGGCTCCGCCGAATCGCCCGCGCAGTACGCCGCCCCGTCCTTCGTGGCGAGCGCGATGCCGAACTTGCGCGGATCGACCGCCGCCAGCGCCGGGATATAGTCCGCCACCGTCCCAGCCCCCCGCTCATCCGCCAGGTCGTTCCAGGTCTCGTCGACAAGTTGCTGCAGGTCCATGGGCGTTAGGACATTCGGCGATCAAGTCGAGGCAGGACGGGGGCGCAGCCGAACGGCGGTTCCGAACGCCAGCACTTCGGCCGCATTCTGCGAGACCGTCGATGTCGTGAAACGCATGCACACTACGGCATCGGCCCCGAGGGCGTCTGCTTCGGCCAGCATCCGATCATAGGCCTGTTCGCGCGCCTCAGCGATCATTTGAGTATACTCGGTCAGCTCCCCGCCAACGATCTTGCGAAGCCCGGCCACGAAGTCGCTGCCGATATGCTTGGCGCGGATAACATTGCCGCGGACGACGCCCAGCGTTTCGGAAATCTCGTGGTTCGGCAGGGTTTCTGTGGTCGCGACGATCATGATGGGTCCCTATTCAGTAGCGGATCTGGTTATCATATCGGTCGGTGCGCTTGGCCTCGATACGCTCCTTCAGAACGCGCCAGCAAAGATAGATGAACGCGGCTAGCAGTAACAGTACCGGCAATCCGAAGGGGAGGGTCTGCACTACGCCCAACACGATCAGTCCGCCATAAACGAGGGCTGCCGCGCCGCCGACAATAACGATCAGGATCAAGGCAATTTTCTCGGCGGTCATTGGCGGCTCGACCTCTGTAGAATGCTGGTCGAGGCACCCTAGCACGGGTCCGGCGAAACAGCTACGCAGGGCGATATGACCGATCTTGCCGCCGACCTCTTCTTCTCCTTCCGCTCGCCCTATTCCTTCCTCGCCATCCGCCGTTACCGCGCGCTGATGGAGGAGCGCACCGTTGACATCGCGCTGCGCCCCGTCTGGCCGCTGGCGATCCGGGAGCCGGACTTTTTCGAGCGCAACCATCCGAACTGGCTCGGCTACACCATGCGCGACTATGTCCGCAGCGCGCAGTATCTCGGCTATACCGTCGGCAGGCCGAACCCCGATCCCATCGTGCAGGACACCGCCACGCGAAAGATCGCGGCAGACCAGCCGCACATCCGCTTCATAACCCGGCTCGGCCAAGCCGCCGCGCGGCGGGGCAGGGGTATCGCCTTCGCCGACGAGGCCAGCCGCCTGATCTGGGAGGGGCAGGTCCGCTGGACCGAGGGCGACCATCTCGCCGGTGCCGCCGCCCGCGCGGGCCTTGACTGGCCAGAACTCAGCGCCGACGCAAAAAAGGACGCCGCCGCCCTCGATACCGAAATCGCCGCCAACCAGGACGCACTGGAGGCAGCGGGCCACTGGGGCGTCCCCACCCTCGTCTTCAACGGAGAACCCTTCTTCGGCCAGGACCGCATCGACCAGGTCATCTGGCGTATGAATGAGGAGGGGCTGGCAACCCGGTGACGGTGCGGCAGGCGAGCCGGACTCACCCGCCGCCGCTGCAGCCCGGTCACGCCCTGTGGCTCGGCGCGGGGTTCCTTGCACTCGCCGCAGCGCAGGTCGACCGGCCCTATGTCGAACTCGCCGCCCTGCAGCATATCCCTAGCTTGGTCGGGCTGCTGGCCTGCGCCTGGCTGGCGCGCCGGGGTCGGCTCAGCGTGGCGGCGACCGGCTGTATTGTCCTGTTCCTGATCGCCCACACAATTGGCGGGCGTTATCTCTACACCAACACGCCTTACGATCAGTGGATCGCGGCGCTGCTCGGCAGCGGCCCGTCCGACTGGTTCGGCTGGACGCGAAACCATTATGACCGTTTCGTTCATTTCCTGTTCGGCGCGCTCGCCGTTCGTCCGTATATCGAGCTGACCCGCCACGTCCCCTCGCGGCCGAAGGCATCTGCGCTGATCGCGGCCACCGGCTTCGTCCTCGCCGCATCCGCCGCCTATGAAGTCTTCGAGTGGGGCCTGACGCTCGTCATGTCGGGAGAGGATGCGGAGCGCTACAACGGCCAGCAGGGTGATTTCTGGGACGCGCAGAAGGATATGGCCCTCGCCTGGCTCGGAGCGGTCGCGGCAGCCCTTTTGCTTCGCCTAGCCGCCGCGCGCCGCCAAAGCGCGCCCTAGGCGGCCGCCGCCATTTCTGCTTCAACCCGGTGCCATGACGGAACGCCACCATTTCCCTAGCTTCGACGGCACGCAGCTCGCCTATCACGAGACCGGCCCGGCGGGCGGCCGCCCGCTGCTCCTCCTCCACGGCCTCTTTTCCAGCGCAAACGTAAACTGGATCAAGTTCGGTACCGCCGAAAAGCTCGCGCAAGGCGGCCGCCGCGTCCTGATGCTCGACGTTCGCGCGCACGGCGACAGCGCCGCGCCAACGGACGCTGCGGCCTATCCCGAGGGCGTTCTCGAGGATGACGTCCGCGCCTGGGTCCAGCATCTCGCCTTCGACGACTACGACCTCGCCGGCTTCTCCCTCGGCGCGCGCACGGCGGCCATCACGGTCGCGGAGGGCACACTCGCGCCCGCCCGTCTCGCGCTCTGCGGCATGGGCCTTCGGGGTATCGCCGACCACCGCAACGGCACCAGCATCCCCGGCTTCATCGAGACCATCGACAGCTTCGGCACCCACCGCCCCGGCACCGAGGCCTACATGACCCAGCAGTTCCTGAAGGCGAACAAGACCGACCTCGTTGCCGCCCGCCACCTCCTCCACGCCCTCGCCGACGCGCCGGAATCCAGCCTCCGCGCCGTAAAGACCGAAACCCTCGTCCTCTGCGGCGCCGAGGACGGCTACCTGTCCGACGCAGAAGCCCTCGCAGAAGCGCTGCCCGCCGCCACCATGCAGCGCATCCCCGGCGACCATCTCGGCTGCGTCACAAAGCCCGAGTTCGGCGACGCGCTGGCGGACTGGTTCGGCGGCGGGGCCTAGCGCGGCCCCTCCGACTTTAACTCAGTTCAGCGGCGCGCGCTCCGGCACCGTCTGTTCATCGGCGATGCGCGCTTCGAAGCTTTCGGTCGAGTCGCGCCCGTCGGTCTGGTGAGCCCCGGCTGCACGCCAGCCCTTTCGACCGCCCTCGCGCGCGCCCTCACGACCATCGCGCCCGTCGCCGCCGCGAAGGCCGCCCGGCCCCCGCGTCATGGCCAGCAGGGCGATGGCCGCGCCCGTTCCGCCCGCAATCAGCGCGGTCGTTACAGGGTGCATCTGCGCTTCCAGCGCGAGGCTGGTGCGGCGGACATAGGTGTCCTTGTTGCTGTCGATATGGCCGCCCTCGCGCGCCTCGAACAGATTGTCCGCCATCCCCGGCCGCGGCGGCGTGTCCGTCGACTGGGCGGTCTTGCCAAAGAACGCCTCCATCACCTTGTCCATCAGGCGCGGCATCAGGTTGCCGCCCGCCGTGATCGCGAAGCCCTGGCCGCCGACGGTCAGGTCGCGGCGCGGATGTTCGGCGGCAAAGCAGATCGCCTTCGCCACCAGCCGCGGGTCATAGACCACGGGCGGGATCCGCGCGGGCTCGCCCATCTTGTTGCGCGCATGTTCGGGATAGGGCGTGTCCATGCCGTTCGGCTTGACCAGCGTCACCGACACCGGCGCGTCGTCCATTTCCAGTTCCATGCGCAGCGCCTCGGTATAGCCCGCGACCGCGTGCTTCATGGCGCAGTAGGCACCCTGCAGCGGCACCGAGCGGTCGGAGAGGACGGACCCGATGTTGATCAGCGCACCGCCCGTTTCGCTCAGCCTGCGCGCGGCATAGGCCGAACCCTGCACGGTGCCGAAATAGCCGCTGTCGAAGACCTGGCGATGCTCCTCGATGCCAACGTCCAGCAGCCGCGCGTAGAGGGCGGAGGCGGCATTGTTCACCCAGCTGTCGAAGCCGCCGAACCGCTCGTCGGCCAGCGCGCCGATCTGTTCGGCGGCGCCCTCTTCGCCGACATCGACGGCGATATAGGCGGCCCGCCCGCCGTCGGCTTCGATCTCGCGCACGCAGTCGGCCAGCGCCTCTTCATTGCGGGCGGCCAGGACGACGTTCGCACCGGCGGCGGCGGCGCGTTTTGCAGTCGCCAGGCCAATACCGCTCGATGCGCCGGTGATGACCATGGTCTGCTGGGAAAGGGGTTTAAGGGTTACGGACATAAGGCAAGGGCCCTCCTCGTTAATGGGTTTCCCCGCCAACGAACGAGCGCCGCTTTTGGTCCGGCATTGGGACATTCTGACCGGACTGCGAACCGGGAAAGGGAAGGTCGCGTTACCCTTCCAGCATGCCTGCTGCGCAGAGGATGCGAGAAAGCAAGGCGCGCTGCTTTAGGGTCGGCGCGGAGAGGGCCCGGTACTCCTCTCGGGACTCTTCCGCCAAAAGGGCAGTCACCACGGTTATACGGGATTTCCGCGTACGCGCCGCGCTGCTCACTAGCAGCGCGGCACCAAACGCTAAAGCTGCCCCAGCATATGCTCCGCTGACGACACCCGGAAATCGCCCGGCGCTTCGACGTTCAGTTCGCTGACCGTGCCGTCCTTGACGATCATCGAGAAGCGCTGGGCGCGCTTGCCCATGCCGAAGCCCGATGCGTCCATGGTCAGGCCGAGCGCCTCGGCAAAATCGCCATTGCCGTCGGCCAGCATCGTCACCTTGTCGCCCACATCGGCGCTCTCGCCCCACGCATTCATGACGAAGGCGTCGTTCACCGAAACGCAGGCGATCTCGTCGACGCCCTTGCCCTTCAGCTCGTCCGCCTTCTCGACAAAGCCCGGCAGGTGCTTGGCGGAGCAGGTCGGCGTGAAGGCACCCGGCACGGCGAACAGCGCGACGGTGCGGCCGGCAAAAAACTCGTCGGTCTTGACGGGGCGCGGGCCATCCGCGGTCATCTGGGTCAGCTGCGCGCTCGGAATTTTGTCGCCTGTGGATACGGTCATGATGTGTTTCCCTCCAGTTCGGAACGTCTGCGTTGCATTTATGGCTTGGTGGATGAACGCGCCGCGCCGCGGATCGTTCGCCTCCCTATGATCGTCGATCTGAACCTGCCGCGCTTCTTCCGCCTGTGGCGCTGTCTGGCAAGGGCCGATAGGGTTAGGATCGCATGAGCACGCCCCCGCCCTTTCTCTCCGGACAGTTCCTGTTGTCGATGCCTGGCATGGGCGACGAGCGCTTTGCCCGCGCGCTGATCGCGGTCTGTTCGCACGACGAGGAAAGCGCGCTCGGCCTGATCGTCAATCACATTCGCGGCGACGTCACCCTGCACGGGCTCCTTGAACAGCTGGAGGTGGAGGTGGGCGACCTGCCCGATGGCCCGGTGTTTTCCGGCGGTCCGGTCGAACCGCAGCGCGGCTTCGTCCTCCATTCCCCGGAATATGAGGGGCAGGGGACGCTGAATGTCGCCGGGCGCTGGGCGCTGACCGCCACGCTCGACATCCTGCGCGATATCGCGAACGGCAAGGGGCCCGAAAAGTGGCTCGTCGCGCTCGGCTATACCGGCTGGGGGGAGGGGCAGCTGGAGGAGGAGCTGACCCGCCATGGCTGGCTACCGGCACAGGGGGCCGAGGCGCTGATCTGGGATACCCCGACGGAGGACCGCTGGCGCCGCGCCTACCAGGCGGAGGGGATCGACGTGGGGTTGATGTCGCCCAACGCCGGGAACGCCTGACAGTGCCGGGCACGGGGGGAACTTCGGGGGCATTTCGCGCGCTCATATAAAGATATCTTTATATTCCTCTCCGCGCCGCTTATGGGCGCGGCATAGTTCCGATTCCCCTGATTTCCCGACGGAAGGACCGCCCCTCATGTCCGAAGACTATATCATCGCCGATATCGGCCTCGCCGATTATGGCCGCACAGAGCTCGACATTGCCGAAACCGAAATGCCGGGCCTGATGGCGACGCGGGAGGAATATGGCGAGGCGCAGCCGCTGAAGGGCGCGCGCATCGCCGGCTGCCTCCACATGACCATCCAGACCGCCGCCCTGATCGAAACGTTGACCGCGCTCGGCGCGGAGGTGCGCTGGGCCTCGTGCAACATCTATTCAACGCAGGACCACGCCGCCGCCGCGATGGCGAAGGCGGGCATCCCGGTCTTTGCCAAGAAGGGCGAAACGCTCGCCGAATATTGGGAATATGTCGATCACATCTTTCAGTGGCAGGGCGACCCCTGCAACCTGATCCTCGACGATGGCGGCGACGCCACCATGTACATCATCTGGGGCGCCCGCGCCGAGGCCGGCGAAGGCCTCCCCGCCCCTCAGAACGAGGAAGAGGAAGAGTTCCAGAAAGTGCTGAAGATGCGCCTCGAGAAGAGCCCCGGCTTCTTCACGAAGACCCGCGACGCCATTCGCGGCGTGTCGGAGGAAACCACCACCGGCGTCCACCGCCTCTACGACCTCGCCAAGCAGGGGAAGCTGCCCTTCCCCGCGATCAACGTGAACGATTCGGTCACCAAGTCGAAGTTCGACAACAAATATGGCTGCAAGGAATCGCTCGTCGACGGCATCCGCCGCGGCACCGACGTGATGATGGCTGGCAAGGTTGCCGTCGTCGCGGGCTACGGCGATGTGGGCAAGGGCTCCGCCGCCTCCCTCCGCGGCGCCGGCGCGCGCGTGATCGTGACGGAGATCGACCCCATCTGCGCGCTGCAGGCGGCCATGGACGGCTTTGCGGTCATGACGATGGAGGAGGCCGTCAACCACGGCGACATCTTCGTCACCACCACCGGCAACAAGGACGTCATCACCATCGACCACATGCGCGCGATGAAGGACATGGCGATCGTCGGCAATATCGGCCATTTCGACAACGAGATTCAGGTCGGCGGCCTCCGCAACCTCGACCATGTCGAGGTGAAGCCGCAGGTCGATATGTACACCTTTCCGGACGGCAAGCGCATGCTGCTCCTGTCGCAGGGCCGCCTCCTCAACCTCGGCAACGCGACGGGCCACCCCAGCTTCGTCATGTCCGCCAGCTTCACCAACCAGGTGCTGGCCCAGATCGAGCTGTGGAAGAACCACGAGAGCTACGAGAACCAGGTCTACGTCCTCCCGAAGCATCTCGACGAGAAGGTCGCGCGGCTCCACCTCGACAAGCTGAACGTGAAGCTGACCGACCTGACCGCCGAACAGGCCGCCTATATCGGCGTCGACCAGAACGGCCCCTTCAAGACGGATGCGTATCGGTATTAGTTTGCGGTCACCTATCCGGTGACCTTGGGCCGTGCCGCCCCGCGCCCCCTGCCCTAACCACCCCACATGGTATCCTCAGGGGTGGTTAGG
>JAZBPX010000006.1:0-3030 GCA_036351775.1 Pacificimonas sp. | reverse complement strand
GGGCGATGCGCCAGCGCCGCGCAGAACCGGCGATCCTCGGCCGGAAGCCGCGCGAGGGCTGCCTGCAGGGCGTGGTGAAGTTCGGTGACGGCCGCGGCGCAGCAGGTCTGGCCGTGCCAGGCGGCAAGCCCGTCGTCCTCGGTCAGCGTGTCGCCGACCGGCTCGCGGGTACCGGCCAGCGGAACCTCGAGCGAGAGCAGCGACCCACCCTGCGCACGGCGCTGGCGGTGATGGCGCATCGCAATCCGCGACGTCTGGTTGCGCAGGACGATGTTGGCGAAGGCGCCGATGTTGCCGCGCGCGGGGTCGTAGGCGGGCAAGCGGCGCAGCAGATCGACCAGGAGGTCCTGACCCAGATCCTCGCGCTCGCAGACCGGCAGGGTGAGCTTGCGCCGAAGCCGTTGCGCCGCCGCATCGGCCTCGTGGATGATGGTTTCAACGTCGTCTGGGGAAAGTTCGATCTGCATCGCTGTGCGCCTTGGTCATCGTTTCTGATGAGCCCAAGGTGCCGGATGCGTTCGGCGCGCAGGTGGGAACGGGGTGGGAATAAGGTGGGGGTTTGGTGGGTCGCGCCATTTCCGTTCGCCGGGTGAGAATAGAAGGGCCGACGCGGACCGCTTAGCGGCCACTAAAAGCCATAAAGCGCAAAACTACGCATGGATAACGCGCTCGTTACATCTGCTGTCGATGGTGGATCACCGCGGTGAATACTGTGCTTCGACCGCGTGAAGCTGATGATTGCGCGACTTAAGAGTGCCGGGATAAGTTCCATGAACGTTTATAGCGACGGAGGCGTGCTCGACGATGGCGGACCTAATCTTTGACCGGAAGCACGCCATGGAAGCGATCCGCTTGGCAAAAACCAACGGGCAGGAATGGCTATATGAAAGCTATCCCAAGCCAAACGGACAGAAGCGCCGGTCGAGCACGGGTTTTCTGATGCACGAAGGCGCGGCCTACCCGGTAAAACCGCTGGGACGTCTGGCAAACGAGATTGCCGGCAAACCTATGACCGCTAATCCCATCACGAATGTTTTCAGGAAATACTTCGAGAAGTTGGGGTTCCAGTTAATCGACAGCCCCGAGGACGAGGCGGAAAACGCGACTGAGCGACAGCGCCGCCTCGCCGAAGTTTGGGAGCGCCCGGGCCAAGCTCGGTTTCGCCGCGCCGTCTTTGAGATGTTCGGTGCGCGCTGTGTTGTGACAGGATGCGAGACGCTGATGGCGTTGGAAGCCGCACACGTTCTGCCTGTGTCCAGCGGCGGCGGCGATGAAGGATGGAATGGCATTCCTCTTCGCGCCGACTTGCACAGGCTCTTCGACGCTTGCGCCATAATGATCGATCCTACCTCGTGGAAACTCTCGGTGGCTGATGCCGTGCGTGAGGAATACGGCCAGTATCACGGTCTGGACCTCGAGCCGGTCATCGCCGAGATCGACGGAGCAGCGGAGCTGGCGGCGGCATTGCGGAAGCGAATGGCAATGATCGGCTAAATGCGAGCTGGACCGACCCGGCTCCAGCTGACGAAAGCGGACTCAAGGAAGGAAGCGCGCGAGACGCTGCTGGTTACCTTTTCAACCGTCGACCACGATGTCTGATGCATGGACGCCGAGCCGGTAGCCACGGTTGCGCACCGTTTCGATCAGGGCCTTGCTCTCGCCATCGGTGAACCCGGCAGCCTTGAAGGCATCCCGCAGCTCCCGGATCAGATCCTTGGCTTCGCGCGCCGTGGTGCCTTCGACATGAGACCCGGAGGCGACCTGATCGCGCGACAGCGCCTTCTCGAGCAGGCGTTCGAACACGGGGAAAATCTGACGCGACAGGATGACGGAACGACCTACCCAATGAACCTCGGCCGCCGCCCTCCGAACACGAAGCACGGGCGCCAGCGGGATCGGCGCCAGAGCCGCGATGTCGATTGTGCCGCCGAGGCCATTTGTGGCGGGCGTCAGCACCTCGAGGATTTCGACGAGATGAAAGCCCGCATCCTCGTGTCGCCGGGCAATCTCCGCTGGCAACTGCGGCGCGAGGATCGTGACGTCCGGGCCCTGCGCGGCTTGGCGCAACGATGGGGCAATGCCGTCGCCGGTCAGGGCTGCAGGCTCCAGCGCAAGAAACACTGCGCGCCCCGATGGCGTATCGCCGAGCCGCCAGACCTTCTCCGCGGCGCGTTTCGGGGCTGCAGCGAACCCTGCTGCGGCGCCGATCACGGATGCCAGCCCATCAACGCCGATGCGGAACACGCGCACATCATCTTCGGTGAGTTCGATGTCCTGTCGATGATCGAACGGGCACTCAGCCCGAAACGCATCGCCGATTTTCCGGATCGGCCGACAGGGGAGTCCGCATTCGCAGCCGTCGCAGACGTCCCAATCGGAGAGCGGCGCCTGTTCGACGAGGACACGTTTCGCCAGCAGCCGGTCGAAAACCGGACCGAAGAACGGCGCGGCAAGCTCGCCGGACAGGATCGCGTCGTCGCCAGCCTCACTCAGCCGCGTCAACAA
This sequence comes from Pacificimonas sp., assembly GCA_036351775.1. Taxonomy (GTDB): domain Bacteria; phylum Pseudomonadota; class Alphaproteobacteria; order Sphingomonadales; family Sphingomonadaceae; genus Pacificimonas. The sequence goes on along the minus strand of JAZBPX010000006.1, from coordinate 525 downwards.
TCTCAAAATCGTCTCGGTCATCCATCAGCCCGTTCCGTTCGATCAGCTTCATCACCCGCGCCTCGTGCTGGGTGCGGCGGAACTGCACGACGCCCGGGGGCCGCAGCTTGACCGTGACCTGCGGCTGGCGCTTGCCGTCGCCCTTGAACAGGATCCGGAACACGAGCTCGCCCAGCCTCCAGGCACCGCCGAACGAGACCGGTGTGCTGCCGAAATGCTGGAGCGCGTCACCGCCGAGATCCCGCGACCGCAGCGTGCGCACCACCCGAGGATACCCCTTCTTGCCGGGCGCCATCAGGTCGGCCGCCGCCTCGATGATCAGCACCTTGTCGATCAGCGGATCGTAGGCGGCGTCGAAGGCGAAGCCCGGTCCGGCCAGTTCGACCGGGCGCAGGGTATAGAGGTCCTGCGCATCGTCACCGTCGAAGAAGCCGGGCCTGTCGAGGATGATCGAGGCGAAGAGTTCCGCGATCTCGGGCTGATGCGCCTTCCTGATGCGGGCCAGCCGCAACATCCCGGTGTTCT
>JAZBPX010000005.1:0-99903 GCA_036351775.1 Pacificimonas sp. | reverse complement strand
GACCACAAAGGCCGCCTGCCTCAACACGCTGTGGCAGGCGATGCTCCGCGCCGAGCTTGTCGGCGGGTTTCGGTATCGCGGGATCGTCCTTCACGATGCGGAGGACGTCGCCCATCCCGACGAGCTGGCGCTGTTCGCCGCCTATCTGCCGCAAAGGGCGATGGTGCAGCTTCCCGTCGTCCCGCTGCTCGACGACAGTTCGCACTGGATCAGCGGCCATTATGCCGATGAGTTCGCGGAACAGCACGGCAAGACCATGATCGTCAGGGAGGCGATCGGCGCCGCCATCCCCTCCGCCGGCGTCGCCTGCTGCTTCGAGCGGGAAGCGCTGGGCGCGGTCGCGGAGGATCGCGGCGGGCTGCCCTTCGACCCCGGCGCGCTCACCGAAGATTACGAACTTGGCATCCGCATGTCGCGCGGCGGGCGCGGCACCTTCGTGCGCCTGCCCGCCGCGAACGGTGAGGCGGCGGTCGCCACGCGCGAACATTTCCCCGCCACGTTTGATGCCGCCCTGAGCCAGAAAACCCGCTGGCTCGTGGGCATCGCCTTTCAGGGCTGGGACCGGCTGCGCTGGCGCGGGTCGCTTGCCGACAAGTACATGTTCCTCCGCGACCGGAAACCCGTCCCGAACGCCATTGCCATCGTCCTCGCCTATGCGGCGCTCACCCTGTCGGTCCTTTGCGAGTTCGCACGCCTTGCCTTCCCCGCCCTGTCCGGGTTCGCGCCCGTCGTTCAGGGCGGCACGCCGCTTGCCGCGCTTCTTGCGGTCACCAGCATCACGCTCGTCTGGCGCCTTGTCCTCCGCAGTATTTTCACCTGGCGGATTTATGGCTGGCGGCAGGGTCTCCTCGCCGTCCCGCGCTCGCTCGTCGCCAACATCTTCTCCGTCGCGGCGGCGTGGAAGGCGACCGGGGCATGGATCGCACTCCTGACGAAGGACACACCGCTCAGCTGGAACAAGACCGCGCACCGCTTCCCCGATGATGACCAGCTATGCGCCCGCTGATTGCGCTGGTGGTCCTTTTCACCCTCATCGCTGGGTGGATATTTCTGCGCCTGCCGGACGTCAGCGAGCGCGTGGCCGCGATACAGTCGCCTGCCCGCCCGAAAGCAATTAAGACGCTGGCGGCACAGGAGATGCCGACGCGAATTTCGCTCTACGCCGCGCCGAACCAGCCAACCGAGCCGTCAGTCGAACCCGGTCCTAGGCCAGTCAGCGAGCATCTTACAGCCGCCGAACGTCCGACCATCGCGGCAACCGCGGCAGCGGCGATCGAGTCCGCTCGCCCAGCCTCGCCCGCCTCGGCCGCAGCGGTGGTAACATCAGTTCCTGAAGCCACGAGCGCCGCTGCGGGGGTGCCTCCCCGCCAACCCGCTTCCCAGCCGGACAGCACAGCAGGCGACCGGGCCTACGAACACGCCGTTTCCGCCTATGCAGCGCTGATGGAGGGCGACCGCCGCACGGCCTCCAACCGCTTCGAATCCGCCCTGAACGCTGCCCCCGCACACCCGTCCGCCCCGCAATGGCGCGCCGAGCAAGCCCACCTTCGGAAGCGCATCTTCGCCGATGCCTTCCTCGTTCACCGCCAGTCCGTTGCCGCGACAGCGCCCGGCACGCTTCCGGGCTTTGGCGGCAGCCAGCAGGGTGTTGGCCTGCGCGTCCTTGTCGAACCACTCGCCCGCAATCCGGTGTTTGTGATGGCCCGCTACGCCCGCTCGCCTGGCATCGCGGCATCGGAGGAGGCTGTGGTGGGCATCGGCTGGCAGCCCCTTGGGCGAAAGGGTCCGACGATCGCCGCCGAACAGCGCGTCGCCCTGTCCGGTGCGGCGATCAGCACCCAGCAGCTTCGGATCGCAGGCGGCGCAGCCACACCGCAATCCACGCCGCTCGCCGTCTCCGCCTATGCCGATATCGGCGTTACCGATCCCGCCGACCCAAAGGTCTTCGCGGGTGCCCTTGGCTTTGCCGGTTACCGCCCCGCCGCGCCCATCGCCATCGGCGCGGGCGGCTGGGCAAGCTGGCAGGACGGTCCCGGCCGTCAGGAGCTCGTCGAGGCTGGCCCATCCGCGAAGGTACGCATCCCGGTCGGCTCCGCGACCATGCGCCTCGCCGCCAGTTACCGCGTCCGCATCGCCGGAACCACCGGCGAGCCGGAAAGCGCAGCCCTCACCGTCAGCGCGGTCTATTAGGTCGAAATGCTGCGGTAGCGAAAAAGCTAGCCGCCCGTTAAGGCCGCGCGTCATGGACATTTACCTGCCGATTGCGGAGCTGAGCGTGAACGCCGCCGTGATCGTGGCGCTCGGCTTTCTGGTCGGGACGATGTCCGGCCTGTTCGGCGTGGGCGGCGGGTTCCTGACAACGCCGCTCCTGATGTTCTACGGCATTCCCCCGGCGATTGCCGTTGCATCCTCCGCCACGCAGGTCACCGGGTCCAGCGTTTCGGGCGCCATCGCGCATTTCCGCCGCGGCGGCGTTGACGTGAAAATGGGTATGGTTCTCGTCGCCGGCGGCATCGTGGGCGCCGGGATCGGTTCGGTCATCTTCCGCACGCTTCAGGAAATCGGCCAGATCGACGTCACCATCACGCTGATCTACGTCACCTTTCTGACCATTGTCGGCGTTTCGATGCTTTACGAGACCGTCGGCACCCTGCGCCGCGCTGCCTCCGGCGCGAAGCCCAGGCGGATGAAGCGCCACAATCCCATGTTCGCCGCGCTGCCCGGCCGCATGCGGTTCCGCGCGGCGGGCCTCTACATCTCGCCGCTCGCGCCGTTCCTGATCGGCATCGCGGTCGGCATCCTGACCTTCGTCATGGGCATCGGCGGCGGTCTCATCATGGTGCCGGTCCTCATTTACCTCCTCGGCATGTCGGTCACGACGGTCGTTGGCACCAGCCTCTTCCAGATCGTCTTCACGACCGCCGCCATCACCCTCCTTCACGCCGTGCAGTCAAAGACGGTGGACATTGTTCTTGCCGGCCTGCTCCTAATCGGCGGGGTCGTCGGCGCGCAGATCGGCGCGCGGGTCGCGATGAACCTGCCGCCGACGAAGCTCCGCCTGGCCCTTGCTCTCCTGGTGCTCGTGGTGGCGGCGCGGCTCCTCGTCGGTCTCTCCTGGGAGCCCGATAATCTCTACTCGGTCGAGGTCGATCCCGCATGAGCGCGCTTCTCCGCCTCATCGCGCTGTCGCTCGCGCTCACGCTCTCCGCGCAGGCCGCCGCCCAGTCTGAGATCCCGCCGCGCCTGATCGCCGACCTTTCCCAGTCGCGCATCGACATCGTCTATACCTTCGCGGGCGCAGAGCTCCTCGTCTTCGGCGCGATCCAGTATCCGGGCGGCCAGACGCCGGAGGAGCGCCCCGATATCGTCATTGTCGTGCGCGGTCCGCCCCAGTCCATTACCGTCCGCCGCAAAAGCCGCGTTCTCGGCATCTGGGTGAATACGGAGGCGGCCCGTTTCGAGACTGCGCCCAGCTTCTACCGCGCCGCGTCGACCCGCCCCGTCCCGCAGCTCGTCGACGAGCGCACCGCGGCGATCTTCGAATTGTCGCCCCGCTTCCTCCAGCTTTCGCCGACCGGCATGGATCCGGCGCGCGTCACGACCTTCGAGGAGGGGTTCCTGTCCTTCCGCGAAGATGAGGAGCTTTACGGCGCGGACCCGACGGGCGTCGACCTTGTCGAGAACATCCTCTACCGCGCGCGCATCGACATCCCCAGCACGGTCCCGGTCGGCACCTACACTGTCGAGATTCATCTGGTGCAGGAGGGCGATGTCGTCGCCTCGACCACCCGCACCATCGACATCGAGAAATCCGGCTTCGAGCGCGATATCTACATCGCCGCCCAGAGCCGCAGCCTCGCCTATGGCCTCACCTCCGTTGCCCTCGCTCTGCTCCTCGGCTGGGCCGCCAGCGCGGCCCTTCACCGCCGCTCCGCCTGACCCGCCCCGTGAGACGCTCACCGCTAATCCTTTCTTAGGTCTTAACCCTTACGCGGCGGAGCGAAGGATATTCGTGTCCACCGCAGGAAGGTCAGACCAATGGATCAGCAATTCTCCGCGCAGGAACCGGGCGCGCCGCAGCAATCGGCAGAGGATGTTGGCGGCGGCACCGCGATCGGTTCGGTTCGGGAGATCAGGGGCGGCACCGCCCTTGCGCGCCTTGACCTGAAGACCCTGCACCAGCTTCAGGACAATGCCGACGTCACGGTCGCCAGCTCCGGCCAGATCGGCAGCCAGATCAAGGTCAAGGTCGGCGGCTTCTGGCTTCTCGGTAGCGTCCGCAACCTCATCGCCGATCCCGACGAGGCAAACAGCGTGCTGGCGGAGGTCGATTTTCTCGGCGAGGGTGAGGAGGACATGAACGGCGGGCTCGTCAACTTCCGCCGCGGCGTCACCCGCTATCCCATGCCGCAGACCAGGATCTGGTCGGTCGCGCGCGCAGACCTCGATGCCGTCTACGCTGCCGATGGCCGCGCCCATATCGAGATCGGGACGGTCTACCCCACGGAGGATGTGCGCGGCGCGCTCTATATCGACCCCATGCTCGGCAAGCATTTCGCGCTCCTGGGTTCGACCGGTACGGGCAAGTCGACGTCCGCTGCCCTCATCCTCCACCGGATCGTTCAGCAGAACCCGGAGGGGCATGTGGTCATGCTCGATCCTCACGGCGAATATTCGGCCGCTTTCTCCTCGAACGGTGTCATTTTCGACGTGAACAACCTGCAGCTTCCCTACTGGCTGATGAACTTCGAGGAGCACGCCGAGGTCCTGATCACCACCGAAGGGGCCGAGCGTGACCAGGACATGGACATCCTCGCCAAGGCGCTCCTCCACGCCCGCATGAAGAGCCGTCTTGCCGAAACGCTCGGCAAGCTGACGGTCGACAGCCCCGTACCCTACCTCCTCAGCGATCTTCTGGCTGCCCTCTCTGCCGGTATGGGCAAACTGGAAAAGGCCGGCGACACGGCCCCCTATATGCGCCTGAAGACCAAGGTCGAGGAACTGAAGGGCGATCCGCGCTACGGCTTCATGTTCAACGGCCTTCTCGTATCCGACACCATGGCCGATTTCATGGGCAAGATCTTTCGCCTGCCCGCGAACGGCAAACCCATCTCCATTGTCGACCTGTCGGGCGTTCCCACCGATATCGTGACCGTCGTGGTCGCCGTCCTCTCCCGCCTGACCTTCGACTATGCGGTCTGGTCGCGCCGGGAACCGCAGCGCCCGATCCTCCTCGTCTGCGAGGAGGCGCACCGCTACGTCCCGTCCGACCGCGACGCCGCACCCAGCGCCGTGAAACGCGTGCTTGAATCCATCGCCAAGGAGGGACGCAAGTACGGCGTCTCCCTCGGCCTCATTACCCAGCGTCCGTCCGACCTCGCCGAGGGGGTCCTCTCCCAGTGCGGTACGATCATCGCCATGCGCCTGAACAATGAACGCGATCAGATGTACGTCCGCAACGCCATGCCAGAGGGTGCGCGTGGTTTCCTCGACGCTATCCCGGCGCTCCGCAACCGCGAGTGCATCATCTGCGGGGAGGGTGTCAGCGTCCCCATCCGCGTTCGTCTCGACACCCTGGAAGCCAATCTCCGCCCGGCATCCGACGACCCGTTATTCTCCGAACTGTGGAAGGAAACCGGCGGTGAGGCGGACATCCTCGACCGCACCATCCACCGCTGGCGCGGGCAGGGGAAATAGCCGGTCCGCGCGGCAGCCAGGGAACCGCAGCGCCGCCGCCGCCGTTCTTGGCCCGACCCATTGTCGTTTCAAGGACCAAGACCATGCGTATTTCCCTGGCCGTTGCCGCCGCCGCTTCCCTCTCTTTAGGCCTTGCCGCCTGCGATGGCCCGCGAGAGGAAATCGGCGAAGAAGTCGACGATATGAACAATGCCGACGGTCTGTTCACGGAGGGGCCGGCCGAACAGCTGGGCGAGATCGCTGACGACCGCGCGGACATGATGAGCGACCAGCTCGAAGAGCGCGCCGATACCGTCCTCGAAACCGCCGAGCAGGAAGCCGCCGACCTTCGCGCGGAGGCCGAGGCGACCCTCGAAGAAGCCGAAGCCGCCGCGGAGCGAATCGACGACGAAGCGGAACGTTTGGACAACTAGGTGCACGCCTCCGCCTTCACCGCTGCAATCCTTCTGGCCGCGACTGGTTTGTCCGCCTGTGATTCCGGCCCGCAAAGCGCAGCTGATATCGCTGCGGACGAGGCGGACCGCATTCTCGATCAGGCAGAGGAGCGCGCAGACCGGCTCGAGGACCAGGCAGACGAACTTGAGCGCGAGGCGAACGAAATCCGCAAGGCGGCCCGGCGAGAGGCCGAAGCCATCGAGGCGGAGGCCCTGACCCTGCCCGAACCCCCGCCGACCAACTAGCCCGTCGGCGCGGCCGTTGCGCGCGCCCTACTCTTCGGGAAAGCGCATCTCGCTCGGCCCGCGCTCGCTCTGCAGCCGCGCGGCGACCGCTTCGGCCTGCTCCAGCACCCTGAGCACATTGCCGCTGGAAATCTTCGCGAGATCATCGCGCGAATATCCCCGGCGTAAGAGTTCCGCGAACAGCGCCGGATAGGTCGACACGTCTTCGAGGCCCGTCGGATAGGTCGGGATGCCGTCATAATCGCCGCCGATACCGATATAATCGACCCCGATCAGGTCGCGCACATGGTCGATATGGTCCGCAACGTCGGACAGGGTCGCCTTCGGAGCCGGGTTCGCCTCGCGCCAGTCGCGCATCATCTGATCGATTTCCTCCAGCGTCAGGCCGGGGTTCAGCGTTTCGAGCCGCGTGCGTTCGCCGGCCGCCTGCCCCCACCACTGGCGGGTCGCTTCGTTCACGAAGCCCTCGACATAAGTGATCATGATGACCCCGCCATTCTCAGGCAGGCGCTGCAGCACCGCGTCCGGCACATTGCGCGGATGCCCTGTCACCGCCCGCGCGGAGGAATGGGAGAAGATGACCGGCGCTTCGCTCACGTCCAGCGCGTCATTCATGGACGCCTCCGAAACATGGCTGAGATCGACCAGCATCCCCAGCCGGTTCATCTCGCGAACCACTTCCTCGCCAAAGGGTGATAGGCCGTCCGATTTCGGCACGTCGGTCGCGCTGTCGACCCAGTCGAGGCTCTTGCTATGCGTCAGCGTCATGTAGCGCGCGCCGAGGTCGTAAAGCTTGCGCAGCACCGGCAGCGAGTTCGCGATCGCGTGGCCGCCCTCCACGCCGTACATGCCCGCAACCTTGCCCTCGGCCATGATCCGCCGCACGTCCGCCGCCGTGTCCGCCTTCGCCAGCCGGTCCGGGTACTGCGCGATCAGCCGGTCGGTCAGGTCGATCTGTTCCAGCACCATCACCGCCGCCTCGGGCTCCGGAATTGTCGCGGGCACATAGACCGACCAGAACTGCGCCCCGACGCCGCCCGCAATCAGGCCGTCACCATCCGTGGCAATGCGCGAAAACGGCTCGGTCAGCGCCGCGAACGGAAAGTCCGAAATCCGGCTGTCATTCGCCCGCCGGATCGCAAAGGGCAGGTCGTTATGCCCGTCGAAAATCGGCGCCTCGGCAAGAATCTCCCGCGCCTCGGCAAGCTCATCCTGGGCGACTACCGGGGCCGCACTCAGCAGCAGGCTGGCAGCAATAAGGCTTCGGATCATCTCATTTTCCTTTTCAAAACCGTCATCCTGAACCTGTTTCAGGATCGCCTCGCGGGTCAAGCAGAACGGTATTCGCAATCAGATCCCGAAACGAGTTCAGGATGACGAGCAGAATAGGGGAAGGCACCGCAGCGCCCGCCTTAGATTTCCACCTGGCTGCCCAGCTCCACCACGCGGTTCGTCGGCAGGCCGAAAAACTCCATCGCGGTCGCGGAGTTTCGCAGCATCCAGGCGAACAGCTTTTCGCGCCACAGCATCATGCCGGGGCGCTCCGCCGCAATCAGGGTCTGCCGCGACAGGAAGAAGCTCGTCGACATCATGTCGAACTTCGGCCCGCACACGTCGTGGATTTCGTCCAGCGCGCGCGGAATGTCGGTTTCCTGCATGAAGCCGTAGCGCAGCACGATCCGGAAGAAGCCCTCCCCCAGATCATCGACCGAACATCGATTCTCCTTCGGCACATAGGGCACCTCCTCGATCTGCACGGTCAGGATCACCACCCGCTCATGCAGCACCTTGTTGTGCTTCATGTTGTGGAGAAGCGCATGGGGCACGCCCTTTGCCGTCGACGCCATGAAGATCGCCGTACCCGGCACGCGGGTCGCGCCGCCGGCCGCCGACTTCACGAAAATCTCCATCGGCATCGCCGCCTCCTGCATCCGCTGGCGCATCAGGAAGCGGCCGCGTGCCCAGGTCGTCAGCAGGGTGAAGGCAATGAGGCCCACCAGCAGCGGGAACCAGCCGCCGTCCGGAACCTTCGTCAGGTTCGCGGCGAAATAGGCGCCGTCCACGATGAAGAACACGGCGAGGAGCGGCACGGAGAAATACCACTTCCACTTCCACACCGTAAACAGCAGGACGGCGAGAAGCGCGGTGTCGATCAGCATCGCGCCCGTGACCGCGATCCCGTAGGCACTCGCAAGGTTCGAGGAGTTCTGGAACGTCAGGACGAGGATCAGGACCGCCACCATCAGCGCCCAGTTGATGACCGGGATATAGATCTGGTTCGCCTCGGACTCCGAGGTGTGCACCGTCGACAGGCGCGGGATGAAGCCCAGCTGGATCGCCTGGTGCGTCACGGAAAACGCGCCCGAAATCACCGCCTGGCTCGCAATAAACGTCGCGACCGTCGCCAGAATGACCAGCGGCAGGCGCAGATGCTCCGGCGCCAGCAGGAAGAAGGGCGACTGGATCGCTTCGGCCGCCGCGGCTGCATCCAGGTTCATGATCATCGCCGCCTGACCCATATAGTTGAGGAGGAGCGCGGGCATCACGAACCACAGCCAGCTGATCCGCATGGGCTTCCGCCCGAAATGCCCCATGTCGGAGTAGAGCGCCTCCGCCCCCGTCACGGCCAGCACGACCGACCCCAACGCCAGGAACGCCAGGAACCCGTCGGTGATGAAGAACTGCACGGCGTTCCACGGGTTCAGCGTCGCCAGCAGGATCTGCGGATGCTGCGCGATCTGGATCGAGCCCAAGGTCGCGATGGTGAAGAAATAAACGAGCATGATCGGCCCGAACAGCGCGCCCACCTTCGCCGTCCCGCGTTTCTGAATCAGGAACAGGAACACCAGCAGGCCAAGCGCAATCGGGATGACGAACTGCTGCAGGTCCGGATTGACCACGGTCAGCCCCTCGACCGCGGACAGCACCGAGATCGCGGGCGTAATCATCGAATCGCCGTAGAACAGCGCGCTCGCGAACACGCCGAGGATGACGATTACCTTCCCCCAGCGCGCGCGTTCGGTACTGCGCGAGATCAGCGCCAAAAGCGCCAGCGACCCGCCCTGCCCCTTGTTGTCGGCGCGCATCAGGATGCTGACATACTGGATCGTCACGACCAGCGTCATCGACCAGAAGATCAGGCTGATGACGCCGTAGACATGCAGCGGATCGAGCGCGAGCGGGTGCGGCCCGACGAACGTCTCTCGGAATGCGTAAAGCGGCGAGGTACCGATATCGCCAAAGACGATTCCGATCGCCCCCAGCGCCAGCTTCGCCGTCGCTTTATGGCGCTCTTCGCCTGTCAAAGGTTGTGCTGGTGCCGACATACCGCCCGATTGTTGCCGTCCGGTTCTGGTTGCTGCATCGCCCCGCGCTTTCGCAGGTGCAGCATGAAGGCGGCGGCGCCTAGCACTTCCCCTCTGGCGGGGCAAACCCGGTGGTGAGCGCGCCTCCACCACCAACCCGGCTTCCCCTCCCTGACAGGGAGGGCACCAATCCATCTTCCCCTCCCTGACAGGGAGGGGCTAGGGGAGGGTTTTACGGTCCGGCCCGGTGAACCCTTCAAAAGGAACACCGACATCCACCGCCGACCCTCCCCCAACCCCTCCCCGTTAGGGAGGGGAGATATGAAAGTGCCCCCATGAAGATCGGCGTTCCGAAGGAAATCAAGAACCACGAATACCGCGTCGGCATGACCCCGACGGCGGCGTTCGAGGCCGTGCAGAACGGCCATGAGGTGTTCATCGAGACGCAGGCCGGCTGCGGCATCGATTTCTCCGATGAGGATTATCAGGCGGCGGGCGCAGAGATTCTGCCCTCGCCCGAGGCCGTCTTCGACACCGCCGAGATGATCGTGAAGGTGAAGGAACCGCAGCTGCACGAATGCGAATGGCTGCGCCCGCACCATCTTCTCTTCACCTACCTCCACCTTGCCGCGGACAAGCCGCAGGCGGAGGCGATCATGCGCTCCGGCGCGACCGCCATCGCCTATGAAACCGTCACCTCACCGCGCGGCGGCCTGCCGCTTCTCTCCCCGATGAGCCAGGTCGCGGGCCGCCTCTCCGTGCAGGCCGGTGCGCATTATCTCGAAAAGGCGCAGGGCGGGCGCGGCATCCTTCTCGGCGGCGTTCCCGGTGTGGCCCCGGCGAAGGTCTCGATTCTTGGCGGCGGCGTCAGCGGATTCAACGCCGCGCAGATGGCCGTCGGCCTCGGCGCGGACGTGACAATTTATGACGTGTCCACCAGCCGCCTCGCCGAACTCGACGAGCTGTTCCTGAACCGCGTGAAGACGGTCTATGCCAGCCAGGCGGCCGTCGCGACGGCGGTCGAAAACTCGCACCTCGTCATCGGCGCGGTCCTTATCCCCGGCGCCGCCGCGCCAAAGCTCGTGACCCGCGAAATGCTGAAAACCATGAAGCGCGGCTGCGTCGTCGTCGACGTCGCCATCGACCAGGGCGGCTGCTTCGAAACCTCGCGCCCCACCACGCATGACGATCCCGTCTATGTGGAGGAGGACATCATCCATTACTGCGTGGCGAACATGCCGGGCGCGGTCGCCCGCACCAGCACCTTCGCGCTCAACAATGCGACTTTGCCGCTGGTGGTAAAGCTCGCCAATGAGGGCGCGAAGGCGGCCATGGCCTCCGACCCGCACCTCGCCAACGGCCTCAACGTGTCCAGCGGCAAAATTCGCCATGAGGCGGTCGCGAAAGCCCTGGACCTGCCCTTCGAGGCAGCGGCGTAAGCCCCACCAAGACCTCTCGTCCCGCCACTGCCCGTCATCCCGGCGAAGGCCGGGATCCATCTCCTTGAGAGCGATACTGGACAGAACCCGCGGGAGGTGGATCCCGGCCTTCGCCGGGATGACGCTCTCATTTATCGGTGCCCGCAGCATCGCAACCGCGCTGCTGTCGCGGAACTAGCCGGACCCGCCCGCCATCCGCGGAGCCTCGCCGCCCAGGCGGAAGACGCCGCTTCCGCGCGCGACCGGACCGTCCTTTGTCGAAGCGACCCCGTCGATGAACGCCATGCGGCCTGTGCGCTTGAGCAGCCGCGCCCGCCCCTCCAGCCAGTCACCCATCTTCGCCCCGGCGAGATAGTCGATGGAGAGGTTCACGGTCAGCATGAACCGGCTCGCCTCGCCCTTGGCCTCATCGGAAAACCGCATCGCGAGTGGCAGCGCCATGTCGAGGAAGGTCGCGATCAGCCCGCCATGGGCTACGCCCAGCGGATTGCACATCCGCTCGAGAATCCGCATGCCGAACACCGGATCGGCAGGGTCGGCCTTGACGAAAATCGGCCCGTTCACGCCGATAAAGCCGTTGTTGAAGGGCAACGCGAAAAAGCCCTCCGGCGCCTCCGCCTCCGCGATCAGCGCGGGGTCGAATTCGTTATTAATCATCTACGGCGGCCCTCTCAGAGATTTCGGTTATGTGTTGTCAGGGCGAGGCTCACAGGTTCATCCGACGATATCCTCACCGAGATAGTCATTCCTGGCGAAGGCAGGGATCCACGGACCGGCCAGAAGTCTCTGCGCCAACCTCAGTCCATGGATTCCTGCCTTCGCAGGAATGACTAGGGTGGTGGTTTCAGAGCCTCGCCAGCCGGTTCCGGACCTCGTCGAACTCGCGCATCGTCTCCTCGAGGATGTCCGCCACCGGCTTCACATCCTTGATCCGGCCCGCAACCTGCCCGGTCAGCGCGATGCCCGCCTCCAGGTCGCCGCCGAAATAGACGTCCTGCGTCCCGGCAAACTCGCCGAAGATATTCTCCGAGCCCTCTTTCTGCAGCCGGGTCGTCCGCTCGGTGCGGATCGCGCGCAGCGCCGGGCCGGGGCCGGAGCGGTTCAGGAATACGGTGTCGGACGAATCCATCTCGACGATCCGGTCCTTCCAGTTCTGGTGCACAGGGCTTTCCGTCGACGACAGGATGCGCGTTCCCATCAGGACCCCCTCCGCGCCCAGCGAAAACGCCGCCGCCATCGTGCGCCCGTCGGTAATCCCGCCCGCCGCGACGACGGGTACGTCCACCTCTTCGCAGACCTGCGGGATCAGGACCATGGAGGCGACGTCCTTCGGGTTCTTGAAGCCGCCGCCCTCACCGCCCTCGACGATCAGGCCGTCGACGCCCGCCTCGATGGCCTTCACCGCGCCCGCCATTGACGGCACGACATGAAACACCGTCAGCCCCGCCGCCTTCAGCGTGGCGGTATAGCGCTGCGGATCGCCGGCGGAGGTCGTCACGAACTTCACGCCCTGGTCGATGATGAACTGCACGATGTCCGGATCACGAACGAAGGCCTGCGCGACGTTCACGCCGAACGGTTTGTCCGTCAAATCGCGCATCTTCACGATCTCCTCGCGCACGGCATCCAGTTCGCCCGACGAGGTCTCGATGATCCCCATGCCGCCCGCATTGGAGACGGCGGAGGACAGCTGCGAGCGGGCGATCCAGCCCATCGCCGCCTGGATGATGGGCTTTTCGATGCCCAGCATCTCCGTCACGCGCGTGCTGATCGCCATGGTCTTCACTCCCCCTTGTTTCAGGGGAACTGCCCTAGCGGACCTCCACCGGCAGGCCGAGCTGTTCAAGTTGGGGGCGCACCACGTCCGCATCGCCTACAACGACCCAGACCAGCTTGTCCGGGTCGATCTCGGCGGCCGCGCGCGCGGCAATCTCCTCCGGCGTCAGCGCGCGCAGGCGGTCGGCATAGGTCTCCTGGTAATTGTCGGGCCGCCCCAGGCTCGCATTGGCGATCAGCGCGCCCAGCACCGAGCCCGTGCTCTCATAGGCGCCCGGCCGCCGCCCCGCGAGGAACGCAACCGTCTCGGCGGTCTCGTCGGCCGTAATCGGCGCATCCGATACAAACTCGGCCAGCTCCCGCCGCAATTCGGCAATCGACTCGCCCGTCCGGTCGGCCTGCACCGGCGCGGTCACGGTGAAGGCCTGCTGTTCGCGCACCCCGCCGACCCCCGACCGTACGCCGTAGCTCCAGCCCCTGGTCTCGCGCAGGTTCATGTTCAGGCGAGAGGTGAATACCCCGCCCAGCGGCACATTCGCGATGGACAGCGCCACGTCATCGTCGCGCCCCGTCACCGTCAGCGGATAACCGGCATAGATATAACTTTGCGGGCTTTCCGGACGGTCCACCAGCACGATGCGACTCTCGCTCGGCGCTTCGACCGGCGCGAACAGCTTTGTACCCTTCACCGGCCCGCGCGCCTGCCAGTCGCCGAAGCGCGCCTCCAGCATCGGCACGATCTCCGCCAGCGTCGTGTCGCCGACGACGAAGAAGCCGGCATTGTCCGGCCGCAGCCACGTGTTGCGGAATGCGAACAGGTCGTCCCGCGTCACGCTCCGCACACCCTCGACCGTGCCCGTTCCGGTCAGCGGGATGCCATAGGGGTGCGTCTCGCCGTAGATCAGCGGCGGCAGCAGGCGGCGCGCGACCGCGCTCGGCTGCGACAGTTCCCGCTCGATGGCCGCAAGCTGTATCTGCCGCACCCGTTCCAGCTCGTCCGGATCGAAGGCAGAGTTCCGGATAACATCGGCATAGAGGTCGAGCGATTCGCCCAGATTCACCGTCAGCGCCGACAGCGACACCCGCGTTTCGTCACTCGACGACGACGCCGAGATTCCCGCGCCAAGTGTTTCCTCCGCCTCGGCAATTTCGGTCGCGGAGCGCGTTTCCGTGCCCTCGTCCAGCAGCGATAGGAGCAGCGCCTGCGTGCCCAGCGCGTCCTTCGGGTCGGCGGCATCGCCCGCATCGAACACCGCGGCGATCTCCACCACCGGAACCGCATCGCGGCGCGCGAAGGTCACGGGGATCCCGTTCGACAGCGTTGCCCGCTCCACGTCGGGGAAATCCAGCTCCGGCAGCGGGCCGACCGCAGGCGGCGTCGAGCGGTCATACCCCTCCGCCGACGCGGTTAGCGTGCCCACCGGCTGCACTTCCAGCTCGTAGCCGCCCTCGCCCATCCATTCGGCCGCCGCCGCGCGAACCCGCTCCGGCGTCATCGCGACATAATCGTTCAGCTGAACCTTGAAGTAGCCCGGGTCCTCTGAATACAGCTCGCCCTGCGCCAGCGTAACGGCCTTGCCGCCGAACCCGCCCACGGCTTCCAGCCCGCGGATGGTGCCGGACACGGCGCGCATCGCAACACGGCCAACCTCATCCGCGGTCGGTCCTTCGGCACGGAAGCGCGCAACCTCTTCGTCCAGGATTGCCTCGGCCCGCGCCGCATCCGCCCCGGGCTTCAGGTCGACAACAAGCTGCATCAGTCCGGCCGCCTCGAACGGCTGCACATAGCCCGAAACGCTCGATGCCAGCTGCTCCTCGCGCACCAGCCGCTGATACAGGCGGGACGTTTCACCGCTCCCCAGGATCGCCGCCGCAACGCTCAGGTCGCGCGATGCGCTTTCCTGCAGTCCCGGCACGGCCCACACGCGGTACAGCCGCGCATTCGGGGCCCGGTCCTCCATATATTCGCGCACGGTCGCATCGCGTTGCGGCACCCAGCCCTCCAGCCGGCCCGGGTTCGCCGGTCCCGGCGGAATGTCGCCGAAATACTTTTCAACGAGAGGCCGCGCGGTTTCCGCGTCGATGTCACCGGCCAGAACCAGGACCGCATTGTTCGGTCCGTACCATTTCTGGAACCATTCCCGCACGTCCTCCATCGAGGCATTCTCAAGGTCTTCCATCGAACCGATGGTCGGGTGGCGATAGGGATGCCCCTCCGGGAAAATGCCCTCCAATATGCGGTACCAAACCGTGCCAAAGGGCTGGTTGTCGCCCTGCCGCTTTTCGTTCTGCACGACGCCGATCTGGTTCTGCAGCTTTTCCTCGGTCACTGCGCCAAGGAGGTGCCCCATGCGGTCCGATTCCAGGAACAGCGCCCGTTCCAGCGCCGGGGTCGGCACATTCTGGAAATAGTTCGTCCGGTCCAGCCAGGTCGTTCCGTTATAGCCCGTCGCGCCGATCTCCTGCAGCGCCTCGAAGAAATCGCGGTCGTCATTCTCCGTCCCGTTGAACATCAGATGCTCGAACAGGTGGGCAAAGCCGGTCTTGCCCTCCGGCTCGTCCTTCGATCCCACATGATACCACGTCGAGACCGCCACGATCGGCGCCTTGCGGTCGGTGTGCGTGATGACGCGCAGGCCGTTGTCCAGCGTGAAGCGCTCATAGGGAATATCGACTTCGGCGACGAGTTCGGGCGAGGGCCCTTGCGCGAAGGCCGGTGCAACAATGGGCGCGGCAATGGACAGGGAGCAGGCGGCGGCAACCGCGGTCAGGAAACGCTTCATTGAATGACCCTCATATGCGTCTGGATTCGCGTGATGCCCGTGATACTTGTCGCCTCTTCCGGAAAAGGAAAGGGCGCGCTGTTCCGACCCACGCTGCGCGGTATCCTTACGCCCTGTCATGCATCTTTCCCATGACGCGCGGCGATCAACCGGCTAGCCACCGGCGCAATGAAACAGCTCATCCTGCTTCGCCACGCCAAATCCAGTTGGAAGGACGGCGTTGCGACTGATTTCGAACGACCGCTGAATGCGAAGGGTGCGCGCGCCGCCCGGCTGATGGGCGAACATGCCGCCCGGACCGGCATCGCCTGGGACGAGGCGGTCGCCTCTCCGGCGCGGCGCGTTCAGGAAACCATCGCCCAGTTCGCCGATGGCTACGGCCAGCCCGTCCCTGTACGGGAAACTCGCGACATCTACATGGCGAACGTCTCGTCTCTGATTGACGTCTTGTCGACCTGCACCGGCGACCGTGTCCTGATGGTCGGCCACAATCCAGGCCTCGAAGACCTGATCTTCCACCTGACCCCGGCGGACGACGGCCCCGCCCGGCGCGAGGTCGACGTCAAATATCCCACCGCCACGCTCTGCCGCATGACACTGAAAACGGGCGACTGGTCGAACCTCCCGGCGGACTGCGCCAGCATCGACAAACTTGTCCGCCCCCGCGACCTCGACCCCGACTTGGGCCCCGACGCGGACTAACCACTTTTCCTCCCCCGTCTTGCGGGGGAGGTGGCCGAGCGGCGAAGCCGCGATGGTCGGAGGGGGCCAGAGATCCAGCAGACCGCCCCGCACCCCGCAACTACCCCTCCGGCAGCGCCGCCTTCAGTTCGTCCCGCCACAGGTCCGCCGTCCCGTCCGACGGCGCCCGCCAGTCCGCCCGCGGGCTGAGGCTCCCGCCCCAGCTCACCTTCGGCCCATTGGGCATCGCCGACCGCTTGAACTGCGCGAAGCCGAAGAACCGCGCCAGGAACACGTCCAGCCACTTCGCGACCGCCTCCAGATCATACTCCGGCCGGTCCGCCGCGGCGATCCCGTCCGGCCAGTCCCCCGCCGTCCGGTCACGCCAAGCATGCCACGCCAGATAGGCGACCTTCGAGGGCGCCAGCCCGTAACGCAGCGTGTAGAACAGGAAAAAGTCGTGCAGCGCATAGGGGCCGATCTTGTCCTCGGTGCTCTGCACCGCGCCGTCCTCGCCCGCCGGGACCAGCTCCGGACTGATTTCGGTACCCAGCACATCGGTCAGCACGGCGCCCGCCGCCTCATCCACCTGCCCGCTCGATACGGTCCAGCGGATGAGGTGCTGGATCAGCGTCTTCGGCACGCCGGAATTGACATTGTAATGGGCCATCTGGTCGCCGACGCCGTAGGTGCACCAGCCGAGCGCCAGCTCCGACAGGTCGCCCGTTCCGATGACGAACCCGCCGCGCTGTCCGGCCAGCCGGAACAGATAGTCGGTCCTCAGGCCCGCCTGCACATTCTCGAACGTCACGTCATAGACCGGTTCGCCGCCCGCAAAGGGGTGGTCCATGTCTTTCAGCATCAGTTCGGCGGCCGGACGAATGTCCAGTTCCTCCGCCGTCGCCCCGAACGCATCCATCAGCTTATGGGCATTTTTCAGCGTCCGGTCTGACGTGCCGAACCCCGGCATCGTGAACCCCAGGATCTTGTCACGGCCCACGCCGAGCCTGTCGACAGCCTTCGCCGCCACGATCAGCGCATGGGTCGAGTCGAGACCGCCCGACACACCGATGACCATCGTCTTCGCGCCGCTGGCCTGGAACCGCTTCGCCAGCCCCTCGACCTGGATGTTGAACGCCTCGAAACAGTCCTCGTCCCGCCGCGCCGCATCGTTCGGCACGAACGGAAAGCGCCTGAGCGGCCGGTCGAGGTCGCGCAATTCCGCCGCGTCCGCCTGTTCGAACATGACCGTCCGGAACGCCTGCGCTTCGATCCCCGTTGCCCGGCCTGCATCGTTGAAGGTCGGCGTCCGCATCCGCTCCTGCCGGATCCGCGCCACATCGACATCGCAGATCAGCGTCTCGGGTGCCCATTCGAACCGCGTCGATTCCGCCAGCAGGTCGCCCAGCTCGTAGACGAAGCCCTGCCCGTCCCACGCCATGTCCGTCGTCGATTCGCCCGGCCCGCAGGCGGAAAACAGATAGGCCGACATCGTGCGCGCCGACTGCGCCGCGGCCAGCGCCTTGCGGTCGCGCGATTTGCCGATGATGACATTCGAACCCGACAGGTTGCAAAGGATGTGCGCCCCGGCCAGCGCGCTGGCGGTGGAGGGCACGACCGGTGCCCAGAAATCCTCGCAAATCTCCGCGGCAAAGCTGAAATCATCGTGATCCGCGCAGCGAAAGATCAGGTCCGTCCCGAACGGCGCGCTCCGTCCCGCATATTCGACCTCCAGCCCCGTCAGCCCCGCGCCCGGCGCAAACCAGCGCTTCTCATAATATTCGCGGTAATTGGGCAGGAAGCTTTTGGGTACGACGCCCAGCAGCCGCCCGCCGCCGATGACCACAGCGCAGTTGTACAGCCGGTCCAGCCGCCGCACCGGCGCGCCCACGATCATGACGGGCCGCAGCTTCGCAGACGCCGCCACCAGCTCGGCAATCGCCGCCTCCACCCGCGCCTGCATCGCGTCCTGCAAATGCAGGTCATCGACAGCGTAGGAACTGATGTTCAGCTCCGGAAACAGCACGAGGTCCGCGCCCTTCGCGCCCGCATCCTTCGCCAGCGCCTTCGCCGCCGCCAGATTGGCCTCGACATCACCCACCGTCCCCAGCGGGGTCGCGGCGGCAACACGGACAAACCCCTGCCGACGCAGGGAATGAAAGGGATGGATGGTCGTCATGGCCAACCGTCTAAGCCTCGCAAACGCCCGTGGCGAGCCTCGCGCCGCCGCATGCTGCCCGCACGCCACCTGCACGCGCCCTGCATATCTCGACGGGCGGCTCTTAACCTTCCCCCTCCGACGCCCTAAGTGCGCCAGAATACCGCCGCATCCGCCAGACAGGGTTCTCCGCCATGAACATCGCGCTCGCGCTCATCGACATCATCCAGATGCTGCTTCAGGTCGGCATCTGGATCGTCATCGCACAGGTCATCCTCAGCTGGCTGATCGCCTTCAATGTTGTGAACCTGCACAATAATTTCGTGCGCAGCATCTATGACGGGATCGAGCGCCTGCTGGCGCCCGTCTACCGTCCCATCCGCCGCGTCATGCCGGATCTTGGCGGCCTCGACCTGACGCCGATGATCGTCATCCTCGGCTTCATCGCCGCGCAGATGCTGCTCGGCGGCCTCGCGCTCGAGATGGTCACCTGATGGCCGCCGAGCGGATCGACGGCAAGGCCTTCGCCGAGAAGCTGCGCGCCAAGGTGCACGGCGCCGCCCATGCCTTCGCCGACAAGGTGGGGCGCAAGGCGGGCCTCGCCGTCGTCCTCGTCGGCGAAGACCCCGCCAGCGAGGTCTATGTCCGGTCGAAGGGCAAGGCGACCGTCGCCGCCGGTATGGAGAGCTTCGAGCATCGCCTGTCCGCGGACACCAGCGAGGATGAGCTGATCGGCCTCGTCGACAGTCTGAACCACGACCACCGCGTCGACGGCATCCTCGTCCAGCTGCCCCTGCCGCGGCAGATCGATGCCGACCGTGTCATCGGCACCATCGACCCCGACAAGGATGTCGACGGCTTCACCACTGTGAACGCCGGCCGCCTCGCCGTCGGCCTGCCCGGCCTTGTCCCCTGCACGCCGCTCGGCTGCGCCATGATGATCGCGGACGTGGAGGGCGACGACCTCAGCGGCAAGCATGCCGTTGTCATCGGCCGCTCCAACATCGTCGGCAAGCCGATGGCCCAGCTCCTCCTTCAACGGAACGCCACCGTCGCCATCGCCCATTCCCGCACCGACGACCTGCCCGCGCTCGCCCGCACCGCCGACATTCTCGTCGCCGCTGTAGGCCGGCGCGAGATGGTAAAGGGCGACTGGATCAAGCCGGGCGCAACCGTCATCGACGTCGGCATCAACCGCATCGATGCACCGGAAAAGGGTGAGGGCAAGACCCGCCTTGTCGGCGACGTGGCTTACGATGAAGCGGTGGAGGTCGCAGGCGCGATCACCCCCGTTCCCGGCGGCGTCGGGCCCATGACCATCGCCTGCCTCCTCAGGAACACCATTGTCGCCGCCAGCTGGCGAGAGGGACGGGACACCCCGTCCCTTTGACGGAGCTGTTCATCGCCGCGTTCGCGACCCTGTTCGTCGTGATTGATCCGCCCGGCTGCGCGCCGATCTACGCCAGCCTGACCGACGGCGCGGATGCAAGGGCGCGGCGCAACATGGCGATCCGCTCGGTCCTGATCGCATCGGGCGTGCTGATCGTCTTCGCGCTGTTCGGAAAGGCGTTCCTCGGCGCGCTCGGCATCTCGCTCGATTCGTTCCGCATCGCGGGCGGCATCATGCTGTTCATGATCGCGCTTGAAATGGTGTTCGAGAAGCGCACCGAGCGCCGCGAGGCCCGCGCGGAAGAAGTCGGCCAGCGCCATGTCGAAGACGTCTCCGTCTTTCCCATGGGCATCCCGATGCTCGCTGGGCCGGGCTCCATCGCCTCGATCATGCTCCTGATGAGCGAGACGACCAGCATCGAAGAGCGCGGTATCGTGTTCGCCGCGCTCGCCGCCGTCATGGTCCTGACGCTCACCGCGCTTGTCCTCGCCGGACCGCTCCTGCGCCTGCTCGGTCACAAGATGGAGGCGATGATCACCCGCCTTCTTGGCGTCATCCTCGCCGCCCTCGCCGCGCAATATGTGGTCGACGGCCTCGTCGCCAGCTTCGCCTAGGGCCCCGGTCGGCAAACCCGCAATCCCAAAGCCCGTCATCCTGAACTCGTTTCAGGATCCAATCGTGATCGCTGCGGGGGAAACGCAAGCACAACCCCGATAGCGTCATTCTGGCCCATACACCCTGAAACAAGTTCAGGATGACGGCTTTGTTGGTCCGATAGCATAAATCCGCACCGGGTTCTCCGGATCCTGCCCCGGCACCGGCACCAGCCACCCTGGTACCTCGCCGGTAAACAGCCGCTCCGCAAAGCTGCCCGGCGCGCGCTCCGCATAATCCCGCAGTTCCAGCGACCGCTCGCAGAACACCAGGTGCGTCAGCCCCCGCCCCGCCATCAGCGCCCGCGCCGCCTCACCCTCACCATCGCCCAGAAACGCCCGCAGCGTCGCCGCGATCCCGGCGTTGTTCCGGTGATGACTGCTCGCGACCACGCTATGGTCCGAGGCATAAAACACCGCGGGGGCCAGATCGAGCGGCGTCAGCAGCCGCGTCTCCGGCATTGCCGCCAGCAGCGCATAGTTCTCCGCCGCCCGGCAGGTCGTTGCGGGCGTGAGGGGTTCGTTGCCAGCATCCCCCTGCGCCCCGCGCTCGCCTTTCGGAAGCGCGGTCCACGCCATCAGCGGCGTTGCGGGAAACAGCAGCAGGATCACCAGCGCCGCGCCGACCAGTCTGGCTGGCCCCCGCTTCTCCGAAACCCGGGTGAGGCCCGCTGACAGCAAGGCCGCAAGTCCCGGCAGCGCCAGCACCGTCGCGAGCGCCGACGCCCGCATCACGAGCACCCCCAGCAGCGCACTGCCAACAAACAGCGCTGCCATCGTCAGTACGTCCGCGCGCCGCGCGCCGCCCTTGAGGAGCAGCGCATAACCAGCGGCCCCCAGCGCCAGCGGCACCATGACAGAGAAGATGATGACCGGCTCGCTGTGCCACAGCGGCAGCCCTTCCTTGATCCGCCCGTACCAATGGCCCTGCACGATGGGGTCGAGCGCCGCGAACGGCCCCGCTGCGCAGGCCGGGTTCACGGCCGACAGCGCCGCAAACGCGCCCGCACCCGCAGCCGCGATCACGATTCCACGCGCCAGCGGCGTGGACACCGCCGTCAGATGCAGCCCCATCAGCAGAACCGCCGCTACGCACAGCGCACCGAGATAGGTGGGCATCATCGCGTCGCACCACGCCGCGCTCCACAGGGATGGCGGTTGCAGCGCCGCGAACAGCAGCACGGACACCGCCGCCAGCGCGCCCACATAGGCCGTCAGCCGCCGGGCCTCCGCCTTCGACAGCACCGCGCGAACCGCCAGCACGCCGCCGACCATGGCCGCAAAGGGCAGCGCCTCGATGGACACCGCCAGATTGACCGCCAGCAGCAGCCCCGCCAGCGCAGACCCGCGCGTTCGGTCCCTCGCAAACAGCGCCGCGACCGCAGCCACACTCAGCGCGATCTGCCAGCCATGATGATCAATCCGGAACGGCCAGGCCTGCACCGCCACCAGCGGCGTGGCGGCCACGAACAGCGGCACGAGGATCGCCAGCTTCGGATCGGGCACGAAGCGCCGCACCAGCAGCGTTCCGCCCACCATGATCGCCAGCATCGTCAGCGCGGGAATCACCAGCATCCCCGCCAGTTCCGCCTTCGCCGCGCCCACCAGCGGCGTCAGCAGCAGGACGACCGCCGCAATGGGCGCATCGACGATCCGCGACCAGTGCATTGGCGCGCCGTGGGGCGTGTTCAGCCGGTACTGCGACACATCGGTCAGCGCCTGTCCTGCCAGCCAGTCCCGCACCTGAACCAGCCGCAGCAGATCGTCCGGCCCGCGCGGCTGCGCGCTCGCCATCTGGCCCTGCGCCGCGAACAGCGCGAAGGCGGTAAACGCAATCCATGTCGCAAGGACCGCCCACAGCCAGCCGCTCGGAACGCTCATGCGCAGGTCGGTTCTGGGGGCCGTCATCACCGGCGCAGCGCTAGCCATGGCTCCGCCGCAAACCTAGCGCGCGAAGATATACAGGCGGCGGATCAGCCACACGGCGAAGAAGCTCACCCCGATCGCCGCCAGCTTTGCCAGCCGTGGATCGAAACCCATCGCCGCGCCCGCGCCGACAATGCCCGTCGTCAGGGTCAGGCCGACGAGCGCGGACAGCACGAACAGCGCCTTCTGCCGTCCCCGCTCCGCCGTTCCCTGCGCCGCGGCCTCTGCGGCGAACACCATGCGCGTCGACAGGAACCAGTGCACCAGGATGCCCAGCGAATAGCCCGCCGCCGCCGCGATACTCTCGTCGACACCGGCCACCAGCAGGCGGTCGAGCGTCAGGACGTCCGCGATCAGCGCCGCCGCGCTCACCGCGACATAGGCGGCAAAGCTGCGGTCGATCCCGAACCGGGTGGTGAGCGTGGCCAGCATCGCGTTCAGCCCCCGCAAGGTGCCGCTCAGGCCGCGATCTTCTGCGGCACCAGCCGCTCGGACGACAGCGCCTCGACCGCACCCTCGATTTCGCCCTCGTCGCCCGCCTCGTGATATTCGGCGTCCTCGTTGACCGTCCAGACGTCGTGCTTGATGCGGCCCGCTTTAATGTTTTCGACCGTCAGCATCGCCGTCATCATGGCGTGATCCTGGTTGTTGTATTTATGCATGCCGTTGCGGCCCACGAGGTGCAGCGTCGGGTGCCTCTCGGCCAGCTCCGCCCGCATCGCCTCGACATTCTCCGCATAGGCATCGTCGTAAACCGGGTAGGCCTTTTCCTGCCGCACCACGACGCCGCTCTCGATGTCCTCCGGATTGCACAGGCCGAGCGTTGCCAGCTCTGTCTTCGCCAGTTCGACAAGGTCGCCGTCATCCGCCGACCACAGCCCGTCTCCCTCGAAGCAGAAATACTCCAGCCCTACGCACGCCATGTCCTCGTGCGGGATCATCTCCGGCGACCAGGACCGGAAGTTCTGGATACGCCCCACCTGCACACGCGGATCGTGGATGTAGATCCAGTTGTCGGGGAACAGGTCCTTCGACTTCACCATGACGGCCACCGTCAGGAAGTCGCGGTATTTCAGGTCCATCGCATGGGCCGTCGTCTGCGGCAGGGGGTGCAGCCGGCTCGCGAGCTCCCGCATCGGCGCGGAGGAGATCACATGCCCTGCGTTCACCGTCACCATCTCGCCGTCCCCGGTCGTCGCCTGCACGCGCCAGCGGCCCGTCGCCTGGTCCTCCGACAACTGGTGCAGTGCATGGTCCATCAGGACCCTGTTGCCGCCGCCAACGACGCTGTCGCGCGCCGCTTCCCACATCATGCCCGGCCCCTTGCGCGGATAGCGGAAGGTTTCCAGCAGCGTCTTCGTCTCCATGCCGTCATTCGGCGTCTTGTTGAGGCCCAGCGAACGCTTCAGCCCGTCCATTACCGCCGAATAGAGCGACAGCCCCTTGATCCGCTGCGCCGCCCAGTCCGCTGAAATTTCGTCGCACGCCATGCCCCACACCTTCTCGGTGTAGGTCTTGAAGAAAATACCGAACAGCTTCTCGCCGAACTGGTTCGAGACCCAGTCCTCGAAGCTCTTCACTTGCCTTTTCGGAAACACCCGCGCCTTGGCATAGCTCAGCATGCACAGCGCCGACCGGAAAATGCCCAGATTCCCCAGCGCTTCGAATGCGCGCAGGGGATAGCTGTAGAACTTCCCCTCGTAATAAATGCGGCTCATCCGCGGGCGCTGGATGAAATCGTCCGGCAGGATCTCGTTCCACAGGTCCACCACCTGCTTCGACTTCGAGAAGAACCGGTGCCCGCCAATGTCAAAGCGGTAGCCCTCATGCTCGACCGTCCGGCTGATGCCGCCCACATAATTCGGGTCCTTTTCGATCACCGTGACCGAATAGCCCTCCTTCGTCAGCAGATACGCCGCCGTCAGGCCCGCCGGCCCGGCACCGATAATCGCAACGTCGCTTGAATAAGTCGTCATCTGGCCCCGCTCCCGGTGTGTGCCTCAAGTGCTTGAGCCGGGTTCTGGGCCGAAGGTTTAAAGACGGGGTTAACAGCTGGTGACGATTTGCCAGTTCGCGATCAGGCCTCGCCGGGCCTCCAGTCACCAGCAAGGCCGCGCCGTTCGCGCTCCGCGATGTCCACGCCGACGATGCACCAGCCCTGGTGCGTATCTTCCAGCGTATAGCTGTTATCTTCCGACATACGGCACAGGCCGGCCGCATCGCATTCCCGCCAGCGCACGACCATGGACACCCGGTCGTCCAGCGATCCGGTGAAGCTCAGCAGTTCGGGCTCCAGCGTGACGATTCCATTGTCCCGGAAATGGCGCAGCACCTCGTCGATAAAGGCGCGCAGGTCCGCATCGTCACGAATGAAATGGGTGTCATCCAGCCGGGACACGATGACCGGCATGCACAGGAACGGGTGAACCTTGTCGACGTCATGCGTCTGCAGCGCAATCGCGTAGCGGCGCAGGAAGTCGAGCGCATGCGCCTCCACCGGATCAAGCTGCGGATCCCGGCCGGGTTCGGAAGAGGGCGCAACAGTCATAACATGGATTAGCGTAGCACATCGCTTATCCGGGCGGGAAGTGCCGTCACACCTTCCCGTCATTCCCGCGAACGCGGGAATCCAGAGGAAAGCGAGGGCGAAGCCGGGTCTGTCTTCGGAGTGGAGCGCGACTGGATTCCCGCGTTCGCGGGAATGACATGCGTCACGCCGTCCTGCTGATCCGCCGCCGGTCCGGCTTCAGCACCCGATAAAACAGCAATAACAGCCCGGACAGGGCAACCGACAACCCCAGTCCCGCCGCGACTTGGACCAGCGGGTTGTTGAAATCATCACGCGAATCATAGTCCATGATGTGCAGCATCCACATGAAGTCATAGACCCGCCACAGCCGGGTCCGGCGTGTAATTACCTCGCCCGTCGCCGGGTCGAGATACAGGCGCAGCGCATCGCCGTCGTCGAACTGGACCTGCCACACCGGCAGCCGCCCGCGATATTCGCCGGGCGGATCGCTCTCGATCAGCGTCACGGCCTCGATCTCGCCCGAACCCTTGTAGACCCGGGCCGCCCGCTCGCGGATGCCCGTCGCATCGGGGCTCATGATATGCGCGCCGGTATAGGGATCGTGCATCATCCGCCGCGTCGGGTGCTCCACCACCAGCACGGGCCGCCCGTCGATCTGCCGCAGCGCTAGGCCGATCACCGGCTCGCGGTCGAAAACGGGCATGACGAAGGGCTCGTCCAGCAGCAGCGGGCTTTCGGTTCGCACGAGATGCTCGCCGCGCACTTCCTCGATGGGGAAGATCGTCATGAACAGGCCCGACGCGGTCCACAGGAACAGCTGAACGCCGACGATTAGCGCGATCCACTTGTGCAGCCGCGTCGCGTTCCTGTGCCAGACCTGCCGCATCGACCCGCGCTTCCGCATCCGTTCGCTTACCGGCACGTCAGCTATCGCGGTCGGCCCGCCGCCGCTCACCCAGCAGGCGCAGGCGCAGCGCGTTCAAACGGATGAACCCGGCGGCATCGCGTTGATCATAGCGCCCTGAATCGTCCTCGAAGGTCACCACATCCTCGCTGTAGAGGTTGAACGCACGCTCCGACTTGCGGCCCACGACATCCGCGCGGCCCTTGTACAGTTTCAGCCGCACCGTCCCGGTCACGTCCTCCTGGCTCTTGTCGATGGCAGCCTGCAGCATCTCCCGCTCCGGTGCGAACCAGAAGCCGTTGTAGATCAGCTCCGCATAGCGCGGCATCAGCTCGTCCTTTAGGTGCGCCGCGCCCCGGTCCAGCGTCAGCTGCTCGATACCCCGGTGCGCCGCCAGCAGGATCGTACCGCCCGGCGTTTCGTACATGCCGCGCGATTTCATGCCGACGAAGCGGTTCTCAACGAGATCGAGTCGCCCGATCCCGTGCAGCCGTCCCAGTTCGTTCAGCCGGGTCAGCAGCGCGGCGGGCGACAGCGCTTCGCCGTCGATGGCAACCGCATCGCCGCCCTCAAAATCTATTTCGATATATTGCGGCGTATCGGGGGCGCTCTCAGGATCGTTGGTGCGCGAATAGACATAGTCCGGCGTCTCCGCCCACGGATCTTCCAGAACCTTCCCTTCGGATGAGGTATGCAGAAGGTTCGCGTCCGTGGAGAAGGGGGCTTCTCCGCGCTTGTCCCTCGGCACCGACAGGCCGTGCTGTTCGGCATATTCGATCAGCTTCGTGCGGCTGGTCAGGTCCCATTCCCGCCAAGGGGCGATGACGCGGATGTCGGGGTCCAGCCCGTAATAGCCCAGTTCGAACCGCACCTGGTCGTTGCCCTTGCCGGTCGCGCCGTGCGCCACGGCGTCCGCACCCACCTGGTGCGCGATCTCGATCTGCCGTTTGGCGATCAGGGGCCGTGCAATCGCGGTGCCGAGCAGGTACAGCCCCTCGTACAGCGCATTCGCGCGCATCATCGGGAAGACATAATCGCGCACGAACTCCTCGCGCACATCCTCGATAAAGACATGTTCGGGCTTCACCCCGGCGGCCAGCGCCTTCTCGCGCGCCGGCTCCAGCTCCTCGCCCTGCCCCAGATCGGCAGTGTAGGTCACCACCTCGCAGCCATAATGGTCCTGCAGCCATTTCAGGATGACGCTGGTGTCGAGCCCGCCGGAATAAGCGAGCACGGCGCGTTTGATCTCTGGCATCTCGTTCCCCGAATGCGCCGCCGCGTCCATCGCGGTAACGCCCACCCGGCCTTGCTCAAGAATCGCGGCGAGGGGCAAGGGAATTTCGCCCCGCGCCCCGTAAACAAGGACAAGAACGGCCAGCGGACCCCGCGTCCCCCCATTCCCCAAACGGGGCCGCCGCCGATCTCACGCGCTGCCGGGCCGGTTTGCCCCTTTTCCCGGTCCCGGCAGCGCGGTTTCTTTTCGGTCGAACCGCGGGTTCAGGGCAGCTTCGCCAGCAGGCCGGTCAGCTTGCGCACGGTCGGGGAGAACAGCTTCTCCCGGAACACGCTGCCCGCGCCGGTTTTGGTGATCTCGCCCAGCGTTGGATAGGGCGCGATGAAGCCAGTCAGGTCGCGCACCTTCATCCCGTTCGCCATCGCGATGGACCAGGGGTGGATCAGCTCGCCGGCGTGCAGCCCGACGATCGACACACCGACGATCTTCCCCTTCGACAGGACCAGCTTCAGGCGGCCTTCCTTGCGGCGTTCCGCCCGCGCGCGGTCATTGTCGCCCAGCGAGGCTTCGTAGACGTCCACGTCCGGCTTCGTCTCGCGCGCCTCGGCTTCGGTCATGCCGATCTGCGCCAGCTCCGGATCGGTGAAGGTCACCCAAGGCATCGCGGTGTAATCCGCCTTTGCCGGCAGCCGAAATACGACATTCCGGATCACGATCCCCGCATCATAGCCCGCCGCGTGGGTGAACTGCGGTCCAACCCGGCAGTCGCCAATGGCGAAAATCTTCTTGTTGGAGGTCCGCAGCCGGTCATCGACCTTGATAGCGCGGTCATACTCGACGCCCGCGGCCTCCAGCCCCAGATCGTCGACATTCGCCTGCCGCCCGGCGGCCACCAGCAGGTGCGTCCCCGTCACCGCGAAGCCGTCCGGCCCGTGCACGGTGATCCCGTCCGGCCCCTTCGACATCCGGTCCGCAGCGACACCCTCATGCAGGGTAACGCCATCGTCCTTCAAAGCCGCGCGGACCACATCGACCAGCTCTTGGTCGTCCTTCGCCATCGCCTTGTCGCGTTCGATGATCGTTACATTCGACCCCAACCGCCGGAACGCCTGCCCCAGCTCCACGCCGATATTCCCGCCGCCGAGAATCACGAGATGCTCCGGCTGCTCCCGCAGCTCCCAGATCGTCTCGTTGGTCAGGTAGGGCACGTCGGAGAGACCCGGAATGGGCGGCGTCGCTGGCCGGGAGCCGGTCGCCAGTACGATCCGTTTCGCGCGGTAGGTCTTGCCGCCCGCCTCGACATGCCCGTCACCCGTCAGCCTAGCAAGTTCCCGCACCACCGCCGCGCCAAGCCCCTCGAAGCGTTCCTGGCTGTCATGTGGCGCGATCCCGGCGATCACCTCCTGAACATGCGCCATCACCCGCGCGAAATCGACGGCCGGCTCAGCGGTCATACCAAAGTCGGCGGAGGCCCGCGCCGCATGTGCCCGCTCGGCCGCCGCGATCAGGGATTTCGACGGCACGCAGCCCACGTTCAGGCAGTCGCCGCCCATCGCGCCCGCCTCGAACAGCACGACCTTCCGGCCAAGCTGGGCCGCGCCGGCCGCCACGGAAAGGCCGCCGGAACCGGCGCCGATGATTGCGATGTCGTAGATATCGGTCATGCCCCGTCATTACGACGGGCGGGGCCGAACCGTTACATCATATTCAGGTCTGGAAAATGGAGCGGGCCGCTGAAGCGTTCGGGGGGATTGATCGCTTCCGCGGCCCGTCTCTCTGGGCAGTTGACCCCTCGGCAGGGGGGGGAAGCGCCGTCGGGGTCAAGGCTTCAAAGCCCGTGGCCAAGGCTTTGTTCCGCGCCCTGCCAATTAGGATAGGCGACGACGCGCGAACCTAGTCCGCCGCCCGAAATTCCATCGCCGCGCCGTTCATGCAATAGCGCTTTCCCGTCGGCGCGGGGCCATCGTCGAACACGTGCCCCAGATGCCCGCCGCAGCTGGCGCAGTGCACCTCGGTCCGCGGCAGTACCATCTTGAAGTCGGTCTTCGTCTCCACGCCGCCCTCGACCGGCGCGTAAAAACTCGGCCAGCCGGTGCCGCTTTCATATTTGGTCTCCGCCGGGAACAGGTCGGTCCCGCAGCCCGCGCAGATGAACATCCCGTCGCGCTTTTCGCCGTTCAGCGGCGAGGAACCCGGCGGCTCGGTCGCTTCCTTGCGCAGGACGGCGAACTGCTCCGGTGTCAGTTCGGCGCGCCATTCGGCTTCGGTCTTGGCGACCTCGAATTCATCGGCTTTCCCGCCGCGAAGGGTTTTCAGGATGGACATATTCTCTGAATACGCGGGCGGCCCGCTCCGTTCCCCGTGACGTCTGGTCTCAGGCGCTGCCCAGCGCGCCTCAGGTCAGCTGGTCGGCGATGGGCAGCGTCCGAATGCGCTTCCCGCTCGCCGCATAGATGGCATTCACCAGCGCCGGGGCAAAGGGCGGCAGGGCGGGTTCGCCCATCCCGCGCGGCGGGGCATCCGAACCGACGATGTGCGTTTCGATGGTCAGGGCCGCGTCCGCCATCCGCATCATGCGGTAGAGGTCGAAATTCGTTTCCTGCACCATGCCGTCCTCGATGGTGATCTGCTGACCCAGCGCGGTCGATAGCGCATCGTTGATCGAGCCCTCATTCTGCATGGCGATGCCGTTCGGGTTGACGGGAACGCCGCAATCGATGCCGCTGACCACCCGGTCGACGGTAAAGCCGCCCCAGTCGGTCATCGTCACCTCGACGACATGCGCCACATAGGTGCCAAAGCTGAAATGCCCGGCAATGCCGCGGCCGCTGCCCGCGGGCAGGCTCTCGCCCCAGCCCGCCTTATCCGCCGCCAGCTTGAGCACAGCCGCCAGCCGCCCGGTTTCCATCACCGGCCCGCCATGCCCCGACCAGGGCACCTCGCGCGCCGGCTCAAGGAAGGACAGCCGCATTTCCAGCGGGTCGCGCCCGGCCAGCTCCGCCACTTCGTCAAAGAAGGCCTGCTGGACGAAGGCCGTGTTATTGTGTCCCGGCGCGCGCCAGTATCCGCGCGGCGCGGCGCTATCCATCAGCAAATAATCGACCTTTACATTCCGGGCGAAGCTGCCCGGCTGATCGTCGGGAAACACCTCGAACTGCGGATAGTCCGTCGGCTTCATTTCTGCCCGCGAGCGATAGCTCAGCGACTGGCTGGCCGCCTGGTGGTGCCAGGCGTGCATGTCGCCCTTTGCGTCCAGGCCCACGGTCATCCGGTGCACGCCGCCGGGCCGATAGGGGTCGACCATCATGTCGCATTCGCGCGTCCAGACGATCTTCACCGGCCTGCCGTTCGCGGCTTTTGCCAGCATCACGGCCTCCGCGATCATGTCGCCATAAAGCCGCCGCCCGAACCCGCCGCCTGAACGCACC
The DNA here is from genome assembly GCA_036351775.1 of Pacificimonas sp. Lineage (GTDB taxonomy): Bacteria > Pseudomonadota > Alphaproteobacteria > Sphingomonadales > Sphingomonadaceae > Pacificimonas. Next base: position 69,319 of record JAZBPX010000005.1, on the reverse strand, counting down.
GGAACGATGTCGATCTTCTCGCCGTCGATCCCCGCGACCGCCGCGGCGGTGCGCCGCACCCGAATCGGCTGCTGAGTTGCCGTCACGATCTTCAGGCGGTCGCCATCGAAATGCGCGATCACATTCTGCGGCTCCAGCGGGGCATGCGCCACCATCGGCATCTCGTAGGTCGCCGTCAGCGTCTTCGCCGATTCGGCGAGCGCCGCAGCCATGTCGCCCTTGGCCTCAAGCTCCAGCCCCTCGCCCGCTTCCAGCGCGGCGCGGGTCGCGGCATAGCTTGCCGCCGTCGACTCCTTGCCCGCAGGCCCCGGTGCCCATTCGACGTTCAGCGCATCGCGGCCTTTAAGTGCCTGCCAGTAGCTGTCGGCTATGACACCGATCCCGGCATTGAACGGTTCGGTCGCATAGGGCGCGCCCGGCGTCGGCCCGGCAATCGGCACGATGTGCCGCACGCCCGGCACCCTGCGCGCCGCCGCATCGTCCAGCGCCGCGACGCTGCCGTCGAAATAGGGGCAGCGCAGGATCACCGCGTGCAGCATGCCCGGCAATTCCTGGTCGATTCCGTACAGCGGAACGCCGCGCGCGATTTTCCCGCGGTCCTTCTGCTTCTGGGACGTGCCGATCAGCCTGTGCTGGGACCTTGGCCGCAGCGCGACCTCGCCCTCCGGGACCGCCCGCGCGGCCGCACCCTCGGCCAGCTCGCCGTAACTCAGGCGCGCACCGCCCGCGCCGATCACGAAGCCGTCCTTGGTGGACAGCGTCCCGGCATCGACGCCCCAGCGCTCTGCCGCCTCGGCAACCAGCATCATCCGCGCCTTCGCGCCGATCTGCCGTCCGCCGTCATAGCCTTCCCAGATCGCCGTCGAGCCGCCCGCGCCCTGCACGAAGGCGTCGACCTGCGGCTGACCGTCGACCGCGACGACGCGCGCCGGGAAATTCTCCACCCGCACATCGTCGAACGGATAGTCCAGCTCCTCCATGATCAGCATCGGGATGGACGTGTTCGTTCCCTGCCCGATCTCGGTCGTCGCGGTGCGAATGGTCACGACATTGTCCGGATCGATCCGGACATGCGCGTCCAGCATCGCACCCGCGCCAGTCGCCTCACCATGCGCTCTTGCCGGCGCAGGAATGCGGAAACTCAGCAGCATGGTGCCGCCTGCCGCCGACACTTTCAGGAAATCGCGGCGCTTCAGCGTCGCGGCGGCAAGATCGGCACTCTTCAGATGCACGGTCATCGGTTCAGCCCTCCTGCATCGTCTTGGCGGCGCGCTTCACGCCCTTCGCAATCCGCGAATAGGTTCCGCAGCGGCAGAGGTTCGTCATCTCCATGCGGATATCCTCCTCGCTCGGGTCGGGATTATTCTCGAGAAGATAGGCTGCCGTCATGATCTGCCCGGCCTGGCAATATCCGCACTGCGCCACATCCTCATCGACCCACGCCTGCTGCACAGGGTGCAGGGTGCCGTCTTCGTTCGCCAGCCCCTCGATCGTGGTCACGCTGGCGCCGTCCACCGCCGCCATCGGCAGCACGCAGGTCCGCGTCGCCGCGCCGTCCAGATGCACGGTGCAGGCCCCGCACTGCGCGATGCCGCAGCCGAACTTCGTACCCTTCAGCCCGGCCTCGTCGCGCAAATACCACAAGAGCGGCTGCTCCGGATCGCCCTCATAGGTGCGCGCCTCGCCGTTCACGGTCAGCCTGATGGTCATCGTTCGGTCCCTTCCCAATCCTCTGGGGAAGGCTAGCGCGAACCGGCGAACTTGGAAACGCCGCTCGTCGACGCGGCGAAACTGTCGGTGGAAACCGAACGCCCTACCCCCAACATCGTCATCCCGGCGAAGGCCTGCGCCTCCTGAAAGGGCTGCGATTCCCAAAAAACTGTCATCCCCGCGAAGGCGGGGATCTCATGCGGTGTAGCGGGGCGCTGGTCGATGGGTGCTGCGGGAGATCCCCGCCTTCGCGGGGATGACAGCAATGGCTACGCCGGGCGGCTCCTCAGTCCCCAAACACCCGCGCGAAAATCGTATCCACATGCTTCAGGTGATAGCCAAGGTCGAACCGGCTCTCGATCTCTTCATCGGACAGAGCCGCGCTCACCTCCGGGTCGGCCTTGAGCAGCGCCATCAGGCTCTTCTCGCCGTCCGATTCCCACACCTTCATCGCGTTGCGCTGCACCAGGCGGTAGGCATCCTCGCGGCTCACGCCCGCCTGCGTCAGCGCCAGCAGCACGCGCTGTGAGTGGATCAGGCCGCCCATCCGGTCCATATTCTTCTGCATCCGCTCCGGATAAACGAGCAGCTTGTCCATGACGTTCGTCAGACGCACCAGCGCGAAGTCCAGCGTCACCGTCGCGTCGGGGCCGATCATGCGCTCGACCGATGAATGCGAAATGTCCCGCTCATGCCACAGTGCGACATTCTCCATCGCCGGAATGGAATAGCCGCGCACCAGCCGCGCGAGGCCCGTCAGGTTCTCGGTCAGGATCGGATTGCGCTTGTGCGGCATCGCCGACGAACCCTTCTGCCCCGGCGAGAAATATTCTTCCGCCTCAAGAACTTCGGTGCGCTGCAAATGCCGGATTTCGACTGCCAGTCTCTCGACCGACGACGCGATCACGCCGAGCGTTGCGAAATACATCGCATGCCTGTCGCGCGGGATCACCTGCGTCGATACCGGCTCGGGCTTTAATCCCATCTTTTCAGCAACATGCGCCTCGACCCGCGGATCGATATTGGCAAAGGTTCCTACCGCCCCTGAAATCGCGCAGGTTCGAACCTCCTCACGGACGTCCCTTACCCGCGCCAGACAGCGATCAAACTCGGCATAAGCCTGCGCCAGTTTCAGCCCGAACGTCGTCGGCTCGGCATGAATGCCGTGGCTCCGCCCAATGGTGACCGTTGTCTTGTGCTCCATCGCCCGCCGCTTCAGCACGACCAGCAGCGCCTCCAGGTCTTCGATGAGCAGGTCGGCCGCCCGCACCAGCTGCACGTTCAGGCACGTGTCGAGCACATCCGAACTCGTCATGCCCTGGTGCACGAACCGCGCTTCCTCGCCGACATGCTCTTGCAGGCTCGTCAGGAAGGCGATGACGTCATGCTTCACCTCGCGCTCGATCTCGTCGATCCGCTCGATGTCGAAGCCGCCGCGCTCCCAGACCGCCTTCGCCGCGTCCTTCGGCACAACGCCCAGCTCGGCGAGCGCGTCCATTGCGTGCGCTTCGATCTCGAACCAGATCTGGAACTTCGTTTCCGGCTCCCAGATCCGGGTCATCTCGGGGCGGGAATAGCGGGGGATCATTGGCGAGGCGCTCCTGTTGGGGTCTGGCCAGCGCGCCTATCAGCCGCCCCGCCGCGCTTCAACGCGTGTCAGGCCAGACCGTTCGCCCGAAAGCTGTACAGCCCCTTCGATCCCACGATGATATGATCGTGCAGCGTGATGCCGAGCGGCGACAGCGCCTGCTTGATCAAATCGGTCATGCGGATGTCGTCCCGCGAGGGGCTGGGATCGCCTGACGGATGATTGTGCACGATTATCAGGGCAGAGGCGTGCGTTTCCAGCGCCGCCTTCACCAGCTCCCGCACATGCACCGCCGTCTGGTCGACCGTCCCCACGCTCAGCACATGATCGCGAATAAGGACATTCTTCGTGTCGAGGAACAAGATGCGGAACTGCTCGCGCGGCTGGTGCGCCATGCTGGCCTTCAGATAATCTTCGACCGCTGCCCAGTTGCTCAGGACCGGCCGCCCCGAGGCTTCCTCCTTCAGGACCTGCAGTATCGAGGCGGCGACGAAGTGGATTGCCGCCGCCGCCTTGTCGCCAACGCCCTTCACCCGCACCAGTTCGGCATGGCTCGCCGCGAACACCGCACCGAAGCTGCCGAACTCCGCGATCAGCGCCTTCGCGATCGCCTTGGTATCGCCCTGCCGGTGAACGAAGGTCAGCAGATATTCCAGCAGCTCATAATCGTGAAACGCCTCGAACCCGCCCTCGCGCATCCGCAGGCGCAGCCGCTCGCGGTGGTTCTTCTGCTGGTTACTGGCCGCCATCGCACAGCCTTCTAGGTCGCGCCGTGCGGCAGGCCAAGGCGGGCGTGGACGCGGCTTTCCGCCCCTGCTAGCTGCGCTCCCGAATGAAGGGGCCGCAAATCTTGCGGCACGTTAATGGCGCGGGGACCATGGACACGATTCTGATCACCGGCGGCACCGGCTCCTTCGGCAAGACCATGCTGCAGGATCTTCTCGACCGCGGCACGCCGGAAGTGCGCGTCCTCAGCCGTGACGAGGAAAAGCAGGATGCCCTGCGCGCCCAGCTCAGCGATTCCCGCGTCCGCTTCTACATCGGCGACATTCGCGAACGGGACAGCGTCGACCGCGCCATGAAGGGCGTCGACGCCGTTTTTCACGCGGCGGCGCTGAAACAGGTGCCCTCCTGCGAGTTCTTCCCGATGGAGGCGGTGCGCACCAACATTATCGGCTCGGAGAACGTCATTCGCTCCGCCATCGCGGCGAATGTGAAGAGCGTCGTCTGCCTCTCTACCGACAAGGCCGTCATGCCCATCAACGCGATGGGAATGTCGAAGGCGATGATGGAAAAACTGGTCCAATCTCGGGCAAGGGAACTGGGGTCCGGGGCTACCACGACACTCTCCGCCGTCCGCTACGGGAACGTAATGTATTCACGCGGGTCGGTCATCCCGCTATTCATCAAGCAGATCAAGGCGCGCAAACCGATCACGGTGACCGAGCCGCAGATGACGCGCTTCCTGATGCCGCTGCGGGATTCGGTCAGCCTGGTGAAGTTCGCCTTTGACCATGCCCGGCAGGGCGATCTCTTCATCAAGAAGGCCGGAGCCTCCACCATCGCCGACCTCGTGACCGCGCTGCTCGAACTGTTCGAGGTTCCGGATCATGAGGTGAAGGAGATCGGCTGGCGGCATGCCGAAAAGCTCTACGAAACCCTCGCCAGTGCGCAGGAACTGGTAACGGCCGAGGACTTGGGCGACTATTTCCGCCTGCAACTCGATACCCGCGACCTGAACTACAACGCCTATTTCAAGGAAGGCGAGGACAAGACCGCCGCGCTCGAGGACTACCACTCGCACAACACGCAGCGGCTGAACGTCGAAGAGGTAAAGGACCTCCTCATGTCCCTGCCGGAGGTTCGGGACGAGGTCGCAAGCTGGAAGGCCGAACGCGCATGAAGATCGCTGTCACCGGCGCGAAGGGCCTTGTCGGCTGGCACGCCAGCGCCCGCCTGCACGCACAGAACTGCGCCGCCCGCTACAGGGGCGAAGCCGAACCGTTCGAACTCGTCCAGATCGATCAGGAGGAGGCACAGCGGGACCGCTTGCCCGGCTACCTGCAGGGCGTCGACGCCATCCTGCATTTCGCCGGGATCAACCGCGGGGAAGAAGCCGAAGTCGAGACGGGCAATCCCGCCATCTCGCGGTCTCTGATCGACGCCTGCAAGGCTGCGGAGGTGAACCCCCATATCGTCTACGCCAACAGCACCCACGCTGCCAGCGACACGCCCTATGGGCGGTCGAAGCGGATCGCGGGTGAGCTGCTGGACGACTTCGCGGACAAATATACGAATCTCGTCATGCCGCACATCTTCGGCGAGTGCGCGCGGCCCTATTACAACAACGTCACCGCGACCCTGATCGACAAGCTGTGGAAGGGCGAAACGCCGGACCTGAACCCCGACGGCCGCGTCCAGCTGCTCCATGCCGGCGAGGCGGCGCAGCTCGCCATCGACGCGGTCCTGAACGGCATGACGGGGACCATTGCCCCCGCGGGACGCGATACGAGCGTTCCTGACCTGTGGCAGATACTGAAGGGTTTCCACGACAGCTACACCGCGAACATCTTCCCGCCGCTCGCCGACCCGTTCGAGGTCGCGCTGTTCAACAGCTACCGCGTTGGCGGCTATCCGGACCGCTATCCGATGATGCTGACTGTCAACGCGGATCACCGCGGCGCGTTGTTCGAGACGGCGAAGGGCGGCACGGCGGCGCAGTCGTTCATATCGACAACGAAACCGGGCAAGGTCCGCGGCGACCATTTCCATTATGATCTCGTTGAGCGGTTCCTGGTCGTTCAGGGCAAGGCCGCCATCCGGATCCGCCGCGTCCTGACCGACGAGGTGCACGAGTTCATCGTCGACGGCGACAAGCCCGCCGCCATCGACATGCCGCCGCTCCACACGCACCATATCGAGAATATCTCGGACGAGGATGTCGTGACCTTCTTCTGGTCGCACCACCTGTTCGACCCCGCCAACCCAGACACCTATGCCGATCCGGTCTGAGGCCCATCTGATGAGCAAACTGAAGGTCACCACCGTTCTCGGCACCCGGCCAGAGATCATTCGCCTGTCGCGCGTCATGGCGCGCCTTGACGAGTATACCGACCACCAGATCGTCCACACGGGCCAGAACTGGGACTATGAGCTGAACGAGGTCTTCTTCTCGGACCTCGATGTCCGGAAACCGGACCATTTTCTGGGTGTCGACACCTCCAGCCTCGGCGCAGTACTCGGCGGCATCCTGATCGAAACCGAAAAGGTTCTGAAGGCCGAGCGTCCCGACGCGCTGCTCGTTCTCGGCGACACCAACAGCGCCATTGCCGCCATCATGGCGCGGCGGATGAAAATCCCGATTTACCACATGGAGGCGGGTAACCGCTCCTTCGACCGCAACGTGCCGGAGGAAACCAACCGGCGGTTGATCGATCACATTGCCGACTTCAACCTGACCTACACCGAGCACGCCAGGCGGCACCTCCTGTCAGAGGGGATGCAGCACCGCCGTATCTACGTGACCGGCTCTCCGATGAAGGAGGTGCTGGATCACTACCGCGACCAGATCGAGGCGTCCGACGTCCTCGCCCGCCTGGATCTGCAGCCGCAAAACTACTTCATCGTCTCCATGCACCGGGAGGAGAATGTCGATTCGAAGGACCGGCTGCGCTCGCTCGTCGGCACGCTGAACGCGCTGGCGGAGCGCTATGACATGCCGGTCATCGTCTCGACCCACCCGCGCACCCGCAACCGGCTAGAGGCGCTGGACGATGTAACGCTCGACGCCCGTGTGCAGGACATGAAGCCCTTCGGCTTCCACGATTACAACCACCTGCAGATGCAGTCCTACTGCGCAATCTCGGACAGCGGGACCATCGCGGAAGAAAGCTCGATGCTGGACTTCCCCGCCATCACTCCGCGCGATTCCATCGAGCGGCCGGAAGCGCTCGACACCGGCTCAATCATAGCCACCGGCCTCGACCAGGACACGATGCTGGCTGCCATCGAGGCGGTCGTCGCCATCCACCGGGAACGCCGGAACGCCGGCATCCCCTGCCCCGTGCCTGACGATTACCAGATCACCAACACCTCCGAACGCGTCGTGAAGCTGATCCTCGGCACGGCAAAGCTGTCGAACGCCTGGGACGGCATCCGCATGCACGATTATGTGTGATGCGGCGCGGCGCTGATCTTGGCTGAGCATGACGGCGCGCGACCGCCTTCTGAAGCGGGCCTTTGACCTGACAGCGTCGGCGGCGGGCCTTGTGGCGACGGCACCAATCATCGCGCTCGCCGTCATCGCTGCTCGCCGTGACACGGGGGCTTCGGGCATCTTCGCGCAGGAACGCATCGGGAAGGGCGGCGTCCCCTTCACCGTCTACAAGATCCGCACCATGCGCGCGGTCGGCGGCACCAGCATCACCACCGCGAACGATACGCGCATCACACCGCTCGGCGCCCGGCTGCGGCGCTGGAAGATCGACGAGCTGCCCCAGCTCTGGAACGTCCTGAAGGGCGACATGTCCTTCGTCGGTCCGCGTCCGGATGTCCCCGGCTATGCCGACAGACTGACCGGCAAGGACCGCGTCGTCCTCGCCCTGCGCCCCGGCATCACCGGCCCCGCGACCCTGAAATATGCGGACGAGCAGGAGCTCCTCGCCGCCCAGCCCGATCCCGTGCGCTACAATGACGAGGTCATCTGGCCCGACAAGGTCCGCCTCAACCGCGACTATGCCGAGAATTACCGCTTCCGCGATGACATCCGAATGATCTGGCAAACATTGGCGGGCGGGTCGTGAAGATCCTCATCCTCTACAGGCATTTCTGGCCCGATTCCCCGCCCTATGCCGCCATGCTGCGCAGCATCGCCGCGCATCTGGTGGCGGCGGGGCATGAGGTCACGATCTGGGCCGAAATGCCGGTCTACAAACAGTCAGACGGCGACCTCTCCCCGCCACGGCGAGAGGTTCTGGACGGCATTCAGGTCGAACGGTTCCGCCGCCTGCCTCTATGGCACCGCTCGGGCTTCGTCCGGACGCTGGCGAAGCTCGCTTACGTCCCGCGGATAATCGCCAAGGCGCTGACCGCGAAGGCGGCCGGTTACGAGTTCGACCTCGTCTGGACCGCGACCATCCCGCCGGTGCTGCAAGGCTGGTGCGGCCGCACGGTGGCCCGCATCTTCGCCGCAAAGTTCCTCTACCACTGCCAGGATCTCTATCCGGAAATCGCCGTCCAGTCCGGCATGATCACGGAGGGCGGGCTTTTGCACCGCATGGGCAAGGCGATCGAAGGCAAGACCCGCGCCTCAGCCGATATGCTCGTGACGTTGAGCGCGGACATGGAGGCGACCGCAGCACAGCTCCGCAGTCCAAGGCAGTCCGCTATCGTGAACAACTTCCTTCTCGAAAGCTTTTCACAGCAGCGCAGCAGTAGTGCGAAAACAGTCCCCTCGGGACATTCGCAACATATCTCGAGCGGCGACGCCGACGAAAGCACCATAAGGATCGTTTTCGCAGGCAATGTGGGTCGATTTCAGGGGTTGTCTCAGTTCGTCGAGGGCTTTCTGGACGCCTGCGAAACCACACCGCTTCACCTTACCATCCTTGGCGAAGGAAGGGCGCTCGACGACCTGAAGAGGCAGGCGTCGGGGTCGCCGCACATCCGCTTTCGCAATCATCTGCCCTTTTCAGACGCTGCGGCGGTCATTGCCGCTCATGATTTTGGCTTGGTCGCCCTTGAACCGGAGCTGTACCGCTACGCCTATCCATCGAAAACGCTGACTTATTTCGGCCTAGGCCTTCCCGTGCTCGCAATGGTGGAACCGGAAAGCGAGCTCGCCCGGCTAATCGAGGCGAACGGACTTGGAAGCGTGTTCCCGGCCAGATCGCCAAAGAACATCGCAGCGGCACTTTGCCAGCTCGGGCGAGGAGCCGATGCACTTCCGGTTCTGAAAGCCAACGCGGCGCGGCATTACGCAGAACGCCTTGCTACCCCGGCGCGATTGAACGATTGGGGAACTCTGATAAACGGTCTCAGCGCAAATCGTGCCGCCGAACCCTCCCCGGAAAGACGAGAAGAATGAACGGCAAAACCAGAAAGCGTGCGCTGATCACCGGCGTAACCGGACAGGACGGTGCCTATCTGGCCGAGTTTCTGCTCGATAAGGGGTATGAGGTTCACGGTATCAAGCGCCGAACATCCCTGTTCAACACTGACCGGATTGACCACCTGTTCGACGGCGAGCCCGGCCAGACCGGTCAGTTCGTCCTGCACCATGGCGACATGACCGATTCATCGTCGCTCAGCCGCATCCTTCAGGAAGTAAGGCCTGCGGAGATCTACAATCTCGCGGCCCAGAGCCACGTCGCCGTTTCCTTTGAGGAACCGGAATATACGGCCAACTCCGACGCGCTTGGAACACTTCGGTTATTGGAGGCCATGCGCATTCTCGATCTTGGCGGCGAAACCCGTTTCTATCAGGCGTCTACTTCCGAACTTTACGGACTCGTTCAGGAAACGCCGCAAAGCGAAACGACGCCCTTCTATCCCCGCAGTCCCTATGCCGTTGCGAAACTATACGCCTACTGGATTACCGTGAACTACCGCGAGTCCTACGGCCTGTTCGCCTGCAACGGCATTCTGTTCAATCACGAAAGCCCGCTTCGCGGAGAGACCTTCGTTACGAGGAAGATCACACGTGCCCTGGCACGCATAAAGCTCGGCCAGCAATCTGTCCTCAGACTTGGCAATCTCGATGCGAAACGCGACTGGGGCCATGCACGTGACTATGTCGAGGCGCAGTGGATGATCCTGCAGCAGGACAAGCCCGAAGATTACGTCATCGCGACCGGTGTGCAGTATTCCGTTCGCGATTTCGTCCGTTCCGCCGCGAAAGCGCTCGATATGGAGATCAACTTCGAGGGCAGCGGCGAGAGCGAGATTGGCTGCGATAGCGCAGGCAAGGCTATCGTCGTCGTCGATCCGCGCTATTTCCGGCCTGCTGAGGTGGAGACATTGCTCGGCGACGCGTCGAAGGCGCGCGAGCAGCTCGGCTGGGAGCCCCGGACGACCTTCGATGAACTGGTACGGGAAATGGCCGCTGCTGACATGGCAGAGGCGCGGCGCGATGCTTGTTGACGAGGGTACACCCGCGCAGCCTGTGACGCCCTATGACCTGACCGGCCAGCGCGTATTTGTGGCCGGACATCGCGGTATGGTGGGTTCCGCGATCTGCAGAAGGCTACGAACTGCAGGTTGCGAAACGCTGACCGCACCGCGTGACGATGTCGATCTTGTCCGCCAGCACGATGTCGAACAATGGTTTGACCGGAACCGGCCGGACGCGGTGTTTCTGTCTGCGGCGCGCGTTGGCGGCATTCATGCCAACGCCACCTACCCCGCTGATTTCCTCTACGACAATCTCATGATCGAGGCGAACATCATCCGGGCGGCAGCGCAGTACGGAACCCGCAAGCTGCTGTTCCTGGGCTCGTCCTGCATTTATCCCAAACACGCCGAGCAGCCAATCCGCGAGAATTCGCTTCTGACTGGCCCCCTCGAACCGACCAACGAATGGTATGCGATTGCAAAGATCGCGGGCGTAAAACTGTGCGAAGCCTTTCGCCATCAGCATGGGTGTGATTTCATCTCCGCCATGCCGACCAACCTCTACGGCACGGGCGACAACTACCATCCCCTCAACAGCCATGTTCTGCCCGCCCTGATCCGCCGGTTTGACGAAGCCGTTCAAGGCGGCGCTCCGGCGGTTACGATCTGGGGTACGGGAACGCCGCTGCGCGAGTTCATGCATGCCGACGATGTTGCCGACGCGCTTGTCTTCCTGATGGAAAATTACTCCGGACCAGAACCCGTCAACGTGGGCAGCGGACAGGAGGTCAGCATTCGCGAGCTTGCCGGACTGGTTGCTCAGTCCACTGGTTTCACCGGTGAAATTGATCTGGACCCGAGCAAACCGGACGGCACGCCCCGCAAGTTGATGGACAGTTCGCGCCTCACCGCGATGGGGTGGACACCCCGCATCGCGCTGGCGGAAGGCATAGACAGGACGGTCGCAGAATATCGGGCTCAGGCCGCGTGACGCCGGGCGCGCCGGTTCAGGAGCAGGCAGCAGCGTCCGGCGCTGCTGACGAGAGGGCTGCATCGCCCGCCATACCGCCAAAGCTGCTCCTGATCTCGAACGCGTCACCGGAGCAGACAACGGGTCGTCTGTTTCGAAAGCTCGCCGACCGGCTACGCGCGGAGTCGCGCGTCGAACTGCGCTTCCGCACCTTGCCGCGCGGCGTTGTCGCGAAGGTCGCTGCTCTTGCCATGGCCTTTCCTGGCGAGGTCGCCGCGGTCGCACGGGCGGACAAGCTGTTCGTGCACTCCGCGTTCGCGCTGAACCTGCCGACAATTCTGGTCGCGAAGCTGCTTGGCAAGCCGGTTTCCGGGTTTCTCTGGGACATCTATCCGCAATCCATGGCGACGGGCCAGAATAGGGGCGGAAGGCTCGCGCACGCCCTGTTCTCGGCATTGGAGCGCTTTGCGATGCACCGCGCGGACACGATCATTGTACCGAATGACGACTATCGTCTTCACGAGCGCCTGCCGCCGCTGCGATCGGTCGAGGTCGTCCCGATCTGGCCGGTCGATGCGATCCAGGACGCCACGGCGTCCGCGCCGAGTCCGGGCAAGGAGGTGCGGATCGCCTGGACGGGGCAGCTGCTGGCAACGCGCGGCGTGGGTCACGCGATACGCCAGATCGCCGCGGCCTTCCCCGGATACACGCTGGCCTTTCATGTTTTCTCGCCGGATCCCCTGCCTTCCGGTTTGGCAGCGACGATCGGGGACGTGGGCGCCGACCTTTGCTACCACGGCTATGTCTCTCTGGGGGAGCTGGAAGAGCGCCTGCGTCAGATGCACTTTGGCATCGTTTCGCTTGATCCTGCATTGCCTGAAGCGTCGTTTCCATCGAAGTCCAATCGCTACATCTCCAGCGGCTTGCCCATCCTGTATAGCGGTCCGCCGCTGCCAGGCCTGAAGGCAGCGCTGATTGACGGCGGTGTCGGTCTTAGCGCCAATGACGGGCCGATTGATGCGGATACGATCGGGCGATTCTTCAGGGCGTACCCGGAAAATCGCCTCGCCTATGTCGCGGCTATAGAGGCGGCGCAACTGCGGCTGCTGGGCGGGTCCGCATGACTGGCGCAGATGTCGACCGATCGCCAGCGCGCATCCTGCTTCTAACCGAGGGCGCAGCGCAGCTCACAACGTGCCGTCTGATGCAGGCCCTGACCAACCGGCTGAAATCCGGGTACGCTGCGACACTTCACAGGCGGGCTTTTCCCCGGGGCCTGCACAGGAAGATCGGCGCGATCCTCAAGTTCGAACTCACGAATATCGGCCGCATTTTGCGCGCGGACGTCGTCGTCATGCATACGCCGCTCAGCCTGTCTCTCGGCAGTATCGTCATGGCACGACTGCTCGGGCGGCGCGTCCTTCTCGTCGTCTGGGACTTGTACCCCGAAAGCAGCGTTGTGACCGGAACCTTCAGGAACCCGCTGCTCATCTGCCTCTACGACCTTACCGAACGGGCATCTCTGCGGCTGGCGCACAGCGTCTTTGTGCCGTCGAGGGATTATGCGGCTCATCCAAAACTGGCCGGTCTTCGCGATGTCCATTTCCTGCCAATCTGGCCCATTGCGGAGCGCCAGCCTGTCCGTGCGCGTGCGCTGCACGAAGGCGAGCCCATCCGGATCGGCTTTGCTGGACAGGTTACGGTCATGCAGAATGTCCCCGCTGCCATCGGCGACATCGCAGAGCGACTTTCGGAGCGGAAGATCGAATTTCACCTGTTTGGCAGTGACACTGTTCCCGCCGAAATCGCTGAACTGGCAGAACGTCGGAGGGGACAGCTGCGGATAATTCCGCGCGGCTACTTGGAGGGCGACGTGTTTCAGCACGCCCTGGCAGCGCTGGATGCCGGGCTGGTGGCCATCGATCCCGCGTTCACACTACCCGCCTTTCCGTCCAAGACGACAGCCTATGTCTCCAGCGGTTTACCCGTGATTTTCAGGGGGCCGCCCAATGCAGGCATGTTGGATATCGGCGTGGCCAGCGGTGCCGTACTTGTCGTCGATGAACACTTTAACGCCTCGCGCCTCGATCAGCACATCCGGTCATTCTCCGGCGCCCAAACCCGCTATCTCGCCATGGTCGATGCGCCGGACGCTGCGGTCTCCCGGGCCCTTCCCAAGCACATGACGATCCTTACACGGCCCGGGTCCCAGCTGTGATTTATGCGTTCAATACGTGGGTAGGGCTGACCCTGTTGGCGTTCTACTACGGCCCCGTCGACTGGCCCCACAACGACAACATATTTATCGCGGTTTACGTGGCGATCTGCCTTGCTGCGTTTAATATCGGCGCGTTATTGCCGCAACGAGTAGCGGCAGGCCCCAGTATTTTGGAAGGACTGGTACCGAAGTCCGGAACCCTGATCGCGCTCCTTACGGCGGTCTACGTCTTCGCTGTTCTCTTTCAGGTTGCCAGCCTGGCAGACAAGAACCCTCTACTACCGTCATCCTACGTGATCGAGTCAGCGGACCTGTACGAGACCACCACTGAAAATGCTGAGAATGAGGAAGGAGGCGCGGCAAGCCAGATCCTTCTCTTGCTACGCTCGCTATTATTTCCCCTCGTTCTCATGGCTGCGTTCCAGTCCCGCCGTTACGGCTGGATGATCATTGTTTCCATCTGCGCCGTGTTTATTGTCGCCGGCCTTTTGAAGGCGCGTGACAAGGAAATTTCAGACGCCATCTTGATCGCGGTCATGTTTCTTTACCTTAAGGGTAGGTTCAATCGGGTTCTCGTTGCGTCGATGGTCGCGATACCCCTGTTCTTCATGGTGTTTCTGGCTCGGCGCCAGTCCCGCGTCGGCGACTATACGCTTTCCTGCCTTCCGGAGACCGAGGTCTGCTTCAATTTCAGTTCAACGGTCGCCAAGACGTTCGGCGCTGACGCAGAGATCCTGTATCTTTTTGTCGTCAACTATATCGCGCAGGGCTATCAGGGACTGAGTTACGCGCTCGATCTGCGATACGACTTTCACTATTTCCTGGGCCATCTGGAACCGGTTCGGATCAACGTCTGTAAGATCTCGTCAGCAATTTGCGGCAACCCGACTTATGCCGACAAGTTACAGGTCATAGGCTGGCCCGCACCAAACAAGTGGACCACGGCCTATACCTGGCTGGCCAACGACCTGACGTTCTGGCTGGTGCCGGCATATATGGCGTTTCTCGGATATATATTCCGTGATTTCCAGCAGAGTTGGCGGTCATATCGGGATGCCAGCGCCGCCTGCGGCATCGTACTCGTTACGCAGTTCTTCGCTTTCTCCTCGGGCACGTTTCAGCCGGGTATATCGCTTGAATGGGCCTTTGCGACGATCGCCTTCTTCTACCTACGGTTTTTTCTACCCCGACAGCCGGTATGATCGGCGACTGGCTGAACAGGAACCGGGTCATCGGCGCTGTCGGCGCGGCGGCGATCGGCAAGGCCGCTGTCGGTTTCGTCTTCAGTACGATCATCGTCTCGCAGCTGGAAGCCACTGTAGCCGCAGCTTTCTTCCAGATACTCTTCCTGCAGGCAATGTTCGTGACGTTCGTTTCAGCGTCTGGTTTCGTGCGCGGTGTGCAGGCGCATGAAGTCGATGGGAACAGTTCGGGGCACATCCGGCTTTTCCTGCGATTTTCAACGGTTACAGCTTTGGCTGCGTTCGCGCTCAGTGAGTTCGCTCTCCCCGACACTTATCTGGGAACAGATTCCGCGGAGCAAAGGCTTGTGATCGCCCTGCTTCTTGTTGGCGGGGTCGCCACGGGTGCCAACGCAATTATTCAGGGATCGATCGTCCGCCGGTACGACAGGGCGCAGGTCTTTTTGGTTCCGCTCGCCGCGAGCGGGATTGCCCTGATATTGCTGGGCCTGTTCTGGCAGCGCGCATCGCCGGTGATGCTGGCGGCGGTTTGGCTGTCGTTCCAGGTTTTGACGCCGGTTACACTCCTCGCTGCGTTTCCGGCGGCGCGCGAGCTTCTTGCTGCCGCCTTTCGGACGAAGGGTGCAAGCGCGGTTGAAATGGCGACGATCCGCACCGGGTTTGCGAACGTCTTCAACTCCGGAGCCGTTTTCGCGTTTCGGGAAGTCTGGCGCCTCGCCGTACCGGCGGAGATGGCCGCGCTGACATTCTTCATCGTGCGGATTTTCGAGATGATCGCGCAGATGGCTTACCAGCTCGCATCGTCCGCGCCGTCCTTCATTGATCGGTTCAACCGGTCGGTGCTGAGGGCGGTCGAAGAGCGCCGGGCCGCGGTGACCACAGCCTTCCTGCTGCTGTCGATCCTCGGTCTGATAGGCATGGCCACGCTGGAGCCGCTGGGTATGCAAGTGGCGGATGCAGCGATTCTCATTACCGCAGAGCTTCTCATTCTGCCGGCGAAGACAGCGGCCGCCATAGCGCTCGTATCGCTCCTTTTTCATACCGATCAGGACCGGTACTTCATCACGCTGGGCGCGACGGCAGTCGCCGTTTTGATCCTGGCCTTTAGCGTCGATTTCGCAAATTCACTGCTCGCCCTTCAGATCATGAACCTGACAACGATCGTAATCATCCTCGCGATGTTCGTTTTTCTCGGTCGGCCCACCGCGCGATTGGAAGAATAGCGGTTTCGAAGCCTGGGAGGCACCCTAGCCCCACAGCGCCCGCACCCGCGCGATCACCTCGCCCTGTTCGTTCGCGGTCATGTCGCTTGAGGACGGGAGGCACAGGCCGTCGCGGAACAGCCGCTCGTCCAGCCCTCCGCCGATATAGCGGGCACCGGCGAACAGCGGCTGCATGTGCATTGGCTTCCACAGAGGGCGGCTCTCGATCTCGTGCTCCATCAGGGACAGCCGCAGGTCTTCCCTGGTCAGGCCCGCCGCGTCCGCGTCGATGGCCGTTGCCGTCAGCCAGCGGCTGGCATGCGACCATTCAGGTTCCGGCATGAAGGACAGGCCCGGCAGGTCGCCCAGCTCTGATGCATAACGGTCGAAGATCGCGCGCCGCTGCGCCGCGCGCTGGTCCAGCACCTCAAGCTGCCCAAGCCCGATCGCCGCGGGCACGTTGCCCAGCCGGTAATTGAAGCCGTAGACAGAATGCTCGTAATGCGGGGCCGGATCGCGCGCCTGCGTCGACAGGAACCGCGCGCGCTTAACCGTTTCCTTGCTTCTGGACACCAGCATCCCGCCGCCGCCCGTGGTGATGATCTTGTTGCCGTTGAACGACAGGATTGCCGCATCGCCGCCCGTTCCGGCCTTCCGCCCCTTGTACGACGCGCCCGCGGATTCGGCGCTGTCGACGATCAGCGGCACGCCGTAGCCGGCGGCCAGCGCCTCCAGCCGGTCGAGGTCGGCGCTTTGCCCATAGAGATCGGTCGGCACGATCGCCGCGGGCAGCCTGCCCTTCGCCGCCGCGCCCCTCAGCGCCTCCTCGATCAGGTCGGGGCACAGCGTCCAGCTATCCGGCGACAGGTCGAAGAACACCGGGACCAGGTTTTCGTAGAGGATCGGAAAGCATCCGCCCGCGAAGGTCATGGACGACACCCAAACCTCGCGCCCAGCCTCCGCGTCCAGCATGTGAAGCGCCAGGTGCAGCGCCGCCGATCCGCTGGAGAGCCCCGCACAGTGCACGCCCTCCCCGAGATAATCCGCGAACCGCTCCTCGAACGCGGAGAGCTGGGGCCCGAGCGGCGCGATGAAGTTGCTGTCGAACGCGGCGTCGACATAGCCGCGCTCCGCCCCGCCCATATGCGGCTTCGAAAGCCAGATTCGCATTACGCCGCGTCCTTCAAACGAGTGGAATAGCCCAGCCGGTCCAGCATCGGCGCCATGATCGTCATCAGGCTGTCCGTGTCGCCGGTCATCGCCGCCCGCCCCTTGCCGACAGATGTGCGCGACACCGGCGCTGCTGCTGACGCCACGGCCTTTGCAGGGCGATCTTCGTTCAGAAAGGCGAGAATATCCCGCACCGCCGTCTCGGGCTCCGCCGTCATGTCCTCATACCGGATGCGTATGACCTTCGCCGCGTCCATCCCGGCAAACGCCGCATCGCTCGCCTCGACACAGCGCGCCCACTGCTCCGCGCACAGCTCGTCGAGGGAGGCCGTTTCCGCCCGCGCATCCATGCCGCGAAAGCGCGGGCCCCAGCTCGCCATATGCGCTCTTCGCCCGGAGAGCATGGATGCGCGCGCGCTCAGGAACCGCCAGCCATAGATGGGCAGGTCGCGCAGCGGCGTGTTGCGCGCCTTCGCCCAGTAATAGGGCAGGCTCGCAATCTCCATTTCGCCGCGCCAGCGTTTCTGCGCGGAGGCGACAACGTCCACCCCGTCGCGCACGATGAAGAGATATCTCGCCTCCGGCAGGACCGCCTCGATGAACGGCACGCGGAGCGAATTCGCGCAGGTTTTCTCCACCAGGTAGCGCGGCCGGTCCAGCCGCTTCCAGGCCTTCTGGAACGCGCCGCGAATGAAGCGCCGCACCGGCGGCCGCGCCTCTGCCGGACCGAACTCATCATGGTCCGCGAACAGGTTTCCATGCCGCCAGACGGGGTTGATCTCGTCGCAGTCCCACGACGCGAACCCGTCCAGCCGGCACAGCGTGTCGCGCAGGATGTTCGTTCCCGACCGGCCGGCCCCGATTATGACCAGCGGCGTGAAGGGAAGCGGCGACGAACGGCTCACAGGCGCCGTCCGCTCCGGTCGGCCATCCAGCATAGCGCCAGAACGAAGAGGACGCCGACAATGGGCGTTCTCAGCGGAAAGGTCGTCAGGCTGGCGACGGCCAGGATCGCACTCACCGACAGGCCAAGGCGCAGATGCACCCCGCCGCCCGCTGTCATGGCCCCGGCAAGGCGGCGGAGCCACCACGCAGCCCCAACAGCCAAAATTAGCAGCGCCGCCAGCCCGCCCTCGATCACATATTCAAGCGGGTCCAGATGGGCGTTGTTCATGCTCCTCGGGCCAAGCAGGGCTTCCGGCTCGAACATGCGGTAAATGTCCGCATAGGCCCCGAACCCCCCGCCATAAGGAAACAGCGCCTTTGCCATGTCCCAGCTGATCGGCAGGATCGCAAAGCGGGTGTCGTCGATCGCGTCGCTCGCGAACAACCGGTCAAAGGCTGCGGTCTGGGCGGTGAAGAGATAGATCAGGGCGGCAATCAGCGCTGCGCTGACGATGGCGACCGGCCCGATGATCCGCCGCCGCCAGCCCCCCATCTCGCGGTCGCTACTCAGGATCATTGCCGATGCAATGACGCCGATCAGGGCGGCCAGCAGGCCGATCCGTGAACCGGACGCCACGATCATGGTGAACAAAAACAGCGCGGCGACCGCATAGACCATCGATTCGGCGGCGCGGGTGGGTGCAGCGCTCCGGCAAACATGCAGTGCCGCGATAACGGGCATGACGGTGCCCAGGAATACCGCGGCATGGTTCCGGTTCGCGAACAGGCCGCTGACGCTGCGCACCGCCTCGCCGCCAAACAGCCGGAATGCACCGGGCGGACCCAGAAGCTGTGCCAGCATTACGAGACTGTTGAGGACGGCAAAGCCGAGGATCAGCATCAGCAGCCGTTCGAAGTGGCGGCGCGGCAGCCGCGCGTACAGAAGGATGGCGGTTATCGGGGTCAGGAAAGCGTATATGCTGTTCCACGTTCGCGGCGGCGACAGGGTCAGCGGACGCCAGACACCGTCGATGCCGAGGATCTGCAGCCCGGGTAACAGGACGTCCCGCACGGGCAGGGCGCTCCACATTGCCGGCGGCAGCGGGATGGTCTGGAACAGCGCCAAGACGATCGTCGCGCATACGATGCCCAGCGGCACCGCGTAGGGGCGAAGCGTGCCAGGGCTAATACGCGATAGCGCCGCGCCGAGAAAGAGGACCGAAAGCGGACGCAGGATCAGCTGCGTCGCCGCGGCGTCACTGCCCGACCCGCCCAGCGCAAACAGGGCCAGTAGGAAGGCGGCGAACAGCCAGAAGGACACATCGTCCGACCGGTGCCAGTTCGAAAGGGCCGCTGCCGCCGTCATTCAGCGCCGCTTTCCAGCACGACTGCCAGGTTCGTGATATCGAGCGCGAGCGTTTCGCCCGGCGACAGTGTCGGCACGCGAAAGTCGGCCCATGCATAGTCGCAGGCAAAATCGAAGGGGACGGTCTGGCTGACCCGCACCGGACCGCCGGTACCCGCCTCCATCGCGGAAACCCGGGCAATCGACCGCAGCGGCGACGCGCATGTCAACGTCACGAAGGGCAGGCGGTCTGCCGATCCGCCCCCCCGGGCCGCGTCGAACCGGATTTCGACTGACCGTGCGGCGGGCGGGAACTCGACCAGCCTCCGCGCCGCGATCCCGCCGGTACCGGGCTGCGCATCCAGCGCGAACGCCCCGCGCTCGTTTCCGGCAAAAACCGTCCAGCTTCCGGAGGGGTAGTAGGCCCATTCGAACGGCGCGATCGGCGCGGCGGGGTCATCGCGCGGTGCCGCGATCAGGGCCCGTCCGATGGCAACGGCCTGCGCCGCGTCTCCGTCGGCAACCTTTCGGTTGATCACCGGCAGAACAAGCCGCTCCGGTACGGACACGCCCCGGTCGGCCGCTTCCCTCAGCAGCGCGGGAAGTGCCGCGATCCCGGCCGGCGCCGCCAGGATCGCCTGCCAGAACTCGATCCGCCAGGCGGGGTTTCCCGACAGCAGTTCGATGGCAATCTCGATCGAGGGCTGATCCACCAGGCCGCCAGCAAGCAGCGGCAGCAGCTGCCGCCGCGCGCCCGGCGATACGCGCAGGGCGAGTTCCGTTTCCCGGACAAAGGCATCGCGGTCACCGCGGGCCGTGGCCAGCCGGACCCGGTCCAGCCGCGCACCGACATCCCGTTTTGTGATGGCGAGGCCCTGCTCGTAGAACGGCGCGGCACTCTCGAAATCGCCGCGCAGGCTGCGCGCGGCGGCAAGCGTTCGGTAGGACCGATACTCGGCCGCATCCTTTCTCAGGGCCCGGATCGCGAGCGCTGAGGCCGTCCCGGCAACCGCCTCATCCTCGGCTGCGCCAAGCACGAGCTGCTGCGCGTGGATCGCGAGCGCTTCGGCATCGTCCGGCGACAACCGCACGGCCAGTTCCGCGTTGCGATGCGCAAGTACGTTCCCCGCGGCATTCAGGAAGGCGGCGACGGCCAGCCCGGCTGTCGCTGCGCCAAGGACAAGAGCCTTGCCGACAGTCAGCGGCTGGAAAGGCTGTCCGCGCAACGGCTTAGGCAGCCGCACCCTTGCGGCCATAGTCGTGACCGTAGCCATAACCATAACCATAGCCGTACCCGTAGCCATAGCCGTAGCCGTAGGACGCCGCCTCGAGGTCGAAGCTGGTGACCAGCGAACCGACGATACGGGCATCGGCACCGCGAAGGCGCTCCACGGCGTGCCGGACACCGCCGAGCCGCGTCTGGTTATGCGCGACCGAAAACACGACGCCGTCCACCTGCCGCGCAATTAGGGGCGCATCCGCAAGGCCGAGGACCGGGGGGCTGTCGATGACGACATGATCGTAGCGGCGACCCAGTTCGGCAAGCAACTGGCCGAACCGCGGCCCGGCCAGCAGCTCGCCGGGATTGGGGGGCAGCGGCCCGGAACACAGCGCATGCAGCCCCGAGACGTCGGTCTGGTGAACCAGCGCTTCGACATTCTGATCGCCGGCGAGCACGTTCGACAGGCCCGCGGCGTTCGACAGGCCCAGGAACTCGTCGATCGAGGGGGACCGCATGTCGCAGTCGATCAGGATGACGGACTTGCCCGAGCGCGCCAGCAGCTCGGCAGTCGCCAGCGCAGAGGTCGACTTCCCCTCCGCCTCCTTCGCGCTGGTGAAGACGAGTGATTTCGGGACGCCGTTCTCGGAACTGAAGGACAGGGACGTGCGAAGCGACAGATAGGCCTCGTACACCCGCGAACGCTTGTCCCTGACATCGTTCAGAAGCTCTGCGCGGTCGACCTTGGGGATCGCGCCGAGCACCGGCAGGTTGAAGAGGCGGCGCAGGTCTTCCGGATTCTTCAGCCGCTCGTCGAACTGTTCCAGCGCGATGATCACGCCAAGGGCAACGACACCGCCGAGGGCGAGCGAAAAGAAGAGATTGAGCATCAGGTTCGGGCTGGACGGTACACCCGATGGCAGCGCCCGGTCCACGACCGCCACGTTGTTCTGCCCGACACCGGCAACGCCGATTTCCTTGAAGCGCTGCAGCAGTCCATCGTAAAGTTCGCGGTTGGTGTCCACTTCGCGCTGCAGCACGTTGAACTGGATCGTGCTGCGCTGCTGGTCCAGCAGCCCCTGCTTCAGCTGCGCCACTTCAGCGGAGAGCGACTGCTCCTGCGACAGCGCCTCGCGGTAATCGGTCTCCAGCGCATCGCGAACGCGCGCTTCCTCGCGCGCGATGCTCTCATCCAGGTCGGTCAGCTGTCCGGCGAGCGACTGCGCCGCGGGATAGCCGGGTTCGAACTGGGTCATCAGGCGCGCATATTCGGCTGCAACCTCAGCACGCGCCGCGCGCAGGCTGCTGATCGTCGAGTTCTGGACGGCTTCCCGCGATACACCGCCGGACTGGACCCGGCTCTCCGCCACAAGTCGGCGCGCGCGGGTTTCGGCCAGAACGCGGTTCAGCGCCTCAAGGTCGGCGGTCGCCAGCGTGCGCTCGGTGCGGGTCCGGCCTTCCGAATCCGCCGTCTGCTGCAGGCTGATGATCCCCGCCTCACCCGCATAGCTGACGAGACGGCGCTCGCTGTCTTCCAGCCGCTCCCGCAGGTCTTCGAGACGCCGGCTCAGGAAGTTCCGCGCCTCGACCGTCGTTGAAGCCCGGCGTTCGAGGTTCAGCGCGATGAACTCTTCGACCCACTGGTTGGCCAGCCGCGCGGACAGAACCGGGTCCGGTGTCATGAACGAGACATCGACAAGCGCGGACCCGCGAACGGGGCTCACCCGGACGCGCCCGAGGACGATCGCTGTCGCAATGCCAAACCGCCGCGCCTGCACATCGGCGGCGTCGCTCGGATCGACGTCACTTGCCAGCAGGCGCTCGTCGACGCCGAAGGCTGCTTCGAACTGGGGATCCGTCGCCAGTGACAGCGAACGCACCACGCGCTCGGCAATCGAGCGCGATTCGAGCAGCGCATATTGCGTCTGGTAGAATTCCAGCTCGCGGAACGTCTCTTCCTCGACCGCCTGCACATTCGTGAAGTTTGCGGAGCTGCGACTGATCTCGATACGGGCCGTCCCGGTATATAGCGGCGTCGCGAGGGCCGTGACGATCATGCCGAGCACCAGCGCGGCGGCCATGATGGCGATAATCAGCCAGCGGCGGCGCAGCACGGCGTTCCACAGCTGCAGGAACAGCGGCTGGACCTTTGCCGGGCCATCATCCTGCGCGCCCGCCGCAAGCGGCGGCACTGCGGGCGAAATCGGATCGGCGGTCGGGGTGCCAGCAGCGGCCATGATTACCTTATCAGCAGTACGAGGGGCGTCAGGAGCGGCGCGGAGCGGAAGATGCCGTCGAGCAGCCGCTTCGATTCCGAATCGCTGACGATCACGACGTCGTTGGCGTAGATTTCAGGGTCCGGATAATTGCCCCGGCGAATGGCATCTAGATTGTAGAGGCCAGCAAGCTGCTGCCCCTGGACCGTGCGGAACACGACGACTTCGCGTTCCTTCGAGAACTGCGTCAGCCCGCCAGCGGTTGCCACCGCGCGCATCAGCGTCATGCGGCCGAGGACGGGGAACACGCCCGGCTTCTCGACCTGCCCGCCAACCGTGACGACCTGGCTGACCGTCTCTTCGAGGTTCACCGTGACCTGCGGGTCGCGGATGAAGGATCCGCGCAGCTTCTCGGCGATTTCAGCGCTCAGTTCACCCGGCGTGCGTCCTGCGGCCTGCACCACGCCCACAAGCGGGAAGGAAATCAGGCCCGCTGCATCGATCTGCACCGTCCGGTCCGCGAGGTCATCAACACCGAACACGCCGATACTCAGCTCGTCGAAGGGGCCGAGGATATAGGGGCGTTCCGTGGCCGTCAGGTCGGCGCGCGTCGGCGCGGCCAGCGGCTGCTCGCCGATAAACTCCACGGAGGGCGCCCCCCCGAACCCGTTTCCGCCCGACATGCATGCCGTCAGGAACAGCGAAAGCCCGACAGACACCAAAACGCTACGCATGGTTGCTCTACGATCCTCTAATGTCAGGCGACCCCCAACTGGCGGCGTGTTAGTCCGCGCGGCCAGCGGCGTAAAGCGCAGAGGCAGGGATGCCCGCGCCGCACGCCGGGATTACGAGACTGCGGGTTTCACGGACACGGTGGGCTGCATGAACTCCGGCACCAGCTTCAGAACCAGCGCCCGCGTCCGGCGGTCGTCCCCCTCCCGGATCAGCGCATCGAGTGTGCCGAGTTCCTCTGACAGGGCGGCCCAGGGCAGGAACACTTCGTTGGCCCGGCGGATGGAGGCGTGGCGGGTCCGCTCGGCATCCGCGTCGATCAGCAGTTCCTCGTACAGCTTCTCGCCCGGCCGCAGGCCAACCTCCTGAATCTCGATATCGCCGTCGGGATTCTCGGCGGAGCGCACGGTCCGGCCCGACAGCGAGATCATCAGTTCGGCCAGTTCCCCGATCCGGACCGGTTCGCCCATGTCGAGGAGGTAGACCTCGCCGCCCTCGGCCATCGCGCCCGACTGGATCACGAGCTGCGCGGCCTCCGGTATGGTCATGAAATAGCGGGTGACGTCGCGGTGGGTCAGCGTGACCGGCCCGCCTGCGGCAATCTGCTGCTCGAACAGCGGCACGACCGAGCCGGAGGAGCCAAGGACATTGCCGAACCGCACCATCGCGAAGCGCGTATTGCCGGGCTCGTTCGACAGGGCCTGCAGCACCATCTCGCAGATGCGCTTTGACGCGCCCATGATGTTCGTCGGCCGCACCGCCTTGTCGGTCGAGACAAGGATGAACCGCTCGGCGCCGAACTCCTGCGCCAGCTGCGCTGCATTGAGCGTGCCGAAGACGTTGTTCCTGACGCCGGCGGTTACGTTCTCCTCCACGAGCGGGACATGCTTGTAGGCGGCGGCGTGAAAAACGGTCTCCGGCCTGTGCTCGTCGTAAAGGACCCGCATGTCCGTCGTACTGAGGACATTTGCCATGCACGGAACGATCTCCAGGTCGCCTGTCAGTTCACCGGCGTCCTTCGCCTCACGCAGTTCCTTTTCCAGCGTGTAGAGCGCGATCTCCGAAAACTCCGCCAGCACCAGTTTCTTCGGTCTCAGGCGCGCAGCCTGGCGGCACAGCTCGCTGCCGATCGACCCGCCCGCGCCGGTCACCAGCACGGTCTTCCCCTGGATGGAGCGCGCCAGCAGCACTTCGTTCGGCGGAACCGGTTCCCGGCCGAGCAGGTCCGTCACCGACACCTTCTGCAACGTGCCGAGATCGACTTTCCCGTCCACGATCTGGCGCAGGTTCGGAAGGATACGCAGGTCGACCGGATAGGGCTCCAGCGCTTCGATGATTTCGCGCTTGCGCGACCGTGACAGGGACGGAACGGCGATCAGGACCCGGTCGATGCCGTGCCGTTCGATCACGTCCTCGATGCGATCCGTGTGGAAGATCGGCACGCCCTCCATCGTCTGGCCATCCAGCCGCCGGTCGTCATCGATAAAGGCGCGCAGCGACATGGAGGGTTCGGCGCGAAGCGATGCGGCGAGCTGCTGGCCCGCATTTCCCGCGCCAAAGATCGCCACGTCGCGGCGCGCGCCGACAAAGGCGCGCTGGCTGAGAAGGTCGACGAGGATATAGCGCGCGACGATGCGGCTGAGGCACAGTGCGCCGATGAACAGGATCGGCTGCAGGACGCCGACCGTTCTTGGAACGCTGACGACCGAAACCACCATGAAGATCAGGATCATGGGCACGGCATAGGCAAGTCCTGCAATGACCAGCCGCGACAGGTGCCCGGCACCGGCAAAGCGGAACAGCGTCCGGTAGATACCATGCCGCGAGAAGATCGGCAGCCACAGAAACAGCGCGGCGGCAATGACGATCAACGCGGGCCGCACGTCGAAGAACACCGTGCTCAGGCGAATCCAGAACGCCATCAGGCAAGTCAGGATTATCAGCCCGGCGTCCAGCGCCATCACAGTCCCGCGCTTCGTTCCGCGGGGCCAGCGAATCATGGCCTCGCCAGCCGCGAGGGTCGCGCGGATCGCGCGCTCGGTCATGCGCGCCAGAACGGTATCGGACCCGGTAATTGTCACGTCTTATCCCTGCCCAGCGCTACCACACATCCCGGCAACTTCCCCGCCGCCGCGCACTTCTTAACATGCGTTTAGGCATGTCCGGTAAGCGTATGACTGGAATTACGCAACTCTCGCCGCGCCTCAGCCCGTGTCTTAAGCCTTGTACGGCGGCTTCGTGTGACCGGCTGGTGACCGGGTGAAGATTTCCGGCTCGCCCTCCGTCACCGCGATCGAATGTTCGAACTGCGCCGACAGGGATCGGTCGCGCGTCACGGCCGTCCAGCCGTCCGACAGGATCTTGGTATCGAACCGACCCAGGTTAATCATCGGCTCCACGGTAAAGAACATGCCGGGCCGCAGTTCCGGCCCCTCCCCCGGATGACCGGCATGGACGATACTGGGCTCCGAATGAAACACCTGCCCCAGCCCGTGACCGCAGAAATCGCGCACGACGGAGCAGCGTTCGCCCTCGGCATAGCTCTGGATTGCGTGACCGATGTCGCCGACCGTGTTGCCCGGTACCGCCGCCGCGATCCCGCGCATCATGCTTTCATAGGTGATGTCGACCAGCCGCTCAGCTTTCTTCGACACCGCGCCGACGCAGAACATGCGGCTGGTGTCGCCGTGCCAGCCGTCCACCACGACCGTGATGTCGATATTGGCGATGTCGCCCTTCACCAGCTTCTTGGGCCCCGGAATGCCGTGACAGACGACATGGTTCACGCTGATGCAGCTGGAATGGGAATAACCGCGGTAGAAGACCGTCGCCGGCACGCCGCCATTTGCTTTCACGAACTCATAGATGCGGTCGTCCAGCTCCCGCGTTACCGCGCCCGGCACGACGTGCGGCGTGATCATGTCGAGCGCCGACGCCGCCAGCTGCCCTGCGGCGCGCATACCGGCATGGGCTTCCGCGCCGTGGATCCGGATGCCGTCGCTGTTCACCTGGCCGTCCGCCAGAACCTGATCCATCATCATCATATCCGCTTCCGCGCCATCCTGACCGCTTCCTAACATTCCCTGCGCCCGCTATGCGAGGGCCATGCCCACACAAGACAATATATGGACCGCCGGCCTGATCGTCATCGGTGACGAGATCCTGTCCGGCCGCACGCAGGACGCCAACACCGCCTATCTCGCCAAATGGCTGAACGTGGAGGGCATCCAGCTCGGCGGCGTCGAGATCGTCCCTGACGAGATGGATCGCATCGTGGAGGCCGTCAACCGCGCCCGCGAACGCTACGACTATGTCTTCACCACCGGCGGCATCGGCCCGACCCATGACGACATCACGGTCGATGCGGTCGCGAAGGCGCTGGGCCGCGACGTCGTTCTCCACCCGGAGGCCGAGGCGATCCTCCGCGGCTATTACAAGGACAAGATCACTGACGCCCGGCTTCGCATGGCGCGCGCGCCTGAGGGCGCTGAACTGATGAAGAACCCTGTTTCCGGCGCGCCGGGTATCAAGGTCGACGGCCGCCTGTTCATCATGGCGGGCGTCCCGAAGATCACGCAGGGCATGCTCGCGGGCCTTCAGGGAACGCTGGAGGGCGGCCAGCCCGTCCTCGACCGCACCGTCGCCGCCTGGGCCGGCGAGTCGGAGGTCGCCGATGTCCTGACCGCGGTCGAAAAGGAAAAGCCCGGCATCCAGATCGGCTCCTACCCCTTCTGGCGAGAGGGGAAGGTCGGCTCCAACTTCGTCATCCGCGCCCGCGATCAGGCCGCCCTCGACGACGCTGCCGACCGCCTGATGGCGGGCCTTAGCGCGGCAGGCCAGACCCCCATCGACGGCGCGATCTAGGGCAGGGCGGCCTGCGGCCTTAGCGTTTCAGCCGCGCGATCACGTCCTCGTCGCGGATGGTGCGATAGCGCGCCATGATCAGCGAGTAGACACCGAAAAGAATCAAGCCGATCGCCACCACGGTGAACAGCCAGCCGGTGCCCTGCAGCGTCTGCAGCGCCTGGCCGATGCCGCCGACAGCCTCTGGATTGCCCGCCATCATCGCCTGCACGATGGTCCAGCCGATGATGACGAAGATCACCGCCCGCGCCCCGTAGCCAGCACGGCCGACGGGCTCGGCAAAGCCGGGAACATCGGCATCCAGCTGGTACATGAAATTCGCCGTGATTGCCTTCTTTGCCTGCGCCACCGCGCCCAGCAGGAAGCCGATCCCGATCAGCCAGAGAAGGATTTCTCCGCCCGGCCAGTCGGTGACCATGCCCGCTGCCTGTCCGGTTGTACCGCCACCGCTGCCCCCGCTACCTGCTCCGCTGCTGCCGCCCGGGCTGCCGCTGGTAAACGCGCCTCTCAGCGCAATAAAGCCGAGGACGAGGTGCGCGACGCCGCTCGCTGCATGGCCGATGCGCTTTGCCGTTGCCTTCGCGCCCGTTCCAGGCGCATCAATGCCGAGCGCCGCGCCGTACAGCCGGTAAACGCCGTAGCCGAGCAGGCCGATCCCGACGAGCACCAGCAGCACCGTGCCGAGCGGCGCGCCCTTGATCGCACCCAATATGTCCGTGGTCCCCTGCGATCCGAACGCCGTCAGCGCGAAATAGCCAAGAAGAATGTAGACCACCCCGCGCGCCAGAAACCCGATCCGTGCGAATGTCTGTAATTTAGCGATCCGTTCCATATCGTCCCTCGTCCTCCATGCACCCGTTTAACAAAGCGCAAGAAGGGGCGGGCCGGTTCCCTCTGCCGGCCCTCAGCGCGATCCCGAGCGCTCCCATTCATGAGCGCGCAGCCTGGAAACGCACATCCCCCATGTGCCCACGTGGCGGAATTGGTAGACGAAAGGGGACTTAAAATCCCTTTGTTTAGCAAGGTCGGGTTACCGGGCGAGAAATCTGCTCCAAGGTTTCAGTCTGATAACGGGGCGTATGAGGAGGAGCGACTTTGCAGGATTGATCTGGGTGCCATACAGAAGCCAGGGGTGACAGGCGGTGCGACAGGTGCTGGTCATCGGCTCCCGGCTGTGGGAAACCCAAACCGGAATGCGGACGTGGTGGAATCGGTAGACACAAGAGACTTAAGCCATGTTTGAGTGCCCCGGTGGAAACGCCGGGAGTAGAACTGCTCAAATTCGGGGAAAGCTGACGGCGAGGATTAAGCCATGCCAATCCCGAGCCAAGCTGCTCAAGGCATGATCTTGAGTGGAAGGTGTAGAGACTAGACGGGCAGCACCTAAGGCAGGGAGACCTGCGATGGTGAAGGGATAGTCCAGACCACAAACGGCGCCGGTGCGTCGGCGGTGAAAACCGTAGCTGGTAAGAAAATCTCTCGATCATATGATCGTGCGGGTTCAAGTCCCGCCGTCCGCACCAATTCCGCCTTTCTCAGCCTTTTTGAAGTTCGAGAAGGTAAATTTGCCGCCCGCCGTCCTCCAGCGATGTTACGATGATGCGCTCGCCGGATACGCTTGGACAGGGGTGAAGATCGCAGCGGAAGGGACCTGTTTTCGGACGATGTCCTGTAAACGCGGCGATCTGTTCATGCCTTCCCGTGCGCCTGTCCAGCAGCAGAACATCGATATCTTCGCGGTAGGGCGTGTCGAAAACGAACAGGTGCGG
This sequence comes from Pacificimonas sp., assembly GCA_036351775.1. GTDB lineage: Bacteria > Pseudomonadota > Alphaproteobacteria > Sphingomonadales > Sphingomonadaceae > Pacificimonas. Next base: position 40,119 of record JAZBPX010000005.1, on the reverse strand, counting down.
CTTGGCGGGCATGTGGCGAATATGCACGTTCGTGGTGATCAGTTCGGGGGCGACCTGCTCGACCTTCGTACCCTTCGGCGCGGTGTCTTTATAAAGGAACAGACCGCCGCTCTGCCAGAAGTAGAGCTGCCGCTCATTCTGCCAGATCACATGCGATGTCGCGGGTGCGAGCAGGCGCACGTCGGAACCGTCCATACCCGCCGTCAGGCTCACGCCCTGCTTATCGCTCCAGGGCTTGCCGATGTTCCGCCAGCGCAGCTTGACGGTGAAGCGGCGTCCGTCCGGCGAGATTTTCGCATGGTTGAACCAGTAGTGATAGCGTTTCAGAAGGTGCTTCGCCCGCGCCTTCAGCGGTAGATGCCGCATCAGTATGTCGACGGCCCGCGCAAGGGGCAGGATCAGGCTGGTCTTGCCGCTGCCGAGATCGACGTGGCGGACCCCCTCGTCATGCGGTTTGCGCCGCAAGGACCGGTCTGAACTATTTGCATAGCCGTAACCCGGTCGCAGCGTGTTCAGGCGGCTCATGTCGAGCGACAGCGCGGCCGTGCCGCACGGCGCAACCGCGTAGAGGGGCACGTCCAGATCCTGAACGTCGTCACGGGAAAGGTCATAGATCCGCGCGCCGAATTCATTGTCCGATCGCCTGATATTCCAGGCCGCGCGCGGCTTCGTTGCAGGTTGCGCGGGAAGGAACTGGCTCATCGCGCCCTGCTGCCAGCTCCAGGCGCTTGTTCTGCCGAGCGGTTGCCACTCCGCCCCGGCCTCCATGTCGACGATCCCGATTTCGATATCATCCGTCACCGTCGGCTGACGGCCCTGGAATCGCACCTGATGGCCAATCACAAAGCGGGCCGCCTCGTCCATCACCGGAATGTCGTAATAGGCGTGCGCGTGGAATCGGCACTCTGCGGTGCCCATCGTCAGCTGCCGCCTTGTCCATAGGCCGAATTCGCTCATCAGGCCGTCATCCTGCTCGAGAAGCGCCGCATGGCGGCGATGCGCAGCCGCCACGGCATCAGAGAGGCGTAGTCACGGGACATGATCGGAACCGCAGCCAGATCGACATGGTCTTCGTCCCCGATAAATCCGAGCAGGTTGCGACCGTAGCGGCTGCCCACCTCGCTCGCGCCCTTCGTCTCGAAACGCTGCCTGACCGCCCGCTTCAGCGCGGCGGTCCACTTGAAGTGATGCACGCGGAAGGGGATGCCGAAGCGTATGGCGGCGCGGGTCATTCCACGAAAGGAAGACAGGTTGGCCCCGTAAATACTCCTGACATCCGCATTCTCCGTTTCAGCCCGGTGCCCGCCAAGACGGGGCGAAAGCATCGCGCGGTACAGCATCAGCTTTACCGTCCCGTGCCAATAGGCACCCTCCTCCCCACGCCTTACGGTGCAGGCCACGTCTGCCTTTACCGGATATTGCGCAAACAGAGAGGGATCGGCTGCGACCGGGGCGAGCGCGCCATCGGGAGCCAGGCGGTCGATGAAGACGCCCTGCGCGCAGTTCGATCCCCCCCGCTCCATGTACGACAGGATGCTTGGCAGGCGCGCAGGATATTCGTGCAGTTCGTCGACATCGGCAGAGATCACCCAGTCATCCCTGTTCGCCGCGTCTGCCTGCGTCTGTCTGCGCTGCTCCCACATGTCGTTACTTGTATAGGGCGCGATCCAGCGCCGGGGTGCGCGAATGCCATTTGCAGCCGCGATATCTTCAGCCGCCGCCAGTCCATGGTGCCCGGGCTCGGCGGCATTGATGATGATGTGAATATTTTCGGGAAGGACGCCTAATCCGAGATAATGTTTCAGAAAATGCGGCAGCAGCGGCAAATCATGCGCAACACCCACGCAGCTGATCAGGTGCACGTTACGCATGGTCAGCTCCGCCGGTATAGCAGGATAGAAAGTCGTGCTTGGCAATGATGCGTTCGACAGCTGCCCGTTGCTCCGCAGACCAGCCAATCAGCTCCCGCGGCGCGGAACGCGCGGGGCGCACAATGGCTATACACGCCCGCAGCAGGTTGGCGGCCGGTTCGATCCCGACAAAATCGAAGAGAGCGGGCACGCCGCGGTCCGCATCCTGAGTGAACGAACCATATTCAACGTGCAGAAAATCGTCCGGGCTGACGCGCGCGCGGATCGCCGCGACACCCCTGCAAAGCGTAGCGTAATCCGCGATCATCCGGTCGTCCGCATGGGCAGGAACGTCGCCGGCCGCCATGGCCCCGCGAAGCCGCGCGCGGAAATCCGACGCATCGCTGGCGGCTATGCGCAAACGGTCGTACAGGCGGTTCTGGCGCATCGACATGACGGCGATATTGTCGAACGGATTGCGGGTTACCAATAGCCACTGGTGCCGCGCGGGGATCAGTTTGGGCAATATGTCCAGAAGGTCGGGGTCCTTCAGCGTGCGCCGCACCGCCCAGTCTCCCTTCTTGTCCCCCATGACTGCAAAGGGCTGCGGCGCGGCAAGCGGATCGGTTCCGAGGTCATAGGAAAGGCCGTTCCACCACCGCCCGCTGCGTTCGAAGGCGGCCGCGTTTGAGAGGATCAGGCCCCGAATGGCGCTGTAGGGCATTCGCGCATCCACGAGCCCCATCACGTCGAGTTCGTGAGAAAGGCAGACCCTCTCGCTCGCGCTGAGAATGCTGCCGATCAGGGAATGTCCAGAACGCGGAAAACCGGCGAATTGCAGAAATCGCGGTGGCGGCGGAATTCGGTCGGCGTGGCGCGCATAGGTGACCATGCCCCGCAACAGGAGCCGCGCCATACGGACGTCCCTGTGACTTCGGGAGGCCTCGCCTGCAAATAGCGGCAGGCTCTGCTTCCGCCTTATCCAGCGTCTGGGTTTTAACAGCGCCATCTAACGCGTCCGGTCCCGTGCACCCCCGGATAGCGATTTCCATCCCAGACGGCTTGCCAGCGACGCCGTGTAAAGACCTGGACGCTTCCGAAAGGCGTGCGCGGCAAGGCGGGCCGCGAAGCCGGGATCGCTGCCGCCATGATATTGGGCCTGCGCGATGTGCCCGCGGCGATAGCGTTCGTCGAACCAGCCCAGCACCGCCTTCGGTTCCTTGACGGCCGCGCGTTTCCGGACCCGCCGCAACATCCGGCGCCCCGTCTCCACGTTCGTCTTTGTCAGCTTGTGATAGCCGCGCATCATCTCGACGGCCGCCGCCGCTTCATCGATGGCGAACGCGCACTCACAATATTCCGAAAGCGCGCGCTGCTTGACCTTGTGGCTCAGACGGTCGCCCTTTTTTCCGCGACGGGCGACGATCCCGCCATCATGCACGCGGTAATCCACCAGCGGCTCGGCAATGTTCGCCAGCCGGGTCGTCTCGCGCAGGCGCAGCCACAAGTCGCTGTCCTGCGCCGTCCAGAGCGTTTCGTCATAGCCGCCGATCTCGCGAACCGCTTTCCTGCGGAACATCGCGCCCGGATGCAGGATCGGCGTCTCGAACATCATGGCAAACGCGATCAGGTCCGGGTCCGTCATCGCGGTTTCGACGTCGATCACCTCTCCCGCGGCGTCGATGCGGCGAAAGCCGCACGACACCAGTCCAGCATCGCCATTGCCCTCAAGGAACGAGACCTGCTTTGCCAGCCTCGAGGGCATGTGGATATCGTCCGCATCGGCACGCGCGACGAGGTTCGCACGGCATTCGCGGAGCCCCAAATTAAGGCTGGCCGCGAGCCCGCGGGACACCTTGTTTCGCAGCAGCGTCACCCTCTTCTGGCGGTCCGCAAACCTGTCCAGAATGCGGCCCGTTCGATCTGTGCTGCCATCGTCGATGACGACATATTCGACGTCGGCGAACGTCTGCGCCCGCAGCGACGCCAGCGTGGACGGCAAGAACCGTTCCCCGTCGCGCACGGACATCAGGATGCTTACGGCCGGGATGCTCATGCCCGACCGCGTTTTTGTCGCAACGCGTCAATCGCCATGACCAGGGCGTAATCATCGGCATACCAGTTCAGGATATTGGCGCGCGCCGCAGGGGTGAGGCGCGTATCCATATCGTCTGGCGTTCGGTGAGCTTCGACAGGGTCGATGGGCGTGCCGCCGGTTTTGCCGATATGGAGGATATGGACCGGCGTTTTTCCCAATGCTTTGGCGAGATAGCGGCGGGCCGCGATCTCGATACGCCTTGCGCGCGTGGACCTCATCTAGCGCTCGTTTCCGTATGCACCGTCCACTCTCCGTCCATCAACACACCGCCATGCCGTCGGGGCGGATAATCGCCGGACGGGAAAAAGGTGGAGGCTTCGATATCAAACAGGAAGGCGTTGGGTATCCGGTCACTCACGCCGTCCACGGACGAGATGATCGCGGCCCCGATCCGGTAGCTTCCGGGAAGAAGCGGAAGTCTATCCAGCGTTACCGCGATTTTGCTTCGGCCGCCCACGGTCATGATCTTTCCGGACATGCCGGAATGCAGCGCGAAAAGGTTGTTTCCATCCTTCTCCTTGAAGATCAACCGAACGCGGGCAGCCATGGGCACGCCGCTATTCTCCACATCCAGCTCGAACGTGGTCGTCTCGCCCGACACCGGCCGCTGGATCTCATTGCCCGCCGCATCAAGCATTCGGCCAGCCGTGAAGCGGAGCGGGCCTGTCGTTTCGCGCAGTTCGTTGTCGTCGGAAAACCCGGTTTCCGCCCCCGTCGAGTATGCCGAGAGATAGGTGCGGATAACGTCGCCCGGATTTCCGTCCTCGACGATGCGGCCACCCTTCAGCAGCATGCACCGCGAACACAGGTTCTGGACCGCGCCCATATTGTGGCTGACGAACAGCACCGTGCGTCCCCGGCTCGCGACGTCTTCCATCTTGCCCAGACAGCGTTTCTGGAAATCGGCGTCGCCGACGGCCAGAACCTCGTCGACGATCATGATGTCGGGTTCCAGATGGGCTGCGACGGAGAAGCCGAGGCGCACTTTCATGCCGGTCGAATACCGCTTGATCGGTGTGTCGAGAAACTGCTCGACGCCCGAAAAGGCGACGATCTCATCGAATTTTCTTCGCACCTCCTCGCGCGACATGCCGAGGATCGTGCCGTTCATCATGATATTGTCGCGGCCCGACAGTTCTGGGTGAAAACCGGTGCCCACTTCAAGGAGGCTCGACACCCGTCCGCGGAGCCGCACCTCGCCCCGGGTCGGATCGGTGATGCGCGACAGCACCTTCAGCAAGGTCGACTTCCCCGCGCCGTTCGCACCCACGAAGCCGACCGTCTCGCCGGCATGAATGTCGAACGAGACATCTTTCAGGGCCCAGAACAGGTCATCGGCCGCATCATCCTGATCGAAGGTGTTCAGCCCCGTCAGGTTGCGAAAGTTCCTGAACGGCGCGGCCAGCCCCTGGCCGAACGCCGTCAGCAGCGTATCGCTTTTCTCGCGCTCGCGGCCGATGCGATATGCCTTTCCCAGGCCGCGCGTACTGATGGTGAGGTCGGACATTAGCCGACGTCCGCGAAGATATGCTGACGACGCTGGAAATAAATAGCGCCGCTGACAAATAGAATGAGAGAAACAACGGCACCGATGGCGATGAGGTCCAGTCTATGTGGAGCGCTGCCAAGCAGGGCCGATCGAAACCCGTCGATGACGCCGACCATCGGGTTCAGCGCGTACAGGCGCTGATAGTCTGCCGGGATGATATTGACCGAGTAGACGACCGGACTTGCGTACATCAATATCTGTACCATGAAGGTAGAGGCATAATTCACGTCGCGATATTGCACCGATAGCGCGGAGAGCCAGAAGGCCGCTCCCGCTGCCGTCATGATCATGATGATCACGAGAACGGGAACGAGCAGCCAGCCCGGCGAGGGGGCAACACCATAGACCAGCAACATGATGAACAGCATGACCATGCCGATCAGGAAATCGATCAGCCGTGCGCTGACCTCGGACAGGGGCAGGATGAGTCTGGGAAAATAGATCTTGCTGATAAGATTGGCGTTGGCGGTCAGGCTGGATGTCGCCTGTGTCAGGGCGTTCGAGAAGTAAGTCCAAGGTACCAGCGCGGTGAATGCGAACACGGCGTAATTTTCGCCATCCGACTTCACGCCGATCAGCGTTCCAAAGATGATCGTGAACACAAACATCTGCATTAACGGCTGGATAATGGCCCAGCCGAACCCCAATACGCTTTGCGCGTACCGGACCTTGATACTGCGCAGAACGAGAAACCGTAGCAGATCGGCATAGGCGGGAATCTCGAACAGACTGGCAAGACTGCGGCGTTTCTTCGCCGAAATCACATGGAAGTCTGAATGTTCCGCCGGGTCCATCATCCGGATACCAGGACTGAAAGCGCCGCGCGGCACGTCCGCGCGCCGCCCAAATTCTTGAATAGCCATGACGTCTCGGCCAGAAAACGGGGCCCCGACACACGCGATCGTGCCAGCAATTCCTGTGCCGCGCGGTAGCGGGTTTCACCGAGTGAAGACTGCAATGCAGGGTCTAGCGGGCCGCGCATGATACGCGACGTAATGGTCACGTTATCCCGGCTGATCTCGCGCCCATTCTTGCGCCTGGTCAGGCTGCCGGGCGTTGCACGGATGCGCGTATCGGCACTCCGCAAATACTTGACCCTTGGTCTTTGCGACAGCGCGCGCCAGAAAAAATTATAGTCTTCGCAGGTCCGCACATCTTCTGCAAAGCGCGCGCCGGTTTCGTCCACCAGACTGCGCGCGACGGCGACAGTCGATGTCTTGATGAAGAACCCGGAAAAGAGATGTTCGACACTTTCCATCGAATGTGCCTGATAGTTGCTTCCGATCCTTTCCGTGCCGTCCGGGAACAGATATCTGCGATCATGATGAATGAATGTGGCGTCCGGGTCGGCAGTCACGGCAGCGTCGAGATTCGCAAGCTTGTCTGGCAGGGCGAGATCGGCAAACGGCGTTCATGCTGGTTCCCAGCCAATGGTTCGAAGGATGGGGCCGCATTGTAACGGAAGCGCAAATAAGCGGCATTCCCGCGATCGCTTCGAAAATGGGGGGCCTGCCGGAGGCTGTCGGCAAAGGCGGTGTGCTGTTGCCCGCCGATGCTCCCGCCGAAGAGTGGGCGGCAGCCTGTAGTCAACTATGGTCCGATAAAAAGCTCCATATGACCCTCGGCAGGCAGGCCCTTGCCCAGAGCAGGCAGAACGATCCGGAGCAGTTGGCTGAAAAACTGGAAAGCCTTGCTGAAGAGCTCCTTGATAGCTGAGCGCACCGCGGGGCGGGGCCCAATAATACTCACCGCCGCGCCACCATCAGGTCGTTCTCGCGCCATTGACCATAGCGATAGTAAAGCGCCGCCAGGACCGCCGAGGCCACCGCGCCCAGCGGAAAGCTCCACCAGATTGCGTCTTCGCCCAGCCAGGGTTGCAGCCCCCGCGCGAACGGAATGCGCAGCACCCACATGGTAATCAGGTAGATCATGGTCGGCGGGATCATCGCGCCGTTCGCGCGCACGATCCCCGACATCGCCGTCGTCACGGCCAGCACGATCCAGCACCACAGGATCACGTCGTTGATGTGCCGCGCGATCTCCAGCGTCTCGCCGCCCTTCGGCAGGAACAGGAGCAGCGGCAGGTCGCCGAGCAGGTAGACGAGCGCGCACACGGCGCCCGTGGCGGCCACGGACAGGGCCGTGCCGCGCAGCGCGATCTGCGATACCCGGTCCCATCGGTCCGCGCCGATATTCTGCGCCGCCATGGCGGAGATCGACGCGCCGAACGCGATCGCGGGCATCTGCACATAGCCCCACAGCTGCGCCGCCGCGCTATAGGCCGCCGCCACCGTCGCGCCGTAGCCGTTCACCATGCCCAGAAGCACGAAATAGGCACCTTGGACGATCAGCATTTCGGCGGCCATCGGCGCGCCCTTCTTCACCAGCGTCAGGACGATGGCCGGGTCGGGAATGAAGTTCGCGAACTCGCCGCGCCGGATCGCGATGGGCAGGTTCCGCCGGTAGACGAAGGCGATCAGGCTGATCAGCGCAACGCTGTTTCCGGCAAGGTTGCCGATGGCGGCGCCCGCGATCCCCATGTCGGGCGCGCCGTAGCTGCCGGTAATCAAGAGCGGTACGAGGGCCGCCGAAATCCCGATCCAGATGCAGGAGAAGATAAACGGCGTACGCGCATCGCCCCGCCCCCTCAGCATCATCATCATCGAGATAAAGGTGAACATCGTCGGCAGGGCGAGGCACGTCCAGCGGATGAACGTCAGCGCGTCGTCATAAGCGCTCGGCGGCATGCGGATCAGGTCAAGGAGGAACGGTGCCGACCACCACCCCGCCGCCGCCAGCACGATGGAAAAGCCGAAGACCGAGCTGATCGCCGTGCCCACCGTCCGCTTCACCGCCGCATGGTCGCCCGCCCCGAACGCCTGCCCGATCGCAATGCCCGCCGCCGCGCCAATGCCCATCACCGCGCCCATCAGCGTGAACATGAAGACGTTGCCGTTGACGACGGCGATCAGCGCATCCGGCCCCAGCGTCCGTGCCACCCACGCCGCCGACCAGGTCCCGGCAAAGGCATGCAGGATATTCGTCGTGAACAGCGGCAGGGCGAACACCGTCAGCGTCGGAATGATCGCGCCCTCGATCAGCTTCCGGTCGCGGTCCCCCGTCGGCGCGCCGCTTCCCTCCAGCGTCCCGACATCGCGTGCATCGGACCCGGGGGCCAGCAGTTCGAACTCCGGCTGCCCGGAATTCGGACGGTCACTCATGCGGCGCGGCTACTGTCATCGGGGCGTCATTCGGCAGGCTGACGCCGCTCGCCCAGCTTGCGCAGATTCTCCTCGTGCCCGACGCGGTTCAGCTCATACCGGCTGATGCAGAAAATCATCGCCAGATAAAAGCCGAGGACCGTTGGTATGTAGATCACGGCCAGGTTGACGAGCGTGCCTTCGTCCACCTCGCCCTGCTGCGCACCCGTGGCGATGCCGGCCAGCGAAATCACGAAGCCGGCAACAACGATGCCCAGCCCCTCGCCCCATTTCCGCATGAACGTCGCAGCGGCAAAGAACAGCCCTTCCGAGCGGCGGTGGGTGCGCAGTTCCGCGTCCTCGACCAGGTCGGCCAGCATCGAGGCCGCGAGGATCTGGTAACAGATGATAAGGGCCACATCGATGGTCGTAGCGGCGAAAATGATCGGGAAGAGCAGCGGATCGCCGTTCTCCGGCATCACGTCGATCAGGCGCAGGAAGATCGGCGTGGGCGACCCGACGAAGGCCACCAGTCCGATGATGATCGCGCCCCTCTTCTTGCCGATGGTCCGGCTGGCCCACGCGGCAATGGGTGCGCCGATCGCGGCGGACAGGAACACGCCCATCGTGATGAAGAAGATCTGGATCGGGCTGAAGCCCCAGTAAAATGTCGAGAAATAGAAGGCGAGACCCGCTGCCAGGCCGCTCGCAATGTAACCGAGCAGGGACGCGATGAAGAGCGCGCCGAAGGACTTCGTGCGGAACGTCTCCCAGATTTCCTTGAACATCACGCCCAGCGTCAACGTGCGCTGCGGCGGCGCCTTTGGCAGGTTCTTGATCTGCGGATGCGTGCCGAGGGACGAGAACATGATCGACAGGAAAATGATGCTGCACGCGATCAGCGCATAGGTTTCATAGGCCGCCGGATTGAACTGGCCGTTCGGATATTCCGTCGTCGAATAGGCCGCAAAGATCAGGCCGAAGCTGAGGACGGTCATCACGTTGCCGCCCGACCAGCCGAAGAAGTAGCGCCAGCCGAGCAGCGACGACCTCTGGTCGTAATCCTGGGTCAGCTCCGCAGCCAGCGCCGCGCCCGGCGTTTCGTAGAAGGTAATGATGGTCCGGATCAGGATCGACAGGCCCACAACATACCAGAACAGCTGCGTCTGGCTCATGTCATCCGGCGGCGTCCACAGGAAGTAATAGGTCAGGACAATGGGGATTGCCGCCCCGTACATGAAGGGGTGGCGCCGCCCCCAGCGCGAGCGGACATTGTCGGACCAGTAGCCGACGATGGGATCGGAAAAGGCGTCGGCGATCAGCGCGACCATGATGGCCAGCGACACCAGCCGCGCATCCAGGCCGACGACCTGCGCATAGAACAGCAGCAGGAAATACTTAAAACCTTGGTCCTTGATGCCATAGGCGACGGAACCGAAGCCGTAGGCGAACTTCGTGAACAGCGACGGCTTGTCGGGCAGCGTGCCGCCACCGGCACCCTCTCGCTTCAACAATTCGCGTTCCGTCACGGCTTGGTTGTGACCGGCTGGTTCTCTCATAACTCTGCGCCCTCCCCAGGACACTGACGACCGAGGCTAGGGCGGGTCCGAGCGAATGCAAAGCTATCTAAGGCGTGGATTTTCGCCAACGGATACCGCGGTCAAATCCCCCACCCCGCCATTCCCGCGCACGCGGGAATCCAGTCTAGGGCGACTCTAGGGCAACGCCGCAGCCGAGCCTGCTGCAACCGCCTTCGCCCCTTCTGTCATCCCCGCCCACGCGGGGATCCAGTGACTGGCGATAGCACAGCCGAGCCTGCTGCAATCGCCTTCGCCCCTTCTGTCATTCCCGCGCATGCGGGAATCCAGTGACTGGCGATGGCGCGGCCGAGCATGTCCCTGCCGAAGGCGCGCGCTGGATTCCCGCGTCCGCGGGAATGACGATCTCTGGAGCGGGTTAGCGCCTTCTTCAAAGGCGGGGCCATACGACCCGCAGTTCAGACACCGCGCAAACGCCCCGCCCCGTCATTCCCGCGCACGCGGGAATCCAGTGACTGGCGACGGCACAGCCGGAGCCTCCCCCTACCGAACGCGCGCGCTGGATTCCCGCGTCCGCGGGAATGACGATCTCTGGAGCGGGGCAGGGCTTTCTCGCAGGCACCGCCGCCGCCAAGCCACATCGTCCGGGCACCTTCGACTCTCCCCTGCGGCTCGCCTAAGCAGCGGCGCATCAGACAACCGATTCGCATCTGGGGCCACCATATGATCCGCAAACTCACCGGCACCGCCGTCGCCGCACTCCTCGCCACGACCACGCTCGCTCAGGACAGCGCGAACGCCGACGATAGCTGGGACGTCAACAACCCACCCGGCGCGACCATCCGCCAGATCCCGATTCGCGTCGACGAGGGCACCTGGATGGACCTCGACGTTTCGCCGGACGGGCGCACCATCGCCTTCAACCTCCTCGGCGATATCTACACAATGCCCATTTCGGGCGGCACGCCGACCCGTATTGCCGAGGGGCTGGCCTGGGAAGTGCAGCCCCGCTTCTCGCCCGATGGCCGCCGCATCGCCTTCACCAGCGACCGGGGCGGCGGCGACAATATCTGGGTCATGAACCGCGACGGCTCCGACAAGCGCCAGCTGACGACCGAGGATTTCCGCCTGCTGCACCAGCCGAGCTGGTCGCCCGACGGCCGGTTCATCGCCGCAAAGAAGCATTTCACCACCGGGCGCTCGCTCGGTACCGGCGAAATCTGGCTCTACCACATCTCCGGCGGCAGCGGCGTGAAGCTCGTGGAGCGCCCGAACGAGCAGCACCAGAAGGAGCTTGGCGAACCCATTTTCTCCCCGGACGGCCGCGGCATCTACTACACGCGCAACATCACGCCCGGCGGCACCTTCGAATATGCGCAGGATTCAAACACGGAACTGTTCAACATCGAGCGCTATGACCTCGAAACGGGCGAGATCACCACGGCGGTTGGCGGCCTTGGCGGCGCGGTGCGCCCCCAGCCGAGTCCCGACGGCAACATGATCGCCTATGTGAAGCGCGAAAACACGCAGTCGAAGCTCTACGTCAAGAACCGCCTGACCGGCGAAGAGCGCAAGATTTACGACGACCTCGACAAGGATGTTCAGGAAACTTGGGCCGTCACGGGCGTCTATCCGAACATGGCGTGGACCCCCGACAGCCGCAGCCTGATTTTCTGGGCTGGAGGCAAGATCAACCGCATTAACGCCGACGGTTCGGGCGCCGAGGTCATCCCCTTCGCCGTCGACGATACCCGCGGCGTCGCCGATGCGCCGCACCCGGTCATTCCCGTCTTCGAGGAAACCGTCAACGTGACGATGGCGCGCTTCGCCGCCGTCTCGCCCGATGGTCGCACGGTGGTCTTCGAAAGCCTCGGAAAGCTCTACACCATGCCCGCGACCGGCGGCACGCCCCGCCGCCTGACCGGCACGAGGGAGGGCCGCGAGCTGTTCCCCGCCTGGTCGCGCGACGGGCGCCGCATCGCCTTCGTCCACTGGACCGACGAGGATCTCGGCCGCATCCGCACCGTGGATGCCAGCGGCCGGAACATGCAGACCGTCACGAATATCCCCGGCCACTATAAGCGCCCCGCCTTCTCGCCCGACGGCCGCACCATCGTCTTCGAAAAGGGCGCGGGCGGCTACCTGACCGCACCGGAATATAGCGATAATCCCGGCATCTACCGCGTCGATGCCTCCGGCGGCACCCCGCGCCTCGTCAGCCGCGATGGCGCCGCCCCGCATTTCGGCCGCACGTCCGACCGTGTGTTCATGACCGTATCGGGCGGCGGACAGCAAAAGCTCGTGTCCGCCAACCTGGACGGGGAGGCGATGCGCACCCACGCCAGCGGCGAACTCGTTTCCGGTTACCGCGTGTCCCCTGACGGGCGAAGCTTCGCCTTTGCCGAGGACTACGACATCTACGCCACGCCGCTGATGCCGGGCGGCCAGGAGGTCTCTATTTCCTCCGGCGCAAAGGCGCTGCCCATCGTGGAGGTTTCCGGCGCAGCGGGCGATTACATGCACTGGTCGCAGAACGGTGAGGCGCTGCACTGGAGCCTTGGGCCGGAGCTGTTCACCGCCAACCGCGCCGATCTGTTCCCCGCCGCCCCGCTGGCGGACGGCGAAGAGCGCGCGGACTATCGGCAGCCCACGGAGGGCGTTTCGCTTCTCCGCCGTGTCGGGGCCGCGCAGCATGACGGCCGCTACGTCATCACCGGCGCGCGCATCGTCACGATGGCCGCCGGGCCGGGCGGCACCACCGATGGCGGCATCATCGAAAACGGCGCGGTCATTGTGCAGGATGGCCGCATCGAGGCGGTCGGCCCCGTCGCTGCCATGACTTGGCCGGACAGCCTCCCAAGCATTGATGCCAGCGGCAAGACCATCGTGCCCGGGTTCATCGATGCGCACTCGCACGGGCCTGTGGCCGCCGACGAATTGGTGCCGGAACAGAACTGGACGCTGGTTCAGAAGCTCGCGCTCGGCACCACGACGGTCCACGATCCGTCGTCCGATACGCCGTTCTTCGTCACCGCCGACATGCAGCGCACCGGCCAGATGCTGGCCCCCCGCATGTTCTCGACGGGCCGCATCATCTACGGCGCGAAGGCCGCGGGCGTCTATGCCGAGATCGATTCGCTCGGCGACGCCCTCGACCATGTCCGCCGCCTGAAGGCGCAAGGGGCGGTATCGGTCAAGAACTACAACCAGCCGCGCCGCGAACAGCGCCAGATGGTGGTCGAGGCTGCGCGGCAGGAGGATATGCTGGTCGTTGCGGAGGGCGGCAGCCTTTACGGCATGGACATGAACCTCGTTGCGGACGGCAATTCCACGCTTGAACACAATGTGCCCGTGGAAACCTTCTACGAGGATGTGCTGCAGTTCTTCGGCCAGTCCCAGACGAACTACACGCCCACGCTGAACGTTACCTATGGCGGCCTTGCCGGTGATCCCTACTGGCGGCAGGCCACGAATGTCTGGGAACAGCCGCTCCTTCAGGCGCACACGCCGCCGAAGATCCTTCGTGCCCAGACCGCGCGCCGCACCAAGGCGCCGGAGATCGACTTCGTGGATGACGAGGCGGCGCGGGAGGCGAAGCGCCTGATGGAACGCGGCGTGAAGGTCGCCATTGGCCCGCACGGTCAGCAGCCGGGTATCGACACCCACTGGGAAATCTGGACCTTCGCGCGCGGCGGCATGTCGAATATCGAGGCGCTGAATACCGCGACCCTGATGTCGGCCCAGTCGCTCGGCATGGACCGGGAAATCGGTTCCATCGAACCCGGCAAGCTCGCGGACATGGTCATTCTGACGGGCGATCCCACCGTCGACATCCGCGCCACCGAAACGGTCGAACACGTCATTCTCGGCGGCCGCGTCTACGAGGCCGCCACGATGAACGAAATCGTCACCGGCGACGAGGAGCGCGCACCCTATTGGTGGGAGTAGCCGCACGGCCCTTCACTTGTAGGCGCTTTTCTGGCACCTCGCTCCCTATGCAAGTTCAGGCCGGGCTTTCGATGAGAAAACAACACCCTGCCGGTCCGCAGACTCGCGCGCGTGTGCGTGCGCGCGCGATGAGGGTGTGACCCACTGTGACCTACACGGCTGAAACGGGTTCGCGCCCGCCCCCGCTCGCCGGGCGCAAGATCCTCGATCTCAGCCGGGTTCTCGCCGGTCCGTGGTGCACGATGATCCTCGGCGACCTCGGCGCGGAGGTGATCAAGATCGAGAATCCGAACGGCGGCGACGACACGCGCGGCTGGGGCCCGCCGTTCGCGGCTGGCGAGGCCGCATACTACCTGTGCGCCAACCGCAACAAGAAATCGGTCGCGCTGAACTTTGCCGATCCGGCGGGGCAGGAGATCGTCTGCGCCCTCGCTGCCGAGGCCGATATCCTGGTCGAAAACTACAGGGCGGGCGGCCTCGTTAGATACGGCCTTGATTATGAGAGCCTCAGCGCGGTCAATCCACGCCTCGTCTACTGTTCGGTCACCGGCTACGGTCATGACAGCCCCATCGCCGAGCGCCCCGGCTATGATTACGTCATTCAGGCGGAGGGCGGGCTGATGTCCGTCACCGGCCCGCAAGACGGCGCGCCGCACAAGGTGGGGGTCGCGGTCGCCGACCTGTTCACCGGCATGGCCGCTGCGCAGGCCTGCCTCGCCGCGCTGATCGCCGCCGACCGCGATGGGCTCGGCCAGCATCTCGACATCGCCCTTTACGACGCGCAGCTTGCCATGCTCGCCAATGTCGGCAGCGCGTATCTCGTCAGCGGGAAGGAGCCCGCGCGCTACGGCAACGGCCACGCAACGGTGATCCCCTACGACCTGTTCGATGCCGCAGACCGCCAGCTCGTTATCGCCGTTGGCAATGACAGCCAGTTCGCGCGGCTGGCATCGGACCTGATGGACCGCGCCGATATCGCCGCCGACGCTCGCTTTCGCACCAACGCCGCGCGCGTTGAAAACCGCGATGCCCTGATGGCCGAACTCCGCCCCGCCATTGCCGCCAAGCCCGCCGCCTACTGGATCGAGGGCATGCGCGCCGCCCGCATCCCATGCGCCGAGGTGCGGTCCGTCGGACAGGCTCTCCGCGCGCCCGAAGCCGAGGCGCGGGGCATGGTCCGCAGCGTCGCCCATCCGCTGGCCGGTGACCTCGAGCTGATCGGATCGCCGCTGAAATTCGGCGCGACCCCGCTCACGGACTTCACCGCTCCGCCGCTGCTCGGCGAACATTCGGGCGAAGTGCTCTCCGCCCTCGGCCGGTCTGCCGACGACATCGCGGCGCTGCGACGGACAGGAGTACTCGGCCCCGTGCCCTAAGCTCGCAGGCGCTAGAGCGAACCGGCGTCCATCGCCCGCGCTTCGGACGCGATCATGCGGTTGTTGTCCCGGCGTTCTTCGGGCAGCGCAATGAGGCCGCGGCTTCGCAGATATCCGTCAGGGCCGCTCGTCCCTTCGGCGGTATATTCCGCCATGAAGTCGCGAAGGGCAGGTTTGGCACCGAGATGCTCGCCCTTCACATAGATGAACAAGGGCCGCGCCGCCGGATATTCACCGCTGGCGATCACATCATAGGTCGGCAGCGTCCCGTCCAGCGGAAGCGGCTGAACCTTGTCGAGATTTTCCTCAAGATAGGAGTAGCCGAAAATGCCGATGGCCCGGGGATTGGAGACCAGCTTCTGCACGATCAGATTGTCGTTCTCGCCTGTTTCAACGAACACCCCGTCTTCTCTCAGCCTGGTGCAGCGCAGCTCGAACGCATCCTCGTCCGTTTCTTCCAGCGCGGCGAGTTGCGGGAAGCTCTTGCAGCCTGCCGTCATCACCAGTTCGTTGAAGGCGTCCCGCGTTCCGGATGTCGGCGGCGGACCCAGTACCTCGATGGGCCGGTCGGGCAGGCTGGGGTCGATCTCGTTCCAGCGCTCTGTCTCGTTCTCCTCGCCTTCCGGCGTCGTCGCGGCGAGCGCCCGGTAAAGCTGGCCGGACGTGATGGAAAACAGCTCCGCATCCCGGCTCTGCGCAAAGGCAATGCCGTCGACGCCGACCTGGATTTCGATGATCTGGTTCACGCCGTTTTCGATGCAGCGCTCGACCTCGCTCGGCTTAATCTGCCGAGAGGCGTTGGCAACGTCCGGAAAGTTCGGGCCGACCCCGCCGCAGAACAGCTGCAGTCCGCCGCCCGTGCCGGTGGATTCGACGATCGGGGTTCGCATCCCCTGCCGCGACAGCGTCAAATTCTCGGCCACCGCGGTCGTGAAGGGATAGACGGTCGAGGAGCCGACGATCCGGATGGGCGAACCGCCATAGCCATCGCTCTCACCGCCATCGCCGCCGGAACAGGCCGCCAGCGCCAGTCCTGCCAAGCCCAAAGCCAAATAGCGAAACATCGAAACTCTCCTGAAATGCAGCATCCCTACTGGCCCACGCTTGTGACGGAAATATGTAGGCACCGTCCAGCCGGAAGCGGGCGTATCCCTGCACTTTGCCGATTGACTTGCCACGCCGGGTGGCAGAGCGCCGCCCCTGCCATGAACCTGTCCCCCGCCACCATCTTCTTCGTCGCCGCCGGGATCGCCGCGCTCAGCGCCATGGACGCGGCCATAAAGATGGTCGCGCTGTCCGATGGTGTGATGATCGCCACTTGGCTGCGCTACGTTTTCGGAGCGCTCAGCCTTGCGCCGTTCCTGCTGATCCTGCAAAAGCCCCTGCCGGACCGCGCCGGATTAAAGGCCCACGCCCTGCGCGGCCTGTTGTTGACCGCCACAAGCCTGACCTTTTTCTACGGCATCGCCGTCCTGCCTCTGGCGGAGGCAATCACGCTGGCCTTCGTCGCGCCGCTGATGACGCCGCCCCTCGCTGCGCTCTTGATCGGTGAGAAAATGCGCGCCCGTGCGCTTCTTGCCGCGGCGATCGGGTTCGTCGGCGTGGTCATCACCGTCAGCGGTGGGTCCGCTTCCTCGGCAAGGGGCGACTACCCGCTCGCTGTCACGGCAATCCTTGTGTCCGCGCTTCTCTATTCGCTTCAGTCCCTCATCCTTAGGCAACGCGCGCAGAAGGATGACGCGATCATCGTCGCTGCCCTCGCCACGGTCGTACCGCTCCTGATTCTCACGCCGCTTACCCTGACGTTTGAGCCGCTTCCTTCGGCGGAGGCGTGGCTACCTGCTTTCATCGGCGGAGCACTTGGCAGCATCGGCGTCCTCCTCCTCGTCCGGGCCTATGCAAAGGCGGAGACGCAGCAGCTCATGGTGTTCGAATATACCGGCCTCTTCTGGGCCGCGCTCTTCGGCTGGTTCCTTTTCGCAGAACAGCCAAGGCCAGAGGTTTTCGTCGGAGCCATTGTGATCGCGAGCTCCTGCCTTCTCGTATCTCGGGAGGGGCGTCGCCCCATTCCGGCGAAGAAAAGCGCCTTTTGACAAAGACCTCCGCCTTCGCCCGCGTCGATTTCCGGATGCTGTTTCTCGTGCTGTTCGTGACCGCAGCGGGCAACACCGCCTTGCAGTCCGTGCTGCCCGCCATCGGGCGAGAGCTTCAGATTCCCGACGTCGCCATCGCGGCGATCTTCAGCGTATCGGCCGTCATGTGGACGCTGTCTTCACCCTTCTGGGCCGCCCAGTCGGACAAGCGCGGGCGCAAGAAGCTCGTCCTCCTCGGCGTCAGCGGCTATTTCGTGTCCACAGCGCTGTGCGGCATGGTCATTCTCGGCGGGCTGAAGGGCCTGCTTGCCCCCATCCTGATCGTGGGCCTGTTCGCGCTGTTTCGCAGCCTGTTCGGGTTGTTCGGCAGCGCGTCGAACCCCGCCGCGCAGGCCTATGTCGCGGTGCGCACCGACCGCGCCAATCGGACAGCCGCCCTGGCGGTCCTTGCCAGTGCTTTTGGCCTTGGGACCATCGTCGGCCCCGCCGTCGCGCCCTTCTTCATCTTTCCCTTCCTTGAACTCTCCGGCCCTTTGTTCGCCTTTGCCGGCATCGCGCTCCTGACCCTCATCCTCACGCAGCGCTTCCTGCCGCGTGACGATCCGGAGGAGATCGCCCGCCTTCAGGAAGCCGGAAGCGGAAGAAAGCGGATGTCCTTCTTCGACCCGCGCATCCGCTCGTTCGTCATCTTCGGCCTCGTGACCGGAAACATGCAGGCCATTCTCGGGCAAACGCTCGGGTTCTTCATCATCGATACGACCGCGCTGCCGCCGATTGAGGCGCAGGCGTTCATCGGCCTAGCCATGATGGCGGGCGCAGGCGCAACGCTGCTCGCCCAATGGGGCCTTATCGGCATGTTCGGCATGGGTCCGAAGGAGCTGTGCCGCTGGGGCATCGCCATCGCGCTCCTCGGCACCATCGGCATGGTTTTCGCCAGCACCTTCTACAGCATCACGCTCAGCTTCGCGCTCGCCATGCTCGGCTACGGTTTCGCGCGGCCCGGCTTTTCCAGCGGTGCGTCCCTGTCCGTCGAAACCGAGGATCAGGGCGCGGCCGCCGGAACCGTGTCGGCGGTTAACGGCGCGGCGTTCATCTTCGCGCCCACGATCGGCGTTGCGCTTTACCAGCTCTGGACCCCGCTGCCGTACATCGTCAGCGTCGCCATCCTTGCGGCGATGGCGGTCTATACCCTGCGCAGCGCAGCGATCCGGGATGTCGACACGGGTAAAGACCCTGCTAGCGCGCCTGCCGATCTTGACGGGACCGCCTAGCAAGAATGCCCCTCGAACCGGTAATGATGCTGCGTTCATGCTGCGCAGCATGGCACCGAAATTTGCCGGGCGTTTGCCAGCTAGATATCGTCGGCGGATTCATACTCCTCGACGTCAATCTCATCCAGCATGTGACCAACGGCAACCGCCACCGTCGCATCGCCGGATATGTTCGTCATGGTGCGCATCATGTCCATTATCCGGTCGATCCCGGCAACAAGGGCAATAGTCTCCAGCGGAATGCCCGCCACGCCGAACACCAGGCCCATCATGATCAGGCCCGAACCCGGAACACCCGCCGCGCCAATCGCGCCCAGCGTGCCGGTAATCGCGATCATGATATAATCCTGCAGGTCGAGCGTAACACCGAACACCTGCGCCCCGAACAGGCTGGCAAGCCCCATGTACATCGCCGTACCGTTCATGTTGATCGTCGCGCCGAGCGACAGCGTGAAGCTCGACACGGACCGTGACACACCGAGGTTCCGCTGCACGCAGCGCATGGTCACTGGCAGCGTCGCGTTGGAGCTCGCCGTTGAGAAGGCCACTGCCTGCGCGTCGACGATCCCGCGAAAGAAATCGATAATCGGCAGCTTCGTCAGAACCTTGATGATGATGGGATAGATGCCCAGGATAATCAGCGCGCAGCCGAAATAATTCAGGCCCACCAGCTTCGCGAGCGGCAACAGCGCGTCTACGCCGAACGTGCCCGCGACCCAGGCGATCAGCGCGAACACCCCGAACGGCGTCAGCTCCATGACGATCATCGTCATTTTCTGCATGGCGATGGCCGCGCCGTCAAAAGCCTTGATCAGCGGCGCACCCGCCTCCTCCGCGAGCAAGATGCCCATGCCGAGAAGAATGGCGAAGGTAATCAGCGGCAGCACATCGCCGCCCGCCATGGTCTCGACAATGTTTGCCGGCACGAACCGCAGCAGCATTTCGCGCCAGTCGAGTGTTTCGGTTGATGGCGTGAACGTATCCGGCAGCGGGATCGACAGGCCCGAACCCGGCATCAGTACGGTCCCAAGGAACAAGCCGAGCACGACGCTCGCTGCGCCCGTCGCCAGGAACAGGAGAAGCGAGCGCCCGCCAACCGCGCCCAGCTTCCTTAGATCCCCGATCGCGCAGACCCCCGCGACGAGGCTGAAGAAAATCAGCGGGACGACCAGCATCTGGATCGACTTGATGAAGATGTCGCCGATGAACTTGATCGCTTCGGCTTCCGGACCCCAGGCCAGCCCGACGATGATGCCGAGAAACAGCGCGCCGATCACGCGCTGCCACAATGGAGTCGCAAACCAGCGCTTCAGCATCGCCCGAACTCTCCCCCGCCCTAACTGACTGGCCGACGCTACTGCCCGCTGACCGGCAGGAAGGCAAACGGTCGCTGGTTCAGGCTGCCTCGCGCTGTTCCATCATGGTCCGCGCTTCGGCGGCGATCTCGAAACTGCGAACCCGCTTGTCGAAATCATGGATCGAGGCAGAGATGATCAGCTCATCAGCACCGGTTTCCTTGGCGAAGACCGACGCAGCCTTCGCGACCGTATCGCGCCCGCCGATTGCGCTTGCCGACAGGACAGCCGACAGGCGCGCCCGCGCATCACCCGGCAACTGCCGCTCATAGCCCTCGACCGGCGGTGGCAGCTTACCGGGCATCCCGCGGCCCATATTGACAAAGGCCTGCAGCAGACTGGTGGCGAGGAACTGCGCCTCCTCGTCCGTGTCCGCAGCAATAATGTTGAAGCCGAGCATGACGTAGGGCTTGCTCAGATAGGGGCTTGGCTGAAACCGCTCCCGGTACACCGCAAGTGCATCGTGCAGGGCCTGGGGCGCAAAGTGGCTGGCAAAGGCGTAAGGCAGGCCGAAATGTGCCGCGACCTGGGCACCGTAAAGGCTGGAGCCAAGAATCCACACGAGCACTTCCGCGCCTTCGCCCGGAACGGCTGGAACCGGTCCGCGCCCTGCAAAGTAGGCCAGCAGCTCCGCCACATCCTGTGGAAACCGTTCGGCAGCGGCGTAGAGGTCGCGCTTCATCGCCTGCGCGACCTTGCCGTCCGATCCCGGTGCGCGCCCAAGACCAAGATCGATCCGCCCAGGATGGATCGCATCGAGCGTGCCGAACTGTTCAGCGATCAGAAGCGGCGCATGGTTCGGCAGCATGACGCCGCCTGCGCCGACACGGATCGTCTCGGTGCCCGCAGCGACATGCGCCATGGCGACCGACGTCGCCGCGCTCGCTATGCCTGCCATTCCGTGATGCTCGGCGAGCCAGAAGCGATTATAGCCCAGCCGCTCGCCATGCTGCGCCAGCGTGCGGGAGTTCATCAACGCCGTGCGCACATCGCTGCCCTCGACGACGGGCGACAGATCGAGAATGGAAAAGGGGATCATAGGCTAAGGACATCCTCCATGGTGTAGAGTCCGGCAGGCTTCCCGCTCAGCCAGATGGCGGCGCGCACCGCGCCGCGCGCAAAGATCTCGCGGCTTTCTGCCCGATGGCCCAGTTCCAGACGCTCGCCGATACCGGCGAAGATGACTTGGTGATCGCCCGCCACCGACCCCCCGCGCAGCGCGGCGAAGCCGATGCCGCCGGGCGAGCGCCTGGCATCCGCGCCGTCCCGTGCGCGGTCGGCCACATCGCCAAGCGCGACCCCGCGCCCGGCGGCGACTGATTCGCCAAGAGCCAGCGCCGTTCCGGACGGGGCGTCTACCTTCTCGCGGTGGTGCATTTCGACAATCTCGACGTCCCAGTCCTCGCCCAGGCGCCCGGCTGCGTCCTTCACCAGAGCGCGCAGCATCGTGACGCCAAGGCTTGTATTCGCCGTTTGCAGGACCGGGATCGCGGCGGCGGCCTCGTCGATCAACTTGTGCTCGGCCTCGCTGAGGCCGGTGGTACCGATGACGATCCCGGCCCTGGCTTCGATGGCTGCCTGCAGGTTTCCCTCCACAGCGGCGGGCGCGGTGAAATCGACGATCACGTCCACCTGGTGGGCCAGTGCGGATTTGTTGGCGCAGATCGTCAGGCCGCCCTCACCGATCTCGCGGCCCATGGCAGGGTGGCCGGGCGCTTCGACCGCGCCGCCGACAACCGCGCCCTGGGCCCGTTCGATTTCGGCAAGAATCGCCTGGCCCATGCGGCCGCCCGCTCCCAATACGCCGATCCGGCTTGCCACAAACGCACCTCTTCCTAGGACCTCGGGTAAACACCAAGGATGCAGGAAGCCCACGTGACGAACAAGCCGCGATCAATCACTATTCTGACAGGCGCGGGTATCTCCGCCGAATCGGGCGTCCCCACCTTTCGCGGGCCGGACGGTCTGTGGGAGGGACACCGGGTCGAGGATGTGGCGACGCCGGAAGCCTTCGCGCGTGATCCCCAGCTCGTTCAGACCTTTTACGATGCAAGGCGGGCGGCGCTGCAGACGGTCGAGCCGAATGCGGCGCACCGGGCGCTGGCGCGGCTTGAAAGAGAGGTCGGAGCGGAGTGTCGGATCGTAACGCAGAACGTGGATAATCTGCACGAGCGGGCGGGGAGCCGGAATCTCCTACACATGCACGGGGAGCTGGTGCGGGCGCGTTGTTCCGCGTGCGGAACGAAGCAGGAGGCGCCCGCGCTGATGGCAGAGGGGCCGTCCTGCGAGGCGTGCGAACGCGCAGGAACGCTGAGGCCAGACATCGTCTGGTTCGGCGAGATGCCGTTCTTCATGGACCGGATCGAGCGGGCCCTGGCTGACACGGACCTGTTCGTCAGCATCGGGACGTCGGGCGCGGTTTACCCCGCCGCAGGCTTCGTGCAGATCGCCGCGAGCCACGGCGCGCGGACGCTGGAGCTGAATCTTGAGCCCTCGGAGGGGACGGCGTTCTTCGATGAGGCGCGGCATGGCCCGGCGGGGACGCTGGTGCCGGAATGGGTGGAGGAGGTTTTGGGTCTAGGGTGAAGTCCAGGCCCCCTCCGACCCCGGCCTTCGCCGGGGCAGGCTCTCCCCCTTCTGAAGCGGTGGAGGAAGCAAATTAGCAGTCGATGATGCGTTCCAGCCGTTCGATGTCGGCGGAGAGTTCGCCGTCGCTGGCGCGGAGGTCTTCAATGCGTTTCACGGCGTGCATGACCGTCGTGTGGTCGCGGCCGCCGAACCGGCGTCCGATATCGGGCAGGGAGCGCGGGGTCAGGCGCTTGGCGAGATACATGGCGATCTGGCGCGGACGGGCGATGTCGCGCGAGCGGCGCGCCGACAGCATGTCGGACAGCTTGATGTGGTAAAAGTCCGCGACCTCGCGCTGGATACGGTCGACGGTGACGCGCCGCGAATGGGAGCGCAAGACGCTTGCCAGCACCTGCCGCGCGGTCGGCACGTCAATGGGCCCGCCGCGCGTCTTCGAGAAGGCGATGACACGGTTCAGCGCGCCCTCCAGCTCGCGGATGTTGCCGGTAACCTTGCGCGCCACGAAATCGACGACTTCCTCGCTGGCCATCGCCGCCGCATTCGAACCGAGGCGCGTCAGCTTTTCGCGCAGAATGTTGAGGCGCAGCTCATATTCCGCCGGGTTGATGTCGGCCACGAGACCCCAGGCGAGCCGGGAACGCACCCGTGCCTCCACCCCGTCAAGGTCCTGCGGCGGGCGGTCGGCGCTGATGACAAGGGGGCGTTCCGCCGCGATGATCTCGTTCATCGTGTGGAACATCTCTTCCTGCGTCGTATCCTTGCCGCCGATAAACTGGATATCGTCGATCAAAAGGAGGTCGGCGGAGCGCAGGCGCCGCTTGAAACTGAGCGTGTCCTTCGCGCGCATCGAGACGAGAAACTCGAACATGAACTTCTCGGCGGACATGTAGAGAATCTTCGCGCCGGGATCGCGGCGGCGAAACTCCCAGCCGATGGCATGCATCAGATGGGTTTTGCCAATGCCCGTGACGCCGTGAAGGAACAGCGGGTTGAAGGTGATGCTGCCACCCTCGGCCACGGCCTTTGCCGCGCCATAGGCCAGCTCGTTCGCCTTGCCGACGACAAACCCGTCAAAGGTGTAGCGCGGGTTGAGGATTCCGGCCTCGTCCTGCACTTCGACCGGTGCGCGCACGGGAGCCTCCCGCTGCATCGACGCAGTCGGCGAAGGGAGCGCGCTCAGCGTCCGCGCGCCAGATTCGATCCGGACATGACGAACCGGACTGCCGCCCGCGCCCCAGAGCAGGCGCAGGCGTTCTGCGTAATGGCCGCGCACCCAGTCTGCCTTGAACGCCGTCGGGATCGACAGGACCGCTGTATCCCCGTCAATGCCCACCAAGGACAAATCAGCGAGCCAGGACGAAAAGGTCCGCGGACCAAATTCCGTTTTCAAATGATCGCGAATGCGCGCCCAGCGCGCGGACGAATCGAACGTCTCTGCAGAGATGGATACTTTTGAATCGGATGCTTGCAGACCAGCCAACGCCCAAACCTCCCAGTTTGCGGGTCAGCCGGACAGTTCCGGCACAAACCCTCCCCAAGCGCCGCCCACGGGGGCAACGCCGCCTTGTTTTCTGGTCTGCCAGGTTGCGCCAGACCACCGATAATATGGCGGCGGCGCGGTCTCGCAATGACTTGCGTGGACCAAATCCGGACCCTGAAAACCTACCTTCTTCACTACGCACGACTTCCCTGTGAGCTGCGAACATACTTGCCGCAACCTACCCCGAACTCGAACCAGCCTGGGAAGCATTGAAATTTACTGACCCGCCATTGCTGGCAGACACACTTTGTAGTCCTGCATGCCGGGTATGTTCAAGGGTTCGGCCGGACACAATTTTGAAATAAATGGTTTGACAAGGATGGCCCGCGATTCGCTGCATCGAGGCGCTCTCAAAGGCCGTTCGGAACTCTCAAACCCGGATCTAAAGACCCACGCGCGACTCATTGAAATACAATGATTCGGACAAAGAAAAGGGCACCCGAACCTTCGCCCGGACGCCCTAAACATTTGTTAAGTTTGCAAGAGTCAGCCGATTGCCTGAATCCGGCTTGAAAGGCGCGACATTTTTCTGGCTGCCGTGTTCTTGTGCATCACACCCTTGGCAACGCCGCGGGCAATCTGCGGCTGAGCAGTCCTGAGCGCGGCCTCGGCAGCAGCCTTGTCGCCGGCCTCGATGGCCGTCTCGACCTTCTTCACGTACGTGCGGATCGCGCTGACCCGGGCACCGTTGATAACGGCGCGGCGATCGTTGCGGCGGATACGCTTGCGCGCCTGGGGAGTATTGGCCATCGGCTGTGTCGGTCCTGTCTAATCGTCGGTTCGGTATCGAGCGGCGGCGTGCGGAAAAGCGGCGCGCAGACGCATGGCCCAGCCAAGAGGGCGTGAGCCGGAAAGCGGCGCAATTAGGCGCGAGCCCCGGATTCGTCAAGGGAAACCCCTCTACTTCTGGCAGGTAGGACAGAAGAAACTGGACCGCGCGGACTGAACGATCCGCCGAACCGGGGTTCCGCAGGTGCGGCAGGGCTCTCCCTCTCGCCCGTACACACGGAAATCATGCTGGAAGTAGCCGAGCTCGCCCGATGGCTGCGCGAAATCGCGGAGGCTGGAACCGCCCGCCTCGATCGCTTTAACCAGCACGGCGGGAATCGCCTTGGCGAGCCGGCCCATCTCGGCCCGGGTCAAGCGGACGCCCTTCCGGGTGGGACGAATCCCGGCATCGAACAGCGCCTCGCACACATAGATGTTGCCGAGCCCGGCGATGCGGCGACCGTCCAGAAGCAGTGCTTTTACCGGCGCGCGGCTCGATTTCAGAACATCGCGCAGATGGTCGGCCGTGAGGGCGTCCGACAGCGGCTCGGGCCCGCAGGCCGCGATCAGGGGATGCTCTGCCAGCAAATCCCGCCGCACGATATGAAGCGAACCGAAACGGCGCGGGTCGTTCAGCGCGATACGGACGGCATCGGTGGAGAAGACGACATGATCGTGCGTCTCGATCGCCTCCGGCGCGATGCGAAGGCGGCCGGACATCCCGAGGTGAAGGATAACCGTGTCATCCCGGCTGGTATGGATCAGGCCATATTTTGCGCGGCGCCCGACCGATTCGACGGTTGCCCCTTCCAGCCGCTGGCGAAAATCGGGGGCGATCGGCCAGCGCAGGTCCGGGCGGCGGACCTCGACGGAAGACAGCCGCTGTCCCTCCAGATGCGCCGCGATCCCGCGCATGGTCGTCTCGACCTCTGGCAGTTCAGGCATGGCAGCGGGCGAAGCGGGCAGGCGGCGAAGCGATCATCATATCGCGACATAAGGCGCGTTTGCCGCGCCCCCAAGGTGCGGCTAAGCGCCCGCATATGAGCGAAGAGACCGTCAGCTACGGATTCCAGACAGTCAGCCCGGAGGAGAAGACGCGGCGCGTCGGCTCCGTCTTCGCGCGCGTCGCAGGCAGTTACGACCTGATGAACGACCTGATGTCCGGCGGACTGCACCGGCTGTGGAAAGACCGGTTCGTTGGCCAGCTCGCGCCGCGGGCGGGCGAGCATGTGCTAGATATGGCCGGCGGCACGGGCGACATCGCCGTTCGCATCGCGCGGCGGGGGGCGGACGTGACCATCGCCGATATCAACCCGCACATGCTCGAGGAGGGCGAGAAACGCGCGCCCGCCGAACTGGCGGACCGGCTGACCTGGCAGGTGGAAAACGCCGAAACGCTCAGCTTCGGGGACGCGGCTTTCGATGCCTACACCATCGCCTTTGGCATCCGGAACGTGACCGACATTCCCGCCGCGCTGGGCGAGGCGCACAGGGTGCTGAAATTTGGCGGGCGGTTCTTCTGCCTGGAATTCAGCCGCATGGAATGGCCCGTCGCCGCGAAAGTCTACGACGCCTATTCGATGAACGTCGTGCCGAAGATCGGCAGGGCGGTCGCGAAGGACGAGGAGGCCTACCGGTATCTCGTCGAATCGATCCGCAAGTTCCCGCCGATGGAGGACTTTCGCGCCATGATCGAACAGGCGGGCTTTCGCCGGACGGCGGTGACGCCGATCCTTGGCGGCGCGGTGGCGATTCACAGCGGCTGGAAGCTTTGACCGCCAGCGCGGTCCATTCGCGGCGCGTCTTCCTGTGGGCGCGCACGCTCGCGCGGCACGGCGTGCTGCGCGTGTTCGAGACACATCCGCATGCGCCGCCGCCGCTCCGCCGGCTCGCGAAGCTTGCACGGTTTGGGACGCGCGCGCCGAAGCAGCCGCGCTACCGCGAGGCGTTCCAGGATCTTGGCCCCGCCGCGATCAAGCTGGGGCAGGCTTTGGCAACGCGTCCCGATTTGGTGGGTGAAGAGGCTGCGCGGGAGCTGTCGAGCCTGCAGGACAACCTGGCACCCTATCCCTTCGCCGACTTCACCGCATCCATCGAGGCGGCGTTCGAGCGGCCCTGGACCGACCTCTTCACCAGCATCGAGGAGGTGCCCGTCGGTTCGGCGTCCATCGCCCAGGTGCACAAGGCAGTGACGACGGACGGCCGCACGGTCGCGGTCAAGGTGCTGCGCCCGGGCATCGAGGACGAGTTCGCCCGCGCCATCGAAACCTATGAATGGATGGCGGCCCGGGTCGAGGCGATGGGCGGCGAGTTCGCCCGGCTTCGCCCGCGCGCGACCATCGCCTATTTCCGCCGCTGGACCGAGCGCGAGCTGAACCTGAAGATCGAGGCTGCCTCCGCCTCCGAACTGAAAGACAACATGGTCGCGGAGCCGGGATTCGTGGTGCCGGAGATCGACTGGCAGCGCACGGCGCGCCGCGTCATGACGATCGAATGGGTCGACGGTATCAAGCTGACAAACCGCGCGGCGCTGATCGAGGCCGGGATCGACCAGCCCGCGCTGGCCGCGATCCTGGTGCGCGGCTTCCTGCGGCAGGCGGTCATCGACGGCTTCTTTCACGCGGACCTCCACCAGGGAAACATTTTTGCGCTGGCCGACGGACGGGTCGCCGCCATCGATTTCGGCATCATGGGCCGGATCGACCATCAGGCGCGCCTCTGGCTGGCCGAGATCCTCTCTGGGCTGATCAACGGCCAGTATCGCCGCGTGGCGGAAATCCATTTCGAAGCTGGCTATGTCCCGCCGCACCACGACCTCAACGAGTTCGTGACCGCGCTGCGGTCCGTCGGCGAGCCGATTCGCGGCCTGCCGGTGAAGGACATTTCCATCGGCCAGATGCTGGACGGCCTGTTCACCATCACGCGCCAGTTCGACATGGTGACGCAGCCGCACCTCCTCCTCCTCCAGAAGACGATGGTGATGGTGGAGGGCGTCGCCTACGCGCTCGACCCCGACGTCAACATGCAGGCCATCGCCGATCCGCTGATCCGCGAATGGGGCCGCGACGAGATGGGGCCGGAGGGCATGCTTGCCGACCGTCTGATCAAGGATGCGCGCACCCTCGCCGAGTTCCCGAACTTCATGCGCCGCGTAATGACGCTGGTCCCGGACCCCGGCGCCGCGCCGCTCCTGCCCCCGCTCGCGCCGCTGCCGGAGAAGCAGTCCGCGCGCGGCTTGCCGTGGCTGCTGGCCGGAACAGCCATCGGCGCGGGCCTTTTCGCACTGGGGGCATCGCTCTAGGAGGCAGTCCATGCAGGACAAGCGTATCCTCCTCATCATTTCCGGCGGGGTTGCGGCGTATAAGGCGCTGGAGCTGGTGCGGCTGCTGAACCGCGAGGGCGCGAAGGTGCGCGCGGTGATGACGGAAAGTGCCAAGAGCTTCGTGACGCCGCTGTCCGTTTCGGTACTGACCGGGGACCGGGTGTTCGGCGACATGCTCGACGCAACCGAAGAGCAGGAGATCGGCCATATCCAGCTGAGCCGGGATGCCGACCTGCTCGTCGTCTGCCCCGCAACAGCGAACATCATGGCGAAGGCTGCGAGCGGGATCGCCGACGATCTGGCGACGACGCTTCTCCTCGCCACAGACACGCGTGTCCTGTGGGTGCCCGCGATGAACGTCCGCATGTGGAACCACCCGGCGACGCAGCGGAATGTCCGCCAGCTTGCAGAGGACGGCGCACGGGTGATGGAGCCGGACGTGGGCGGCATGGCCTGCGGGGAATGGGGCGCTGGCCGCCTGCCCGAACCGCCGCAGATCGTGGAACGCATCCGCTCTGAACTGGCGGCGGAGACCAAGCTAGCCGAGCCTGAAGGCCCGCGTCCTCTTTCTGGAAAACATGCCATCGTGACCGCCGGGCCGACGCACGAACCCATCGACCCCGTGCGCTATCTGGCGAACCGGTCGAGCGGCAGGCAGGGCTTTGCCATTGCCGGGGCGCTCGCGGACCTCGGCGCGAAGGTCACTTTGGTTGCGGGACCGGTGACCCTGCCCGTGCCGCGCAACGTAACCCGCGTCGATGTGGAGACCGCGCGCGAGATGCAGGCGGCAGTCGAGAATGCGCTGCCCGCGGACATCGCCGTCATGGTTGCCGCGGTCGCCGACTGGCGCGCGGAGGACGCGCCGCAGAAGCTGAAGAAGGATGGCGGCGGCCCGCCCGCGCTGCCCCTGACGGAGAACCCGGACATCTTGGCGGCGCTTTCGCGCCATGCGCAGAGGCCGGGCCTCGTCGTGGGCTTTGCCGCCGAAACCGAAAGGGTCGTCGAACACGCGAAGGCGAAGCTTGCCCGCAAAGGCTGCGACTGGATCGTGGCGAATGACGTGTCGGGGGACGTGATGGGCGGTACCGACAACCGCGTGCACCTTGTGACGGCGGACGGGACCGAGGACTGGCCGGACCTGCCGAAAGACGTGGTCGCGCGGCGGCTGGCGGAACGGATCGCGGAGGCGCTTAGATGACCCCGATCGCCATTGAACTGAAGCGCCTGCCGCATGGCGAGGACCTGCCGGAACCGGCCTATGCGTCGGACGGCGCGGCGGGCATGGACGTGGTCGCGGCAGAGGATCTCGACCTCGCACCGGGCGCGCGCCATGCGGTGGCTACGGGCTTCGCGATGGCGATCCCGGCGGGGTATGAAGTGCAGGTGCGACCGCGCTCCGGCCTGGCGCTGAAGCACGGCGTCACCTGTCTCAATACGCCGGGAACCATCGATTCCGATTATCGCGGCGAGGTGAAGATCATCCTCGCCAATCTGGGGGATGAGTCGTTTCCGGTTCGCCGTGGCGAGCGAATCGCGCAGTTGGTGCCCGCGCCCGTGCAGCGGGCGGTGTTCGCGGCAGTGGAAACGCTGTCGGATACGCAGCGCGCCGAGGGCGGGTTCGGGAGTACGGGGCGTTGACGGTTGTAGAGCAACTTAGGTCGACTGCGGCCGCGCGCCTCCCGGCAGCCATGACTCCGCGCTTGGGTGAACTGGCACTGCTGCCTTGGCCGACAAAAGCCGGGCATCGGATCGATCTGTGCACACAGGCCATATCAGGCATAAGGAGATCTTTGGAATCGCTTACCACACAGCACCTCGGGCGATCCTATTACGCCGTCCGCGCCATCCTGTTTGACAAGCGGCGGGATGCGAACTGGGCGCTTGGCTGGCATCAGGATCGAACCATCGCAGTGGCGAACAAATTGCCAGTGGACGGGTATAAGAACTGGAACCTCAAAGACGGCGTTGTTCACTGCGAACCACCGCCGGAAATCCTGGAGCGGATGGTGACAGCTCGTATCCATTTGGACGGCGTTGATGCCTCGAACGGCCCGCTTGAGATTCTGTACGGCGCACCTGTCGATGGCATTCTGTCGGTGTCAGAGATTGCGAATCTTGCGGACAAGCGCACGGTGTTGACTTGTAATGCCGCGCCAGGCGATGTGTGGCTTTATCCGACGTTGGTCGTGCATCGGTCCGGGACGTCAACATCGGAGGGACCCCGGCGGGTGCTGCAGGTTGATCTATCGCCGGACGTCGAACTTCCGGGCGGCGTGCGCTGGGCCTCCGAGAGACCGGTGGCCGCTTAGGCGCATGACCCTCTCCGATCAGCAGCTGGAGCGCTATGCGCGGCACATCGTCCTGCCGGAGATTGGCGGGGCGGGGCAGGTGCGGCTGACGCGGGCGAAGGTTGCCGTCGTGGGCGCGGGCGGGCTGGGGAGTCCGCTGCTGCAGTATCTCGTGGCGGCGGGCGCCGGGTTCATTACGCTGATCGACGACGATGCGGTCGACCTGTCCAATCTGCAGCGGCAGGTGCTGCACGGGACCGGCGATATCGGCATGGCGAAGACGGCATCGGCAAAGGCGGCGCTGAAGCGGCTAAATGCCGAAGTGCGGGTGGATGTGAAGGCCGAGCGGCTGACGGCGGATAATGCGCGGGCGCTCCTCGAAGGGCATGACGTGATCGCGGACGGGTCGGACAGCTTCGCGACGCGCGGCGTGGTGGCGGACACGGCGCTGGCGCTGGTAACGCCGCTTGTGAGCGCGGCCGTGGGGCCGTTTGTCGGGCAATTGGGTGTTTTCGAGGGCTGGCGTAAGGATCAGCCCTGCTGGCGCTGCTTCGTCGGCGCGGCGGAGGACCGGCCCGAACAGAGCTGCGCGGAGCGCGGCATTCTGGGCGCGGTGGCGGGGATCATGGGTTCGATGCAGGCGCTGGAAGTTGTGCGCGTGCTGGTGCCGTTCGGAGAGCCGATGACGGGCCGGGTGCTGTTCTACGACGCGCGCAGCCAGCGGATGCGGACCGTGCGCCTGCCCAAGGATCCGGAGTGCACGGTATGCCGCGCGGCCTGAACATCATCATTCTGACTGCCGATGCCGCGCGGGCACGGGGCGGGCTGGCCCTAGCGCTGGCGGAGGCGGCGCTCGGGCGGCCGGTGCGGCTGTTCTTTCAGGGCGGTGCAGTGCGCCTGCTGGAAGCGGGGGCGGCGCATGACGGGGATGCGGAGGCCGAGGCCGCCGGGTCAGGCACCCTCGCCGCGCTGATCGCGCAAACGGCGGAGATGGAGATTGCTCTGACGGCGTGCGAGACGGGCCTGCACGGCGAGGCGATGGACCGGGCTGCGCTGGTCGGGCACGCGCAGACGGGGGGGCTGATCGGCTTCCTGGCCGAAGCGCACGATGCGGACCTGCTGACGATTTGAGGACGCGGCGCGCCGGAGCGGGACAGAAAACCTTACGCCGTGGTTTCGGCCTGCTCGCGGGCCTTCTTGATGGCGCGCTTCATCTTGACGGCCTTGTCCGAGAGCTTCTCGTTCTTGGTCTTCAGGAGCCAGTTGTCGAGGCCGCCATTATGCTCGACGCAGCGCAGGCCGTGCGTCGATACGCGGAACTTCTCGGCGCGGCCGAGCGCGTCGGAAATCAGCGACACCCTCTGCAGGTTCGGCAGAAACACCCGCTTCGTGCGGTTGTTGGCGTGGCTGACATTGTTGCCCACAAGCCGGCCCTTGCCGGTCAGTTCGCATACGCGCGACATCGCAAAACCCTCTGGTATCTCGAATTATGATCTGATGCGCGGACAGGCGCACCGGGGCACCGCCACCGGCAGGCACCCGCTACAAGCTGCGCGCACATAGGGGGAAGGCAGCGGGCGGTCAAGCGAGGAACGGCCATAGGAGCGGCAGGAGGAGCGCCCCGATCACGCCGCCGAGCGAGACCGCGAGGACGGCGAAGCGCCCCGCCTCCGGCCAGGATCTCAGCAGCGCATCCGTGCCGACGACATGCGCGGCGAGGCCGGTCGCAAGGCCGGACGCGCGCGAATCGAAGCTAAAGCGGCGAAGGAGCGGCGGCAGGAGGAGCGCGCCGATGACGCCGGTGGTGACGACCAGACCGGCGGCGAGCGGCGCGGGGCCGCCGAGGCGCTCCATCAGCGCGATGGCAAAGCCGCTCGACACGGATTTGACGCCGAGCGCCTGGGTGAGCGCTTGCGGCAGGCCGAACAGGAGGGCGAGAGCGACGGCGCTGCCCATCGCGGTGACGGCCCCGGCAAGAAGCGCGGCGATAACCGGCCAGCGGGGGCTGGGCAGCGCGCGGACCGCGCCGACGAGCGGCAGGGCCAGCGCGACGACGGCGAGTTCCAGCGCGAGGGCAAGCGGTGCGGACGCGGCGAGGAAGGTGCTCACACTCTCTTCGGCCGCGGCCAGGGCAATCAGAACAACCACCGCGCTCCACAGCGTTGGGTTGGCGAGAACCGGGTGGCCTAGGCGGCCGGACAGGAACACCATCAGGCGGTAGAGCGCGAGCACGCCGACGGTGACAAACAGGGGCGTCATGCCGCCGCCATCCGGCGGTACAGATAGGCGGTCACGAAGCCTGCCAGCAGCGTCGTGCCGATCAGGATGACCGCCAGCGCCGCCGCATGCTGACCGAGCAGCCCCGCGAACATGGCCGCCCCGACCAGCGGCGGTACGATGAGCGCGCCGAGCCAGCGCGCCACCCCGCGCTCAAGCGGTTCGAGAATGGCCTGCGCATGCGGCAGGGCGAAACAGAGCGCCGCCAGCAGGAACAGGCCGACAACGGAGCGGGGCAACGGCACCCCCGTCACGGCAACGAGCCAGTCCCCCGCCAGCAGACCGCCGACGATGGCCGCGGCGCAGGCCGCGTAGCGCAAAAACCTTCGCAGCGGCGCGGGCATCCGGCGGCACCCTCGCCCGTCTGTCTGCTTGCGGCTCATGGCACCCGCCTCTAACGAGCGTCGCACCATGCCGCATTATGCAATCCACTGCATCGACAAGCCCCATGCGGGCGACCTGCGCGCGCAGACCCGGGAAACGCATCTGGACCATGTGCGGGCGCTTGGTGACAAGGTGCTGATCGGCGGGCCGCTGCTCGATGACGCGGGCGCGCCCATCGGATCGCTGCTCGTCATCGATTTCGAGGACCGGAAGGCGGCGCTGACCTTTGCCGCCGAGGACCCCTATGCAAAGGCGGGCCTGTTCGCGAGCGTGGCCGTCACCTCCTGGCGGCAGGTGTTCCCGGAAGGCGCGTGACGGGCGTTTCGCCCAGCGCAGACCTCGGCCCGCTCAAACTCGACAGCGGAACCGAACTGCCTGCGCTCAGCGTCGCCTATGAACGCTATGGCGCGCTGTCGCCGGCGAAGGACAATGCGGTCCTCGTCTGCCACGCGCTGACGATGGACCAATATGCCGCGAGCACGCACCCGGTGACGGGGAAGCCGGGCTGGTGGAGCAATTTGATCGGGCCGGGGAAGCCGCTGGACCCGGCGCGGCACTTCATCATTTGCGCGAATGTTCTCGGCAGCTGCCTAGGCTCGACCGGCCCGGCCAGCCTGCACCCGGATGACGGGAAGCCGTGGGGGATGCGCTTCCCGGTCATCACCATCGCCGACATGGTGCGCGCGCAGGCGAAGCTGCTCGATCATCTCGGTATCGAGCGGCTGCACGGCGTCATCGGCGGCTCGATGGGCGGGATGCAGGTGCTGAGCTGGGCGGCGCTTTATCCAGGGCGGGTGCGGAATGCGGTCGCCATCGCGACGGCGGCGCGGCACAGCGCGCAGAACATCGCCTTTCACGAGGTCGGGCGGCAGGCGATCATGGCCGATCCGGCATGGAATGGCGGCGCCTATTATGACGGCGAGCGCCCCGTTGCGGGGCTTTCCGTGGCGCGGATGGCGGCGCACATCACCTATATGTCCGAAACCGGCCTCACCGAAAAATTCGGGCGGCGGCTGCAGGACCGGGCGGCGAAGAGCTTTGGCTTCGACGCCGACTTCCAGATCGAAAGCTATCTGCGGCACCAGGGGATCAGCTTTACCGACCGGTTCGATGCGAACTCCTATCTCTATATCACGCGGGCGATGGACTATTTCGACCTCGCCGAGCCGCATGACGGCGTGCTGGGTGAGGCGTTTCGCGGGACGGACACACGCTTCTGCGTCATCAGCTTCGACACCGACTGGCTGTACCCGACCGCCGAATCGCGCCGGATCGTCCACGCGCTGAACAGTGTACGGGCGCCGGTCAGCTTCGTGGAGCTGTCCTCGCCCTTCGGCCATGATGCCTTCCTGCTCGACACGCCGGAGATGAACCGGATCGTGGACGGGTTCCTGAACGAGAATGCCCGGTGAGCCTGCGCCCCGATCTCGCCGTGATCGCGGATCATGTGCCCGCCGATGCGACGGTGCTTGATGTGGGCTGCGGCGACGGCGCGCTCATGGCGGCGCTGCGCGGCCGCAAGGGCATCGACGCGCGCGGGCTGGAGCTGTCGCCCGATAAGGTTGCCGCGGCCGTCGGGCGCGGGCTGTCGGTGGTGCAGGGCGATGCGAACAGCGACCTCGGCGATTATCCCCCCGCCAGTTTCGATTATGCGATCCTGTCGCAGACCTTGCAGACCACGGAGCGCCCGGACCTGATCCTGAAGGAGCTGCTGCGCGTGGGGGAGAAGGCGTTCGTGTCGTTCCCGAACTTCGCGCACTGGCGCATCCGGGCGTCGCTGGCGCTGGGCGGGCGGATGCCGGTCACGCGGCTGCTGCCTGCGCGCTGGTATGACACGCCGAACATCCACCACCTGACCATCGACGATTTCCGTGCGCTGGTCGGCGATCTGGGGCTGATTGTCGAGGACTGCTGGTTCCTGACCGGCGACCAGCGCACGGGCGGACGGCTGGCCAACCTGCTGGCGGAGCATGCGGTGTTTTTACTGCGGCGGTAGGGGGCGAAAAGGGACGACCACCCAAACCTGTCATCCCCGCGAAGGCGGGGACGACCACCCAAACCTGTCATCCCCGCGAAGGCGGGGATCCATTCCTTCTGCGCAATGGCGAGGGGGGGGTTTTGCGCTTGCAACCCTTCTGGACAATGGGTCCCCGCCTTCGCGAGGATGACAAAAAGGGGGTGCGGGGATGACAGGGTGGGGGCGGGGACGACGGGAGGAAGCGGACACAACGGATGGGGGTGTGGGCCGCTACTCCATCTCCCCGCGTTCGCGGCGGAGGGCGAACCAGGCGCGGACGTTGGCGTTGTGCTCCGAAAGGGTCTCGGCAAAGGCGTGGCCGCCGGTACCGTCCGCGACGAAGAAGAGCGCGTCGGTTTCCTCCGGGTTCAGGACGGCGGCAATCGACTCGCGCCCGGGATTGGCGATCGGCCCCTTGGGCAGGCCGGTCATCGCATATGTGTTATAGTCGTTCACGTCGTCGATCTCGGACTGGCGGATGCGGCGGCCGAGCGCGCGGCCTTTTGTGATCGGATAGATGATCGTCGGGTCGGCCTGCAGCATCATGCCGATGTTCAGGCGGTTCGTGTAGACCCCCGCGACGAGGCCGCGCTCCGACGGATCGGCGGTTTCCTTCTCGACGATCGAGGCGAGCGTGACGGCGTCCTGCGGCGTGGCGATGGCGTCCGGCAGGTCGTCCGACCGCGCGGCCCAGAGTTCGGCGACCGTGTCCGACATGGCGCGCTGCATGCGGCCGAGGAGCGCCTGCCGCGCTTCGCCGCGCTCGTAATTATAGGTGGCGGGGAGGACCGAACCCTCGGCGGGTACGTCGATCTCGCCGGTCAGGTAGGGCGCGGCCATGATACGTTCGTGGACGAGGACGGACGGCATCCCCTCCGGGATGGTGACGGTGCGCTGGACGGGCTGCGCGAATTGCAGGATGTTGAGGGCGTCGGCGCTGCTGACCCCGGCCGGAAAGGCGAACTCGCCGGCGCGCACGGGAGCCGGGTCGCCGAAGATGCGGGCGAGGATGCGGAAGCGGTCGGCATCAGCGAGGACGCCCTGCTCCTGAAGCAGGAGCGCGGCGCGGGACTGCGAACTGCCACGCGGGATGACGACGCTCACCTCTTCGGCGAGCGGGCCGGGTTCCACCCATTCGCTGCGTCCGACGAGGAACAGGCCCGCCGCCGCGATGACGCCGAGAAGGACGAAACCGATCAGGACGCGGGGCAGGACGCCCACCGGTTCTATCTCCCGCCTAAACGCGCGTCATGACGAGAGAGGCGTTGGTGCCACCGAAGCCGAAGCTATTGTTGAGAACCGCGCGGATTTCGCGCTCCTTCGGCTGCAGCGGGACGAGGTCGACGCCCTGGCAGCCCTCCGAGGGGTTTTCGAGATTGATCGTGGGCGGCGCGACCTGGTCGCGCATGGCGAGGAGGCAGAAGATGGCCTCCACCGCGCCCGCACCGCCGAGGAGATGACCGATGGCGCTTTTCGTCGAGGACATGGAGACATTGTCGAGCGCGCTGCCGAACAGGCGGCGGACTGCGTTCAGCTCGATCTCGTCACCCAGCGGCGTCGAGGTGCCGTGGGCGTTGATATAGTCGATGTCTTCCGGGTTCAGACCGGCGCGCTTCAGGGCGTTCTGCATGGCGCGAAAACCGCCGCGGCCCTCCGAATGGGGGGCGGTGACATGATAGGCGTCGCCGGTGAGGCCGTAGCCGGTGACCTCGCCGTAGATCGTCGCGCCGCGCTTTTTCGCGCGCTCCATCTCCTCGAGGACGACGACGCCCGCGCCCTCGCCCATGACAAAGCCGTCGCGGCCCTCGTCATAGGGGCGGCTAGCGCGTTCCGGCTCGTCATTGCGGGTTGAGAGGGCCTTTGCCTGCGCGAACCCGGCGATGCCGAGCGGGCAGATGGCCGATTCCGCGCCGCCCGCCAGCATGATGTCGGCATCGTCGAGCGCGATCATGCGCGCGGCGTCACCAATGGAATGCGCGCCGGTCGAACAGGCCGTTACGACGGCATGGTTCGGTCCCTGGAGGCCATATTTGATGGAGACCTGACCGGAGACGAGGTTGATCAGGCGGCCATGGACGAAGTGCGGGCTGACGCGTCGGGGACCGCGTTCGTGAAGGACGATCGATTCCTTCTCAATGCCCGGCAGGCCGCCAATGCCGGAGCCGATGGACGTGCCCGCCCGCTCCTTGTCCTCATCGGAGAGGTCGGTGAGCCCGGCATCCTCCATCGCCTGCCCGGCGGCGTCGATGCCGAACTGGATGAAGAGGTCCACCTGGCGCTGGATCTTGTGATCGACCCGTTTCGACAGGTCGAGCGCCATGTCGGAGCCGTCCATCTTCACTTCGCAGGCGATCTTGCAGCTCTGCGCTTCCGGATCGAAGCGGGTAATGGTGCCTGCGCCCGATTTCGAGGCGAGGATGTTCTTCCAGCTGGTTTCAACGTCGCCGCCCAGGGGCGTGACGAGACCCAGGCCTGTTACCACTACTCGGCGCATTGATGCTGCCTCCCCTGATAAGAACGATCGGCGCGGGCGGCCGGAACGGGTGATCCAAACGAACGACGGCGGCCCCTCCCATCTCCCGGAAGGACCGCCGCTTGGCTAACCCGAAATCCGGGAATGAAAGACGAGGCCCAGCCTCAGCCGTTATGTTCCTTGATGTAATCGATGGCGTCCTTGACCGTCAGGATCTTTTCCGCCGCGTCGTCGGGAATCTCGACGCCGAACTCTTCCTCAAACGCCATGACCAGCTCGACCGTGTCGAGGCTGTCCGCGCCCAGGTCATCGATGAAGCTCGCTTCCTCGGTAACCTTTTCCGGCTCAACGCCGAGGTGCTCGACGACGATCTTCTTAACGCGTTCGGCAATATCGCTCATGCTCAGTAGTTCCTCACGACGGTTCGTTGTTCTTTGTAGTGCGCCCTATCCGCGCCGCCGCAGGCTGGCAAGGTGGGGACAGGTGCGGCTGTGGAAGAAACGCGTTCGCCCGGACTTCGTTCACCGGGAAAGGAACTTCCCCGTCGATGGCGGCGTAAGCGTGTCCAACGGCCAGCCGAACATGATGGCGGTGCGCGACTAGCCAAGGACGGGCCACCCGCCTCAACTCTTCGCCTCACGGTAGGCGGAGAGCGCCCGTTCCCGCGCCATGCTGTGTTCCACGATGGGTTCGGGATAGGTTTCGCCGAGCGTGACGCCCGCTTTTTCCAGCACCTCCTGATCCGCCTCCCACGGCACATGGATCGCGTCATCGGGCAGGTCCGCGAGCTCCGGCACCCATTTCCGGATATAGCCCGCCGATTCCCATTTCGGGCTCTGCGTCTTGGGGTTCATCATGCGGTGAAAGGGGTGCGAATCGATGCCCGACCCCGCGCTCCACTGCCAGTTCTGGCTGTTCGAGGCGTAATCGGCATCGACGAGGCAGTCCCAGAACCATTTCTCACCCTCCCGCCAGTCGATCAGCAGATGCTTGATCAGGAACTGCGCGGTGATCATCCGCACCCGGTTATGCATCCAGCCGATAGTCCAGAGCTGGCGCATTCCGGCATCGACGATGGGGTAACCGGTCTGGCCCCTCTGCCACGCCTCAAGATGCGCCTTGCCCTCGCCCGTGTTGTGGTCGGTCCAGTCCAGCGTCTCGAACTGGTCGCGGCCCGGTTCGTCGCCATAGTCCGGGAAGGTGATGATTGTCTGCGCGCAGAAATCGCGCCACGCGAGCTCCGACAGGAACGTCTCGACCGTCTGCCACTGCCGGTTTTTCGACACCACGTGCCAGACATAGGCCGGTGAAACCTCGCCCATGTGAAGATGCGGGCTGAGGCGGGAGGTCATGTCCTCCGACGGCAAATTGCGGCCATTGGCATAATCCTGGACCCGGTCGGCGAAGGCGCGCACGGCCCGCCGCGCCGCCGCCTCTCCCGGGGTCCAGACATCGAAGTCCTCCGCCCAGTTCGGGTCGGTGGGCAAGAGGTCCCAGTCGTCAAGATCGTCGCTGTCCGGCCACTCGTCCGGTGCCTCGATGCTTTGCGGTGCGCGCTGCGGATCGCCGGGCGGCATGACCTGCTGCAGCGATTTCCAGAAGGGCGTGAAGATCTTGTAGAGGTCGCCGGACTTCGTCGTCACCGTCCCGGGCGGCGCAAGCAGACGCCCCTCATGAAGCTCGAGGTCGAGGCGCCCCGCCAGCTTCTCTTCCTGCTCCGCCCACCAGGGTTCGTGATGTTTCAGCGCGTGGACAGTATCGACGCCAAGCTTGTCCGCGAGCGCGCCCACCTTCACCGACGCCTCACCCTTCAGGAGGATCAGGCGGGAGCCCTTGTCGGCGAGGTTGGCAGCAAGGCTTTTCAGGCTGTGGTGCAGCCACCAGCGCTGCGCGCCGCCCATGCGCCAGTGTCCGGGCGACTGGTCATCGAGGACATAGACCGGGATGACCGGCCCCTCCGCCGCCGCAGCGCGCAGCGCAGCCTGATCGGAAATCCGCAGGTCTTCGCGAAACCAGATGATGGACGCCATGTTATCCCCTATCGGTTTCGTAGACTAACGGGACGGAGAAGAGATCGTTGCCGCGCCTTGCCTATGTAAATGGTCGCATCGTGCCGATTGGCGCGGCGCGGGTTTCGGTAGAGGACCGCGCCTGTCTGTTCGGCGACGGGGTGTATGAAGTCG
>JAZBPX010000004.1:0-99946 GCA_036351775.1 Pacificimonas sp. | reverse complement strand
TTCGTTCCCGAAGCGCCCCGACGCGCGATCCCCCCGCGCTCACTCGCGGCAAAGCCGCCGCGAGCGTGTTGATGCCGCGGCTTATTCAGCGGCGAACTGGTTCATGGTGTTGTCCTTGCCGCCCGCCTTCAGCGCGGCTTCCCCGGCGAAATACTCCTTGTGGTCATCGCCAATGTCGGAGCCGGCCATGTTCTGGTGTTTTACACAGGCGATCTGCTGGCGGATTTCTTCGCGCTGGACGTTGAGGACGTAGCCGAGCATGGCTTCCTCGCCGAAGTAACGCTTCGACAAATTGTCCGTTGACAGCGCCGCTGTGTGGTAGGTCGGCAGCGTGATGAGGTGGTGAAAAATACCGGCCTCGCGCGCGGCGTCCTTCTGGAAGGTGCGGATCCACTCGTCGGCCTCCGCCGCCAGATCGGTACCGTCATAGTCGGTCGCCATTAGCCGCTCGCG
Source organism: Pacificimonas sp. (assembly GCA_036351775.1). GTDB lineage: Bacteria > Pseudomonadota > Alphaproteobacteria > Sphingomonadales > Sphingomonadaceae > Pacificimonas. Next base: position 99,493 of record JAZBPX010000004.1, on the reverse strand, counting down.
GTCATAGCTGGACACGTCCTTGCCGGCCTTCGACCAAGCATCGAACACCTGCTGACGGAAGTTCAGAGTCCAGTTGAAGCTGGGCGAATTGTTATAGACGAGCTTAGCGTTCGGCATGACCTCACGGATGCGGTTCACCATGCCGCCGATCTGGCCGATGTGCGGCTTTTCGGTTTCGATCCAGAGAAGGTCGGCTCCGTTCTGTAGCGACGTGATGCCGTCGAGGACACACCGGTCTTCGCCCGTTCCAGCGCGAAACTGGTAGAGGTTCGAGGGCAGACGCTTCGGCTTCACCAGCTTGCCGTCGCGGCTGATAAGAACGTCGCCGTGACCGACGTCGCTGGCATCGACCTCTTCGGCGTCGAGGAAGCTGTTATACTGGTCGCCCAGGTCGCCCGGCTCTTTCACATAGGCGATTTCCTTGGTGAGGCCGGCACCCAGGGAATCCGTGCGTGCCACGATGATGCCGTCATCGACGCCGAGTTCAAGGAAGGCGTGACGGACGGCGCGGATCTTGTGGATGAACGCCTCGTGCGGGACGGTGACCTTGCCGTCCTGATGGCCGCACTGCTTCTCGTCGGAGACCTGGTTCTCGATCTGGATGGCGCAGGCGCCGGCCTCGATCATTTTCTTCGCGAGAAGGTAGGTCGCCTCCGCGTTGCCGAAGCCGGCGTCGATGTCGGCGATGATCGGAACGACGTGGGTCTGGAAATTGTCGATCTGGTTCTGGAGATCCTGTGCCTTCACCTCGTCACCTTCGGCGCGGGCGTCGTCAAGGGCGCGGAACAGGCCGCCGAGTTCGCGGGCGTCGGCCTGCTTCAAGAATGTGTAGAGCTCCTCGATCAGCATCGGCACGGATGTTTTCTCGTGCATGGACTGATCGGGCAGGGGGCCGAACTCGCTGCGGAGAGCGGCGACCATCCAGCCGGAGAGGTAGAGATATTTCCGCTTCGTGGAGCCGAAATGCTTCTTGATCGAGATCATCTGCTGCTGGCCGATGAAGCCGTGCCAGGCACCCAAAGACTGGGTGTAGTTGGCGGGGTCGGCGTCGTAGGCGGCCATGTCCTCGCGCATGATTTTCGCGGTGTATTTCGCGATGTCGAGGCCGGTGTTGAACCGGTTCTGGAGTCGCATGCGGGCGACGGCCTCGGCTTCGATGTCGTTCCAGGGCGCGCCGTTCTGCTGGATGAGTTTGTCGGCGGCGGCGATTTCGTTCTGGTAGGTCAAGGCGGAAAGTCTTTCAGGTTGGGATCGCTATGAGATTTTCTTCGCATAATGAGAGGTCGTAGCGGAGGGTGGAAACGGTGGTCCTGTAAGGGATTACAGGCCGGACTTGTAAGGTTGTAAGGATTGCACGGGTCGCGTAGTAAGTGCGTATGGTCGATTCGCGTCCCCTGTTCCTCGGTCCGCGCCTCAGGCGCCTCAGGCGGGAGTTGGGGCTGACGCAGGCGGAGATGGCGGACGACCTCGGCATCTCCAGCTCCTATGTCGCGCTGATCGAGCGCAACCAGAGGCCCGCGACGGCCAACCTGCTCATGAAACTGGCGCAAAGCTACGACATCGACATCGCCGAACTGGCGCAGGAGGGCGCGGCGACGCGCGAGCGGCTGACCGCGATCATGCGCGATCCCGTCTTCGACGGCGCGGGCATCCCCAGCCTGGAGATCGAGGATTTCGCCGCGAGTTTTCCGGCGACGGCAGAGGCGATGCTGCGGCTCTATTCCGCCTATGAGAAGGGGCAGGAGGCGCTGACCGACCGGACCTTAAGCGGCGATGAGGCGGTCAGCGATCCCGTGTTCGCGGTGCGCGAATTCCTGTCGGAGAACCGCAATCATTTCGATGGACTGGAAGGCGCGGCCAGCCGGGTAACGCGCGCCCTGCCGGAAGCGGACACGGTCCGCGCGGCAATGACGGCGCGGCTGCGGGGCCATCACGGCCTGCGGGTCCGGCGTCTGCCCGCGCATGTGCTCGGCGGCTCCCTGCGCCGCTATGACCGGCACCGCAGCGAAGTGCTGTTCGCCGACCGCATGGACGGCGCCTCGCTGACGTTCCAGACCGCGCTGCAGATCGTCTATCTGGAAATGGCGGATGACCTGGACCGGCTGACGGCGGACATCTTCACGCAGCCCGCTGCCGAGGAACTGGCGCGACGGGCCTTGGCGAACTACGCCGCCGCCGCGCTGATCATGCCCTATGAGCGGTTCCGGAAAGAGGCCGAGGCGCGGCGCTACGACGTGGAGGCGCTGGCACGGCACTTCGCGGTCAGTTTCGAGCAGGCCGCCCACCGCCTGACCACCCTCCAGCGGCCGGGCGAGGAGGGCGTGTCCTTCTTCTTCATCCGCGTCGATCCGGCGGGAAATGTGTCGAAGCGGCTGGACGGTGCCGGCTTTCCCTTCGCGCGCTATGGGGGGGCCTGTCCGCTGTGGTCCGTACACAGCGTGTTCCGCCAGCCGCGCCGCATCGTGACGCAGTGGCTGGAACTGCCGGACGGGGCGCGGTTCTTCTCGATCGCGCGGACGGTGACGGCGGGCGGCGGGTCGTGGGACACGCCGATCGTCGAGCGCGCCGTGGCGCTCGCCTGCGCGGCGTCCGAGGCGGGGCGGCTGGTCTATGCCGACGGGGTCGATCCGAAGCGCGTGGCGGCGACGCCGGTGGGGACCACGTGCCGGGTGTGCCAGCGGACGCGCTGCGCGGCACGCGCGGTGCCGCCGCTGGGGCGGGATATCTTGCCGGATGACTATCACCGGCCGGGTCCGGCGCTCAATCTAGCGGAGGGGTAGGGGGCTTTTCTCAACAACATTGTCATCCCGGCGCAGGCCGGGACCCACGCCGTGCCGGGTTTTCAGCGCGGTGTGTGGGCCAACTGTAAATGGAGTGGGTCCTGACCTCCCGCCTTCGCGGGCGCGGGCTCCGTCAGGATGACAGTTGATTTGCGTGTTCTCTTTTCCCCTCCCTCACGAGGGAGGGGTAAGGGAGGGTGCGAGCCGGGAGGCTCGCTTTTGTCCTCGCTGATATAGTCGCGTCACCCCTCCCCTGCCCCTCCCCATCAAGGGGAGGGGAAAAGAACAGGGGCACTGCCAGCCTGAAGGGGAGGGGAGAAGTATGGCATGATGGTATGGCGCTTCCCTTGCCTTCTGTCCGAGGGTTGGCGGGATAGGCTGATGTGCAAAGCGCCCCCACATTGTCATCCCGGCACAGGCCGGGACCCACGCCGCGACAGGTTTTCAAAGCCGCGTGCGTGCCGACTGTAACGGCGTTGGTCCTGACCACCCGCCTTCGCGGGCGCGGGCTTCGTCAGGATGACAATTTGTTTGTGTGTTCTCTTACCCCTCCCTCACGAGGGAGGGGTAAGGGAGGGTGCGAGCCGGGAGGCTCGCTCTTGTCCTCGCTGATATAGTCGCGTCACCCCTCCCCTGCCCCTCCCCATCAAGGGGAGGGGAAAAGAACAGGGGTACTGTCGGCCTGAAGGGGAGGGGGAAAGAGGGGGCGGGTCTGGTCGCCAGCGCCGCCTTGCACTGGCATCGGGGCGTTATCCGCGTTAGCGGGCGGGGCTTGTGTGGATAGCTGGAAAGTCCCCTCCTCATGCGGCTTGCGATGATCGGTACGGGCTATGTCGGCCTGGTGTCGGGTGCCTGTTTTTCCGAGTTCGGCCATGACGTCGTCTGCGTCGACAAGAACGAGAAGATTGTCGAGCGGCTGCAGCGCGGCGAGATCCCGATTTACGAGCCCGGCCTGGGGCGGGTCGTGGAGCGGAATACGGGTGCCGGGCGGCTGCGCTTCACAACGGACCTGGCGTCGGCGGTGGCGGAGGCGGACGCGGTGTTCATTGCGGTCGGGACGCCGAGCCGGCGCGGCGACGGGCATGCGGACCTGAGCTATGTCTATGCCGCCGCCGAGGAGATCGCGCGGGCCGCGCGCGATGGCTGCGTGATCGTCAACAAGTCGACGGTGCCGGTGGGGACGGGCGCGGAGGTGCAGGCGATTGCCGCGAAGACCGCGCCGGACAAGGCGATCAGCGTCGCCTCCAACCCCGAATTCCTGCGCGAAGGGTCGGCCATCGAGGACTTCATGCGGCCCGACCGCGTGGTGGTCGGCGTCGATAACGAACATGCCGAGGGCGTGATGCGGGCGATCTACCGCCCGCTGTCGCTGCGCGAGGTGCCGCTGCTGGTGGCGGACCGGGAGACGGCGGAGCTGATCAAGTACGCCGCCAATGCATTCCTGGCGGTGAAGATCAGTTATATCAACGAGATGGCGGACCTGTGCGAGAAGGTCGGCGCGGATGTGCAGGTGGTGGCCAAGGGCATCGGGCTCGACAACCGGATCGGGCCGAAATTCCTGCATCCGGGGCCGGGCTATGGCGGGTCGTGCTTCCCGAAGGATACGCTGGCGCTGCTGCGCACGTCGGAGGAGGTCGGCGCGCCGGTGCGGCTGGTGCAGGCTACGGTCGATATCAACAGGGACCGCAAGGCGGCGATGGCGGACCGGGTGATCGCGGCCTGCGGGGGCAGCGTGAAGGGCAAACGGATCGCCGCGCTCGGCCTGGCGTTTAAGCCGAATACCGACGACATGCGCGATTCGCCGTCGCTGGATATCCTGCCGCGCCTTATCGAGGCTGGGGCGACGGTGGCGGCCTATGACCCGGCGGCGATGGACCAGGCGGCGCCGATGCTGGCGGGCGTGGAGATGGCGGCGAGCGCTTATGACGCGCTGGAGGGGGCCGGGGCGGCGGTCCTGATTACCGAATGGAACGAGTTCCGGGCGCTCGACCTGGCGCGGATGAAGGGCCTGATGGCCGAGCCGGTGTTCGTGGACCTGCGGAACGTCTATCCGCCGGAGGACATGCGGGCGGCCGGGTTCCGGTATAGCTCGATCGGGCGGAAATAGGGGGGGCTGGCTCGGGGCTAGCGTTTGCCGCGATCCGAAGACTTGTTGTCCATCGCCTGCGCGGGGGCAGGCAGGCTCAGGATGAGCGGGGAGGAAAGGGGTTGCCGCGATGCAAAAGCCTGTCATTCCCGCGTACGCGGGAATCCAGAGAGACGCGGGTGGCGAAGCCGAGCTTGTGCTCCTGTGCCGCGCAGCTGGATTCCCGCGTGCGCGGGAATGACGGCACTTTATGGGGAGTGGCGGGCGTGCGGTAGGTTTCTGCCTTCAACCCCGTAGGACGGTTTCCGAAGGGTCGCCCGGAAGGCTCAGCGGGTGCGGCGGAGGCCTGCGAAGACGCCGCCCATCACCAGGAGCATCAGGCCCATCGCCGGTGCGGGAACCTCGACGGCCGGTTCGCTGCGCACCTGGAACGTGACCGTGCCGTCGTCCGGCGACGAGCTGTCGAAGAAACCGAGGCGATAGCTGCCGGAAGCAAGACCGGCGAGGATCGCGTTGCCGCTGTCCGGTTCGGCGAAGCTGGCACCGCTGGTGCTGCCCGCGAAGCTGATCAGGTCGCATTCGCCTGCCGTACCCTGAACGGGCTGCGACGCGCTGGTGCAGAAGGTCGTCTGCGTGGTCAGCCGGCTCGGTCCGCCCGGGGCTGTCAGCCAGTCGAGCGTGTAGGCCGAAATGTCGGACTGGCTGCCGCTGCCCACCTGGTAACTCGTGAAGAACAGGTCGAACATCGTCGTGGCCGTGAAGTCGACGAACTGCGTCACCGGCGCATTCTGCCAGTCGAAGGTGACCGTTCCGGTATCCGTGCCGGAGCCCGAGAAGGTCGCGTCGCCCGAACCCTGCGGCTCGCCGTCGGCCGTGAAGATGACGGCGGCCGTTGCCGGTGCCGAAACAGCGAGCGCGCCGGCGAAGGCCAATGCGCGAACGGCGGGGTGCGAAAATTTAAACATGGGTCAATACCTGACTTGGTTCAACATCTTGCCCGTTTACCATGCAGATTCCGTGCCAGTTGCCGGGAAAGTCGGTTTTCCGCGGTCTCCAGCATGTCAGGGGTGCCGGGACGGTCAGGGTCTGTAAGATATTCCGACAGTAGCCCGGGCCTTGTCGCCCGCCAGATCGTCATCCTCGTTCGCGCGCTGGCGGGTCCACATGTCGGCGTAGACGCCGTCCGCGGCGAGGAGGGCGGCGTGGGTGCCGCGTTCGGCGATGCGGCCGGCGCGCATGACGATGATCTCGTCGGCGTCGGTGATGGTGGAGAGGCGGTGGGCGATGACGAGGGTGGTCCGGCCGCGCGCCGCCTCCCTGAGGCTGGCCTGGATCGCCTCCTCGGTGCGGCTGTCGAGGGCGCTGGTGGCCTCGTCGAGGACGAGGATGGGCGGGTCCTTGAGGATGGTGCGGGCGATGGCGACGCGCTGCTTCTCGCCGCCGGAGAGCTTCAGGCCGCGCTCGCCGACAACGGTGGCGTAGCCGTCCGGCAGGCTCTCGATGAAGTCGTGGATCTGGGCGGCGCGGGCGGCGTCCTCGATCTCTTGCTGGGTGGCGCCGTCGCGGCCATAGCCGATGTTATAGCCGATGCTGTCGTTGAAGAGGACGGTGTCCTGCGGGACGATGCCGATGGCGCGGCGGAGGCTGGCCTGCGTGACGGCGCGCACGTCCTGCCCGTCGATGCAGACGCGGCCGTCCTCGACATCGTAGAAGCGGTAGACGAGGCGGGTGAGCGTGGACTTGCCCGCGCCGCTGTCGCCGACGACCGCGACGGTCGCGCCGGGCGGGACGGCGAAGTCGATGCCGTGGAGGATGCGGCGCTCCGGATCGTAATTGAAGACGACATTCTCGAAGGTGATGCGGCCCTCGGTCACGTTCAGCGGCCGGGCGTCCGGCGCGTCCTCGATCTCGGTGCGGGTGTCGATCAGGCGGAACATCTCCTCCATGTCGACAAGGCCCTGCTTGATGGAGCGGTAGACCCAGCCGAGGGCGTCGAGTGGGCGGAATAGCTGCATCAGGAGCGTGTTGACGAGGACGAGGTCGCCGACCGTCATCAGGCCCTGGCTCCAGCCGTAGACGGTGTAGGCCATCGCGCCGGCCATGGTGAGGTTGAGGATCAGCGCCTGGCCGATGTTCAGCCAGGCGAGAGAGTTCTCGCTCTTGATGGCGCTTTGCTGAAAGGCGATGGCGGCGCGCTGGTAATTCTTCGCCTCCAGCGCCTCGTTGCCGAAATATTTGACGGTTTCGTAGTTGAGGAGGCTGTCGACGGCGCGCTGCGCGGTGAGGTTGTCGTCCTCCACCATCTGGCGGCGCAGTTTCTGCCGCCACTCCGTCACGCGCTGGGTGAAGATGATGTAGGCGGCGACCGCGGCGAGCATGACGCCGACCGCGCCGGGGCCGAGCTTGAACCAGAAAATGCCGCAGACGACGGCGAGTTCAAGGAAGGTCGGCAGGATGTTGAAGAGGAGGAAATACAGCATCATGTCGATCGACTTGGTGCCGCGCTCCATGATCTTCGTCAGGCTGCCGGTGCGCCGTTCGAGGTGATAGCGCATCGAGAGGCGGTGGAGGTGGGTGAAGACGTCGATGCCGAGCTGGGTGACGGCGATCTGGCCGACGCGCTCGAACACCGCGTTCCTGAGATTGTCGAACAGCGTGCCGCCAAGCCGCGCGCCGGCATAGGCGATGACCATGGCGATGCCGACCATGAGCGCGTCGGATACGGCCCCGCCTTCGCTCATCGCATCGACCGCGGCCTTGTAGGCGAACGGCATGGTGAGAACCGCCGCCTTCGACGCCAGAACGAGGATGATCGAGATCACGATCCTCTGCTTCAGGTCCGGACGCCCGGCAGGCCAGAGGTAGGGAAAGAAGCGCAGCAGGAGCTGCCGTTCGGAGGTCATAGGCGTTGCCAGATAAGCGCGTTGGCGCGGAACCGCCATGGCGGCGCAAGCGCGCGGTGCCAGTTTGACCGGGCTCAATGACCCGGAGCCTCAACCGCGCTAGATGCGTTCGCATAGACAGAAACAGGGATCATTCATCGGGAGGCCGACCATGCGCCGCATCATTGTTCACGCATTTGACGACAAGGGATTCGAGACAAGGCTGGAGGCGGCGATGGCCTTTGCCCGCACGTTCGACGCCGACCTGACCCTGATGCATGTGAAACCCAGCCTGATGACGGTGGGCGATTCCTATGCGGTCGGCATGTTCAGCGGCGTGGACCTGTCGGGTTCGGAGGAGCGACTGGCAGCCAATGAAGCGAAGTTCCGCGAGACCGCCGAGCGCCTGCTGGCGGGCGAAGACGTCACGCATGACTGGGTGGTTCGCGACGGCGTTCCTGAGCGCGAGTTCGCCGCCGAGGGCGTGCTGGCCGACCTGATGGTGCTGAGCCCTCTGGCCGATGATTTTTCCGGGCAGGCGGGCGATACCTTTGTCGGCCGGATGATCGCAGCGGCGACCTGTCCCGTCCTCGTTCCGGTGTCGGCAAGCCCGGCCTGCCTGAACGAGGGCCGCATCCTGATCCTGTGGAACGGGTCGGACGAAGCGGGGCGCGCCGTCATCCGCGCGCTGCCCGTCATCGACCGGGCGAGCGAGGTCCGGATCCTGACCATCGGCGAGCCGAAGGCGGGCCGTCCCGACGCCGAGCGCGTGGCGGAATATCTGAGCCGGGGCGGGACGAAGGCTGAAACGCTCGATGTCGAAGAGTCCGGCAAGATCGGCGACCAGGTCCTGGAAGAGGCGGGTGCCTTCAATGCCGACCTGATCGTCATGGGTGCCTATGGCCGCGGCCGCCTGACCGAGCTGGTGCTCGGCGGTGCCACGCAGTCGATGATCCGCCAGCGGCAGTTCCCGGTGTTCTTCGGACACTGATGGCCATGTTTCGCGCCCTGCTGATTCTGCTGGCGATGGGTATGACAGGGGCAGCGCATGCCGAGGCGGTGCCGCTGAAGCCCGGCCCGGTGGAGGCACAGGTCAGCGCCCTGTCGCCGGGCGAATATCTGTGGGCCGAACAAGTCTCTCCGCAGGGCCCGGTCGTGGTCATCATCAGCCTGCCTCTGCAGCGGGCACAGGTTTACCGAAACGGCGTGCTGATTGGCGTTTCCACGGTTTCGACCGGCAGGCCCGGTCACGAGACACCGACGGGGGTGTTCACGATCCTGCAGAAGCGAAAAGAGCACTACTCGAACCTCTATAACAACGCGCCCATGCCTTTCATGCAGCGATTGACATGGGACGGCATCGCCCTTCACGCCGGTAACCTGCCGGGCCACCCGGCGAGCCACGGGTGCATACGCCTGCCGCTCGGCTTCGCAGAGCGGCTGTTCGGCGTGACCGCGCTGGGCATGACGGTGATCGTGACAGACAGCCGGGAGTTGCCGAGGCTGGCCATCGAAGGCGGCGGTGAACGCACCAGGGCCCAGGACTGGACGGCACAATCGGTCTGGCGGCCGGACCTGTCCCCAACCGGACCGGTCTCAATCCTAGTGAGCGCGGCCGACCGCCTGGTCATCGTGGTACGGAACGGCGTGGAAATTGGACGTGCGCCCGTGATCGTGCGGCGGCCGGTCGCCCAGACGGAGGTCTACGCGCTTGCCTCCGCTGACCATGACCGGGACCGGTTCGGATGGGTCCGTGTTCCCCTGCATGACGAACCGGCCTCGACGGTTTCGGACGACGAACGCAGCAACCTGGTCCTTCCGGCGCGGTTCCGGAGCCTGCTCGCCGCTATCCTGACGGCGGGTAGTACGGCGGTCGTAACGCCCGACAGCATAAGGACGGCAGGATATGCCGAGCCCCTCGATCTGCTCGCGGTAGAGCGCAAGCGGTAACCGGAACCGCGACGCCGACGAACCGTTCCTATCGCACGACAAGCTGAGTTTGGACGGAACGGATCATGGACGGCGTATTTGTAGCGATGGCGATTCTGGGCTGCGGCGATGCCGGCAGCGCGTGCCAGACGCTGCGCATCCTGGACCCGAACTTCGAAACCGTTGGCGAGTGCATGGACGCCGCGCCGGGAATCCTGCGGAACCTGACGGAGCTGGACTTTCCCGAAGTGCATATCGACTGCGACGCGCGGCCGGTGCTCGCGGCGCGGATGGACGCCGAGCGGGTCGGATAGCGGCCGGCTCCCACACCGCGATGTTTGAGACGTTGGGCTCGTATGCGGCTGCAACGGCATGGGTCCTGACATTCGTCAGGATGACACGGAGTTATGCGGGAGAAGGCCAAGGCTTCCAATATCGTCGGGATGACGGTGTGGGGCCTCCCTCAGCCGTCCCGCTGCCATGCGTAAGAGCGGCCGATCCGCGTCACATGGAGCGTGTAGCGGCGGTACCAGCGGTCTCTGCCCTGTTCGCGGATGGTGCGGTGCTGCGGGTGCCTGCGCCAGGCGATGGCGTCAGCCTCCGAGGCCCAGTAGCTGATGGTGACGGCGGTTGCGGCCGCGCCGTCACCGGCGCTGCCGATATGGTCCATGCCGCGGTAGCCGGGCTGCCGGGCGGCCAGCGCTTCCATCGCCTGCGCGGCGGCGGCGTAGCCGACCGGGTCCTCGCCCGTGCGCTCTGAGATGAAAATGACGGCGGTTTCGCCGGTGCGGCCGGTGTCGGCGGCGACGTGACCGGCCATCTTCCCCCCCGCGCCGCGCTAGTCGAACAGGCTGGAGACGGAGCTTTCGTCGGCGATGCGGCGGATGGCTTCGCCAAGGAGCGGCCCGATGGTGAGCTTGCGGATGCGGCCGGGGTCCTCGGGCAGCGGGATGGAGTCGGTGATCACGAGCTCCTGCAGCTTCGAGTCGGCGACGCGCGCGACGGCCCCGCCCGACAGGACGCCGTGGGTGCAGTAGGCGGTGACCTTGTCGGCGCCAGCCTCGAGAAGCGCGTTGCCCGCGTTGCACAGCGTGCCCGCGGAATCGACGATGTCGTCGATGAGGATGCAGAAGCGGCCCTCGACATTACCGATGATGTTCATGACCTCCGACTCGCCGGCGCGTTCGCGGCGCTTGTCGACGATGGCGAGGGGGGCGTTGTCGAGGCGCTTCGCTAGGGCGCGGGCGCGCACGACGCCGCCGACGTCGGGCGAGACGATCATCAGATTGTCGAGCGAAAAGCGGGCGCGGATATCCTCTGACATCACAGGCGCGGCGAACAGGTTGTCGGTCGGAATGTTGAAGAAGCCCTGGATCTGTCCGGCGTGCAGGTCGACGGACAGCACGCGGTGCGCGCCCGCCGTGGTGACCAGATCGGCGACCAGCTTCGCGGATATCGGCGTGCGCGAGCCCGATTTGCGATCCTGCCGCGCATAGCCGAAATAGGGGAGGACCGCGGTGATCCGCTTTGCCGACGACCGTTTCAGCGCGTCCATGATGATGAGGAGTTCCATCAAATTGTCGTTGGCCGGGGCCGACGTCGACTGGATGACGAACACATCCTCTCCGCGAACATTCTCCTGAATCTCGACGAAGATTTCCTCATCGGCGAAGCGGCGGACGCTGGCCTGGGTGAGGGGGATTTCGAGGTAGCGGGAAATGTCCTCCGCCAGCTGGACGTTGCTGTTGCCGGTAATGATTTTCACGGAAGCGGTTCGATCCTCTGGCTGGCGGGCGGTAGGAAGTCAGAGACTGGCGGAACGGAACGTGGGTGGGCCTAGTGCGGGGCGGGAAAGGCCGCAACGATTCATGACAGACATGTTGCAGGGGCTGGCCCATAGGCTGGGCAGCAGCCTCAGGATTCGGGCAGCGCGATCAGGCTGATCTGGCGGCCATAGTCCGGCCGCGCGGCGTGGGTCGCGCGGCGGTAGGAGTAAAAGCGCTCTGCCTGCGCATAGGTGTCCTCACCGGTGCAATGAATATTGCGGAGGCCCGCGTCGGCGAGGCGCGCGGCGTTGTAGGCCTCCAGGTCGAACTGGTGATGGCCGGGCCTGCCGTCCTTGAAGAAAGCGGCGTTTTCGGGCGCGTCGGTTTCGAAGCGGCGGCGGAAGGCGTCGTCGACCTCGTAGCTGCGCTGCGCGATCGCGGGGCCGATGGCGGCAGCGATGCGGGCGCGGTCGGCGCCGAGCCGTTCCATGCCCGCGATGACGGCGTCGGTGACGCCCGCGAGTGCGCCCTTCCAGCCCGCATGGGCCGCGCCGACGACGCCTGCTTCGGCGTCGGCGAGTAGGATAGGGGCGCAGTCGGCGGCAAGAACCGCGAGGATGACGCCTGGGCGGTCGGTGACGAGGGCGTCGGCTTCGGGGCGCTCGTCTTCCGCGAAGGGCGCCCTGGCATGGACGACGGCGGTGCCGTGGACCTGTTTCAGGGAGGCGAGGCCGGTTGCGGTGGGCAGGATCGCGGCGGCGGCGCGGCGGCGGTTCTCGCGGATGCTGGCGACGTCGTCATCGGCGCCGAAGCCGCATTGGAGACTGGCCATGGGACCAGTCGAGACGCCGCCCTCGCGCCCGAAAAAGCCGTGCGGGACGGTGAGTGACGGGGCGGTGACATGAGGTGGGGTCATGCGGTGCGGGTCCGCTCGATGTCCTCGGCGAGGAAGGCGCGGACGTCGGCGAGGTCGGTGTCGTGCGACATGAACGCAGAGCCGATACCGCGTGCGAGGATGAGAGGGACCTGTCCGGCGCTCGCCTTCTTGTCCTGTCGCATGTGGGCGGTGAGGGCATCGGGGTTGGCTGCACCGGAAGGGATGGCGGTGGGGAGGCCCGAGGCGTCCAGATGTTCGCGCGCACGGACGGCCTCGCGCGCGTCGCAAAGGCCGCGGCGTACAGAGTAATCGAAGGCGAGGCGCATACCGATGGCGACGGCTTCGCCGTGCAAGAGGCGGTCCGAAAAGCCCATTTCTGCTTCCAGCGCGTGGCCGAAGGTGTGACCGAGGTTGAGGAGCGCGCGGACGCCGGTGGTTTCCTTCTCATCCGCTGCGACGATGGCGGCCTTGGCGCGGCAGGAAACAGCCACAGCATGGGCGAGTGCGTCTGCGTCGCGGGCGAGGAGGTCGGCGGCGTTCCCCTCGCACCAGTCGAAGAAGGCGGCGTCGGCGATCAGGCCGTATTTCACGACCTCCGCATAGCCTGCGCGGAGCTGGCGGTCGGGGAGGGTGGCGAGGACGGCGGTGTCGATAAGAACCTTGGCGGGCTGATGGAACGCGCCGACGAGGTTCTTTCCTGCGCGGGCGTTGATGGCGGTCTTGCCGCCCACAGAGCTGTCCACCTGGGCGAGCAGCGTGGTGGGTATCTGCACGAAGCCGCAGCCCCGCCGGGTCATGCTGGCGGCAAACCCCGTGAGATCGCCGATCACGCCGCCGCCGAGCGCGATGACATGGTCGCCGCGCTCCACGCCCGCGCCAAGTAAATTTTCGACGAGACGTTCGAGCTGCGACCAGCTTTTGGTTTCCTCGCCGGGGGGCAGGATCACGGCGTCGACGGCGCGGTCGAGGCCAGCTCGGAGGCTACCGAGATGCGCGTCTGCGACATGCTCGTCCGTGACGACGACCTGCGGACGGCCGCTTTTCGGTGCCGGGATGTGCTCGCCCGCCTGCGCCAGGAGCCCAGGAGCGATGTGGATGTCGTAGCTGTCTTTGCCGAGCGCGACGGGAACGGTCAGCACAGAAACCCCTCCTCCTCTAGCCGGGCGATGATTAGATCAGCGGTATCGGTCGCCGGCCCCTCCCCGCTTTCGACGCGCAGGTGGGCCTCGGCATAGACCGGGTTTCGTTCGGCGGCGAGGTCGCTCAGCACGGCAACGGGATCTTTGCCGTGCAGGAGCGGGCGGTGGTCGCGGCGGCCGACGCGCTCGGCCAGCGTGTCTATCTCCGCATCGAGCCAGATGGCGATCGTTTCCTCAAGAAGGAGTGCGCGGGTCCGCTCGTTCATGAACGCGCCGCCGCCGGTGGCCAGCACGATCGGGCCTTCGCCAACGAGGCGCTCAATGACCCGGCGTTCGCCGTCGCGGAAATGCGCCTCTCCGAACCGGTCGAAGATTTCGGTGATCGCCATGCCCGCCGCCGCTTCGACTTCCTTGTCGGCATCCACGAACGGCAGGCCAAGACTGGCGGCGAGGCGCGCGCCGATGGTGGATTTGCCGACGCCCATGAGGCCGACAAGCGCCAACGACAGCGGCTTTCCCGCCCTTATGATTTTTCGTTTCGCCAGCATGGGACGGCTGGCTATACACGCGCCTGAAAGCGCTGGCGACCCGCCGACCGCGAAAGAGGTAATCGGAGTAAACGGGCCATGGCCTCCATCCTGAAATGGCTGCTGCTGCTGGTCGTCGTGCTGGCCGTCGGCTTCTTCATCTATCTGGGCCTGTCCGGCGGCGCGGTTGAGCGGACGATGGTCGAGCAGCCGGTGGACCGTGAGACGCTTGGCATTTAGCGCCGCGATGCGGCTGACGGCGGCGGCGGTCGGCACAATCCTGCTGGCGCTGAGCGGAACGAGCGCCGCTGCGCAGGAAAACCTGTTGCCGGACTTTATCGAGGAAGTGCCGCCTCCCGAAGCGCCCGAACCGGACCCCGAACCTGCCGAGCCTGAAGAGCCCGGGGCGCGGCCCGCCGACCTGGTACCGGGATCGCGGGACGCTGCGCGCGGAGACGGCGCGGACGAGGATCCGGTTGCCGACCCCGAAGTGCCGACCGACGTAATGCGCGGCTCCCGCAACCGCGACGACCTGGCGACGCGCGCGGCGACGGACGATGTCGGCTTCGTCGGCCCGCTGACGCCGCGCCTCGGCGGCTATGGCGAGGACCTGTTCGCCGGATCGAACGGCGCGCTGTACGCGGCCTTTATGCGGCGGATCGATACGCCGATCGCGAGCCGCTGGGCGCATATCGTGCTGCGCCGTGCGCTGCTGACCGCGCAGCCCACACCCGCGAACATTCGCGACGGTGACTGGGTGGCCGCGCGCACGGATCTCCTGACCCGGATGGGGGAGGCGGACGGCGCGCAAATGCTGGTGGTGAACCTGCCGCTCGACCAGTTTACGCCCAGCCTCTATCAGGCCGCGGCGCGCGCGCACCTGGCGGCGGCGGATATCCCGGCGCTGTGCCCGAAAGTGTCGACGGCCCGGGCGCTGTCGGCTGCCGCCTTCTGGGAACTCGCAGCGGCGCTGTGTTCGGGGATCGAGGGCGACGAGACCTCCGCCGTCACGATCTTCAACCGGCTGCGCCGTGAGGAGGCGGTGGAGGCGGTGGACCTGCTGCTGGCCGAACGGGTGACGGGCCTTGCGGGCGGCGTGAACCGGGGCGCGAACATCGACTGGGAGGATGCCAGCCGCCTGACCGCGCTACGCTTCGGGCTCGCGGCGGCGGGGGGTGCGGAGATTCCGGACGACCTGTGGATAAGCGCGCCGCCTGCCGTGGCGGGCTGGGCCTTGCGGGTACCGGAAATCGAGCTTTCGCGGAAAGCGGAGATGGTGACGCGCGCGGCGGCGGCGGGCATCGCCTCCTCCCGCGAGATCGCCGCGCTGGCGAGCCTGAGGAGCGACAGGCTGCCTGCCGGTGAGGACACGCCGCGCGATATCGAACGGCTGCGCATTGCCTTTACGGGGCGGACGGCTGACGAGCGGTACCGCGCGATCGAAGCGATTGTCGAGGCGGCGGCGAGCGAGGGGCAGCGCTTTGCCGGGCTGCTGGCGGCTGCGCCGGCGGCCGCGCTGATCCCGCCGTCATCCGCTGACCTGGAAAAAGCGCCGCTGCTGGTGGAGGCGCTGCTGGCGTCGGGGCGGCTGGACGCGGCGCGGGCGTGGTGGCCGGCGGTATCGGCGGGGCCGGAGGAGCAGCAGCTGGCGCTGTGGCCACTGTTCGCGCTGGCCGATGACGAGAACCGGGTGCCGGTGAGCCAGGGGCTGTTTCGCGGTGCCTTTCGCCAGCTTGCGGAGGGTGATGGCGGTGAGGCGCTGGCCCGGCAGCGGGTGAAATGGCTGGCGGCGGGACTGTCGGGGCTGGGCCGGATCGAAGGCGGGCAGTGGGACAGCGTGTTCGAGGACTTCGCTGTCGTGCGCAAGGCCGACCGCTATGTCGAAGCGCTGTCGCGTGTGGCGGCGCGCGGGAAGAAGGGCGAGGTGGCGGTGCTGGCGGCGCTGGGCTTGCAGGGGGACTGGAGCGGGGTGACAACGGCGGATGTGATCCCCGTGTTGAGCGCACTGCGGCAGGCCGGATTTGCGGAGGAAGCGCGCCTGGTGGCGATCGAGGCGATGCTGCGCGGATCGTGAGCGGCGCGCGCGGCGGCGGCGGGGCTGGCGGCGACAGGGCTAGCGGTGAACCCGCGCTGACGGACCGGGCGGCGGTAGATGCCTTCCTGGACATGATGCGCGCCGAGCGGGGCGCGGCGGCGAACACGGTCGAAGCCTATGAACGCGACCTGTTTCAGGCGAGCGCAGCGCTGGGCGGCGGGCTGGCGGCAGCGGACGCGGCGGCGCTGGAAACCCTGCCGGGGGCGTGGCGCGACCTGGCGGCAAGCTCGCTGGCGCGGAAGCTGTCGGCGGTGCGGCGCTTCTTCCGGTTCCTGCATGTGGAGGGGCTGCGCGCCGAGAACCCGGCGGCGGACCTGTCGGGGCCGAAGCGGGCCGGGTCGCTGCCGAAGGTTCTGGGACGGGACGAGGTGGCCGCGCTGATGACGCTGGCGGCGGATGAGGCGGCGAAGGGCACGCCGAGCGCGCTGCGCGACCATGCGCTGCTGGAGCTGCTTTACGGGTCGGGGCTGCGCGCGACGGAGCTGGTGTCGCTGCCGCGCCGGGCCGTGACGAGCGGGCAGACCTTCGCGACGATCACGGGGAAGGGCGGGAAGGAGCGGCTGATACCCATCGGTCGTGCGGCGGCAGAGGCAGCGGCGGCGTGGGCGGAGACGCTCGCTGAAGACGCGGTGTGGCTGTTCCCGTCGCGCACCGGGCATCTGAGCCGCGTGCGGCTGTTCCAGATCGTGAAGGCCCTAGGCGCGAAGGCTGGGATCGCGCCCGAACGGATCAGCCCGCATGTCCTCCGCCACGCCTTTGCCTCTCACCTCTTGGCGGGCGGGGCGGACCTGCGCGCCCTGCAGGCGATGCTGGGCCACGCGGATATTTCGACGACACAGATCTATACGCATGTGCAGCCCGAGGCGCTGGTGAAGCTGGTGAACGAACGGCACCCGCTGGCGGATCGCGGGCGGAGGAATGGACCGAGCGGAAGCGGCTAGCCCCTTGTCGCGCCCCGCGCCGGGGTTTACGCCGCCGCGGATGGTCAGATTTCTGGAATTCGAGAAGCCGATTGCCGCGCTACAGGAGCAGATCGATGCGCTGGAGGCCAAGGCGGACGCCGGGCCGGTCGATGTCGCGCAGGAGGTCAGCCGCCTGAGTGCGAAGGTCGAGGCGCAGCTGAAGACGCTCTACAAGAACCTGACGCCCTGGCAGAAGGCGCTGGTCGCGCGGCATCAGGACCGGCCGCACTTTTCCGATATCGCCGCGCAGCTGTTCACCGACTTCGAGCCGTTGGCGGGCGACCGCTATTTCGCAGAAGACGCGGCGATCATCGGAGGCATGGCGCGCTTTGACGGGCGGCCCGTGATGATCATCGGCCATGAGAAAGGCCATGATACCGAGGGGCGGCTGAAACATAATTTCGGGATGGGAAAGCCCGAGGGCTACCGAAAGGCCGTGCGCCTGATGAAGCTGGCTGACCGATTTGGACTGCCGGTGCTGACCTTCGTCGATACGGCAGGCGCCTTTCCGGGCATCGAGGCGGAGGAGCGCGGCGCGGCCGAAGCGCTGGCGCAGGGCACGGCGGCGTGCCTGCGGCTGGGCGTGCCGATGATCGCGACCATTACCGGCGAGGGCGGATCGGGCGGCGCGCTGGCGCTGGCGGCGGCGAACCGCGTCCTGATGCTGGAGCATAGTTTCTACGCGGTGATTTCGCCGGAAGGCTGCGCGTCGATCCTGTGGCGATCGGGCGACAAGGCGCAGGAGGCGGCGCAGGCGATGAAGATCAGTGCGCAGGACCTTGAAAAACTGGGCCTGATCGACACGATCATCGAGGAGCCGGTTGGCGGCGCGCACCGCGATCCGAAGGCCGCGATCAAGAGCATCGGGCGGCAGATCGGTATCGACCTGGCGGCGCTGTCCGGCCTGTCCCCGGAGGCGCTGAAAGCCGAGCGGCGCGAGAAGTACCTGGCGATGGAGCGCGCCGCCTGACGGGCGGCGAACAGATAGGGCGGAGTAGGTCAGGCGCGTGCGGTTCAACTATCAGCCAAGGACGCCGGTGTCGGAGCAGAAGTCCGAGGCGCGGGCAGAGATCGGCCGCAAGGTCTGGGCGCGGCTGAAAGCGGTCGAGGGAATCCGGATCGTCGAACAGCGCAAGGCGCAGGTCGCGGTGATCAACGATTTCCTGGACGCCGATACCTGCGCGCAGCTGTGCACGCGGATCGATGCGTCGAACCAGCGGTCGTCGGCCTATACGGACAGCGGCATCGACGACAAGCGGACGAGCCATTCATCCAATTTTCGCCGCGACGAACCCTTCATTCGCGATATCGAGCTGAAGATGTGCGACCTTCTCGGCTTGCCGGAAGAAAGCGGCGAGACGATGCAGGGCCAGCGTTATGAGCCGGGGCAGTTCTTTCGCCCGCACCCGGATTTCTTCCAGATCGACGCGCCCGGCTGGGACACGATCCTGAAAACGGGCGGACAGCGGACCTGGACGGCGATGATCTTCCTCAACGCGCCGCTGTCGGGCGGGGAGACGCGGTTCAACAACCTCGGTTTCCAGGTGAAGCCCGCGCCGGGGCGGCTGCTGACCTGGAACAACATGGACGAGGAGGGCGCGCCGAACCCCTACACGTTCCATGAAGGGACCGACGTGATCATGGGCAGGAAGCACATCGTGACGAAGTGGTTCCGCGAGGGACGCTGGGTTTAGGGCCGACTCTCGCCAGCGTAGATCTGTATCCGGGCCTTCGCTCGAATGACGGAGGAAGAAGGTTGGGACACCCGGCAAGGGGTAACGAGCCCGTCCGGGCGCGCGTCCAATTGTGGTCGCAATATGGCGCGCCCGTCCCTATGACCTATGTGTGACAGATGCAGGCGGCCACACTGATCGCATCGGGGGCGCGGGTGGCTGCGGACAACGGGACAGACATGAAACCACTGAATTCGATCCGCATGGGTGGAAAAGACATCCTGCCACTGGTGGAAGGCGGGAAGGGCGTCAGCGCCACGAACGGCCATAGTTCGGGCGCATGGGCTGCTGCCGGAGGTCTCGGCACGGTCAGCGCGGTGAACGCCGACAGCCATGACGAAGACGGCGAACTGATTCCGCAAATCTATCATGGCCGGACGCGCGGCGAGCGGCACGAAGAGCTGGTCGCCTATGGTATCGCGGGCGGCGCGGAACAGGTCATCCAGGCGCGCGAAATCGCGGGCGCGGACGGCGCGCTGAACATCAACGTCCTGTGGGAAATGGGCGGCGCGCAGCGGGTGCTGGAGGGCGTCTTTTCGCACGAGGTGGCCGGTCCGCTGGTCGACGGCGTTACCTGCGGCGCAGGAATGCCCTACAAGCTGGCCGAGATTGCAGCGCGTTACGGCAAATATTACTATCCGATCGTGTCATCTGGCAGGGCGTTTCGCGCCCTGTGGAAGCGGTCCTACCACAAACATTCCGAGTGGATGGCGGCTGTCGTTTACGAGGACCCCTGGCTGGCGGGCGGGCATAACGGCCTGTCGAACGCCGAAGACCCGGAGGTACCGCAGGACCCCTATCCGCGGGTGAAGGAGCTGCGCGATGTGATGCGCGCGGCGGAGATTTCCGATGACGTGCCGATCATCATGGCAGGCGGGGTCTGGTATCTGCGCGAATGGACGGACTGGCTGGATAATGCGGAGCTGGGGACGATCGCGTTCCAGTTCGGTTCGCGGCCGCTGCTGACCAAGGAAAGCCCGATTCCGGATATCTGGAAGGAGCGGCTGCCGCTGCTGAAGGAGGGGGATATCCTGCTGCACCCCTTCTCGCCGACAGGGTTTTATTCGTCCGCGATCAAGACGCCGTTCCTGATGGACCTGAAACGACGGTCGGAGCGGCAGATACCCTTTTCGCCCAAGGAAACCGAGGAGCGGACGCACAAGCTGGACGTTGGTTTCAAGGGCAACAAGAGCTTCTGGGTCAGCCGCGAGGACCTGATGGCCGCACGGGGCTGGCACGGCGAGGGCTATACGTCGGCGCTGAAGACGCCGGACGACACGCTGGTGTTCGTGGCCGAGGAACAGGCGAAGGTGATCCGCAAGGACCAGGCGGACTGCATGGGCTGTCTGTCGCAGTGCAAGTTCTCAAGCTGGAACGAGCATAACGAGAAGCAGTCAACGGGACGCCTGGCGGACCCGCGCAGCTTCTGCATCCAGAAGACGCTGCAGGACGTGGCGCATGGCGGCGATCCGGACGACAACCTGACCTTTGCCGGGCACAGCGCGCACCACTTTTCGAGCGATCCCTTCTATTCGAACGGTTTCGTCCCGACGGTGAGGCAGCTGGTCGAACGCATCCAGACAGGGGATTAGGACGCGGCGCCGCTTGCACGGTCGATTCCGTTGCGGCGGGGAAATAACGGACGCGCGCGCCGCCTGCCGCTTTGTCGGACGGGCACGGGTCTGCTAGTCATCGCCGCATGAACGCCCCCGCAAAAGTCTCGGCCGGTGTGGCGGCGCGGGACATCCTTCGCCGGCTGCATGAGGTCATGGCCAGCCGCGCCACGGCGCAGGCGAAGCTGAACCGTGTCGTCGACATCATCGCGCGGTCGCTGTCGTCGGAGGTCTGCTCGATTTACCTGCTGCGTGAGGGTGTGCTGGAGCTGTTCGCGACCCACGGCCTGAATGAAAGCGCGGTGCACGTCACGCGGCTGGCGATCGGTGAGGGACTGATCGGGCATATCGCCGAACACCGCGAGCCGCTGAACCTGGCAGAAGCCTCGGACCATCCGGACTTCGCCTACAAGCCGGAAACGGGCGAGGACCTGTATCACAGCTTTGCCGGTGTCCCCATCATCCGGCAGGAAACCGCGGTCGGCGTCGTCTCCGTCCAGCATGTCGATCCGCGCGACTATGACGATGTCGAGATCGAGGCGCTGCAGACCGTTGCGATGGTGCTGTCGGAACTGATTTCCGCGGCCGGCCTGATCGACGAACGCGCAATCGGCGGGGTGCGCGCCCATGAGGGGCCGCTGCGGCTGGAGGGACTGTCGCTGGTCGACGGCATCGGGCGCGGGCGGGCGGTCTTTCACCAGCCGAAGGTCGTTGTCGAGCAGACCGTTGCCGACGATGTCGAGGCCGAAAAGGACCGGGTGCGCCAGGCCTTTCAGATGATGCGCGCGCAGATCGACGACATGCTGGGAAAGGCGGAGTTCGCCGCGCCGGGCGATCATGACGACATCCTCGAGACGTACAAGATGTTCGCCTATGACGAAGGCTGGATCCGCCGGATCACCGAGGCGATCGACAACGGCCTGACCGCGGAGGCGGGCATCGAGCGGGTGCAGATGAAAACGCGCCGCCGGATGCGGGAGGCGAAGGACCCCTTCTTTGCCGAGAGACTGAGTGATCTCGAAGATCTGTCGAACCGCCTGCTCCGGATCGTGACGGGGCAGCTGGGGACGGCGGCGGACCTGGGGCTTCGGCGCGACACGGTCCTTCTTGCGCGGAACCTGGGACCGGCCGAGCTGCTGGAATATGACCGCCGCTATCTGAAGGGCGTGGTCCTGGAAGAGGGCAGCGCGACGGCGCATGTCATCATTATCGCCCGCGCCATGGGCGTACCGGTGCTGGGCCAGGTGAAGGACATCCGCGCGCAGATCGCCGAGGGCGACGCAGTGATCCTCGATGCCGCGCGGGGCGTGCTGTTCGTGCGTCCGCGCGATACCGTCATCCAGCAGTTCAAGGAACAGATCGCGGTCCGCGCGCGGCGGCAGGCGGAATATGCAAAGCTGGTCGGGAAGCCCGCGACGACGCTGTGCGGAACCGACATGTCGCTGCTGATCAATGCGGGGCTGCGCAGCGACCTGCCGCAGATCGAAGCGAGCGGCGCGGACGGGATCGGGCTGTTCCGCACCGAGTTCCAGTTCCTCGTCAGTGCGGCCCTGCCGCGCCGGGAACGGCAGACTGCACTCTACAAGTCGGTGCTGGACGCTGCGGACGGCAAGCCCGTCATCTTCCGCACCGTGGATATCGGCGGCGACAAGGCCGTGCCCTATGTCAGCCAGGCTGGACGGGAAGAGAACCCGGCCATGGGCTACCGCGCGCTGCGCCTGGCGCTAGGGCGCGCGGGCCTGATGAAGGTGCAGGCCCGCGCGCTCCTCGATGCGGCGGCGGGACGGCCGCTGTCGGTCATGTTCCCGATGGTTTCAGAGCCGTGGGAGTTTGATGAGGCCAAGGGCCTCGTTGAAAGCCAGTGCGCGCATCTTGCCGCGCGGGGGCGCCCCCTGCCGAGCGAGATCCGCTACGGCGCGATGTTCGAGGTGCCCGCGCTCGCCGAGGTGCTGCCCGATCTTCATGACCGGGTGGATTTCCTGTCGGTGGGGACGAACGACCTGTTCCAGTTCCTGTTCGCAGCAGACCGGTCGCACCCGCTGCTGGCAGAGCGCTATGACTGGCTGAGCGTCAGCGCGCTGCGCTTCCTGAAGCGGATCATCGTCGCCGCCGACCATGCGGGGAAGCCCGTGACCGTCTGCGGCGAGATGGGCGGACGCCCGCTGGCGGCCATGGCGCTGATGGCGCTGGGCTATCGGCAGCTGTCGATCACGCCCGCCGGGATCGGCCCGGTGAAGGCGATGGTGCGGTCGCTGGACCTCGCCGCGCTGGTGCCCGAGTTCGACGGTTGGCTGAAAGCAGGCCGCAACATGCGCGCCGCGCTGCAGGGCTGGTCGGAGATGAACGGGGTGGTGCTTCCGGGCCGCTGATGCGTTAACCTGTCGGTAACTTTTACAACCGCGGGCCCGTTAACCATCTAAGCGCCGAAAGGTCCGATTTGGCACGTTATTTGCATCATTCTGGATATGGGGACGCTTGAACGCCTTGGTCAGTTGTTCGTTCTGAAGAACGGATTTGAAGCCGGTCTGGTCATTTATGCGCTGGCGCTGGGGGGCGCGGCGCGCGGATTTCAGTATGTGGCCGAATATCCGGGGACCTTTGGCTGGCTGCTGTTCACGGCCTGTCTGTTGTCGGTCGTGATCGCGGGGGCCAGCCTGGTGGACGGCGTAAGGGCATGGCGCGCGCGGCAACCTGGGGCGCGGGCGCTAGCAAAGGTCGTCGCGCGCGCCCGCGCCGCCTGACTGCCGCTGCGGCCGGTCCGCCGCTTTTCTTCGCCAGAACGATATGCACACCGCCGAGACCGCCGAGCAGCGGCAATGGCCAGCGGTTGAGCCAGTTGAGGCTGCGCCGGGGTGCGGCAAGCAGTGCGGTGCGCCATTTCTGCGCCTCGAAGCCCTGCGCATTCAGGAGACGCTCCAGCTCCGATCGTCGATAGGGCCGGCCAAGGCCGAACGGCGTGCGCGCCGAGTTGGTCCAGAGGCTTGCGCGGTTCGGCACCAGGATAATCAGGTCGCCCGCAGGCGCGAGGACGCGGTTCACCTCCGTCAGGATATCGGCAGCGTTTCCATGTTCAAGAGCATGGACGAGCAGCACCTGATCGAACAGGGCGCCCGAAAAGGGCAGATCGTCGGCATGACCGGCCGCTGCGCAGTTGGTGTCGCCGCGATGCGGCCAATAGGCGGCGGGCACCCCCTCCGTCACGAGGAGAGCGATGCGTTCGAACCGGTCCGGCTTCAGCCCTATTAGGAGGGGGCGGGGATAGCCGATGGCGAGGAACCGGACCTGCGGTTCCTGGCGTACCATGGGCGCGACGAGATAGGCGAGCTGGCGCGCCGCGCGGCGCCCCTCCTGGCCCTGATAGTAGCGGCGAAAGCGGGCGGCGAGCGTCATCGGCGATCGGTCATGCGGCCCTGTGTCCGCTTTCCAGCTCCTCGGCCTTCTCCGTGCTGCAGACCGCGCGGTTCCGGCCATTGTCCTTGGCCAGGTACAGCCGCTTGTCCGCCCGGCCGAAGAGACTGTCCACATCGTCATGCTCTCGGCCGAGCGCGCCGCCCACGCTGACGGTGATGGCGAGCGGTTTGCCGCTTTCCAGCACAATGGGATCGGCGCTGATGACCGCGCATATGCGGTCGCCGCTGGCCGCCAGCGCAGCCTCGGAGCCGGTCTTGAGCACGATCAGGAACTCCTCGCCGCCGATACGGCCGATCCGGTCGCCATCGCGAAGGGAACGGCTGAGGCGCCGCGCCACGGTTTTCAGGACGTCATCGCCCGCGGGGTGGCCATAGCGGTCGTTGACCGATTTGAATTGATCGATGTCGACGATGAGAAGGCCCGTTCCCGGGGCACCGCCCCGCATCTGTAGCTGTTCGGCGAGGTGTTTCATGATGAACCGGCGGTTCGGGATGTCCGTCAGAGCGTCATGTTCGCTGATGAGGCGAAGCTGGCGGTTGGCCTCGCGCAGCTCCTCCGTTCGGGTCTTGATGGTTTCTTCAAGATTGTTCTGCGCTTCGATGACGTCATCGGACATTCTCGTGAACCGTTTCAAGATCCGGCGCAGTTCGCTCGACGATTCCGCGCCGCGTTCCGTGTCCGCGTTCGGTCGCACGCGCCGCTGCATATCGTCGATACGCGACACCAGCGCCTGCATCGGCGCGCTGATGGTTCGCCTGACGACGATCACTGTGATCAGAAGCGCCAACGCGATGGCAATGGCGCCGATCCTCAGGATATCGAGGGCAAGGCTGATGGCCTGTGCCTCCACGGCGTCTTGCGGCCGAAGCGTCAGGACATACCAGCCGGGTGCCTGTAGATACTCCATCGACACCGCCGCGCCGAGTTCGGGTGCCATCCCGGTGAATGACGAGGTGCCCTGCGCGCGAAGAAAGGCCCAGAGCGCCTGCAGTTCCGGTTCCTCCGCGACGGTCAGGTTGAGGCGGCGACCGGTTTCCGCGCTATTCTGCCGGGTAAAATCGGGATGCGAAACCAGGCGGCCTTCGCCCGATACGATGACGGTCTTCGACGTCGGATCCGCGTCGGTCCTCGTCTCCGGTACGATATCCTGCAGGAAAATCGTGGTGCCGAACGCGCCGGAATAGGCGCCGTCGATACTGACGGGAGAAAAGCAGCCCGATGTCCATGTCGTATCGGCCTGATCGTAGACGACGGGCTGAAGCGATGTACATTTCATGACCCCTGCGGGATTGTTGGCCGGCACGGAGACTTGCGCGAATTCCTCGTCCTGGAAATCGAGATCGGCGGGCGCTTCCTGCCGGTAATAGAGCAGCTGGTCGGCCCGGTCGGGGGCAAAGATGAATAGCGCGTTGCTGGGCGTGAAAAAATAGAGGCTTTCCAGATCGAACCGCGCGCCGACCCCAATCGCATAAACCGCGCGGACGGCCGCAATGGCGGTTCTCTTTTCGATGGCATCACCGGGGGGGATGTAGGCACCGATACCCTCGACATACCCCGTTGGACCGATACCGCCGTTGAAAAGATAGGGCGCGGAGCGGCGGGTGCCGTCGGCCTGTTCGGGGAACAAGGCGTCGTACAGGCGGTCGGTGTCGGCATCGGTCAGGCCTGCCATTTCGCGTTTCATCGTGCGCTCCGCGGCAGCGTGGGCGGCGCTGATCCGCTGGAAGCTCATGCGCTGTTCGTTGATGACGCGTTCGTTATATTCCTGCAGCGCAGCGAGCGCCTCTGCCTCTCCGCCCTCGCGGCCCTGCCAGTAGACGATCGCCGCCAGCACCAGCAGCAGCGCGGCGAGCGCAAGGCTGAGGGCGATGGCGGAGCGCGTGGCCAGCGACATGCCGAGCCAGCGGCGGATCACGGACCAGCCCTGGCCGGAGGAACGGGAGGCGGCGCTATCGCTCAACGGTCAGCGCGATTCCCATGCCGCCGCCGATGCAGAGCGTTGCGAGACCTTTCCTGGCGTCGCGGCGCTGCATCTCGTGAAGCAGCGTGACGAGGATGCGGGCACCTGACGCACCGATGGGGTGGCCGATGGCGATGGCGCCGCCGTTGACGTTCACCTTCTCCGCATCCCAGCCCAGCTCCTTGCCCACCGACAGCGCCTGTGCGGCGAAGGCTTCGTTCGCCTCGATCAGGTCGAGGTCGGCGATGGACCAGCCGGCCTTCTCCAGCGCCTTGCGAGAGGCGGGGACGGGGCCGATGCCCATGTAGGCCGGATCGACGCCGCAGCTGGCCCAGCTGGCGACACGGGCAAGGACAGAAGCGCCGCGCTTCTCGGCTTCATCCGCGCTCATGAGGACGAGCGCGGCGGCCCCGTCGTTGAGGCCGGATGCGTTTGCTGCGGTAACCGAGCCATCCTTCGTAAAAGCGGGGCGGAGGCCGGACAATCCCTCGACCGTGACGCCGTCGCGGATATATTCATCCGTGTCGATCACGGTCTCGCCCTTGCGTGTTTTCAGGGTGACGGCGGCGATTTCGTCATTGAAGCGGCCGGCGTTCCGGGCTGCCTCCGCCTTGTTCTGGCTGGCTGCGGCGAAGGCGTCCTGATCATCGCGCGTGACCTGATATTTTTCCGCGAGGTTCTCGGCCGTCTGGCCCATGTGATAGCCGTTGAAGGCGTCCCAGAGGCCGTCGCGGATCATGGTATCGACCAGCGCAAGATCGCCCATCTTCTGGCCCTGCCGCAGCGACTGGGCGTGCGGCGCCATCGACATGTTCTCCTGGCCGCCCGCGATCATGACGCTGGCATCGCCAAGCGCGATCTGCTGGCTGGCAATGGCGACGGCGCGGAGGCCCGAGCCGCAGACCTGATTAATGCCGTAGGCCGGTGTAGATTCATGCAGACCGGCGTTGATCGCCGCCTGCCGCGCGGGGTTCTGGCCCTGCGCGGCTGTCAGGACCTGGCCGAGAATGACCTCGCTGACATCCTCGCCGCCGATGCCGGAGGCCTCCATTGCGGAAACGATCGCCGTACGGCCAAGCTCGTGCGCCGGGGTGGCGGCGAAGCTGCCCAGGAAGCTGCCGACGGGCGTACGCTTGGCGGCTGTGATGACGACTTCGGTCATGATCGGGTTCCTTTCGCAGACGTATCAAAATGAACTGTTAATGCGCGTTTGCGTTTGCAGCCATTCCCGAACGAGAGTCCACACTTCCTGTTCGGCGCGGCTGCCGACGATCATCCCGACATGGCCAAGGGGGACGGTCCTGCGCTCCGGAGCAGGCGGGGCAGCGGCCGCAGGCACGATGCGATCATCCGAGGCGCGAATGTCGAGCCAGGGGCAAGAGATTGCAGCCGGATCGACCCTTTCCCCACCAACGACCCAGTCGCGGGCCAGCATGTTTCCAGCGAAGCCCCGCTCGAACAGGTCCTGCGCCGCGCGGAACGGCAAGGGGTGACCGCCATTGGCCCAGTCCTCCAAACGTTCGAAGCGGAGGGCCTGCGCCGAACCGGGGGGCATTCCGGCGTAGCGCTCGTATTTCCGCACCGGAAGGGCCGGGTCGAGCGCCCAGAAGGCCGGCTGGATCATGTCCATGCTGACGGTCCCGGTTGCTGCGCTTATGGTCTTCACCTGGCTCCAGAGCGCCGCCAGCTGCGCGCGTTGTTCGGACGGGTAAGCATGAAGATCCCAGGTGGCGGCGAGCGTCAGGAGGGCGCGTGCATAGACCAGCCTGGCGGCGGCAATGGCGAGCGCACCGCCGAGGCAGTAACCTGCAAGGACCGGGCGCTCCAGCGTGCGGAGCAAGGGGGCCAGCCGTTCCTCGACGAGGCCGGCAAGGCTGAGCTGCGACATGGCCGGGTCCGGGCGGCCCCAGTCGATGATGTGAACCGCAAAGCCCTTTGCCAGAAAGCGCGCAAAGGACTGTCCCGGCATGTCGAGCACATCAGGCGGATTGACGAGCGATGGGATGAGGACAAGCGGGACGCCGCGCCCTGCCAGGTACAACAGGCGCGTGGAACCGCTCGTCGCGGCCACGTCCGGCAGAGGGGTCTGCGCGGCGCAGGGCGCTGCGTTCTGGTAGCGTTCGACGGCGGCGAGAATGCGGGCGCGGCGGGCGCTGTCGCCGCCCACTTCCCGGGCGACCAGATTTAGAAACAAAGGGAGGGGATGGGGTCCGCGCCCTCGGGCCCACGGGCCGGTCACGAGCCTGCTCCAGCGCCGTCACACGTCTGCCACGTTGCTGCGCAGCAATTTTCCGTGCTACGGCCTTCGCAATTGCAGCATGGCCTGCCGGGCCGACCAGAAAACAGGGGCGATCGTCGTGACAAGAAAATCCAAGCGCGGTGCCGACGATCCCGACGGCCCGACCATCATCAAGAAATATGCCAACCGCCGCCTCTATAACACGGGCACGTCGAGCTACATAACGCTGGACACGCTCGCCGGAATGACGCGCGAGAATATCGACTTCAAGGTGGTCGATGCCAAGTCCGGCGATGATATCACGCGGTCCGTGCTGACGCAGATCATCATGGACGAGGAAACGAACGGCCAGACCATGCTGCCGACCAGTTTCCTGCGCGAAATCATCGGTATGTACGGCAACCAGATGCAGACGATGCTGCCCAGCTATCTCGAAGCGTCGATGGCGGCGTTCCGGCGGAACCAGGAACAGTTCGCAAAGACCATGATGGGCGGCAACCCGCTCGGCGCCCTCGCGCAGCAGAACCTGAAGATGTTCGAGGCGGCGTTCAAGCCAGGTGCCGCTGACGATGGGGACGCCCCCTCTGCGCCGGAGCCGTCCGCGGCGTCAGGAAACGGCTCGCGGGCAGACGAAATTGCCGAACTGAAGGCCGAGCTTGCCGCAATGAAGGACAAGCTCGACCGGATCGGTTGACGTGAGTTTGCGCGCGCGGCTTCGCTAGGCCGGGCGGTAGTAAGCCAGCACTTCACGGCGGTAGGCGGTGCTGTCGAACTCCGGGCTGTTGTCCTTGGCAAAGCTCGGCGCTGCCTTCAGCTGAGCCTTGTCGATGTTGAGGACGTAGGCATCCTCGCTCGTTTCGTAATCGAGGACGGGCCAGGGTAGCGGGAAGTAGTTCGCGCCGAGCCCGGCGATGCCGCCAAATTCCAGAACGGCATAGGCAACGCGGCCGGTATATTTGTCGACCATGAAGTTCATGACGCTGCCAAGGGTGTTGCCGTCGCGGTCGACGACCTTTGTCCCCTCGACCTTGTCCGAGGCGATGAGACGGACCGATTCGTCGGTCTGCAAACGCAGCTCGAAATCGTCAGCATCACGGGTACGGCCGGAACCGCTCGTATCGCGGTTCCTGTAAGCCTTCGTACCGGCAACCGCAGCGGCGCCGACCGCGGCAACGCCAAGCGCAGCACCCGCGCCGATGCCGATCTTGTTCCAGTCCCAGCTGCCACCCGGGATACGCTTCAGCTTCGCGCGGGTGTAGCGTTCACCGAGGGTTGCACCCTCCTTCTCGTTAACGAGCGGGCGGGCCTGCGCGATCAGGGCTTCGTGTCGGCTGCAAAGCCGGTCGAGCTGTTCGAGCACGACCTCGAAACTCTTGGTCCAGTCGCTCTTGTCCTTGCCCGGACGATCCAGCCAGGAGAGGTCGCGGCGCATGGACTTGTGATGCTGTTCGATCTCGTGAACCGTCGCGCTGGTCGCCTTCTGCTTCTCAAGCGGCGGGAAGACGACATCCTCCACGGCGGCAAGCTGGCGGCGAAGCTTGGTGTCGAACAGGTCGAACTGGTTGTCACGGCTGGACGGCCCGTCGCCGTCCATCGCGCCAAGCGTGTCCTTGCCAAGCGATTTCAGTTCTTCGTGATCGTTTTCGATCTGCGTCCAAATGTTCATTGCGCGTTCGCCCTTTTTGCTGAGTGTCTGTTCAGGCGTTCAACGGCGCGCCGTGTAACGCGGTTCCCGTTTTCGGCGAAAAGCCTGTTTAGGACCGAAGTTCAGGAGATATGGCGGGTGCAGGCAGTTTACTGGGTCATGAGCTGGGCGTGCCATCGCCGCTGTCCGCATTGTTACGACGACCGGTTTCGCCCCTATGTGCGCGATGACCTGTCCGCCGTGATCGGTGAGGGGCAGGCGGCCTATGAGGCGATCCTCGGCAACCTGCCGGACGATATGAGTTATCTTGATACGGACGGCTCCAGAAAGCCGACTTTGCTGGTGCTGGCGGGCGGCGAACCGTTGATCGACGGGTTCCGGGAGGAGCTGTTCTATCCGCTGCTGGAGGCGGTGCAGCGACGTTGGCCAGACGCGCCGCCGCGGATTTCGGTGCAGACCACCGGCGATATCATGAAGGACCATCATATCGACGAGATGCTGGACCGCGGCGTTTCCACCATCGCGATCGCCAGCATCGACGATCATCATGTCGGCCACCAGGGCGAGGGCAAGTTCAGGCTGATGGACAAGGTCCGCGCGCAGATGGCGGCCCGGGGCGTGCGCGAGGTGTCGCTCGGCGGCGAGAAAGACGACCGTTTGAAGCCACAGGCAGATGCGAAAGCGGCGCCCGCCCCCTCGAAGGATCGCGGTGAGGGTCCGACGTTCCTGTTCTTCGGCGCGCAGCCGGACCTGTGGATCGGTGAACTGTGGCCGCGCGGCCGGGCCTGGGCGAACGGCCTGTCCGAGGCGAGCTACGAGACAAACTTCTGCGCGCGCTGGTCGGGCGGGCAGAACTTCCTGCATTACGGCCGCGCCGGCAGTGAGGTGGCGATCGAGCCTGACGGATCGGTCTATCCGTGCTGCCTGAAGACCAAGGCACCGCTGGGGAAGCTTACGGAGGAGCCGCTCTACGCCATTCTCGATGATGTGGCGAAAGAACCGGCGATTCTGGCCCTGAATGACGGCGATCCGGAGGCGATGGGCCTGGCGCATGGCTGGAGCCGCGAGGAGTTTCGCCGCCGCGCCGTCAAGACCGATGGCAAGGGGCGCGCGGTTGCCAATGTATGCCTGGGCTGCGATGCGTTTTTCGAGGAGCGGCTGGGCGCGATCCTGCGGGAGCGGCGAACGGCGCGGCTGGCGAAAACTGACATGGTGACGGCCAGCGCCGCCCGACGCTAAACAGGCGGTCATGTCCCTGACGCTGAGCGATTACGAAGCGGCACCGCCGCCACCTGACGACCACAGGAAGCGGCTGCGCGCGCTGCAGGACAAGCTGTTTCGCATTCAGGTCGCGCATGTCGTCTACCGCCGCCGCGCCGTCATCGCGCTCGAGGGCTGGGATGGGGCTGGGAAGGGCGGCGCGATCCGGCGGATGTGCGCAAAATGGGATCCGCGCTACTTCGAGGTTCATCCGATCGGTGCGCCGGACAAGGCGGAGCTGAACCGGCATTTCCTGTGGCGCTTCTGGACGCAGCTGCCCGCCTGGCGGAACATCCACGTGTTCGACCGGAGCTGGTATGGGCGGGTGCTGGTCGAGCGGGTCGAGGGCTTTGCCAGCGATGCAGAGTGGCGGCGCGCCTATGATGAGATCAACCGGTTCGAGGCGGATCAGGCGGTCGCGGAAACACCGGTCATCAAGCTGTTCATGCATATCACGCCGGAGGAGCAGGACCGGCGGCTGGCGGCGCGGCTGAGCGATCCGTGGAAGCGGTGGAAAACCGGCGCGGACGACTACCGGAACCGGGCGAAGCGCGGCGCCTATACGGAGGCGATCCACGATATGCTCGCAGCGACCGATACCGAATATGCGCCGTGGACGGTTATCGATGCAGGCGACAAGCGGTCGGCGCGGCTGGCGGTGCTGGAACATGTTGCCGAACGGCTGAGCGCCAACTGCCCGCTAGTCCCGCCCGAGCTTGACCCGGCGGTTGCGGCGCTGGCGAAGGAGGCGCTTGGCTGGACACCGCCCGAAACCGGTTGAAGCCCGGCTTGGCGGCCGTTCAATTATATTAGCTCGACTGCCATGGCCGTCGCCTCGCCGCCGCCGATGCAGAGGCTGGCGATGCCCTTCGTTCCGTCCTTTTCCTTCAGAGCGTGCAGCAGCGTGACGAGGATGCGCGCACCCGATGCGCCGATGGGATGGCCGAGCGCGCAGGCACCGCCGTTGACGTTGACGCGCTCCTCGTCGAGTCCGAGTTCGCGGATCGCGGCCATGGCGACGACGGCAAAGGCTTCGTTGACTTCCCACAGGTCGACATCGCCGACCTGCCAGCCGGCCTTGCCCAAGACCTTGCGGCAGGCATCGACGGGCGCGGTGGTGAACCACGCCGGGGCCTGCGCATGGGTGGCGTGTGCGACGATCCTTGCCAGCGGGGTCAGGCCGCGCGATTCGGCCTCTGACTGCTTCATAAGGATGAGCGCCGCGGCGCCATCGGAAATTGAGGATGCGTTGGCGGCGGTAACCGTCCCATCCTTGGCAAAAGCGGGCTTTAGCTGGGGGATCTTGTCCGGGCGGGCCGTACCGGGCTGCTCATCGGTATCGACGACGGTATCGCCGCGGCGGCCCTTGATGGTGACGGGCGTAACCTCATCGGCGAAGCGCCTCTCATCAATCGCTGCCTGCGCGCGTTCGAGGGAGCGGATGGCATAGGCGTCCTGAGCCTCGCGCGTGAACTGGTAGTGCTGGGCGCATTCCTCGGCGAAGCTGCCCATCAGGCGGCCGGGTTCATAGGCATCCTCCAGCCCGTCGAGGAACATGTGGTCCTTCACCTCACCGTGACCCATGCGAAAGCCGCCGCGCGCCTTTGGCAGGAGGTAGGGGGCGTTCGTCATCGATTCCATGCCGCCCGCGACCATGATGTCGGCAGAGCCTGCGCGGATCTGGTCGTGCGCATCCATTGCCGCCTTCATGCCTGAGCCGCACATCTTGTTGACCGTGGCCGCGCCAACCGCTTCCGGCAGGCCAGCGCCGAGAAGCGCCTGACGCGCCGGTGCCTGGCCCTGACCGGCAGGCAGGACGCAGCCCATGATGCCCTGGTCGATATCCTCGCCCGAAAGGCCAGCCTGAG
This sequence comes from Pacificimonas sp., assembly GCA_036351775.1. Classification (GTDB taxonomy): domain Bacteria; phylum Pseudomonadota; class Alphaproteobacteria; order Sphingomonadales; family Sphingomonadaceae; genus Pacificimonas. The sequence goes on along the minus strand of JAZBPX010000004.1, from coordinate 66,721 downwards.
ATATGGCAGCGGCAATCGCTGCCGCACCCAGTTCGCTGGCACTGGCACCGGAGAGGTCGCCCTGGAAGCCGCCCATGGCGGTGCGTTTCGCGGCGACAATGACAACGGGATCGGTGGACATGAGCGGCTGGCCCTTCTTTTGTGAAATCGTTGAACGGATGTAGGGCCGCAGATGCAGCCCCGCCAGCAAGCCTAGCCGGTTCGCGAAATCGTCCGGGGCGGGTGAACGCCGGCGATGTTTGCTTCCAGCCCCTCCACGCCGGGCCGCACGAGCATCCAGCGTACGGGCGAGAACAGAGGGATGATGGCGGCGTCATCCGCGAGAAGGCGCGCGGCGCGGCGCGTGCGGTCGATCCGGACGGCCAGATCGAGCGCCCCGTCTGCCTCTGCCATCAAACTGTCAGCGTCGGGATCGCAGAACCCGCCGATGCGGACATCGCAGGAGAAGGGGCGGAGAAACAGTCCGGCAATCGGTAGGGGCGACAGACGCTCCACGGCGGCAAGGTCGAACTCACCGGCCTCGATGGCGCGGCGATGTCCGGCGGGGGTGCGGCGATAGCCCCGGACCCGAACGCCGAGCTCGACCCATTGATCGGCGATGGCCGCCAGCAGGCGGCGGTGCGCCTCTCCGCGCGGAATGGCGACGTCGATCATCAGCCGGTTTTCCGGGCCGTACCCGGCCTCCGCCAGCAGCCGCCGCGCCTCCGCCACGCGGTCCGGCTGCGCCCAAACCGCCCAGTCCGGTACCGCACCGGCATAAGCGGGCGGCAAGGTCGGCGGCAGCGGGCCGTAAGCGGGCTGCATACCGGAAAGGGCGAAGGTGTTTGCGATCAGGGCGGTGCGGTCGAGGCTCATGCTGAGCGCCTGGCGCACGCGAATGTCGGCGAGCGGACTGCCCTCCGTCACGCGAACGACGTAGCCGTAGAGGCCCCAGCTTTCCGACAGGCGCAGTGCGGGTGCGAGTTCCTCCGTGCGGATGCGGAACAGGCCGCTTGTGGTGCCGCCGATCACGGCGTCGGTCTGTCCCGCTTCAAACCAGCCGATTGCGGTCTCTTCGTCCGCCGCGGGGGTGACAAGCAGCGGACCCTGCGGTGCATCGATGTCGCGGTCATACCATCTGAAGTTCGGTCTGAGGACGACGCTGCCATCATCCTGTCTGCCTGTTTCAAACGCGCCCGATGGAGGCGGCGGATCCTCGCGGGCCCGGATGATGGCGAGCGAGGGCTGGGCGAGCAGGCCGAGAAGGTTCGGGCTTTGCTGCGACAGTTCGATCGTGACGACGTCCGGCAGCGGGTCCTCGACACGCAGCATTCGGGCCGGGGCGCGGTTGGCCGATACGGCGATGGCCCCTTCAATATCCCGAAGCCACGGTGACCAGGGTGAGGTGCCGCCCGGCGCAACCTGACGCCGAAGGACCGCAACCACGTCGCCCGCCGTGATTTGCCGGTTGTCGGGCCAATAAGCTTCCCGCAATTTGAAGACGTAAGTGCGCCCGTCGTCGAGAACGCGCCAGCTTGTGGCAAGGCCGGGGACGATACGTCCGTCGGCGGCATAGGCGGTCAGACCGACATGGCTTGCGGCCTCGACAAACCGCTCTCGCTGATTGCGCGGTGAGGCATCCAACCCCTCGTCGGCGATGAAGGTGATCCTGGTCGTGCGCATCTCCGCCTCTTCGCCCGCTTCGCAGGCCGCGAGGAGAATGAAGACGAGGAGGGCTAAGATCGCGGGCATGGGGTTCAGCCGGTTCATAGGGTGCGTTTAATGCCCGCGGCAAGGTGAACCGGTGGTGGCCAGAACGCTGAAGGCTTGATGTAATTGCGCTGTGGGGGGAAGCGGGACTAGAGGCGTTTCCTACGCTCATGACCAATGCCGCGCCCCTCCCCGCCGAAACGACGCTCGCCCTGATCGGCAATACAAGGTTGGTGCGGCTGGCGGGTCCCTCCGAACGCACGGGCTGCACGATCTACGGCAAGTGCGAGTTCGAAAACCCCGGCGGCTCCGTGAAGGACAGGGCCGCGCTGTTCATGATCGAAGACGCCGAGCGGCGCGGCGCATTGCAGCCCGGCGGTACTGTTGTCGAAGGCACGGCGGGAAACACCGGGATCGGCATTGCGACGGTCGCCAATGCCAAGGGCTACAGGACCGTGATTGTCATGCCGGACAACCAGTCGCCGGAGAAAATGGCGACGTTGCGGGCACTGGGCGCGGAGCTAATTCTGGTCCCGCCCACCAAATATGCCGATCCAGGGCATTTCGTGCACCGCTCGCAGCGAATCGCAAAGGAGCGCGAGAATGCGGTGTGGGCGCAGCAGTTCGACAATCAGGCGAACCGGCAGGCTCATATCGAGGGCACGGCTTCTGAGATCTGGGACGCACTTGGTGGAAAGGTCGACGGGTTCACCTGCGCCGCGGGTACGGGCGGGACCATTGCCGGCGTTGGCATGGGGCTGAAGGCGCGCAGCGGCGATGTGACAATCGCGCTGACCGATCCGCACGGGGCGGCGCTGTACCATTATTATGCCCATGGCGAACTGAAGGGCGAGGGTTCGTCGGTCGCGGAAGGCATTGGGCAGGGACGGATCACCGGCAATCTCGAAGACGCGCCGATCGACACGCAGTACCGCGTCTCCGACGAAGACGGTTTGCAGACGATGTTCGCGCTGAACGCCGAGGACGGGCTGTGTCTGGGGCTGTCGTCCGGAATCAATGTCGCCGGTGCCGAGCGGCTGGCGAAAGAATTGGGGCCGGGCAAGACCATCGTCACGATCCTGTGCGACAGCGGCTTTCGCTACCTTTCGACCGTCTGGAACCCGCAGTGGCTGGCGGAGAAGGGGCTGCCCGCACCGCCCTGGATGACCGGCGCGCACTGATGGGACCGCTGGCGAGGTTCGAAACGGTCGGCCTGCGGTACGGCACGGACGCGGAGGTCCTGCGCGATATCAGCTTTCGCCTCGACCGCGGCGCGTTCATGTTTCTCGTCGGGCCGTCGGGGGCCGGCAAGACCTCGCTCCTCAAGCTGCTTTACCTCGACGAAAAACCGACGCGCGGACGGCTGACACTGTTCGGCAAGGATATCGGTGCGGCGTCTCGCGGCGAACTGACCGCGCTGCGCCGCCGGGTCGGAGTCGTGTTCCAGGATTTCCGTCTGCTCGATCACCTCAGTGCGTTCGAGAATGTAGCGTTGCCGCTGCGCATTGCGGGGGTCGCGGAAAGCGAAGTGACCGCGCATGTCGAGGAGCTGCTCGGGTGGGTCGGCCTGTCGGCGAAGGCTAATGTTCGGCCGCAAACGCTGTCGGGCGGTGAGCAGCAGCGGCTTGCGATCGCGCGCGCGGTGATCGCGCGGCCCGATCTGCTGCTGTGCGATGAACCGACTGGAAATGTGGACCCGGAAATGGCGGCGCGGCTGCTGCACCTGTTTCAGGAGCTGAACCGGCTCGGCACGACGGTCGTGGTGGCTACGCATGCCTTGCAGCTGCTGCCGCGTGTGCCCTCGGCGACGATCATGCGGCTGGAGCGCGGGCGGATCGAGGACCCGACCGGAACGGTACGGTACGCACCCGATAGCACGCGCGCGGTGGGCACACGCTGATGGTCGGCTGGTTGCCACGCGCCGAGCGATACCGCTTTCTGCCGCCGGAGCCTGTTCTGCGAACCGCGCTGCCCTGGATCGTGGCGCTGATGGTGGCTCTCGCAACGCTGGGCGTGGCGGCGGGGATGGCGCTGGCAATGGGCGTCGGAAGCCTCGGCATGGGCGTATCGAGCGGGCTCACGGTCCAGATCGCGGATGGCAACCCGGACAGGAAGGCGGAACGGGCCGCGCGGATCATGACCGTCCTGGAGGCGAGCGGGGCCGTGACGGACCCGCGGCAGCTTAGCGAAGAGCGGACCAACGCGCTGCTCGCCCCGTGGCTCGGGACGGATGACGCCGCGGACGTGCTTCCCGTGCCGGTCATGATCGATGCCAATTTGGTCAGCGGAGCGGATGTTGCTGCCTTCCGGGCCGCTATAGCGGACGTCGATCCGGAGGCTATCGTCGATTCGCATGGGGAGTGGTTTGCACCCTTTTCCCGGCTGGGCTGGACCATGAGCGGGCTCGCTTTGGGGGCGGCGCTGCTGCTGCTGGTGGCGATGGCGGCCACGGTGGTGCTGGGTGTGAGGGCCGGGCTAGGGCGGCAGCGGGAGGCGTTGGGCATCCTGCATGTGCTGGGCGCCGAGGACCGCATCATTTCCGGGCTGTTCCAGTACCGGCTAGCGGTGACGACCCTTGTCGGTGCGGCGGGCGGGTTCCTGATGGCGATGCTGGTGCTGGCTGCGATCAGCCTGCTGCTGGCCGATATCGGCGGCGGGCTGCTGGGGGCGGCGAGCCTGCCGGTCTGGGGGTGGCTGGGGCTTTTGATCGTGCCGGTGCTGGCGGTTTTGCTGGCGATGTTGACGACGCGGATGACGGTCGAGCGGGCGCTGGGGGAGCGGATATGAAGACGCTGTTTCGCCTTGCGCTGATCGTGCCGCTCCTTTGGCTGCTGGGGTTTGTGTGGTTCGTTTTCTCGCTGCCAGGAGAAGTCGTAGCGGACGATAGAACCGATGGGATCGTGGTGCTGACCGGAGGGCCCGGAAGATTGGCGCATGGTGTTGAATTACTTCAGGAAAACCGTGGTCAGAGGCTGCTCGTTTCGGGGGTGGACCAATCAGTGCGGGCGGAGGAGCTGGCGGCGGAGGTCGGCGCGCCGCAGCGGCTGTTCGACTGCTGCATCGATCTGGGCAAGCGGGCGGAGAATACCGTAGGGAATGCAGCGGAGATCGCAGCGTGGGCGCAGCAGAACGGGTACACCTCGCTGCGCGTGGTCACAGCGTCGGATCACATGCCGCGCGCGCTGCAGGAAATCCGCGCCGAAGTGGGCGACACTGTGCGTCTGATCCCCAATCCAGTGCGCATTCCGCGCACTTTCGGGTCGCTGGCGCGCGAATATTCGAAGTTCGTCGTGCGGCGGTTGCAGCGGCTGGCAGGGACCGCCTGATGCTGTTCCTGCGCAACCTCGTCTTCGCCATTGCCTTTTACGCGGTGAGCATCACCCTGTCGCTGGGCATCTATGCGGTCTCCCTGATGACGCCGCACCGGGTGCGGGACGGGGCCAGCAACTGGTCACGGCAGGTCATGCGGCTGAGCGAGGGCATCCTTGGCATCCGGCTGGAGATCGAGGGTGACCTGCCCACCAAGGCCTGTATCGTCGCGCCGAAGCACGAAAGCTATTTCGAGGCGCTGCTGCTGCCTGCCCTGTTTCCAACGAGCGCCGTCGTGATGAAGCGCGAGCTGTCGCGAATCCCCGTGTGGGGCCGCCTCGTAAAGAAGCACGGCTCGATCTTCGTCGACCGCAAGGGGCGGAGCGCGGCGATGCGGACGATGCTGACGCGCGCGAAGGCAGCGAAGTCTGAAGGGCGGCCCATCGTGATCTTTCCGGAAGGGAGCCGCGCCCAGACGGGGGAGCAGCCGCCGGTGCGTTCCGGCGTGGCGGGGCTGTACCGCCTGCTCGGCCTTCCCGTGGTGCCGATTGCCCTTGCGACGAACCATGTCTGGCCGCGTACGGGCATGAAGCGGCCCGGCACGGCGATCATGCGCGTCATGCCCGAAATCCCGCCCGGCCTGCCGCGCGAGGAGATGGAGGCGCGGCTTCATGCCGCCATCAACGAGCCCCTATCGCGGGGCTAGGGGCAGAGCCGTATGACCGCGTTCCGATCATGAAGGGATGGCGATCCCCGGTCCTGGCCCTGCTGCCGCTGGCATTGGGGCTGGGCGGCTATTGGCTCTATTGGTCCGGTAAGGCGGACGATTTCGGCAGTGCGGTGGCATCGGTCGTCGGACAACAGCCCGACATGCGCGGGTTTCCCTATAGCCTGCGCGCCGACCTGCCGACGCTCGCACTCGATTATGGGGACGCCGCGAGCCTGTCGGTTCGCGCCGGGCAGACGGAAATCAGCACGGGGCCGTTCGGCAGCAGCATCGCGGTCATCACAGTGGCGGATGCAGGGGTGGAGGCCGCGCTTGGCGGTTTGCCAGGCCTGAGCATCGAAATGGGCAGCGCCTTTGCGCAGGCGAGCCTGCGCTACTCCAACCAGATCGACCGGCTGTCGCTGGTGGCGGAGCAGGCGCAGCTATCCTCGCCGTTATTTGCGCGCCCGGTCGGCGCGGCGGGGCTGGAAGTGCATATTCGCGAGACGCCGAATGCCGAGCCTGCGGCAGGAGCGACGGCGCCCGCGCAGGCCGAAGCTCGGGTGAGCGGGACGTTCCGTTTTGCCGAGGATCTGGTGCTGGGCGCGGTCCTGCCGCTGACCGTGACGGATGACGGGCCGCTCGACTCGCTTGCCGGGTGGCGGGACGGCGGAACGGTTGAGATTGACGGCGGTCTGCTGTCGGGAACGGATGGTGCAGCGCTGGCAGGCTTCGATGCGACAGTGGCGGCGCTGCCGGGTGGGCGCATGGCGGTCGGCGGCACGCTGACGACGGACTGTCCGCTGACGGTGTCTTGGCTGCTGGGCGGCGGCGCGCGTCCGGACGAAGAGTTTCGCCGCCGCCTGCCCGCGAAGTTCGCGCTCGGCGGGACGCTGGATGCCCCGACCCTGCGCGAGCTGGATACGCCTAGCGGTGGTCTCGCCCGAAATCGGGAGCCGCCGTGTCCTGACCTGCGTCGATGACCCGGCGGCGCGTTTCGCGGGTTTCGGAGAAGCGCTTGAACAGGAACTCGCCGTCGTCCCAGCGAATGGCGCGCTGAAGCTGGGTCAGGTCCTCGGTAAAGCGTTGCAGCATGTCGAGGACGGCGTCCTTGTTCTCAAGGAAGACGTCGCGCCACATGGTCGGATCGCTGGCAGCGATGCGTGTGAAGTCGCGGAAACCGCCCGCGGAATATTTGATGACTTCGGAGCGGGTCACGTCCTCCATGTCCGAGGCCGTGCCCACGATGGTGTAGGCGATGAGGTGGGGCAGGTGGCTGGTGACGGCGAGGACGACGTCGTGATGCGCCGCCTCCATGATTTCGACATTGCTACCGAGGGCCTGCCAGAAGGCGGTGATGAGGTCTGTCGCCGCGCCGGTCGCTTCTGGGGCGGGCGTGAGGATGCACCAGCGATCCGCGAACAGGCTGGCAAAGCCCGCGTCGGGGCCTGATTTTTCGGTGCCTGCCACGGGGTGGGCGGGGACGATGCGTTCGGGGCCGGGTAGGGTTTCGGTGAGGGCCGCAAGGACCGCGCCCTTTACCGAGCCGACATCGCTGACGACGGTTTCGGCGGGCAGGTCGGCGGCGATTTCCGCCGCGACGGCGCGCGTGGCCTTTACCGGCACGGCGAGGATGACGAGGTCCGCATCGCAGACGGCCGCACCCGCGCTGTCCGCCATGTCGTCGAACAGGCCGAGCTCGTCAGCGCGGGACTGGATGGCGGCGTCGGCGTCGTGGCCGGTCAGGTGGACGGTCGGCATTTTCGCGCGGACGGCGCGGGCGAGCGAGGAGCCGATCAGCCCGGTGCCGATGATGGTGACGCGCGCGAAGGGGAGCATGGGTGCGCTCTCAGCCTTCGCCGAAAAATGCGCGCAGGGCGGCGATCAGCTCGTCATTCTCCTCAGCGGTGCCGACACCTAGACGCAGCGTGTGGCCGAGGCCCATCTTCGGCAGCCAGCGCACGAGGATGTTGCGGGCGGACAGGAAATCGTTCGCCGCCTCCGCATTCCGGTCCTTGTCGTCCGGAAAGACGGTGAGGACGAAATTCGCCTCCGACGGGACGGCGCGAACGCCGTAATTGCCAAGTGCCTCCAAAGCGGAGACGAGGCGGGCGCGTTCCTTCGCATTGTCCTCGCGGCAGTGTTTCAGCCAGGCCGTGTCGCGGACGGCGGCCATGGCGGCGGCCTGCGCCTCGGTCGTCACGTTGAACGGGCCGCGGATGCGGTTCAGCGCGCCGATGACCTCCGGCTGGCCGTACGCCCAGCCCACGCGCGCACCGGCGAGGCCGTAGATCTTCGAGAAGGTGCGGGTGGTGACGACATTGGCATGCTCGCGCGCCATCGCGATGCCGTCCTCATAGTCCATGTCCGGATCGATATATTCGGCATAGGCGGCGTCGAGGACGAGCATGATGTGCGGCGGCAGGTCCGTGTGCAGGCGGCGGATCTCATCCGCCGGGGCCAGCGTGCCGGTCGGGTTGTTCGGATTGGCGAGATAGACGAGCTTCGTCCGCTCTGTGACGGCATCGAGGATGGCATCGACGTCAGCGCCGTAGTCCTTGTCCTCGACCGCAATGGGGACGGCGCCTGCGCGGCGGGCGGCCATGGGATAGACCATGAAGCCGTAGCGCATGTGGATGACCTCGTCCCCCGGTCCGGCATAGGCGAGGGCGAGGCACTGGAGCAGTTCGTCGGAGCCGGTGCCGCAGACGATGCGGTCCGCCTCGATGCCATGCGCTTCGGCGATGGCACCCCGCAGTTCATGGGCAGCGGCGTCGGGATAGCGGTGCGGACGGTTCACCGCGGCGGCCATGGCGCGCAGGGCCTGCGGGCTGGCGCCGAGGGGGTTCTCGTTGGAGGAGAGCTTGACCGTGCGGACGCCGGGATCGCCGGAGCGGCCGGGAACATAGGGGCTGATCGCTTCGATCCAGGGGTTCATTTGGGGAGCATTCATCTGCGGCGCGGTCATCGGGCTCTCTCGCTCTTAACGGACAGGCGCGGGGCTAGCGGCGGCGGGGGCCGGCTGCAACCAATGGCGGGGGCTGCGTGTTGAAGCCGCACCCGAGAGACGAGAAAAGGGGAATGGATATGAATAAGACCCTGTTGTGGATCATCATCGCAGCCGTTGCGATTTTCATCCTGCTGCTTGTGACCGACGTCATCGACTTCGATTCCGAAGGCGACGTGACGCTTCCCGACGTCGATGTGGAAGCCACCGCCGAGGGCGGCAGCCTGCCCGAAGTCCAGGTGGACACGGCCGACATCGATGTCGATCCCGGCGCGGTGGATGTCGACCTGGACGTCGACGGCGACCTGCCGAGCGTCGACATGGACCCCGCCGACGATGACGGCGACGTCAACTGAGGCCTGAGCCGACAACAAAGGAACGAAAGGTTCACCTATGGCCATCCTGGTATTGATCCTGACCATCCTGATCCCGCCCATCGGCGTCCTTCTGGGAAAGGGCGCGGGCTCGGATCTGCTGATCAACATCATCCTGACCCTGCTTGGCTGGCTTCCGGGCGTGATCCACGGGATCTGGGTGAATTACGTACGGTAAACGTCTAGGGCCGGGCGCATGACGGGCAATCCGTATATGCGCTTGGCCCTTGAAGAGGCAGAGGCGGCGGCGCTGCGGGGTGAAGTCCCCGTCGGCGCCGTTGTCGTGTCCGGCAGTGAAGTGCTGGCGAAGGCGGGGAACCGAACGCGCGCGGACAATGACCCGACGGCGCATGCGGAACTGGCGGCCATACGCGCGGCGGCAGCGCGGCTGGGCGATTACCGGCTGAGCGGGTGCGACCTTTATGTGACGCTGGAGCCGTGCGCGATGTGCGCGGGCGCGATCAGCCATGCGCGGATCGCGCGGCTTTACTACGGCGCGGACGACCCGAAGGGCGGGGCGGTGGTCAATGGCCCGCGGGTGTTCGCCAGCGACACCTGCCTCCACGCGCCGGAGGTCTATCCCGACATCGGCGCCGAGGAGGCGGCGGCGCTGCTGAAGGCGTTCTTCGGCGCGCGGCGGTAGGACGGACACGCACAAAAGCAGCGGGCGCCGAACCCTGAAAGGTCCAGCGCCCGCGCTGTCTTGTTACTCTCTCAGACGGGTCGCTTGTCAGGCCCGGTCGATACGGTCCTTCGCCTTGTCCTTCATTTCGCCCTTGAGCTGCTGGGCTTCGCCCTTGCGCTCCTGCTCGAAGCCTTCCTGCTCCATCTGGCGGTTGTCGGTGGCGTCACCGATGTCCTGCTTGATGTTGCCGGCCGCTTCGTTGGCGTTGCCTTTGATCTTGTCAGTCGTTCCAGACATGAATTGTCGTCCTTTCCGGTTGTGAGCGGGGCGCAGTCAGGTGGCGGTAACATCGTCGCCGACTGAGCGCTCTTCTCGCTCTGTTGCATTCACCTAAAGAACGGAACGGCTTCGGTTTTGTTCCGGTCTTTTTGAGGAGGCAGGAGTGTTTGACTACTGGCCCCCTCCGACCATCGCGGCTTCGCCGCTCGGCCACCTCCCCCGCAAGGCGGTGGAGGAAAAGTAGGTCCCTCCACCGCCTCACGGGGGAGAGCCTGCCCCGGCGAAGGCCGGGGTTAGGTGGGGGCCTGTTTGTGTCCTTAGATCAGCCCCGCCAGCGGGCTCGACGGGTCGGCGTAGCGGCGTTTCGCCATGCGGCCGGCGAGGTAGGAGTCGCGGCCCGCTTCGACGGCCAGCTTCATGGCGCGGGCCATGCGGACGGGGTCTTTCGCCTCCGCGATGGCGGTGTTCATGAGGACGCCGTCGCAGCCGAGCTCCATTGCCGCTGCAGCATCGGACGCACAGCCGACGCCCGCATCGACGAGGACAGGGACCGAAGACTGTTCGACGATCATGCGGATGGTAACGGGGTTCTGGATGCCGAGCCCTGAGCCGATGGGCGCGCCAAGCGGCATGATCGCGCAGGCGCCGACATCTTCCAGCTTCTTCGCGGCAATGGGATCGTCGGCGCAGTAGACCATGACGTCGAAGCCGTCCTTTACCAGTTCCTCGGTCGCGCGGATGGTTTCGATCATGTCGGGGTAAAGCGATTTGGCCTCGCCCAGCACTTCCAGCTTCACGAGCTTCCAGCCGCCCGCCTCCCGCGCCAGCCGCAGCGTGCGCATGGCGTCCTCGGCGGTGAAGCAGCCTGCGGTGTTGGGGAGATAGACGACCTTCTTCGGGTCGATGAAATCGGTCAGCTTCGGCTGGGACGGATCGCTGACGTTCACGCGGCGGACCGCGACGGTGACGATTTCCGCGCCCGCCGCCTCGACGGCGCGGGCGTTGGTCTCGAAATCCTTATATTTGCCGGTGCCGACGATCAGGCGCGAGGAGAAGGGGCGGCCCGCGACCGACCAGCCGGAATCCTCGGGCGCGGCGTCGCCGCCGCCGACGAAATGCACGACCTCGATCTCGTCGCCGCTGTCGAGCTGGACGTCGGCGTAGGTGGATTTCGGAACGATCTCCATGTTGCGCTCGACCGCGACGGACGCCGGATCCTGGCCGAGGGTGCGGAGCAGATCCTCGACGGTCGCAGGCTTGCGGATGCGGCGATGTTCGCCGTTCACGGTTAGGGAGAGCGTTTCGTCCATGATCTTTTCAGCATGTTTCCATTCGAAGCTGCCGCGCGATATAGGCGGCGGACCGAAGCGAACCAACCGGAAGCGAGCGCGTCATTTCCGATCTGCCCCCCGATACGCCGTTAATCATGGTCCTCAACGGGCCGAACCTGAACCTGCTTGGCACGCGGGAGCCGGAAATTTACGGGTCGGCCACACTGGACGAGATTGCCGTGCGGCTGGAGGACGAGGCGAAGGGGCTGAACGTGCAGATCGACCTGCGCCAGTCCAGTCATGAGGGGCATTTGGTCGACTGGCTGCAGGAAGCCGCCTCGGTCGGGGCGAAGGCGGTCATTTTGAACGGCGGGGCCTATACGCATACCAGCATCGCCGTCCGCGATGCGATTGCCGCCATAGAAACGCCCGTGATCGAGGTGCACCTGTCCAATCCGCATGCGCGGGAGCGGTTTCGGCACCGGTCGCACATCAGCCCCGTTGCCAAGGGTGTCATTGCGGGACTGGGGCCGGAGGGCTACAGCCTCGCCCTAAGGGCCGCAGCGGCGCTTTAGACGCCGCGCGCAAACGATAAACAGGGGACGAGCATGGCTGACGCCAAAAAGGGCGGGATGACCGTCGATACCAATCTGGTCCGCGAACTGGCCGAGCTGCTGGGCGATACCGGGCTGACCGAGATCGAGGTCGAGGACGGTGACCGGAAAATCCGTGTTGCGCGCGGCGGGGTTGCCGCCGCGCCGGTGATGGCCGCGCCGATGGCTGCCGCGGCGGCCGCCCCTGCCGCCGCCGCCGCCTCAGATTCGGAGAGCGGGCAGGACCTTTCCGCCCACCCCGGCGCGCTGAAGTCGCCGATGGTCGGCACCGTCTATATGTCGCCGGAACCGGGCAAGCCCGCCTTCGTCAAGGTGGGGGATCAGGTCGCGGTCGGGGACACGATCCTGATCATCGAGGCGATGAAGGTGATGAACCCGATCACCGCGACAAAGGCGGGCAAGGTCGCGCAGCTGTGCGTCGCGAACGAGGAGCCGGTGGAGTATGACCAGCTTCTTGCGATCATCGAATAGGCCGCGCGCATGTTCGAAAAGGTCCTGATCGCCAATCGCGGCGAAATCGCGCTGCGTGTCCTGCGCGCCTGTCACGACATGGGCATCGGCACGGTCGCGGTACATTCCACCGCCGATGCCGACGCCAAGCATGTGCGGCTGGCCGACGAGGCGGTGTGCATCGGCCCGCCGAGCGCCACCGAGAGCTACCTGAACATGGCCGCCATCATCGCGGCGGCCGAGGTGTCGGGGGCGGACGCGATCCATCCGGGCTACGGCTTCCTTTCTGAAAACGCGAAGTTCGCGGAGATCGTCGAGGCGCACGGCATCGCCTTCATCGGGCCGACCGCGGAGCATATCCGCATCATGGGCGACAAGGTGGCGGCGAAGAAGACCGCGGGGGCCGTCGGCCTGCCGCTGGTGCCGGGCTCAGCGGGCGCGGTGACGACCGAGGACGAGGCGCGGGCGGTGGGCGCGGAATGCGGCTATCCGATCCTTGTGAAGGCAGCCTCGGGCGGCGGCGGGCGCGGCATGAAGGTCGTCGAGAGCGAGGACAAGCTGGCGACCATGCTGAGCCAGGCGAAGGCGGAAGCAAAGTCCGCGTTCGGCGACGACACGGTCTATATCGAGAAATATCTCGGCAATCCGCGCCATATCGAGTTCCAGGTGTTCGGCGACGGCGCAGGCGGGGCGATCCACCTCGGCGAGCGCGACTGTTCGCTGCAGCGGCGGCACCAGAAGGTGTTCGAGGAGGCACCCTCGCCTGCACTGACCGAGACACAGCGCGCCGACATGGGCGAGGTGTGCCGCAAGGCGATCGCGGAAATGGGCTACCGCGGCGCAGGCACGATCGAGTTCCTGTACGAGAACGGCGAGTTCTACTTCATCGAGATGAACACGCGCCTGCAGGTCGAGCATCCGGTGACCGAGGCGATCGCCGGCATGGACCTGGTGCGCGAACAGATCCGCGTGGCGGCGGGCCTGGGCCTGTCGGTGACGCAGGACGAGGTCGTGCTGCGCGGCCATGCCATCGAGTGCCGCATCAACGCCGAGGACCCGCAGACCTTCGCGCCCTCACCGGGGCTGGTGACGGCCTATCACGCGCCCGGCGGGCTGCATGTGCGGGTGGATAGCGGGCTCTATGACGGGTACCGCATCCCGCCCTATTATGATTCGCTGATTTCGAAGCTGATCGTCTACGGCAACACGCGGGAGGGGTGCCTGAAGCGCCTGAAGCGCGCGCTGCGCGAATATGTGATCGAGGGGCCGAAAACGACCATCCCGCTGCACCAGCGGCTGGTCGAGGAACCGGACGTGCTGTCGGGCGACTATTCGATCAAGTGGTTGGAGGCATGGCTGGCGGCGGCGGAGGACTGAGGCGGGTTGAGGAGGGTTGAGGCTGACCTTTCCCCTCCCGTCATTCCCGCGAACGCGGGAATCCAGTGGACAGCGATGGCGAAGCCGAGCCTGTTACCGAACCGCGGTGCGGCTGGATTCCCGCGTTCGCGGGAATGACGGGAAATGGGGGGAGAACCGACTTTGCGCAGTGGCTACGTCTACCTCCTCGCAAGTGCGCGCAACGGGACGCTCTATCTCGGCGTAACGTCCGACATCGAGCGGCGTATCTCCGAACATCGGCAGGGCGACATACCCGGTTTCTCGAAGGCGCACGGCGTCAAGCGGCTCGTCTGGTACGAAACGCATGACCGGATCGACGCCGCCATCGCGCGCGAGAAGGCGATCAAGAAATGGCGGCGGGCGTGGAAACTCGATCTGATTGAGAGGATGAACCCGGACTGGGATGATCTGGCGGTTACCCTGATCGGTATGCCGCCACTTGAGGATGGTTAGGACAGCATCGTTACCAAACCCGTCATTCCCACGAACGCGGGAATCCAGCAGATGGGCGAGGGCGCAGCCGAGCCTGTGCTGTTCAGCGGCGCGGCTGGATCCCCGCGTTCGCGGGAATGACGGGTAAGTGGGGTGCGCTCGCGTGCCGCCTAGCAAAAGGCACGGCCACCCTTCGCCTTGACCGCGCGCCCCCCGCGCCGCCAAAGACGGCGGCGGACCAGGGAGCCAAGAACCTTGCTGAAGAAAATCCTGATCGCCAATCGCGGCGAGATTGCCTGCCGCGTCATCAAGACCGCGCGCGAGATGGGGATCGCGACGGTCGCGGTCTATTCGGACGCGGACGCGGATGCGCTGCACGTGCGGATGGCGGACGAGGCGGTGCGGATCGGGCCGGCGCCGGCGTCGGAAAGCTATCTCGTCCCGGAAAAAATCATCCAGGCCTGCAAGGACACGGGCGCGGACGCGGTGCACCCGGGCTACGGCTTCCTGTCGGAGCGCGCGTCATTTCGGGAGGCGCTGGACAAGGAGGGGATCACCTTCATCGGGCCGCCCGCCAACGCGATTGCGGCGATGGGCGACAAGATCGAATCGAAGAAGCTGGCGCGCGAGGCGGGCGTCAGCGTCGTGCCCGGCTTCGTCGGCGAGATCGAGGATACCGATCATGCGGTGAAGATCGCCGGCGACATCGGCTATCCGGTGATGATGAAGGCCTCTGCGGGCGGCGGCGGCAAGGGCATGCGCCTCGCCTATAACGAGAATGACGTGCGGGAGGGCTTTCCGGCGACGAAGTCGGAGGGGCTGAACAGCTTTGGCGATGACCGCGTGTTCATCGAGAAATTCGTCGAACAGCCGCGCCATATCGAGATCCAGGTGCTCGGCGATTCGCACGGTAACTGCATCTACCTCGGCGAGCGCGAATGTTCGATCCAGCGCCGCCACCAGAAGGTGATCGAGGAGGCGCCCTCGCCCTTCGTGACGCCGGACATGCGAAAGGCGATGGGCGAGCAGGCCGTCGAGCTGGCGAAGGCCGTCGGTTATACCTCGGCGGGGACGGTGGAGTTCATCGCGGGCGCGGACCGCAGCTTCTACTTCCTGGAGATGAATACGCGGCTGCAGGTCGAGCATCCGGTGACGGAACTGGTGACGGGGCTGGACCTTGTCGAGCAGATGATCCGCGTGGCGGCGGGTGAGGAACTGAGCCTGACGCAGGAGGACGTGACCCTGACCGGCTGGGCGATGGAAAGCCGCGTCTATGCCGAGGACCCCTACCGCTCCTTCCTGCCCTCCATCGGCCGCCTGACGACCTATCAGCCGCCGGAGGAAATCGAGGGCGAGGTGCGCGTCGATACGGGCGTGACGCCGGGCAGCGAAATCTCGATGTTCTACGATCCGATGATCGCCAAGCTGATCACCTATGGCGAGACGCGCGAAGAGGCGATCGACCGCAATCTCGCGGCGCTCGACAAATATCTGATCCGCGGCATCAGCCATAATATCGATTTCCTGGCCGCGGTGATGCAGCACCCGCGCTTTCGGTCGGGCGACATCACGACCGGCTTCATCGCGGAGGAATATCCGGACGGGTTCGAGGGTGCGCCGGCCTCGGACAGGCTAAGGAAGGCGCTGGTTGCTGCGGTCGCGGGGATCGAGTTTTCGCACCAGGCGCGGGCGGCGCGCATCGACGGGCAGCTTGGCGAGCCGCGCACCATCGATACCGAATGGCTCGTCCGGATGGGCGGCAGCGACCATCATGTCGTGCTGGGCGATGGGCAGGCAACGGTCGACGGCGAGGTGGTCGCGGGCCACTGCGACTGGTTCCCCGGCATGAGCCTGACGCAGGTGACCGCCGAGGATGTCGACGTGACCGTTCAGGTGGAGCGGGACGGCGTCGGCTGGCAGCTGACGACGCAGGGCGCGAAGCATCACGCGCTGGTCGTGCCGCACCGGCTGGCGGCGCACCTGTCGCACATGATCGAAAAGGTGCCGCCGGACCTGTCGAAGTTCCTGCTGTGCCCGATGCCGGGGCTGGTGGTCAGCCTGAACGTCGCGGAGGGCGAGGAGGTGCAGCCGGGCCAGCCGCTTGCCGTCGTCGAGGCCATGAAAATGGAAAACATCCTCCGCGCCGAAAAGCAGGCCATCGTGAGCGCGATCAGGGCCGAGGAGGGCCAGAGCCTCGCCGTGGACGATGTGATCATGGAGTTCGAATGATGCTCCTCCCCTCCCTCTAGGGGAGGGGATTGAGGGGAGGGGCTTCTTTGGTGGGGGTGTTCTCGCCAGTGATGACGTCGTGGCAGAAAGCCCCTCCCCCGGCCCCTCCCCTAGAGGGAGGGGAGAAGGGGCCCCCGCAAAATGACGAATGGTGGCGGCGGGTGTGCAGCCTAGGGTGGAGGCAGATTCGCATCCCGTTTCCGAAGGACCACCCATGCTCAGCCAGTCGGCGCGCACCGCCTATGATACCGATCACGAGATGTTCCGCGACACCGTCCGCAAGGTGTTTGCCGATGTCATGGAGCCGAACCTCGACAAGCATGAGGAGGAGGGGCTGGTCGGGCGTGATGAGTGGAAGGCCGTGGGCGCGGCGGGGCTGCTGTGCCCGACCGTTGCGGAGGAATATGGCGGGCTGGGTCTCGACTTCGGCTATAATGCCGTCGTGGCCGAGGAGTTGGCCTATATGGGCTCCTCGGCGGGCTTCACGCTGCAGTCCGACATCACGGTCAACTATATCGAGCTGTACGGGTCGGAGGAGCAGAAGCAGAAATACCTGCCCGGCATGATCTCCGGCGACAAGATCTCCGCCATCGCCATGACGGAGCCGGGGACGGGCAGCGACCTGCAGGGCATCCGCACGACGGCGAAGAAGGACGGCAATCACCTCGTCATCAACGGGTCGAAAACCTACATCACCAACGGCCAGACCTGCGATTTCGTGATCGTGGTTGCGAAGACCGATCCCTCGCTGGGTGCGAAGGGCACGAGCCTGATCCTTGTCGACAAGGATGCGGAGGGCTTCGAGCGTGGACGCAACCTCGACAAGGTGGGGCAGCATTCGGCGGACACCTCGGAACTGTTCTTCAACGACGTGCGCGTGCCCATGACCAATATCCTCGGCGAGGAGGGGCATGGGTTCGCCTATCTGATGAACGAGCTGCCGCAGGAGCGGCTGTCGATCGCGGTCTCCGCGCAGGCCGGGGCGCAGCGCGCGTTCGACGAGGCGGTGAAGTTCACCAAGGATCGGAAGGCGTTCGGCCAGACGGTCTTCGATTTTCAGAACACGAAGTTCACGCTCGCCGATCTGCAGGCGCAGCTGCAGGTGGGCTGGGCGCATCTCGACTGGGCGCTGAAGCGGCACATAAAGAAGGAGCTGACGACGGCGGAGGCTTCGTCCGCGAAGCTGTGGCATACCGAGCTGCAGGGGCGGGTGTGCGATGCCGCGCTGCAGCTGCACGGCGGCGCGGGCTACATGAACGAATATCCGATTGCCCGTCTGTGGCGTGACGCGCGCGTCACGCGCATCTTTGGCGGGACCAGCGAAATCATGAAGGAAGTCATCAGCCGCAGTATCTGACGGCGGCGCGGTTTTCCCTCCCTCTAGGGGAGGGGTCAGGGGTGGGGCTCCATTGCGGAAGCACTGCCCATCGAGAGAGAAATCGGGGCGTTGTTGCAGAAAGCCCCTCCCCCAGCCCCTCCCCTAGAGGGAGGGGAGACAAGAAAGGATCATACCGATGCCCGAAGCCTATATCGTATCCGCCTGCCGTACCGCCGGGGGCCGCCGGGGCGGCCGCCTTGCCGGGTGGCACCCTGTCGATCTGGGCGCGCGCGTCCTTGAGGCCGCCGTGGAGCGCGCGGGCGTTCCGGGCGAGGCTGTCGAGGATGTCATCATGGGCTGCGTCACGCAGGCGGGCGAGCAGTCCGCGCATGTGGGCCGGCACTGTGTGCTGGCCTCCAGCCTTCCCGAAAGCGTTCCCGCCGTCACCATTGACCGGCAGTGCGGGTCCAGCCAGCAGGCGATCCAGTTCGCGGCGCAGGCGGTGATGTCCGGTACGCAGGATATCGTCATCGCGTCCGGCACCGAATCGATGACGCGGGTGCCGATGGGTTCCGCGGTTCGCTCCCCGGAGGGGTCGAGCCCCTATCCCGACTCGATCAAGGAGAAATACGGCGTGCCGGGCTTCAGCCAGTTCCGCGGCGCGGAGATGATCGCCAAGAAATGGGACATGAAGCGCGAAGAGCTGGATGCGTTCGGTCTTTCGAGCCACCAGAAGGCGAAGGCCGCCGCCGAGACGAACCGCTTCGATGACGAGATCGTGCCGGTCGAGGTCGAACTGCCCGACGGGTCGAAGGCGATGCACACGGTCGACGAGGGCATCCGCTGGGACGCGTCGGCGGAAGGCATGGCGGGCGTGAAGCTGCTGGACGAGAACGGCGTGATTACCGCCGCGACCTCCAGCCAGATCACCGACGGGGCGAGCGCGGTGGTGATCGCGTCCGAAGCCGCCGTGAAGAAGTACGGCCTGACGCCGCTCGCGCGCATCCACAATCTGACGGTGACGGCGGGCGATCCCGTGGTGATGCTGGAGGAGCCGCTGTTCGCGACCGACAAGGCGCTGAAGCGCGCGGGCATGTCGATCGAGGACATCGACCTCTATGAGGTGAACGAGGCCTTCGCGCCGGTGCCGATGGCGTGGCTGCAGCATACCGGCGCGGACCCCGAGAAGCTGAACGTGAACGGCGGCGCGATTGCGCTCGGTCATCCGCTCGGCGCGTCGGGTACCAAGCTGATGGCGACGCTGGTGCACGAACTCCACAAGCGCGGCGGGAAGTACGGCCTGCAGACCATGTGCGAGGGCGGCGGCGTCGCCAACGTCACGATCATCGAGCGGGTCTGACGGTATGAAGATCGAGGGCACCGCCGCCATCGTCACGGGCGGCGCGTCCGGCCTTGGCCGCGCGACCGCGACCGCACTGGCGGGCGAGGGCGCGAAGGTCACCATCTTCGACTGGAACGAGGAGGGTGGCCGCGCCGTGGCGGACGAGATCGGCGCGGGCTTCCAGAAGGTCGATGTGACGGACGAGGCATCGGCGCTCGCCGGGTTCGAGGCGGCGCGAGGGGCGAACGGGCAGGAACGTATCCTCGTCCACTGCGCGATGACGGCGAAGGGCGGGAAGACCGTCGGCTTCGACAAGGCCGCGGGCGGCTATAAGCGGCTGTCATCTGAGGATTATGCGTTTTCGGCGGGCGGCATTCTCGTCGCCAGCTACCGCATGGCGTCGATCGCCGCGCTCGGCATGGCGAACGCGGACCCGGTGACGGAGGACGGCGAGCGCGGGGTCATCATCCTGACCTCGTCCGCCGCCGCGCAGGACGGCCAGATCGGGCAGGTCGCCTATGGCAGCTGCAAGGCTGGCGTGAACGGGCTGGTCCTGCCGATGGCGCGCGACCTGATGAGCCTCGGCATCCGCGTGAACTCGATCATGCCGGGCATCTTCGCGACGCCGCCCATGCTGGGCATGAAGGACCGCGCGCCCGCGATGTTCGACAATCTGTCGAACTCGGTGCCGTTCCCGAAGCGGCTGGGCAATCCGCCGGAGTTCGGCTCGTTCGCGCTGGAGATCTGCCGGAACAGCTACCTGAACGGACAGGCGTTTCGCGTCGACGGCGCGATCCGCATGCCGCCGCGCTAGGGCAATCACAGCAGAAACTGTCATCCCCGCGAAGGCGGGGACCCATTCCTTCAATGCGGTCGTGAGCGCAGCGCGAAAGTCGCTAGCGTTCTGACCAATGGATCCCCGCCTTCGCGGGGATGACAGAAAAGGGGAGTAGTCTGGCCTACTTCCCCGTCCAGTTGGGCTTGCGTTTTTCGGCGAAGGCGCGGGGGCCTTCCTGGGCGTCGGCGGAGGTGAAGACCGGGCCCATCAGCTTGCCCTGCTTGTTCCAGCGCTCCTCCTCCGACCAGCTGCGCGATTCGGTCATGATCTGCTTGGAGACGCGCACGGCGAGCGGGCCGTTCTCGTTGATCTTGCGCGCCAGATCCATCGCCGCCTCAAGCGGGTCGCCGTCGACAACCCGGTTGATAAGGCCGAGCTCGTAGGCGCGGTCGGTGCCGAAGAAATCGCCGGTCAGCGCCAGCTCCATGGCAACGCGCTGCGGAATCTGTTCGGGCAGACGCATCAGGCCGCCCGCCGCCGCGACGAGGCCGCGCTTCACTTCCGGAATGCCGAACTTCGCATCCTTGTGCGCAACGACGAGGTCGCAGGCGATCATCAGTTCGAGGCCGCCCGCGAGCGCGTAGCCCTCAACGGCGGCGATGATGGGCTTTTCCGGCCCCTTCTCGGTGATGCCGCCAAAGCCGCGCCCCGGAACGTTCGGCGATTCGCCCTTCAGGAACCCCTTCAGGTCCATGCCGGAGCAGAAGGTGCCGCCCGCGCCGGTCAGGACGGCGACGCGCAGGTCGTCTTCGCTGTCGAGGCGGTCCAGCGCGGCGGCAATGCCCTCGGCCGCCGCCTGGTTCATGGCGTTCTTCGCGTCCGGCCGGTTGATGGTGATGACGAGGATACCGTCTTCCTCGCGGGTCAGAAGGTCGTCGCTCATGGATGTTCTCCCTGGGTTGTTATTGATGCCCGCCATCGACGCGGAGCGTCGTGCCGGTGGTGAAGCTGGAGGCGGGGCTGAGCAGGGTCAGCGCCGCGGTTACGATTTCGTTCGGTTTGCCGGGGCGGCCGAGGGCGTTGTCGGCGCTTTCCCGCGCCTCCTCGGTCCACGCCCTTGAAATGTCGGTGAGGAAGGGGCCGGGGACGAGGCAGTTCACGCGCACCTCCGGGCCATATTCATGCGCCATCGAGACGGTCATGGCGTTCACCGCCGCCTTCGCCGCGCCGTAGGGTACGACCATGGGGAGGGGGCGGAGGCTGCCGGAGGACGAGACGTTGAGGATGGCGCCGCCGCCCGCGCTTTTCATGCGCTCGGCAATGAGCGCGGAGAGGCGGAAGGGGCCCTTGAGGTTGAGGTTCAGGACCGAGTCGAACAGCTGTTCTGTTACTTCATGGCTTGGGGTGGCGGGGCCCATGCCGGCGTTGTTGACGAGGATGTCGACGCGGCCGAATTCGGTCTGAGCGGCGTCCGCGAGCGCGTCCATTTCCTCCCACCGCCCGCAGTGGCAGGCATGAGCGAGGGCGCGGCGGCCGAGTGCGCGGACGTCTTCGGCGACCGCTTCGCAGGCATCGAGCTTGCGGCTGGCGATGATGCAGTCGGCACCGCGCTCCGCCAGCGCCATGACCATCTCGCGCCCGAGCCCCCGACTGCCGCCCGTGACGAGGGCGACCTTGCCGGAGAAATCGAAGAGGGGGTCCGTCATTGGTCAGCCCACCCTACAGCTGTCATCCTGACGCAGGTCAGGATCCACGCCATTATATGCGCGGCGCAGAGCGGCGCTGCCAAAGTCGCGGCGTGGGTCCCGGCCTTCGCCGGGATGACAGTTGTGGCGGGCAGGGCGAGGCACGGTCTGTTACCGCCCTAGTCCTCGATGCGCTCCACGATGATCGCCGGGGCCATGCCGCCCGCGGCGCACATGGTGACGAGGCCGCGCTTCAGGCCGCGGCGTTCCAGCTCGTCGACCATGGTGCCGATGAGGATGGAGCCGGTCGCGCCGATGGGGTGGCCGAGCGCGATGGCGCCGCCGTTCACATTGACCTTGTCCCAGTCGAGGTCGAGGTCGCGCACGAACTTGGCGGCGACGACGGCGAACGCCTCGTTGATTTCCCACAGGTCGATGTCGTCCTTGGTGAGGCCGGCCTTTTCGAGCACCTTCTTCGCCGCCGGAACGGGGGCGTTCAGCATCAGCGTGGGATCATCGCCCATGTTCGCCGTCTGGATGATCTTCGCGCGCGGCTTCAGCCCCTTGCGCTTCACATAGTCCTCCGACGCGATCAGCACGGCGGCCGCCCCGTCCACGACGCCCGAGGAATTGCCGGCATGGTGGAAATGCTTGATCTCAAGGTCGGGATATTTGTTGTTGATGAGCTTGCGGAAGGTGGTGCCCTTCTCGTCGATCGGCATGTCGGCGATCTTCGCGAAGCTGGCGTCGAGCTGGGCAAGGCCCTCCCTGGTCGTCTGCGGACGGGGGAACTCCTCGGTGGTCAGAACCTCGTTGCCGTCGGCATCGACGACCGGAACCAGGCTCTTGTCGAACCGGCCCTCCTCAAGGGCGACGCGCGCCTTCTGCTGCGACATGTAGCCGACATTATCGAGTTCCTCGCGTGTGAAGCCCTCCATGGAGGCGATGGCGTCGCCGCAGACGCCCTGGTGCGACTGGGGGTGGGTTTCCTGCAGGCGTTCGTTGCCGGAGCCCATCATGGCGGCGCCGAGACCGGCGGCCATTTCCTCGCGGCCGCGGTCCGACGTGTAGCTCATCATCTCGGTACCGCCCGCGACGATCAGGTCCTCCATGCCGGACATGACCTGCGCTGCGGCGAAGTTTACGCTGGTGATGCCGCCGCCGCAGAAACGGTCGAGCGTGGTGCCGGATGTCTTGATGTCATAGCCCGCATCGAGCGCGGCCATCCGGCCGAGGTCGCCGCCCTGCTTGCCCTTCTGCGTGGAGGTGGACCAGATCACGTCGTCCACATCGGCGGTGTCGAGATCGTTGCGCTCGGCAATCGCCTTCAGGACCGTCGCGGCGAGGTGCTGCGGGTGCATGTGCGCGAGCGCGCCCTTGCCGGTCTTGCCGATGCCGCGCGGCGTGCGCACCGCGTCGATGATGTAAGCGTGTCCCATGTCGTCGTCTCCTATGTGCTGGATTTGAAGCCTGCCTGCCCGCTGACGGGGGGCGGCCACAAGCCCAGCAAAAGGAGGGGACGGATGCGCTAGGCGGGCGGGGACGGCGTTCCGGCCGTCCCCGGCACTGTGTACCGCCTACGCCGCCTTGGCGAGGTTGCGGAGGACGTAGTGGAGGATGCCGCCGTTGCGGTAATAGTGCATCTCGTTGGCGGTATCGATGCGGCAGAGGGCGGTGAAGCTGCCCATGGAGCCGTCGGCGCGTTCGAAATCGACGGTCACGTCCTGGCGCGGGGTCAGGTCCGACAGACCGCGGATGGTGAAGATTTCATCGCCGGTCAGCCCGAGTTCTTTTGTGCCTTCACCCTCCCGGAACTGCAGCGGGAGGACGCCCATGCCGACGAGGTTCGAGCGGTGGATACGCTCGTAGCTTTCGACGATGACGGCCTTCACGCCGAGAAGGATCGTGCCCTTCGCGGCCCAGTCGCGGGAAGAGCCGGTGCCGTATTCCTTGCCGCCGAGGACGACGAGGGGCGTGCCGTCCTGCTTGTACTTCATGGCAGCGTCATACATCGGCATGACTTCACCGGACGGGATGTACTTCGACCAGCCGCCCTCGGTTCCCGGCGCAAGCTGGTTGCGGATGCGGATGTTGGCGAAGGTGCCGCGCATCATCACCTCGTGATTGCCGCGGCGCGAGCCGTAGGAGTTGAAGTCCGCCTTCGCGACCTGCCGCTCCTGGAGATATTCACCGGCCGGGCTGTCGGCCTTGATCGCGCCGGCGGGCGAAATGTGGTCGGTGGTGATCGAGTCGCCGAAGACCGCGAGGGCGCGGGCGCCGACAATGTCCTCGGGGTCGACGACGTCCATGCTCATGCCCTCGAAATAGGGCGGGTTCTGGACGTAGGTGGAGCTGGCGTTGAAGGAATAGGTGCGGCCGCCGGTGACGTCGATGCCCTGCCAGCGCTCGTCGCCGTCGAAGACCGAGGCGTAGCGGGTCTTGAACATTTCCGGCGAGAGTGCGCCCTCGACCATCTCCTTCACCTCAAGGTTCGTCGGCCAGACGTCCTTCAAGTAGACGGGGTTGCCGTCGCGGTCCTCGCACAGCGGATCGTTCGTCAGGTCCTTCAGCACCGTACCGGCCAGCGCATAGGCGACCACCAGCGGCGGGGAGGCGAGGTAGTTGGCGCGGACGTCCTGCGACACGCGCCCCTCGAAATTGCGGTTGCCGGAGAGGACCGAGGTCGCAACGAGGTCATTGTCGTTGATCGCCTTGGAAATCGCGGGCGGCAGCGGGCCGGAGTTGCCGATGCAGGTCGTGCAGCCATAGCCGACCAGGTCGAACCCGAGTGCGTCGAGATCGTCCTGCAGGCCGGTCTTCTCGAGATAATCCGTGACCACCTGTGAACCCGGTGC
Organism: Pacificimonas sp.; assembly: GCA_036351775.1. Taxonomy (GTDB): domain Bacteria; phylum Pseudomonadota; class Alphaproteobacteria; order Sphingomonadales; family Sphingomonadaceae; genus Pacificimonas. Next base: position 42,360 of record JAZBPX010000004.1, on the reverse strand, counting down.
GAGCGACGTTTTCACCCAGGGCTTCACGTCGATGCCCTTCTCGCGCGCCTTTCGCGCCACCAGGCCGGCGGCGATCAGCACGTCGGGGTTCGACGTGTTGGTGCAGCTGGTGATGGCGGCGATGGCCACGTCGCCGTCGCCGAAGTCGAAATTCTCGCCCTCGACCGCGTAGCGCTTGCCGGCGGGTTCGCGCTCACGCCCGAAGGTGCCGCCCTTCATGTCCCGCGCGAACGAGGCGGCGACAGACGGAAGGTCGATACGGTCCTGCGGACGCTTCGGCCCGGAGAGGGACGCGGTGACGTCGCCAAGGTCTAGCGACAGCGTATCGGTGAAGACGGGATCGGGCGTGGATTCGTCCCACCACAGACCCTGCTCCTTCGCATAGGCCTCGACCAGTTCGCAGCGCCACTCCTCGCGGCCCGTGAAGCGCATGTACCGCACGGTCTCGGCATCGATGGGGAAGAAGCCGCAGGTCGCGCCATATTCCGGCGCCATGTTGGCGATGGTCGCGCGGTCGGCGAGCGTCATGTTCGCAAGGCCGCCGCCGTAAAACTCGACGAACTTGCCGACGACGCCCTTCTTGCGCAGCATCTCGACGACGGTGAGGACGAGGTCGGTAGCGGTGATGCCCTCGGCGAGCTTGCCGGTGAGTTTGAACCCGATGACTTCCGGGATCAGCATGGAGACGGGCTGGCCGAGCATGGCGGCTTCGGCCTCGATCCCGCCGACGCCCCAGCCAAGGACGCCAAGGCCGTTGATCATCGTGGTGTGGCTGTCGGTGCCGACCAGCGTGTCGGGATAGGCGACGGGCGTGCCGTCCGGGCCGTCGGAGGACCATACGGCCTGGCCGAGATATTCGAGGTTCACCTGGTGGCAGATGCCGGTGCCCGGCGGAACGACGCGGAAGTTGCGGAAGGCCTGCGAACCCCATTTCAGGAACTCGTAGCGCTCCTTGTTGCGCTCATATTCCAGCGCGACATTCGCCTCGAACGCCTGCGGCGTGCCGAACTCGTCGACCATGACGGAGTGGTCGATGACTAGGTCGACGGGCACCTGCGGGTTGATCGCCTCGGCATCGCCGCCGAGCTTCTCGATGCCGTCGCGCATCGCGGCAAGGTCGACGACCGCCGGAACGCCGGTGAAATCCTGCATCAGGACGCGGGCGGGGCGATAGGCAATCTCGCGGTTGACGCGGCCCTCCTGAAGGAAGGTCGCGAACGCATCGACATCGTCCGCGCTGACCGTCTCGCCGTCCTCGAAGCGGAGCATGTTTTCGAGAAGCACCTTCATGGACACCGGCAAGCGCGAGAAGTCGCCGTACTTCTCCGCTGCGGCAGCGATCGAATAATAGGCAAAGTCCTTGCCGCCGGCATTCAATGTGCGGCGGGTGTTCAGGCTGTCGCGGCCGATCTGGGTCATAGAGGCATCCTCGTCGATAGAGCTGTTGTTCGCGGCACCAACGACGGGGGCGCGTCATTTGAGCCGACCGCTGGTCAGGGTCCGGCGCGGCCGTGCCCATGTCTGGCGGAATTACGCCGCGCCTTAACTTAGGGCGGCGCAGCGGGAAAGGTCGCGAATCCCCGCGCCGCGAGACGCTGCCGCGAAGGCCGCGGCCGGGCCGCGGCCTGCGCTGTCCTACAGGTGGCCAGCCATGAGATAAGCGGCGCGGTGATCGACAAGCTTCTCATTCCCCTTTCGCGGCCCGATGCGGGCAGGTCCTGCCGGACCCGCCCGCACGCGCGCATAGGGTGTGACCCACTGTGACCTACAGCTCCGCCTTCTCGATGTCGGCAAGGATTTCCTCGCACATCGTGGCGCAGCGCTTGCAGTGGGCTTCTTTGTGCTTCGAACATTCGCTGTGACAGTTCTGGACCGCCTTCTTGGCGAAGGTCATGGCAGCTTCGATCACGCCCTCATTCGAACCCGTACGGCGCGCCCCGATGTACGCGAGCGCTTCGGCCGCGTTCGAAGCGTCGAGGCAGGCCCGGATGCAGTCCTTGCGGTCGGCGGCATTGTCTTCCCCGAGGCAGGCATCGGCGCAGCTGGCGAAGATCTGGCTGCCATACATGGCGTGCTTCACGAGCTCGGCCAGCGGGTCGTTCAGGTGGCCGTCAACGTGCGGATGTTCGGAAATCATTTCGACAATGGACATGGCGTTCTTCTCCTTGATGTGGGTCTGAACAGGCAACGGGCGCGGCGGCGGCTTTGTTGCGTGGACCGAGGTGGAGAGAAGCGCTGGAGCGGATGACCGGGATCGAACCGGCATCATTAGCTTGGAAGGCTAAGGTTCTACCATTGAACTACATCCGCGCTCAGCCGCGGCAGATAGAGGGCGGGTGACGCCGGTGCAAGCCGCGGGGCACGCCAGCGCGACGAGCAGGGCGTTACGTATGCGTTATGGCGTTGACAACATGTCGCAGGTGCCGGATATCCCGGCGCACGCATCGTTCGGGAATACCGAGGGATTCTGGGGAGGATCCGATGTGGGTGTCGTCCGGGACAGGCCGTCTGCGCTGGGGAGTGGCAGCTTCATGGCCGTTCCGGCGGCACCAGCTTTCCCGGCGACAGAACGAGTGCGTGCGGACCCGGTTGGGGAGACACCGCACAGCTCCCACCCCAGCTTACCCCATTGCAAGACCGTCACATTCGCCGCCGGGGGATCATGAATGGTGGTGGAGGGGACAGGATTCGAACCTGTGTACGCTAATGCGGGCAGATTTACAGTCTGCTGCCTTTAACCACTCGGCCACCCCTCCACAGGGCCCGCCACGGCAAGGCCGCGCTATGTGGCGAAGGGGCGGTTTCAAGTCAACATGAGCGTTGGCGTCCGGTCGATCTTGCCCGCGCCGGCGGGAAGGGGGTAGGCGAAGGCGTCTATGGCACGATCGAAAATCAGACGGGGCCGCGCCGGACGCGAGCTGAGCGCGCGGGGCAAGGGCGGACAGCTGCGACTGTACGGACGTCATGCGGTCGAGGCGGCGCTCGACAACCCGAACCGGCACTGCCGCAAGCTGTTCGTCACCGGCGAGATCGCGCAGAAATATCACCTGCCGGACGATATCGTCGTGGAACGCGGCGACGCAGCGGCGCTGGCGCGGATGGTGCCGGAGGGGGCGCCGCACCAGGGGCTGGTGCTGGAATGCGACCCGCTGCCCGCGGTGCATCTGGAGGAGCTGTGGGTTGGCACAGATACGAAGCGCCCGATCCTGATCCTCGACCAGGTGACCGACCCGCATAACGTCGGCGCGATCATCCGTTCAGCGGCGGCGTTCGGGGCTGCGGGGATTGTCACGCAGGACCGCCACTCGCCGCCGGAATCGGGCGCGCTGGCCAAGGCGGCGTCGGGGGCGCTGGAGCGCCTGCCCTGGGCGCGGGTCACGAACCTCGCGCGGGCGCTGGAGACCATCGGTGAGGTCGGCTACTGGCGCGTGGGCCTTGCCGGGGAGGCAAAGATGACCCTGCAGGAGGCGCAGCGCGACATGCCCGCCTGCCTGGTTCTCGGCGCGGAAGGGCCGGGGCTTAGGCAGAATGTGGCCGCGCACTGCGATGTGACGGCGCGGCTGCCAATCTCGAAGGCGGTGGAGAGTTTGAACGTGTCGAATGCGGCGGCGGTCGCGCTGTATGAGGTGGGGCGTTAGCTCAGGCTACCGACTTCCGGGTTCGGTGCCGCGGCCGATGATCAGCATCAGCGCTGGGACCGCATAGGCCCATAACCCGGATGCCGTCAGGAACACGCCGCTGAGGATCACACCGGAAAGCAGGAGAAGCCCGAGGGCACGCGCCGCCGGGATGGTGCCGAACCGGTCATGGGACGCCTTTGCCAGTATGCCGAACAGGAGTGCCGGAAGCGTCCAGAGGAGAAACCACCACCCAGCAAGCTCGAAGCCGTTCCAGGCGAGGCTGCTGGCAGGCCCCTGCGCCGCCGCAGTTGCCAGAGGCTCGCCAAACAGGATGAAGCTCATGACCCCGTGAAACAGGGCGAACGCAATCAGAACAGGACCCGCCCAGCGAAGCATCAGCGTAGCCGCTTAACATATTGCTGTTTGTCGTCGCGGGTTTCGACGGCGAACTGGGGGACGTCCTTGAGGAGGTCGGAGAGGCGGGAGTAGCCGTAGTTGCGGGCGTCGAAGCTGGAGCGGTTGTTGGCGCGCTGGCCGACCTCTGACAGGCGGGCCCAGCCCTCGTCGTCGCGCTTCACGCTGTCATAGGCGTCGACGAGGAGGGAGAGGAGTTCCCGGTCGACCTTCCGCTTGCCGGAAGGAATATCCTTGCCCTTGATGGCGCGTTCCAGGCCGGCGTTGTCGGACTCCTCCTTCTGCTCGGCGCGGCGGAGGGCGGCGACGTCGATGAAGCGCGTGCAGGCCGCGCGGAAGGCCTGCGGCGCGCGCTCCGTGCCGAAGCCGTAAACGGGCAGCCCGTCCTGCCGGATGCGCTGGGCCAGCGGCATGAAATCGGAGTCCGAGGACATGATGCCGAAGCCCGCGACCTTGCCGCTGAACATCAGGTCCATGGCGTCGATGACGATGCGCATGTCGGTGGCGTTCTTGCCCTTGACGATGTCGAACTGCTGATAGGGCTCGATGGCATATTCGAGGGTGAGGTCGGCCCAGCTCTTAAGCGCGGGCTTGCGCCAGTTGCCATAGGCGCGGCGGACGTTGATGTCGCCAAGCTCTGCCAGGACCGTCAGGACCGGGTCGAGATGGTTCGGAGAGGCGTTGTCGGCGTCGATCAACAGGGCAATCGAGCGATTGAGAGTTTCGGACAAGGTCAGGCTTTCGTGAAGATGGCGTCCGCGTCGCGCATTGCCTTGAACTCGATGGCATTGCCCGCGGGATCGCGAAGAAACATGGTGGACTGCTCGCCGGGCTGACCGGCGAAGCGGGTGCGCGGCGGAATGATGAAGTCGGTGTTCGCTGCGGTCAGGCGCTCGGCGATCTCAGCGAAGGCTTCGGGCGACAAGATCGCACCGAAATGCGGGATCGGCACGGCATCGCCGTCGACCGGATTGTGGTGCGGCGGGGCGATGTCGTCGGCAAGGTGCGCGGTGATCTGGTGACCGAAGAAGTCGAGGTCGATCCAGCGGTCGGCCGACCGCCCCTCCGCGCAGCCGAGAAGGTCGACGTAGAAGGCGCGGGCCGCGGCAAGGTCGTCGACGGGAAAGGCGAGGTGAAAGGGCGGCATAGGTCCGTTCCTACCAGCGCCGCGCGCCCACCGCTACCGGCCCGGCACACGGGAAACTCAGGGGCCGGCGACAGGCGGCACTACAGGGGCGCGTCCACGCCGATCAAAGTCAGGACGATCGCCATGATCAGCATGACGCCGAGCCAGTGGCCGGCGTCGATGACGGTTAGCGACCAGGGCTTCATGGAATAGCGGTGGTTGATGAGCTGGGTCGGCATGACAAAGCCGAACCAGATGATGAGGGCGGTGCCGATGGCCACGGTCCAGCCGCCCGCCTCTACCGGCGCGAGGATGAGGGCACCCGCGAGGATGGAGGCCATGAGAAATTCGAAGAGGAAGGAGAGGATGAACGGCGTCGTGCTAGTCTTGCCGCCCGGCCTGACGTCCGCCTCTGTCAGGCCTGTCGCGGCCATCCAAGGCTTGCCGAGCGCGTTGTACCAGGCCGCGCCGAACAACCATGCGGCCACCGTCGCCGCCAGGATCGCCAGGATATTGCCGAAGACGTAACTCATGGCTGATCCTCCCCCATTTCCGCGCTGCGCCTGCGTTCATGTGTGCGGGTCGTTGTGGGGCTCTTACCAGAATGGGGGTTAGCGAGCGAGGGTGCGCCGCCGGAGGTTGCGGCTGCCGGAGGCTGTCATCCTGATGAGCGCGAGGACCCACGCCATGGCATCGGCAACGCTCTACCGTCGGCAAGCGTCATAGCGTGGGTCCTGAAACAAGTTCAGGATGACAAGAGGGGGCGGAGGGGCGCAGGGGCGGAGGTTGCCGCTGTCCGAGCGATTTCTGTCATCCAGATGAGGGCCAGGACCCACGCCGTGGGATCGGCAACGCTTTATCGTCGGCAAGCGTCACGGCGTGGGTCCTGAAACAAGTTCAGGATGGCAAGCGGGGGCGGAGGGGCGGAGGGGCGGAGGTTGCTGCTGTCCGAGCAATTTCTGTCATCCTGACGAAGGTCAGGACCCACGCCATGGCATCGGCAACGCTTTATCGTCGGCAAGCGTCAAGGCGTGGGTCCTGAAACAAGTTCAGGATGACAAAAGTGGCGGGGGGGGCGGTGGTTGCCGCTGTCCGGGCGACTCTTCGAGATCGTCGCTGTCAGAGCGATTTTTCGAGGTCACCCAGAAGCTGGCGCGCGGGGCTGAGCGGCACCGTTTCGACGACCAGCGTTTCGTCGATGCGCTTTACCCGGTCGTAAAGATCGCGGCTGTGTTCGATGATCCGCCGCGCCTCTGCCGGCAGCATCGCCAGGGTGTCGGCGTCGCAGGCGGCCTCGCCCGCCCGGCCGAGACGGCGTTCGGACTGAAGCCCCTCCTCAACGGACAGCTCCCCAGCGGCGACAGCCTTTCGGTTCAGGAGCCAGGATACGCAGTGCATCAGGCGCGTGGTGACGCGCAGGCTCTCGCAGGAGAACTGCACGCGCTGCATGGGGTTCAGGCCGTCACGGTCGGCCTTGCCCTGCTCGTCGAAATACAGGCGCGCCTCATCGGCAAGGACCATCGCCTCGCTGTATAGCGAATCGACAAGTTTTTCGGTCAGCTCCATGGCTGGCCTCCTTCTCCTCGGATGGTACGGTGCCCCACCCGACCCCTTGAAGGCGAAGGGTTAACATCCCATTTCCAGTCCGACGGACGGCGGCGGCGCCCCTTAAGGGCCGCTACCCGTTTGTCAGCCCCTCCCGGCCGTCATGGCGGGAGGTCTTAACCTCATGATCGCTTATTGAAAAGGATGATGAAAAATGCGTAGTTTTGATCTGACCCCGCTGCTTCGCAGCTCCATCGGTTTCGAGAATCTCGGCCGGCTGGCCGATTTCGCCACGCAGGGCGAAGGGAATGCCTACCCGCCGTACAATATCGAGAAGCTCGACGAGAATGCCTATCGTATCCAGATGGCCATCGCCGGTTTTTCGGAGGACGAGCTGGACCTGACGGTTCAGGAAAACGTCCTGATTGTGACGGGCCGCGCCGGTGAGGAAACCGAAGAGCGCGAGTTCCTGCACCGCGGTATCGCCAAGCGTGCGTTCGAGCGCCGGTTCCAGCTCGCCGACGTCATCAAGGTGACCGAGGCGACGTTCGAAAACGGCCTTCTGAACATCGGCCTTGTCCGGGAGATTCCCGAGCACAAGAAGCCGCGCAAGATCCACATCGGCGGCAAGCAGCAGCCGGTCGCGATCGAAGGCGAGAACGCCGACAAGGACGCGAAGGGCAAAAAGGCCGCCGCGTAAGCGCGCGCCTGATTGTTATAGCGAAAGCGGGGCCGCGCTCGGGACAACCGGGCGCGGCCTTTTTCTTTGGCGAGGGTGCGCGGCGGGCCGGAAATGCGGTATCGTGCGCCCCTTGAGGAGACGAGCGCATGACCGACCTGCCCTATCTGCCCGCGAGCACATCGCCAAAGGTGCTGAGCGAGACGCTGGCCGAACATGGCGCGGCGATTGTCGAGGACGTGTTGTCCGCGCAGGAAACCGCCGATCTGCGGGCGGAGCTGTCGCCGTTCGTCGAGGCGACCGACATGGGGCGCGATGACTTCACGGGGCGCTACACACGGCGGACGGGGGCACTGGCGGCGCGAAGCCAGGCGTGCCGCGACCTGATCATGCACGACCTGATCCTGAAGAGCGCGGAGACGTTCCTGAAACCCTATACCGAGCGGATCCAGCTGCACCTGACGCAGGTGATCGCTATCGGGCCGGGGCAGAAACGGCAGGAGCTACACCGCGACCGGCTGGCCTGGGGCGGGTATATCCCGCGCGAGATCGAGCCGCAGTTCAACACGATCTGGGCGGTCACGGACTTTACTGAGGAGAACGGCGCGACCTGCCTGGTGCCGGGCAGCAACAAATGGGACGACAGCCGCGGCGTCGACAAGTCAGAGCTGCGCTTTGCCGAGATGAAGGCGGGCTCGGTCCTCGTCTATTCGGGCTCGGTCATTCACGGCGGCGGGGCGAACCGGTCCGAGGACGTGCGGATGGGCCTCAATATCACCTACACGCTCGGCTGGCTGCGGCAGGAGGAAAACCAGTATCTGAGCTGTCCGCCGCATATCGCGAAGGACCTGGACCCGGATTTGCGCGCGCTGCTCGGTTATCAAATGGGCAGCTATGCGCTCGGTTATTTCACGCCGCCGCTACCTGCGGGGGAGGGGCCGGAATCGGTCCCGCCCGAGGCGCTGTTCGGCGAGAAGACCGATGGTTGGGGCGCGGACCTTTACGCTGCGGTGTCGGGGCGGGTGCGGGGCAGCCTGAGCAAATAGGGCGGCTTCGCTTGCCTTCGCGCCCGCGCCTTTCTATGTAGCCGCGTCCCGCGCTCTAGGGGTGTAGCTCAGTTGGTAGAGCATCGGTCTCCAAAACCGAGGGCCGTGGGTTCGAGTCCCTCCGCCCCTGCCAGGGCGCGGCGTTCGTCGCCGCCAAGTCTGGTGGAGCAAAGGCCGGGACACTAGATAGGCAAGGCTGGTCGCTGCCGCCCGAATCGGAAGGGCGGCGCGGGCGGCGCTTACCTGTTTGACGCCGACGCCGTCCGGACCGGACGTGCAGCGCGCGGGCAGGTGAGAGACGAGAGTAAGCATAGGGAAACGAGACGGGATCATGGCGAACTTCAATCCCGGCAAATATGTCCGCGAAGTGCGGCAGGAAATGACAAAGGTGACCTGGCCGACGCGGCAGGAAACTATCACGACGACGATCATGGTGCTGATCATGACGCTGCTCCTGTCGGTTTTCTTTCTGGGCGTGGACCAGGTGCTGGGCCGCCTGGTGCAGTTCGTGCTGGCACTGGGCTAGCGCGGGCGCTCTCCGCCGAACGACGACACGATCAAGCGATAGCAGGAACAGACACGAGACATGGCAGCGCGCTGGTACATTGTGCAGGCCTATTCGGGCTTTGAAAACAAGGTGAAGGACGCCGTCCTCTCCGAGGCCGAGCGCATGGGCCTGGAACAGCTGATCGAGGCGATCGAGGTGCCGACCGAGATGGTCACCGAGATCAAGCGCGGCAAGAAGGTGCAGACCGAGCGGCGCTTCTTCCCGGGCTATGTGCTGGCGCGGGTGCACATGACGGACGACGTTTTCCACCTGATCAACAACACGCCGAAGGTGACGGGCTTTCTGGGCGTGGGCGGCAAACCGGCGCCGATCAGCCAGGCGGAAGCCGACCGGATCATGGCGACGAAGGACGACGAGGCCGCGAAGCCCAAGCAGCAGATCAAGGTCGATTTCGAGATCGGCGACGAGGTCAAGGTGCTCGACGGGCCGTTCGCCAGCTTCAACGGGCTGGTCGAGGAGATCGATTTCGAGAAGGGCCGCGTGAAGGTGTCCGTCTCGATCTTTGGCCGGGCGACCCCGGTTGAGCTGAACTTCGACCAGGTCGAACGGGTGAAGTAGCAAAGAGTTTTGTCATCCCCGCGGAGGCGGGGATCTCCACCCGCAGATGCCGCTCTGCAGGATGAGACTCCCGCCTGCGCGGGGGTGACAGATAAGGAAGCGGCGAATGAATGCGGGAGGGCGGCCCTTGGGGCTGCCTGTCTGACCGCTAAGTCTGAGAAAGGACGATAGTAAGATGGCCAAGAAGATCGCAGGTTATATCAACCTGCAGGTGCCCGCGGGCGCCGCCAATCCCTCGCCGCCGCTGGGCCCCGCCCTCGGTCAGCGCGGTGTGAACATCATGGAGTTCACGAAGGCGTTCAACGCCGCGACGCAGGATATGGAGAAGAACGCTCCGATCCCGACGAAAATCACCGTCTATGCCGATCGCAGCTTTACCTTCGAGACGAAGACGCCGCCGGCGACCTACTTCATCAAGCAGGCGCTGAAGCTGAAATCCGGCTCCTCTGCGCCGGGCAGCGAAGTGGCCGGTGAGATCAAGCGGTCGCAGCTGCGCGAGATCGCCGAGAAGAAGATGGTCGACCTGAGCGCGAACGACCTGGACCAGGCCGAGAAGATCATCGCGGGCTCCGCCCGGTCGATGGGCCTCGTTGTGGTGGAGGGCTAGGATCATGGCAAAGCAGACGAAGAAGAACAAAGCCGCGCTCGAGAAGGTGGACGTCGAGAAGCACTACCAGCCGGGCGAAGCCATTGCGCTGGTGAAGGAGCTCGCCACCGCGAAGTTCGACGAGACGGTCGAGATTTCCATGAACCTGGGCGTCGACCCGCGCCATTCTGACCAGCAGGTCCGCGGCATGGTCTCCCTGCCCAAGGGCACCGGCAAGTCGGTGAGGGTCGCCGTGTTCGCCAAGGGCGACAATGCGGACAAGGCCAAGGAAGCCGGTGCGGACGTCGTGGGCGCCGAGGACCTGATGGAAGACATGCAGAGCGGCAACCTCAACTATGACCGCGTCATCGCGTCCCCGGACATGATGGGCATCGTCGGCCGCCTGGGTAAGATCCTGGGTCCGAAGGGCCTGATGCCGAACCCGAAGCTGGGCACGGTGACGCCGGACGTCGCGAAGGCCGTCGAGGACGCCAAGGGCGGCCAGGTGCAGTACCGCGTCGAGAAGGCGGGCATCGTGCACGCCGGTATCGGCAAGGCGAGCTTCTCCGAAGAGGATTTGCGCGCCAATTTCGATGCGTTCGTGAACGCGGTCGTCAAGGCGAAGCCGTCGGGAGCCAAGGGCAAATATGTGCGGAAGATCGCGTTGACCTCCTCCATGGGCCCGGGCGTCAAGGTCGACCTCGGCGAGATCGCCGGGGCGTAACCGCCGCCTACGCGCGCATTTGCGTTTCAAAGGGGGTCGGGGCATGTCGCTCCGGCCCCCTTTTCCTTACCGACGGAGATCAACCGCTGACAGGCGCTGGTTGCCAGACCGTTCCGGCCGTGGTGTTGAGAGAGCCGTGGGGTCGGCAACGGGGAGACCGGAATGATCGCCTTTGAAAAGCCCAGCAAGCGGCAGCGCCTGTTCAAGGGTATCCTGAAACTGCTGCCGAGCGTGTTCCCGAAGGACCAGGCTAAGTTTGACAAGATGCTGTCGACGCGAAAGGCCGACGCGCCGCCCATTCCGAAGAAGATCGTAGCGGCCTGCAGGGTCGAGAGCCGAGAGGATGACGGCCAGCGGATCGTCACGCTGACCCCGAAGGGCGGCACGGGCGACTGGCACATTCTTTACCTGCATGGCGGCGGTTACGTGTTGCCCGCGTCCCCGTTTCACTGGGCAATGATCGGCCGCCTGATCGAGGTGACGGGCGCGGCGGTAACGGTGCCGCTTTATGCGCTGTCGCCGGAGAATGACCACCGGCGCGGTACCGCGATGGTGCGGCGCGCCTATGACAGGCTGCGCGCCGAGCATGGCGGAAGGGTGGCGGTCGCAGGCGACAGCGCGGGGGCGAACTTTGCGCTGAGCCTGGCGCAGCGGCTGCGCGCGGACGGCGCGGCGATGCCGGATCATCTGGTGCTGTTCTCGCCGTGGCTGGACTTTACCGGGCGCGACCCGGCGATGGCGGCGGTGGAGCCGCACGACATCATGCTGACCGTCGACGGCCTTCGCCATGCAGGGACCATGTGGGCGGGCGATGTCGATCCCGCCGACCCGCTGATGAGCCCGCTCTATGCCGACCTGAACGGCCTGCCGCCGATGACGATTTTCCAGGGCACGCACGACATTTTCGTGATCGACGCGCGGACGTTCACGGCGCGGGCGGAAGCGGCGGACGTGGACATCGACTATTTCGAATATGAGGGCGCGGTCCACGATTTCATGATCTTCAACTTCCTGCCCGAAGCGAAGGATTGTCATGCGCGGGTGGCGTCGGTTTTAGGTAGTTAGGGCCAGTCTCAGCCTGGTGGGTTGTGCCGCATGGTGAAGGCAACGGCGTGACGCAGCATCATCAGGCGCATTTCGCCCGTGGAGAGCCAGTGATCCTCGCCGGGCAAGGGGACGAATGTCACGTCCTTGCCGGCGCTTTGCAAAGCGTCGCGCATGATTTCTCCCTGCTCGGACGGGACGACGGTGTCGTCCAGACCGTGGATGATGAGCACGGGCACCTCGGCCCTCGCGGCGAACCGTGCGGGTGACATCTCTCCCAGACTGCGCTCGTTGCCGAACTGGCGCCGCCAGGCACGGGCGAGCACACGATTCTGTCCAGCCTCGCGAAGGTCATCGCGGTAGAAGCGTTCGAGATCCGCAACGGCATTAACGGCAACGGCGCAGCGGTAGATGCCGGACTGCATCGTCACACCGGCCAGCGCCGCATAGCCGCCGTAGGATGCCCCCATGATGCAGACCCGTTCAGGGTCGACGATGCCCTTGCGGACAAGTTCGTGAAGACCGTCGGACAGATCGGTCTGCATCTTGCGGCCCCACTCGCCGTGACCGGCCAGACGAAAGGCGGCACCATAGCCTGTCGATCCCCGGAAATTGGGTTGGAACACGGCGTAACCGCGAGACGCGAAAGCCTGTGCCCACCAGTCGAACATCTGCTCGTCATGCGCGGCCGGTCCGCCGTGCGGAAGAATGATGGCGGGAAGGTTCGTTGCCGACTCCTGCCCAGGCGGAAGCGTCAGTATGCCTTCCATGTCCAGCCCGTCCGCAGCGGTGTAGGCAAAACGCTCTACAGCCCCGACATCCGCCGCGCGGAGGGTATAGGAGACCCCCAAATCGACCGCGCTGCCCGATGATATGTCGACGAGCCACCATGTGCCTGGATCGCCGCTACCCTGCGTCTTGACGATCAGCTTCATGAAGTCCGCAGAGGCATCGACCAGCTCAACCCGCTTGCCGGGGAACGCGCGCTGCGCCGCGCCCATGATCTGCTGGTGGAGCGGATCGAAGAACTTGTAATTAGCACCGGGACCGCCGGTCTGCACCCCAACGAGCCGTCGGTCTTCTGAGAAGAAGGCACGGCGGGCCGAAAGATCCGGCAGAACTTCGGTAGCTGCGCCGCCCGAAAGGGGAATTTCAAACCAGCGATTGATCGCGGTTTCCGGGTCGCTTTCGCTGTATATCACGCTGTCGCCGTTGGTTCCGAAACCTAGAATGGTAATCTCTGCATACGGGCTGGACCCATCCGCCAGTTTCCGATTCCCGCTGCGCAGAGTCCATGAGCCTGGACCGGCGTGCACTTCGAGATCGGCAGCAATTTTTCCATCCTCGCCGATCAGCCAGTCGTGGAAAATGCCGCTTTCCTTATTGATGTCCAAACGACTGGCACCGCCATCACTCATGTCGATTTCGTAAAGGTCAGGCGCGAGATCCTCGAGCCGATACCCACCGCCTTGTTCGCGGCTGCGAGACATCGTGTTGCCGCTGAAATAGCCGAACCATTTACCGTCTCGCGAATTCAGGCCGTAGAAGCCGTTGACGCCGCCGATCATGTTGTCGTCCGCGCCAAAGACCACATCCGAGGTGCCGGCCTGTAGATCGAGGATATGAGCGTTCGAAAGTTCGGCCTTCTGCGTGCTGAAGCGGTAGTCCAGTTCCTCAGTACTGCTGGTCCAGACGACGAGATATCGGTCTCCGGCCCAGTCGAGTTCGCGAACCTTTGCATCGCCAACGCGGTTGGCACTGACGAGCTCGCCCTGACCGTCGAGAATGATGACCCTTCTGGTTCCATCCATGTTCGCGGACAGGGCGATTCGCTCGCCTGATGGTGAGATGACCGCCTGGTCCAGCGCCGGAAGCTGTCCATAGACTTCGATTGGCGGCGTAGCGGCGACCATATCGAACGGGATCATAGCTGCGATGAAAAGAATGATCCGATTCATGACCCGTCCCGCCTTTTCCAGTTAGAAAACAAGTCATAGTTGCTGAGCGGACCGCTGTCACGGTGCCGTTGCCATCAATAGGTTCGGTCAGCTTGGTTGACTTTCGCTGCCCCACAACTAGTTAGCGCTCGTCCGCTGATTGTAAGCGGACACCGTCCGAGACTGCAGGCGCCGATCAGTCGGCTTAAATTTGCCCGCAATAGACGGAAGAGAGATTTTTCGAAGGTCTGCCTGGCCCCGCATTCGCGGCCGACATCTTCTCCCCTCACTCTTCCATCCGGACATCATCAGGACTGGCCGTTCGGCCGGTCCGTAGTTGAGCCGTTCGTGCGCTCTCTCCCCCCCCTGGGGAGCGCGGCGCGCGGGCATATGTAGGAGTGAAGCATGGATCGCGCAGAAAAACATGCGCTGGTCGATCAGCTGAAGGGCACCTTTGCGGAGGCCTCTGTCGTCGTGGTTACGCGTAACCACGGCCTGACGGTGGCCGACGTGGAAGAGCTTCGCGCGAAGATGCGTGACGCGGGTGCCAGCTACAAGGTTGCGAAGAACCGCCTCGCCAAGATCGCGCTGGAAGGGTCTGCCTATGAAGGCATTTCCGAATTCCTCGTCGGTCCGACGGCGCTGGCGACCTCTTCCGACCCGGTGGCAGCAGCCAAGGCGGCCAATGACTTCGCGAAGACGAACGACAATCTTGAGATCGTCGGCGGCGCCATGGACGGAAACGTCCTGACGTCAGACGAGATCAAGCAGCTCGCCTCGCTTCCGAGCCTCGACGAGCTTCGTGCGAAGATCGTCGGCCTGGTTCAGGCCCCGGCCACCAAGATCGCCCAGATCGCGGCAGCCCCGGCCGGTCAGTTGGCCCGTGTCTTTGGCGCCTATGCGGCGAAAGAAGACGCGTAAGCCTGAAGTATCGACTTACCCGCACCATCGTCCTGCTGAACTTGTTTCAGCATCGAGCGGCGACGGCGGCGGCAACAGAAATGTGACTAAACCCTGAAACGAGTTCTGGGTGACGAATCTTAAAAGGAATTGAAACATGGCAGATCTTGAGAAGCTCGTTGAGCAGCTTTCCGAACTGACCGTCCTCGAGGCGGCAGACCTTTCCAAAATGCTTGAAGAGAAGTGGGGCGTTTCGGCCGCAGCAGCGGTTGCCGCAGCCCCCGCAGGCGGCGCTGGCGGCGATGCCCCGGCGGCTGAAGAGCAGACCGAATTCGACGTTGTCCTGACCGGCGACGGCGGCAAGAAGATCCAGGTCATCAAGGAGGTCCGCGCGATCACCGGTCTGGGTCTCGGCGACGCCAAGGCGCTCGTCGAAAGCGCGCCGAAGCCGATCAAGGAAGGCGTGGACAAGGCCGAGGCTGAAGAGATCAAGGGCAAGATCGAAGCGGCCGGCGGTACCGTCGAGCTGAAATAAGCGTCGGCACCGTTCCGGTGCAGGCAATATTGGGGGGCGGTTCCTGACGGGGCCGCCCCCCTTTTTCTGTCTGCTGCGTTGGAGAGCGGCAAAATGACGGGTATTCGGAAGGGAAACCTGCATGGAATGGCTTCGCGCGTTTCTGGACAACGGGATTTACGCCCCGCACGGTTACTGCCTGCTCTGGCGCCCGGAGCTGGTGTGGACGCACGTCATTGCAGACGGTCTGACCGCGGCGGCCTATTTTTCGATCCCCGTCGCGCTGCTGGTGTTCGTTCGCAAACGAAAGGATATCGAGTTCGGCTATTTGTTCTGGCTGTTCGCGCTGTTTATCCTCGCCTGCGGGACGACTCACCTGTTTGCGATCTGGAACCTCTGGAACAGCGATTATGGCTGGGAGGGAGCGGTGAAGGCCGTTACCGCTGTCGCCTCCGTCCTGACCGCCATGGTGATCTGGCCCATGATCCCGCGCGCGCTGGCATTGCCAAGTCCAAGCGCTCTCCAGCTTGCCAACGAACAGTTGACCGCCAGCCTCCTCGACCGGGACGCCGCGCTGGAACGTCTGCGTGAGGAGATCGCCGAACGCAAGAGGACCGAACAGCAGTTGGTACAGGCGAAGAAGATCGACGCCCTGGGTCAACTGACCGGCGGTATCGCGCATGATTTCAATAACCTGCTGCAGGCAATCAGTTCAAGCCTGGAACTGATCGAACGCGCGCCGGACCGTGTCGACCGCGTTCTGAAATGGACCGGGATGGGGCGCGGCGCGGCGGAAAAGGCCCAGCGCCTGACCGCGCAGCTGCTGACCTTCGCCCGGGACAAGGCCACGGTTGTCGAAACCATTGCCGTAACGCCGATGATCCAGGGCATGCGCGAACTGCTGGACCGTACCCTCGATCCGATGACCGACCTTGCCATCGAGACGGAGAGCGACCCGCTGGTGGACGTCGATCGCACCCAGCTGGAGCTTGCCGTCATGAACCTGGTCATCAATGCGCGCGACGCGACGGGCCAGGGTGGACGCATTGTGCTCCAGTCGCGTCCCGTCCGGATCGACGGTGCCGCAGACCTGCATGACGGCGACTATGTAGCGATCAGCGTGGCGGACGATGGTTGCGGCATGTCGGCGGAAGCCGTCTCAAAGGCGTTCGAGCCCTTTTTTACGACCAAGGAATCCGGCGCGGGAACCGGCCTGGGTCTATCGATGGTGCACGGCTTTTCCAGCCAGGCGAATGGTACCGTACGGATCGAAACGGAGGAGGGCGTGGGTACCGTTGTCACGATCCTGCTGCCGAAAAGCGGCAGTGCCGCAAGCGCCGACCAGCCAATCGAACCGGGCCTGGGGGCGGACGTCGACCTGAGCGGCCTGTCAGTGCTGGTGGTCGACGACGATGACGGCGTACGGTCTAGCATGGTGGAGGCGTTGAAGCTGTTTAACGCAGACGTCAGTACGGCGGAAAGCGGCAGCGCGGCCCTTGAAAGTCTGGAGAAGCGGACTGTCGACGTTGTCCTGACCGACTTTGCGATGCCGGGCATGGACGGGGCCGCGCTGGCCGAGGCCGTACGCCGCCAGTATCCGGACATCCGCGTTCTGGTGGCCACCGGCTATGCGGATTTTGACGCCATCGAGCGGGCGCTGGGTCCATCCGGGAGGGTTCTTCGCAAACCGTTCAGCCTGCAGGATCTGGTGGCAGCGCTGGCACCGGGCCGCGGTTAGTTGATGGACACCAGGTGAGAATGGGGGAGCGGCGGGCTCAGGTTTCGCCGCGCGGTTCGCGCCGGTTGCGGACGCGGTTCAGAGAGGCCCCGAACATAACCGCATAGGCGCTGAGATAGAGCCAGAGCACGAAGACCACGACCGCACCGAGCGAGCCATAGGTGGCGTTGTAGCTGCCGAAGCGGGCGGCATAGAAACCGAAGGCGACCGTCGCGACCAGCCAGAGCGCTGCCGCTGTGACCGCGCCTGGCCTTAGCTGCTCCGACCGGCCGGTTTCCCGATGCGGAGCGACCCGGTAGATCCAGACGATGGCACCGACAACGATCGCGGCCAGCACGAGCCAGGTCAGAAGTTTGAGCCCGTCAGTGATGACGGGGCCTAGGGACGGCAGCAGCGTTTCGAGGTAGCCGGAGACGGTCATTGTCAGGGCCGCGCCGATCAGCACGGCGACCAATACTGCGGTAATGCCGAGCGCGGCGAGCTGCTTGCTGACGAACCCGCGCGTTTCGTTGACATCGTAGATGATGTTGAGAGCGGTCATGACCGCCTTTGCGCCCTTCGTCGCGCCCCAGAGCGCCCCGAGGAGCGCCAGCACCAGCCCGAAGCCCGTGCGGCCCTGATCGGCCTCGCTGACCGCGCGAAGCTGTTCCGCGATCAGGTCGGCGGCCGCATTGGGAAGGACCGCGCCAAGGCTGTCGATATGGCTCTCCACCATCGCCGGATCGGCCACCAAACCATAAGCAAGTACGATCGCGGCGAGCATCGGCACGAAGGCGAGAAAGCCGTAAAAGGCGACGCCGGCGGCGATGATGCCGACATGATGGCGGTCCGCAAGAGACCAGGCGGCGCTGAGATCGGTTGTCAGTTCTGCTTGAGACATGAAGCAGTAACGCCCGTCCCGCCGCCAGGTTCACTTCGCGGCGGGACGGGAAGCCGGTGCCCCGATATGAGGCGCTATTCCGGCAGCGTCACAACGTCCGGGGCGGCGGCGAACGGGCGGATGCCGAAGGACGGGTAGATTTCCGACGGAAAATAGACCGTGCCGTCGGCGACGACCATCTGGATGCGCTTGATTTCCGTCAGGTCAACCGTGGGATCGCCGGCGACGAGGAAGAAGTCGGCATATTTGCCCTTCTCTATCGAGCCGAGATCCTCGTCCTGGCCGAGATAGGTGGCCATATCGAGGGTGGCGCGCTTCAGGACTTCCGCCGGGGTCATGCCGAGCTTCTCGAAAAGCTGCAGTTCGCGGTGATAGGCGAAGGAGCCGCCGAGGTCGGTGCCGGGGACGAGGAACACCCCGGCGTCATGGAAGGCGGTCAAGGTCTCGATGATCTTGTCGAAGGCGGCGACGTAGCGGTCGCGCTCCTCCTGCGTGTCCGTGCCGAACAGCGCCTGCTTATACTCGCGCTGGGTATTCACCGGCAGGTTGTCGATGATATCGACAGCGCCCGCCGAGACCTCGCCATCGACGGCGACGAGGCCGAGTTCGTGAATGGCGATGGTCGGATCATGGGCGATGCCCTTTTCGACCATCGAGGCGAGCGTCGACTGGATCGCCTCACCGTTCACGTCGAGGTCGGGGAAGCGCTGCATTGCCGTGAAGCGAAAGAGGGTGCGGGTATCTTCGCCCTCGTTCAGGACCCAGCCGAGCATGAGCTGGTTGACGTGCGTGATCTCGTCGAAACCGGCTTCGATCATTTCATCGGCGGTCGAGAAGGCCGGCACATGACCCGCGACGCGCATGCCGAGCCTGTGCGCCTCGGCGACGACGGCGGGTGCCCATTCGGGCTGCATGGAGTTGTAAAGCTTGACCTGCGGGAAGCCACGCGCGGCGTACCAGCGGACCTGGTCGATCGCCCCCTCTTCCGTCGCCACGGTTTCGCCGGTGGCGGCGGAAAAGTCGGACAGCCCCTCGATAAAGCCGGAGCGGGTGATGCGAGGGCCGGCGATGATGCCGTCCTCGATGCGCTGGATCAGGCCGGCGAGAACATCATTCTCATTGCCCATGTCGCGAACGGAGGTGACGCCCGCGGCGATGTTCAGAAGGGCGTTCTCCTGACCGATATGACCGTGCATCTCATACATGCCGGGAACGAGCGTGCCGCCCGCGCCGTCGATGACGGTTTCGCCCTCCGTTGCGGGGCTGTTCGCCGGTTCGATGCTGGCGATGCGGTCATTGTAGACCACAACGTCGCGCGCGGTCGTCAGCGCGGCCTCGGCTGCGTCGAACAGCCGGACATTCCGGATGCGGACGGGGCCGTCATAGTCGCGCGCGGCGGTTTTCTGGATATCGACGAAGCGGCTGGTGGAGAGGCGCTGGGCCTGATCGCGCAGTGCCTCGTCTGCGGCGGCTTCGTACCCCTTGCGGATCGCGGCGAAGCGCGGCGAGGCGATGGCGAACAGGTCACCGTCCTGATCGAGGGTCACGTTCGCGGGAGAGGTGGAGAGGCCGTAGATTTCGTAGGTTGTGGCGGTGACGGGACCGTCCGGGCCGTCGAAGTCGAGGCTTTCCCGTTCCACAATGCGGGCGGTGCCGCCGGGATAGACGGCCATCTCGCCGTCTTCGTCCGCCAGCAGGCGCTCGGCCAGAAGGCCGACCGAGTAGAAGCTGCCATTCTGGTTGATGTAGAAGCGGTTTTCCGCCCCTTCGGCATTGCCCGGACCGGTGGCGTCCTGCCATTCAGCCGTGCCGCTGGCGTAGCGGTAAAACTCGTTCACGGGATTGCCGAAGGTCGTGCGCCCCTCGACGCGCATGTCGGTCGGCAGGCCATCGGGACCGAGCGTGATGACCTCCGTGATGGTCGGGCCGCGGCCATTCTGCCTGTAGTCGAAGTCGATCTCGACGCGGTCGCCCGTCTCCTCGACGATCATCGCGCCGGTGTCCTTGCCGCCGAACAGCACGCGGTATTCGGTGGTTTCGGCAAGGGCGGGCGTGGTCAGGGCGGGCGTGGTCAGCGCCGCCGTCAGAATGGCCAGAAGTCTCAAGAGCGTTCCCTCCCCATGTTGGAAGGCGCAGTCTCTAAAGGAAAGGCGGTGGGTGCGAAACACCCACCGCCCTGTCGTTCGTCTAATTGCCGCGCCGGGCGCAGCGGTTGCCTTAACCCTTCCGGCGGCGACGCGCGGCGACGAGCCCAAGGCCGAGGCCGAGGAGGCCAAGCGCGGCGGGCGCCGGTACGTCGGCGACGGGTGTGCTCGTGTTCGCAAAGGTGCCGCCCTGGATGAACACACCGGAGTCGAGCAGGCCGTCACCAACATCGGCGATGATGAACTGCGCCGTATGAACACCCGCCCCGAGGGCGTTTGCGTTCGCCGTGATACCCGTCGTGCGGCCGTCGAACCCGAAGGCGAGGTTGTTGTCCGGGACCCCCTCGGTGTTCTGGACATTGTTGACGTAGAGACCGGCGTTGCTGTTCGGGTTGACCGAGTTGATGTTGATGGGATCGCCGCCGACCGAGCCGGTGGTCGTGCCAAGGTTCACACCGTTAATCAGCAGCTGGAACTCATCGTTGAACGCCGAGTCGACAAAATCGAGATACTCCTCGGACGCGAAGGAGAAATTGAAGAAGATGTCGCCGCCACCGGAACCGTCGCCAAACTGGAACTGAAACTCCAGCATGGCGAAGTCGCGGGAGTCCGTGATGCCGGTCGTTGCGGATGTGTCGGTGATGTTCTCAACAGCGTGAGTGAGGTTGTTGGCGCTAAAATCATTGGTGCCCGGCCCGTCATTGCCGCCGCCGGGAATTGCCTCCGGCAGGCCGCTGTCCGTATTGGCACCCGGAATGGCAGCAACACTGCCTGTCCCCAGAACGATGCCGCTGGCGAAGGGCACCGCATCCGTACCGGCAGTGAAGCTACCCGCCTGGATCGTCGGTCCGTCGTCGAACCCGCTCGCGGCGCCCTTCGTAAAGGTCGGCGTGCCGACGATCGACACACCTGCACCGAGAATGTTGTTCACGAGGGTCGTGGGATCCTCCGTGGCGTTGACGGTGATCGCGGCGGCGGGAGCCGTCATCATCAGCGCGGTGGTGCCTGCAATGGCAATTTTCGCGATGTAAGCCATAATAACCAACCTTTGATGTGTTGTCGGCCTGGTACCCGCTTAATCTATGGGCAGAACCGCAAGAGTTTCTTCCAACCCTGGACATGCACACATCGTGCCAAGACGGAAAAATTGATCTGGATAAATAATATAGGTGGTTTAACGCCTTGCTATTCCCCTCGAAGTGTAAAGATTCCCGACACTCTGAAGGGGGATGTCCCGTGGGCCGTTACCGGGCCGTCACGACAGGGACGGTTCGGGCCGCTTTGACTCTCCTACAGCGCGTTCCTATATGCGCCTCTCGCCCCCTTGATCACGAGCAAGGACAGCCGTCGCGCAGCTGTTCCTACGGACGGTGACAGGGCGGGTATAACGCGACGTTCAGACCGGGTCCCGGCTCCCCTCTTTATCCTTGAGGGTTGAGCGCATCCCAGCCTGCGCGCCGCGTTTGTTGTGCCTGAAACAGATTTTGACCCGGATTGCAGGAACCACACTCATGGCAGAAACGCAGCAGCAGGCCCTCAGCTTCATCGGCAAGAAGCGGGTTCGCAAGATGTTCGGTGATATTACCGAGGCGATCGAGATGCCGAACCTCATTGAGGTTCAGCGCGAGTCCTATGAGAATTTCCTGCGCTCGCGCCCTGACGAGGGCTATGTGTCCGGCCTTGAGAAGACGCTGCGCAGCGTCTTCCCGATCAAGGATTTTGCCGGCACCGCCGAGCTCGATTTCGTCGATTACGAGTTGGAAGCGCCGAAGTACGATACCGAGGAGTGCCGCCAGCGCGGGCTGACCTATGCCGCGCCGATGAAGGTGACGCTACGCCTGATCGTCTTCGAGATCGACCCCGACACCGAGGCCCGCTCCGTGCTCGATATCAAGGAGCAGGACGTCTACATGGGCGACATGCCGCTGATGACGGACAACGGCACGTTCCTCGTTAACGGGACCGAGCGGGTGATCGTCAGCCAGATGCACCGGTCGCCGGGCGTGTTCTTCGACCATGACCGCGGCAAGACGCACGCATCGGGCAAGTTCCTGTTCGCTGCGCGGATCATTCCCTATCGCGGCTCCTGGCTCGATTTCGAGTTCGACGCGAAGGACATCGTCAATGCGCGCATCGACCGGAAGCGCAAGCAGCCGGTCACGACGCTTCTGCATGCTCTGGGCCTGTCGACGGAAGAGATTCTTGGCGAGTTTTACGACACGCTGACCTTCAAGCGGGTGAAGGCGGGCTGGAAAGCGCCGTTCGACGCGGACAACTGGAAGGGTCAAAAGCCGAGCTTCGAGATCGTCGATGCAAAGTCCGGCGAAGTCATGTTCGCCGCGAACAAGAAGGTTTCGCCGCGCGCCGCGATGAAGGCTGCCGAGGGCGGCATGACCGAGTATCTGATCCCAGACGAAGAACTGGCCGGGCGTTTCGCGGCCAAGGACATGGTCGATGACAAGACCGGCCGTATCTATGTCGAGGCCGGCGCGGAGATCGACGCCGATGTGATCGAGCGCCTGGACACGGCGAAGATCAAGTCGATCGAAGTCCTCGACATCGACTATCAGAATGTCGGTCCGTGGATCCGCAACACGCTGCAGGTCGACAAGTCCGAGGACCGCGATTCCGCGCTCGCCGAGATCTACCGGGTCATGCGTCCGGGCGAACCGCCGACGCGCGAAACCGCCGAGGGCATGTTCGAGGGGCTGTTCTTCGATTCGGAGCGCTATGACCTCTCTGCCGTGGGCCGCGTGAAAATGAACATGCGCCTGGACCTCGATGCGCCGGACGACCTGACGATCCTGCGCGCCGAGGACATCATGGCCGTCGTGAAGACGATTGTGGGCCTGAAGGACGGCAAGGGCGAGATCGACGATATCGACAATCTCGGCAACCGCCGCGTGCGTTCGGTCGGTGAGCTGCTGGAGAACCAGTACCGCGTCGGCCTTCTCCGCATGGAGCGCGCGGTGAAGGAGCGCATGAGTTCCGTCGATGTCGACACGGTGATGCCGAACGACCTGATCAACGCGAAGCCCGCCGTTGCAGCAGTCCGGGAATTTTTCGGTTCAAGCCAACTTTCGCAGTTCATGGACCAGACCAACCCGCTTGGCGAGATCACGCACAAGCGGCGCGTCTCGGCGCTTGGGCCGGGCGGCCTGACGCGTGAGCGTGCTGGCTTCGAAGTGCGTGACGTCCACCCGACGCATTATGGCCGCATCTGTCCGATCGAGACGCCGGAAGGGCCGAACATCGGCCTGATCAACAGTCTTGCGACGTTCAGCCGGGTGAACAAATACGGCTTCATCGAGACGCCGTATCGCCGCGTCGTCGACAACAAGGTGACGTCGGAAGTCGTCTACCTGTCCGCGATGGAAGAGCAGAAGCACACGATCGCGCAGGCGAACGCCGACCTGACCGATGACGGTGCCTTCGTTGAGGAGATCGTCTCCAGCCGACAGGGCGGCGAGTTCCTGATGGCGCCGCGCGATACGATCACGCTGATGGACGTCAGCCCGAAGCAGCTGGTGTCGGTTGCCGCCTCCCTCATCCCGTTTCTTGAGAATGACGACGCCAACCGCGCGCTGATGGGATCGAACATGCAGCGGCAGGCCGTGCCCCTGGTACAGGCCGAGGCGCCGTTCGTTGGAACCGGCATGGAGGGCACGGTCGCGCGCGATTCGGGCGCGGCCATCGCGGCCCGCCGCACCGGCGTGATCGACCAGGTGGACGCCGAGCGCATCGTCGTGCGCGCCACCGAAGACCTGAACCCTGGCCAGAGCGCGGTCGACATTTACAAGCTGCGCAAGTTCCAGCGTTCCAACCAGAACACCGCCATCAACCAGCGTCCGCTGGTGAAGGTGGGCGACGAGGTGCTGAAGGGCGACATCATCGCCGACGGCCCCTCGACGGAGCTCGGCGAGCTGGCGCTGGGCCGGAACGTGCTCGTCGCGTTCATGCCCTGGAACGGCTATAACTACGAGGACTCGATCCTCATTTCCGAGCGCATCGTGAAGGACGACGTCTTCACCTCGATCCATATCGACGAGTTCGAGGTGATGGCCCGCGACACGAAGCTGGGCCCCGAAGAGATCACCCGCGACATTCCGAATGTCGGCGAGGAAGCGCTTCGCAACCTCGACGAGGCGGGCATCGTCTATATCGGTGCGGAAATCGAGCCGGGCGACATCCTTGTCGGCAAGATCACGCCGAAGGGCGAAAGCCCGATGACGCCGGAGGAGAAGCTGCTCCGCGCGATCTTCGGCGAGAAGGCATCGGACGTTCGCGATACCTCCCTGAAACTGCCGCCGGGTGTTGCCGGTACGGTGGTCGAGGTGCGTGTCTTCAACCGTCACGGCATCGACAAGGACGAGCGCGCGCTGCAGATTGAGCGCGAGGAAATCGAGCGGCTTGAGAATGACCGCGAGACCGAGCGGGCTATCCTGGACCGCGCGACCTACAACCGCCTGCGCGATGTGCTGACCGGCCAGAAGGCCGCCGCCGCGCCGAAGGGCGTGAAGAAGGGCGTCGATATTACCGCCGACCTGCTCGCGGAGATCGAAAACCGCCGCGACTGGTGGAAGTTCGCCGTTATTGACGATCAGATCCAGTCCGATCTGGAGGCCATGAAGGGCCAGTACGATCAGGCAATGAAGGACCTCTCCGACCGCTTCGAGGAGAAGGTCGAGAAGCTGCAGGCGGGTGACGAAATGCTGCCGGGCGTCCTGAAGATGGTGAAGGTCTTCGTCGCGGTGAAGCGCAAGCTGCAGCCGGGCGACAAGATGGCCGGCCGTCACGGCAACAAGGGCGTTATCAGCCGCATCCTGCCGGTCGAGGACATGCCGTTCCTGGAGGACGGCACTCACGCCGACATCGTGCTGAACCCGCTGGGCGTGCCGTCGCGCATGAACGTCGGGCAGATTTTCGAAACGCACCTTGGCTGGGCCGCCCGCGGCCTGGGCGTGCAGATCCGCGACATGCTGGAGCGGATGCACGAGAGCGGCAAGTCGGACGAGCTGCGCGCCAAGCTGAAGACTATCTATGGCAAGCAGTATGACGAGCAGATCGGGCCGCAGAGCGACGAGGAACTGACCGAGCTGGCCACCAACCTGTCGCGCGGTGTGCCGATGGGCACTCCGGTGTTCGACGGCGCGCGCGAGCCCGATGTGTCGGCGATGCTGGAGGAGGCGGGTCTCGATCCGTCCGGCCAGGTCGACCTGTATGACGGGCGTACCGGCGAAAAGTTCGACCGCAAGGTGACCGTCGGTTACATCTACATGCTGAAGCTGCACCACCTTGTGGACGACAAGATCCACGCGCGCTCGATCGGGCCGTACTCGCTCGTCACGCAGCAGCCGCTGGGCGGCAAGGCCCAGTTCGGCGGCCAGCGCTTTGGCGAGATGGAGGTCTGGGCGCTGCAGGCCTACGGTGCCGCCTACACGCTGCAGGAAATGCTGACCGTGAAGTCGGACGACGTAGCGGGCCGCACGAAGGTCTACGAGGCTATCGTGAAGGGCGATGACACGTTCGAGGCGGGCGTTCCGGAGAGCTTTAACGTGCTCGTCAAGGAAATGCGCTCTCTCGGTCTCAACGTCGACCTTAAGAGCGACGCCGACGAAAACGAGGACGACGATCTCGCTCAGCTTCCGCAGGCGGCCGAATAACAAGACACCACGCCCCACCGGTCACCCCGGCGAAAGCCGGGGTCCATCTCCGGACGGTGGATCAGGCTTTGCACTTCAGGAGGTGGGTCCCGGTTTTCGCCGGGATGACGGCTAAGGACATTGTAAGGACATCCGCATGAACCAGGATATCATGAACTTCTACAATCCGGCGGCGAAGCCGGAGACGTTCGACCAGATCAAGATCGGCATCGCCTCCCCGGAGCGCATCCGCTCCTGGTCGTACGGCGAGATCAAGAAGCCCGAAACGATCAATTACCGGACGTTCAAGCCCGAACGTGACGGCCTGTTCTGCGCCCGCATCTTCGGTCCGATCAAGGACTATGAGTGCCTGTGCGGCAAGTACAAGCGCATGAAGTACAAGGGCATCGTCTGCGAGAAGTGCGGCGTGGAGGTCACCGTTTCCAAGGTGCGCCGCGACCGCATGGGTCACATCGAGCTGGCCGCGCCTGTCGCCCATATCTGGTTCCTGAAGTCGCTGCCGTCGCGCATCGGCATGCTGCTCGACATCCAGCTGAAGCAGCTGGAGAAGGTTCTGTACTTCGAGAGCTTCATCGTCATCGAGCCGGGCCTGACCCCGCTTGAGAAGCTGACGCTGCTGACCGAGGACGAGCTGCTCGAGGCACAGGACGAATATGGCGAGGATGCCTTTACCGCCGGTATTGGTGCCGAGGCGATCCGCGAAATCATGGAAACCATGGACCTCGCCGCAGAGCACAAGGCGCTGGAGGAAGAGCTCGCGATCACCAAGTCCGAGCTGAAGCCGAAGAAGATCATCAAGCGCATGAAGGTCATCGAGAGCTTCATGAATTCCGGCAACCGCCCGGAGTGGATGATCCTGTCGGTGGTGCCGGTCATTCCGCCGGACCTTCGCCCGCTGGTCCCTCTGGACGGCGGCCGTTTCGCGACGTCCGACCTCAATGATCTCTATCGCCGCGTCATCAACCGGAACAACCGCCTGAAGCGGCTGATCGAGCTGCGCGCGCCGGACATCATCGTCCGCAACGAGAAGCGCATGCTGCAGGAATCGGTGGACGCGCTGTTCGACAACGGACGCCGCGGCCGTGTTATCACGGGCGCGAACAAGCGTCCGCTGAAGTCGCTGTCCGACATGCTGAAGGGCAAGCAGGGCCGTTTCCGCCAGAACCTCCTTGGCAAGCGCGTTGACTATTCGGGCCGCTCCGTAATCGTGACGGGTCCGGAGCTGAAGCTGCACCAGTGCGGCCTGCCGAAGAAGATGGCGCTGGAGCTGTTCAAGCCGTTCATCTACGCGCGCCTCGACGCCAAGGGTCTGTCCATGACCCTGAAGCAGGCGAAGAAGTGGGTCGAGAAGGAGCGCAAGGAAGTCTGGGACATCCTGGAGGAAGTGATCCGCGAGCACCCGGTCATGCTGAACCGCGCGCCGACGCTTCACCGCCTTGGCATTCAGGCGTTCGAGCCGGTCCTGATCGAAGGTAAGGCGATCCAGCTTCATCCGCTCGTCTGCTCGGCCTTCAACGCCGACTTCGACGGTGACCAGATGGCCGTTCACGTGCCGCTGAGCCTGGAGGCGCAGCTGGAAGCGCGCGTCCTGATGATGTCCACGAACAACATCCTGTCGCCCGCAAACGGCAAGCCGATCATCGTGCCGTCGCAGGACATGATCCTTGGCCTCTATTACCTGTCGATGGATCGCCAGGGAGAACCGGGCGAAGGCATGATGCTGTCCGACATCATCGAGGTGCACAACGCGCTCGATGCGGGCCTCGTAACGCTGCACTCGAAGATCACGACCCGCGTCCCGCAGACGGACGAAGAGGGCAATGAGTATATGATGCGCGTCGAAACGACGCCGGGTCGTATGCTGATCGGCGAGAAGCTGCCGAAGACGCACAAGGTGCCCTACGAGCTGATCAACCGCCTTCTGACCAAGCGCGAGGTCGCCGACGTGATCGACGTCGTCTACCGCGAGACGGGCCAGAAGGAGACGGTGCTGTTCGCCGACGCGATCATGGACCTTGGCTTCCGCCACGCCTGTTCCGCCGGCATTTCGTTCGGCAAGGACGACATGATCATCCCGCACGAGAAGGAGGGGATGGTCAACGAAACGCGCGCGACGGTCGCCGACTTCGAACAGCAGTACCAGGACGGCCTGATCACGCAGGGCGAGAAGTACAACAAGGTCATCGATGCCTGGGCACGCTGCGGCGACAAGGTTGCCGATACCATGATGGGCAAGCTCTCGGCTCGCGAACTGGACGAGAATGGCCGCGAGAAGCCGGTGAACGCGATCTACATGATGGCGCACTCCGGCGCGCGTGGTTCGCCCGCCCAGATGAAGCAGCTGGCCGGGATGCGCGGCCTGATGGCGAAGCCGTCGGGTGAGATCATCGAGACGCCGATCATCTCGAACTTCAAGGAAGGCCTGACCGTCCTTGAATATTTCAACTCCACCCACGGTGCCCGCAAGGGTCTTGCGGACACGGCGCTGAAGACGGCGAACTCGGGCTACCTGACCCGCCGCCTCGTTGACGTGTCGCAGGACTGCACGATCACCATGGAGGACTGCAAAACCGACAAGCTGCTGACCGTGAAGGCCATCGTCGATGGCGGCAACACGATCGTTTCGCTGGGCGAGCGTATCCTTGGCCGGACGCTGGGCGAGGACGTGATCGACGCCAAGACCGGCGAGACGGTCATGGAAGCCGGCACATTGCTTGGCGAGGCCGAAGTAAAGCTGATCGAGGATGCCGAACCGGCGTCCGTGGAGATCCGCTCACCGCTCGTCTGCGAAGCGAAGATCGGCGTTTGCGCGACCTGCTATGGCCGTGACCTTGCGCGCGGCACGCCGGTGAACATCGGTGAAGCGGTCGGCGTCATTGCCGCCCAGTCCATCGGTGAGCCGGGTACGCAGCTGACGATGCGGACGTTCCACATCGGCGGCGCGGCGCAGGTTTCCGAGCAGTCGACGCTGGAAAGCTCCTTCGACGGCAAACTGGAATACCGCAACCTCGACACCATCAAGGACCGGAAGGGCCGCCTGCTGGCGACCAGCCGTTCCGGTGAACTGGCCGTTGTCGACATGGAGGGGCGCGAGCGCTCCCTCGACCGCATCCCGTACGGCGCGATCGTCGCCTGGGCCGAAGGGCATATCGTCAAGCAGGGCGACCGCCTGGCGGAGTGGGATCCGTACACGCTGCCGATTATCTCCGACACCGGCGGTACGGTGAAGTACCAGGACCTGATCGACGGCGTGTCGCTGTCCGATGAAGCCGATGAGGCGACGGGCATCACGGCAAAGACCGTGTCGGACTGGAAGGCCGTGCCGAAATCGGGCGACCTGAAGCCGCGCGTGACCGTGACGGGCGACGATGCCGAGGATGCGCAGGTCTACCACCTGTCCGTCGGTTCGATCCTGTCGGTCGAAGATGGCGGTCAGATCCACCCCGGTGACATTGTTGCGCGTATCCCGCGTGAGGCGGCCAAGACCCGCGACATTACCGGCGGTCTGCCGCGCGTCGCGGAGCTGTTCGAAGCCCGCAAGCCGAAGGACAATGCGGTCATCGCGTCGATCGACGGCAAGGTCGAGTTCGGCCGCGACTACAAGACCAAGAAGCGCCTTTACATTCATCCGGAGGGTGAGGGCGACACGGTCGAGTATATGGTGCCCAAGGGCAAGCATATCGCGGTCCAGGACGGCGATATGGTTCGCAAGGGCGACTATTTGCTCGACGGCAATCCCGATCCGCATGACATCCTGGCTGTGATGGGTGTCGAGGCGCTGGCGGAATATCTCGTCTGGGAAATCCAGGAGGTGTACCGTCTGCAGGGCGTGAAGATCAACGACAAGCACATCGAGGTGATCGTTCGCCAGATGCTGCAGAAGGTCGAGATCACGAAGTCGGGCGCGACGACGCTGCTGGTCGGCGAGCAGGTCGACCTGACGGAGATGGAAGAAGAGAATGCGAAGCTGACGTCCCGCCAGGAAAAGGCGGAAGGCAAGCCCGTGCTTCTCGGCATCACCAAGGCGTCGCTGCAGACCCGCAGCTTCATCTCGGCGGCGTCCTTCCAGGAAACCACCCGCGTCCTCACGGAGGCCGCGGTTCAGGGTAAGGCGGACACGCTGAACGGCCTCAAAGAAAACGTCATCGTCGGCCGCCTGATCCCTGCGGGCACGGGCGCGGCGATGAACCGGGCGCGCCTGGAAGCGCAGACACGCGACCAGAAGCTTCGCGACAAGCAGCGCAAGGCGCTGGAGGCGCAGCAGGCTGCCGCCGAAGCTGCGGAGGCCGAGGCCGCCGCTGCGAGCGCGGCAGCGGCCGGCGAAAGCGTCGAGGCCGAACCGGCGGAGTAATAACGCCGTGCAACGCTGAGTGAGGGGCCGTGCCGGGTGACTGGCGCGGCCCTTTTTTTGTGCGCGGGAAAGGGACAGGGTGAGCGGCGTGGAATGGCTTCTGTTGATCGGACTTGGCCTTATCGTCGTGGTCGCGCTCTGGCCGACGCAAATGCGCTGGGAAGCACGGAACCGGGAACGCCTTGGGCGGAAGCGGCAGGCGCGGCGGGCGCGGCGCGCGCTTCGAGGCGATGGCACAGCTGAGGATGGCTCGGAGGTCGACACTCTGGCTGGGAACGACATTTTGGGCGCCGGCCTCTACGGCAGTGAGGAGAATGTGCGCGGCGCGCTGGGCGATGCGGCGGACGGGCGGCTTGCCGGCAATGGCTACCGCGGCGGAGACCGCTGAGCGGCTAGCGCCCCGGACGCTAACGAAATTAGGCGGATGTACGGGGAACGCGCGGCCTTAGCATGAGCGGCGAAAGGGGCAGCTGATGCGCGCGTCTCGCCAAACAAGTCATGTCGGTTAGGGAGGTTCTGACCCCGCCCGGTGTCGGTGATGTGCCCGTGGAGTCGCCGGCGTTGACGTCCCGCACCATCGGCATTTTCGGCACGCTCTCGCTGCCCGTAGGGATGCTCGCGCTTCCCGTCGCGATTTATCTGGCGCCGCTCTATAGCGGGCAACTGGGCATTGCGCTGGGCCTGGTGGGGACCGCGCTCCTCATCACGCGCCTTTTCGACGTTGTGACGGACCCGATGATCGGCATCATTTCGGATCGCTGGCGGCCCGCCATCGGCCGACGGAAGGTTTGGCTGATTCTGGGAACCGTCACCTTGATGGGAGGCGTTTGGATGCTGTTCCGCC
Organism: Pacificimonas sp.; assembly: GCA_036351775.1. Lineage (GTDB taxonomy): Bacteria > Pseudomonadota > Alphaproteobacteria > Sphingomonadales > Sphingomonadaceae > Pacificimonas. The sequence continues at coordinate 11,479 of JAZBPX010000004.1, read as the reverse complement.
CGCCGCTTGACGCGACGTTCCTCTATCTTGTGATTGCGGTATCGCTGCTTTACTTCGGGATCACGACGCTGCGCCTGCCCTATTATGCGTGGTCAGCCGAGTTGTCGCCGGACTATAACCTCCGCACGCGGATCAGCTCGACGATCCAGTTCTTCCTGATCATCGGCATTCTTCTCTCCGCGCTGATCCCCGCATGGGTCACCGAACAGGCGGGGGCGACGAGCGTCGACGTGATGGCGACGACGGGTCTGGTGATCGTCGCGCTGCTGCCGCCGATCGCGGCGCTGATCTTCTTCACGGTGCCGGAGCCCCCTGCGCCTGTCCGTAAGGCGTCGCTTTCGCCGCTCGCGCTCGCGAAGGTGGTGATTTCGAACGGCCCCTTCGTTCGCATCGTGACGGTGATCCTGATCATCTCGACAGGCGAAGCGGTGCGGCAGTCGCTGACGGTGTTCTTCGCGCGCGACCTTGTCGGGGTCGAAAACGTGCCGGTGCTCTATTTCTATTACTTCATCGCCGGACTGGTGTGCGTGCCGCTGTGGGCATGGCTCGCCAAGCGCATGGAAAAGCACCGGGCCTTTGCGCTGGCGCTCGTTCTCGTGGCCATCACCAATTTCGCGATGCTGTTCGTCGGTCCGGGTGACAACGCCGTCTTCGTGGCGATTTTCGTTGCGAAGGGTGCCTGTTACGGGGCGCTTCTCCTCTTGCCCAACGCCATGATCGCGGACGCGGCCGACATCGATACGGCGAAGTCATCTGACCGGCAGCAAGGCCTGTTCTACTCCGCCGAGAGCATGGTGCAGAAATTCGGCGTGGCGATCGGAGCGGGCGTTCCGCTGATCGTCCTTGGCTGGGTGGGCTATGACGCATCGGGAGAGACCGCCGCCGAGCCGCTGTTGGCGCTTCAGCTGATTTACGGGTTGGCGCCCGGCGTGCTGGTGCTCGGCGGCGCGGCAATCATCTGGGGCTATTCGCTGACCGCCGAGCGGCATAGCGCGCTACGCGCCGAGATCGAGGCGAAACGCGCTGCCGCTGCCGACTGACGGACCCGTCAGTCCTGCGGGTCGGCGGAAAGCTCTGACCCCCGCTTCAATACCTTGTCGCCGTCGTCCTGCTTGATGAGGTAGGCAGGGTTGTCCTCATCGCCTTTTTTGGTGATCTCGCTGCCCTGAAGGGTACGGGTGACTTCCTTCTCGAAGCGCTCTTCGATCTGGCCCTTGCCTTCGCCGTTGCCCCAGTTCCACTTGACGTACTGGTTCGTCTGGAAGCTGTTGTCGTTGGACATTTTTGTGTGTCTCCTTTCATAGATGCCAACGGGGCGGTGCGGGGAGCCGTTCCGATTGGCAAAGTGTCGCAGGGGCGGGTAGAGCGCCCGGATGACCACGGACCTCCGGCCAGAGGAGCTGCGCGTCGCGCTGTTCTCCGGCAATTATAACTATGTAAAAGACGGCGCGAACCAGGCGCTGAACCGCCTGACGGGTCACATGCTGTCACGCGGCGTGAGCATGCGTATCTATTCGCCGACGATCGACAACCCACCCTTTCAGGCGACGGGCGAGGTCGTATCGATTTCAAGCGTGCCGGTGCCGGGGCGCGGCGAGTACCGGTTCGGCTTTGGGTTAATCGGGGCGCAGGACGATCTGGAAGCCTACAAGCCGCACCTCGTCCACATCTCCTCACCGGACGTGATCGGGCACCGCGCCGCGCGCTGGGCGGAGAAGAACGGCGTGCCGCTGGTCGCCAGTGTGCATACGCGGTTCGAGACTTATTTCCGCTACTACAGGCTCGGCTGGCTGCAGGGTCTCGGCGAGCGGATCCTCGAGCGGCTGTACAACAAATGCGTGGAGATCTACGCGCCGTCCGACAGCATGGCCGACCTCCTTCGCGATCAGGGCATGAACGAGAATGTGCTGATCTGGAGCCGGGGGATCGACCAGAACCTCTACGACCCGGCGCGGCGCGACATGGCGTGGCGGCGCGGACTTGGGATCGATGACGAGGATGTTGTCGTCCTGTTCGTCGGGCGGCTGGTCCTCGAAAAGGGCCTCGACGTGTTTTCAGATACGCTGGCGGAGCTGGACAGGCGGGGGCAGCGCTACAAGGCGCTGTTCGTCGGGGATGGTCCCGCGCGCGAATGGATCGAGGACCGCGCGCCGCAGGGGATCTTCACCGGCTTCTTGGGCGGGGAGGATCTGGCACGCGCCTATGCCAGCGCGGACATCATGTTCAATCCCTCAAGCACGGAGACGTTCGGTAACGTAACGCTTGAGGCGATGGCGAGCGGCCTGCCGGTGGTGGCGGCGCGGGCGACCGGATCGTCGACGCTCGTCAAGGACGGTGAGAACGGTATCCTGACCGAACCTGACAATGTGCAGCAGTCCGCCGACGGGTTGCAGCATTATCTGACGGACGAGGCGGCGCGCACGGCTGCCGGCGCGGCGGGCATCGAACGGTCGAAAGCCTTTGACTGGGACGCGATCAACGAGGGGCTGCTGCAGCGCTATCTGGCCGTCGTGAATGCCCACCGTGCAGGCCGATCTTGAAGCCTTCGCGAACCTGGCCTATCTAAGGTGCGTCATCCTAGCGGGTGACTATGGCGATAAATGTTGCCGCGTTAGTAGGTTGCATGGACCCGGGGGCGGTACCCGGCGGCTCCACCACAACCGGTCCCGCGATCTCCAGCGGACCGGTCCTGATGGGGCCGACATAGCTTCGACATGTGCTGAAAGACGGTGATTTTGCCCGGCCTGACATAAGCCGTGAAACTGGGTCAAAACCATAGATGCCAACGATAACGAGGCATTTGCTCTTGCTGCGTAACCAGTAGCCGTAAGGCGAACATTACTCAGGCCAAAAGCGGGGTTCGGGGTGCACCTGTCAACAGAAGCACCAGTCCAGCGGTCTGGCGGGCACCGAGCAACAGAAGCCCGCCGCTTCACTTCGTTCGCGGTTTGTATGTGCGGTCCCCATCCGGGCACCTGAGCCTAAGCCGTCCCGCTCCCCCTGCCCAACCACCCATGAGTGTATCCTTACGGGTGGTTGGGCAGGGGGAGCGGGACGGCTTAGGCGGCACCCGGACGGGTGTCGCGAATCAAGTCACGCCGCCTTCTTTTCTTTCTCCGGCGTCCAGCTTGCGGCGCGCAGCAGGCGCTGTTCGATGCCGCGGAGGCGCTGCGTGCCGTCCAGCTTCTGCCCGGTCAGGTCGGTCAGGTAGAAGGTATCGACCGCCCGCTCACCATATGTCGTGATGTGGGCGGAGTGAATCGTCACCTTCGCGTCGTAGAGCGTCCGCAGAAGCGCATGGAGAAGGCCTGGGCGATCATTTGCCATGACCTCGACCACCGTAAACCGGTTCGAGGCGTTCTGTTGGACGATGACCCGGGGCGCGACCGAAAAGGCGTCGGCGCGGGTTGTTGGTAGAGGCTTTGCTGCGAGGCGGTCGCGTAGGCGCAGTTTTCCGGCAAAAGCGTCGTGGATCCCCTGTTCAAGACGGACGAGCTGGTCTGGCTCGCCAAAGCTGCGATCGATCCCGTGACCGTCGATCAGAAGGTTGTTCAGCGCCATGCCGTCGCGGGTCGTGTGGATGCGGGCGTCAACAATACTCGCACCGGCAAGACTGATCGCGCCGGCAAGCCGCATCAGCAGGCCCGGATGGTCGCCAGAATAGACGCGGAGCTGGGTGAGGCCGGTCTCCTCGTCATAGGCACTCTTGATGGTGACGGGGCCCTCGGCAATGGCGATCTGGCGGGCGTTGTCAGCGATGACCTCGACATCCTCGGCGATCCAGTAGCTGTCGAAAAAACGGCTGGCATGTTCGTCGAGCTGGTCTTTCGTCCAGCCGAGAAGCTCCAGAACCTGTTCCCGTTTCGCAGCAACATGTCCCTCTCGTCCAAACCGCTGATGCCCGAGGCGCAGCCGCTCCTCGGCCGCAACGAACAGGTTCGAAATGAGCTGCGCCTTCCACTGGGTCCAGGTCCCGGGGCCGACGGCGCGAATATCGACGACGGTCAGGATCGTCAGCAGCCGCAGCCGCTCCACGCTCTTCACCTGCGCCACGAAATCCTCGATCGTCTTCGGATCGGCCAGGTCGCGCTTGAAGGCCGTTGCCGACATCAGGAGATGATAGCGGACGAGCCAGGAAGCTGTGTCGCTTTCCGCCGCCCCCAGTCCGAAACGCGGCCCGAGCTCGAGCGCGATCTCCGCACCGAGTTCCGAATGGTCGCCGCCCCGTCCCTTTGCAATGTCGTGCAACAGGACGGCGACATAGAGGACATCGCGTGAGCTGATCTCGTGAATGACGGCGGAGGAGATCGGGTGGTCCTCCTTCAGAAGGCCGCGCTCGATCTCTGAGAGGAGGCCCACAGCACGGATCGTATGCTCGTCGACAGTGTAGTGGTGGTACATGTCGAACTGCATGCGCGCGACAACGCGGCCGAAGTCTGGAACGAACCGGCCGAACACGCCCGCTTCATTCATCCAGCGCAGTACCGTCGCGGGGTCACGCGGGCTGGTCAGAATGTCGAGGAAAAGCCGGTTCGCGGCCGGATCATCCTGAAGGTCGGCAACAAGCTGGGCGTCGCGCGCCGCCTGCCGCATCGCAAGCGGATGGATTTCATACTCATACCGGTCAGCCAGCGCGAAGAGGCGAAGGAGACGAAACGGTTTCTCCTTAAAGAACTGCTCGTCCGGAATGCCGATCCGGCCGCGCGCGAGGGTGAACCCCTTCAGGCGTTTGGGCGTCGTCGTGCGGGTAAAGATTCGTTCGCGGAAACCGGCATATTCTTCCTCTAGGTGATCGAGGAACAGGCCGGTGAGATCCCCCACCGATTTCGCGATGAGGAAATAGTGCCGCATGAAGCGCTCGACTGCCGAGGCTCCGGTCCGGTCCTGATAGCCGAGCGCCTCCGCAATACGGCGCTGCATGTCGAAGGTCAGCCTTTCCTCCGCACGGCCGTTCATGTGGTGGAGAAGGGTCCGAACGGAGAGCAGGAAGTCTTCCGCGCGGTTGAAGGCGCGGTATTCTTCCGGCTCGAACAAGCCCGCCGCGACAAGCTCCTGAGCGCGTTCGACGCGGTGGCAGTATTTGCCGATCCAGAAAAGGGTCTGGAGATCGCGGAGGCCGCCCTTGCCCTCCTTTACATTCGGTTCGACGACGTAGCGGCTGTCGCCCATCCGGGTATGGCGGGCATCGCGTTCGGCGAGTTTCTCGCGGATGAAGTCGCGCTCCGTTCCAAGAACAACGTCGCGGCGGAATTGCACACCGGCGTCCTCGTAAAGGGTCTGGTCGCCGCAGAGAAAGCGCGCCTCAAGCATTGCGGTCCGGATCGTAACATCTTCGCGGGAGAGGCGAACGATTTCAGCTGGCGAGCGGGTGGCGTGGCCGACCTTCAGGCCGAGATCCCACAATGTGTAGAGGACGCTTTCGACGACCTGTTCGGACCAGGCGGACAGCTTGCCGGGGACAATGAAGAGCAGGTCGACGTCGCTGTGCGGGGCCATTTCCATGCGGCCGTAACCGCCGACGGCGCAGATGGTGAGGCGTTCGCCAGATGAAGGCGAGGGGTTGGGGAACAGAAGACGCGCGGCGCTTTCGAAGGCGATCCTGACGACCTGGTCGACAAGGTAGGAGCGCGCGAGGCAGTGTTTGCGGCCAGCGCCCGGAGCCGTGTCGATGCGTCGGGTAAGTTCGGCTTCGCCGCCTGAGAGGGCCGCGCGAAGGGCCGCGACGACGGCGGGGCGGTCGATTTTACCCGCCTCAATCTGGGAGGCGATGTCGCGGCGGTCGATCAGGGACCGGCGATTGGGGACAGAGTCATAGCGGCGCATGAGGTCTCAGCTAGCGCGCCACCAAGGGCTTAGGAAGGGTACGGCGCGAGCGCGCTATTCCGGAACCTCTTCGGGAGGAAGAACGCGGGCGTCGAGAAGTTCGCGTTCGGCGCGGAAGTTTTCATATTGGTCGAAAGCGCAGGCGGAGTTGCCGGCACCTATGGCGGAGCAGGTCGTGGGGTTACCCTCGTTGCCGAGATTGGAAAGGGCGCGGCGTTCGGCAACGACGTCGAGTTCGCGGTCGCCGGGTTCGGGGGCGGGGGTGACTTCGTTTTCGAGCGGTTCGGCTTCGACGCAGATTTCGCCCTCCGGACAGCGGAGGGGAACCATGAACTGGTCGAGGGGAATTCGCTCCGCCTTTGGCGCGACGAGGACGCCGCTGTCTGTTGCGGGTTCGGCCTGCGATAGGGCGGGGGTTGCGAGGAGAAGCGCGGCGCAGAACGCGGCGGCATGAGAAGTCGGACGAGAGGGTGGAATCGGCATTTCGAGTCTCCAACGCCGGGCGGGGGCCGGGGTTTCCTACAAATCTATCCTATAGCGTTTCCTACAGGCCCGCCATGGCGTGAATTACGGCTGAACCGCCCTCAGTCCCCCAGGAGCGTCGCGCGGGCCTGGCTGGCGAGGTGAGCCAGCATGGCGGGGGTCTTGAGGCCGGAGGCGCGGGCGCGTTCGATGGTTTCGGCGAGGGCGCGCACCGTCGCCTCGTGCGCGGCGATCCAGTCCTTCGCCGCCGCTTCCGGCTTCTGATCGGCCGGGAAGCGCGCGATCAGGTCGATGCGCATCGATTCAAGGTCGCGCGACAGGCTGGATACGAGAAGCCGTTCCCACGGGTCGGCGGGTTCGAGGTGGGCGGCGGTGGCGTGGACCCAGTCGAGCCCGACTTCCTCGCCCAAAAGGGTATAGGCGCGCGCGACCTGGTTCGCGGCCATGCCCCGGTCCTCGGCAAGCTGCGCGATCATGGCGGAGCCGTCGAGCGCCTCGATCTCGATCAGGCGTTCGACCAGCGCGGACGGGGCACCGCGGGCGGTGAAGTCCTGCCGCAGGCGTTCGAGCGCGGCGCGGGGTTCGGTGCCGAGAATGTCCTTCACAGCGCCGCGAAGCTGGTCCAGCGGTTCGGCAAGCACGGCCACGGCATCGCTCGGCATCCGGTCCGGGCCGCCCGCCTCGATGAGGTCGGCCATGTGAATGCGAAGCCCCTGGCCGGAGCGGCGGTGGAGCGCGTTCTGGATGCGCGGCTCGAGCTTTGCCGCGTCAATGGCGCGCCAGAGATCGCGGAACCGGAACAGTTCGCGCGCGGTGACGAAGGCGGCGGCGACGCGCGCCAAGGGCACACTGTGCTCCTCCGCCAGTTCGAAGGCGATGGCGATGCCGCCGCGGTTGACGATCTGGTTGGCGATCTTGGTGGCGATGATTTCGCGCCGCAGCGTGTGCGCGCGGATTTCATCGAGGAAGTCCGCCTTCAGCCGCTCCGGGAAGGCGAAGTCGAGATCCTCGACGAGAGCTGGGTCATCGGGGAGCGGACTTTCGACGATGGCCTCGTAGAGAACCATCTTCGCATAGGCGAGGAGGACGGCGAGTTCGGGGCGTTCGAGGCCGCGGCCAGCGGCAACCCGCTGCTGCATCTGGTCATCGGAGGGAAGCTGTTCGACGCGGCGGTCGAGGCGGCCCGTGCGTTCCATCTGCTGAATGACGCGCTGATAGGCGGGCAGGAGGTCGGGGCCGCCGGATTCCGCAACGGACAGCGCCTGCGTCTGCATGACATTGTCGCGAAGGACGAGGGCCGCGACCTCGTCTGTCATGGCCGCGAGAAGATCGTTGCGCTCCTCCTCCGCCAGCGCGCCGGAGCGCAGGGGCCCCTGGAGGGCGATCTTGATGTTGACCTCGTTATCCGAGCAATCGACGCCCGCCGAATTGTCGATGAAGTCGGTGTTTATCCGGCCGCCGCCAGCGGCAAAGGCGATGCGCCCCCGCTGGGTGATGCCGAGGTTCGCGCCCTCGCCAATGACCTTCACGCCAAGTTCGCCCGCATCGACGCGGATGTCGTCATTGGCGCGGTCGCCGACATCGGCGTCGCTTTCGCCCGCCGCCTTCACGTAGGTGCCGATACCGCCGAACCACAGGAGATCGGCGTCCGCCTTTAGGATCGCATTGAGAAGCGCGCTGGGACTGAGTTCGGCCTTGCCGATGCCGAGGAGCGTCTGCATCGCCTTTGTCGGCTTGATGGCCTTCTGCGCGCGGGAGAAGACGCCGCCGCCCTTCGAAATCAGATCGGGGTTGTAATCCTCCCACGAACTGCGCGGCAGGGCGAACAGGCGCTTGCGCTCCCTGTAACTTGCCGCCGGGTCGGGATCGGGGTCGATGAAGATGTGGCGGTGATCGAACGCCGCGACGATCTTCAGTGTCTTCGACAGAAGCATCCCGTTGCCGAACACGTCGCCGGACATATCGCCGATGCCGATGACGCGGACGGGATCGGCCTGCACGTCGACGCCCATTTCGCGGAAGTGGCGCTGAACGCTGACCCAGGCCCCGCGCGCGGTGATGCCCATCTTCTTGTGGTCGTAACCATTGGCGCCGCCGGACGCGAAGGCGTCGCCGAGCCAGAAGCCGCGCGCCTCTGAAATCGCATTGGCGATGTCGGAGAAGGTGGCGGTGCCCTTGTCCGCCGCGACGACGAGATAGGGATCGGGCGCGTCATGACAGACGACGCCGCCCGGCGGGACGGTGTCGTCGCCGCGCACATTGTCGGTGAGGTCGAGAAGCGCACCGATGAAGGTCTTGTAGGCGCCCTGCCCCTCGGCGAGCCACGCCTCCCGGTCCGAAACGGGCGGGAGCTGTTTGGGGTAGAAGCCGCCCTTCGCGCCGGTGGGCACGATCACGGCGTTCTTCACCATCTGCGCCTTGACGAGGCCGAGCACCTCCGTGCGGAAATCGTCGCGGCGGTCGGACCAGCGCAGGCCGCCGCGCGCGATGGGGCCGCCGCGCAGGTGAATACCCTCGACACGCGGGGAATAGACCCAGATTTCCCGGTAGGGAACGGGGGCGGGGAGGCCCGGAACCGCCCCGCTGTCGATCTTGAAGGCGAGCGTGTCCGCCCCGTCCCGAAAGGCGGTGGTGCGGAGGGTCGCCAGCATGACGTCGCGGTAGAGGCGGAGGATGCGGTCCTCGTCGATCGCTTCCACATTGGCGAGGCCGCTGCGCACGGCCTTCTCCGCCGCCGCCATTGCCTTCTCGCGGTCCTTGATGCCCGGCTCGAAGCGGGCGCGGAACAGGGCGACGAGCGCGCGGGTCGTCGCCGGGTTGCGGCTGAGCGCGTCGACGACGGTAAAGAGGCCGTAGGAGAGGACCGACTGCCGCAGGTAGCGAAAATAGGCGCGCAGCCAGGCGACCTCGGCGATCTTCAGCTCGACGGCGGTGACGAGCGCGTTGAATGCGTCGTTTTCCTGCTCCCCGACCAGAACGGCGCAGAGCGCGCTTTCCGCCGTTTCCTTCAGGAAGTCGAGATCGAGGTCGGCCCCGTCGGGGCGCGATACGAGGAAGTCGTGGATCCAGCCATGTTCGCCGTTCACGTTGACGTCGAAGGGGAACTCCTCGATCACCTTGAAGCCAAACGCCTCCAGAACGGGGACCATTTCGGAGAGCGGGAGAATGGAGCCGCTGCGGTAGATCTTGATGCGGAGCTGGTTCGGCTCGTCGGCGGGTTTCCTGTAGAAATGCACGTCACGCCGGTGCGGGCCGCCCAGATTGTCCAGCCGGGCGATGTCGACAACCGCCTCTGCCGGGTCGAACTGGTCGACATAGCTGGCAGAGAAGGCCGAGGCGTAGGCGCGCGCGAGGGTTTCGCCCTGTTTCTCGCCGAAGCGGGAGATGGCCGCGACCTCCAGCTCGTCGCCCCAGCCGCGGACCATGTCGGCCAGTTTCTCGTCGAGCTCGGCTTCGGATACGTCGGGAACCTGGCCGGGATCGGTGCCGAGATAGAATTGGACGCGGGCGAGCCCCTCCGCGCGCAGCTCGACGTCGAAGCGGGCTAGGCGGGCGTTGAAGGCGCGTTCGAGGAGGGCGGCGATCTTCTGCCTGAGCGGCGTGTTATACTGTTCGCGCGGGATGAAGACGACGGCGGAGACGAAGCGCTCGAACGGGTCGACGCGCTTGAAGATCTTGGGGCGCGGGCGGTCGAGAAGCGACAGCATCCCGCGCGCCATCTCGGTGAGGCGCTGCTCCTCCACGAGGAACAGCTCGCCGCGCGGGAAGGTGGCGAGAATGTGATTGAGTGCCTTTCCCGAATGACCGGCGGGGTCGAAGCCGAGGCGCTCGCGAACCGAGGCGACCTTGCGGCGGACGATGGGAACGGTGTCCGGGTTGGCGGCGAGCGCGGCGGAGGTGAACAGGCCGATGAAGCGGTATTCGCCGCAGACCTCGCCGGCCTCGTTGAAGCGCTTGACGCTGACGCCGTCGAAATAGGCGCTGCGGTGCACGCGGCTAACGGCGTTGGATTTCGTGATGAGCAGCGGCTCGGGCGTCGCCATGAAGGCGCGGAGGGCCTGGGGCAGGCGCTCGTAGCCGCGCGCGCCGCGGTAAACCGGGTAATCGGGATCGCGAAGGAGGCCGAGGCCGTCCTCGAACGCCGGCTGGGCCTTCGGGTCGGAGAGCGCGTCACCATAGGAGAAGGCTGCATAGCCGAGGAGGGTGAAGTTGTCGGCGCTGAGCCATTCGAGGAAGGCCTTGGCCTCCAGCACGTCGTCGGCGGGGACCGGAATGCGCGCGCTGCCGAGGGAATCGGAAGCCTGGCCCAGCCGCTTCAGCATCGCGCGCCAGTCGGCGACGGCGAGGCGGACATCGGCAAGGACGGCGGAGAGTTCGCGTTCGAGGGCGGCGCTGCCATCCTCCGTCAGGTGGCTGATCTCGAGGTAGATAAGCGATTCGCGCTGGGTGCCCTGCGGCAGGATCTCCCGGTCCGCCGGGGCGAGGGCCTGGAGCTGGCCGGCGGCGTCGCGGCGCACGTCGAGAATGGGATGGAGGAGGCGCGCGATCTGGTAGCCCGACCCGCTGATGGCGTTCGTCACCGAATCGACGAGGAAGGGCATGTCGTCGTTCGAAATCGCGATGGCGGTCAGGCGCTTGCAGCCGCTTTCGCCGGGCTTGTCGGCGATGAGGAGTGCGGGCTCGCCGGGCAGCCTTGTGGCGGCCGCCTGCATGGCGAAGGCGGCGATCTGTGACGCGGCGGCGGGCGACAAATTGTCGGCCTCCCCGGGGAGCGCGCCCTCAAGGAGGGCAGCGGAGAGCGCCGCGTTCAGATCGGTATCGGCAGATTCGGCGCCACGTGCCGCCATCTTTGGGCCTTCTTTCATCGGAAAGGCGGGGGATGCGCTCACTTATCGGCGGCGGCGGCGCTTTCCAAGCAAAGACGGGGGCGGGCGATACCGGCCTAGGCGATGGCCTTCAGCGCCTGGTCGACAAGGGCGCCGCGATGTTCGGCCGTGCCGATCAGGTCTAGCGTACCCTCGGGGGTGCGGCGGGCGACCATCACGACGAACTCCTCGCTGCCGGGGAGGTCGAGGGGAAGCTGGGCGAGCGCGGGCCGCGTGCGGGCGCGGGCGCGCCGGGCGGCCTTGGCATCATGCGCGGGTTTTTTCGCGGCGGCGCGGCGCGCGGCGCG
>JAZBPX010000003.1:0-3396 GCA_036351775.1 Pacificimonas sp. | reverse complement strand
CCTCGTGCGACATTCCCTTCAACAAGCTGATGCTCAGCCAGTCGAACGTGCGCCACGTCAAGGCGGGCGTGTCGATCGAGGAACTGGCCGAGGACATCGCGCGGCGGACGCTGCTCAGTTCTATCACCGTGCGGCCGGTGCTAGACGACAGCGGTGCCGAGACCGGCATGTACACGATTCCCGCCGGCGGGCGGCGGTTCCGGGCGCTGGAACTGCTCGTGAAGCAGAAGCGCATGAACAAGACAGCACTTGTGCCCTGCATCGTGCGCACAGACGGGCTGGCCGAGGAGGACAGCCTCGCCGAGAACGTCCAGCGCGCGCCGCTGCACCCGCTCGACCAGTTCCGGGCCTTCCAGGCGATGCGCGATAAAGGCCGGACCGAGGAGGAGATCGCCGCGGCCTTCTTCGTCTCGGCCAGCGTGGTCAAGCAGCGGCTGAAGCTCGCTGCCGTCGCGCCCTCGCTGCACGACGCCTATGCCGAGGAGGAGATGACACTCGACCAGCTCATGGCCTGAAGGTTTCCCCTTCGGCCGCAAGCGCCAGCACCGCGGCCTCGCGGTCGTTTCCGGCCAGCAGTGCGGAGGCAGGCACCTCGAGGCCGCGCGATGATGTGGGAATGGCAGCCCGGATGGTTACGGACGCACCGGGCAGTAACTCCACCCCCATCATCCACGAACGCGAGCGTGACACGGTAGCTTTGCCCGACCCGGTCTGTGTCAGGCTGAAACGCTACGACGCGCAGGGCGGCCTCTCGGCCCCCGGGAAGCTCGGCGGTGAAGACGACGGTGTCCAGCGTTCCGACCTGTTGCAGCATCCGTTCGGGCAGCGCAAATTCCACACGCAGTTCGCTCAGATCGTGAAGTCTCAAGATCGGCTGACCGGGCGACACTGCCGAAAATGCCGGTGTGATCCGTACCGCGACCAAACCGTCGAACGGCGCGCGCAAGCTTGCATCCGCTAACGCGGCGCGCGCGTCGCGCAGGGCGACTGCGGCCATGTCGCGCGCCGTTGCAGCATCCTCGGCGCGCGCGACCGCGCCGACCTGTCGGTCTGCAAGGGTCGCTGTGCGTTCAGCCTCGCGCGTAGCCATGGCAAGCGCCAGTTCGGCCCGCTCGACCGCCCGTTCGAAAGGATCCAGATCAAGCGATGCCAGAAGGTCGTCGCGCGACACACGCTCTCCCTCTTCGGGCACGAGGAGAACCATCGTGCCCCCGACGTCAAAGGACAGGTCGACCGTCTCGCGGGCGCGTACCTGCCCGAAAAACTGCCGTGTCATCGTCGCGCTCGGCGCATCGACGACCATGGTCCGCACTGCCGCCACAGATGGCGTCTGTGCCGCAGCCGGCGGGCCCACGCACAAAGCTGCAAGCCACAAGACAACCATCCATATTGTAAAGCGAACACGCAGCTGGCCTTGCATTTGTCGGTTCCTCAACTAATCTTTACTCACGGCCTCCCGACCGTTCGGTAGGCTGATAGAGGAAGGAATGCTGATGTCAATGCGACCGCGCGATGAAAAATCGGAGCTACCTTCCAGGCGACAGGACATCCTCGACCAGGCGGTCGGAATTTTCTTGGATCAAGGGTATGCTGGCACGTCCATGGCCGATGTCGCGCGGGCCATCGGCATCCAGAAGGCCAGCCTTTACCACCACTTCCCCTCGAAAGAGGCGCTTTTCATCGCTGGCGTGACGGAAGGCTACGAGGGTGCGCTCAAGCGGCTGGAAGGTATTCGCGCGGATGACAGCCTGACCGATGTGGCGCGCATCCGCACCGCCATGGAAGAGATCTATCGGGTGAACCTGACCACGCCGGTCGGCCGCATGGCTCCGATGATCGCGGAGGTTGCGCCCACGATCCCCGAGATCGCCCGCGCCTTCCACGGCGGCTTCATCGCGCGCCACTACGCGCTGGTCACCGGAATGATCGAGGACGGGATCACGCGCGGCAGCTTTCAGCCTCTCGACCCGCTCGGCTTGCGCCAGATGATCTTCGGCCCCGTAATTTTTCTGGCGATGGAGCGCGAGATGACGGCAGATTTCCCTGATCGCGACACGCTCAATCCCGTGGACCGCATCCGTGAAAGCCATATCGACCTGATCCTGCGGCTGCTGACCATTCCCCCCGCTGAACAGCCTGCGAAGGGTTAGAAAATTGGACCCGGACCGTTTCGCCCGCATCGAAGTGCAGACCGAAGCAGCGTTGTGGGCATGGCTGGCCGATCATCATGTCCAACCGGACAGCGTCTGGCTCGTGACATGGAAGGCGCAGCACCGGGATTTCTATGTATCGCGCGAGGCGGTTCTGGACGCGCTGATCGCCCATGGCTGGATCGACGGGCGACGTATGAAGCTGGATGAGGCGCGCACGATGCAACTGATCTCGCCCCGCCGGCAACAAGCATGGGCGCAAAGCTACAAAACCCGTGCCGCGCGACTGGAAGCTGAGGGCCGAATGCATCCGGCGGGCCGCGCCGCCGTCGAACGCGGACAGGCCAGCGGGCTGTGGCATGCATCTGACCCTGTGGATGCATTGAACGACCCCGATGAACTTGTGGAGGCGCTCGAACAGGCGGGCGCGTTGAATTGGTGGCGGGCTGCCGCCCCGTCCTACCGTCGCAACATCCTGCGCTGGATCGCGCAGGCCAAACGCAGCGGGACACGTGCAAACCGCATCGCCACCGTCACAAGCCACGCCGCTCGCGGCCAGAAGGTGCCGCAGTATTGAGTAGCCTTCGACCCCATCGAAACCAAGGGGCCATGTAAAGAACGCCTATTGCCGTCCTCGGAACGGCGCACCTCGTTATGCCCCACAAACCCGCGCCTGATCCCTCATGACAGCGTAGTCCACCAGTATATCCGCGACCGCAGAGTCCTCCGGCAGCAAAGCCAGTTCCTCGGCCGCCCGCGCCCGGAACTCCTTGCTGTACTCGACGACCGCCGGACATGCATGGTGTCCGCCGACGTCAGAAGCGCCCATCGCGCAGCCGCTCAACCAGATCGCCGCGAGAACGAGGGCGACGCGCCGCAGCCTCCAGCATCTGGCGTTGGACGTCATTGGCTTTCTCCGTGGTCTCAAGGCGTTCGGCGAAGCGTCCCGCTCGCTCGCCGGACCGCCGAAGCGAAAGCGGGAACATAAGGATCGCGAGGGCAGTGACGCCGTAGCGAAGCGCCGCGCGCACCCATGCCGATCCATGGGGCTTGGCCAAGACTGCGCCGCTCGGGCTGTCCTTAAGAAGTCGGTTATTGCCGTGATGGCCGGTTTGGGGTATTTTACTAGCGTCGTTCGAGGCGGCGTCCCGGTCCGCGGAAAGTTGTTTCAACTCCTCGCAGTCTTCATGCTGATCATATCGGTGAACTCCTGCCCGGCCAGCGGACCATCGGGCAGTCGTGAGGG
>JAZBPX010000002.1:0-34101 GCA_036351775.1 Pacificimonas sp. | reverse complement strand
TCTAGCCGCCCGGCACCCCTCCACCACGCTGCGCGCGGTCCCCCTCCCCGCATCGGGGAGGACCTACGATCCCAGTTTCTCCGCGATGTCGTCGGGGACGTCGTAATTGCCGTAGACGGTCTGCACGTCGTCATCGTCGTCGAGGGCGTCGATGAGCTTGAACAGCGTCTGCGCCTGCGCCTCCTCGAGCGTCACGGTCTCCATCGGCTTCCAGTATAACTTCGCGCTGTCGGGTTCTCCGAGGATGTCCTCGATGCCCTTCGCGACTTCGTGAAGCGCGTCGGCGTCGGTGTAGATTTCATGCTCCTCGCCGGAGGAATCGACGTCGTTCGCGCCCGCTTCCAGCGCCGCCTCGAAGACTTTGTCGGCATTGTGCGCGTCGGCCTTGTAGGTGATGAGGCCGACATGTTCAAAGCCGTGCGTGACGGTTCCGGGGCCGCCCACATTGCCGCCATTCTTCGAGAAGATCGTGCGCACGTTCGTGTTGGTGCGGTTGCGGTTGTCGGTGAGGGTTTCGACGATCAGCGCGGTGCCGCCGGGGCCGAAGCCCTCATAGCGGATGTCCTCGTAATTCTCCTCGTCGCCTCCGCTAGCCTTGTCGATGGCGCGCTGGATGTTGTCCTTGGGCATCGACTGGGCTTTCGCGGCCTGAACGGCGGCGCGCAGGCGCGGGTTCATGTCCGGATCGGGCATACCCATCTTGGCCGCGACGGTGATCTCCCGGCTGAGTTTCGAAAACATCGCCGAGCGCTTTTTGTCCTGCGCGCCCTTGCGATGCATGATGTTCTTGAATTTGGAATGGCCTGCCATGGTCTACTTTCGCGTGAGAGGCGGGGCCGCCGGGCGCCCGCGTGAAATTCGTACCGTGGGTCTTAGTCGGAAGCGGCGGCGGGCGGCAAGTTTGCGGCGCGGTTGCAGGCTGCGAGTGCGAGGGCGGAGACGAACAGGAACGCGGCCGCCTCGATCAGCTGCCGGAGGTGCAGCGCCGCGATGATGGCCGGATCGAAGGCGGCGCGCGGCACGGCGATCAGGCGGCCCGTAACGGTGGCGAGGCCAATGACGATGATGACCGCGCCGAGAAGACCGACGCTGCCGCCCTTCATGCCGCGCCACCAGTGCGGCTCCACCGGCCTGAGGCGGGTGGTGGCCGTGCCGGCGTAGAGCGGCAGCAGGCGGAGGGTCACGGCGGCGGCGATAAGCTGACCGATGAAGATCAGGCGGAGCATGGCCTGCGGATCGGTTCCGCCTGCGCCGGTGAACAGCCAGGCATGCGCGAGGGCGACCGTCACGCCTTCCGCCAGCCCAAACAGGAACGCGATGACGGCAAAGAATACGAAACCGAGATTGGGGATGGCAGGCCGGGCCTCCCCGGCCATGGCGCGGATGAAGAGATAGGGCATCCAGAAGCGTATGAGAAACTCGAACAGCGGGATCAGGACGTCGCCGCGCTGAAGTGCCTCGGGCGCGAAGGGAAGCATGGCGCGGCCGCTGTAAATAAGGGCGAGTAGCAGCCAGTAGCGCAGTTTGAGCCGGCCAGTCAGCCGCGCGGCAGCGGCGAGCCATGACAGCGGCGAAGCGCCGTACCGCGCCGTGTCGTAAGGCGGCAGCGGTGCCTGGCCCGTGGAGGCTATCGCCAGGGGCCGGTATCCTGCTCCTTCGGCGGGGTACCGCCGTCGAGGCTGACGGCGGTACCGGAAGCGGAGACCATGAGCATGGATCCCTCCTTGCCCAGCACCTCATAGTCGATATCGACTCCGACAATGGCGTCCGCGCCAAGCTGCTGGGCAGCGTGCTCCATGTCCGCGATCGCCTCTTCGCGCCCCTTCTGCAGCACTTTTTCGTAGTTGCCGGAGCGGCCGCCGATGACGTCGGTGATGCTGGCAAACAGGTCGCGGAAGATGTTCGCGCCCATGATCGCCTCCCCGGCGATGACGCCGAAATAGCCGGTGATGCGGTGGCCCTCGACGCTCGGTGTGGTGGTGATGATCATGACAGGTTCTCCACGGCGCGTTTCAGCATGACGGTGCATAAGTGGGCGCGGTATTCGGCGCCGGCATGAATGTCGCTGGTCATGTCGGCGGGGTCGGGCGCGCCGATGTTGCCCAGGTCGCTTTCTGCCTCGAGCGCTTCCTCGGCCTCGGTCCAGCGGAAGACGCCGTCGCCGCCCGCGCCGGTCACGGCCACGCGGGGTTCGCCGCCCAGAAAGGCAACGAAGACCCCCGCAATGGCATAGCGCGACGCGGGGTGGCGGAACTTTTCGTAAGCCGCACGGTCCGGAATGCGAAAGCCGACGCGGCGGATCAGTTCACCCTCTTCAAGCGCAGTGTAGAACATGCCCTGGAAGAAATCTTCGGCGCTGTGCGCGGCGCGGTCGGTCTCGATGACGGCGTCCAGCGCAAGGGCGGCGGCCGGATAGTCGGCCGCCGGGTCGTTGTTGGCGAGCGCGCCGCCGAGCGTTCCGCGCGCGCGCACCTGCGGATCGCCGATCAGGCTGGCCATATGGGCAAGCGCGGGTATGCCGCCCGCGCCCGCCTCGACCCCCGCATGGGTGGTCCCGGCACCGACCCACAGGCGGTCGCCGTCCCGGTCTATGCCCTTCAGCTCGGCAAGCTGGCCGATATCGATCAGCTTGTCGGGATCGCGCAGCCGCGCCTTCATGGCCGGGATCAGCGTGTGGCCGCCGGCCAGATAGGCCGCATCGCCGCCGGACCCGCCAAGGCGGATCGCATCCTCGAGAGTGACCGGGCGCAGATAGGTCATTCCGCCGCCTCCTGCCGCGGCTGGTTTGCCATTGCGGCGGCCCCCGCCTGGATCGCGTTGACAATATTCACATAGCCGGTGCAGCGGCAGAGATTGCCCTCCAGCTCATGCGCGATGACGTCCTTCTCGACGTTCGCGCCGTGGCGATGGGCGATGCCGATGCCGGTCATGACCATGCCCGGCGTGCAGAAGCCGCATTGCAGGCCGTGTTCGTCCTTGAACGCCTGCTGCATCGGGTGGAGCGTTTCGTCTGAAGCCAGGCCCTCGATCGTCGTCACCTCGTGGCCCTCCACCTGGCCGAGAAGGAGCGTGCAGCTCTTGACCGGGATACCGTCGAGAAGGACGTTGCAGGCCCCGCACTGGCTGGTGTCGCAGCCGATATGGGTGCCGGTTTTCCGAAGGTCGTCGCGGATAACGCTGACGAGGAGAGCGGTCGGGTCGGCATCTGATGAGACGCGGTCGCCGTTCAGGGTAAAGCTGATCGCCATGGCCATGGGTCTACAACAGCGGCGCGCAGCGACAAATTATATTTATGTGAGGGCGCGCGGAGGGCTCGCCGTGCGCGTTTGACGCGGCCCGGACGGTAAAAGGCGACGATACCAAGGGTCTCGGTACCGCCGCCTTTTTGAAAGGGTGAAGCGTGGACGAACCCTCGGGGCCATGAGCGCCCGCCCTCGCTTCGAATGTAACCGGCTGCGCAAAACACCGCGGAGCCAGCCTAGGTCATCTTCCGATCGGGGCCGTGATCGGTCGATGCTGAAGACCTAGCAAGCGCCGTGCCAAGTTCGGAAAAGGGAGAAAGAATAGCTGTCTAGGGAGATTCGGCTGCAACGCGGCCCCGCACCGTGATCCTGATCCCGATCAAGCTGTCTTGAATTGGGTCAACACAGTTCCCGTTTCGGGACAGCGGGCGCGATTCGGTTCCTACCCTAATGGTAAGCCGTAAATTAACCGTGAACGGGAAGCCCCACAGACTGGCCGGCGCGCTTGAACCGGACGATGATCTCGTCGATTTCTTCTGCGGTATGCTCGGCGCAGAGCGAGCAGCGGAGGAGGTGCATGCCTGGCGTCGCCTGCGGCGGGACCATGTTCACATAGACGCCCTCTTCAATGAGGGCGGTCCACATGGCGGCGCTGGTCGCCTGGTCGGGCATCATGACCGCGATGATCGCGCTTTCGGCGGTCTCGGTGCCGAGCGTGAAGCCCGCAGCGCGCAGTTCGCCGTGCAGCCTGCGGCTAGCCTCCCACAGATGCTGGCGCTTGTTATGGGCATATTTAAGCTTGCGGATGGAGGTCGCGGCGCAGGCGACGGTCGCGGGCGGCAGGCTGGCGGTGTAGACATAGGGCCGCGTGACAAGGCGCAACACCTCGAACTTCGGATGGTTCGAGACAATGAAGCCGCCGACCGTTCCGACGGATTTCGAAAAGGTGCCGACGACGAAATCGACATCGTTCTCGACGCCAGCGGCCTCGAAAACGCCGCGCCCGTTCTCGCCGAAGAAGCCCATGGCGTGCGCTTCGTCGACGACGATCATCGCACCGGCGGCTTTCGCGACGGCAACCATCTCATTCAGCGGAGCGATGTCGCCAACCATGGAATAGACGCCCTCCAGCACCACCAGTTTCCCGGCGCCCTCCGGGATGCGCTTCAAGCGCTTTTCGAGGTCGGCGACATTGTTGTGCTTGAAGCGGACGACGTCAGCCTGCCCCATGGCGCAGCCGTCATAGATGCTGGCGTGGCTGTCGGCATCGAGGATGATGTAGTCGCCCTTGCCCGCGATCGCCGACATGAGGCCAAGGTTCGCCTGGTAGCCGGTCGAAAAGACCATGGCATGGTCCATGTCATAAAAGTCGCGAAGGGCGTCCTCGCACTCCGAATGGCCCTGGTAGGTGCCGTTGAGGACGCGGCTGCCCGTGGTGCCGGAGCCGAACCGGTCCAGCGCGTCCTTTCCAGCCTGGATGACGTCCGGATCAAACGTCATGCCCATATAGTTATAGGTGCCGACGAGGATGATTTCCTTGCCGTTCACGACGGCGCGCGTTGGCGACTTGATCTCGTCCATCTGGAGGTGGAACGGATCGCGCAGGCCGGACGCGATCAGCATCTCATACTGATCGATCAGTGGCTGGAACTTGTCGAACAGGTCGGGGGAAGCGGTGCCGGACATGGGGCGGCCCTTCTGGGTCTGACGGCGGCTTACTTGTTGGTGATCTCGACCACCGCGCGGGCAACGTCGCCGACCAGCTCGAGGTCCGGCAGCATGTTCACGGGAAGGAGGATATCATATTCGTCCTCGATCTCCGCAACGAGGTCCATGACCGTCAGGCTGTCGAGCTCGAGATCATTGGCAAAGCTGGTTGTCTCGGTGACCGTGATCCCCTTCTTGTTGAAGGGTTCGATGATCTCGATGAGGCGCGGAAGCACCGTGTTGTAGGAATGGCTCATGGGCGGCACTTCTACGCGGCGATCGTGGCGGTGTGAAGGCAGCGAGCCGTCGCAGCGTCCTAGGGCAAACCTGTCCGATTTCGGAACAGTTGGCCTTGTGCTCTGTTGGTTTGGCGGAGGCGCTTGATGACCAGTACAGGACCGATGACAATGACCGCAGAGCGGAATGCGCGTCCAAATGCCCTGCCGGGGCGGCGCGAACGCCTGCGGGTCATGATGGCGCTTCAGTCGCAGCGGCGGCTGCTGATCGCTGCTCTTGCCACGGTAGTGGTGATTGCCGCCATCGCCGCCGCGCTCTTCGTGCGCGACGCCGCATCTCCTGATGTCATCCCGATCGGCAAGGGCGTTGCGGGGATCGACACGCCAGCGGCGAACGTAACCGCAGGCAGTGACACGGCTGCAGAAGCAGGCACGCCCGCCGCAGCGGCGCTGATCGGCGAGGGCGAGGCCAGTTTCTACGGCAGCGAACTGGCCGGCAACCCGACTGCCACCGGCGAGATCTTCGATCCGGAGAAGCTGACGGCGGCGCATCGCTCCCTGCCGCTGGGCAGCCAGGTCCGCGTCACGAACCTTCGCAATGGTGAGAGGGTGCGCGTGCGCATCAACGACCGCGGACCCTATCACGGCAACCGCGTCATCGATCTGTCGACCGCCGCAGCGCGCTCTATCGGGATGCTGAACGCCGGCGTCGCGCCGGTGCGGATCGCGCTGATCCAGTAAAGGAGGGAGCGCGCGGGCGGCAGGCACCTGTCCTGCTGCCGATCATAGCAAACCCTGGTCGCGGTACCAGTCTGCGGTGGCCGCGACGCCCTTGGCGGCGGGCATCCCTGGCTGCCAGATGCCCAGATCCCGCAGGGGCTGAGCGTCGGCGGTCCAGTCGGGATGCGCGATGTAGCGGGCGCGGTCGAAGCTGAGTTTCGGCAGCGTTCCGGTAACTTTTCCCCGGACCAGGTCGAGCGCCGCGCCGACTTTCAGCGCGGCGGGGGGGACGGGAACCACTGTCGGACGCGTGCCGAGCGCGCCGCCGATCAGGGCCGCCATGGTCCCATGCGTCTGCGGACCGTCCGCATCGGCGATTTCGAAGGTCTGGTGTTTACCCAGTTCGGTTGCCGCGAGCGCGAGCAGCGCGCGGGCGAGATCGGTAACGTAGATCAACGAGAAGCGGCCCTTGCCGGGGGCGACAGCAAATCCACGCCGCGCCAGCCGGTATAGATCGAGCATTTCGGTGTCGCCGGGACCGTAAACGGCCGGCGGGCGGACGATGGTCCAGTCGAGCGCGGAGGCGCGGACACGGTCATCGGCCCGCGCCTTCGATGCACCATAGAGCGAGAGTAACGGCTCGCGTGCGGATAAGGACGAGACGTGGATGAAGCGGGAGACGCCCCGCGCTTCAGCGGCCGCAAGCATGGCTTCGGTGCCGGCAACATTTCCGGCGTCGAAGCCCGCGCGGTCGTTTGCGTTCACCACCCCGGCGATGTGAATGACTGCGTCCGCGCCTTCAGCGAGACGTTCGAGCGAAGACGGATCAAAAAGACTGCCATGTACCCAGGTCACATCTCCGCGCGCGGGCTGATCGCGGCGGGTGAGGGCGCGGACGCTGTGGCCGGCGGCCAGGGCCGCGTTGATTGTGTGGCCGCCGACGAAACCGGTGCCGCCCGTGATGGCAAGAGTGAGGCCGGTTTCTACAATCGTCATCCTGAACCCGTTTCAGGATCTCCCTGCGAGTACCGCGTCATTGTAACCGAGACGAGATCCTGAAACGAGTTCAGGATGACGGTCATGGGGGGTGCGCTTTTCTGGCCTACGCCGCGACGGCGAGGGGCTGAATTTCACCGGAGATATACTGCGCGCGCGCCTTTGACCGGCTGAGTTTGCCCGAGCTGGTGCGTGGCAGCGTGCGAGGGGGGACGAGTTCGACGATGCAGCTCATGCCCGTAATGTCCTTGACCTTTGCCTTGATCTGGTCGCGGATTTTCGCGCGCTCGGCCTCATCGCTGGTGCGGCACTGGACAAGGACGGCGGGGCTTTCCTCGCCCTGCGGCGTGGTCATGGCGAAGGCGGCGATGTCGCCCGCCTTGAAGCCCGCGAGCTGCTCGATCGCCCATTCGATATCCTGCGGCCAGTGATTCTTGCCGTTGATGATGATCATGTCCTTGGCGCGGCCGACGATGAAGATCGCGCCGTCCTTCAGATAGCCCATGTCGCCGGTGTCGAGCCACTCGCCGTCGAGGCAGGCGTTGGTGGCCTCCGGATCGCGGAAATAGCCGCGCATGATGGACGGGCCGGCGATGATGACACGGCCGATCTCGCCGTCGGGCAGGACATTGTCATCATGGTCGCGGACTTCCATCCGCATACCGGGCAGCGCCTTTCCGCAATTGACGATGCGGCGCATGCGGAGGTTGCCGTGCTCGTCCCCCTCCGCGCGGCTGTCCCCGGCAAGGCGGCGCTCGTCAACGAGATCGGTTTCGATTCCGGTGCCGGGCTCCATGATGGTGACGGCAAGCGTGGCCTCGGCAAGGCCGTAGCTGGGGCAGAAGGCGTGCGCGTCAAAGCCGGCGGGCGCGAACGTTTCTGCGAAATGCTCCATTACCGACGGCCGGATCATGTCCGCACCGTTCCCCGCAACGCGCCAGCGCGACAGGTCGAACTTGCCCTCCACGTTGCTCTGGCTGGAAATGCGGCGCGCGCAGATGTCGTAACCGAAGGTGGGCGAATAGGAGAGCGATGTGCCGGGGTTCTGGCTGATCAGCTTCAGCCAGCTGAGCGGGCGGCGGGCGAAATCGTCGGTCGCGAGATAGTCAGCGCTGGTCTGGTTCGCGACCGGTGAGAGCAGGCAGCCGACCAGGCCCATATCGTGATAGAAGGGGAGCCAGCTGATACAGCGGTCGCCGTCGCGGAGGCCAACACCCACGGCATGACCGTTGAGGTTCGCGAGCAGTGCGCGGTGGGTGATTTCCACCCCGTGCGGGAAGCGCGTCGAGCCGCTGGAATATTGCAGGTAAGCGAGGTCGTCCGGTCCGGCGGACGGGAACGCGCCGTCGCCCTGCGGCATGGCATCGACATCACTCCAGCCAAGTACGGCGATGTCGCCGAGCGGCGCAGCGGCATCCTCGACAAACGGTTTCAGCGCATCGGGTGCGAGGGCGAGCTTCGGGTCAGAGGAGGTCAGCTGGTTGCGGATCTGTTCGACGTAGCCGAGGCGCCCGCCGAAACTGGTGGGCAGCGGCAGCGGCACGGGCAGCGCGCCCGCCGTAACCGCGCCGAAGAAGGCGATGACGAACTCCGGGCCGGTTTCCGCGATCAACGCGACGCGGTCGCCGGGAGCGATACCGGCCGCCATCAGGCGGCGCGCATGACCCTCCGCCTCAAGCTTAAGGTTGGCGAAGGTCAGGCTGCGCGGATTTTCACCGCGCGCATCGAAGAAATTCAGGCCGCACGCGCTGGCGGCGGCATAGTCCACCGCCTGCTGCAGCGTATCGAAATCGGCGAAGCGGCGTTCGATCCCCGGATCGGTCGGGGTCGTGCCGGGCACCTTGTCGGCGGTCTCACCGCCATTGTCGGCTACAGAAATGCTGCCCCCCGCATAGCTGTCGTCATGCTCGATCCTCATAAGGATGATCTCAATTTTGCGGCCCGTGTTACACAAATGCTGCGCCGGGACAAAGCGAATGGCCTTGTCGCCCGCGCGCGCAGGTTTCGCCTGTGCAGATGACGCGCGACTGTGGCATGAATTGGGCGTGACCGATGACGGCACTAGCAAGACCGGCGGAAAGAGGCGCGGGCAGAGGCGGGAAAAGCGCCTCCCCCCACCGCTCGGCGCGGACAGTTTGCGGGAGCTCGCGCTGCGCTATGTCGGGCGCTACGCGACGACCGAGGCGAAGCTGGTGCGTTACCTGACGCGCAAAGTGCGAGAGCGCGGCTGGGCGGAGGGGGAGCAGCGTCCGGACATGGCGGCCGTAGCGACTATGTTCGCGGAGCGCGGCTATCTCAGCAACCGTCTGTACGGCGAGATGAAGGCGCGGAGCCTTGCGGCGCGCGGCTACGGCGAGAAGCGGGTGTCGCAGCAGCTTCGAGCGGACGGGCTGGGCGAAGAGGATCGCAGCGCGGCGCTGAACGAGATCGATGCACGGGCTGCGCTGACGAAGTTTGCGCGGCGCAAGCGCATCGGACCGTTCGCGCGGGAGGCGGCGGACCGCGACACGGAGCGTAAGCAGTTCGTGGCTTGTCTGCGCGCCGGGCATGGGTTCGACTTGGTGAAGGAACTGTTCTCGGCCGAAAGCGCGGAGGCGTTCGAGGGGGCGGAGGACTAGGCGCGGGGTGCTGGCATCGTTCGCAAACGCTCAAGGGCTTCCGGTGTATCAACGTCGAAGCAGATGGCGTCGGTGTCCGCTTCGAACGGCTGCCAGTCGATAGCGCGGCGAGCGAGAAGTGTGCGGCCGCCCTCCTCGCCGCGTAGGGTCTGGAAGGCCGCGAAATGGTCGGCCCCCCATAGGGCGGGATTGCCGCGCCGCTCATGCCGGACCGGGATCGTCACGTTGCTGCGGCCTTTCCAGCGAGACCCGCGCATGGCCTTCAACAGCGGGCCTGGAACCAGCGGCATGTCGCCCAGCATCACGAATGCGCCGTCCCAGCTGCGGCGGGCGGCCTCGGCCATGCCCGCGCGCAGGCTGGCGGCCATGCCTTCCTCGTAATCCGGGACCATCAGGGTCTCGAACAGCGGATCGTCAGGCAGGGCAGCGTCGATCGACGCAGCATTCGCGCCCAGCGTCACGACCACCTGATCGACAACGCCGATGAGCGCTGACGCGCTGTGCCAGATGATCGGTTTGCCGTTCCAATCCTCAAGGAGTTTGCTGGTCCCCATGCGGCGGGAAAGGCCCGCGGCGAGCAGAAGGGCGCCCACCCTTTTACCATTTCCGCTCATCGGCTGGGCCGGTCCGCGCCCTTGATGAGGCCGCCGATACCCATGCCGGCGATGTCCGCCGACGTTACTGACAGGCCCGCAAAAAGCCGTTCGAGGACCATGTCGAAGCCGTTGCGTTTCGGACTGCGCGCGCAGCCGGGCATCCCGATGATGACCTGGTCGCCGCGCTCTGCGAGCAGGAGCAGGTTGCCGGGGTCGACGGGCATGCCGAGGCGGACGATGCGCCCGCCCGCACTGCGGATTGCGCTCGGCACAACATCGCGCCGGTCTGTCGTGGCGGATG
Source organism: Pacificimonas sp. (assembly GCA_036351775.1). Classification (GTDB taxonomy): domain Bacteria; phylum Pseudomonadota; class Alphaproteobacteria; order Sphingomonadales; family Sphingomonadaceae; genus Pacificimonas. The sequence goes on along the minus strand of JAZBPX010000002.1, from coordinate 23,685 downwards.
CGCCGGCGATCAGGATGATGTCGGCGCGGTCGTCGCCAAGCGCGGCGGCAAGCGGTTCTGCCTCGTGAGGCGCGACATTCGTGACGGCCAGCGTTCCGCCCAGAGCGGTGATTCGGTCCTCGGTAATGCGTTCGGTCTTCGCGCGCATCTTTGCGTCCCCGGACCCGTGCGATGTCTGAACAAGCAAAACGCTGAGAGGCCGGAAGGGCCGGACGGTCAGCGGTGCGGGCATCGCCGCCATTTCCGCGCGCTCCACTACGCTGCGCCGCATTGCAAAGGGAATGATTTTCAGCGTCGCGACCGTTTCGCCATTCTCGACCCGGCGATGTGATGGCAGGGTGGCAAGGCCGATCGCTTCGTTGGCGCCGTTGATACGCGTCACGGCGCGCTCATCGGCGATAAAAAGGCCGGTGAAGCGGGCCAAAAGGTCTGTCCGGCCGTTGACGGGATCGCTTGCAGAGATGCCATGGCCGGCGAGCGCTGTACCGAGGCGGGCGGCGGCTTCCGACTCCGGAATGTCATTTGCCGCGGGGATCGCGACGGTCAATGCGCGGTGACCGGCCGCTTTCGCCATCGCAATGTGCTTGGCTGTGAGGACCGTCCCCTTGGCGAGTTTGCCGCCGTCGACACCTACTGAATGGGCAAGGGTTGCGCCTTCGCAGCGGGAGAGGGGACGGTCGCCGAACTGCATCGCGGCTCAGGCGGCCGCGCGGGCGCGCCAGACCTCGATCATCTGCGCGGCGACGGAGAGCGCGATTTCAGCGGGATTCGCCGCACCGATGGGAAGGCCTGCAGGGCCGTGGATGCGGGCGAACGCTGCCTCCTCGAAACCCTGCTCGGCGAGCCGTTCGCGGCGGGCAGCGTGCGTTCTCCGAGAGCCGAGTGCAGCGATATAGAAGGCGTCGGAGTTCAGCGCCGCGATCAATGCGGGGTCGTCGAGCTTCGGGTCATGGGTCAGGGCGACGACGGCGGTTGCGGCACCCGGTTTCCAGTCGGCAAAGGCTTCGTCCGGCCAGCGATCATCCACATCGATCCCGGCAAAGCGCTCATCTTTCGCGAACAGGCCGCGCGGATCGACGATTTTCGCCGTGAAGCCGAGTTCGCGGGCAATGGGGACGAGGTGCTGGCTTATGTGGACTGCACCGACGATGAGGAGCTCGAGCGGCGGTGAATAGCTGCGGCTGATGGTTCCGTCCGCAGGTTCCAGCTGTGTACCAGCTTCGCCAATATGGGCGGTAATCTCTCGGCCTTCGGACAGCGCAGAAAGGATGTTGGTTGCGAGGTTCGGTGCAAAGCCGCCCTCACCAAAGGGCTGCACGAGGATCTCGATCTCGCCGCCGCAGGCGAGGCCCACTTCCCACGCCTTTGCGTCGGCCACCCCGTAATGCAGCGCCTTCGCCGCGCCGGTTTCGATGACGGTCATGGCCTCGGTGATCACATCGCCCTCGACGCAGCCGCCGGAGACCGAACCCTCGAACAGCCCGTCGTCCCGGATCACCAGGTGCGCGCCGCGTCTGCGCGGGGCCGAGCCCCAGGTTTTCGTGACGGTGGCGATAGCGACGCCGCGGCCCTCGTGCCGCCAGCCGAGGGCGGTTTCGAGAAGATCGCGGTCTTCACCGGGCATCGGCCGTTCCTGCCCCGCCGCGCTAGAGAAACTGCACCGCGACGATACCGGCGGCGATCATCGCGACGAGGAAGGCCCAGCCGCCCATGCCAAGACCGCTGCCGCGCGGGCGTGCGGGGTCCTCGAGCCCGGACAGGTCAGTGGGCGGAATGTCGGCGGGTTCCTGAGATACGGCGGACTCGGGGCCATGCTCAACCGCCGCGGCCGTCTGGGCGTCCGCACCAGCGCCTTCGACGATGTCCTTGAAGTTCGAAAAGAAGCGTTCGGCATAACCCTTCGCGGCGCCCTCCACGAGGCGCGACCCGATCTGCGCGAGCTTGCCGCCGACCTGCGATTCGGCGGTGTAGGTGAGGAGGGTCGTTTCGGCCGTTTCCTCGGCAAGGTCGACGGTCGCCGCGCCCTTGGCGAACCCGGCAACGCCGCCCTTCCCCTCGCCGCGAAGGACGTAATGTTCGGGCGGGCGCTGATCCTCGATCGCCACTTCGCCGGTGAACTTGGCGCGAACGGGGCCGACCTTCGCGTTCATCGTGCCGGCGAAGCGGTCGCCCTCTTTTCGTTCAAGCGATTCCACACCGTCGATGCAGCGCGCCAATACGTCCGGATCCATCAGCGCGGACCACACCGCCTCTCGCGGCGCGGCGATGATTTGCTCTCCGGTAATCTTCATGTCGATGCTCCGCGGTGCCCAGATGCGATATGCCTCACCGTAACAAGTTTCACTAGGCGCAGAATCTGCTATCGTCGCCGTTCAGGAAAGGTACAGCTTTCCTTTGCGGGGTCAGACAGGAGCGGACCGATCGACCGGGCCGACGACAGTGCGAACGCTAGTAACGAGGCGGAAGATCTCTCGGTGGCCGATGAGGACCGCCTGGTCCTGACCGGCCGAATCAAGTGGTTCGACAGTGTACGCGGCTTCGGCTTCATGGTTCCGGAGGACGACGGCTACCGCGATGTCCTGATCCATTACACACTCCTTGACGATCATGAGCGGCGGACCCTGCCGGACGGCGCGACCGTCGATTGTGTCGTCGTTGATACGGCGCGCGGCCTGCAGGCGCGGCAGATTACGCGGATCGACCTGACCACCGCAGACGAGGTTGACGATAGTCCGCCGCGCGCGGGCGTGCACAATATTGACGAGGCGACAGTGGCCGCAGCAGGCGGGTGGGAGCCTGTTGAGGTAAAGTGGTTCAACAAACTGAAAGGCTATGGGTTTCTGGTACGGCCCAAACTGGACGGTGACATTTTCGTGCATGTGGAAACGAGCCGCGAAGCCGGGATTGCGATGCTGGAGCCGGGCGATTCGCTGGAGGCGCGGATTTCCTCCGGTGAGCGCGGACTGCTCGCGGTTGCCGTTCGCAAGGCTGGTTCCGGCGGAGATGGGGAATGATGCGTTGGCTGCTGCCCTGCCTGCTGTTCCTGGCGGGCTGCGCGTCCGGCGGGGCGACCGAGACGGCCGAAGAACCGGGCCTGACCCCGGTGACGGTGGTCACAGCCTCTGGCGAGCACGAATATATGGTTGAACTGGCCATCACGTCCGAAGAGCAGGCGCAGGGCCTGATGTACCGGCAGGAGATGGCAGCGGACCGCGGCATGCTGTTTCCCTATGACCCGCCGCGCCCAGCCTCCTTCTGGATGAAGAATACCTACATACCGCTCGACATCATCTTCATCCGGCCGGACGGACGGATCGAAAGCATCGCCTATTCGACGGTGCCGCTGTCGACGATGAGCTACCGCTCGCAAGGGCCGGTGGGTGCGATCCTGGAACTGAACGCCGGGGAAGCGGGGCGGATCGGCGCGAAGACCGGCGACGAGGTTCGCTACACCTTACCCTGACGCCTCCGGCCCCGATGATCTGACGCCGAATGCAGCCTTTTCCATCGGAGTGGATTTACCCTTGGTGAGGCCGTAAGGCCCCAGCAGTACGAGGCTAGCAACAGGACGGCGCGCCCGATGGGCATTCTGAAGACGATCTTTACTTGGTGGGACGGGCCCACGATCGGGACCCGCCTATGGACCGCGCGGAACGGCGAGAAGGTCGGCACGGATGCGGCCGGCAATGCCTATTACCGGAAAGCGGCCAAGGGCGGCGCACGGGAGCGGCGCTGGGTCGTCTACAAGGGCGAAAACGAGGCGAGCCGCGTGCCCCCGCCCTGGCATGGCTGGCTGCACTTTACCCATGACGACATCCCAGAAGCCGGTGAGGCGCTGCTGCATCCGTGGGTAAAGCCGCATCAGCCGAACCTGACCGGCACAGCGGGCGCCTATGTGCGTCCCGGGACGCTGACGACAGGCAAGGCGCGGCCGAAAACCCTTGGCGACTATGAGGCCTGGTCTCCGGATGGCCCGGACGAGGTTGCCGCGATCGAGGACCGCGCCGCATGATGGGCCAGTTATTTCGGCAGAACCTGATCGAGGCCTTCGTCGGTCTCGCCGTGCTGCTGGTGGCGGTGTTCGCGGTGCTGTTTTTCTATGAGAAAACGAGTGCGGGGATTGGCGATGCGCAATATGTCGTATCGGCGAACTTCGACAATGCGGCAGGCGTGAATGAGGGCACCGACGTGCGCGTTTCCGGCGTGACCATTGGTCAGGTGACGGAAAAGCTGCTGGAGGAGGAATTCCCCTTTCGCGCGCAGCTTAAGCTGGCGATCAACGACCGCTACCAGCTGCCGCTCGATTCGAGCGCCCAGATCACGTCGGAGGGTGTTCTTGGGGGAACCTTCGTCGCGCTGACGCCAGGCGGCGATCCCGACACGCTGCGCGACGGGGACCAGATTATGGATACGCAGGGGTCGATCGACTTGATGGGCCTGGTGGGTCAGTTCATCAACCAGACTGGCGATGATGGCGGCTCGGCTGCCCCGGCAGGCGGCAGTCTTCTCGAAGAGGACGACGAGTTCGGCGCGCTGGGCGATGGCACCGAGTGAAGCGCAGCGAATGAAGTGTGCGCTGCTCCTCGCCGCGGCCTTGCTTTGGCCGGTGGCTAACTCTGCTGCTGCGCAGACCGCCGTGACGCCGATGGTCGAGCGGGTCGCGACGATTGCCGTTCTCGACAAGGTCAGTCAGGAGGTCGCCGATTACGAGGTGCTGCCGGGTGAGCGGATTGCCTACCGCGCGCTGTCGATCCGGCTGGTTGCCTGCGATGCGACCCCGCCCTGGGCCGAGCGGGAGGAGCAAGGTGCCTTCGTGCAGATCGATGATCGCCGGGCCCGGGAGGGCGAGAACCAGCGGCTGTTCTCAGGCTGGCTTTACGCGAAAAGCCCCTCGCTCAACAGCTTCGATCATCCCGGCTACGATGTCTGGGTCAGGAGCTGTGCAATGGCCTTTCCCGAAACCGGTCCGGACACCAGCGAGGACAGCTGATCAAAGCGGGCCCGTCGGGCGAGCGCGCGGTCGAGGAGGTCGCGGTACGCCTGCTTCGGGATTTCGATGGCTCCGAGACTGGCGAGATGATCCGTCAGGAACTGGGTATCGAGCAGGACGAAATTACCGGACCGCAGCCGCGCGATCAGGTGGGCGAGCGCTGCCTTTGATGCATTGTCGGCGCGGGTGAACATCGATTCGCCGAAAAATGCCCCGGCAAGGCGCACGCCGTAGAGACCGCCGACGAGAGCGCCGTCCCGCCAACATTCAACGGAATGCGCGAAACCGCGTTCGTGAAGCGCGCTGTAGCCGGTACGGATCTGGCCGTTGATCCAGGTGCCGTCCCGCTCGGCGCAGGCCGCGACGACCTGATCGAACGCAGTATCGACGCGGTGCTCGAACCTTTCCTGCCGCAGCACCTTCTTCAGGCTGCGAGAGAGGTGAAACTGGTCGAGCGGCAGGATCCCGCGCCGTTTCGGCTCAACCCAGAACACATCGTCCGCGGCCGCATCGTCGGCCATGGGGAAAACACCGATAGTGTAGGCGCGAATGAGAAGGTCGGGGTCAAGCGGTGCGCTCATAGCGAAATCATCCGCTCGCGCTGACGCGGTTGCCGGCGTGGCGTTCGAGGCGGCCCGCCAGTTCCAGTTCCAGAAGGACGACCGAAACCGCCGCCGCGGGGACGCCGGAGAGCCGCACCAGTTCATCGACCGGAACGGCGGTCATCGAGAGGAGGCTTGCGACGCGGTCGCGGTCTGTATCGCCGATCTCCGCATCGGCCGCGCCCATGCCGTCAAAGCTGTGCGTTGGGGCCGCCATGCGCGGCTCACCGGACAGGTCCGAGAGCGTTTCGACGACATCTTCCGCGCTTTGAACAAGGGTCGCCCCCTCCCGGATCAGGGCGTTGCAGCCGCGCGCCCTCGGATCGAGCGGAAAGCCGGGAACCGCCATGACCTCACGGCCCTGCTCGTTGGCGAGGCGGGCGGTAATAAGGGAGCCGGAGCGGGGCGCGGCCTCCATGACGAGCGTGCCGAGCGACAGCCCGCTGATGATGCGGTTGCGGCGCGGAAAGTGGGCCGCGCGCGGTTCCATCCCGAAGGGCTGTTCGGCAAGCACGAGACCCTTTCGGTAGAGATCCTCGTGAAGGGCATCGTTCTCGGGCGGCCACTTCACATCGATGCCGCCTGCGATGACCCCGACCGTGCCGGTATCCAGAGCGCCGGTATGCGCGGCCGCGTCAACGCCGCGCGCAAGGCCGGATGCGACGACTAAACCTGCCCGGCCAAGATCGCCGGCGATCTCGCGGGTGAAGCGGATCGCGGCGGCACTGGAATTGCGCGCGCCGACGATGGCGATGCAGCGCCGTGCAGCGAGGCGAAGGTCACCGCGCCAGGCGAGGGCTGGGGGCGCGCTTTCGACTTGGGCCAGGAGCGGCGGATAATCGGCGTCGGCCAGAAAGGTGAAGCTGGCCCCTGTTTTTACCGTGCGCTGCCATTCGGCGGTGATTGTCGCTTCGGAGGGCGGGGTCAGCGGCTTCCCCCCGCCGCGCCGGGCTAGGGAGGGGAGCGCGTCCAGCGCCGCCTCTGCACTGCCAAAGCGGGCGATGAGCTGGCGGTAAGTGACGGGACCCACGCGGGGCGTGCGGGCAAGGCGAAGCTTCGCGAGTTCCCCCTGAACAGCACCGGTTTCAGCCAAGGCCGGGTCCGGATCGCGGAGTGCCGGGGTCTTGCGCATTCGCCGTCGCGCTGTCCTCGCTGGTAAGCGGCGCGCTCTTCTGCCCGATCTTCGGCTCCTCGCCACGTAACAGGCGGCCGATATTGGCCTCATGCTTGGCGATAACGATGGCGGTCATGCCGGCAAGAAGAAGCCCCTTGTCCCACTGTCCATGGACAAGGGGGATGAGCGGCGCGGCGAGCGTTGCCACGAGGCCAGCGAGCGACGACATGCGAAACAGCGCCGCCGTGCCCAGCCAGACGACGGCAAAGACGATCGCGGTCATCGGGTTCAGCGCCAGGGCGATACCGAGGTAGGTGGCCACGCCCTTGCCCCCCCTAAACAGCAGAAAGATGGGGAAACAGTGACCAAGGAAGGCGCCCATGCCGGCGAGGATCCCGCCGCCTAGCGCATACTGGGAGGCGATCCAGACCAGCACGCCGCCCTTCGCTGCATCGAGAAGAAGGGTGAGTGCGGCGAGACCCTTGCCGCCTGCGCGCAGGACATTGGTGGTGCCGATATTCCCCGAGCCGACCTGCCGTACATCGCCCTTGCCCGCCATCCACGTGACAACGAGGCCAAAGGGGATCGATCCGGTAAGATAGGCCGCCGCAAACCAGAACCACGGATTGGAGATCAGGTCGCTTGCAAGCATGGTGTCCGGTCTAGGCCGTGAGCGCCGAAATGGAAATGCTTTGGATCACCAAATGACGCGCCCAGACCTGGACCTGACACCATGTCTTCACGCGGGGTCCTGGGCACCTCAGCGACGGGCCCGGCCCCCATCCCGCAGTCAGGCCGCCTGCATCAGGGGTTTGCCCGTTTCGATGTAGGTCTTGAGGCCGGACAGGATCATCGGCCAGCCGCCCGCGGCGCTTTCGTAAGTCGCGGTCTTCTGGTTGAAACCATCATGGACGACCGTCAACTTCACCAGGCCGCCGTCCATGGGCTCGATGGTCCAGGTTTCGCGCGTGGGCGGATCGTTTTCGAGACCCTCTTCCCACATCGCGGTCTGGCTCATGGATAGCTTGCGTTCGGGCACCAGTTCGAGAATCTCGCCCTCCGTCAGCTGACCGCCATCCTCCGTGCGATAGGTAATTTTCGCGCCGACCTCGAGGTCCGTTTCAATGGCCGAGCCGAAATAATAATGGGGTGTCCGCTCTGGGTTGGTCATTGCGTCCCAAAGGTCTGCAGGCGTTGCCCGCATGATCAGTTCATAGACGAGCTTTGGCTTTTCCCCGGTCATCGTAACGTCTCCTTCCAGGATGGTCTTGAGGTCGCTCATCCGCCGCGCCGTGGCCCGGCCGAACGGCGCGATCCACCGGTCCGCCATCACCTGGAGAGGCGCGGCGTTCAGGTAGATATGCCGTGACCGCCCGACCTTCTGCGAGGTGACGAGATGGGCGGCCTCCAGCTGCTTCAAATGCTTCATGACGCCGAACCGGGTCATGCCCGGTGCCGCGCCCTCAATCTCCGACACGGTGCGTCCGTCTTCCTGCCGAAGCAGATCGAGGATCGCGCGCCGGGTCGGATCGGCGAGAGCTTTGAAGAGGTCGTCCATAGGTGACAGTCTAGTCACGTTTTGTGATAGGTGTCAATGAAGTCACCTCTCTGAGTGGCTTGAGCTGGTCTGCGCTCTCTGGCACCGTTCCGTTCTCAGCGAGCTGTATCCCGGCGTGCGCCGGAATGACGAGTTCGAAACCAGGGAAGGAAGGAGCGTTGGCCGGAGCGCTTTCAGGCGCCGCGGCGGTCAGGTCCAGCGCGCGAAGATTTCTTCGGCGGGCAGGGTGATATCGAGGGAGGGGAGGTCGACGGTGTCCGGCCGGGGGAAGAATTCGTCCTGCCAGGCCGTTTCGCCGGTGCGGCGATAGGTGCGGACGGTCTCTGCATCCGCGTCGATCAGGACAATGGCCTCTACGCTGGCGATAGCGCGGTACTTGTCGAGTTTATCGGTCTGGTCACGGCGCTTGGTCGACGGTGACAGCACCTCGAAGATGATCCTCGGATCGCTGGAGAACTTCTCATCGTCGTGATCGGGTGAATCCTTGCCGCAGAACACTGATACGTCCGGATAGAGCGTCGAATGGTCCCCGGTGCGAACGCCCATGTCGCTGCCGAAGGGGCGGCAGCCGGTTCCCTTCAGCCGCGAGCCAAGGGCGATCATCAGGTTCGACTGCACCCGCGCACGCGATACCGACCCGCCGCCCATCGCGTAGATAATGCCGTCGATGAGCTCCATCTTCCGGTCGCCAAAGTCCATTTCGGCGAACTCTTCGGCGGTAATCAGATCGTCTTTTGGATACGTGGCCATGCCCGCACCCTACAGGACGCGGTGGCATAGAAAAAGGGCCCGGCGGTTGTGCCGCCGAGCCCCTTTCATTTCCGTCGGTGGACGGGACGTTCGGACGTTAGAAGTCCATGCCGCCCATGCCGCCCATGCCGCCCATGCCGCCGCCAGGCATGCCGCCGCCCTTGTCGTCTTCCGGCAGTTCGGCGACCGTAGCCTCCGTCGTGATCAGAAGACCCGCGACGGACGCGGCGTCCTGCAGCGCAGCGCGCACGACCTTCGTCGGATCGACAACACCGGCCTGAAGCAGGTTCTCATACTGATCCGTCGCGGCGTTGAAGCCGAGCGTCTCGTCATTGGCATCGGTCAGCTTGCCGGACACCACAGCGCCGTCGAAGCCGGCATTCTGAGCAATCTGGCGAACCGGAGAGGTCAGCGCCTTCCTGACGATGTCGACGCCGCGCGTCTGGTCGTCATTGGCACCTTCGAGGCCCTCGAGCGCCGCACGGGCGTAGAGAAGCGCCGTGCCGCCGCCGGGGACGATTCCCTCTTCAACGGCTGCGCGGGTGGCGTGAAGGGCGTCATCGACGCGGTCCTTCTTTTCCTTCACCTCGACCTCGGTTGCACCGCCGACCTTGATGACCGCAACGCCGCCAGCGAGCTTCGCAAGACGCTCCTGCAGCTTTTCCTTGTCATAGTCGGACGTCGTCGTCTCGATCTGCGAGCGGATCTGCTCGACGCGGGCCTTGATGTCGTCAGCCGAACCGGTGCCGTCGACGATCGTGGTGTTGTCCTTGTCGATCGCAACGCGCTTGGCGGAACCGAGCATATCGAGCGACACGTTCTCGAGCTTGATGCCGAGATCCTCGGAGATCATCTGACCCTGCGTCAGGATCGCGATGTCCTCCAGCATGGCCTTGCGGCGATCGCCGAAGCCCGGTGCCTTCACGGCCGCGATCTTCAGACCGCCGCGCAGCTTGTTGACGACGAGCGTGGCCAGCGCCTCGCCCTCGACGTCCTCGGCGATGATCAGGAGCGGACGACCCGACTGAACGACGGCTTCCAGAATCGGAAGCATTGCCTGCAGGTTCGAGAGCTTCTTCTCGTGGATGAGGATGTACGGATTGTCGAGTTCGACCGACATCTTGTCCGGGTTGGTGATGAAATAGGGCGACAGGTAACCGCGGTCGAACTGCATGCCCTCGACGGTTTCCAGCTCGCTGACGAGGCCCTTGGCTTCCTCGACGGTGATGACGCCTTCCTTGCCGACCTTTTCCATGGCCTGGGCGATCATGTCGCCGACCTCGGTGTCGCCATTGGCGGAGATGGTGCCGACCTGCTTGATTTCGTCATTACCGGCGACCTCGCGGCTGCGGCTCTTCAGATTTTCGACAACCTTGTCCACAGCGAGGTCGATGCCGCGCTTCAGGTCCATCGGGTTCATGCCGGCGGACACCGACTTCATGCCCTCACGGACGATGGCCTGCGCCAGGACCGTGGCGGTCGTGGTGCCGTCACCGGCGATGTCGTTGGTCTTCGAGGCCACTTCGCGCACCATCTGGGCGCCCATATTCTCGAACTTGTCCTTGAGCTCGATCTCCTTCGCGACCGTCACACCGTCCTTGGTGATGCGGGGCGCGCCGAAGCTCTTCTCAATGACCACGTTGCGGCCCTTGGGACCGAGCGTGACCTTGACGGCGTCGGCGAGAATATCGACACCCTTCAGGATGCGTTCGCGGGCGTCGCGCCCGAACTTTACGTCTTTGGCTGCCATGACTGACTACCTTTCTTGACTATGGGTCCCGAAAGCATCGGGGACCTTAATTCCGTTTCGCATGTATTTAGGGAGTTCCCGGCCTTCGCCGGGACAAGCCTCAGGACATGATGCCGAGGATGTCGCTCTCCTTCATGATGATCAGGTCTTCGCCGTCGATCTTCACCTCGGTGCCGGACCATTTGCCGAACAGGATCTTGTCGCCGGCTTTCACCTCGAGCGGGGCGATCTCGCCAGCATCGTTGCGCGCGCCGGTGCCAGCGGAGACGACTTCGCCTTCCTGCGGCTTTTCCTTGGCGCTGTCGGGAATGATGATGCCGCCGGCGGTTTTGTCGTCAGCCTCGATACGGCGAACGAGCACGCGGTCGTGCAGAGGACGGAAGTTCATGATTTTCGTCACCCTTCTTTCATATGATGGATGGAAATGTTCAGTCTGGCACTCTCCGGACGGGAGTGCCAGCACGGGCGCATATGTGAGCGCCACCACGGCGTGTCAACGGATCGGCCGCATGAAAATTTGGCACCAGCCCGGAGGCGAAGATGTGACGCCGTGTTCGTAGCAAATGCTGGACAGCACAGGCCGCGCTGTTAGCTGTTCAACAAAGCGAAACTCTTAGCGTTCCGGCGGATCATGGCTCTTCTCAAAGGTTTTTGGAAACTTCTGGTTGGCATCAAGGACTTTCTCGTCCTGATGCTGATGCTGATCATCTTTATCGGCATTATCACGGCGTTGAACTACGAGGAGGAAGCTAGGCCCGGTATTGCGGACGGCGCGCTGACCATCCCGATGAGCGGCCTGCTTGTCACCGAAAAGCAGGATGTCGATCCCTTCGTCGTACTGACCGGCGGCAGCGTCATGCCGGAGATCGAGACGTCGGAACTGGTGCGCGTGCTCGCTGCGGCAAAGGCCGATGCGCGTATCGAGGCGGTTGTCCTCGACATGGACGGATTTCTGGGCGGCGGCCTTGCCGATGTGCAGGCCGTGGCTGACGCCGTCGCCGACTTCCGGTCCGCTGGGAAGTATGTCTACAGTTTCGGCAACGCCTATCTTGATGATAGCTGGCTGATCGCGGCGCATGGCGACGAAATCTGGCTGTCGCCGCTCGGCATGACCGTGATCCAGGGTCCGGGCGGATCGTCACTCTATTTCGGTGAGGCGCTCGAGCGACTGAAAATCGACGTGAACGTGTTCCGGGTGGGCACGTTCAAGTCGTTCGTCGAGCCGTACACGGAGTCGGAAGCGTCGGAACCGGCGCGGCAGGCCCGGCAGGCGCTGGTTGACGATCTGTGGGACCTTTACCGTGAAGACGCCGCCGCTGCGCGGCCCACGGCGCGGATCGATGGTTATGTCTCGACCATGCCCGATATTGTGCGCAGCGCCGGAGGGGATTTTGCGCTCGCAGCCCGTGCGGCCGGTCTGGTCGACGAGGTAGGCACGCGGATCGCCTTCGGAGAGGCGGTTGCCGAGATCGTCGGTGCGGATGGCGACAGCGTCGAAGGGTATCGAAGCGTACCCTATGAGCTTTACGCGGCATCGCTGCCGTCGCCGGGCGGAGAGGCGGTCGGGATCGTCAACGTCGTCGGTACGATCGTCGACGGGGAGGCAGACACGGGCGCTGCAGGGGGGGACAGCGTATCGCAGCTGATCGACACGGCGCTGTCCGACAGCAACGTAAAGGCGCTGGTCATCAACATCGATTCGGGCGGCGGGTCGGTTACGGCATCGGAACAGATCCGGCAGGCACTGCTGCAGGCGCGCACGGAAGGGGTTCCTGTGATTGCACGGTTCGGGCCGGTTGCGGCGTCCGGCGGCTACTGGATCGCAACGGCGGCGGACCAGATCGTTGCTGCCCCGGCTAGCGTTACCGGCTCGATCGGCGTGTTCGCGATCCTGCCCACGTTCGAGAATGCGCTGGCCGAAATCGGGATCAACGCCGACGGCGTCGAGACCACGCCGCTGTCAGGCGCACCCGATATCTTCGGCGGACTGAACGAAACGACCGAAGCGGTCTTTCAGCTCGGCGTCGAGGATACCTATCGGCGGTTCATCAACATCGTTGCCGAGGCGCGGGACATGACCCCGGCACGCGCGGACGAGATCGGCCAGGGCCGGGTCTGGTCGGGCGCTGCCGCGCGGCAACTGGACCTGGTCGACAGCTTCGGCACGCTTGAGGATGCGGTCGCGCTTGCCGAGGAAGCCGCGGGCTATTCGGCGGGTGAACTGGCCGTTCGTCAGATCCGCCAGCCGAAGCCCTTTGGCGTGGCAGTGCTGGAAGAATTTCTGACGATGGACGCTGGTGCGGACAAGTCTCGCAGTCGCCCCGTGGCCGCATTCGATCTGGAACGGCAGCGCCAGATTGCCGAACTGTCAGCGGCGGTCGGGGATATCAGGGCGCTGGCCACCGGCGCGAGCGTTCAGGCGCGCTGCTACGACTGTATGCTCTCCGGCCGTGCGGTTGCACCCGACGAACGCGGTCTTCTTGAAGGACTGAAAGCGCTTATCGACTAGCGGTCGCGGGCCTTTTCATAGGTGCCGAGAATGCGGACCCATTTCGAGAAATAGCTGAGTTCATCGAGCGCGCGGGCGGTGGCGGGGTCGTCCGGGTGCCCCTCGATATCGACGTAGAATTCGGCGGCGTTGAACGTGCCGCCGCGCATGTAGCTTTCCAGCTTCGTCAGGTTCACGCCGTTCGTGGCGAACCCGCCAAGAGCCTTGAAGAGGGCAGCGGGGACGGAGCGCACCTCGAAAATCAGGGTCGTCATCAAGGCGCCGTCCGTTGGCGCTGCCGCGCCTTCTCGCGACAGGGCCACGAAGCGCGTGGTATTGTGCTCGGCGTCCTCGATGGCGCGTTCGATGATATTCAGACCGTAAAGTTCGGCGGACAGTTCGGAAGCGATGGCCGCACCGCCCGCCGGACGTTCCCCGGCAACAAAGGCGGCGGAGGCGGCGGTGTCGAAATAGGGGCTCTGCTCGATGCCCCAGGCCGCGAGGCGCTTGCGGCACTGCCCGAGCGCCTGAGGGTGGCTGTAGGCGTTCGTGATGCCGGTCCTGTCGCCGCTGGCGGCGAGCAGGCAATGCGAAATGCGGACGAAATGCTCACGGGTGATCGAGAGACCGCTCTCGGGCAGCAGAAAGTGAATGTCAGCGACGCGGCCATGCTGCGAGTTCTCGATGGGGATGACCGCAACCTCGGCGCGGCCATCGACGACGGCGTCCATTGCGCCGCCGAAATCGAGGCATGGCAGCGAATGAAAACCAGGATACATCTCCCGCACTGCCTGGTGCGAATAGGCCCCCGGCGCGCCCTGAAAGGCGGCGGTTCGTTCCGGGGCCGACGCGGCTGCAGATTGCATCTCGTCAACAAGGCTCTGGGCGGGGTCGGGGTAGGTGTTCATCACGGCCCATCACAACAAGTCGCACCGGCTTGGCAAGTCACGGCGGCCCGCCTATGTAGCCAGCCAATCCAGCGCCCCGGACCGGCGGCGCGTTCAGTCGCGCCGATTGTGCGCTGGAATTATCAGGACAGGGACGACGCTTCGTGGACAGTTTCGAGTGGAACAAGATCATGGGCTGGGTGCTGGCAGCGGCGATTGCCGTGCTCGGCCTCAGCATCGTCACCGGGTATGTTTACGACGGCGAGCGGCCGGAAGAGATGGGCTACTTCATCGATGTGCCGGAAGATGCGGGCGCGGCGGCTGTTGAAGTCGATCCGATGGTCGAGTTCATCACGGCCATGCAGGACCCCGATGTTGCGAAGGGCGAAGCGGTCTTCCGCAAATGCGCGACCTGCCATACCGTGGAGCAGGGCGGCGAGAACAAGCTGGGCCCGAACCTGTACGGAATCCTTGGCAAGGACATCGCGAGCGTTCCGGGTTTCTCCTATTCCAACGCGCTTCAGGAAGAGCCGGGCGACTGGAGCTATGAGCTGTTCAACGCCTATATGCGTAATCCGCGCGGTACGATCCCGGGCAATGTCATGTCCTTTGCCGGCCTGTCGAAGGTCGAGGACCGCGCCAACCTTGTGGCCTATCTGCTGACCTATGGCGGCGGTCCGGACCTGCCCGCCATGCCGGTCATTGCCGAGGAAACCGATCCTGAGGGCACAGGGCCGGAAGAGGCGAAGGCGGACGATGGGCCGATCGCCGAACTGGCCGACGCTGAGGAGGTGCCGGAATCGAACATCGGCGGTCCGGCAGCCGAGAACCAGGACACGACCGACGCCGAGGATATTCACGAAGCGAACTAGGTTACAGTGGATGTTCGCCTGAGTGCGGGGCGCCGTCCATAAGTGCCCCAGCGCCAGACCCATTCCAGGGGGCCGATCGCGAACCAGGTTAGCCAGAGATGGCTGAGTGCAATCTGCACCGCGATGATGGCGAGGGCCGTCGCCCACAGCGCAGCGATGCCGAGCTGGTCATGCAGACCAAAGGCGAAGCCAGGAAACAGTAGCCACTGGCAGACAATCGTCTGGCCGATGTAGTTGGTCAGCGCCAGGCGTCCGGCCGGTGCAAAGAGGCCGATCAGGCGCTCGGCCCGGCCTGTCTGCCAAAGCCAGCCGAGAAGGCCGATATGGCCAAAGGTCATGGCCACCCGTCCCGGCTGGTCGGTCCACAGGATGAGGGGGATCTCCGCGGCGAAGCCTGCGGCCACCTGCTCTCCCCATTCCAGCGCGTTGACCGGGATGCCGAGGCCGTATCCCGCCGCGAGCATCCAGAGATAGACCTTTCGGTCCGCCGCGCCGGCCAGGATGCCAAGATGCAGCAGCGCGCCGCCGATCAGCATCATGGCAATAGGCTCGAACAGCCAGATTCGTGCTGACCCGAAGCTGTTGAGGTCGCCTGCAAGATCGACCTTGTAGGCCCAGTTCTCGATGATCGTCCCGGCGCGCGCCGCTCGCGAAGCGGCGGCCCTGTCCGGGTCCGCGGCCAGCATGGCGCGGTAGTCCTGCCACGCCGCGACCCGTTCATCGGATCCGTCTGCTCCGCTGGCGGCGGCACCCTCTGCGAAGGCGCGGATGTTCGCCGCGCCCGCGCTGGCGCCGAGGCCAAGGCCGGTCAGGAGGACGAGGCCTGCCACCCCGGCACCGATAAGCTGGCGCGGCTCGAGATCCTTCGCGAACCAAAGGAGCAGCCCTGCTAGGCCGTAAATCAGCAGGATGTCGCCGGGCCAGAGCAGTACGAAGGAATGCACCGCGCCAAAGGCAATCAGAAGCGCGGTGCGGCGATAATAGGCCGCCGCGCTGATGCCCTTTGCTGCCATCAGCATGAACCCCGCGCCAAACAGCAGGGAAAGCAGGCCACGCATGGTTCCCTCGACGAAGACCATCTGCACCCACCAGATGGCCTGATCCGCAGCGGTCCAGCTTGGCCCTATACGCGGGTCGCGCTCGATCCCGGCAACGCTGCCCATGATCCAGATGTTGATGAGGAGGATGCCGCAAATCGCGAGGCCGCGCAGGCCGTCGAGGAAATCGATGCGCTCGCCGCGCGGGGTGGGAGAGGCGAGGGCGGTCATTCCGGGCGTTTGCTGCGGGAGGGCGCTGTTGTCACGGCCCGCGTTGCCCTTCAGCCCTTCTTGTCATCCCCGCGAAGGCGGGGATCCATTCGCATGGTGGTGACGATCGCTAGGCCCTTGCCAAACTATTGAAGGAATGGATCCCCGCCTTCGCGGGGATGACAGGGAGGGGCGGGCGTGATGTCAGCCGGGTGTCGCGAAGCCGGTTCAGACTTCATCGCCGGATTCGATGCCGTAGAAATCGGCGACAATGCGCCAGCCCTCCTCGGCTGTCTCGACGAAGTGGAAGAGGTCGAGATCGGCGCGCGAGATGGTGCCTTCGTCCGCCAGCGCCTCGAAGTTGATGATGCGCCGCCAGAAGGCTTCGCCGTAGAGGAGGACGGGCATGCGCTTGATCTTGCCGGTCTGGATAAGGGTCAGGGTTTCGAACAGTTCGTCGAGCGTGCCGAAGCCGCCGGGGAAGGCTGCCACGGCGCGGGCGCGGATCAGGAAATGCATCTTCCGGATCGCGAAATAGTGGAAGTTGAAGCTGAGTTCGGGCGTTACGAAGGCATTGGGGGCCTGCTCGAAGGGCAGTACGATGTTGAGCGCGACCGATTCCGCGCCGACGTCATGCGCGCCGCGGTTGGCAGCCTCCATGATCGAAGGGCCACCACCGGAAACGACGACGAAGTTCCGCTTGCCGTCATCGGTCTGGGGCAGCGACGACAGTAGGCGTGCGAGCTTTCGGGCCTCCTCGTAATATCTGGCCTTGTTCGCGAGCGACTCGGCCTTGGCGCGTTCTTCCCCGGTTGTCGCCCCTGCCAATAGACCTTCGACGGCGGCAGGCTCGGGAATGCGGGCCGAACCATAGATGACGAAGGTCGATTCGATGCCATGCTCCTCCTGAAGCATTTCGGGCTTCTGGAGCTCAAGCTGCAGGCGAATGGGCCGCAGTTCCTCGCGCGTCAGGAAATCCAGGTCCTGGAAGGCGAGACGGTAGGCCCCGTGATCCGTCGGGCCGGTCAGGGCGCGTTCGGCATCTTCCTTGCTCGTGGGAAAACGGGGCTCGATGTAGCTGGTGTAAGACATGAAGGGCGCTTCCTATCGGCAATAGGGGCCGGGTCCCATGTCCATGTGGAAATGATCCTGATGAAAGCGGTCGCCGTCCGGGCCGATCACAGTACGGAAACGGCGGCAGGCGGCGCGGTGGACGTCGCGAAGAAATGCCGTCGTGGCACCGCCCTCGCGCCAGCCGCTTTCGACGCGTATGACCTCGCCGTCCGCGAAGGTGAAGGCGGCGATGTCGACTGCGTTCCCGAATGCATGCTGCGACAGGCGCGCGCCGGGGCGGGAGTTGACTGCGCGGCAGGCGTAGGTGCCATAGCTTTGAACGCGGACCACCGCGCTGCCGATACGCTCGCGGGCCGCGGCCTGAACGTCCTCGTCGATCCAGTGATAGAGCGCCTCGGCTGCGGGGCAGCTGATCGCTGTCAGCCCGGGGACGGGGACACCAATGTCGAGCAGTTGAACGCCGTCGTCGAAGCCGCAGCCCTCCGCCGTGCGGCGGGGCGGCAGGCGGCGATATTCGATAGGAAGGCGATCAAGGCGGGCATAGCAGTCGCCGAAATTGGCGGTGCTGGCGGCAGGCGGGCGAAAATCGCCGCTGTCGCTGGTGCCGACCTGCGGCGCGGCACATGCGCCGAGAATGAGAGGAAGGAGAAGAGCGGCGCGAAGCCAAGGGGACGACATGCGCCCACATACCGCGCCGGGCCGAACAGTCACCTCCCTGACTGACAATCCGCATGAGACGGAACTTCGCGCGCGGCGCTTCGTCGGTTCCATGAACGAGTGCGCTGCTGCGCTGCACAATTCCGTTTGACTGGCGACCCCGCGCGCCTAAGAGCGGCGGCGGGCCACGCCGTCCCAACGCGGCGCGCGCTCTCTGTAAGGAGAGAATGACAGTGCAGAACCAACCGACGCTCAAGCCAGAGCGCCCCTTCTTCTCGTCCGGTCCCACGGCAAAGTTCCCGGGCTGGTCCCTCGATAAACTCGGTACATCCGCCCTTGGCCGCTCACACCGGTCAAAGGCCGGTAAGGCGCGCCTGAAATACGCCATCGATCTGAGCCGCGACCTGCTCGGCGTGCCGGACGATTATCTGGTCGGCATCATGCCCGCCTCCGACACCGGCGCGCTGGAATGCGCGATGTGGACGATGCTGGGCCAGCGCTCGGCGACCGTCGCGGCGTGGGAAAGCTTCGGCAATGTCTGGATCCAGGACGCGGTGAAGCAGCTGAAGCTGCCTGACCTGACGACGCTTGACGCCGATTACGGCGAAATCCCCGATCTCGGCTCGATCCCGCAGGACAATGATGTCGTGTTTACGTGGAACGGCACGACGTCGGGCGCGAAGATCCCGAACACCGACTGGCTGGCCGACGGCCGCAGCGGGATCACGATCAACGATGCGACGTCCGCCATTTTCGCGCAGGAAATGGACTGGCCGAAGCTCGATGCGACGACCTACTCTTGGCAAAAGGTCATGGGCTCCGAGGCGCAGCACGGGATGCTGATCCTCTCGCCAAAGGCTGTTGAGCGGATCGAAAGCTACGATCCCGACTGGCCGCTGCCAAAGCTGTTCCGCATCAAGAAAGGCGGCAAGATCAATCGCGCGATCTTCGAGGGCGCGACGATCAATACGCCGTCGCTGCTGGCGACCGAAGATTACATCGCCGCGCTGGAATGGGCGCGGTCCATCGGCGGGCGGCAGGCTCTGTTCGAGCGGGCAAACGAGAATGCGCGCATTTTGGAAGACTGGATCGAATCGACGCCGTGGCTGCGGAACATGGTTGCCGATCCAGCGAAGCGCACGAACACCGGCATCTGCATGGTGTTCCAGGGCGACTGGTATGACGGGCTGTCCGCCGAGGATCAGGCGGGCGTTCCGAAGAAGATCGTGTCGATGCTGGAGGACCTTGAGGTCGGTTACGACTTCAACGGTTATCGCGACGCGCCGCCATCGCTGCGTATCTGGTGCGGCGGCACGGTCGAGGCCGAGGACATAAAGCGCCTGCTGCCATGGATCGAGTGGGCCTACGCCAAGGTAAAGGCCGAACATAACGGCTAATGCGCGGGTCCCTGCTCTTTTCCCCTCCTCTTCAAGGGAGGGGTAAGGGTGGGGCCTTCGCAAACATAGGCGTGGTAGCGCTGCTCTGTACTCATGCGAGCGCGGAGGCGCACTCGCCATCCCACCCCTACCCCTCCCTTGAAAGGGAAGGGAAAAATTAGAGGACACTCCCATGCCCAAAGTCCTGATTGCCGACAAAATGTCCCCGAAGGCCGCCGAGATTTTCCGCCAGCGCGGGATCGAGGTGGACGAGAAGACCGGCATGACGCCGGAAGAGCTGAAGGCCGTGATCGGCGAGTATGACGGGCTAGCCGTCCGCTCCGCGACGAAGCCGAACGCCGACATCCTGGAAGCTGCCGACAATTTGAAGGTGATCGGCCGGGCAGGGATCGGCGTCGACAATATCGATCAGGCGGCGGCGTCCGCGCGCGGGATCGTCGTCATGAACACGCCGTTCGGCAATTCGATCACGACCGCCGAGCACGCCATCGCCATGATCTTTGCGCTGGCTCGCCAGCTGCCGGAAGCCGACGCCTCTACGCAGGCCGGCAAATGGGAAAAGTCGAAATTCATGGGCGTCGAGGTGACGGGCAAGACGCTGGGCCTGATTGGCGCGGGTAACATCGGCTCGATCGTCGCCAGTCGCGCGCTCGGCCTGAAGATGAAGGTCATTGCCTTCGACCCGTTCCTGACCGAGGAGCGCGCGCAAGAACTCGGCGTGCGCAAGGTGACGCTCGATGAATTGCTGGCGCAGGCCGACTTCATCACCCTGCACACGCCGCTGACGGATCAGACACGCAACATCCTCAGCCGCGAAAACCTTGAGAAGACAAAGGCGGGCGTGCGGATCGTAAACTGCGCACGCGGCGGCCTGATCGACGAAGATGCGCTGAAAGACCTGCTGGAATCGGGCCATGTCGCCGGCGCCGCTCTGGACGTCTTTGCCGCCGAGCCCGCCAAGGAGAATAGGCTGTTCGGGACGCGCGGCTTCGTCGCCACGCCGCATCTAGGGGCTTCGACGACCGAGGCGCAGGTGAATGTCGCGATCCAGGTCGCCGAGCAGATGGCGGATTATCTGCTGACGGGCGCGGTCACGAACGCGCTGAACACGCCCTCTGTGAGTGCGGAAGAAGCGCCGAAGCTGAAGCCCTATATGGCGCTTGCCGAAAAGCTCGGCCTTTTGGCTGGACAGCTGATCGAGGAGGGCCTGACCAAGGTAACGGTCGAAGCCGAAGGCGCGCTCTCCGAGCTGAACCTGAAGCCGGTGACGTCCGCCGTCCTCGCAGGGCTGCTGAAGCCGATGTCATCCTCGGTGAACATGGTGAATGCGCCGGTTCTTGCCCGTGAACGCGGCATCGACATCGCCGAGGTCCGGCACGAGCGGGAGGGTGATTACCTGACCCTGCTGCGCCTGACGGTGGAAACCGCGAAGGGTGCGCGCTCGATTGCCGGGACGCTGTTCGGCGAGGCCAACCCGCGTCTTGTCGAACTGTTCGGCATCGGCATGGAGGCCGAGCTGGCGGGCGACATGCTGTATGTCGAGAATGAGGACAAGCCGGGCTTCATCGGCGCGGTCGGCACGACGCTTGGCAAAGCGGGTGTGAACATCGGCACGTTCAACCTGGGTCGGCGCGGCAATGGCGGCGATGCCGTCATGCTGGTGTCCGTCGACGGCGAGATCGACGACGCTCTTATGAAGGACGTATGCAGCCTTGATGGCGTGAACGATGTGAAGGCGCTGCGCTTTTGATGACAGGGACCGATCCCATCGCCCTCGGCCTGCTGCCAGAGGGATTTCGCGACCGCCTGCCGCCGCGTGCGGGCGCCGCCATGCGCCTGACCGGTGACATGCTGGAGGCGATCCGGCCGCATGGCTATGACCGGGTCGCGCCGCCGCTGGTGGAGTTCGAGGACAGCCTAGTTACCCGCCTGGCCGGAGCGCAGGCGCAGGATCTCGTCCGGCTAATCGACCCGTTGTCGCAGCGAACGCTGGCGCTGCGCCCGGATATCACGGCGCAGGTTGGGCGGATTGCTGCAACGCGAATGGCCCATCGGCCGCGGCCCGTGCGGCTGGCCTATGCCGGGCCAGTGCTGCGGGTGCGTGGGCCGCAGGTCGGCGCGGACCGCGAATCGCTGCAGCTGGGCGCGGAGCTGATCGGTAGCGACCATATCCGCGCGGTCTCCGAAGTCCTGATGGTTGCGCTGGAAGCTGTGAAAGCGAGCGGAGCGCAGGACATTTCGGTGGATCTGACCCTACCATCGCTGGTCGATGAACTGGCAGCGGATCGCTGGCCGGTCGAGGATCTGCCAGCCGTGAAGGCCGCGCTGGATGGCAAGGACCAGGCCGACCTGTTGGCGGCAGGCGGACAGGACTATGCCTTTCTGATCGATGCGGCGGGACCGGTCGAACCGGCGCTCGCCGCGCTGCGATCAGCTGAGATGGGCGCGGCCTTCGATGCGCGGCTGGACGCGGCGGAGACGCTCGCGACGCTCGCCGGGCGATATGGCACCGTGTCCCTCGACCCGACCGAGCGGCTGGGTTTCGAGTATCAGAGCTGGGCAGGCTTCAGCCTGTATATCGGCGGAGTGCCGGGCGAAGTCGGGCGCGGCGGCACCTACACGATCCGCCATCCGAACGGCGCGGCAGAGCCAGCGGTTGGGTTCTCGCTCTACGTCGATCCCTTCGTGGAAGCTGGTCTTGGCGGGCAGGACAGCCCGCGTATCTTCCTGCCGCCGGGCACCGATAAGGAAGTCGGCGCGAAGCTGCGGGCCGAAGGCTGGGTCACGGTCGCGGCGCTGTCCGAAGACGACACCGCGCAGGCAAATGGCTGCACACATATGTGGCAAGGCGAAGCGAAAGCGCTATAGCGGCGCGGACCGAACCCGGGAAAGCCAGGAACATGAGCAACGTTACCGTCATCGGCGCGCAGTGGGGCGACGAGGGCAAGGGGAAGATCGTCGACTGGCTGTCGGCGCGCGCGGATGTCGTGGTGCGCTTTCAGGGCGGTCATAACGCCGGGCATACGCTGGTCGTGGGCGATCAGGTTTACAAGCTGAGCCTCCTGCCCTCGGGCATTGTGCGCGGCACGCTGTCCGTGATCGGCAACGGCGTCGTGCTGGACCCCTGGGCGCTGGCGTCGGAGATCGAGAAGCTGCGCGGGCAGGGCGTGGAGATCACGCCGGATAATTTCCGCGTATCGGAAACCTGTGTCCTGATCCTGCCTTTCCACCGAGATCTCGATGCCCTGCGCGAGGATGCGTCGGGAGCGGGCAAGATCGGGACGACGCGGCGCGGCATCGGCCCGGCTTACGAAGACAAGGCGGGGCGTCGGTCGCTGCGCGTCGCTGACCTTGCTGACCCGGAGAGGGCGGAGCGCCAGCTGGACCGGATCGAGGCGCATCACAACGCGCTGCGCGTCGGCTTTGGCGAGCCGCCCATCGACCGCGCGCGTCTCATCGATGACCTGAAAGAAATTGCGCCGAAAGTGATGCCCTTCGCGGCGCCAGTCTGGCGTGACCTGGGGCAGGCACGGACCGAGGGAAAACGCATCCTGTTCGAGGGCGCGCAGGGCGTGCTGCTAGACGTCGATCACGGCACCTACCCGTTCGTGACAAGCTCGAACACGGTGGCGGGCACGGCGGCCAGCGGGTCTGGCCTGGGGCCGGGCGCTGCGGGTTATGTGCTCGGTATTGTGAAGGCATATACGACGCGCGTGGGCGCGGGGCCGTTCCCGACCGAGCTGAACGATGCTGTCGGGCAGCGGCTGGGCGAGCGCGGGCATGAGTTCGGGACGGTGACGGGGCGTCAACGGCGCTGCGGCTGGTTCGACGCGGCGCTGGTGCGGCAGTCGATGAGCGTGTCCGGCGTGACCGGCATCGCGCTGACGAAACTGGATGTGCTCGACGGCTTCGACACGCTGAAGATCGGTGTCGGCTACGACGTGAACGGCACCCATTTTGATTATCTGCCCGCGCGGCCTGAAGATCAGGAAGCCGCGATTCCGGTCTACGAAGAAATTGACGGCTGGCACGATTCGACGGTCGGCGCGCGCAGCTGGGCGGACCTGCCCGCGCAGGCGGTCAAGTATATCCGGCGAATCGAGGAGCTGATCGGCGTGCCGGTGGCGCTGGTATCGACCAGCCCTGAGCGCGAGGATACGATCCTGGTTACGGATCCGTTTGCGGGATAGGCGTTTGAGGGGGCGCGGTTTTCGTTCAGGCCCCCTCCGACCTTCGCGGCTTCGCCGCTCGGCCACCTCCCCCGCAAGCGGTGGAGGATATACGCGTCCCTCCACCGCT
>JAZBPX010000001.1:0-8833 GCA_036351775.1 Pacificimonas sp. | reverse complement strand
GGGGGTTGGTCGTGCTGGTCGAACAGTCTCTGCAGCCTCGTCACCCTGAACTTGTTTCAGGGTCCAGGCGTCCGCGCGGCATCGGTCACTGGATCCTGAAACGAGTTCAGGATGACGGGATTTGCAGGCGGGCGGGAATGACGATGCTGTTTGGGGATGGCCTCCGCCTTTCCTTGACCGACTCTGGCGAAGGCTTCAGCAGAGCAGCATGAGTGACGAGACGACGCCTGACAGCCTGATCCCCTATGATGAGCATGTGCAGGATGCGCTGCGCGGCGTGGTCTATTCCGTCCTGACCGAGGTCGCGGCGGCGGGCGGCCTGCCGGGGGACCATCATTTCTACATCGCCTTCAAGACACATGCCCCGGGCGTCGATATCCCGGCGCACCTGAAGGAGCGCTACCCGGACGAGATGACCATCGTCGTGCAGCACCGCTTCTGGGATCTGGCGGTCGACCGGGAGGGGTTCGAGATCGGCCTGTCCTTCAACCAGGTACCGGCGAAGCTGATCATCCCGCTGTCGGCGGTGGTGGGCTTTATCGACCCGTCGGTGAACTTCGCCCTGCAATTCCCGCCGCCCGATGTGCCGGAGGCGAAGCCGGGCCTGCGCGCGGTGTCTAAGGATGCCGATGCGGATGCAGCGGATGGCGAGGCCGGAGAGGAGGCCAAGAAGGACGGCTCCAACGTCGTTGAAATTGATTTCCGCAAGAAGTGATTGAGGCCGCGCGCAGGAGTGCGTAACCGCCCTTTCCAAAGACACACACGTCATCCTGAACTGGTTTCAGGATCCAAACGTCCACGCCGCGCCGGGAACTGGATCCTGAAACGAGTTCAGGATGACGGCTTCTGCTGGAGACCGCCGCCCATGACGAATGACACCCGCACCGAAAGCGACAGTTTCGGTACCATCGATGTGCCCGCAGATGCCTATTGGGGCGCGCAGACGCAGCGCTCGCTTGGCAATTTTCCCATCGGCAACGAGCGCCTGCCCGTGCCGCTGATCCGGGCGCTCGGCATCGTGAAGCACGCCGCCGCCATCGTGAACGAGAAGGCGGGGCTGGAGGAGAAACTGGCCAAGGCGATCCAGACCGCGGCGGAGGAGGTCGCGAACGGAGAGCGGGACGATGAGTTTCCGCTGGTGGTCTGGCAGACCGGCTCCGGCACCCAGTCGAACATGAATGCGAACGAGGTGATCGCGGGGCGGGCGAACGAGATCCTGTCGGGCGCGCGGGGGGGAAAGGACCCGGTGCACCCGAACGATCATGTCAATCGCGGCCAGTCCTCTAACGATACCTTCCCGACCGCCATGCACATCGCGGCGGCGCGGGAGCTCAACTCGCTGCTGATCCCGGCGCTGGAGCATCTGCGCGGGGCGCTGGAGCAGAAGGCGGACGACTTTGCGGACATCGTCAAGATCGGCCGCACGCACATGCAGGACGCAACGCCGGTGACGCTGGGGCAGGAATTTTCTGGCTATGTCCAGATGATCGCCGATGGGATCGACCGGGTGGAGGCCACTCTGCCCCGCGTCTACCGGCTGGCGCAGGGCGGCACGGCGGTGGGTACGGGGCTGAACGCGCCAAAGGGCTTTGCGGAGGATTTCGCGGGCGAGGTCGCGCGGTTGACGGAGCTGCCGTTCGAGACCGCGCCGAACAAGTTCGAGGCGCTGGCGACGCATGACACGATGGTCGAGCTGTCGGGCGCGCTGAACGTGCTGGCGGTGAGCCTCAACAAGATCGCGAACGATTTGCGGCTGCTGGGATCGGGGCCGCGCTCGGGGCTTGGCGAGCTGCAGCTGCCGGAGAACGAGCCGGGCTCCTCGATCATGCCGGGGAAGGTGAACCCGACCCAGTGCGAGGCGCTGACGATGGTGGCCGCGCAGGTGATGGGCAACCACACCGCCGTGACGGTCGGCGGCGCGCAGGGGCATATGGAGCTGAACGTCTTCAAGCCCGTGATCGCCTACAACGTCCTCCAGTCGATCCGCCTGATCGCGGATGCGAGCGTGTCCTTCGCCGATCGCTGCGTGGAAGGCATCACGCCGAACCGGGACCGCATCGAGGAGCTTCTCGAACGCTCCCTGATGCTGGTGACCGCGCTGGCGCCCGAGATCGGCTATGACAACGCGGCCGACATCGCGAAGAAGGCGCACAAGGAGGGGACGACGCTGCTGGAGGCGGCGCTGGCGCTGGACCTGATCTCCGAGGAGCGCTTCCGCGAAGTGGTGCGCCCGGAGACGATGATTGGCTGAGATCCTCCCCGATACGGGGAGGGGGACCGCGCGCAGCGTGGTGGACGGGTCGCATCCCGGTGCAGGCCCCGATGCAAACCGCGAAACCGTCCGGCGTGCGCGTCGCCTCAGAAAGGACATGTCGCTGCCGGAAGTTCTGCTGTGGAAAGCGCTGCGGCACCGCCCGGGCGGCCTGAAGTTTCGGCGTCAACACCCGGCTGGGCACTTTATTCTCGATTTCAATTGTAGCGAAGCGCGGCTGGCCATTGAGGTGGACGGGGCGGTTCATGACGGCCGCCTGAGACAGGACAGCGCGCGCCATCGGTATTTCGAGGCGGCGGGGATACGGACGCTGCGGATTCCGGCTGCGGCGATCCTTCGGAATGTTGAGGACGCTGTGCGCACGATTCTGGAAGTCGCCACCGGGCGTCGACCCCTCCACCAGCCTGCGGCTGGTCCCCCTCCCCGTGCCGGGGAGGATTTATGAAGCGGCGCGGGGTTTTGTTTGTCTTGTCGTCGCCGTCGGGGGCGGGGAAGTCGACGATGGCGCGGCGGCTGCTGGCAGCGCAGCCGGAGATGCGGATCAGCGTGTCGGCGACAACGCGCGCACCGCGGCGGGACGAGGTCGAGGGCCAGCACTATTTCTTCAGGTCCGCTGCCGAGTTCGAGGCGATGGCGGCGAATGACGAGTTCATCGAACATGCGCAGGTGTTCGACCACCGCTACGGCACGCCGCAGGCCCCGGTCGAGGCTGCGCTGGCGGCGGGGCAGGACATGCTGTTCGACGTGGACTGGCAGGGGACGCGCAGCCTGAAGGGCAAGCTGGACCGCGACGTGGTGTCGATCTTCCTGCTGCCGCCGTCGCTGGAGGAGCTGGAGAGCCGGCTGCGCGGGCGGGGGACGGACAGCGAGGAGGTGATCGAGCGGCGCATGGCGCGGGCGGGCCACGAGATCAGCCATTACGGCGCTTATGACTATGTGTTCGTGAACGACGACCTGGAGCGATGTTTTCGGGATGTTCAGGCGGTGGTCGCCGGTGAGCGCCTGAAAGCGAGCCGCCGGGGGCCTGCGCTGGAAGAATTCGTACGCACCATGGAACGCCGGGACGATTGACCTAGATAGGGCTCATGCAGCTTAAAACCGTCCTTCTCGTGCTTCTGGGTCTCCTCGTGGGGGCGGCGGGGGCGCTGATGTTCCGCGAGCAGCTTTCCGATGCGCTGGCGCAGGAGCAGATCGAGGCGCTGGCCGAACCCCTTGCGGATGACGATAGCATGGCGGCGGGCGACCTGCGCCGGGTGCCGGGCAGCCGCGAGGAGGTGCTGCTGTCCTACGCGCCGCTGGTGCGCGAGGTGTCCCCGGCGGTGGTGAACGTCTATTCGGCGCGGCGCGCGCAGCAGCCGCGCCAGCAGAGCTTCTTCGACCAGTTTTTCGGGCGGATGCAGCGGCCCGAGCGCACGCAGCGCTCGCTCGGCTCTGGCGTGATCGTCGGTGAGGACGGGCTGGTCATCACCAACAACCACGTCGTCGAGGGCGCCGAGCAGATCCTCGTCGCGCTGTCCGACCGGCGCGAATATTCAGCCGAACTGGTCTTTGCCGACCCGCAGATGGACCTGGCGCTGCTGCGCGTCGACACGCGCGGAACGCCGCTGCCGGTGGTGCCGCTGGGCGACAGCGAGCAGGTCGAGGTCGGCGATATCGCGGTCGCGATCGGCAATCCGTT
Organism: Pacificimonas sp.; assembly: GCA_036351775.1. GTDB lineage: Bacteria > Pseudomonadota > Alphaproteobacteria > Sphingomonadales > Sphingomonadaceae > Pacificimonas. The sequence goes on along the minus strand of JAZBPX010000001.1, from coordinate 4,883 downwards.
CGGCGTCGGGCAAACGGTGACGAGCGGCATCATCTCCGCCGTGGCGCGGACGGGCGTCGGCATCAGCGACTATCAGTTCTTCCTGCAGACCGACGCGGCGATCAATCCGGGCAATTCGGGCGGCGCGCTGATCGGGCTGGACGGGCAGCTGGTCGGCGTGAACACGGCGATCTACTCGCGGTCGGGCGGGTCGAACGGCATCGGCTTTGCGATCCCGGTGAACATGGTGCGGCAGTTCCTGGCGAGCGCGGCGGCGGGGCGGGTGATCCGCCCCTGGCTGGGCGCGGATACACAGGCGGTGACGCGCGACCTGGCGCGCTCGGTTGGCCTTGACCGGCCCGCCGGGGTGATCGTTCGCGGGGTCAGCGAGGGGTCGCCGGCGGCGCGCGCGGGGCTGCGGCAGGGCGACGTTGTCATTGCCGTCAACGGCGATGCGGTGATCGACCCGGCGTCGCTGCGCTACCTGGCGGGCAGCCGGGGCGTCGAGACGCCCGTGACGCTGACCGTGCTGCGGGACGGCGAGCGGCGGGAGATCGTGACGCGCCTGATCGAGCCGCCGGAAATCCCGGCGCGCAACGAGACCGTGCTGGCGGGGCAGACCATCCTGACGGGGGTGAGGGTTGCCAATCTGAGCCCGCGGCTGGCGTCGGAACTCGGCGCAGGCGTGCCGGAGCGCGGGGTCGTGGTGACGGGGATCGCGCGGGGGGCCCCGGCGTCGCGGCTCAATTTCGTGCGGACGGGCGATATCATCGAGGACGTGAACGACATGCGGGTGGCGTCGGTGGCCCAGCTCGCGGAACTGGTGGCGGCGTCGCCGGGCGAGACGGCGGTGACCTTCTCAAGGAACGGCCAGCTGGCAACGTGCCTGTTCCGCGCGCCGAACTTCTTCCGCTGCCGGACCTGAGGGCGGCGTTGGCCCGACAGACGTAAGGGCATGTCATTCCCGCGCACGCGGGAATTCAGCCGCGCACTTGGTCCGGGACAGGCTCGGCTCCGCCATCGCCTTTAACTGGATTCCCGCGTGCGCGGGAATGACGGGGGAGGGGGGAGGGCGCGATGTTTTCCTGGAATAGTCATTCCAGCGGAGGCTGGAATCCATGCTGTGAAGTCCGCGCCTGGTGCCTCCCTTACAGCGTGGATCCCAGCTTTCGCTGGGATGACTAAGTGAGTGGGGCACGACTGACCCTACTCCCAGACGATCTGTTCCCAGCCGCGCAGGGCCGCGAGGGTGCGCATGGGTTTCTTGCCGTTCACCGCGAAGGCCTCGTCGGCCCAGTCCATGACCGGCGCGTCGCTGTCATGGTCGGAGAAGAAGCGGACATGGGCGGCGTCGCGGTCGATGCCGCGGTCGGCGAAATAGGCCTCGATCTTGCGGAGTTTCGCCGCGCCGTAGCAGTTCTCGCCGTCAAGCCGGGCAAGGAGGTCGCCGTTCGGGGCGCGTTCGACCTCCGTGGCGATGACATCCTCCGCCTTCAGCCGCGCGGCAACGGCGTTGACGTAGAAGCCGTAGGACGCGGTGGCGAGCATGACGCGGCGGCCGTCCGCCTTCTCGGCCTTGATGCGCTCGACAGCGCCCTTGAAGCATCCGGCCGGCACGACGGCGTCGGCGAAAGCTTTCGCGGCGGCGGCAGCGCGGTCGGGATCGACGCGGCTACCCATCAGTACCGCCTGGTTCAGGGTCTTGAGGCGGCCGCGGTCCACAAGCCGCGCGAGATAAGCAGCGCCGAATAGCCCGCTGAGCGGTAGCAAGAGGGCGCGCGCCGGAGCCTCGGTGCGAATCCAGTGCGTCAGCCACTGTGAATAGGTGCCGCCCGCCGTGATGGTGCGGTCCATGTCGAAGATGCTGATGCGCTGCATGACGAAACCGAACGCGCGGGCGGGGGCGATCTTTCCCCCGCGCCCGCGCGGCCTATACGGTTTTGAGCGCCTGCTCGAAGTCGGCGATCAGGTCGTCCTCATGCTCGACGCCGATGGAGACGCGCACGAGGTTGTCGGTGATGCCGAGTTCGGCGCGGCGATCCTCCGGCACGCTGAGATGCGTCATGGCGGCGGGGTGGCTGGCTAGCGACTCTGTGCCGCCGAGGCTGACCGCGAGCTTTACCGTCTTGAGATTGTCGAGGAGGCGGAAGCTCTCCGCCTCGCCGCCCTTCACGATGACGGAGAAGGTCGAGCCGGCGCCGGAACAGTGGCGCTGGTAGATTTCGCCTTGCGAGGAGGCGGGGTCGAGAAAGCCGAGCCAGGAGACGCGCTCGACCTTGGCATGGTCGCGGAGGAAGGTGGCGACGGCGCGGGCGTTCGATTCCGCCTTTTCCATGCGAAGCTGGACGGTTTCGAGCGAGCGCAGCAGCATCCACGCGGTGTTCGGATCGGTGATGGTGCCGAGCGTGTTGCGGAGCGCGAGGATCGGCGCAAGCGCGGCGCGGGACCCGACGCAGGCCCCCGCGACGAGATCAGAGTGGCCGCCGACGTATTTGGTCAGCGAGTAGAGCGAGAGGTCCGCGCCCTTCGTGACCGGTGCCTGGAAGCAGGGGCCGAGGAAAGTGTTGTCGACCATGATCACGGGCTGGTGCTCTTCGCCCGCGAACATCTCGTCGCGCAGCGCGGCGATGGCCTCGATATCGACGAGGTCGTTCGTGGGGTTCGCCGGGCTTTCAAGATAGATGACGGCAACCGGGCCCTTCGCCTGAGCGGCCTCGATGGTGGAGCGGACGCGGTCGATGGCGGAGCCCGCCGGGAAGTCCATCCAGCCGACGTGGAACTTGCCGAGGACGGCGTCGATCAGCTTTTCCGTGGCGGCGTAAAGCGGCGCGGAATGGACGATCATCTCGCCGGGCTTGACGTGCGCCATCAGCGCCGTGCCGATGGCCGACATGCCGGAGGAGAAGCTGAGCGCCTCCTCCGCCCGCTCCCACTGCGCCAGCCGGTCCTCGAGGATCTCTTGGTTGGGGCCGTTGAAGCGGCCGTAGACGAGGCCGTCCGCGCCGCCGGGGCGCTTGCCCGTGATCCCCTCGAAGAAGCGTTTGCCGTCGGCGGCGGTCTCGAAGGCGTAGGTGGAGGTGAGGAACACCGGCGGCTTGAGCGCCCCCTCCGACAGGCGCGGCTCATAGCCGTAACCCATCATCAGGGTGGAGGGGTGGAGGTCCTTGCCGCCGAGTTTCGTAACCTGCGGCGGGGTGGCCTTGCGGGAGGGGCGGCCCTCGTCGAGCGCGCCGTCCTTGATATCTTTTGTCATGGCGCGGCCTTAGCAGCTTTGGGAGGATAAGGGGAACGGTTGTCGCACGGGAGCGGGCCGCTAGAAGACCGGCCATGCGAATCGTTCTGCTGCCGATCCTTCTTGGGCTGCTGGCCGCGTGCGAACCCGCCGATCCCTCCGCCGCCGAGCTCCGCGATGCGCGCAACGCCCGCGATGACCGGCGCGATGCGCTGATGGAAGCGGCGAACCTGTCCCCGGAACTCGAGGCGGCGCGCGCGCGGGTGCGGCGGGCCGCGGCCGAACTGCGCGTCTCGGAGAAGATGAAAGAGGTCATGCGCGAGGAAGAGGGCGCGGTCATGCGCGTCTACCGCGACATTACCGGCCTTCCGACCGTAGGGGTCGGGCACCTGGTGCGGCCCGAGGACGGTCTGCGCGTTGGCGACGTGATCGACGAGAACAAGGTCCTCGATTTCCTGACGGAGGACCTGGAGATCGCCGAGCGGGCGGTGCGCGACCTCGTTGGCGATCTGGAACTGGACCAGTATGAATTCGATGCGCTGGTCGATCTCGTGTTCAATGTGGGGCCGGGCAATGTCAGCGCGGAACAGTCGCCGCGCCTCAACCAGGCGATCCGGGAGCGCGACTATGACAAGATCGCCAATGAGCTGATCTATACGCTCGACCGGTTGGGGCGGCAGGCGCCGGGCCTCGTCTATCGCAGCGAGCGGCGGCGGCAGATATTCCGGGACAAGAGCTATGACGATCCGCGTGAACGCTAAACCGGTTTTCCTCACGGCGCTGTGCGTGCTGGGGCTAGCCGCCTGCGCGCCGGAAGCGGACGGGCCGAGCGATGCGGACATCGCGCGCGTCGGCGGCCCCGTTGCCGGGGGAGCGGTGTCGGCGGGCGCGGCAGAGGCGCAGGCCGAGGCGATTTCGAACTGCCTCGACAGCATCTGGGAGGCGCAGCCGGAGGACGAGCGCGCCTTCGACCGCGCCAATGACCAGATCGGCGGGGTCAGCGTGTCCTGCGCGATGTCGACGACGGCGACGAAGTTCGTTGACGCTCTGGACGCGCTGCGCGCCGCCGCCGAGGCGGAGGACCGGGCAGCGCTCCTCGATGCGCTCAATATCCCCTTCTATTATATCGATGCGGACGGGGTGACGACGCAGCTGACCGATGCCGACCAGATCAACGCCGCCTTCGACCGGATTTTCGATGCGCGCGTGATGGGTCTTCTTCGCCGGATCGACCTCGCCGAGGTGACCGTGGTGCCGGGGGAAGGCGCGTTTCTGGAGCTCGGTTCGCTGTGGCTGGTCGCCGACCAGAATGGCGGCCCGCCGAAGATCGTGACCGTGAACCACCAGGCGATGAACGAAGCCGACGCCGCGCGGGCGCGGGCGCTGGAAACGGAGCCGGGGGAGTAGGGGCGGGGCGCGGACCGTGGTCCCGTGTTCCGCCGTCATTCCCGCGCAGGCGAGAATCCAGCCGCGTTTACGTTCGATGACAGGCTCGGCTTCGCCACCGCCTGCCTCTGGGTTCCCGCGTGCGCGGGAATGACGGTTTTTGGGCGGTATCAGCGCGGTGTCGGTGCGCCTGCCTGCAGGTCAGTTCCCCCATCTGTGACCTATGCCCGTCCTGCCGGCGAAGGCCGGGATCCAGTTTCCGAAGGGGCGCGTGTGGCTGGACCCT